>NZ_QDGA01000064.1 GCF_003347665.1 Microvirga calopogonii
GGCGAACCCCTATATCGGATATGTCAGGTTCGCCTGACTATGATCGTAGAGGCAGAGTGGAATAGGCGTTTAGGACGCGGGTTCGATTCCCGCCGCCTCCACCACAAGCACACCGGCCGTCCAGGTACCGCAGGACGGGGTTTGGGCGACTGGCCTTTCGTTGAGGTCGGGCCGCTGCCCCGGTGTGTTTGTGAGGGGGGCGACATGGGTTCGACTGGGCGCAATAAAGGCTAGGTTGCGATTAGGCTGAGCTACGGCCTTGATAGTGCAAATTCATAAATGCCAACGACAACGTTGACATGGGTGCGGTGCGCCTCGCGGCGTAACCATCCGGGGCTCGGGATAGCCTAGCAACAGAAACGGCACCTTCGGGTGCCGTTCCCATTTTCAGACCCTTGACCTTCCCAGCTCGCGCTGCCCCCATAACAGAGAGACGAAGAACAAATGTTGGAGATTCAGGTCGGCGGCTACATCCGCGTTTCCAAGGGAACCACGGTCTTCCCGACTGGCGACGGCGTCGAGGCACCAGCCACGCGCGATCAGGTCGTGAAGGTCACCGATATCTTCGACGTCGACGTGAAGAGCGACAACTTCTATCTGCTTCTGCCGGACGAGATGCGGTTGCGGTACTTTGAGGCCAGCGGTGGCAAACGTCCCATCGACCAGGATATTCTCGAGTTCACGGATCGCCTGACGAGTGGCGACTATCGAGCCGTGATGTGGTCAGGCAAATGGGCATTGATCGCTAACGTTCAGCCTGTGGAGGCTCCCGCCCGTGCGAAGGCGCCAAAGACGGTCGAGAAGCCGGCGAAGAAGCCCCTCACCAAGCAACAGCAGATGGTGATCGGGTCGGTCTGGCGCTTCGTCCAGGACGCGGAGCTTCGCTATAAGGTTCGCAACCCTGCATACGCTGCCATGCGCTCTGACCTCGACAGAGGTCTCCACGAGTTGTCCCAACATGCTCGGAACCAGACCTTGGACACGAAGCTGAACGATCTTGGTATTATGGATCACATCGATGAGCCCTGGGGGCAGGTGACCGCCGGCGAAACCTTCACGGTTCGTGGCAAGTTGACCTCCGGCTTTGGAGGCGGGCCGGATGTGCCGATGCTGTTCCGGGGCGAGAAGTTTACGTTGCCTTATGCCAGCCTTGAGCCCTTCGTCGAGTTGGTGACTGAACGATAAGGCCAGCGCGAGCTCGGGCAGCCTATCGCCCCGGCGGGTGACATCATGAATCCGGCGAGACGATGATCGCCGGACTTCGGAACTAAGCTGCCTGAGGCCAGGAGGACCTTCTCTCAGCCTCAAGAAGCTGCTCTGCCTGGCGCGTGAAATCGCGGGCGGAAAGACCTGGAGGAATCGGATCGAGGTAAGAGATCGAAATTGACCCCGCTCGCTTGTACGAGCGGCTGGGTCCCCATAAGTGGCCGGAATTTAGCGCAACGGGCAGAACCGGTCGCCCCAGCTTTGCATAGAGGAACTCCACCCCACGCTTGAACTCGATGGGCTCGGAAGCCGGCCTTCGGGTCCCCTCGGGGAAGATCAGCACGGAACGGCCTTGGGCGAGTGCCGCCTGGCTTTCCTCCACCATCTTTCGGATCGCTTTCGAGCCGCTCTCCCGGTCAATCAGGATCATCGGTGACTTGCGCAGGAACCATGAGAAGACAGGGATCGTCAGCAGTTCCTGCTTGGCGACAATGGCCACATCCGGAAACAGGACCAGGAACGCGAGAGTCTCCCACGTGGACTGGTGATTAGCAAACAATCAAGCAGGGTTCGTTAAGGATGTTGTGTTGACCCCGCTCGGTATAGGTCGATCCAACGAGCCACCTCAAGCTGAAGAGGATACCGCGGGCCCACAACCGCAACCCCAGCCGGACACCAGGCTCTGGGGAACCACACAGCCAAAGGATCGCCAGGACGGGCACGAACAGCCCTGTCCAGACGGCGAGCAGAAGATCGAACAGAATCGAGCGGATACGCGGCACGGTCGATGACCTTAGAATGAATCAGTGGTCCGCGGCTGCGGATGCCGGCACGCCAGGTCCACCGTCAGCGGGGCGGATCTGAGACTCGCCTGCGGCGCGCTCCGTCCCGCTCGCCGTATTCTTGATCCTGTAGCTGAATTCGCCATTGCTCTCGGGCATCAGACGAATGACTTCATAGATGCCGCTCGTGCGCTCAGCAAAGTGCGTGCCAGCGGCATGCACCAACTGACCGACGGAATACTTGTGAACCATGAAAGCCTCCTTCTCAATTGAGGGACATCGACCGGGGGGTCGTGTGGGCTACGATTGGCATGACCTGCTCAACCTCAGCATCGCGCCGCTCGTCTATAATCTCGGCCATAACGATCGTATCGTCCGCGCTCATCGTACTGGCTGGGTAGATCAGGTACTCGCTGTTGCTCTCGACGACGACAGCATCGCGATCGAACCGCAGCACGCAGTTGGTCTGACGCATGAGCCATTCCGGCACACGATCACCGGCCTCGAACGTCCATGTCTTCTCTGGCATCAAAAACCTTTCGTCCGGCTGTAAGGTTTCAGCCGATCTACGCCGTTTAGCGGCGTCGAAATTGCGGACGGCGTTGAGCTCCCGGACGGGGAGCGCCAGCTCCGGCATCCTTGTGGCGAAAGATCAGCCGGCCCTTGTCGAGATCGTAAGGCGACATCTCGACGGTCACACGGTCGCCGGCGAGCGTCTTGATGCGGTTCTTCTTCATCTTGCCCGCTGTATAGGCGACGATCTCGTGTCCGCTCTCAAGCTTCACCCGGTAGCGGGCATCCGGCAAAATCTCCACGACTTCGCCCTCGAAGGTGATCAGTTCCTCTTTTGCCATTCGATAATCCTTTTCTGTAAACTAGAGGCCGTCCCCGAAGGTCGGCTTTGCGAGGCGGCGGACAGGAATGTCATGCCGCCGTTCACTGGCGCAAGCACACGTGAACGGAGGGTGCGAGAGCACGAACTCACATTCGGTTGGTTGATGTTTGGGAAGAGTGCCTGAACGTGCGCCCGGCGGGGCACCAGGGCAAAATGGACTGAATGTCCGGCCAAAATCGATAGAATCTATCTAGTGCCGACTTACGGCGAATACAAGGCACACTGCCGTAAAGGAGATTGTCGCCCTTGCGATGGTTTTGATCTTGCCAAAGACCAAGTCGTCGTCCATCTTGAGCCAATCAACCGACGTGTTCGGCCTGCTCTCCCTTGCTTGCGATCGAGCGCCGAGCCCGCTTTCCGTTCCAATCGATTGCTACTCTCAAGTCTGCCCAAGCGGACTTACACGTCGTTGCTTTGCATTCGACAATCTCAAACACGAAAGGCTGCTCGGAACATGATCCGATCAGCGACAGGAATTCCATGTCTACTTCAACACAACCCCAGCTTCCCAAGCACAAGCCGCAGCCGTCGAAAGACACCCTGCGGATCAAGGAAGCCGCCAAATCACAACCGTCTGGCCTCTCACGCGAGGAGATCCGCCACATCATCGAGATGATCGGCTGACTTCCAGGTTCGTCTCTGATGACTGAGATCCCAAGTGGCGCAGGAGTCTCCGTGCGCCACTTGCAAAGCCTGAGCTCGAGACGAGCCTCTACCTCAGAACAGGCTAAACCTTCGACTCTGCCGTCGGAGTAGGGGATCCGGCGCCGGGAGCAGTCATGGGTCGACGCGGTCCAGCAAAACGGGGTTTGGGTTTAGGAGCAGCGATCAGCCCCTCCCGGATGGCCTGCTTACGGGCCAGTTTGCGGCTGCGCCGCACAGCTTCCGCCTTCTCGCGCGTTTTGCGCTCAGAGGGCTTCTCGTAAGATTTCCGCGTTTTCATTTCGCGGAAGATCCCTTCGCGCTGCATCTTCTTCTTAAGCACCCTGAGTGCCTGATCGACATTGTTGTCGCGTACCAAGACCTGCAATGGATATCCTCTCTGCTCGTTGCGTTCGGGCCGTCCCAGCATGTGGCTGCTCGACGATAAGCGATAAGTTCAGGAGACACTACGTGCTGCGAATTTTGCTCTCGCGGACGGCTCTTTCGATCGAACATGCTTTGATCCGGTACGAAACCTCGCCTGTCTGATCGGCCGGCATCAGCCACACGACTTCGTAAACACCCGCGGAGGTCGTCTGGGCGTCAGAAAACCCGGGCTGATTCAGCCCGGCCAGTTGTCGGACTTTGAACTTGTGAGCCATCGGTCAATCTCCTCGTTCCTGAGTGAATTGGACGCGATCATCAGGATGTGACTTGAAAAGGGGTCACTACTTCCGAGCTTTGCGGGCTGCGTAGCGGGCATCGCGGGCGGCCTTGCGCTCGGCCTCCAGCTTGACCTCGTTCGCGGCCTTCTCGGCGGCTGCGCGTTTCTCCTGCTCGGCTTGCTCGGCAGCAAGCGCCTCCCGCTCCGCGGCAAGGCGGGCCTCGTCGGTCGCGCGCTGAGCGTTCTCGGCACGGCGCTGGGCTTCCCGCTCGGCGAGGCGAACATCCCGCGCGGCACTCACAGCGGCACGGGCGGCACGGCGTTCTGCAACCGCTGGGTCATCAGAGCCGGGCCGCTGACGAAACTTGGCGGCCATGGCTTGCTTTGCGTCCCTGGCGGCGCTCAGCCGTTCGCTAAAATTTTTCTGTTTCATTCCACTCATCGATCTCAATTCGTCCCATCGGCTAACCGGCGTCACCTATCGGACACGCCGGATGCTGGTGATGGTACCTTCCGGCAGGGAGCCTTGCTCCTGCTGGGCTTGGGCAATCACGCCGATAGCCCAGGTATCGTTCGCCTTGGCTGGATCATCGATCCACAGATAGGCCGTGCGACCGTCGTCATAGTTCACCATGAACATGACCGATTTTGCAGGAGGGGCTTTTCGAAACGTGTACATCGCTTCCTCACTCGTTGGACCATCGAATGATGGAGGTTCGCAAAGAAAAAGCCGCCCCACCCGGGAGCGGCTTCGGAGAGGCGCTTATGATGTGCGCCCGATTAACCTTAGGCCTTCTGGATGTTGTTGACGGCGATCTTGCCGCTGCGGCGGTCCTCAGCGGTGTCGAAGAAGACCTTCTGACCCTCGACGAGGTTGCGCATGCCGGCGCGCTCGAGCGCGGTGGCGTGGACGAAGACGTCCTTGCTGCCGTCGTCCGGCTGGATGAAGCCGAAGCCCTTCATGTCGTTGTAGAATTTCACGGTGCCCATGATCATGGGGATAACCTTTCGCGGTTGATGCAGATGCACGTGAGCGAAGGCACACGGAAGTGCGGCCTCAGCTCGGTTCGTCGATGGTTTGGAGAGAGTCCGAACGTGCGCCTGGCATTGCCAACAGCGAAACGGCCCGATTGTCCGGCCAAAGTCGATAATAGAGATATAGGGGCTAATCAGATTATTGCAAGAGGCCGCTTGGGAATGGTGAAAGAATGTGACTTCCTGGCAAGATTTACTTCCACAGCTCACTAAGAAAAATCCTGATGAGAGTTCGAAATCGGATGATCTCACCAGGAATGATTATGATCACGATTGGAAGTTCCTGCGCGGAAGTCGGTTCACGCTAAGTGGGTGAACGCGTGATCTTCTTGATCGGAATGTGGGGCCAGCCGGCCTTCTCGGCAATGGCGTTGTCCTGCTCCTCGATCGCCCTACGGGCCGGTTCATCGCCGTCAAGCCCGCCCAGAAGAGAGCGTGGAACCCGGCGGTTGGAACTACGGGAGCCATCCTCATACAGAACGTCGAAGAGGGCATAACCGCTCTCAACGGGCTTAGACTTCTTGCGGGCCAATGTTCGTGTTCCTTTCCTTGGCTCGACGCACCAGGCGGTGTAGCGTGCAAAAAAGCAGAGGCCGCCTTAGCTGAGACGGCCTCTGTTGCAAAATGGGGGATCAGAGGGCTTGATCAGGCCGTCTTCAGGTTCGATGCCGACTCCTTGCCGGTGCGGCGGTCGGACTCGATCTCGTAGGAGACCTTCTGCCCTTCAGCGAGACCACGCAGGCCCGCGCGCTCAAGTGCGGACACATGAACGAAGACGTCCTTGCCGCCAGCATCAGGCTGGATGAAGCCATAGCCCTTTGTTTCATTGTACCACTTAACTGTGCCGGTTGGCATGATGAGGTCCTTTCCCTGTTCATGATCAGGTGAGGCCAAGATGCATCAGCGCCTTGGCTCGATGAGTATCGATGCTTGGGGAGGTCGTCCGTGCGGATGCTCGGTCAGCGCAGCAGCTCAGTCGTCGGCCAATGTCGATGCTGGAACGATAGGCTGGCATGATGCCCGTTACAAGGCTCTGCTTCAGGGACTGATAGACGCGAGGGCAGGATCGGGCGGCCCCCTCCGCTCCTGTCGACCCTCAAGCTCTTCAGGGCCGGGCACCGAGCCACTTGCAAAGGGCCGCGGCCTCGATTTGAGCGCGATCTGCCCCGACCCTGTGCCGCTCGGGCCAAAGCCCCGAGACAGAGCTGTCCCGATCCCGCTCCATCACCGCGCCGATCAATGCTCCCGCGCCTGCACCAAGTAAGCCGGGATGGTGGTCTCTCCGAGAGCCTTGCAGGCTTCCAGCCGATGCAGGCCCTCGACCAGGACAAACCGTTGGCCGTCAGGCCGCACGAGAATTGGCACTTCCTGCCCCTTTTCCATCATGCTCTCTGCCAAGGCCACAACCTTCTGCGGATCCAGGGTTTGCCGCCGCTGTACCGGCACATAGATGTCGTGGATTGCCAATGTCTGCCTCTTCATCATCGCGGCCGCTCCAGCCCCTGTCATGGTCTCTCGAAGCTTATCCGGCACATGGGAGCTTGCCTAGGAACACGCCCGATCACGATGCGTTCGCTATGGCAGGCAGCTTGGCAATAGGCAGGGATGGCGGCGCTGCACCTCCTCAACCGGAGATACATCCCTGAGCAAACTTACAGCGTCGATCGGATTCTTCGTCCTGTTTCTATCCTCTGCATGGGCACAGACTCCGCCTGCGAATTCCAGTGTTCCTCCGGCCAGTGATGCTGGAGCATCCAGCGGGGTACCATGAACTGCGGGTGGATTATCCTACTGGCCGTCATCGTCATTGCGGCCATCTCATCGCTCAGCACAGCGTCACAAAATCCGGTACCCGTGCTGACACCGCTTAGGCAATGTCCTGTAGTGGCCGGGCCTCTGACATCAGTCTCGTGTGGCTCTGTCGGGACATTGCTTGACAGCCTGCGTCTCCACGCAAGACAAATGTCATTATTCTGCGTCGAGCGGAGAAGTTACCATGGATGTGGTGGTGACACTGGCTTCAATCAAATCAGCAGGGACCTGGATGCTGAGCGATCGACTGGGGCGGCCGCTCGGGACAATCACCGAAGCCTCTCCGTCGCTGTTTGTCGTTGATGCACCCCGAGACTCCAGGCTGGCTGGAATGGCGACGGCCAACTTCCCGTCTCTCGATGACGCAATGACAGCCATCGCGCGCCACATGAAGGGCGAGTGTCAGCTGTCCAGTGGTGACGATTAGCGCGACACAAGGGCTTGGGCCGTGAGGAGGTGCTACCATGCTGGCTGCGCGTCAGAGGCGTTGATTGGAGGAGCTGAGGTGATGCTGCATCATCTGCGAGCAAGCGCTCCCGCTTTCGGGCTTATCGCTGGGGTGTCCGCTTCGTCTGGCTTGGCGGCCGAGATGATCGAAGCCATCGGTGCAGAGAGATGCGGAGGGCTGCGGAAGCCCTATGCGATTGAGTTCTTGGCCCCGGAAGATGCCGATGTCCAGGCGAGCACGAAGAGAATGGTCAACGGGCGCGAAGACATCGACAGCGCTCCGCCCGCGCTCTTGCTCGATGGCAAGCTGTGCACAGACGGGCGCTGCGCCTTTCGAGCCGCTAAGGTGTCGTTGTGGGTGACATCAACATGGGCCCACTCACCCTGGGATTGTGAATCAGCAACCAGCTGACCCAAATCTCACTGAATTGTAAAAAAGTGACACTCGCATTGTCACCAGAGGAGAAGCGTTTCGCTCCTCCAAACCCGCAAGGCTGGCTTCGCCTTTAGGCTCATCATTCTTCATGAAAAACCAGATGTTTAGAAAGATCGCAATCAATACGACGACATCCAGCGAGGAAAATCAGAGACTTAGCACGACACAAAGGTTTGTTAGCAGTTGTAAATAATTTACAGCTTTACATCAGACATCTTGTAAAGATTGACACCTGGACCTTAACTTGCCTTCACGGTCCTGAACACGCCCGCTACTTCCTCGTTCAACCTTCACAGAAACGAGGAACATGATCGTGACGTACCAAGATCAGATCACGCAGTCTCAGATGCTGATTGAAGGCCAAAGCACCTGGAACGGCATTGATCCGGAATCAGTCGCCCGCATGCGGTTGCAGAACCGGTTCAGGACCGGCCTCGACATCGCGCGCTACACCGCCACGATCATGCGCGAGGACATGGCGGCTTATGACGCTGACCCCTCGCTTTACACCCAATCCCTGGGCTGCTGGCACGGCTTCATCGGCCAGCAGAAGATGATCTCGATCAAGAAGCATTTTGGCTCGACCCAGCGTCGATATCTTTACCTCTCCGGCTGGATGGTGGCTGCCCTGCGCTCGGAATTCGGCCCACTGCCCGATCAGTCCATGCATGAGAAGACCAGCGTTCCCGCGCTGATCGACGAGCTCTACACCTTCCTGCGACAGGCCGATGCCCGTGAACTCGGGCTTCTGTTCCGTGATCTTGATGCCGCTCGCCAGAGTGGCAACTCGATCAAGGAGCGAGAGATCGTTAGTGCCATCGACAGCTATCAGACCCATGTCGTGCCGATCATCGCCGACATCGATGCGGGCTTCGGCAATGCGGAAGCGACGTATCTGCTCGCCAGGAAGATGATTGAGGCCGGCGCCTGCTGCCTCCAGATCGAGAACCAGGTTTCTGACGAGAAGCAGTGCGGCCACCAGGACGGCAAGGTCACCGTTCCGCACGAGGACTTCCTCGCCAAGATCCGCGCCATCCGCTACGCCTTCCTCGAGCTCGGGGTCGATGATGGCCTGATCGTCGCCCGCACCGACTCGCTGGGTGCAGGCCTGACCAAGCAGATCGCCTTCAGCCGCACGCCCGGCGATATCGGTGATCTCTATAACAGCTTCCTCGATTGTGAGGAGATCACGCCGGAGAACTGCGTCAACGGCGACGTGGTGATCAACCGCAACGGCAAGCTGCTGCGGCCGAAGCGGTTTCCGAGCAACCTGTTCCAGTTTCGCCCTGGCACCGGCCAGGACCGCTGCGTGCTCGACTGCATCACCGCGCTGCAGAACGGTGCCGACCTGCTGTGGATCGAGACCGAGAAGCCGCATGTCGAGCAGATCGCCAGCATGGTCGACCGCATCCGCGAGGTCATCCCGAACGCGAAGCTTGTCTATAACAACTCCCCGTCCTTCAACTGGACCACCAACTTCCGTCAGCAGGTCTTTGACACCTGGGAAAAGGCCGGCAAGGACATGTCGCAGTACGACCGTGCCAAGCTGATGAGCGTGGACTACGACGGCACTGAACTCGCGAAGGAAGCTGACGAGCGTATCCGGACGTTCCAGGCCGACGGTGCGAAGCGGGCTGGCATCTTTCACCACCTGATCACCCTGCCGACCTATCACACGGCGGCGCTGTCCACGGACAACTTGGCCAAGGAGTACTTCGGCAGCGAAGGCATGCTCGGCTACGTGCGCAACGTCCAGCGCCAGGAAATCCGCCAGGGCATCGCCTGTGTCAAGCACCAGAACATGGCCGGCTCTGACATGGGTGACGACCACAAGGAGTACTTTGCAGGTGAGGCTGCCCTCAAGGCGGGTGGTGCTCACAACACCATGAACCAGTTCGGCTAGACTTGTGCCGCGGGCCGAGCTGCGATCTGTACCGCCGCCCGTCGATTGCAACTCGAGCCTGCGGTTTGCCGCACTCTAACCACAGAGGCTGCAGGTCATTCGGTAGAAGAGATGCTGCAGTCTGCCATTTACTTTAACAGGAGTGAAGCACATGACGATCTCTGAAAAGCCACACCTCAAAAGCCGGTTCGAAGACGCTGCCAACTCAATGTCTCCTGATCAAGAGGGCGCCATCCGGATCCTTGCCAATGAACTCCATCGCGTGAACGAAGCGGTGATGAACTGCGTCAACCATGGCCTATCCATCGAACTGCAGAGGGTCAAACGCTGTCATTCTGAAGCGGGTTATTGGGGCGATATGATCGTGCCAGTGATCGTCAAGCAAAGTGGAAAACAGAGTTAGGTCGATTGAAGAGCGGGTCAGCGGCAGGCGACGTTCCTGCCGCGCCTCCGAAGAGATCCAACAGGTTCGCCCAGAAGGTAAAGCAATGTGGGCCGATCCGGAGGAGAGTACCGTGGCCCGCTATTACTTCGATGTCATGAACGAGAGGAAAATCGCGCGGGATGACGAGGGCTCTGGGTATAACAGCCTCGACGCTGCGGTACAGGGAGCGGCACGCTCGGCCGCCGAGATTGGAACAGACTGGCTGGCAAAGAGTGATACTAGCCATGTTGTCATAGAGGTGAGAGACGAGCAGAACTAGCGGGTCTGCACCGTGACCGCATCGATGACGATCGACTGGCATGACCCATCGCCTCAGACGTATCATCCCTGGAGCGCGTAATCTGTAGACGTCCGCGCCTGTCTAACCGAATCCGGGAACGGTTAGCCCGGCTTTCTCGAAGGCAATCAGGAACATCAACACATCTGACGATCAACACCCAGTATCATCGTCCCGGCCTCGGGGGATTGGCTCATGCTTGTGCTGGCGCAACGTGTTCCTAGGCAAGCCAGCCTGCTGGAGATAAGCTTCAGCTGACGTGACACCGTGCAGGAGCAGTTGGGATGGTAATGAAGAAGCAGACCCTCGCGATTGACGATGTCTATGTGCCTGTGAAGCGCCGACAAACCCTGGACCTGAAGAAGGTTGAGGCTTTGGCCGAGAGCATGATGGAAAAGGGGCAGGAAGCTCCCATTCTCGTGCGTCCTGACGGGCAGCGGTTTGTTTTGATCGAGGGTTTGCATCGGCTGGAGGCGTGCAAGGCTCTCGGAGAGACCACCGTTCCAGCCTACTTTGTGCAGGCTCGTCGGCACTGAGCCGCGGCGATGCGAGTTGATCCCGCATGCCCATTGGAAGTGGAGAACTGTCCAATCCCGCCGCAATTTGCCTCCTCCTCCTGGTAAAACAAACGTCGGAAAGGCTATCACTCCATGACGAACAGTCCGGGCACGCAGGCTCCGTTGATGAGGCACAGGCAGGAAGACTGGGACGAGGCATGCGAGGCCTACCTGCTCAAACATGCTCCCGGCTTGAACGATCACTAGGCGGTGCAGCAGAGGGCCTTCCTCCAGATCGAGGAGGACGCGCGCTTGCGCCATCCAGACCCAACGCCGGACGACATCGCCGCTGCGCAAGCCGCGGAGGCTGCTCTCCCGTCCAGGAAGAGAACGGAGCTTCAACTGCGTCGCAGCTTCGTGCCTCTGGCGGCTCACCTTCCAAGCGAGGTCAAGCGCAGCCGGAAGCGCTTCATTCAGCGGCATCAGCGCGCCTGGAACCGCGCCAACCCTGCACCCCTGACACGGGAACTCGAGCGCACCCTCACGGCAGAGTTCAGGAGAACTTATGGCCAGTGAGAGCCCAAAGGGCAGGGGCTCATTGATGTTCCATATCTGGGCGTAGTTACTACAGCGGCTCGTCCCAGATTGATCAATGAGCGGAGAGTGTGTCCAGCGGGATCACCTGGACGGCTCGCCCAAAGCCATCCACGATCTCCAGGCGCCATCCCCGCCACTCGTCGGAACTTGTGGGCATCTGGGCACGAAGCTCTTCGACGGCTTCCAAGGCGGAGACCACTGCCGCCTGGATGCTGGACGCCACGATGCCTTCTTCATCAGGAATCCGGTCATCGCCATCCGTGAGGTTGAAGTAGTAGCGGGCTGGAACTGACTGAGCCGGCGAGGCCTCGTGCCAGGAACCCGCTGACGGGATGCTGGCGCCAAGACCCTCAGTCGACATCGGCTTGCCTTTGATGATGGTTGCCACGTTCTGGCCCGTCTTACTGGATTGTTGGGTATGAGACAGTGTCGAGTTCCACCCAGCCGGTACAGGTCGGGAGTGTGGGAACGAGGTAAGCGCGGCTTCCTTCCACGCTCTCAATCCGGCACGGGTAGGTTCTCCGGTCTCCCGGAGGTCGGTACAGGACGAGACGGCCAGCGGCGAGACGATCGGACAAAGAGTCTTCAGAGATGACGATTGCGCCTGTATCGAGCGGCTCACCGGCATCTGGTGCAGGAGCGCCGTTTTGCTTGGCCGCCCGAACGCGTTCGAGGGCGGCAATGGCGAGACGGGCTCGGTCGCGGTACCGGTTCATGACGAGTTTCAGGGGACCCTGCTCATTCCCCGCATGCCATGACAGGCCGCCTGCTCTTGCAAGCTCGGCCGCAACAGCCTCAACTTCATCCTCTGCCATGTGCCCCCGGCGCAATGAACCATTGTCGTTAAGCCTTAGCGGTTGCTTTCGGTTCCACACGACAAAAGGAGCATTCCGCGGCAGACCTGCCCCAGCGACCATTTCGCCCAAAGCTGCTAGCGGCACTTGGACTGCAACGCTACTCAACCTTCATTGGTATATCGTTATGAACTCTCCCGATGAACGGGGCCTCGGTTTTGGGGCCGGCGACAGCCAACAGCCTATTGACGGCGGTGGAGCGGCAGCTGTGGTCGGTAGGGGTACTATCAGGTTGGCCAGAGATCGGGTCTGTGGCAGGGTCTCGGGCATGAGCACGACCCCCAATCCGTACCGTGGCTTTCGTTTCCCGGCCGAAATTATCAACCAGGCGGTCTGGTTGTATCACTGCTTCAGCCTGAGCCTGCGGGAAGTCGAATTGATCCTGGCCGCTCGGGGCATCGAGGTCAGCTACGAGACCATCCGTGAATGGGGCCTACGCTTCGGGCGGGCTTATGCCAAGTCCCTGAAGCGGCGCCGACCGCAACCCGGCGACAAATGGTTTCTGGACGAGGTGTTCGTTCGCATCAGGGGCAAACTGCACTATCTCTGGCGAGCGGTTGATCAGCACGGCAACGTGCTCGACGTGCTGGTTCAGAGTCGCCGCAACACAAAGGCGGCCAAGCGCTTCTTCCGCAAGCTGCTGCAGGGCTTGTGCTCCGTGCCACGGGTACTCGTGACCGATAAACTCGGATCCTATGGTGCCGCCAAGCGCGAGATCCTGCCGGGCGTGGAACATCGGCAGAGTCGGTATCTCAACAATCGCTGCGAGGTCTCACACCAGCCCACCCGACGGCGGGAACGCCACATGAGGCAGTTCAAATCAGCCCGGCAGGCCCAGCAATTTCTCTCTGCTCACACTCCGATCCACAATCACTTCCAACTCTGCCGTCATTATCTGTCTGCCAGTGAGTACCGCGTTGCTCGCGACCGCGCTTTCGATTCCTGGCGCGATGCGACTGGTACTGCCCTCGTAGGCTGATCTGGGCTGACTTGAGGGCTGCACTTGCGGCAGCTGGGCCGATCAGGCGTTAAGTTGACAGTACCCAAGCGAGATCGTCCAAAAGGAAGAGTCTCAAGCGCCGACCGAAGCAGCTCCCGCTCCGCGCATTCTGCCGAGCATCGTCGAGCCTGTTTGGAACAGCCCAGAGCCTGTTGAGCCTGTCGGCCGCCGGCGTTCTTTACACAAAGACAATCAGGAGCAGATGGAACTCGATTGGCCCGCAGCCTCATCGGAGGCCCCAGCAGGGCCACACTTGACTGTCCCGATGGCTGCTGACGCTGCGGCGCAGACCGACATGGCTGATGCTGCAGCGGGTACAGCGCCCATCGATGAGGTCCCCCCCGCGCTGGGTGAACGCTCAAAGAAGGAGCGGAAGCCTCGGAAGAGGAAGCCCAGAGCCGTTGAACGTGTGATGCAGCCTGAGTCAGCATCACAACCGGAGCGGGTGCCAGCGCCAGTGATCCTTGAGGCTTCAATGCCGCTTTCAGCGGCAGCGATCCAGCGCAGGCGGACCAAGCGACTGGCCGAAGCTGTGCAACTTCCGCGATCTGAGCGTTGGAAGCGACGCCTCCATCCAGCGTCTCGATAAGGTGAGCAGAAGCCGGGGCTTTGATGGGGCAGGGGTGCTCCTGACAGGATCCGCATCCGCACCAGATGGCCAAGCCATGTTCTTAGTGCAGCCCCTTCATGAGGCATGCTGCATTGCAAAGAAGCGTGATGCCGTCGATATCAGCAGTGGCTGAATTCAACGCGGCACCGCCTACTTCCTCCCGGCGCTGCCGTCTCAGCCGTTCCCTCTGGAAGGTTCTGACTTTTGTCGGACCTCTACTTTGGCCGGGCCTCGAGCCCGGCTTTTTTGTGCCGGTGGTCCAAGGCCAGTGCAGCGCTTTTAGCGAAAAGCAGATGGCCAATCATTCCGACTTTAGTTGGGCGAGCCGCTGACGCATGCTGCTCGTGGGATCACAACAGGGGAACGGACCCGATGGCACAGTTTTCATCTCTAAGTCGGACGTTCTGCCTTGCCAAACCCGCTTTGGCAAACTCCAACGTGCTCGTTGGCTGACCCACCTGTCGCGACAGTGGCAGTGTCAACAAAGGCGAGTCGGCTGAGAGGGTAAGGGCTCTCAACCAGGGCCAGCTCCAAGCATTGGGAGCTATGGAGATTGTGCGAGCTGATAGGCAACGTGCCCGTTAGGGGCATGTTGGAACGGCCAAGCTTAACAATTCGTTCACAGCCACTCCAAGTGGTCCGAACAATAAAAGCTCAGGAGAGATGCTGAGCGAAGTGCTTGTTCATCTCGAACATGCTGACCTTGCTCTTGCCGCCGAATACAGCCTGAAGTTTCTCATCCGCAAGGATTTCCCGCTTGTTTTCGGGGTTCTGCAAATTGTTGGACTTGATGTAATCCCACACTTTGCTCACCACTTCCGTGCGGGGCAATGGCGAGGACCCGACCACCGCCGCGAGTTCATTCGAGGGTTGCAACGGCTTCATCAGCGCCGGATTTGGCTTCTTATCTGTCATTTCGATACTCCTTTGTTGTGCTGGTCCGCCATACTCGACGGGCGACGTGGCGCGACCATGATGAGCGAGAGCCTATCAGACTCTCAATTCAAGCATCTGAGAGGACGAGCGCAATCGATGCATGCTTTGGAATAGTTATGGGGCTGACCATGATGAGTGATGCAAAACTGATCGTCATCGGCTCCGGCGTTTGCTGTGTGGTTTCGCCATCATCAGACGCATCGCTTCTTCAGCGCGAGCCCTCGCTTGCGCATCATGACTGAGGTTGCGCACCGCCGAGGGCTCATCTTGCTGCTGCAGGCCCTTCTTGCGTGCCCGCCATTGCTTCGCCTGGGCCGCAGTGGCTGCCGCTTGAGCCAACTTTTCAGGCCTATCAAGTTGAGGCGTGCTGGCCTGACTAGTATCCTCAGTCTCGTCTTTCCCTTGCATGGCTGGATTCGTCATATCGCCAATACTTTGTAGCGCAATTGGTGTCGTCTTCGGGTCTTTTCACCTAGGGCTCACCAGCCGGAAGGCAATCGATTTTTGCTCACTGCTACCAGATGACACGCTAAAAGATGGATCGGCCGCGGCTTGCAACGGTGTGGGCAAGCTACCGAACCCCCAGATGAACCCGTGTTGTCCAGGGCTCCGATTGACTGTTAAACCGTCACTGTCGGGATATGAGGCGAAAGGAGGCATCCAGTGGCGCTCACAACCAAGCACATCGAGGGCGATCTCCTCATGCTCCGGATCATGTTCCCGGATGGCATGACGGTGACGGTGGCAACCGGCAGAAACGGCAAGAGCGTCAGCGTGGCACCCAATGACAGTGAGCTCGCCGAGAGGCTGTCGTCTATCTTCCAATGGAGCACCGACAGAGTCGGTGAACCGGACTATCCGTTCACCAGCCTCAACCAGGTCATCTACGGGATGGAGACGCTGGCCCGGTCCGCGATGAGCATCGAACAGTTCATTGAAGGGCTGCGGGAAGTGCTGGAGGTGTCCGATAGACACCCTATGCCCGAGGTCGGCGTTAGAGCTCCATCGCTCACCGTCGTCGACCTGAGCCCGAGCGGGAACGGGTGGATTGTTGATGCCCGCTTCCTGCGTGGGGAGCGCTTCAAGCTAGCTATCAACAAGGCCAGCATCGGCTGGGCCGCAGATCCTCCGGAGCCCATGCGCGATAAAGAGGTCATGAAGATCCTCTCAGGAGTGAAGGGTGCCCGGGTCTCGTCGGATGAAGACCTTGCGCTGCTCGTCATGGAGGTGGCGCACTATTCATCCGACATCGCTGGATGGCTCCAAGGTATGCACTCCGCCATCTCTGAGGAGTCGAGGTCCTAGAGGATGCCATGTGCCCTGATCGTGCGAGGAAGGCTGTTCACTTCTCCTCACCCGATTGCTCCCAAGGATCAGTCGCAGCAGCGTCATGAGGCCGTCATCGAGCCACTTTAGATGAGCCCTGTGGCCACTTGGCCCGAGGGTCAAGGACAGGCACGGATGCACTGCCATCCTTGACCCTCACCCAATTCATCAGTCGCCGCGGCACTCGGTTCAGGGCTCAGTCGCCTTGCCGTGCCACGTGAGCGATGTCGTGTCTGGCGACGCCGATGTCGGACAACTCACGGTCAGACAGGGCCATCAACTGTCGGGCCGTTTCACGCGCACGCAGCCAGCGGCGGAGGCCTGAAAGAACAACTGACAAAAACATGACGCAACCTCAACGATGAGCCAGCCCACGCGCGAAGGCGCCACGCACGGGCAGCGAGGAAAATGACCACCCAAAGAGCGGCGGCTGAGTTCAGGGAGGATATCCACCATCGGGAGGCCGTGGCGGAGGAGGGGTCATCTACAGCGCGCTCGGGCTGCGACAAACCCAAAAGTGGTCGCCCCTACCATGCGCAATGAGCATGGAACGGATAGGACGCCTTTACCCCTCGTTTACGGTTGCCGAGCAGCTCACTCTGGAACCTTACTGACGATCCATCTGGCCGCCTCGGGGCTGAAGCCGATCTCAAGCAACTCCTCTTCGAGATCTTCAACGGCATCAGGGTCCAAGGTGATGGAGTTGTCGTCCGCATCTGGTCCGGCAGCGGGCTTTGGCCCGGCGCCAATGGGTGCGACTGTCACGCGGACTACTGGGCCGTCATCCTCCTCGTCATCTTCACTCCCGTAGACTTTGAGGGTGACCGAGCGCTCCTCAACTTCGTCCTCATAGACCGTCTTCCACTCGCCCATGCGCGCCTCCTGGATTCTGCACCAGCGCCACTGGCACCGTTGCAGTAACTTGAAAACGGCATAACGGACCCAGTTTAACGGGCCGCTCAGGCCGCAAGACCGAAGAGCTGATTGATCAGACGAATTTCGCTTGTCGCTCGACATCCCCGCTTGTTGTAATGACCGCGGCGGATCATGCGCATGACTTCGAAGCCAGTCAGAGTTGCGGCGGCGGTTTTCATGCTCTGGAAGCCGCGTGTCGGACGGATCACGCGCTTGAGCGCGCCATGATCCGCTTCAAGGATGTTGTTCAAGTATTTCGAGGTGCGGTGTACCACATCGTTCGGCAGAAGCCCTTCGTTCTGCAGGCGCAGGATCGCCTTGGGATACGACGCCAGTTTGTCGGTCGTGATGGATGAAGGAGGATAGTCACTCACCGCTCGCAGGGCTTTGCGCAGGAAGCGATACGCCGCTCCGGTATCACGCCGGCCGGACAGCATGGAGGCAATCAACCGACCGTGCTTGTCGACCGCACGAAACAGGTACTTCCACTTGCCCCCTACGCGGACGTAGGTCTCGTCCACTCGCCATGAGCCTGAACGATGTCCCTGGTAGGGGCCCACCCGCTTCTCGATCTCCGGAGCATAGCGTTGGACCCAACGAAAGATCGTGCTTGGATTAACGCTGACACCGCGCTCGGACATCATCTCGGCCAGATCGCAGTAGCTGATCCCGTACTTGCAGTACCAGCGCACGCACAGCAGGATGATCTCAACNCACGGGAGCGGATCCTTGATGAACCGCTCCTCGCTATACGGCCGAGGTTAATGCAACGGTGCCGGTCGGATCTGGCGCGTCAGCCGCTGATCCAACCACAAGAACGCGGAATACGGCGGAAACATCGATCGCGTGTGGCGAGGTCCCGCAGCCACCGACTTCTTGTCAAAATTTTGCAACACCTCTTCGATGTAGCCGCAAAGTTAAAATGTCACAATGGTTCCGACCTTTTGGCGATAGGATAGCGCTGATCGTCTGTGATGTTTGATCAGTGTCACTGGACATTTCGGGGTGAGACAGGGGATCTAATGATTTCCGTAACTTAGCTTGAGCTCTGAGACGACAGTTTGGCACATATCCTGAGATTCGCATTGGCTTTAGGCAGTTAGCCCGAGATTCCGGCTCACAAACGTTGCCTCAATTTGAAATAGGTTGAGACTAGCCGACCAACAAACCATCTGTGTTTAGCCACGTATCAAAGCCAAGAAGATCATTGCGTTATCCGGAGTGGAGGAGAGCAGGGGACACCCCGAATCCTTCTTTCATTGGCAGTCAACGGGAGATTCCAAAGCCTCGGAGGCTCACGCCAACATGCTCAATGATAGGCTCAGATTACAACTCTGGACCCGATCGTCCTCCGTTAAAAGTGACGAGGGCGACGATTGCTCGCCGCCCTTTTGTTACTGATGTGATCCGTCGTCTAGGCAGCTCCAGTGCCTGTGTAGTCGGCTACGATGTGGAGCATGGCTCGAAGGCCGGTGATCAGGCCGGCTTCGTCGACCTTGAACCTGGGGGAGTGGTTTGGAGCGGCGTTCTCCACTCCTTCAGGGGTGATGCCGACGAAGAAGAACATTCCCGGGGCCTTTTGCGCGAAGTAGGAGAAGTCTTCGCCTGCCGAGCTGCGTTCTGCTTCCTGAGCTTTGTCTCCGGCAACCCGCACCAGGCTGGGCGCCATCTTCGCGACCAGATCCGGATCTGCCATGATGGGGGGATATCCGTTGGCTTCCCAGATCACCTCCGCGGACGCGTTCATGCTGGATGCGACGCCTTCCGCGACCTCCTTCACTCGCCGCTGGATTCGTTGGCGGGTGTTCTCATCATAGGTTCTGAGGGTACCGGACATCTCTGCCTTGTCCGGAATGATGTTGTACCGGACGCCAGCATGGAAGGTACTGACGCTGAGGACCACAGCCTGCTTCGTGAGGTCGGTTTCGCGACTTACGAGCGTCTGGAGGGCAGAGACGATTTGCGATCCGACGACGACCGGGTCAACGCCGTTCCAGGGCATGGCTCCATGGGTCTGCTTGCCATTGACGATCAGCCGGAAGCCATCCGAGCTCGCATTCACGGCACCAGCCCGATATCCGATCGATCCGACGCTCACCGCACTGGTCACGTGGAGGCCAAAGACGGCATCCGGCTTTGGGTTCTCCATAGCGCCTTCATCGACCATCAGTCTTGCGCCACCGATTTCGCCGTTGGGCAGTTTCTCCTCGGCCGGCTGGAACAGCAGTTTGACCGTCCCTTTAAGCTCAGCTTTATGCTGCGCAAGGACCTCGGCAGCCGCCATCAGGATGGCCACATGGCAATCATGACCACAGGCATGCATGACGCCTACATCCTGCCCCTCCCACTTCGTGCGGGCTTTCGAAGCAAACGGCAGGTCAACCTCTTCACTGACTGGGAGGGCGTCCATATCGGCTCTTAGGGCTACGACCGGGCCGGGTCCGCCCTCGCCTTTCAGGACCGCGACAACGCCGGTTTTGGCCACACCTTCCTTAACCTCGTATCCGAGATCCTTGAGGTGCTTTACGACCAAAGCGGCCGTCCGGGTTTCCTGGTTACCAAGTTCCGGGTTCTGGTGGATGTCTCGACGCCAGGCGATCATTTTGGCTTCGACAACCTTCGCGGCCTCATCAAGTTTTGCATGGATCGGTCGAGCCGCGGCAGCCTGTGCATTCGCAGCAGCTCCGGCCGGGAGTGTTTTGAAGACTGGAAGGGCGCAGCAAGCGCAGGCCAGCCCTTTCAGGAATCCGCGGCGCGAGGTCTCTGGGAAGACCTCTTCAGCCCGGAACTGCCGGACCATTCTGTTGTCACCGATATGAAGCATCATTCCTCCCCGGGGTTGGTTACACTCCTTGACCCTAGGTTCTCGGAGCGGCTTGGCAAGATGCGGACTCGGACGGTTACGATGCCGTTATGGGAGTTCTCGTGAGCCTGCTGTTCTGATAGAAAGGCAACCTCGGATCCTGATGAGTCACCTCGTTCTCATACACTCCACCCGGATCACCACGGTCGTCTTTCTGCCGCCGGCGTATCCATTCGTCACGATCGATCAGGAAGGGTGGGCGAGCTGGTGAAGCGCGAGGCCGATTGCGGCAAGGCAACGCACAAGGGCATCAAGCTCGGAATCTGCGGCGAGCACGGTGGCGATCCGGCGTCGATCCATTTCTGCCAGTCGGTCGAGCGCGACTACGTGTCCTGCTCGCCCTACCGCGTACCGATCGCACTGCTTGCGGCCGCGATCGAGGACCGAAGCTAAAGCCTTTTTGCAGCAACCCATAATATAGGCCACTCGGCTCGCCCCTTGTTGAGGGTTTGTGGACCAACTTGGAGCGTCGCAGCGTTCCCCCAGCGACGCTCCGAACTGTCTCACCAGTCCAGACCGTCGCCGTGGCCGGGAGAGGCTTCGCCATAACCGGGGATGATGTAGGGTCCATCTCCCGAAGCGGGAGGCGCTGCATAAAAGGGAGGATAGCCGCCGCCATGGTCATTGCCGTGAGGGAACCAGGACGAGAGATCCTCCAACAGGTGTGACAACGGATTCCCGCCGTACAACGGACCCACGTCACCGCCAGGACCGCCGTTCGGTTCCACCGGTATGGGTGCTCCCGGATTGGGTTCCCCCACAGCAATTGCCGGCGCTCCGCCGCTGGGCGGCATTTCGTTGGTGCTCGATTCGTAAAGTAGATTGTAGCCACTCATGAGATGTCCTTTCCAGAAGGCCTGCTCGCTTCCGCCGAGGATGTTCTCCGACGGCGAACGGTCACTTTGGCCGACTTTGCAAAGACTAATCTGTGAGATCTTTCACAAAGGGTCGATCATCACCGTCAGGAATGCGAACGCCCCCTAGATTAGCTGTCGCTGTAATGACGTCAGAACATCGCTCGCTTCCAGGCGTAGCGCCGAACAAGGGGAGTGCCTCACAGTTCGGCAAGAAGCGATCGCTGCTAAAAGCCTATGGTCGGTGGATCCACCAGACCCGGAACTTTCGAATATCCGTGAAGGGTCGGAATAAGCCATTCGTTGTGGGTTCCGCTAATGGCAGCTCCTGGCACTCCTGAGACGTTAGCGATTGGTCCGCTTCGGCAGTCATAGCCGATTTTCGTTGAGCTACCGGAATGTAAAATACTGACCGGAAGCAGCCCTTTAGCACTGGCAGGCTGAGGGCAACCCTTCTAGCCGAGGGCTCCCGGTAAGCTCGGTCAGCTGCACATCGATTCTCGAACCCATATTATCGTGTGCCAAGGCCGGAAGCAGCGCCCGACAGAATGACTGTGATGCTCAACAAGCGCCATCCTGCCACCCATTGCACGTTCGACCTGCAGCCAATCCGGCGCTCAGTTAGCGATTTTGCGAGAAATCATATAACTGTGGCGACGGCGGCTGGGGGCGAGGCATTAACTCGACTGTGACCTTAGCGGCTCCGCCGTTATTTCGATAAAAGCACGTGACGAGTGGCCCAAATGGCACCGCCGTCATGGCGTCATTCAGGTAGAGAAAGAGCTCACCGCTCGCAGTCGCTTGGAATTGAGACACAAAGCTCTTTCTTATGCCCTTGCGGGCTTGAATCTCCTGGACTTTCGCGCCATCCAAAACGGATGTTCCTCCGCAGATTGGGAACGTACCCTCCTGTAAGACTTCGGCGTCGTCGGCCAGTTCCGGGGCCGTTGCGCCATCGCTGGCTTGCAGCGCCCACTCCACATTGCCCCGGTTGCCAATCCGGGCAATGGGCTGGAACCAGTCGGCCGTCCACCAGCGACGGAGCGGCAGCCCGAGAAGATAAATCGGGGAGGGATCGCGGAAGCCCATGATGTCTACGACCTTGCGACCGTCGAGATACGGTTCGGACATCTCGACCCAGACTGTATAGAGGCGGCCTTTGTCGACGTAGATACCGGTGCCCCAACACGGATTGCTGGTGCGGAAGCCCTCCGCCAGATTCGCGACCCCGTCCTTGGGTTGGCGCAGCAGGTCCTTCGCTGCAGTTTCCTTGCACACGCCGCCTGCGCCGGACCGATAATTGAGCACGGCCCGGCCCACGAGGGCCGCGGCCAGTCCCACGAGGATGACGAGCGAGGCTCCTGGCAAAACGTAGCGCGACGCCATCGTGTACAGGAAAGCGGCGGCGCGCGATTGCCTCAGGTGTCGCGCCACGGTGATGAGATAACCCGGCTCTTCTGCCTTACGCTCGGGGGACTTCTGGGATGCCTTTCCGTCACGGCGTTTTTCGAAGAACCAGACGCAACGTGCATTGTCGGCGATGCGATCACGCAGGTTGCCGTTCAAGCGATAGAGACCGAGCACCGCGAGAACGATTGCAAGTGATGTCACCGGTTGGGTCACAAGAGCTCCAACCCAGCCCTTTGCGTAGCTCGGAACAAGGCCGCCGAACGTCGTGGACAGATCGGTCAGGTTCGAACTCAGACCGTCGCGAGCATCGTCAAGCCTTCTCTGCGCCCATGCCGCAAGGTCCTCACGCCCAACTGCCGATGCGAGGGTGCGCACAACCGCGTCCAGAGCATCGCTTGATACCGATGCGGTGACCGGAAGACCGATGAGGACAAGTGTTGCGGCGAGCAGCGCAAAGTATGCGACCCTGCGCCACCAGATCATGTCGCGCGTCAGGGCGACGAAAGCTTCATTTGGTTCGTTCAGTTGTTGAACAGCATCGATCGCCGGCATCCCGGCAGCCGGGCGTTGGAGCGCCAAGGGGGATCGCATCTGATAATCTTCGGCGTCGAACCCCGAAATCTGGTGCCGGGTGCCATCCGGCATCAGGGCATATGCGCTCTTGGGGAGGGTCAAGGGTGCATAATTCTCGGTGCCGTACACCATTTTTTCAGCGACCGAGTGGTGGATCACTGGCGGGCCGCCACTCTCCGCCCCTGAGGCGATCGGCCTTGGATCATAGCGGTAGAGGACGGCAAAGCCTTGACGCGAGTCATGCATCGGCGCGAGCGGCGAGGCCTGTTTGCGGAAGCCGTCGAGGGCGCCGGGCAGAAAACGTAAACCGCCTTCCGATCCGGTAGCAGTCGTGGCGATCTCTTCGATCATCCATGCCAGCGGCACAAACGACAGCGCGTCCTCAGGATATCCGCCACCGATATCCGAGTGAACGCCGGCGAACCAGACCTCCTTGATGCGGACGTTGGCTGCCCAGGGGGCCTCATGCGTCATGTCGAACCGCAACGGATGGAACGTCGCGCGCTCGTCATCAAGGGCGAGAGCGTGCCGCGCGAAATCCACCTTGTCGCTGAGGACACGATTGCGGAATGATATCGGCCAGATGACCTTGTCGATCACCGTCCTCATCTCTTCGATCGGGACCCCATAGGCTTCGACCGTATCGAAGAGGCCAGCGAACTTGATGCGCACTTCCTGTCTAAAAGGGTCCATGGCGGCGCGAACGGCTGCATAGCTCCGCTGTCGGAGAAGAAGACGATAGATCATAAGGACGGCGTCGCGGATGGCGCGAGCAATCGGGATGGTTGGGAAACTGTTGCGCCAGGTCACCTTCTCGGCACGATACGCTCGCCAGGCCGCCTTGGCATTGCGCCTCATCTCGGCACGCGAGACCGGGGCGTCGTTGATTTCGGTTGGGAGCAAACCCTGGCTCGCAATCATGCCGATCAGCGTGCGGATCGTGAAAGCCCCACGGCTGAAACCGAACATGTAGATCTCGACGCCTGGCCGCCAGTTCCAACACAGGAAGCGATAGAGCTTGCGAACGTTGGAGGGCACCCCGATACCGGTCGCGGCGTCGAACATGGCGAAGGGGCGGAAGCCGGACGTCCCCACTCCCTGGATGTACACCGCGACTTGGTCTGGGCCCTTGAGGTCGAGAGCGGTGTAGAGCCGCCAGATGTTCGATTCCTGGTTTGTGAAGGCGTTGCCCGTGCCATCTGCGAAGATGACGATCTTCCTAATCTGATCACGCCTATCCATGGGCACTCTCAGCGCAGCTTCCCGAGGCGATGCACGACGGCGGTTCAGGAATGGCTAATCATAGCCGTGCCATCGCAAGGAAAGACTTCCAGATCGCCCTGGCAGCGTCAATCATACCGTTGAGCTGTCGAGGGTCCTGGAATTGCGAATGTCTCGTCCTGGCACGGGGCTGACCTTATCCCGATTTCGGGATTGGCTTCGTGAGCAGACCTTACATTCTGTCGGCATTCAGTAGCAAAGATCACCAAGCAGCAGGTAGGTACCAGGACAAGCGGGGTATTTTACCGTTCGCGATTATATCCCGATCCGCAATCAGCCCCGATCTACCCACGACAACTAATGTATGCGGCGAAGCTTGTCCTTGAGGTATAGCATATCGTGTTGGCAGGCTAGACAACGCATTCTCCGAGTAACACACTCGTCTCCGGAACTGCACCGAGGCCATCATGGATCGGCTAGAGCAGAAGGTCGAGCGGCGGCTGGTCGCCATCTTCGCGGCTGACGTGGCAGGCTATTCGCGCCTGATGGAGCACGATGAGACCGGGACGCTCCGAAAGCTCGTTTCTCACCGAGAAATCATGGATCGGTTAATCGCTGAACATGGTGGGCGGATCGCCAATACGGCAGGCGATAGTGTTCTGGCGGAGTTCCCCTCCGCCGTCGATGCCGTCCAATGTGCAATGGAGGTCCAGAAGGCTCTCGGACACCTGAACGAGGGAGCCCCGCCCGAGAAGGCCCTGCGATTTCGGATCGGTATCCACGTGGGTGACGTGGTCATCCGAGGGAGTGACCTCCTGGGCGACGGGGTCAATGTTGCGGCCCGGCTGGAGGGACTGGCTGACCCGGGAGGCCTGTGCATTTCAGGAGATGCCCATCGGCAGGTCAGGAAGGCCCTGCCGCTACCCTTTACGGATCTTGGCTCGCAGCAGGTCAAGAATATAGACGAGCCGATCCAGGTTTTTGCGATGAGGTTTGATGAAAGCAGCTCCGCCAGAACGGAAGCCAAGGCGTTGTCGCCTGTGAGAACACTCCCTCTGCCAGATAAGCCATCCATCGCGGTCCTACCATTCGTCAACATGAGCCCCAGCCCTGATGCCGAGTTCTTCGCCGATGGCATCACAGAAGATATCATCACCGCGCTTGCTCGACTGAAGTGGCTGTTTGTGATTGCACGCAACTCCACCTTTACATACAAGGGGAAAGCCGTTGATGTTCGTCAGGTCGCCCGTGACCTTGGTGTTCGGTATGTGGTGGAAGGGTGTGTGAGAGCGTCTGGTCAACGCATCCGGATCACGGGTCAGCTCATTGACGCCGAAACCGGCCATCACATCTGGGCCGAGCGGTACGACCGGCCCCTCAATGACATCTTCGCCGTTCAGGACGAGATCACCGAGAGCGTCGTCGCCACCATCGAGCCGCACCTTTATGCGGAGGAGAGCTTCAGGGCCACTTTGCAGCCCCCCGAGAGCATTGCTGTTTGGGGTCTTGTGATTAGAGCTCTGACCTTGATCAACAAAGCTGATCGCAGTGAGAACCAGCAGGCTCAGCTTTTGCTCAATCGTGCTATCGAAAGCGAGCCTACCTATGCCAGAGCTCATGCGGTTCTCTCATGGGCGAAGTGGTGGGAAGCCCTCAACCAGTGGACACCCGATGCAAGCGCCGTTTCTGCCGTCTATGAGGGCGCCGCAGAAGTCGCAGGCCATGCTCTCGCTCTCGATCCCGACGAGCCGTGGGCTCGAATGACGCTAGGTCTAACACTGAGCCGATCAGGCCATCATGACCAAGCCTTGGAGCAGATCCAAACCGCGCTGGATGCACACCCAAATTGGGCTCTGGGACGCGCCATGTGTGGATTTGCGCTCGTTCGAGCCGGGCGGTTCGATGATGCAATCTCGGAGACAGGACACGCGCTTCGCATGAGCCCTTTGGATACATTCGCGGGAATCTACACGGTCTTCCATGCACTTGCGCTCATGTCGGCACGGAGGTTTTCAGAGGCCTTAATCTACTTCAGGAAAACAGTTCAGTCTCATCCTGACTTTTTGGGTCAATACGGTGCGCTGATCAGTTGCTGCGGTCATCTCGGCTTGCTCGACGAAGCGCAGATGTACTTGCGCCGGCGAAACAATCTCACAAGCACACCGTATAGCGTCAGCCAGACGCGAAGGGAAATGAGCCGCTTCGCTCATGTCGATGTCTTTGTTGAAGGGCTTAGCAAGGCGGGCGTTCCAGAATGACCGCTTGCCACCTCGCCATTATGGATCAGGCTCACCAGCTTCACCTAGTGGGTCGTCTGCTGTAGGATCTGGCATTTTGCTGGCTCGTTTGCTCTGTGCTGAGGGAGTGGCTGGCGCGTACAAGCTCCGGAGCCGCCGAGCCGATGGAGCGAGTCCTGGGACGCGCGCCGTCGTCGCTGCCGGCGCTTGCCGTTCCAGACAAACGGCGTGGGCCGGGCATTCCAGCTTCGCGCCGTCTGCTCGAACCAACTCCCGATCTCCGCAGGGGTGTGGGGATGCTGTCCGGCAAGCGCGCGGCGCTTGAGCACGCGCTGGATCGATTCCGCCATGTTAAGCCAACTGCCACCCACGGGCGTGTAGAGCGGCATGATGCCATGCGCACACAGCCACAACACCAGGTCCGGCGTCTTATGGCCGGTGAGATTGTCCCACACCAAGAGCAGCCGCAGCGGTGGCAACTCCTCTGGCAAGGGAAACGGCAGCGTCAATCCCGCTTGCCACATCTCCCAGGCGGCGCGCGT
>NZ_QDGA01000065.1 GCF_003347665.1 Microvirga calopogonii
GACACCCATTCCGATTTCATTCCGGACAGCGTTCCGATCTGAAGCCGGACACTCTCCTCGTTTGATCCTGGGTCATGGGAGATGGTGGAGTGGGATTGGCCGGTCGTCAATCGGACGATGATGCAGCGGCCGGGGAGCGCTGCTTGCGCAGGCTCTCGCCGGACAGTTCAATCCTGTAAGCATTGTGGACCAGGCGATCCAGGATCGCATCGGCGATGGTCGGATTGCCGATGATCTCATACCAGCGGTCGACCGGGATCTGGCTCGTCACGATGGTGGAGCGCCGCTCGTACCGGTCCTCGACGATCTCCAGCAGATCCCGCCGCTGATCGTCAGCGAGCTTCTCGGGCCCCCAATCATCAAGGATGAGAAGATCCACGCGGGCCAGCGCCTTGAGCATGCGCGCGTAGCGGCCGTCCCCGCGGGCCAGACCAAGCGCCGCAAACAGCCGCGGGGCACGGTGATAAGCGACCGAGAAGTCCTCCCGGCACGCCTTCTGGCCCAGCGCGCAGGCCAACCAGCTTTTGCCGACCCCGGCTGGTCCGGTCAGCAGGAGCCCGCGTCGTTCACGGATCCAATCGCAGCCGGCCAGCTTGAGAAAGAGCCCGCGGTCGAGACCGCGCGCCGCCCTGAAGTCGACATCCTCGACATGCGCGTCATGGCGCAGGCGGGCCGCCCGCGCCCGGCTCTCAAACCGCTTCTGACAGCGCAGCGTCGCCTCGCGTTCGAGCAGCAGTGCAAGCCAGTCGCCATGCTCGAGAGCCCGAGCCTCGGGCTGGGATTGCAGAGCCTTGAAGGCACTGGCCATGCCGTGAAGACCAAGATCGGCCAGCAGAGCGAGAGTGGGATGGGTCAACATGCAGGATCTCCTTAGTGGAAGTAGCCGGGGCCGCGCAGGTTGGCGTGCTCCAGAATGGCGGTGGGCTCGGGGTCGCGGGCGGGTTGGGCGGCCAGGCGGTTGGCCAGGATCGAGGCGATGCTCTTGGAGGTGAGCGCCCCGATCTGGAGAGCGCGGGCCGACACCGCTTCAGCGCGAGCGGGTTCGAGATCGCGCAACAGGCGCAGAACCCCGAGGCAAGTCCGGAAGCCCTGCTCAGGATGCGGGCGGCGCGCCAGAATAGCCGTGATCAGACCTTCCGTCTGAGGGCCGACGGACGCCGCCCAACGGCGGAAGCGCTCCGGGGTCCAGTCGGCATAGCGCCGATGGGAACTCGGCATGTGGTCCGGGTCGGTGCCGTGCCGGCGCCCACCGTAGCGGCGCTGATGGGTTGCCACGCGCTGGCCGCGGTGGAAGATCTCGATCGTGCGGCTGGTGGCCCGCAGGTCGACCTGCGCGCGGATCAGGCCGTGCGGAACCGAATAGAAGAAGCCGTCGTACTCGACGTGATAGTCCGTGCCGACCCGCACGAAGCGCCATTCGGCGAACTCGTAGTCGTCGCCCGGCAGCGGCGCGAGCGCCGGGCGCTCCATCGTCTCGAAGAGATGCCGGCGGCTGACCCCGAGGCGGCGCACGACATGATCGTTGATGCGCTCGCACGCGCCGGCAATCGCCGCATTGGCTTCGGCCAGCGAGAAGAAAGTCTGGTGCCGCAGCCGTCCGAGAATGCAGGTCTGGGCAAAGCGCACGCCATTCTCCACTTTGGCTTTGTCCTTGGGCTTTCGTGGCCGCGCCGGCAGGATGCCGATGCCGTAATGCGCGGCCATCATGCCGTAGCTGCGGTTGATCTCGGGATCGTAGAACGAGGCCCGGTTGACCCCTGACTTGAGATTGTCCGGCACGATCAGGCGCGGAACGCCGCCGAAGACGCGGAACATGCGCCCATGCGCGCCAATCCAGTCCGGCAGGGACTGGGTCCAGGTCGCCTCAGCGTAGGTGAAGTTGGAGGCGCCGAGCACGGCGACGAAGATCTCGGCCTGGCGGATCTCGCCGGTGTCGGAATCAACGATGGCGATCTTCTTGCCGGAATAGTCGACGAACACTTTGTCGCCGGCAATATGGTCCTGGCGCATGGTCGGCGAGAGCCGGCTCTCAAACGAGCGGAAGAGCTCGCAGAAGCGGCTGTAGCCATAGCCGTTGGAATGGACGGCCCGGTACTCCTCCCAGAGGATTTGCAGGGTGACGCCGGGCTTCTTCAATTCGACGATGGCTTCGGCCCAGTGGGGCTCGGGCCGCCGGCGCTGTCCCTGCTTGACGCCGGCGCGGGCGAAAAGCCTGTTCTCCAGGGCCTCGTCGGTCAGGTCGCCGGGCAAGGGCCAGCTCAAGCCGGCCTGCTCGGCGCGCTTGAGGTTCTCCTGGACGGTGCTGCGCGCGATCCCGAGCCTCTCGGCGATGTCACGCACGCTGATGCCGTCCCGGGCCAGGCGCAGCATCTGTCTCAACTGTCTCATGGTCAGCTTCCTCTTGGCGGGCATTCCATTCTCCTCGATGACGTGAGGAGGGTGATGCCCGAGTTGCTGACCCAGGGGATCATCAGAGTGGGGAAAGTGTCCGGTAATTGATCGGAACGGTGTCCGGCTTCATTCCGGAATGCTGTCCGGCGTCAAATCGGAATCCCCGTCCGGATTGAATCGGAATCCGCAGCAGCGCAAGATCACTGTCTCCCGAACGGATAGTCCTTTCGCCGGAAGGCTCGCCTCAGGGGAATCCTCCGAAACCGGCACTTGCTTGGTGTGATCGGCCCGGAGATCGCGTTCGCGCAGCAGATCGAGAATGGCGCCCGGGAAAATGGCCTCTCCCAGCATGACGAGATCCAGCGACTTCACCAGGACCTCATGCGATATCGACTTCTTAAGGTAGGCATCTGCTCCGGCCTGAAAGGCGGCAACCACCTGCTTAAGATCGTAATCCTCGATCAACATGACTACTTTGGCGCTCGGATTACCCTCTTTCAGAATCCGGGTCTGGCGGCAGGTGGCGTCATGGTCGCGGCTTGCATCGATGATGAGGACGATAGCGCTGTTATCGATCCCCGCCACAGTGCCCATTTCCTCGAGGCTCGCAGCTGCCACGGATGGAGAATAGGCCGTTTCCGCGAGAATTCTGCGCAGACCTTCCCTCAAAAGAGCGTTCGGCTCGATGAGAAGCGTCTTAATGGAACGAGCAGCGACGTGGTCTGCCGAAGAAGGCTCAACCGAACGGGCCAGCTCCATGTATCTTGAATATGCAATATCCTTGGCCGAAGATGCCCCAGGATGAGGAAGACTATCAAGATCGTAGGTGTTCCGCATCGCAGATGCCTTTCTGGTCTTGATTCGGTGAGCAGATAATAAAATTGCCCTACCAATGTTTAGCTTATAATCTCATTATAGACAATCAGTACCCATTCAAATCATTTTAACAATCTTTAATTGTTGTTTTTGGTACGAAATGTCATTTCTTTTCTTGGTCATTTCATCGGATGCCTGATGCTAACTTTATATCCTTTGGCAATAGGGGTTTACTTCCTCAGGCGCCACCTTCATCGCTGCTTCTACTTGCCACAGATCGCCCCGCTCCGTTGCCCTAGCAAATTTTGGAATGCCCAGCCGAAGCCGCTTCCCGGAAGACGGTTATCAACCGCGACTTACCGCGAGGAACCAGCCAAACTGGAGATTGAACAGGCTTTCTTTAACAGCTGTGCGTAGAAGTAAGTCATTCTGCAGTGAGGCGGGCCCATTCTGATTGGTCCGCCACCCAAACGATGTGAAGAAACGGGACCTCAGACCGAAAAGTGCTGTCCCCTGTGCGCGCCCGACGCTCGTTGTACGGGGACTTTATCGACAGATCATGCCCAAGTCGTATCTGCTGAATTGGACGACAGATGATTGACGGCCCACATGGCGGCCTGTGTTCGATTTGCAACGCGAATCTTACGCAGGATAGCCTTGATGTGAACCTTTACAGTTGCTTCGGCAACATCAAGCTTGCGCGCGATCACCTTGTTTGGAGCTCCTTGCATCAAGCATTGCAGGATCTCCGCTTCTCTGCTCGATAGGGTGCGGATAGGTGAATCAAGGCCATCCGAAGCCGACGCGGCCTGCGGAGGCGACATCCTGATGGCAGAAGCATCTTTTGAGAGCTCTGGCCCCGCTGCATTGCCTGAAATTGCCGCCAGAAAAGCCGCCGATGGAAAAACAACTTCACCTAACATTACAAGGTCGAGATACTTGATCAGAGCCTCGCATCCCGTGGTGGCAAGGCAATACCCATCCGCTCCAGATTGAAAAGCGGATTTCATGCCATCAAGATTGAAACTGTCCGACAGCACTACGATACGAGCTTGCGGATAACGTTGCTTCAAAGACCAGATACCCTCAGCCAGTCCGGCTGGATACAGGCTCGCATCGAGTATGAAGAGAAGCAGGCTTTCCTGGTCGGTCTGATCCAAGGCTATGTCTCCGCGGGTCAGACTCTCCGGATGCAATCGGAACCGGGTGCTGGAGAGGACATGCCTCAAGCCCTCGCGCAACATCGAATTCTTGCAGCCTAGGACCGTGGTGACTGGCAGAAGGTGTGACATGCGAGGGAGCCTTTCCGCAGAGATTACCTCGAATTGTACGAATTAACCGTTTGTTAGCCATCCTTAATAAAGAGGTATGGGATCATGCTTAGGTGGTAGAATTACAATCATCAATGTGGATGTGGCATCTTGAGTGTACTCATAAGAGAAGCCACTCGCCACTATCAGCCCACGTGAGTCCGCTCGTAATCCTTCCGGATCAACTTCGCACTGTCCTACGCATGCACAGAAACAGCGCGATCGAATTTAAAATCTGTGTCCGCATCCACTGCCGTGTGTGCATCCGAAATTTTCTTCTTCTCTGGTGCACGAAGCGAAGCGTCCAATCGAACTCTGGGATCTCCTTAAAGCCAAGCTGACGTCCAATTGCCACGATTGGTGGCGAGAAATCTCCTCAAACAAGGGGACTTTTATGATTTCTCGTCTTGTTCTCGCGTGTGCGGCGATCGCTTGCACGCTGCCTGCAACAGCATCCGAACGAGCCCAGATCGATGTACTGATCGCGCAACACGCCAAGGCTCACGGAATTCCCGAAACATTGGTACACCGCGTCATCAAACGTGAGAGCGGATACAATCCACGCGCATCCCACAGAGGCAATCTCGGCCTCATGCAGATCCGTTATGCCACCGCACGCGGCATGGGCTACACAGGGGATGCTTCCGGTTTGCTCGATGCGAACACTAACCTGACCTATGCGGTTCCTTATCTGGCGAATGCCTATATGGTCGCAGGCGGCAACCCGGATCGCGCAGTCGCTCTTTATGCAGGCGGCTATTATTACGAAGCCAAGCGCAAGGGCCTGCTGAATGCTCTCAGGACAGGCTCCAACGACCCCGTCATGACTGGGTCGCTTCCCAACTCCGCGGGGCTTGCCTCTGCTAGCGCGCGCTAAAGCATCTGACTTGGGTTCGAAACCACATTCGATGCTTTGAGCTTTCGGTCCTCCGCTCGAGCGATGTGTCGCTCAGGGAGATTGAGCGTCCAGTGCAAGAGGATGGCCCTGGCCTTCAAGGCCGTGATATTGCTTGCTCATGGTCGGGGATGCCGACATGCACGAGTTGATTCACGATGCCTTGCCTGTCAGATATCGTCTTCCTCGATTTCGAAGCCTCGTCCCTTGGCAAGCAGGGATATCCTATTGAGGTCGCATGGGTGTTCGCGAGTGGGGAGGAGGAGAGCTATCTCATCAAGCCTGACGCATCCTGGACCGACTGGGACGTCAAAGCAGCCAATATTCACGGAATCTCCAGAGAACAGCTGAGATCGGAGGGAACGCCGATCGAAGACGTTGCAAAACGCATGGTATCGGTTCTGACGGGGCGCAAACTTTATGCGACTGCTCCGTCCTGGGACGGGAAGTGGTTGAGCAAACTCTTGCGTGCGGCAGGGCTTCCACGCCACAGCTTGCGCCTCGAAGATACCGAGATGGCTCATCGTCGGATCATGCGCGAGGTGCTGCGTGATGCTGAAGTTCCCGAAGAGCTCCAGCGCGCGCTCATGCAGGACATCCTTGCTCAAGCTCAACGCGTCTACGATGGACTCGGCCCTGCAGCCCATCGAGCACTTGCGGATGCGCAACGCGAACGATGTCTTTGGCTAGACGTTCGCCGCCGCGCGCAGGAGAAAACGGCAGAATTTTAAGGATTTCCGTTGAACCGGCGAGCGCTGTCAGAAAACCAGACCATTGATGCCGCACAATCGCCTGCCCTTCCGACGACACTCGCTTCTTGCTCAATATCCGTCCGGCAACCCGGAAGCGATATCCTGATCGGGCCGGGTCAGAACTTCAATGCGACGACCATCCGGAAGTTGAATTGTTCTGAGCCTCATGACCTGAAGGCCCGCGTCCAGTCCTTCCTGAACGGAACCATAGCGCACGGCTCGCGCACGACGTTCAATGCCGTTGCGCGGTTCGTCCTGCGACATCTCGGTTCCGCTGGCACGCCGGCGCACGATCTGCGTGGCTTGGCGCTGATTGCGTGTCGACGAGCTAGCCTGTTGTGAGACAGCACGAGTCTTACGTTCGACGACTGGCTTCGGCTTTGGCGGCTTGTCGCTTGCCGTCTTGACCGGCTTAGGAGGTGCCGTCTCGTCCGTTGGCCGCGTCTCTGCGCTCGCCTTGGCTTCAGATGGGGACGACACTGAAGGCGCCGCAGAATGGGGCGCCGCGGCTTGGGCTGGTGGCGTTGCCGGGAGGGGCGCCGGCGCTGACACAGGGGTCTGGACCTTGCTTCCGGCCTCGGAGGGAGGATCGACCCACGGTCGCCCCGACTGGGCGAGAGCGACTAGCGGCGCCCCAAGTACTCCCATAAGGGAGGCAGTCACCAGCCAACGTCCTGAAAATTTTGCCACGACACGCCTCCAGATCATTCCATGAGGAAACGCTTCTCCTGCCATGGACGGTTCCACAGCGCCGACGCCGCATAGCCGAGTTTCGACCTAAGCCGCTGAAATCAGAAGTCTTCTGCTATAAGGACTACCAAGTACAGGCGCTACCAAGTCGACTGCAATGCTCCTGCAAGAGATGTGGGAACTGGCAGGCGCAGTTCAACGGTCCGGACCGGAAACTCGCTCTTTCAGCCGTGGCGAACGGCTTCGATATCCCGTAGGGCTCCCTGCGCGAGCGAACCCATAACCAGCATCAAGCCTGACAGTTAGGAGCCACTTCCTTTTCCGCCCCTCATCATCATTGAAGTCAGGCTCAGGGTCCCTCGATCGCGCTCAAAGGATGTTCGGGACCAACTTTGTTCCACACTCAGGATTCGGTATGAGCCGCATAGTTCACAAGATGCGAATGCAACGTAATTTAGCAGAGGCATATCTCAGAACCGCTCGCCGTTCATTGAGCCGCGCTTCGCGCAAGATTAAGAAATGTTATTTCAGATAAGCTCGAAATTCGGAGCCCTCCGTAGAACTTTTTCAGGAAAATATCCTATTCAATAGTCTGATCCGACCCCGGCTGTAACACTCTCTTAGGATCGACTATAGAATATATTCTGTAGCAACTTGTGCGTCGTCGAATGAAACGTCTGTTCTCAGAAGTCTATTTGCACCTGATTGCAGGCGTGATTGCCCTGGGCATTCTGGGGATCTCGGCACACACGCTTTGGATCGATCGCCAGAACACGTGGCAAGAGGCGGAAAAATCCTCCCGGAACGTCCTGACGACCATTGCCCGGGATCTCGAAGGCAAGCTCGATCTGCTCGACCTGTCGCTCAGAGGGGCTATGGAGGGGCTGAGATATCTCGGCTCCCAGCAACTTCCCCCTGACCTTCAGTATCGGATGCTCTTCGACCGCACGGCCACGGCCTCCTTCATGGGGACATTGCTGGTCGTGGATCAGGCTGGCAACCTCATCGCCGACGCCGGGCCGATGATCGCCCCGCGCGCTCTCAACGTTGCGGACCGCGAATACTTCATCGCTCACAAAGCGAACAACCATATCGGCCTGTATATCAGCCGTCCGTTTGCAAGCCGAACGCGGCAAGGCGATACAAGCATCGGGATCAGCCGGAAACTTTCGGATCAGGCCGGGCGCTTCGCCGGGGTGGTAATGGGATCCATGCCCCTGACCACGATCAATCAATTGTTCAACAACCTGAGCCTCGGTCAGCACGGAGCGATCAATCTCTTCCGGAACGACGGCATACTCCTGACGCGCTATCCTTATGATGAGAGCCAAGTGGATCAAGATCTTGGCGGCTCTCCGCATGTCAGGCGCCTCCTTGCGGAAAAGTCCGGCACGTTCGACTCGGTCTCCCCCATCGACGGTGTTCGGCGCATCATCTCCTTCGAACGGCTGGAGCGATACCCGCTCGTTCTCACCGTTGCCCTCTCGGTCGAGGAAGTTTTCTCCGCTTGGCAGCGCAAGGCCCTTGTCCTGAGCCTTGCAACCCTCGTGCTGTGCTGCGCTGTTGTCGGATTGACGGTTCTGTTTCAGCGCGAGCTGAAACGACGCACGAGAGCTGAGACCAAGCTCCGGCGCATCGCGCGTACCGACGACCTGACGGGGTTGCCGAACCGGCGCGCCTTCCGCGAGACCTTCGAGCGGGAATGGCGCCACGCCGTCCGGTCCGGCTCGGCCCTGTCGCTGCTCTACATCGACGCCGATTACTTCAAGAACTTCAACGACCATTATGGCCATGGACGAGGTGACGAAGCCCTGCGCGCGGTTGCCAGTACGCTCGAAAGCAATATTCGCCGTCCTCGCGATGTCGCGGTCCGTCATGGCGGCGAAGAATTCGCCATCGTGCTGCCTGAGACGGACCTGCAGGGCGCAAAACTGATTGCCGAGAATATCCGCCAGAGCATCGTCGCCCTGAGCATCACGCATGAGGGCAGCCCCTATCAGGTGGTGACGGTCAGCATCGGCATTGCCTCTGTCAACCCTTCACGTGAAAGCGACCGCGCCACCCTCCTCGAAGCGGCAGACCGGGCTCTGTACGCAGCCAAGGCGGCTGGCCGAAACTGCGTGCACCATCGTGAGAGTGAAGCCGACCCGCAGCAGAAGCGCCTTCCCCACGCCGCCGCCTGATCGCCGCTCGCGGAAAGGAAGGATAAGATCGGGGCCAGGTCCGGCGTCCAGCCTGCGTGGCGAATGTGTCGCGATGAATGCGGAACAGCACTCACGCACGATCCTGTCCGTGGCACCGGAAGCCAGCCTGTTCAGTTTACTTTGGGAAATTTAGGAGCGGAGATCCCATCTACCCGCATGCATCAGCGAGGCATGCGAGATTTCACTGACCAGTCTCAAGAGCATTTCGTGGAAAGCCTGCCGCCAAGTGATCAATGAGCGCTCGAACGGCCGGAGGCAATCCACGCCGCGTTGTAAACACCAGATGGACGATACCTTTCTGTCCGCTCCAATCCCTAAGGACATGCACGAGCTTTCCACGAGCGAGTTCGTCCGCGCAGACATGGTCCGGCAGAAGCGCGATCCCCAGCCCACTTGCCGCAGCATCCCGCACTGCTGTGAAGTCGCCGCACGTCATGCGTGGCTCGTGCCGCAGCACGTGCAAAGTGCCGTCACTCCGCTCGAGTGACCACTCTGTCTCTCCGTGGTCGTCGCTCGTGCCGAGCGTGGGTAAAGCGGCGAGCGAGACAATATCCTCATTCATCCGGCTGGCAAGCTGGGGACTGGCCACGAGGATGCGACGAGAGGTGCCAAGCGAGCGCATGGTCAGGGCTGCATCGCTCGTCAGGGCCGTTCTTACCCGCAGAGCAAGATCAACCCGCTCCTCGATCAGATCGACGGCACGGTCCACCGTGAGAAGCTGAAGCTTCACCTTCGGGTAGCGGACAAGGAAACTCCGAATGGTGTCTGAGATGACCTCGACGAGCCCAGTCGGGCAGCTCATGCGGATTCGCCCATGCGGCTCAGCCTTGGCCTCGGCCACAAGTGCTTCTGCCTGCTCAGCCTCCAGAAGCAGTGTGCGGCAGCGCTCGTAGAAGGCTTGTCCTACCTCCGTGACCCGGAACCGGCGGCTCGAGCGCTCGATGAGCCGCACGCCCAGTCGGGCTTCGAGCCCAGCGATGCGGCGGCTGAGCTTGGATTTCGGCTCCTTCAGGGCTCGGCCTGCAGCGGCAAAGCCGCCGTGAGCGACGACCTCGGCAAAGTAGGCATAATCGTTGAGATCTGTCCGTATCATCGTTCCTCTCATGGAACGCTATGTGCCACAAAGACCGTCTATTCGCATCATCGTTCTCACGCCATCTCTTTCCACAGCGGCAAATCACTGCCGAGTTCGGAGAAAGACGATGGTAAACAGGTTCACCAACAAGGTCGTGGTGGTTACCGGGGGCACAAGTGGCATCGGACTGGCCACTGCAAAGGCATTCTCGGCCGAGGGCGCCTCGGTGTTCATCACCGGTCGCCGCAAAGAAGCGCTTGATGATGCCGTCAGGACGATCGGCGGCCGGGTGACCGGAATTCAGGGCGACATGAGCCGCCTGGCTGATATCGACCGGCTCTACGATGCCATCCAGCAGCAGCACAGCCAGATCGACGTAGTTTTCGCCAACGCGGGCGGCGGTGAGTTCTCTCCTCTCGGGTCGATCACCGAAGAGCATTATGAGCGCACATTCGCCACCAACGTGAAGGGTGTCGTTTTCACGGTCCAGAAGGCCCTTCCTCTCCTCAAGGATGGTGGCGCGATTGTCCTCACCGCCTCGACCACGAGCGTTTCCGGCACACCCGCGCTCAGCGTCTATTCAGCCTCCAAGGCAGCGGTGCGCAACTTCGCCCGCAACTGGATCCTCGATCTCAAGGATCGCCGTATTCGGGTGAATGCGGTTAGCCCGGGCGTCACCGAGACTGCGGGCCTCAACGAGCTCTTCGGTGGTGGCGTTCAGGCAGAGGGCACGAAGGACTTCCTTGCCGGGCAGATCCCAGCCGGCCGTATCGGCCAACCCGAGGAGATTGCGAAGGCGGTCCTGTTCCTCGCCTCAGACGAGGCTAGTTTCGTCAATGGTGTCGAGCTCTTCGTCGATGGTGGGCAGGTCCAAATCTGACGCTGCCGAGAACATTACACATATGTCCAATCATGGGCGCGACTGAACGCGCCCATCGCTCCGCTGCTAGAGAGAAAGTGAAGTCCGCCGTACGGGCGGACAGTCGGCCCTCGGAGGCAAGCCCGAATGAATTGCGAAGTGAACGCTTCAGCGTTTCAGCTCACGAGCGACAGCGAGGGAGGCGCCGGCTCACTGCTCACGAAGGGTCCGGCCACCTTGAACCCGGTCTCCTCAGGAGAAACTTCGAGAGACAAGCCGATCAGTGCCGGGTCCTCGACGCTCATACCGGGAGACCCGTGCATCGAACTTGCCCTTCGTCGGTCTTTAACAAACATAATCACCAACGGAGTACAATCGACACGAACGAGGATGCAGTCGCATCTTGTCGGTTCATTACTCAAGACAAACCGCTATTGCGGCCACAATAGTTAACATCAGCGACATGCCCTCCGAAAGCAGATCTCGGGCGAGCGCATCGCGGGGCAGCCCGCATCTCGGTGGATTATCACAGGTTAGTGGCAAGGGACCCTCAGTGCCTTAAAGAGATAGTGGCTTCTGGCGGAACTGTCGGGAGGCTGCAGTGCGCACGGAGGAGAGAGCATGGTCAGCAACAGCCTCAAGGTCGAGACGCTTTCGGACGAACCTGATGGCTTCGCGACTGAGCAGAGAGCTGATGGAGTGCCTGCTGCCGAGCCAAACCTCCCGCCCCATATTGCCACTTGCCTCGGCGAACAGCTCCAGGCCTTCTACGCACATCTGATGAATGAGCCGGTTCCCGATCGATTCCTTCAGCTTCTCGCAAACCTGGACCGCATCGGAAACAAGACCGATGGCGAGTGAGAACGCCATACATCGGGCCGTGCTGGCTGCCATTCCGCGCCTGAGAGCCTTTGCCATTGCGCTGACTGGCAATGTTGAGCATGCTGACGATCTGGTGCAATCGGCCCTGATGTGTGGACTTGAAACCTCGACAAGTTCCAGTCCGGCACGAACATGCAGGCGTGGCTCTTCATCATCCTGCGGAACCACTACTACATCGAGTTAAGGAAACGCCGTCGCGAGGTCGATGACCCGGATGATGCCATGGCTCAGCAGGTGGCGGTGATGCCGGAGCAAGGCTCGCGGCTGGATTTCAGGGACTTGCAAGCTGCCTTGGCCAAACTTACCGACGAGCAGCGTGAGGCGCTTCTGCTCGTCTCCGCAGAGGGCGTGTCGTACGAGGAAGCAGCGCCGATCTGCGAGGTCAGCATCGGCACGATTAAAAGTCGAGTGAACCGCGCGCGCCAGCTTGGTTGAAATCCTGGCACTCGATGCTGTGGAGGACCTTGGCCCTGACCGTCTGGTCAAAGCAGCCCTGTTCCTTCACACGTCCTGAAACGGTGCCTGCGCATTCGATCCATCGACGGATCAAGGCAGACATCTTTGAAGGGAGTGAGACATTCTTCAGCCGAGCTGAGAAATCAGGCCGAATACCAACGCCTCGTCCCAGTAAGTGAGAGATCTGCCGATTGGATGCTCCCGGGCGACCATGGCAAGGACAACGCACAGCAAAGCCGCTAAGGCCATCAAGTCGAAGAACAGGTTCGGTCCTCCCGAGACCATTTGGAGACTACAGGCAATCACGAACGGGCGAACTTAAGACAGAACCGAACCGTCACGTATCTGGAACGGTCGTTGAACGGCTATCTTCTTGGCTGCATAGATCACCCAAGAGCCGGATACGCGGTCGATCCCGCGATCACGTTGCGAAGTTCACCAATGAGACGAGCAGGCAGGACGGGCTTGGAGAGCATGACTAGATCAGGATACCCTTTGCGTTCAGCAGCACCTCACCGATGTCCGCTGCCACGAGCACCTCATCCTCCAACCACGAGCACACGGTGACCTGCCAGCATTGCCCCTTCCTTGGTGCCGACCAACAAGTGGCTGGACGGAATGTTCCTGCGATGGGACCATGATGACCCACCCGTGTCTCGAGAGCATTTGCCCGGCTCGGCTGATGGCGTTTCCGGTCAAGAGCGCGTCCAGGAGCGCGGGCCCGGCTTCAGGAGGCGTTCCGGATGCTCTTCGCGACCATGAGCCAGATGCCAATTTAGACCGTCACCTGCGTGCCGACTTCCACCACGCGTCCGGTCGGTATCTGGAAGAAGTCCGTGGCGTCACTGGCCGACTTCGCCAGGCTGATGAAGAGCTTGTCCTGCCAGAACGGCATGCCTCCCTGCACCGAGGGCCGAATCGAGCGGCGGGAGACGAAGAACGACGTTGCCATGATGTCGAACTTGAAGCCCTGTTTGCGCAGGACGGCTAACCCGTGCGGGATGTTCGGGGCTTCCATGTAGCCATAGGTCATGGTGACCCGCCAGAACGAATCCCCCAGAGGCTCGATCCGCACACGCTCGTCGTCCGCCACGCGCGGTGCGTCCGCGGTCTTTACCGTCAGCACCACGTTCCTCTCGTGCAGGATCTTGTTATGCTTGAGGTTGTGCAGCAGGGCCGCAGGAGCAACTTCGGGATCGCTCGTCAGGAACACGGCAGCGCCCTTCACCCGATGCGGTTGGCTCTTCTGCAGCATGCTGATCAGTTCGAGCAGCGGCACGTCCGCCTTCCGGGTCTTGTCGAACAGAATACGGGTCCCGCGTCGCCAGGTCAGCATGAGCAGGACCAGGAGCGCGCCAACCAAGAGCGGCATCCAGCCTCCCTGCGGGATCTTTAGGGCATTTGCCGCCAGGAAGATCGTGTCGACCACCAGGAAGGGCGCGATCACGGCGACGGATGTCCAGAGAGACCACTTCCAGAACCGCCAAACCACGAAGAATGCCATGATGGCGGTCACCACCATCGTTCCGGTGACCGCAAGACCATAGGCATGGGCCAGGGCGCTCGAGCTCTTGAACATGACCACCAGGAGCAAGACCGCGCCCAGGAGCAGGAAGTTGATCTTCGGTACGTAGATCTGGCCCTTCTCCGTCTCGGACGTCCAACGAATCTCCATCCGTGGCAGCAGTCCCAACTGAATGGCTTGCTGTGTGATAGAGAACGCGCCGGTGATCACCGCCTGGCTGGCGATGATGGTTGCAACAGTCGCCATGCCGACCATCGGCAGCAGCGCCCAGTCGGGGTAAAGCAGGAAGAACGGGTTCTCGATCTTGCCGGGATCAGCGAGGAGCAGCGCGCCTTGGCCGATGTAGTTCAAGGCGAGACACGGCAGGACCAGTCCCAGCCAAGCCGTTTGAATTGGGCGTCGGCCAAAATGCCCCATGTCGGCGTACAGCGCCTCGGCCCCGGTCACGGCCAGGAACACCGCACCGAGAGCGAACAGGCCTGCCGTACCGTGGGTCGCAAGGAACACGATGCCATAGGTCGGACTGATCGCAGCCAGGATGCTCGGATCGTCGGCGATGTGGATCAGGCCGCCGAGGGCCATGAGCACGAACCAGACAGCGGTGATGGGCCCGAACCAGGCCGCGACGCGGGCAGTACCGTGGCTCTGCACGGCAAACAGACCGACCAGGATCACGATGCTGAGCGGCAGAACGTAGTGTTCGAAGGCGGGGCTGGCGACGGTCAACCCCTCGACGGCCGAGAGCACCGAGATGGCCGGGGTGATGATGGCATCGCCGTAGAACAGGGCCGCCCCGATCATGCCGAGCAGGGCGATCACCATGACGTTATGGCCCATGGCTCTCTGCGCGAGCGCCATGAGGGTCAGCGTACCGCCCTCGCCGTTGTTGTCCGCCCGCAGGATGAACAACACGTACTTGATCGTGACGATGAAGATCAGCGCCCACAGGATCAGGGACACGATGCCGAACACCATCTCGCGGGTGACGGCGCCGCCTGCGGCTGCGGCCGCGAGCGACTCCTTGAGGGCGTAGAGCGGGCTGGTTCCGATGTCGCCGTAAACGACACCGAGCGTGCCGAGTGTCAGGATCCAGAAGCCGGACGCGTGCGGAGGGCCTGGCTGAGCGGCTGGCTCCGCCGAACGAGGCTGGCTCGAAGCCGTTGCGGTCATTTATCTCTCCACCTCGTGGCCGATGGAGGCTGTACGGGACGCATCCACTCGCCTGAACACCGTGACGTTGCTCGGGCCGCGGCCCTGAGCCTTTTGGATCTGGGCCTGGACAAAGGCGCCAAGGATCGCGAGCGCCGGGTCCTCGTGCTGGAACTCGGCCACGTCCTCAACCCAGTTGAGCGCCAGCCCGCGGACGCAGATCGCGCAGCTCCAGCGGCTATCGTCGCTGGACAGGCGATGGATGGCCCAGTCTGGCAGCTCCCAGCCGATCAGCCAAAACCCCAGATCAACCCAAGCCTCGGCTTCGATCAGGCGCCGCACGAGAACGTTGGGGCGAAGGGCCGACTTGAGCCGGGGACAGGCGTGCTCCAATATGTCGGCCACGAGGCCCACCTGCGGTTGGGAAGCTGTCTCGATTCGAGACAGAAGGGAGCGGAGATCCCGCTCCAGATTTTGCTTCGACCACATCTTGGTTGTCCAAACAGATCACGGCAGGCTTCCCCGCCGAGGGCGAAAACTCAGCCCTGACCTCTGGGCTCAGACATGGCCAGACTCGCATAAAAAATCGATTGGAAAGTGACGGGCCCGATATAAAGGTCGCATAAAGAGCCTTGCCCAGATAAAGCTAGGCGGCATCCAGGAGACGGTAACCGATGCCCGGCTCGGTGAGGATAAAGCGCGGGTCGGACGGATTCGGTTCGATCTTCTGCCGGAGCTGACCGACATAGACGCGCAGATATTGCGTGTCGTTCTCGTGGGCTGCGCCCCATACGGCAGTGAGGACCTGCTTGTGGGTGACCACCTTGCCCGCATGGGCCGCCAGAAAGGCGAGAAGGTCGAACTCCTTAGGGCTCAGACTCACATCGACTCCCTTGAATGTCACGCGGCGCCGGGGAATATCGATTTCCAATCCTCCAACGCTGACAACCGGCGTCTCGCCCTTGCGCTGCATACGATGGCGCAGGGCCGTACGCAGCCGGGCCATCAGCTCACCCATGCCGAACGGCTTGTTGACGAAGTCGTCCGCGCCGAGATCGAGAGCGGCGATTTTCTCGGCCTCGCGATCACGGGCCGAGAGCACGATGATCGGTACGTCGGACCATTCGCGCACGCGGGTAATCACGTCCTTGCCGTCCATGTCGGGCAGGCCGAGATCGAGCACCACCACGTCGGGAGCGTCAGTTGCGATGCGCTTCAGGCCCTCGGCGGCCGTTCCCGCGCTCACCGGCTCGTACTCGTTCGCCTCCAGGGCCGGCTTGAGGAAACGGAAGATCGCCGGCTCATCGTCGATGACGAGCACACGCGTCAGGTTGCTCATGACTTCTTCTCCTCCAGCGGAAGCCGGATTGCGATGCAGGTGCCGTGCCCGTTTGCGACAGGACTCTCTGCAGCAATCGCTCCGCCATGCGCGTCGACGATCCCCTTGGCGATGGCCAATCCCAGCCCGGTGCCCTCGCCCCCGTCGCCGTCCTGCCCCCGGCCGCGAGCGAACTTCTCGAAGACCTTCGGGAGCAGAGCCGGAGGAATGCCCGGACCGTTGTCCGTCACCGACAGCACAAGGTCCCGGTCATCCCGCCGAGCCGCAAGCTCCACCTTCGCATCCGGTCCCGCGTATCGAACCGCATTGCCAATGATGTTGGCGAGCGCTTGGTCAAGCAGGGAGGTATCCGCCTGAACAAAGGGCAGCTCCGGGTCGACATCAAGCTGGAAGGCCTGTGTTGCCCCCCGTCGCCTTGCGACCGCCACCACCCGGTCGAACGCCTCCCGGACGTCGACCCAGTCACGGCGAAGCTCAAGGGCACCGGCCTCCACTCGAGTCATGGACAGTAGATTGCGCACCATCCGGTCGAGGTGTTCCGCCTCGTCCTTGACCTGGTCCAGCAGGTCCCGACGGGCGGGCTCCGACAACTTAGGTCCATAGTCGATCAGGCTGGTTGCGGCTCCGAGAATTGATGCGAGAGGCGTCCGGAAGTCGTGGCTGATCGAGGCTAGCAGTGTGTTGCGCACCCGCTCCGCCTCCGCAACCGTGTTGGCCGCCACGATCTCACGCGCCAGCCGCGCCCGATCCAGGGCAGCCGCCGTGAGCTCCGCCACCGTCTCGGCAAGAGTGCGCATCTCCCAGTCGAGAGCGCCCCCGTCGAGAGCAACCCCCATCACGCCGACACGGCCATGGGACGAGCGCAAGGGGAGAAAGAGCCAGCGCGCCGACGGCAGGGTTCCTGTCCCGGCACCAGCCGGTTCGTCCTTGTCATAGGCCCAACGGGCCGCCGAGGACGAGGCGGTGTCGAGCTCATCCTCCGGTGGCCAGGAGGCTGCAAGCTCAAGGGTATCGCCCTGGGGCTGGAGGATCGCCACGGGTCTGTTGAGATAGCCGTTGAGCTCGACGACGCTGCCCTCGGCGACGGCATTCGCATCGGCGAAGCTGGAGAGCCTGCGGGTAAACTCGTAGAGCCGCCGGGTTGCCCGGGCCCGGCTGACCGCCGCCGCTGCCTGCTCGCGGGCCCGTCCGGCCAAGGCGGAGGTCAGGACGGCCGCGCCGAGGAAAACAAACAGCGCGAGCAACTCATGCGGGCGGGCAACCGTGAAGGTGTAGAGCGGGTCGATAAAGAAGAAGTTGTAGCCCAGGAACGACAGGATCGAGCTGATAACGGCAGGCCAGATTCCGAACCGGACGGCGGCAAACAGCACCGCCACCAGGAAGATCATGGAGACGTTTGGCAATGAAACCACAGAGGTCAGGGCCAATCCGGCCGCAATGGCACCGGCGACGGCAAGGGTCGACCACAGGTAAGGACTCCAGGACTCGCCGACCGTGACGGGAGGCCTTCGGCTCCACCACCGCTTCTTTCGATCCTGTCCGTCCCGAGTAGTCACGACGTGAATGGCGATGTCCTCGGCATGGTGAACCAGTTGATGCGGCAGCGAACGCCCGACGAGTTCGGACCACCAACCGCCCCGAGAGCGTCCTACCACGATCTGGGTGACGTTCTCAAACCGGGCAAAGCGCAGAAGCTCTTGAACCAGATCGCCGGCGACGAGGGTCCTGACCTCTTCGGCGCCCAGGCGGGATGCAAGCTGGAGCGTCTCGTCGATGTGCCGTCGCTCCTCACCCCCGAGGAGCACGCTCGGCCATTCCACGGTCACGGCAAGCCAGGGGGCGCCGATTGCTTCGGCCAATCGCTTGGCATGCCGCACGACTGCCGGTGATGCCTCGTCGGCTCCGACGCAGACCAGGATTCGTTCCCCTGCTGCCCAGGGGCCTTCAAGGCCACTGCTCTGCATCCGTTCGAGCAGGTCGCTGTCGATGCGCTCGGCGGCCCGGCGAAGGGCGAGCTCGCGCAGGGCAACGAGATTGTTGGGACGAAAGAAATTGTCGACTGCGCGGGCCGCCGTATCCTGAACGTAGACCTTTCCCTCAGCCAGCCTCTTGAGAAGCTCGTCCGGCGGAAGGTCGACCAGGACCAGCTCATCGGCTTCATCGAAAACCGTATCCGGTACGGTCTCGCGCACGCGGACCCGCGTGATGCGCTGAACCACGTCGTTGAGGCTTTCGAGATGCTGGATGTTCAGCGTCGTCCAGACGTCGATCCCTGCCGCCAGCAGCTCCTCGATGTCTTGCCACCGTTTCGGATGGCGGCTGCCAGGAGCATTCGTGTGGGCGTATTCATCGACGAGGACGAGCTGCGGATGGCGCAGCAAGGCTGCGTCGAGGTCGAACTCCTGCACCATCCGGCCGCGGTATGGAACGGACAGGCGAGGCAGGATTTCGAAGCCGTGGAGAAGTTCCTCCGTTTCCTGGCGTCCGTGAGTTTCAGCGAGGCCGACAATGACCTCCGTTCCCTCCTCGCGCGCCGACTGGGCGGCCTGGAGCATGGCATATGTCTTGCCGACTCCAGGCGCCGCCCCGAGAAAGATCTTGAGGCGGCCCCGCCCCTCCCGGTTGGCCAGGGTGAGCAGCGCATCAGGTGAGGCACGCGGCGGCTCGGTCAGGGCCATGAGGGCTACGCCTCCACCGTCTCAGGATACGTCACGTCCCGTCTGGGAATCCAGCCGGTCGAGGGCTTGGTTGACCCGCAGGACGTTGACACGGGGCTCCCCTATGATCCCGAAGGTGCGCCCTTCGATCGCAGCTTCGATCACGTGCCTGATCTGCCCCTCGGAGAGGTTTCTGGCCGCGGCGATGCGAGGCGCCTGTGCGAGCGCAAAAGCCGGGGAGATATGGGGGTCGAGGCCGCTGCCGGAGGTGGTGACGGCATCACCCGGGATCGGCTGTGCCAAGCCAGCGTTGCGCCAGGCATCCGAGGACGCTGTTAGGCGATCCGCCAGCTTGCGGGACGTCGGCCCCAGGTTGGAGCCGGTCGAGGCCGCCGCATTGTAAGGCGCATCCACGGTCTTGGTAGGATCCGCCGGATCAGGAGCGCTTGTGGCCGAGGGGCGCGGCCAGAGATATCGGTCGGCCGTGAACGCCTGCCCGATCAGGTCGGAGCCGACAACACGGCCATCCTGCACGATCAGGCTGCCGTTGGCCTGCGCCGGGAAGACGAGCTGTCCGACGCCCGTGACGGCGAAGGGATAGACGAGCCCCGTCAAAGCCGTGAACAGGACGAGCAGGACGAGTGCGGGACGAAGATTGGACATGTCGGCCTCCTTATCTAAGCCCAACCGATCGCCGTGATGGCGAGGTCAATGATCTTGATGCCGATGAAGGGTACGACGAGGCCGCCGAGGCCGTAGACCAGAAGGTTGCGTCGCAACAATGCCGCAGCACTCAGGGGACGGTAGGGAATACCGCGCAGGGCCAATGGGATCAGCGCGATGATGATCAGCGCGTTGAAAATCACCGCCGACAGGATGGCGCTCTGCGGCGTTGACAGGTTCATGACATTGAGTGCTGCAAGCTGCGGGATAGCGGTCACGAACAGCGCCGGAATGATGGCGAAGTACTTGGCCACATCGTTGGCTATGGAAAACGTGGTCAGAGATCCCCGCGTCATCAGGAGTTGCTTGCCGATGCCGACCACTTCGATGAGCTTTGTCGGGTTGGAGTCGAGGTCGACCATGTTGCCAGCCTCGCGGGCGGCCTGCGTGCCGGACTGCATCGCGACGCCGACATCGGCCTGCGCCAGGGCCGGGGCATCGTTCGTGCCGTCGCCGCACATGGCCACGAGACGTCCTTGCGTTTGCGCGCGGCGGATGTAGTTGAGCTTGTCCTGCGGTGTCGCTTCGGCGATGAAGTCGTCGACACCGGCCTCGGAGGCAATGGCTGCTGCCGTCACGGGATTGTCGCCGGTCACCATGACGGTGCGGATGCCCATGCGCCGCAGCTCGGAAAAGCGCTCCTTGATGTCGGGTTTGACCACGTCCTTCAGATGGATGACGCCGAGAAGCCTACTCCCGTCGGCGAGCCCAAGAGGCGTTCCGCCGGAGCGGGCAATGCGATCCACGGCGGAAGCGAAACCCTGATCCGACACGGTTCGACCGCTGGCATCACGAACGAAACGGAGGACGGCATCAACCGCTCCCTTACGCAGATTGCGTGTGTCGAGATCGATCCCGGACAGCCGGGTCGTCGCGGAGAACTCGATGGAACGCGCATTCTCCGGCGACTGCTCGGGGGCTCGCAGACCATACTTCTCCTGAACCAGCGCCACGATGGAGCGCCCCTCCGCCGTCTCGTCGGCAAGGCTCGCCAGGAGGGCGGCTTCCGCGGCCTCGCGTTCCGAGACGCCGGACACCGGGATGATCTCGGACGCCATGCGGTTGCCGAAGGTGATGGTGCCCGTCTTGTCGAGAAGCAACGTGTCCACGTCGCCCGCTGCCTCCACGGCCCGCCCTGACATGGCAAGCACATTGAACCGAATAAGACGGTCCATGCCGGCGATGCCGATGGCCGAGAGCAGGCCACCGATGGTCGTCGGGATCAGCGTCACGAGAAGCGCCACGAGCACTGGGACCGGAACGTCGGCTCCGGAGTAGCGTCCCAGCCCGGACAGCGTCACCACGGCGATCAGGAACACGATGGTCATGCCTGCGAGCAGGACATTGAGAGCGATCTCGTTCGGTGTCTTTTGGCGCTCGGCGCCTTCGACGAGAGCGATCATCCGATCCAGGAACGATGAGCCGGGCGCGGCCGTGATCCGCACGATCAGCCAGTCCGAGATCACCGTCGTACCGCCGGTCACGGCGGAGCGGTCGCCGCCCGACTCGCGGATGACTGGCGCGGACTCGCCGGTGATCGCAGCCTCGTTGACCGACGCGATGCCTTCGATCACCTCACCATCGCCTGGGATCAGGTCTCCTGCCTCGACGAGCACGAGATCTCCGATGTCGAGGTCGAGCGCCGACACGTTGGCGTGGAGCTCCTTGTGCTCCGCATCATACAGCCGCTTGGCGACGGTCTGCGTGCGCGCCTGGCGCAGAGTGTCGGCCTGCGCGCGCCCGCGCCCCTCGGCCACGGCCTCGGCGAAGTTGGCGAAGATCACCGTGAACCAGAGCCAGGCGGCGATCTGTCCCGCGAAGAAGGCGGACGCGCCCGTTACGAGATCGCGGATGAAGAGGATGGTCACCAGCAGGGCCACCACCTCGGTCACGAAGATCACAGGATTGCGGATGAGATCCGCGGGATTGAGTTTCCTGAGGGCATCGAGAACTGCCTGACGCAGGATCGCACCGTCGAACATGGAGATGGTCGATTGGATATGCTTGCTCATGGAACACCTGTCAGAAGGTTTTTCCGGCCAGCATCAACACCTGCTCGGCGATGGGACCGAGAGCGAGGGCCGGGAAGAACTGGAGGCCGCCGAGGATCAGGATCACGCCTGTCAGGAGACCGACGAACAGCGGGCCATGGGTCGGCAAGGTACCGGTGGATGTTTCCAGCTTGGTCTTCGCCGCCAGCGAGCCTGCGATGGCCAACATCGGCACGATGTAGGCAAAGCGGCCGAGCAGCATCGCAAGCCCGAGGGTCGTGTTGTACCAGGGCGAGTTGGCGCTGAGCCCCGCGAAGGCAGAACCGTTGTTGCCGGCAGCTGACGAGTAGGCATAGAGGATCTCGGACAGACCATGCGGCCCGGCATTGAGCAATCCTGCCAAGCCCTGCGGGATCACGGCGGCAACGGCCGAGAAGCCCAGGATCGCGGTCGGCAGGATCAGGACGGCGAGCATAGCCATCTTGACCTCCTTCGCCTCGATTTTCTTGCCGAGGTATTCGGGCGTGCGGCCCACCATGAGGCCAGCCACGAACACGGCGATGATCGCCATGACGAGGATGCCGTAGAGGCCGGATCCGACGCCGCCCGGCAGAATCTCTCCGAGCTGAATCAGAAACATCGGGATCAGACCGCCGATGGGCGTGAAGCTCGCATGCATGGAATTGACCGCGCCCGTGGACAGACCGGTGGTCACCGCAGCCCACAAGGCCGACAACGCCAGCCCGAAGCGAACTTCCTTGCCTTCCATGTTGCCGTCGGCGGGATTGACGCCCGCCGCGTGCAGTATCGGCGTGCCGGTTGATTCCGCCGCGTAGGTGGCGACGATGCCTGCGACGAGCAGGAGCCCCATGACCCAGACCAGGGCGCGCGCCTGCCGGCTGTCGCCGATGAGGCGGCCGAAAGCGAACACGACAGCGACCGAAATCACCAGCATCTGCCAGACCTGGACGAAATTCGTCAGCGCCGTCGGGTTCTCGAAGGGATGAGCGGCATTGACGTTGAAGAAGCCGCCACCATTGGTACCGATCTGCTTGATGGCGATCTGGCTTGCGACTGGCCCGAGGGCGATGGTCTGCTTGGCGCCTTCCAGCGTCGTTGCATCAACTGAGGCAAGCATGGTCTGCGGCAGTCCAAGCGCCACGAGCAGAATGGCCGTGACCAAGGCGAGCGGCAGCAGGATGTAAAGGATCGAGCGGGTCATATCGACCCAGAAATTGCCGACCGTGCCAGCCTTCGAACGGGCGAAGCCCCGGACCAGCGCCACTGCGAGGGCCAGGCCCGTAGCGGCGGAGAGAAAATTCTGCACCGTCAGCCCCGCCATCTGCGAGAAGTGGCTCATCGTGGTCTCGCCGCCGTAGGATTGCCAGTTCGTATTGGTGACGAACGAGACGGCGGTGTTGAAGGCGAGGTCCGGCGAGAGGCCTCCGAAGCCCTGTGGATTGATGGGCAGGAAGCCTTGCAGCCTCAGGATCCCGTAAAGCAGCGCGAAGCCTGCCGCATTGAACAGGAGCATCGCGAGCGCGTAGGCGCGCCAGCCCTGCTCGCGGGCCGGATCGACGCCCGCCAGGGAATAGAAGCCCCGCTCGACGGGACCGAGCACCGGCGAGAGGATAGTGGGCTTGCCGGCGTAGACCTTGGCCATGAAGGTGCCGAGGGGCACCGCTGCCAGCAGGACGGTTACGAGAATGATGGCGATCTGGAGCCAGCCATTGAGTGTCATCGGCTGTGCCTCCTAGAAGCGTTCCGGCCGGAGCAGCGCCAGGACGAGGTAGACGGCAAGGCCCAAGGCGACGAAGCCGCCGAGAACAAGATCGAGCGACATGGGGCAGCCTCGCTCAAAGGCGCTCGGCCGCGCGGGCATAGAGCGCCATGAGCGCGAAGAACGCTAAGCCAACGGGAAGATAGACGAAATCGTACATGACAGCACCCTGAAGTGAACGCTGAACGCTATGCTCGAAGATCATCAAATCTCGATTGGGAAGTGCGATCTCAAAAATAAAGACCGCATAAAGACCGCTGTTGCCGTCATGAGGACAGGATCTGTTCCGTTCTGGCCGGAAGGCCCTTTACATCCTCTTCGGAGCGAAGTTCGAGATCGACGAATGCACCGTCGACAAGCCTGGCCGTTGGCGAACAGAGTGCGCGGGCGTGTCGTCCCCTAGCCGCCGAGCCACCGCCATGTTCTAATCCGCCCATGGCCCGGCCTGCCGAGCCCAGAAATCAGGAGGCCGTCATGCGGCCCGATCTGCACGCGAATGATCCGTCACATGAGACTTTCGTCAACACCTCCGAACGATCCCTGGAAGGGGACCTCGTCGCCTCCCTGATGCGCCGCCATGAGGTTGCAGCAGAACGGCTGATCGGGTGGCTGCGAGTTGCCATCGGCATCTGCATCTTTGTGACAGTGATCGCCGCCGACAACATGCTCCGCCATTGGACTGGGGTGTCCCTCGACCTGTTTGAGCGCAATGCCTGGATTGCCTCTCTCGGCTTCCTGGCGGTCGGGGCGTGCAGCATCGTGCTTGCAGTGCCGCAGCGCTGGCATCATGGCTTTGCGTACTTGTTCATGGTGCTGGATATCGGACTCGTGCTTGTCATCGCATACCTTGCCGTTGGCGAGCGCGAACTGCCCGGCAACGCCCTGCCCTCCGCCCCGATCTCATGGGCGGCGCCTCTGGTGCTGGCGGTCGGCGCTCTGCGCTATGACGTCAAGGTTCAGCTCTGTGCCATTGCGCTGTTGGCATTCGGCTTCGCTGGGATCGCCATCGGGCTCGGCCACAGCATGGTTGTGGACCCTGGAATGGCTCCGGCCTGGCCCCAGCTCTTTTCGATGCCTGTCAACGTGATGCGGTTCACGCTGCTGCTTCTGGCCGGAGCGGCCACGGCTTTCGGCATCATTCGCTCGCGGCGTCTTCTGTCATCCGCCGTCAAGGATGCGGTCGGACGCGCCAGCCTCTCGCGTTTTCTCCCGGCCGAGATCGCGCCAAGGGTAGCGGCAGGCGACATCGACCTACGCCGCGGGCGGCGCCAGAGGGCCGTCATCGTCTTTGTCGACATTCGCGACTCGACCGGCATGGCTGAAGGGATGGACCCGGAGCGCTTGTCGCAGTTCTTCACGGCCTTCCGGACCCGCATTTTGGGCTGCGTCCGCAGGCATCGCGGCTTCGTCGACAAATTCATCGGCGATGGAGCTCTGATCCTGTTCGGAGTGCCGGACGAGGACGGCGACGATCCGGCCCGCGCCCTCGCCTTCGCCCATGATCTCGTCCGGATCGTCGAGGCCTGGAACGCGAGCCGTGAACTGCCCCATTCCGTGCGGATCGGAATCGGAATCCATGTCGGCGAGGTCTTCTGTGGCATTGTCGGGGATGACGAGAGAATGGAGTTCACCGTACTGGGCGATGCGGTGAATGTCGCTTCGCGACTGGAGCAGGCAACGAAGAGATATGGCGAGGTGATCCTCGCGTCCGGCGCCGTCGTCGAAGGCTCGTCGGAGCGTGGCGCTTGGCGGGAGATTGCGAGCGAGCCCCTCGCCGGACGCAAGGAACCCATCACGATCTTTGCTCCGACCGCTTCCTCTGTGCCCGGCATTGACAAGATTGTCTCCGGCGCCTCCCCGACCGGGCTTTGACCCTGCACTTCTGACTTGGCGAGCAAACCTGGAGCATCGGATCCGATGCTCCAGGCGAATGCCTTCCTCGCAGAGGGATCTCAATCTATTTTAAGCGGCCATGGCCTTTTTGAGGTTTTCGTCGATTTTGTCGAGGAAGCCGGTGGTGGAGAGCCACTTCTGCTCGGCGCCGACCAGCAGCGCCAGGTCCTTGGTCATGAAGCCGGCCTCGACCGTGTCGACGCAGACCTTCTCCAGGGTGGCGGCGAAGCGGGCGAGCTCGGCGTTGTCGTCGAGCTTGGCCCGGTGCGCCAAGCCGCGGGTCCAGGCGAAGATCGACGCGATCGAGTTCGTCGAGGTCTCCTTGCCCTTCTGGTGCTCGCGGTAGTGGCGCGTCACCGTGCCGTGGGCGGCCTCCGCCTCCACCGTCCGGCCGTCCGGCGTCATCAGCACCGAGGTCATCAGGCCGAGCGAGCCGAAGCCCTGCGCCACCGTGTCGGACTGCACGTCGCCGTCGTAGTTCTTGCACGCCCAGACATAGCCGCCCGACCACTTCAGCGCCGAGGCCACCATGTCGTCGATCAGGCGGTGCTCGTAGATGATGCCGGCGGCGTCGAACTTGGCCTTGAACTCGTTCTGGTACACCTCCTCGAAGATGTCCTTGAAGCGGCCGTCATAGGCCTTGAGGATGGTGTTCTTGGTGGAGAGATAGACCGGGTACTTGCGGTTCAGGCCGTAGTTCATCGACGCGCGCGCGAACTCGCGGATCGACTCGTCGAGGTTGTACATCGCCATGGCGACGCCGGCATCCGGGAACTTGAACACCTCCTTCTCGATCACCGTGCCGTCCTCGCCCTCGAACTTGATCGACAGGCGGCCCTTGCCCGGCACCTTGAAGTCGGTGGCGCGGTACTGGTCGCCGAAGGCGTGGCGGCCGACGATGATCGGCTGGGTCCAGCCGGGCACGAGGCGCGGCACGTTCCTGCAGATGATCGGCTCGCGGAAGATCACGCCGCCGAGGATGTTGCGGATCGTGCCGTTGGGCGACTTCCACATCTCCTTGAGGTTGAACTCCTTCACCCGGCCCTCGTCCGGCGTGATGGTGGCGCATTTGACGCCGACGCCGTACTTCTTGATCGCCTCGGCGGCCTCGACCGTGACCCGGTCGTTGGTGGCGTCGCGGTGCTCGACGCTCAGGTCGTAGTACTTCAGGTCGATGTCGAGATAGGGGTGGATCAGCTTCTCTTTGATGAAGTGCCAGATAATGCGGGTCATCTCGTCGCCGTCGAGCTCGACGACCGGATTGGCTACCTTGATCTTCGCCA
>NZ_QDGA01000066.1 GCF_003347665.1 Microvirga calopogonii
GCCGCAAAGCGCCGCAATGCCGTCATCGGTTCCGCCGCCGCCACATAATCTCTCACGACGCATAAGAAGGGATCGGATCCGGCCTCGCGCACCAGCGCTAGAAGACCATCCGGTCCCTTGCGGAAGTCGACCGGATGGCTGGCCAGGAACACCTTCGCGCCGGCCGGGATCATGCTTGTCGAACCGCCCGGAGGACTTTGATCAGGTGGTTCTGATCAATATCAGCGGCAACGCGAACCACCACGTCAGCGACAACAATCTCAATCATCGAGGCGGATGTCGGCGTGACCTCAACGAATCCAAGCCGCTGCTCATGCCGCTCGCCTTGGACGACACCAGCCTGCATCGCCTTACGGCGCCAGCCGAACAGTTGCGCCGGCGAGATCCCGGCCTGTCGTGCGATAACCGAGACATTGGCGCCAGGCTCCAGGGTCTCCTCGACCAGGGCCATCTTGGCCTGTGTCGACCAGCGCCGGCGGGGCCGCTCGGGACTCACCTCCAGGCGGCTGGGAACAACCTCCAGCACCTGGAAGCTTCTATCATCAGGCATAGGCGCAGACATAGTAACTGACACCGAAAGCTCCTTGCTTTGATGTCAGTAAAGATCAGCCATCGCATCATGCCGCGCCAGATGCGGCCAGCTTACCGCTTACGCGAAAGTTGCTGGCGGAGCAGTTTGACCTGCTCCCCGCATTACCCTTCTACCAAGCAATTCTTCCTTTCACGTCTCCTGCCCGGGTTTTCGACACAACTGTTGCATCAGGTCTTGCTCTGGCCCTTACGAGAGAATGCGGACGGAGCAAAAGTTGCCGTCCTTTTCCACGGTGCCCGTTCCTCATCCATGGCACTGTCGGGGGCCCCTGGCTCATGACAACGGCCGTACCGAATTTATCGGCTCTGAGATTCAATCTGGGATGACCAAACTGAAACCGGACCCGATTGAGCCCGAACAATGTGCCAGGCGGGCAGAGACGGTCTGTGCTGCCTGCTGACCAAGCTTTGACGTCACGTCCTGGGGCACAGCGGTGCTCGACAGATAGAACATGGAAAAGCCCCTGCGCCTGAGATAGACAGTCTGGATCGATGCCACCTTGTAGGAATTGTCCGTGGCCATAATGGCCCGTGCCGCAAACTCAGCGACAACAAGGCCGAGGCATTCACAGACCCTGTCTGGTAATTCGGCCTCATCGGCGTGAACGTTGAACACAACGCCCCAAGGTCTGAGATAGCCGGCGTCGAGCTCCCCAGAGAGATCGGTGAGATAGGCTGCTATGTCGCAAAGCTCATTGCCGGCAGCCAAGACCTCATGAACGATTGAGAACGCAAGCTGCCGCTCTGCAAAGGACGGGAGCGATCCCCGAATCATAAGATCCATGAACCAGTCGACACTGAGTTTCAGGTCCGGCTCCGACAAGGCGACCTCCCTGGGCTGGCCGGAGCCTCGTCCCCCAGCCTGCATTTGCGGCTTTGATTTCTCAGTGGTGTCGTGCGCCGAACACCGCGCTTCACGATCGTCTTCGCGTTTGTTGCAGTGGGATAGTTTCCTTTGGCCTCAACTGGGGATCAACGAGTCGGTTCGAATCTGCCTGCAAAAATGAGTAGCTGTGAGAGTCACTCGTGTTCCGTTGAGCTTCGACGCTGTCTTCCAAGACGTTCTCGCCTAGTTATACGACTAATAGGGACTGCTACGCCGCTCAGGTGAGCTTCCTCGCACAGCTCGCTACTGTTACTTGCCGAACCTAGTCGGAGATACGGCACAATATGCCATGTATAAAGGTACCTCTCTTCCGGCGTAAGAACTGATACGCCATTGCATGCAACGTGCTTGGCGATGCTGCGAGCATCTGGATGTTCCAAGACTCCTTTCTCAAGGAGGCTGTTTAGCCTCGCTGACAGTTGGGCGTCGACTACCCCTGCTGTGATCTTGTGCTTTCCTTTTCGGGCCATTCTAACTCCTTAGAGGCTTCGTAGATCGAGTACGGTGGCAAGTGCCTGCATGTCATACCTGATAGCGGCGCAAGGGGCGTTTACAGGCAGAAGTTCCGCAGGAGACCTCAACAGAAGTTACAGTACGCCACTTATGGGCTGACGCTGGCACTTGGCCGAGAAGGGTCTGTCACTGCCTCGGTCCGCGTTGCGCAATCAAGTTCAGGTTCTGTAAGCAGGACCTCCTCCAGAAGGACATCGGCAAGTCGTCGCCCCCGTACAGGGACCGCTTGGTGTGGTGAGATCAACTCGCTGCTTGAATTGCATCTTCTAAGTGCTGGACATTTTCATCATCACGATCCCAGCTACGATGAGCGTACCTGCAGCTAGACGCATAGGTGCCGCCGGCTCACCAAGCACGGCGATCCCCACCAGAAATGCGCCTACAGCGCCGATCCCTGTCCAGACTGTGTATGCAGTGCCGAGGGGCAAGACCCGCATCGCCAACGCGAGGAGACCGACACTTGCAATCATCGCTGCAACTGTAATTACAGAGGGAATAATCAGCGTAAACCCCTCAGATCTTTTCATCGAGAACGCCCAAACAACTTCGAGGACGCCAGCAACGAACAAAAGTATCCAGGCCATGACAGCCCTCCTGAGAGATGGTCCAGATCGTCCTGGACATAGTTGGGGGTTAAGAAGAGAGGCCGCCCTCTCAATCTGGACTGAGATGCTACGCAAGCCTAAACCAACAGGAGACAGACATTTTCGGGTTTGGCCCCCAGTTTCGAAAATTGTTACCGGTAGCGCTCCTTTTCCCAGCCCATAACCCGTGTGGTAAACTCCCCATGAGAAATGTCGGCTTTTGAGGATCAGAGCACACAATAATCACAAGATAGCTGAGCGAAATGCTCTTTGGTCGAGCATTTCGCGCCGCATGAGTGCCGGCCATTGGCACGGTATGGCTTAGGATTAGCAGAACGTCTCGTCCAAAGCGTTTTTGATATCAGCGATCAGGTCTTCCGAATCCTCAAGGCCGATCGAGAGCCGCAGGTGACCGTACTTCTGGAAGTTCGGCGGATACTTGTTGGAGCCGCCACGGCCTCCCCCGCCCACATGCACGATCAGGCTTTCGTCGTGACCGAGCGAAACGGCGGAGGTGATCACCTTGAGATTGGCGACAAAGCGGTTCTGCGTGTCAGGGTCGCCTTCAACCGCAAAAGCCATCATCGCGCCGAAACCCTTGCCGCCAAACTGCTTCTTCGCCAGTTCATGCTGGTCATGGCTTTCAAGCCCAGGATAGGCGACATAAGCCACACGCCTGTCGCTCGCGAGATACCGGGCGACTGCTTCTGCAGAGGAGAATTGCTGCTTGAGGCGCAGCGGCAGCGTGACGGAACCCCGCATGATCAGCCAGGCGTTGAAGGGCGAAATCGTTCCTCCCACATCCACCAAGGCATCGGCCTTCACATGTCGGATGAGCTCTTTGGAGCCGATCACCACGCCGCCCATCGCGTCACCATGCCCGTTGATGTACTTGGTCAGCGAATGGATGACGAGGTCTGCCCCCAGTTCAAGCGGCCGGAAGAACGGCGGAGGGGTGAAGGTCGAGTCCACGGACAGGAGGGCGCTCGCCTGCTTGGCGATTGACGCCAGCGTGGCAATATCAGCGACCTTGGTGGTCGGGTTGGCGATCGTCTCGGTGTGGATCAACTTCGTGTTCGGCCGCACGGCGGCTCTGACCGCCTCCATGTTGCCCATGTCGACGAAGGTAGCTTCGATCTGGTAGCGTTGGGGTAGGAGTTCGGCAAACAGCCGCCACACGGCTTCGTAGGTCACGTCGCCGACAATGACGTGATCGCCGGTCTTCAGGAAGGTGAAGAAGACAGCATGCAGGGCTGCAACGCCGGTGGCGAAAACGGCTGCATCTTCGCCGCCTTCGAGGGCTGCCAGCTTGCGCTGCAGGCAGATCTGATTGTGGCCGGAATTGCGAGTGTAGGAAGGGCTTTCGGTATCTGACCAATCCATTGTTGATGGATCGTAGGGCAGAGCATAGGAATTGGCCATGACAATTGGCGTCCGGACTGCGCCGGACCCCCTGTCGATCTCGTTGCCGCCATGCACCGAGAGTGTGTTGAACGCAAGGGTTGATAGCGCGTGTTTGTCTGGTCTTGACATGTGTAACTCGTTATTTCTGAGGTTCGATACTACGATTGTGAGGTTTAACGTCGGGCGGGCACAGAATTTTCAAGTTTCTTGAAGGCCTGAGTTATCGCAAAGGTGAGGCCGACGTAAAATAGGGTCACTAGAATAAGTGGCTCGTAAACCAGCAAGGTATCCTGACGGACCTTGTATGCTGCCCCGTAGAGGTCCATGACAGTCACCGAAAACACAATCGGAGTGGCCTTTAACTGAAGCACGACCTCGCCGGCGAAGGTTGGTAAAGCTATGCGAATCGCCCGCGGGAGCCATATCCGACGCAGGATTTTTCCGGACGACATGCCGAAGGCACGTGCTGCCTCAAGTTCTCCTTTTGGGACGGATAACATCGCGCCTCTCAAGATCTCGCCCTGGTAGGCGGCGAAGTTCAGGGTGAGGCTAAGCGCAGCAAAGAAGAATCCTTCGCGCAGGATGGGCCACAGAAAGCTCGTTCTCAATCCAGGGATATCAGGAAGGTAGGACCCAAGACCGTAATAGAGGAGCCAGAGCTGTATCAGGAGCGGGGTGCCGCGAAAGAAAGTGCAGTATGCTTTTGACAGCCAGCGGAATACTGACGATGTTCCCAACTGCGCGGCGGCGAGCAGAATGGCCAATGTGAAACCGACCGAAACAGAGATCACCAGAAGTAGACAAGTGAGCACAGCTCCTCGGGCCAGCAAATCCGCATAGGCGGCAATCCAATCGAACTCCATTACCGTTTCCTCAAGCTGGTGTTCGCTGCCCGCGGCGGAAGTAAACTTCAAGCGCAGAGAAAACGAGATTCGAAACGAGGGTGATGATTAGGTAAAGTGCCGCGGCGGCGAGAAAAAAGACCATGTATTGCTTCGTATTGCTGGCCGCTACTCGTGCTGCGAGTGCCAACTCCTGATAGCCTACGACGGCTATAAGCGCGCTGTCCTTGATCACTGACATCCATAGGTTGGCGAAACCCGGTAAAGCATTAGGGATCAGTGCAGGGAGTACCACGCGGCGGTAACGCAAAGGGGGCCGCATGCCAAAGGCCTTGGCTGCCTCTATTAGACCGACCGGAATCGCTAGGATGGCGCCGCGCAACACCTCTGTCATGTAGGCACCTTGGACGAAACCGAGCACGGCAACAGCCGCGACCAGTCCGTTTACCTCCACGGGACCTAAACCGAGCCAAGCGAGAATATGGTTCAGCCCGTCGGTCCCAGCATAGTAGAGAGCAACGATTAGGATCAGCTCCGGGACCGCCCTGACAGCGGTTGTGTAGACTTGCAAAAGCTGTTCAAGCCATCGAAGGCCGCTCAATTTTCCGAGGGCGCCAAATAATCCCAAGGCCATGCCGAGGAAATAGGCACCTAGCGATATCAATACAGTTGAAAATGCCCCGGCGACGAGCACGCCGCCCCATCCAGGCGGCGTGAGAGATAGCATTTCCAGGATTGAGGTTGCAGAAGCCATTGTGGAAGCACTCCGAATGAACGTTAGCGGATTTGCCGCTGCTGGTTCTGGCTAGCAAGTCCGCTAGAGGCACTGTCTCAATAAGGGTCGTAATCGAAGTACTTCTTATTGAATTCTGCATACTTCCCGTTGGCTCGGATCGCTTTGATAGCGTTGTTAAGCTTCTGCTTGAGCTCATTGTCACCCTTGCGAACCCCTCCGCCTACTCCTTCCCCAAGAATTGCATCATCTGGATCAACGGTACCTTTGAATTCGCAGCACTTTTGTCCGAGGTCTGTTTTGAGGAACTCCTTGAGCGGTCCAGTGTCGGCGAACACGTAGTCGATCCGGCCGGAAACAAGGTCTTGGAGAGACTCATCAACAGTCCCGTAGCTCTTTTCCGTCGCTATCTTCGCGAAGTGCTTTTTAAAGTATGCTGACTGCGTTGTAGAGACCGCAATCCCGATAGTCTTCCCTTTCAGCTGCTCAGCTGCGACGCCCACAGCACCGTCCTTCGGGCCAATCATACTGGCCATTGCAGAATAGTATTTGTCAGTGAAGTCGATACGCTTTTTTCGCTCTTCCGTGATCGACATGGAGGACCAGATGACATCGATTTTCTTGCTTTCGAGAGCCGGGATGAGACCGTCCCAGGCAACGTCTACAATCGTGCACTTCTCTTTAAGCTCTTCGCAGACCGCGTTCATCAGGTCGATTTCCCAGCCGATCGGTTTGCCGGAGGCATCTTTTGTCGTGTAGGGCGGGTATGCCTCGTTCACGACTCCGAACCGAATTTCGGCGTGGGCACTTGCCGCGAAGCAAAGCGCGGCGAGAGTTAGAGCTGTTCTTAGATATTTCATCTTTGTTTCCTCCTTTGTTGCGAAGTTGGCCGTGTGGCTAGTGCGAACCTGCTCCCAGGAATTCCTTGCAGCGGTTGCTCTTTGGTGCACCAAAGACCTGGTCAGGAGGCCCCTCTTCCTCCACTTGGCCGTGATGCAAAAACATGACGCGGGTTGAGACATCGCGCGCGAACTTCATTTCATGGGTGACCATCAACATGGTTCGGCCCTCTTCGGCTAAACCGCGGATCACTTTAAGGACTTCGCTGACAAGTTCCGGATCCAGAGCAGAGGTCGGCTCGTCGAACAACATAACAGCAGGGTCAATGCAGAGCGCCCGTGCGATCGACGCCCGCTGTTGCTGACCACCGGAGAGAAAAGAGGGATAATCATTGCACTTTTCGTAGAGGCCGACTTTGGCCAGCAGTTCATGTGCTTTCGCAACGGCTGTCTTTCGGTCCATACCTAAGACGTGCACGGGAGCTTCGATGACGTTCTCTAGGATCGTCATGTGAGGCCACAGATTGAAGCTCTGGAAAACCATCCCGAGCCCAGTCCGGAGCCTCTCAATCTGACGCCAGTCAGCGGGATGACACCTCCCATCGCGCCCAGCCCGGAATATCACGTCCTCTCCGTTGATTTGAAATGATCCCCTGTCAGGAATTTCGAGAAAGTTTATGCAACGAAGAAAGGTGCTCTTGCCTGATCCCGATGAACCTATGATTGAGACCACATCCCCTTTTTGCGCAGTAAGTGAAATCCCTTTTAGAACTTCGTAGGAGCCATAACTTTTGTGGACGTCCTTCACGGCGAGCGCTGGTACCATGCCGGGGTGCATTCTGTTCTCCATGGGGCTAGTCACGGCATCTGCGATGCTGAAGTGGGCAAAGCTCCGCCGTCGCCGCGTTGCCACGGCAAAAGTTCTATCAGTCAGAGGTAAGGGAACTGCTCGGATTAGGGCGGCTCTCTGCGGCAGCGACTCCTCAATCTAAGGGCCGGGAGGTCGTTGCAGCAGGCTATTTGCTTGGGGGCGAGGTGATGGAGATTTTCTGCCTTATGATCTCGGAGCCAGGCATGAGGTTCGTCAAACCTTTCGTGAGCATATCACCTGCTTCTTCGAGGGCGTCTTCGGGCATGGTCTCGAGGCTCTCCAATATGAACCACATTCGACGCGCCGTATCCGTCAGCCGTGTGCGAGAGCCCTGTCGCCAGTTCCACCTTCTACAAGTGACGCCTTGATGGTCACGCCACACGACCTCTCCAGGCGTTGGGTTTTCCGTTACTGCTTCACCGTTCATGACGGTGTCGAAAAGTTCTGTTCCTTCGGCAATTGTCAGCTGTGGCTGGCCGACATAGGCGTCGTAGTTTTCCCCGCCGACAGGAAGTGCATACCGAAGGCTAACAGCATTGTAGAGATCGACGACAGGATTGATTGCGGGAATTTTGCCGTCTTTCTCTACCCTTTTTCTGAGAGCTTGTGCAGAGCACGGAGTTCGGTTCGGCTTCGCACCAAAGCGGTGGTATGTTTCCGCCCAACTGGCCAAGTGGGCATCTGCCCACGACGCGCCACCGGCTGATACAAAATCACATGCTTGCGCAAGTATGCTCGGGTCAACGGTGCCTTTCTGAGCGCGTGTTGCATCGACATGAATGCTTATCGCCCGAAAGCCGGGGGCGAGGCTTGCAATTCTTTTGTCGATGATCGGAACTTCAAACATCTGCTGGCTCCTAGTGACCATGTTGGTGTACAATACTGACCATGGACAACAAAGTCAATATATCGACCGACTCGGGCGCCGATGTTGAACGCGTCAGCGCAACTGTGTCTCAGAACCTGAAAATCTTCCGCCGCCGGAACGGCCTCACTCTCGACCAACTCTCCCGAAAATCGGGCGTTAGCAAAGGTATGCTGGTCGAAATTGAGAAGGGCAGTGCCAATCCCAGCATCGCGACTCTGTGCAGAACAGCTGCAGCTCTTGGAGTTTCCGTTGCTGACTTTGTCGGTGTAGCGCCGAGTGTGCCTGCGCGGATCGTGCAACCGCACGAGGCTTCAACATTGTGGCGGGGGCCCAAGGGCGGCAGTGCCACACTCCTCGTGGGAACCCATGGCCCCGATGAAGTAGAGCTTTGGAGGTGGACCATGTTTCCAGGCGAGACATTCGAATCTCCTGGTCATTCATCCGGGACACTCGAACTTCTAAATGTAGAGATCGGCGAGCTAACTTTGAGACTGGCTGATACTGATCTCATCGTGCAATCTGGTTCTTCGGTATTGGCGCGTACAGAGGAAAAGCATGCGTATATGAATTGTGGGACGCAGGAGCTTCGGTTCATTATGGTAGTGGTGGAACTGCAGCGGTCGCGTGGGCGATTGCAACTTTGATCTCTGTCACTCGTCCAAGGACTTTTTGTTCTAATCGCTATGAGTCAGGGCATAACTTTGGACTCGCTTTCCGTCGGTTCCGCCCCGCTCCATTATCGCAGCTCAGCGTCAGACCCAGCATGCCGTTTCAAAGTTTGTTCAATGCGATTAGGAACGCTGAAATGAGCAGCACAATGATGATTGCGATGGCGAAAGGAAGCATGGCGCGAAAGGCCTCGCGCTCCCGGCCCGGTGTTCCAGCTAGACTGCACACGATTGACATGCGTACGGAAGAGACCATGTTGAGCGACAGCGCTGCAACATGTTGCAAAGCTATCACGCTTGCCACGTTTAGACCCGCTTCGGTGGCCAGACTGACCTGAGAGGCCATGAACAGTCCATTGGCAGCGTTGCCGCTATGGGCAGGGTGCCGAACACGGCGGAGATGATGGGCGTCAACACGATTGCCCAACGATTGAGGGCGTAGAACAGACCCTGGGCTAAGCTGCCAGCAATACCTGAGCCGGAGAGTAATTCTGCCATCATCGAGAACGTAATAATGGTAAGGGCAGCGAGGCGTCCGGTCTTCCAGGCTGCAGCTATCTCGGCCGGGATAGCGTCGGCGTGCCCGCGGAGGAGAGCTGTCAGGATCGCTGCTAGCACGAGCCACGTGCCCGCGTGATAAAGTGGTGACCAAATTGGCGTGTCGACAAAGGGCTGAATAGCTCCAGTTTCCTGGAGACCATGCTCAAGGGATGGCACCAGCCGAGTGGTAACCAGCCAACTGATCAGGGCAGCAAAGGGCAACATCCTCTTGGAGGCACTAATCAATTTCCGACGGTCTGGCTGTTCGTCGACGAGATATCGCAGCACGATTATTGGCCCATAGGCTGCAAGCATCGCCGTCTCAGGACCGAGCAAGGCCGTGGCTGTAATCACAAAGGCCAAACCAGAGCCCAGCCAGAGCGCCTCGCTTATGCGCTCGCGCCAGTCAGCGGCAATTCCAGCCAGGTCCGCCATGCGCCAATAGAACGGTAGCCAGAGAACGTTGAAGGCAATGAGGCAGAAACTACTGTTGATGGCAAGTGCCGTCGGATCCGTGCGGGCAAAAGCAGCGGCGACGATCGCACCATTGCCCATGCCACCCCATAGGATCATGGTTTGACTAAGCAGAGAAAAGGCGAGCAGATAGACCGGCTTGACATCGAGCCGGGCACCAACGTCATTGTCCCGATAATGCCAACACCGAAGCCGGTGGCAGATTCAGCAAAGGGGCCGATCAGGAAACAGGCAGTGAACAGCAGTCGCCTTTTTGCACGTTCGTCCGGCAGCCGCATCTCGACTGGCATGGTAGCGTTACTGTGCCGGATGGCCATCTGCCAAAATAGCAGCCCGCCTAGGATGTAGGGAACGACGATCCAGCCGATCCAGGCTCCCCGCGCGAGCGACACAATGGCATCCGTGACTTGAAAGTTATGGCGCGCAGTAAGAAGTGCGACAACAAGCGCGAGGAGTATCCCAGTGACGGAAGCGGCAAGTGTGCCGGCCCGCCCGCTTGCGATCACCCCAATGACCGCGAGCGCAGGCAATGTCCAGATGAGGTAGATCAATCTCGATCCGCCTCCAGCATCTTCTGTTGCCCCAAGCGGTGTGGCTGTTCTTGAGCACAAGCTAGCCCAGCGCTTCCGCGATGGCCGATTAAGGAGCGTTCCGGGCAGCTAATCCGTTCTTGGCGGCACCAGCGCGAATACACCTCTGAACCGCGCCGAATTTTCCGGAGGCTGATTGGCTTGGATTTTACGCGGCCATCGGCATGACCTCAAGCTTCGCATAGTAGGCAGCCTCCGCCTCGGCGGGCGGGATGCTACCAATAGGCTCGAGCAGGCGCCGGTTGTTGAACCAATCGACCCATTCGAGGGTGGCAAACTCCACCGCCTCAAAAGAACGCCACGGACCACGCTGATGGATCACCTCGGTCTTGAACAGGCCGATGACGATTCCCGCCAGAGCATTGTCGTACGAGTCCCCGACACTGCCGACTGACGGCTCAATCCCCGCTGCGGCGAGGCGCTCGGTGTACTTCAGTGACACGTATTGAACTCCCCTGTCGGAGTGGTGGATGAGGCTGGATCGTCGGAGAGGTTGCCGCTCGTGGAGAGCCTGCTCCAGGGCATCGAGCACGAACGCGGCCCGGGCCGAACGCGACACCCGCCAGCCCACGATCCTGCGGGCGAAGGCGTCGATCACGAAGGCGACATAGACGAAGCCCGACCAGGTCGCCACATCGGTGAAGTCGCTCACCCACAGGGCGTTCGGCCGCGGCGCCTTGAACTGCCGGTTGACCCGGTCACGCGGGCAAGGGGCCGCGGCGTCACTGACCGTCGTCCGGATGCTCTTGCCGCGCACCACCCCTTGGAGGCCCATCTGCCGCATCAGCCGGGCGACCGTGCAGCGCGCGACCTCAATCCCTTCGCGCTGCATCTGGCGCCAGACCTTGCGGACCCCATAGACGCCGAAGTTCGCCGCAAAGACCCGGCGGATCGCCTGGCACAGTTCAACGTCCCGGCGCTCGCGGGCCGGCCTGCGGTCGGGATTGGCCTTGCGAGCAGCGTGCTCATGGTAGGTCGACGGGGCGATCGGCAGCACACGTCAGATCGGTTCGACCCCGTAGTCCTCACGATGCTCGTCGATAAACGCCTTCATGGCTTGAAGCGGCGGTCGAGCTCCGCCTGGGCAAAATACGCGCTGGCCTTGCGCAGGATCTCATTGGCCTGGCGCAGCTCCCGCACCTCCCGCTCGAGCGCCTTGATCTTCTCCTGCTCCGCGCTCGTCGGGCCGGGGCGAAGGCCTTGATCGCGCTCGGCCTGCCGCACCCAGTGGCGCAGCGTCTCGCCCGAGCAGCCGATCTTCGCTGCGATTGACCGGATCGCGTCATACTGGGAGGTGTACTCGTCGCGGTGCTCGAAAACCATCCGGACCGCGCGCTCGCGGACCTCTGGTGAATATGGGGGTGTTCTCTTCGTCATGGCTCCATCCTGTCAGGAGTGGGAGCCTCCGGGAATCCCGGCGCGGTTCACCTCAGATCGGTTGAAGAGCAAGGCCCTCAGCACTGCCTTAACCGGCAGTCCATTTGCTCGCATGAAGAAGAGGACGCCGTTGCTGACATGGCTGGGCACGCCTTGGCTCTGCATCGAGAGCACAGCCATTATTCAGTGCTTGCGAAGCCGGGCCAGTAGTGACCATTCGGCGTCGGCCGCTCGCCAAAGATCGCCTGGCCGACACGCACAACATCGGCCCCTTCCTCGATTGCGGCCTCGAAATCGCTCGACATGCCCATCGACAACTCGGCGAGTACAGGGTTTCGTTTAGAGGCTTCGTCACGCAGGCGACGCAGCAATCGAAAGCAGGGCCTGACCTTCTCCATGTTGGAACTGAACAGCGCCAGCGTCATCAGCCCCCGCGGCCGCAGGCGAGGAAACTGGTCGAGCGCGTCAACAAAGGACGAGAGGGCGTCCGGATGAAGACCGAACTTGCTCTCCTCCCCAGACGTGTTGACCTGGACATACACGTCGAGGAAACGGTCCTCCCGGGTGAGACGCTCGTTGATCAAATCGGCAAGGCGCAGGCTATCGAGCGCATGGAACTCGCGGACGAAGCGGGTGAGGTATTTCACCTTATTGGTTTGGAGGTGGCCTACGATGCTCCACTCGATCGGCAATTCTGCGAGCGTCCTGTGCTTGCCTAAGGCTTCCTGAACCCTGTTTTCTCCGAAGGAGCCGATGCCAGCTTGATGAGCGAAGCGCAGGATATGGGCTGGAACGGTCTTCGTAATCGGCAACAACCGCACGGACGCGCGAGGGCGGCCTGCGCGTTGGCAGGCAAGAGCAATGCGCTCCTCAACGTTGGCAAGGTTGGCCTTGAACAAGCCCAGTGGGTCACGACCGAACCGCTCGAGATCTTCAGGGGTCAACTCGCAGGGCGGCATGGGTTTCATGATATGCCCGGCCTTGCATCCCGAAGCATCATCCATCGGCACCATCCGGCCAATGGCCGATCTTTCTCGTGCTCTGTTGGTCATACCTCTTCGCGACGTCCTCTTGCGTTAAGTCCTGAATGGCTTCGGACACGCTCTCTGGAAACGTCCAGTTTCAGGGAATTGGACTGGGCCAGTGCCTCAAGCACACTCGCCAAGCGCTCGACCCCCTGTACGATCTCCCGTTCACCTAGACTTGCGTAGCCCATCACTAAGCCGACGATGCCCGGGTGGCTGGCAGGGGTTGCCGGATCATAGAGTGGGCTAACCAGATAAAGGCCAAGGCCCGCAGCGGCTGCTCTGGCGAGAAGATCGTCCTCCTGCGCCTTGAGCACACGGGTCAGCCACACCACAACGTGCAGGCCCGCCTCAGTCCCGACAACAGCCACGTCGTCTCCAAACGTTCTCGCCAGGGCTGCCAGCAATACGGCCCGGCGCTCGCGGTTCCTGCGACGAGCGCTGCGGACATGCCGTTCATAGGCGCCGCTCGCAATGAGATCAGCCAGCGCATCCTGTTCGAGCGCAGGCGAGTGCCTGTCGGACAGCCGCTTTGCCATGACAAAAGCATTCCGCAGCCCGGGCGGCACGACGAGGTAGCCGAGGCGAAGGGTCGGCGAGAGGGTCTTAGATACGGTGCCGAGATAGAGGACAGTTTCGCCCCCATCCAACGCCTGCAACGCCGGGATCGGCGTGATGTCGTAGCGGTACTCGCCGTCGTAGTCATCCTCGATCACGTAGGCGCCGCTCCGGCGCGCCCAGGACAGGAGCTCCCGTCGGCGGGCCGCCGACATCACGCTTCCGAGCGGAAACTGATGTGACGGCGTGACATAGGCCAGCCGCGCCTCACTGAGCCCCTCCGTCCGCATCCCCTCGCTGTCGACGCTGACCGGAAGCGGCACGGCGCCGACGGCGCTGAAGATCTGGCGGGCTGCTCCATAGCAGGGGTTCTCGACCAGAACGCTGTCCCCTGAATCGAGCAGCAACCGGGCGCAGAGGTCGAGCCCCTGCTGGGACCCGTTCACGATCACGATCTGGTCGGGATCGCAGCGCAGGCCCCGGGCCCGCCAGAGATAGCCTTGAAGGGCGGCTCGCAACTCAGGTGACCCGGCCGGATCGCCGTAGCCCAGACGCGCCGGGCGGCGCAGGATCGCGGCGTTGATGGCCTTCTTCCAGGCCAGCGTCGGGAAGTCGGCAGCAGCCACGTCGCCATACCTGAAATCGGCTACGAGGCGGGCTGGGACACGGGAAGCTGGCGCCGGCAGATCGAGCACCCTCTGACCGAAAGCAGCCAAGCGGACTTTCGACGACCTGGACGTCTGTGGCTTCGTCACGGTGGGGCTCGATCCTTGCACCACGGTCGCTCGGGCCCCCTGCCGGGTCTCCAGGTATCCCTCGGCGATGAGCTGCCCGTAGGCGGCGGTGACCGTCGTGCGCGACACGCCCCACTCAGCGGCGAGCGCCCGCGTCGATGGCAGGCGGGCCCCCGGTCCATAGACGCCCAGCCGGATCTGATCCTTGATCGCCTCGCAGATCCGCCGCGTGACGGTCGTGTCCTTTGATAACTGGCCCACTCTTTCTCTCTCGAACTGGATATTTCCTGCAGGCCAGATTGCAGGCATTCCTGGCTTTGGGCAAGGACGATAGCCGTGTATATTCCACCCGCCTTCGGCGACAATGATCCCGCCAGCCTGCATGCGACCATGCGGGCATCGCGGCTGTCCAACTTGGTCACCGCGACCCCTGAGGGCCTGATCGCCACGCCATTACCCTTCGTCCTCGACGAAACAGAAGGGGAGCACGGCGTCCTGTACGGGCACGTCGCCAAGGCCAATCCGCAATGGAAGACCCCTCCCATCGGCGAGGCTATGGCGATCTTCATGGGTCCGGACGCCTACGTCACGCCGTCCTGGTATGCGACGAAGCCGGAAACCGGGAAGGTCGTGCCGACCTGGAACTATGTCGCGGTGCATGCCTATGGTCCGGTCGAGTTCTTCCAGGACCCTGAGCGGCTGCTCGACGTGGTGACGCGCCTGACCAGGCTGCACGAGGAGCCGCGGGCTCTTCCATGGGCGGTCTCCGACGCGCCTGCCGACTTCATCGCTGCGCAGTTGCGCGGCATCGTCGGGGTGCGCCTGCCGATCACGCGCATCGATGGCAAGCGGAAGATGAGCCAGAACCGCTCGGAGGCCGACCGCCGTGGCGTTGTCAGCGGGTTAGCCGAGAGCGAATGGCCCTCGGAACGTGACGTGGCGAAACTCATTCCGGTCAGCATCCCATGAATACGGATCTACACCAGATCGGTCTCATCTACATCGCGCACATGATCGCGGCGGCCAGTCCCGGCCCCAGCAACATGGCGATCATGAGCATGGCCATGCGGAGGGGCCGCACGGCCGCCCTAGCCCTCTCGGCGGGCGTTATCACGGGCTCCCTGTTCTGGGGCGTGCTTGCCGCGACCGGCATCCCCGCGCTCCTGGCATGCTATGCGGAAGTGCTGGTGGTCCTGAAGGTCCTGGGCGGTGTCTATCTTCTCTACCTTGCCGTCAGAGCAGCCCGGTCAGCCCTGACACCCGATGGCACCGGCTCGCCGCCGCTCGATCACGGCAGGGAGTTCAGGTCTGCCTTGCTCTACCGCCGCAGGCTTCTGCTCCATCTGACGAACCCAAAGTCGGTGCTGGCCTGGATCGCCCTCATGACGCTTGGCCTCGGACCGGGAGCGACCGCGCACACGGTGGCGATCATGCTGGTCGGCTGCGCCACCCTCAGCGTCACCATCTTCTGCGGCTACGCGCTGGTGTTCTCGACCAAGCCGATGGTCAAGCTCTACGGCAAGGCGCGGCGCTGGATCGAGGGAACCCTCGCAGGCTTCTTCGGCATCGCCGGCCTCCGCCTGCTGCTGTCCCGTTCCTGAACAACTCCCTCTCGAGGTTCCGAATGACACCGTTTCAAGGATTGTCGGCCTTCCCGATCACCCCAACTGATGCCCACGGTAGGGTCGACACAGACGCCTTTAATCGCCTTTTGGAGCGGCTCCATTCAGCCGGGGTCGACTCCATTGGCCTGCTCGGCAGCACCGGCGGCTACATGTATCTCACCCGGGAGGAGCGGCGGCGGGCCGTCGCGGCTGCCGTCGGCAATGTCGGAGGCAGAACCCCTCTCATCGTCGGTGTGGGTGCCCTCCGGACGGACGAAGCAGAAAGCCTGGCGCGGGACGCGGCATCCGAAGGCGCAGATGCGCTCCTACTGGCGCCTGTCTCCTACACGCCCCTGACCGAGGAAGAGGCTTACCAGCATTTCGCCGCCGTGGCACGGGCTACGGACCTGCCGCTGTGCATCTACAACAATCCCGGGACGACCCACTTCACGTTCAGCGACGCCCTTCTGACGCGGCTCGCTGCCGTCCCAAACATCAAGGCGGTGAAGATGCCGCTGCCGAAGGACATGGATTTCAGGACGGAGTTAGACCGTCTGCGACGGGACAGCCCTGGCGACTTTGCGATCGGCTACAGCGGTGACTGGGGGCAGCCGAAGCGCTGCTTTCCGGAGCAAACACCTGGTACAGTGTCGTCGGTGGTCTACTCCCGGGACCTGCCCTCAGGCTGGTTCGGGCCGCCCAGGCTGGAGACGTGGCCGAGGTACGCCGCATCGATAGCCATTTTCGGCCGCTGTGGGAATTGTTCAAGGAGTTCGGTAGCATCCGTGTGGTGTATGCTGCCGCCAACATCCTCTCACCGTGCAAAGCCGTTCCGCCGCGGCCCATCCTGCCCATCACAGATGCTGATCATCGGCGCGTGGCGGCAGCACTGGACGTGTTGTCAGGCCTGATGCGGCCGTAACCAATTCAGTGTGCCTTCCGTATGGTATGAATGCGCGAGGAATCCGCCGCACGGCTTTTTATCCATGCTCGATTACACCCATCTCTCTGCCCTTGCGGCGGTCATCCGAACCGGCAGCTTCGAACGGGCTGCACAGCACCTCAACGTCACGCCTTCCGCCATCTCCCAGAGAATCAAGCTGCTGGAGGAGCGGCTCGGGACTGTGCTTGTAATCCGGGGTCAACCCTGCACGGCAACTGAAGTAGGGCAGCGCCTGTGCCAGCATGTGGAGCAGGTTGCCCTGCTTGAGAACTCTTTGCGCGGCAGCTTTCCCGGCCTTCAGACCGAGAGCCGACCTGTGACACTCCGCGTTGCCGTGAACGCTGACAGTCTCGCGACTTGGTTGATCCCAGCCATGGCTAAGGTGGAGGGCTTTTTATTCGACTTGGTGTTGGACAACGAGGACCACAGCCCCGAATGGCTGCGCCGCGGCGAGGTGGCGGCGGCAGTAACAGCGCGCGGTACACCGATTCAGGGTTGTGACTGCCACTCTCTGGGAGCCCTGCGCTATGTTGCGACCGCAAGCCCGCAGTATCATGACCGATGGTTTGCCGACGGATTCAGCGAGCCTGCGGCGGCATACGCCCCATGTTTGATCTTTAAGCAGAATGATCGACTCCATGTGGAATGGATGCGGCAGGTGCTCGGAGGTAATGTTCATCCCCCGCTCCACCAACTACCCTCATCCCAGGCTTGTCTGGATGCGGCCTTGGCTGGGATCGGTTGGGGTATGAACCCGGAGCGGCTTGTGATTGATCACCTTCGCGCTGGAAGGCTGGTTACACTCAGGCCGGATCAACCTCTGGATATACCTTTATTCTGGCAGCAGAGCCGCATCGTGAGTCCAGTGCTAGACCATTTGACCCAGGCTGTCGTGCACGGGGCCAGGACAACACTTGTGCCTGTCTAACGTGGGTGCAAGGAGCACTGCTCTGTGGGCACAACTACAAGAGGAACACCGTGTCGGAATTCAAATTGCATTGCTTTGCCCTATCCGGAAACTCGTACAAGGTCGCTCTTTTTCTGGCGTTGGCTAAGGCTAACTGGGAACCCATCCTTGTCGATTATTTCGGCGGCGAGACTCACAGCGATCAATGGCGCCGTAATGTCAATGAGCAAGGAGAAGTACCGGTTCTTGAACACACCGGGATACGGCTGAGCCAGTCTGCTGTAATCCTTGATTATCTGGCCGAGGTAACAGGGAAGTTTGGCCCACAGGATGCAGGCGAAAGGCGTGAAATCTTGCGCTGGATGTTGTTCGATAATCACAAGTTCACGAGCTACTACGCCACTTTGCGGTTCCTCTATGGCCTGCGAATGACCGGTGAGACCCCGGTGACTCAGTTTCTGCGGGAACGTGCGATGGCAGCGTACCGCATCGTTGACCGTCATCTGAGCGATACCCCTTTTCTTGTATCAACTCGGCTAACAATCGCAGACCTATCGCTTGCAGGCTACGTATATATGCCTGAGGATACGGGGGTAGACCACAGCGAGTTTCCCAACATTGCGGCTTGGAAGGACAGGATCAGGAACTTGCCGGGATGGCAGCATCCATATGACCTGATGCCTGGTCCCACATTCCTCTAGACTCCGAAGCGCGGGCTTATGATACACTCGCAATGTACAGCCCTTATCGCAGAGAAGTTCGGAATAGTCCCGGCATCAACACTTCTAGTGTCTGTAATCCACCTTAAGAGGTGCGGTCCAGATTCGCGCCGCCGCCGGCCACACCGCTGCGATGGTCTCCCGACAGCTTGCTAAGTGTCCCAAGCGCTGCTCGCGATTGCCGCATCCCGGCCTACGAGCACGCGATCAGCCGCCTCGAAACCACGGATGGTTGAACAGAAAGAAAAGCTGCAATCAGCATACCCTCGCTGGGGCTGCGCTGTGCACCGCGGTCGCGGGCGAGAAGGTATGTTTCTGCCTACATGGTTTGCACTGGGCCGAACCAGAAATGCTGAAGGTCGGCTTCGTGCACCCTCGCGCCACGCAACTGAGATCACTATCGCAATTCATACTTCGAACTGCATGCTTAAGCTTGGGCGCGCGAAGTTTGTGCGTAACGCATAAATTTGAGCTCAGGGCACATTCAAGGCGTGCCTAATTCCGATCCTGCAACCCGGCCGGTAGACGGCAAACCGCGGCTCCACGAAGATCGACTCAGCGTCTTTCTTTCCGAAGCCCAGACCCAACCAGCCCCGCGGCACCCGCAATTGCTGCCGTTTTATGTAATATCTTAGTAGAGACCGCGGGAGCGAGAGCGCTGCCAGCGGTTTATTCCAATGCACAGCGTTGACGGCGTTTCGCAGCTCCGGGGCCGCCGGATCATTGAGGCTTTCCGCCGATCCGATCTCATGCACTCTGCCGTCACGCTCGCTGGGGCCCCGGGGTGCGAGCGAGAGGCCTATCGGGTCATGCTCCCGTTCGTCCTGGCAATCGTTGCTGTACTGGTCGTCGCGTCCTGCTTGATCGCCACCCATGTCCTCTAGGTCCTTAGGCAGAGTTGCTGACGGGCAATCGTCGGCTGTTCCAACGGCAGCGGGTTAGGCTATGGGATGATGGGCAGCCCTCTTGAGTGATGCGACCCCGACCACTGAAGTAACGGTGATCATCGTTCCCGTAACGACCATGAGTGACATAGACAGTTGTCACTTTGCCTTTAACTTTGAGATTCGTCGCGTTGGGTGCCGAAAAGCAAGATTCTTTGCCCTTAAAGGCGAGATGCCGATCAGGTTTGTTCGCTGCTCTTTGATCCTGCGTGTGAAAGCGGTGCTGCATCTGGCGCGCGCTACGATCGACGGTGGCGAGCAAACGGGCTTCCTTGTGATAGGACCGGAGCAAGGCGATCTTGGCGAACTCTGTCAGGTCCCGTTTCATCTCCATCGCAGCCAGCCGCACACCCCTGTAAGCGCTGTCTCACCTTTAGGGGGAAAAATCTCGATTTTATAGGCAAAATCTCACATTTACCGGCAAAGGCTTGCCCTTGATTTTGTTGAGTTCCTTATCTCGCCTTTAGGGGCAAAGCGACACGACCTTTCGGGCACGGGTCGAATGCGCCGCAGGCGCAGAGGGCCTGCTCATGAGGGGCGCGGAGAGGTGATTTTAGGTGGATCAGGTGATTAATGTCATAGTCTGGTCGGCCCCAGTAGTGCGGTAGTCAGATTGCCCACAACAAGCGGGGCAAGTTGAAACGGCTGCCAATCCACCGAAGGAGAACAACCCGGCCAACCGTGCGGCGCTTGCCGGCCGGGCAAAGGACTGGATCGGCAACGAGGCGTCGACGCTGATTGACCTTCTCGATGAACAGCCCGCCGACGATCTGAAGGTACGATCATAGAGAACCGCAAAGGCCGGTAAGTTATCGATCTGTTAACCATGTCTGGCCGAGGATGCTCGAAGCCGAAAGGTAGGCGGGAAGAGCGCGGATGTACCGCCTTCCCGCCCTTTTGGTCTTTTGCCGCGTCCTGTCCCAAAGGAGCCAAGGTGAACGCGATCCTCAAAGAGCGTATCGGGGAGCGAGTTACTGCACTCAAGATCTCATGGCGCAGGGCCAGCCTGGAAGCCGGCCTCGAAGCGGGGTTCATTCAGGACATCATTACCGGCCGCTCTCAAAATCCGGGCGAGGAGGCCGTAGCAAGCCTGGCTACCGTGCTCAAGTGTAGCCCGGCGTATCTCACGGGCCAGAGCGACGACCCTGCCAGCGGTGCAGGGGCTCACGGCGCAACTGAAGTCCCTTTGGACGCAGCCCAACGGCCTGATGCTGTGATGGCACTCAGAATTGTCGACGAACTGCTAACCGCGGGACACGTCGAGGCCGCCCGTGTCGCGGTCCGACGTGCACTCAAAGCGATCGCAGTCGAATAAGGGACTGATGGCGGCAGGCTGTCTTCGAGAACCGAGCAACCCCGAATGCGTTATTCCGCAAGGATTTCAGCGCCAGAAAGGGACCCGCCGCGAACGTCTCGATCGAGCTGGATAACAAGGCTAGGCAGACCTATGCGGTCTTTGTCGACGGCGTCTGCATAGCCCGATCTCTGCCGCTGGCCGAAGCAAACAGAGTTAGGCTGTAAGCCTTGAGCGGAGAGGTCGGTAAGCCGCATAGGGGGGTAAAGGAGCGGGACGGCTTCGCAAAAAGTCGCCCCATAAGACGCTTGAGCCTACGCTCTGCCTTTCACCTTCTTCGCAGGAGAGCGACGTTTCGGCTTCGCCGCCTCAACCGGCGCCGAGACGGTTTCAACTGACTCTGCAGCCGCTTTCGCAGCAGTCTTCCACCTCTGCTGGCCGAGCCCAGCGCTTTTTGCGAGCGCCGAGCGCTTCGCCGCATAGCTCGGCGCCACCATCGGGTAGTCACCCGGAAGCCCCCACTTTGCGCGGTACTCCTCAGCCGTCAGCCCGAGCGTCCCAAGGTGGCGCTTGAGCGTCTTGTACTTCTTGCCGTCTTCGAGGCTAATCAGGAAGTCGGGCGTGATGGACTTACGGATCGGAACGCGTGGCTCTGGCTTTTCGGGCTCTGCCTGTTTAGGGGTGGCAAGCCCTTGGAGCGCAGCGTGCACCGTTCCGATCACGTTTAGCAGATCGGCGCGATGAACAGAGTTATTGGCCACGTAAGAAGAGACGATATCTGCGGTAATGCTGGCGAAGTCCAGTTGCTGTTCAGTTTGAGCCATAATTCATCCAATGCCTATGAGGCTGAGGCGTGATCAGTTAGCTGATCATCTAGCTGGGTCAAGCCACTCGGGCAGGTGCGGGCAATTCTCAATCCCGACCGCTCCAGCCATACGTCAAAGATCTCGTTGGCAGCCTGTTTAGCCTCATCGGCCGTGTCCGCGAAGCCGAGGAGAGGCACCCTGGCGTTGTGTGGCATGCCGTTCATCGTCCAGACCCATTGCCCATCGCCAAAGTAAACAAGGCAGAATGCATGAGAGCCGAGACCACCTTCAAAGCTCCCATCACCGCGCAATTCGCAAGATCTCCACTTGAGCGGCATCAGCGCTTCCTCGGCGGCATGGGTATGTGTTTGAAGGTGTAGCCGAGCACGGCATTGGCGATGGCCGACCGGCTGACGCCATAATCCCCGGCAAGCCTGGAGAACTCGCGTTCGCCGGACGCATAGCGCAGCCTGGCCTCTAAGACCTGCTCGACAGTCAGCTTCGTCTTTCGCATGCTCATTCGACTCAAACGGAACGAATAGGGAACATGTTCCTTGGTGCTGTGCCATGTCGAGGCCTATTAGGGCCTGGGGGCTAGTGCCTGTGGAAAACGTGGATACCGACTCAGCAGCCCGCCAACGAATGATCCACGAAAGCGATGAGCAGGACCGATCTCAGGAAAGGACTAAGTTAGGTTGTTGAATGGGCCTTTGATGCCCGCGCAGGTGTGGGTGTAGCTTTATTTCAACTGACATAATATCCTAGCTTGGAAACAGGATGTTATTTCTTGATAGGGCTATCGGTGTCAGACGATAAAGCGAAGTCCACTAACCCGCCTCGCCCTAAGGCAAAGTTCTTTGATGCAGTTGACGGCGGCGAGTTGCTCAAGATTCGAGAACAATCTCGGTTGCACATTAATGAGCGCTACTTACTGGCCCTTGAGAAGTATGCTGACCAAATAGCGGCAGAGAGGATAAAGGCCAGTGAGTACAGTAAAGAGCACGGCAGCCTATTTATCCGCACCGTGTTCTTGTTGAACGGAGGTGCAATCATCGCTCTGTTGACCTTTGTCAGCGCAATGTTTGGCAAAACCGATCTAAATGTGCTTTTAGCCATCACCTTAGGCAAGAAGCTAGTGCCTGCGTTCTATTGTTTCGCTGGCGGTTTAGCAGCCGCGGCACTGGTTACCGGGCTCGGTTTCTTTAATTGGCGCGTGGTCGCTGATTCATACGCGGGGCCAGGCCCGATCTTCGACTGGATCCACAACAAGCCGATTGAGCAGCCACCCAACGCAAACAAGCTGATCCAAGGCACCTATTGGATTGCTGTGACCATAGTGGTTGGATCATTAGTTGCGTTCATCGCCGGCGCATATCTCGTAACGACAGCGTTTTCCGTTCTTGGAATCGAATGATTTAGGTCGCTTCAAACGACGCATTCATCGCCTTGGTCTTGCTATACAGTACGATGTAACAACCTGAGGAGCAGAGCCGAGAGATGCCAGTACTAGATGACGATGAAATTCGGCGGGCTATCGTGAAGCGCGACATTGGAGCGGTCTCAATCGACACAAGCGTTTTCGATCACTACCAAACCAACTTGGATTTTAAGCTGCTGAGAAGCCTAGTTCAGTTTCGTGGGACCGGAGTGAAGTTTCTGCTGTCAGAAGTAGTTGTAGGCGAGGTCCACGCACATCTCGCCCGCAGAAGCGCCGACTCAAAGAGTAAGCTCCAAGCAGCTCTCAATCAGTTCGCAAAGGCTTGGAAACTCGATTCAGGTGTCGTGACTGCGGGTTGGAAGGGGGTTACACCTGAGCACGAGCCTTTAGCCTTTGCTAAGATGCAAGTCGATGCGTTTATTTCGTATGTTGGAGCTGAGGTCATTAAGGCCGAAGATTACGTTTCTTTGTCAGATGTTCTTGCGCGCTACTTTTCGAACGTTGCGCCGTTCAGCGACAGTGACAGAAAGAAAAGTGAGTTCCCTGATGCATTTGCACTGAGTTCCTTGGATGAATGGGGAAGGCGCAACAACAAAAAAGTCATCATTGTAAGCCGAGATACGGATTGGGAGAGGTTCTCTGGCGAGTCCGAATGGCTAGTATACATCAAAGATCTTCCGGCCTGCCTTGGATATTTCAATGAGGACGAAACCTTCTACGTAACGGGCATATGGAAAGCTCTGACCGAAGGGCGTGCCCCTAGCCTGATGGCGGGTATACGGGAGGCAGTTCGCGAATACATCGAAAACGTTGATTTTCATGTTGATGCAGATTCTCCCTTCAGTTTCGAGGCGACTGCAGGATCTGCCCGATTCTTGGGCCTGATGATAAAGGCCGAAGGTCGGTCGCCATGGATTATTGAATCTGATGACTCATCAATAAGCTTTATCGTTCCGGTGAGTACAAGATTTGAGGTGGCAGCCGAGTTCGAATTTTCCATGCGTGACGGTATTGACCGCGATTATGTCAGCCTCGGATCCTCTTCTTACAGCATGAAGATGGCGGAGGATCTGCCCGTTATCATTACAGTCGATAGAACAGGGAAGCACGAGCCAACTCTGCTAGATGTTGATCTTGAGATCCCATTTCCAAAAGTCGATTTTGGATTAATCGAGCCAAATTTTGAGGATTGAGGATCGCGCACGCAGGTAGGACTAGGGACGGATTGCATCGATTTCGCCGCTGACCCGGCCCCGAAGATACTCCAGGTGCTTGAGCTCCTCGGTAGCGGAAGCGATGCGCCTCTCCACATGCTGCAGATCCTGATGTGCCTCTTTGAAGCGTCCCAGCTCCGCAGCAAGTGCGGCATGGTCTGCCCCGGCCTGTTGGACCGCTCGGGTAAGACGGGCGATCTCATCCTGTGCGTCGGATCCCAGCATACTGGGGTTCAGAACAAAGAGCCCGCAGAGAGCCCATCCAGAAACGGCCAATACAATTAGAGCACCGGACTGGAAATCCGACTCCCAAGGTTTTGGGCTGGCGCGATCTGTGATTCACTCTGTGGAGCGGGAGGTGGATCATGGGTCACTGCTATTCTCTCGATCTGCGGGTGCGCGTCGCCGACTTTATCGCGGCGGGCCATTCCTGCCGGGCGGCGGCCGAGCACTTTGACGTCAGCGAGAGCTTCGCCATCAGGCTGGTGCGGCGAACGCGGGACACCGGCTCGCCGGCGCCAGCCCGTCAGGGCCGCCCACCGGGACGCGGCAAGCTGGTGCCTTATGAGAGTTTCCTGATCCAGACCGTCGCGGCCGAGCCGGCCATTACCATGCCTGAGCTCGCCGCAAGGCTGCTGGAGCAGCATGGAGTGGTGGCTGCCCCCGCGATGCTCTCACGCTTCCTGTGCCGGCGCGGCTTCACCTATAAAAAATCTATGGACCGGCCGTGCGTTGCAAGAGGGCTGTTTCAGATTGGATGAGGGACGGTTCGCATCAATCTATCCGGCCTCTGGATGGAGCCTGAGCTCCGGGCCATCATGGGAATCCGCGCGCACCGGGCCTGCTTAGTCCCGAGACCTCGAAGGGCCATTTTTTTAATCAGGTTTCCGATGCGCCGGGCAACCGTTCATCCATCCTGTCACATCCTTCTCGCGAACCGCGGCGGGAACTCTATCCTCGAACTGTCGGCCGTCTGAGCAGGCTCAGGCCGTCCGTGCGGCAAACTCCGGATCGTAACCGTTCGCGTGGGACAGCACGCTCCAGGCGATGCGCGCGAGCTTGTTAGCCAAGGCGGCCGCCAGCACATTCCGGTGCAGCCGGGCCCGTGCCGCGGCCAACCAGCGGCCGAAGCCGTGCCCATGCCAGTGGCCCGGGTGTTGCAGGAGAACTTGGGCGCCGCTGACAAACAGCGTGCGCAAGTAGCGGTTCCCGCGCTTCGACAGGCCACCCAGGATGGTGCGGCCGCCGGTCGAGATCTGCTTGGGCACGAGACCGAGCCAGGCGGCAAAATCGCGGCCTTTGGTAAACGCCGCTCCGGTGCCAATCGCCGCCACCATGGCGCTGGCGGTGATCACGCCGACGCCCGGGATCCCCATCAGCCGCTGGCAGCCCCCCTCCTGACGGGCCAGAGCCGTGATGTCCCCGGTGATCGCGTCAATGCGCTCATCCAACCGGTGCCAGTCTCCCGCCAGATCCTCGATCAGGTGGATCATGCGCGGCGAGAGCACGTCCGTGCGGTGGGACAGCAGAGTGGGCAGAGCCTCTCGTAAACCGGCAAGTCCCTGCCTCACCGGGATGCCGCACTCGAGCAGGAAGCCGCGGATCTGGTTGATCACCGCCGTGCGCTGCCCGACCAGGCGGCTGCGCACCCGGTGCAGGGCTTGCAAGTCGAGTTGCTCGGCCGACTTCAGCGGCACCGGGCGCATGGTTGGACGTTGCGCCGCCTCGGCGATGGCCTCGGCATCGCGATAGTCGTTCTTGTGCCCTTTGAGAAACGGTTTGACGTACTGGGCCGGCAGCAGACGGACATCATGGCCGAGGGCGGCGAGCTGACGCCCGACGTGATGAGCCCCGGCACAGGCCTCCATGCCGATCAGGCAGACCGGCACATTGGCCAGGCAGGGCAACAGCTGCCCGCGCGAGACTTTGCGGCGCAGCACGATCCTGCCGCGGGCATCCATGCCGATCAGGTGGAAGGTGGTATTGCCCAGGTCGATGCCGATGGTGGCGATGGTCTCAGCTGTGGTCTGCTGTGTCATGACAGGGCTCCTTCGCTGCGGGACAATCCCGT
>NZ_QDGA01000067.1 GCF_003347665.1 Microvirga calopogonii
CCCTACCTGCCCAAGGCCTTCGTGGCGATCGAGGACCGGCGCTTCTACGACCATTGGGGCATCGATCCCGTCGGCATTGCCCGCGCGGTCTACCGCAACCTGGCCCATAAGGGCGGCCTGCAGGGCGGCTCGACCCTGACCCAGCAGCTCGCCAAGAACCTCTTCCTGACCCAGGAGCGCACCGCCTCGCGCAAGATCCAGGAGGCGATCCTGGCGCTCTGGCTCGAGCGCAACTACTCGAAGGACCAGATCCTCGAACTCTATCTCAACCGGGTCTATTTCGGCGCCGGCGCCTACGGCGTCGAGGCCGCCTCCCAGCGTTATTACGGCAAATCGGCCCGCAACATCTCGCTCTCGGAAGCGGCCGTGCTGGCGGGCTTGGTCCAGTCGCCCTCGCGTCTTGCGCCCAACCGCAATCCCGAGCGCGCGCAGGCCCGTGCGGAGCTGGTGATCGCGGCCATGAACGAGCTCGGCTTCATTACGCCGGGCATGACCAAGACGGCGCTCGGCGCACCAACCGAGCCCGTGCGTCCCACAGGAGCCGGTTCCGCCAACTACGCCGCCGACTACGTGGTGGACGTGCTCGACGACGTCGTCGGTACCATCGACTCCGATATCGTGGTCACGACTACCCTTGAGCCGTCCCTACAGGCGGCTGCCGAGCGGGTGCTGGTGGACGAGCTCAACGCCAAGGGCCAGAAGTTCAATGTGAGCCAGGGCGCCTTCGTGGCTATGCGGCCGGACGGGGCTGTGACGGCCCTCGTGGGGGGCCGCGACTACGAGGCGAGCCAGTTCAACCGGGCGACCTCCGCCCGCCGCCAGCCGGGCTCGTCCTTCAAGCCATTCGTGTATCTGACGGCCCTTGAGCGGGGGCTCACCCCCGACACCGTGCGCACGGATTCGCCGGTCAACATCAACGGCTGGAAGCCCGAGAATTATGACCGGGGCTATCGCGGGCCAATCACCCTACGCAATGCTCTCGCGCTCTCCCTCAATACCGTGGCGGTGAAGCTCAACATGGAGGTCGGGCCCAAGGCCGTCGTGCAAGCGGCCCAGCGCCTCGGCATCACCTCGCCGCTCCAGGCTGACCCCACGATCGCGCTCGGCACCTCCGAGGTGACACCTCTGGAACTCGTGGGCGCCTATTCAGCCTTCGCCAACGGGGGCTTCGAGGTTGTGCCTTACGTGATCACAGAAGTGAAGACTACAGATGGTAAGCTCCTCTTCAACCGCCCGTCGGGCGGTCTGGGCCGTATCATCGATCCAACTATCGATGCCATGATGAACGCGATGATGCACAACGTCTTCGTCATCGGGACTGCCAAGAAGGCGCAAATCCCCGGCTGGCCCATGGCGGGCAAGACCGGCACCAGCAACGACTTCAGGGATGCCTGGTTCGTGGGCTTCACCGGCAATCTCGTCGCCGGCGTCTGGCTCGGCAACGACGACAGCACGCCCACCAAGGGTGTGTCTGGCGGCAATTTGCCAACCGACGTCTGGCACAACTTCATGAAGATCGCCCTGAAGGACCAGAAGCCGGTGGGCCTGCCAGGTGTGGGTGGCGCTGGACAGGACCCGCGCTATGCCAATGCGGGCGAAAGCGCCAAGAGCCAACCCCAGCGACGCCCCAGGCGCCAAAAGAACTTCTTCGAGAGGCTGTTCGGGCTCTGAGGTCCTGCCATTCTGGCGAGGCTCGCAGTCCCGATCCCGGCATGACAGGGAACGAGCTGTCCCAGGGGGCACGACGCCCAAGAGCAGCAGCGGCCCCAGCCCTGAAGTGAAGGGCATGCACGAGTACCAGCGTGCGCTCGCCGCTGCCAAGTCCTCATGGATTGGCTTGATGAATGCAAGATGAGGACCTGGATCTGGGCACAACGACTACGCCTTGCCACAAAGGCGAGCTTGCCTGTGATTTGACCGTGTTACTCGAGACACATCACGTCATGGACCCGTAGATCGTGGCGTTTGCGAAACATCGTAAATGACCGCTAACTGCTCTGAGCGATCCGGCTGGGGCTGACGGCTGAAGTCACCCACCCTAATCGACGAAGGTTCTTGATTCATCCGGGATCCCTGCGGTCAAGCGCATGGCATGACTCGCGGAGGATGAGCATGGACGGAAGTGTCAGGCACCGTGGCGGATCCAGGGAAGCGTTCTCGATGCGCTGGATCAGCATCTCCGCGCAGAATCGTCCGGCGGCCGCGAAATCCCAACTGATAGCCGTGATGGCAGGAGCAGCCAACTCCGCCAGATCAGAGTCGCACCCGGCAATGACGGACATGTCATTGCCAGTCCTTAAGCCACCGAGCCTCAGGGCACGCAGGACCCCTGGCAACATCGCCATGCCTCCCGCAATGATTGCCGTCGGCGGGGCCGGCAAGTCAATCAAATAACTTGTCTCGGTAAAGCCGAACTCGCTTGAAAAGCTGCGGGCGCGGATCAAGTCCTCGGGAGGCACCAGACCGGCCTTGCGGTAAGCATCGCGGAAGCCCTCGATCCGGCCACGTCCCGGATAGGCCCGCGGCTTGCCCGTCAGAAGCGCAATCCGCCGATGTCCAAGGGACAGCAGGTAATCAACGGCCTGTGCCGTCCCGCCCCGCAAGTCGGACAACACACGGTCGACGCTGTTGACCGAGTCGCGGCCGTTCAGCACAACCGGTACCTTCACGGCGCGCAGCGCCTCCAAAAGCTCGTCGTCGGTCTCATCGCTGATCGTCATGATGATACCGTCGACCCGACGCCGTTTGAACTCACGAAGAAGCGCCAACTCCACCGTCCGATCGTCGTTGGTATTGGCGAGCAGGACGGTGTAGCCGGCGGCGCGAAACACGCTTTCGGCCACTTGGAGCGTAATCGCCGTCGCCGGAATGCTAAAATCTCTCAGCGCAATTGCGATGGTCTTCGTTCGGCCGCCACGCATGTTTCGCGCTGCGACGTCCACTTCATAACCTAAGTCACTGATCACCTGCTGGACATGACGGCGAACGTCGGCGCGCACAGACTTGTGGCCGTTGAGCACACGCGACACCGTCCCGATTGAGACCTCGGCCGCGCGAGCAACCTCGCGGATCGTGACGTTGCGGGTATCCATATCGATCAAAATCCAACCCCTGCCACCTTTCCTGGAACGTGTTCCAAAGTCAACTCGGGCTGTTGCGCAGGCTGCAGCGCAGGGTCCCGGGCGCATCGCCGGCCTAGCGGCTTGTTTCCCGTACGCCGCCCTCGCCTTTCCTCCGCGAGTCGCGGCAAAGCTTTCAACTTGACTTTGTTTGGTAACGTTTCCAAACTTACTGGCGGCAGGAAGGCGCGCGCAGGAGCCGCCTCGGGATAGGAGCAACAATTGTGAAGGTGTGCATCTACGGAGCCGGAGCGGTCGGATGCTTCCTGGCGGGGCGCCTGTTCAAAGGGGGCGCCCGGGTGTCTGCGATCGCCCGCGGAGCAACTCTTGAGGCGATCAGACGACGAGGCGTTCGTGTTCATACGCCCGATTACGAAATCTCAGCGGAGATCGGCGCGACCGACAATCCAGCAGACTTGGGGCCGCAGGATTTTGTCGTTGTGACGGTAAAGGCACCATCGTTGCCGTCGATCGTTGACGGGCTAAAGCCGCTCATAGGGCCGAATACGACCGTGGCCTTTGTGATGAACGGGATCCCCTGGTGGTACTTTTACAACCATGGCGGAGAGCTTGCGGGACGTCGTTTCGAAAAGCTCGACCCGGGCGGCCGCCTGTGGGACACCGCGGGCCCGGAGCGCGTCCTCGGTGGCGTGATCTTCTGTTCCTGTGACATCATCGAACCAGGAATCGTCCATGCTGAGACGGCAGGCCCAAAGCTCTTCCTCGGCGAGCCGAACGGAGGCACTTCACCGCGCGTCGAGCAGTTCGCGGCTGTCGTTCGCGGCGATACCTTGGCCGTCGACGTGGTGCCATCGATCCGTTCCACCATTTGGGCCAAGCTGCAGATGAACATGAGTTCCGGTCTGCTTGGCTGCCTGTCGAACTCGCCCCCCAAGGACATCTACTCGGACCCTGCCTGCGCTGACGCAGTCCGGCGCATCGTGGCGGAGGTCGGCGAAGTCGCCCGCTCGGTCGGCTGCGAAACCAAAGTTGATGCGGAAGACATGCTGGCGCGCACACGCAATCAAGGCCACAGATCGAGCATCGTGCAAGACCTCGACAAGGGGCGCCCCATGGAGATCGATCCAATGTTCGGCATTCCGCTTGAGATGGCGCGGATGACCGGCGTCGAGACGCCGACGCTGGATCTGTTGGTCGCTCTCGTGAAGGCGCGGGCACGGCGGGCGGGCGCCTATTCCGGGTGAGTGGTGAGCATCCGCTCGCGTTATCGGCACGGGGGCCGTGATTGTGCCTTACCATCCGCTCAGTGACCCAGGCGATCTGCCGCAAACAGTCTATGGCCTGACGGCTCCGGCGGCGCCTCGAACGGAGCCTCTCAGAGGAGCCCGTGCGGTTGATGTCGCTGTCATCGGCGCCGGTTTCACGGGCTTGTCGGCCGCTCTCCATGCGGCAGAGGCCGGTGCCCGCGTGATGGTGCTGGAAGCAAACGAGATCGGCTGGGGAGCATCCGGGCGCAACTTTGGCCAAGTCGTTCCCTACCTCCGGCACGAAGCTTCGCATGCCTTGCGTTACTTCGGCCCCGTCTATGGCGAGCGTCTGGTTACTGCGGCCGCATCGGGTCCTGATCTTGTGTTCAGTCTCATTGACCGGCTTGGCATTGAATGCCAAGCCAATCGTAAGGGCCTGATCATCGCAGGGCATACTCCTGCCGCCGTCAGGGCGCTCGCACGGCGGTCAGAATTCTGGGACCGCCGGGGTGTTTCGCTGCCGCTCCTCAACCCGAGCCAGACCGCCGAACTTATTGGAGGCGGCAACTATCCTGGTGCCCTGCTTGAATCCCGTGGCGGAACCATCAATCCCCTTGCCTATGCTCGGGGACTGGCGGCTGCTGCCGTGGCGAATGGGGCGATCATTCATACCCGCAGTCGCGTGACGCGGATCTCCCGGGAACCGGGTGACTGGCGGCTCGCTACTACCGAGGGGAACGTCATGGCCGGGACCGTGCTCATCGGGACCAATGCTTACACCGACAGCCTTTGGCCCGGCTTGCAACGCAGCATCGTCCCCATGCGGACCTATCAGCTGGTATCACACCCTCTGAGTGAGAACCTCCGCCGGAGCATCCTTCCAGGAGAACAGGCCCTGACGGACACGCGGCGGATGGCGTCGGGGGTGCGGCGGCACCCCGATGGTCGGCTCCAGGTAACAGCTGATGGTCCACGCTTTAGCGCTCTGGAGACCCCCGCCGTCGCGGCGGCCGTCCGTCGTCTCGAGACACTGTTCCCGCAGTTGGGACGGGTTGAGTGGGAATTCGCTTGGAGCGGCTGGCTGGCACTTACTCCCGAGGAATATCCGCGCCTGCACGAACTTGCATCGGGTGTGTTTGCAGCGCTGGGCTACAGCGGCCGCGGTATCGCGCTCGGCACCGTGCTTGGACGAGAGTTGGCCCGACGCGCCATGGGTGCCTCGCCCGACAGCTTGGTGCTGCCATTCACCGCCCCGAGAACTCTCGGATTCCCAACCCTCAACGAGGTCGCGGTCAAGACGGTCATTGGGTACAAGCGTCTCCTGGATGCAATCGATCTCCAGAGGATGAAGCATCGGGTCGGCCCAGAGAAATAACACCTGAATTATATCTTCTATGCCAATTATGCCTTAGACGCATAAATTCGGACCGCATAAGCTCGCAGGGATCGGTCAGAGCAGCGATGCTTTTGCCACCACAGCCAAGGCCCCAGTCAAGCTGATGTCCAAACTAGACTTTCCAAGAGCTGAGTTTGACGACCGATTGAAGCGTGTCCGCGAGGCGATTGCCCGAACTGAGCTCGACTGGTTGATTCTCTTTCATCCCGTTTCAATTCACTGGCTGACGGGCTCCGATGCGAAAAGCTATCAGGCTTTCCAGTGCCTGATGGTCTCGGCAGAATCGCGCCCAACGGTGATGCTGACACGAGAGTCGGAACGCAACGAGTTTGAGGACGACGCCTGGATTGACGAGCTTGAAACATGGGGCGGAAGCGAGCCCCAAGATCCCCTTGAAGTCTTCGGTGACATTGCCAACAAACTCGGCCTGCAGGGCAAACGCGTTGGCATTGAAGTTCCCGCCTATTACTTGCACCCGCATCATTATGAGAAGGTCAAACTGTTCCTTGGCCGAGCCCTGGTGGCGGAGCCGACTGGTCTTGTGCCTCACCTCAAGCTGGTGAAATCGCCACGCGAGATCGAGCTTGTTCGCAAAGCAGGTGCAATCGCTGACGAGGCCATGCGGAGCTTCACTGCAGCCCTGCAGCCCGGGCGCAGCGAATTGCAGGTGGCGGCTGAGGTGTATCGAACCCTGCTGGCGGAAGGCAGCGGCTTGCCCGCAAGCACAATGAACCTGGTTTCCGGCAAAAGGGCCGGGTTCAGCCATGGAGCCCCGACAGAACGAATCCTGCAGCATGGGGATGCCGGCAATGTCGAATACGGAGCGGCCTACAAGCGGTACACCGCGACCATCGGCCGGCAGTTCTGCCTCGGAGCCCCGAGCCGGCGCGTTCAGCACCTGTACGATGTTGTCCGGGCCGCCGCTGACGCCTGTATCGCCGAGATCCGCGACGGAGTGCCCGCGATCGTTCCGCACGAGGCCGCAAAGCGCGTCATCGCGGAGGCTGGATTTGACCGGTATCGCATACACACTTCCGGGTACGGGATCGCCCCTGGTTTCCCGCCGTCGTGGGGGGAGCCACTAAACATGTTTGGCGGCACCACCGACGTGCTCAAAGCCGGGATGGTGATCTCAGTTGAGCCGCCAGTCTTCATTGGTTCCGAGCACCTCGGCGCGCGCATCATCGACAATGTTCTCGTGACCGAAAATGGAGCCGAACTGCTGGGGCGCTTCCCGCGGGAACTGGTCGTGGCCTGACATGAAAAGCAGCAAGTGTCCGTTGATCCTTGGCCTCGGTGGCACGCCACGTCCAGACTCCTCGACCGAGCGCGCTCTGCGCATCAGTCTCTCAGCGGCAGCCGCGGCGGGAGCCGAGACGATGCTGATCGCCGGGCCTGATCTCATGCTGCCGATGTATATGCCAGGTGATCCTGCGCGCCCGCTGGGCGTCTCGCGGCTGATCGACAGCCTGCGTTGTTGCGATGGCCTGATCCTCGCCACGCCGGCCTATCACGGCACCCTGTCCGGCCTGATGAAGAACGTTCTGGATTATGCCGAGGACCTACGGAACGATGACCGGGTCTATTTTGATGGACTCGCGGTCGGTCTGATCGTCTGTGCAGGAGGGTGGCAGGCGGCAGGACAGACCATGACAACCCTACGGGGGATTGTGCATGCCCTGCGCGGTTGGCCGACGCCTCTTGGGGCCATGCTCAATACATCGTCCAGGATTTTCGACGAAGACGGAGCCTGTCTTGACCTGTCCTCGAAATTCCAACTTGAGACGGTCGGCCAGCAGGTGGTGGAGTTCGCCCGCATGCGCAGGCACGCCGGCGGCATCGACGCCGTCGCCTGACTGCCAGCGGAAGGAAGGCAGCATCATGTTCGTTCGGATCTATTGGGGCCGGATCTACCCGGGATCATGGCCGTCGATCGAGGAGAGATACCGCGCCCTCATGGAGATCGACATTCCGGGCTTACGGGCGCGGCTGGTTACCAGGGACGTGAACGATCCCGAAAGCATGTTTACGATTACGATCTGGGATACCGTCGAGAGCGTTCAGGCCTGGGAGGCGTCTGAGGCTTACCAGGATGTCTTCCTGGCGGCAGTCCGGCCGTTCCTTGTCGGATCGCAGTCGGTCTCCCTAAGTGAAGTGCGGGTAGAGAATCTGACGGAGCTGCTTCCGGTGATCAGGGCTGCCACCCAATGATGGCGCGCGAGATCCTTGCCCGCCTGGTTGCGTTCCCAACGGTATCCAGTGCCTCAAACCTCGACTGCATTGCCTTTGTGAGCGATTATCTCTCCCGGTTCGGGGTGGAAAGCCGCCTTGTGCCGAGCCCGGACGGAAGCAAAGCCAATCTCTACGCGACCATAGGCCCGGCGGTCCGCGGTGGTGTGGTCCTCTCCGGCCACACCGACGTCGTTCCCGTGGACGGTCAAGACTGGGCGAGTGACCCGTTCCGTCTCACCGAGCGGGATGGACGACTTTTCGGCCGCGGCGTTTGCGACATGAAGGGGTTTGATGCCCTTGTTCTCGCGGCCGTCCCACACATGGTTCGGGCCCCCCTCAAGCGCCCCGTTCACCTCGCTCTGTCATACGACGAGGAGGTGGGATGCCTTGGAGCCCCTGCGATGGTGGCCGAGATGGCCCAGCGCCTGCCGCCGCCTGCCGCGGTCATCGTCGGGGAGCCTACCCGCTTCGCGGTGGTAAACGGACACAAAGGCTCGCTGTCATTTTTCACGCGTGTGCGCGGACATAGTGTTCACTCGAGCCGGATCGATCAGGGCATCAGTGCCGTCATGGTCGCGGCCCGGCTTGTCACATGGCTCGACGACGTCATGGCAAGCAACCGGGCGACAGCGGATGTCGCCAGTCCCTTTGCCCCGCCCTACACGACGCTGCATTGCGGCATGATCAACGGCGGAACGGCGGCCAATATTGTTGCCGCCGAGTGCACGTTCGTCTCCGACATCCGTGCGGTTCCCAACGAGGATCCCTGGTCCTACAAGGCCCGCTACGAAGCCTTCATCCGGGAGATGGTCGAGCCGTCCATGAGGGCGATCGCGCCCTGGGCCGGTGTGGACGTTACCCATCGGTCGTTCGTGCCGGGGTTGCGACCGGAGGCCGCCGGCACAGCGGAGGCGCTGGCCACGGCTCTCGTGGAGGCAGGGCGGACGGAGGTTGTTTCATACGGAACGGAAGCGGGCCTGTTCCAGCAGGCCGGCTGGTCGACGATCGTGTGCGGCCCCGGCGACATCGCACAGGCGCATCAGGCCGACGAATTCCTCGAGGTGGCACAGTTCGAGGCGGGAGAGAAGTTCATGGCGGCGCTCATCGGGAGCCTGTGCGGATGACACTCGGCGGACCGAGGACAAGCCAGGGCCGTCCCCCGCCTCAGGCGTCCTGCTCTGCTGCCATGTGCGACCGCCCCGCAGCCAGGGTTGCAGTGCCGCCGTCGTACCAGGTTCATTCCGAGGCTTATCATGGACATTCGCGCTCTCCGTTATTTTCAGATTGTTGCGGAATGCGGCAGCTATAGCCGCGGTTCGGAGCTTTTGCGCATCTCCCAGCCGGCGGTCAGCCGGGCCATTCGCGCGCTGGAGGACGAACTCGGACGCCCGGTCTTCCGGAGGCACGGCCACGGTGTGACGCTTACGGATGCTGGCCGGATCCTGCTCGAACGCGCCCAGCTTGTGATCCGCCAGCTTGAACAGGCAAAAGCAGAGATTCGCAGTGGCGGCTCAGGCCCATCCGGGACCGTGTCCCTGGCCGTGCCGCCGGCGGCTGGGCAGTACCTGATTCCTGCCGTCGCGGAACGCTTCGGCCGCATGTTTCCAAACGTGTTTCTCAAGGTTGTCGGGGGCTTCAGCGGCTACATCCATGAATGGCTCGTGCGCGGGCAGGTTGATCTCGCCTGCGTCCACGATCCGCTGCCTCAACGAGGGTTCGGGATCATTCCCTTGATCGATGAGGAGGTGTTCCTTGTCGGTCGAAAGGGGGCTCTTCCGGCGAATTCGGAGCAGATTGATGTCGAACAGCTGGCCGATCTGCCTCTGATCCTCCCGAGCCGGCCAAATGCGTCGCGCCGCCTGCTTGACAGCTGGATGGGGCCGCTCAGAACGACCCTCTCCATTCGGATCGAGGTTGACGACCACACGATCACTCGGGCGCTCGTGAAGGAGGGCGTCGGCTTCAGCCTGCTGACCCGCTGCGCGATCGAGGGCGAGTTGCGGCGCGGGGAAGTGGACGCCGTCCCATTCCGGCCGCGCGCGTACTGGCCGCTTGCTCTTCTTACCTGCGAAACCGCACCGCGAACCGAGCTCACCGACGCTTTGATCGAAACCGTCCGCAGCACGGTCGCAGATCTCGCCGGATCCGGCGCTTGGCCTGGTCAGTCTTCAGACAGTGGCGCACCCTCCAGGCAGTCCCGGCACGGCCGCACCTAATCAACGACGATCAGGTCGCGCGGCTGTTTGGACAGGATCTCGGCTCCGGTTTGGGTGACAATGACGTTATCGACCAAGCGCACACCGAGGCGCTCCGGCCCGATGAAGATCGGGGGGCAGATGGACAGGACCATTCCGGCCTTCAAGACGGCCGTGCTCTCGGCAACCAACTGAATGGGCTCGGCCGTGGCGGGTGGGAAGGCCGGCGCAAGACCATACCCGGTCAGATGCACGCGAGCCCGCTCGAGACCGGCCGCAGCAATGATTTTGGCGGCAGCCGCGTGAGGCTTGCTGGCCGGGACGCCATGCCGGATCTCCGCGATGCAGGCGTCCGCCGCTGTTCGCGCGAGGTCATGCAGTTCCTGCATGCGGCTGGTCGGCGTTCCGATGCTGAAATGGCGTCCGATCGAGGTCGTATACCGCCGATAGGGTACATTGTACTCGGCATGACCGAAGTCGCCTCGCTGCAGACGGCGGTCCGTTGGGGCCCCATGGCTGAAGCCGGATCGCGGCCCGGACACCAGGTTGAGAGGGCTCGCCGGGATGCTGCCCCCGGCCGAGAGGATGGCGTGGTGGATGTGAGCTGCAATCTCGAGTTCGCTGCGGCCGGGAGTTAGGGCACGCGTCATGGCCACAACCGACTGGTCGGCGATGCGACTGGCCTGCCTCACGTAGGCGAGTTCGGCGTCGGACTTCACGAGCTTCAGACCGTGAACGAGGTTGTTCGGCTCCGACACCAGGGCCGAACCGAGGGCGGATTTCAGGCGCAGGTAGTGGTGTGGATGGAGATAATAGGCTGGCACCTCCATCCCGACTCTGGCTTTCATCAGCCCGAGAGACGCCGCATAGCCGACGAACCCGTCGACCGGGTCCTGAAGTTCGGGCCCACCCCAGGTCCGGACCTCGTCGACGAGCGCATCCGCTTCGAACTCGCTCCGTTCGGATTCCCGGGTGAAGATCCGCAGACGCTCGTCCGTGGCGCTGACCAGCAGGCATTGAAACGCCTGATAGCTTTTGGCGTCCGATCCCGTGAGCCAATGAATTGAGACGGGATGGAAGAGAAGCATCCAGTCGAGTGCCGATCGCGCGATTTCCTCCCGCACACGGCGCTGGCGCGACGCGAACTCTTCAAGCGTAAAGTCGTTCTTCGACATCGCCTGCCCGCTTCCAGAGCATCCGGTTTGGCTTCAGGCGCTCAGTGCGAGTTCCGCCGTGGTGAACCGGGGAATGACCTTTTCGCCGATAAGGTCAATCGACCTCATCACCTGGTCGTGCGTCGTGTTGCCGGCCTGGATCATGAAGACCATCTGGTCCAGACCGATCTCCGCCCATTTTTCAACCTGACGGCAAATGGTGTCCGGATTGCCGCCGATTGCCATCCCGTTGGCGATCAGTTCATCGTTGGTCATGGCGGCAATCCGCTCCCGGACCTTGGCAACACCTCCAGCGGTGGCAAACCGGGCATGGTTCAGTTCGGCGTCATTGTCGCCGTAGTACCAGCGCGCTGCGGCGCAGGCGGTGTCCCGCCCGACCCGATCGTCCGGGTCGCAGCACGTAATGCCGAAGACAGCAACCTGGTTGTTTGGCTTTCGCGCCACGAGCGACGCAGGATCGGCAGCCCGGATGGCGGCCCGATAGGCATCGATCGCAGCTTTGGTCTCAGCGGGTGTGTTGCGGGTGACGCCGATGACGCCGAAGCCCTGCCGCCCGGCGTGCTCAAAGGTCTCCAGGTTGGTGGCGGCAACCCAGAGGGGCGGGTGTGGACGCTGGATCGGCCTGGGCACGACATGTCGGGCCGGCAGATCGAACTTGGCACCTTTGAAGCCTAGGAAGAACTCGTTGTCGTACATCTTCATGATCGCTTCGAGCGCTTCGCGCCCAACCTCGCGCCCCTCGGTCGGGTCGAAGCCCAGGCCTTCGACAACATAGGGCGTGGTGCCGCGGCCGGTGCCGAACTCGGCACGTCCGTTGCTGAGCACATCCAAGGTGGCGACACGCTCAGCGGCATAAAAGGGGTTGTGAAGCGGAAGCAGAACAACCCCGAGTCCGAGGCGGAGGGTCGTTGTCCGCTGGCTCAGAGCCGCCAGAAACATGTCTGGCGAGGGGCAGTGTCCAATCTCGATCAGGAAATGTTGCTCGGTGATCCAGAAATACTCGAAGCCGGCGGCTTCGGCCGCAACACCCTGCTCAAGAGCGTTCCAGTAGCCGTTCCGCTCCGTAGTGTCGGTCCACGGACGCGGCATCTGAATTTGTGTCATCAGCCCGAATTTCATCGCCATCTCCTGTGTGGGAACAGAGGCTAGCTGGGCTGCGGATGCACGTCCAAGGCATAATGTTTATATGTGTTATGCCTTGAATGTCGGATCAGCCGCGGACATGGGCCGAAGGATGCCGACTGTCAGTGCGGCAGCATAGCCACGCCATCCTCGATGCCGACGTGTTTGCGCACCTCTTCCTCGACATACGACCAGATCTCCGACTTGAGTTGGCCGTATTCCGGAGAGAGTTGGACGGTCACGTGACGGGGCCGCGGGAGCTTGACGTCGATGATCGCCTTCACCCGTCCAGGGCGTGTTGACAGCACGACGATCCGATCCGCGAGGATCAGTGCCTCGTCGATGTTGTGGGTGATGAACACCGTTGTCTTGCGGCTCGCCTCATGAATGCGGAGCAGTTCTTCCTGCATGACCTGGCGTGTCATGGCATCGAGAGCGGCGAATGGCTCATCCATCAGCAGAACCTCCGGATCGGCCGCTAGAATACGAGCCAACGTCACGCGCTGCTGCATGCCGCCCGAGAGTTCAGTCGGATACCGGTCCTCAAATCCGTTGAGCTTGACCATGTCGATGAAGCGCTCCGCGATGCGCCGCCGCTCGGCCGCGGGTATGCCTTTCATCTTCAGTCCGAACTCCACGTTGCCGCGGACCGTCTTCCATGGAAACAGGGCGTAACTTTGGAAGACCATCCCGCAGCGTGGTTCGATGCCGGTAATCGGAGAGCCCCGGAGTAGAATGCGACCGGTGCTCGGCGGCACGAACCCGGCGAACATGTTGAGCAATGTGGACTTGCCGCAGCCGGAGGCTCCGATGATACAGACGAATTCTCCGTCCATAATCTCCAGCGTCAGATCGCGGACGGCCACCAGGTCGGGTGCGCCGGCGATTGAGTAGGCCTTTGTGATGCGTTCCGCCGTGAGGATTGCGTTCATCGTCATCTTTCTGATTTTTAGCCGCGGCGCTGCCGCTCCCAGGGCAGGAGCAGTCGCTCAAGCCGCTCCATGCCCCAGTCTGCGACCAGAACGGTGAGCGAGATCCCCACCATGCCGACGAGTACCATTTGAAGATTGCCCCAATCCTTTGCCTGCCAGATCAGGGCACCCAGCCCGTTTTGGGCAGCGACCATCTCGGCCGAGATGACGCACGACCAGGAGATCGCAAGGGTCACCTTGAGACCCGCGATAATTCCCGGCAGAGCGGCGGGGAGGACGACCTCGCGCATCACGACCAGGTCATTGGCTCCGAGATTGCGCGCGGCACTGATGAGGATTGGATCGACCCGCTTCGTGCTTTCGATCGTATAGAGAAGAACGTAGATCCATGAGCCCATAAAGACGATCGCGACCTTCTGGGACTCGCCGATCCCAAGCCACAGAATCGACAGCGGGATCCAGGTGATGGAGGGCAGCGGTCGCAGGAGCGACACGAACGGATCAACGATCGCCTTTGCTGGCCACCAGACGCCCATCAGGACGCCGAGCGGCACGGCGATCAGGGCCGCCAGAGCGAAGCCCAGAAAGACACGCTGCGACGAAGCGAGGATCGACCACCAGAGATCGCCGGTCTGGACGAGGCGGCTCGCCTGATGAGCGACAGCCACAGGAGATGGCAGGAAGACCGAAGAGATCCAGCCGAGTTCCGTGGCCGCGGTCCAGAGAGCAAGGAATGCAAAGACCGATGCGATCTTGAGAACCAGGCTCAGTCGACTTTTGAGCCAGAAGCTCCGGCGCGGCGGAGAGTGGGATTCCACGAAGGCAGTTCCGAGTCCTTCACTGACGTTGTTGGTTGCCACGTGCCGCTGTCCTCTCTGGTGTCGATACAGTCATGGGGATCGCCCTCGCGGAGGGCGATCGGTGCTCAACTGTTGGGTTTTGGTAGGAAGCTGACGTTCTCCCATTTCTTGACGTCGGGCAGATTTCCGATCTTGTTGCTGTCGTAAAGCCACTGCGCCAGATCCTGCATCTGCTGAGTATGCAGCTTGATATGCTCGGGCCAGTTCTTCAACCCGAAATATTGAAACGATTTGATGCCGGCGAGAACTTCTTCCGGAGGCTTCTTGAAGTAGTGTGCGACGAGTTTCGCGGTCTCGTCCGGGCTCTCGTTGACGAAATCGGCGCCCTTCATCACCGCGACGGCAAGCTTGCGCGCCTGTTCGGGATACTGGTCAACGAGTTTGCGCGAGATGATGACGATATCGGGCGATGCCATCGTCTGGTACTTGGCGTAGGTGTCCGTGTCCTTGTCCGTTCCAAGAAGCTTGCCGTCAGGAACGGCCTGCTGCAGGCCGCCCAGGAGAGGCTGCCACACGCACGCCGCGTCGAGGTCGCCCTTCGCAAGCGCCGGCGCCATCTCGTTCGGGGACAGATTGATGTATTGGATGTCCTTTTGCGTCATCCCAGATGCCCGGAGCAGGCCGGCCAGGGTGATTTCGGCCGAGGTATTGGCCGCAACCTTCTTGCCCTTGAGGTCCTTGATCGACGCAATGCCCGGACGCGCCCAGCAGCCCTCGTTGCCAGGGGAGTCGTCGATGTTGGCGAAGTAATAGAACGACTGGTTGCCGCGCGCCATTTCGGCCACGACGGAGACGCGCCCCAGGTTGCTGAATGCGACCGAGCCCGCCGTGAGAGCGGCGATGCGGTCGCCAGAGCTCAAGATCGTCTTGAACTCGACGTCGACGCCCTGCTCCTTAAAGAAACCCTTCTCGATGGCAATCATGACCGGCACCTGGCCGAGCCAGGTCACGGAACCGGCGAAATCGAATTTCGTGGGCGGAGCGGACTGCGCGATCGCGCCCTGATGGCCACTGACCGCTGTCAGGAGAGTCAGAGCCGCGCCGCCGAGAAGGCCGAGTACGCTCCTGCGGGCGAATCGTGCCCTGCGGCGTGGCAGGCCTCTGCAGGTGATCACTGATGTTGGTATGGTCCACATGATCTCTGTTCCCCTGGTCGTTGATAAACCGATCCGCCTGTCCTCGATTCCTCCTGCCCACGCGTACGCTGCCAACAGGCTTTCAGCACGTCGAACGATAGCGGCCCGAGCGGCCCGAGCTGGGACGCCCGCCTATCCTAAGCGACTTTTTTGACGTCGTCAAAAAAACGTTTCATCGGCCTTTCCGTCGCCAACGGGCGGGACCGCCAGAAGCGGGCATGCCCCCGTTCTGTGACAAGGCCAGTTGCTGCAACGGCTTGGACCCTGCAGGTCGGTTTAGCCGAGGCGCTGCTATCGTTCCGATCTCGCTGGGTACCACCGCTTCCCGGAAACGTTTCCCCACTTGCTCCCCTTTGGTGTTCATGCTTGGCTGCCCGAGTGAGGCACGGGAGATTTCGGCCACGATGGGATGTGACTTGCAGTTGCTCTTTCTATCGGAGGACAATGTCCTTTCCTGCGGAATTTCATCCCGTGAGATAGTTGAGGCTGTTGAAACAGGATTCCGGACGAAGCGGAACGGTTTGACCAAAACCGCAACGGTGACGGCTCCGGAGAATGTCCGCTTTACGGCCAAGATCGCCGTGCAGAGTGCCCCGGCCTATGCGGTCGCAAAGTGGTTCGGCTTTAACCGTTCGAATGGTTCGGCCGGCCTGCCGGACTACGTTCCATTGGTGCTGCTCAACTCGGCCGAAACCGGCCTGCCGCTCTCCCTGATCGCAGGGCGGTGGCTGACCGAGATGCGGACTGCCGCCATCTCGGTGGTGGCCGCGAAGCGGATGGCGCGGCCGCAGGCAAGCAGCATCGGGTTCATCGCGTGCGGTGCACAGGCACGCAGCCATCTCGATGTGTTCCGCGCCATGTTTCCGATCGAGCATATCAAAGCATTCAGCCGCACGACGGAGTCGGCAGACATGTTTTGCGAGCGTGCGCGACGCATGGGTCTTCGAGCGGAGCGAACTGCCGATGCGCGCAGCGCCATTACGGACGTCGATCTCGTGGTTACGAGCGTTCCGCTCGGATCGCGGGCCGCAACCTTGCTGCGGGGGGAATGGATTCGGTGCGGCACCTTCGTGGCGATGGTCGATCGCGGCTGGAGCTGGGCACCGGACAGCATCCCGGCCTTCGACCGGATCGTGACCGACGACCTGGAACTCAGCGGCCCTGGCGGCTCGGAGCGGCTTGTGGTGCCGGGGCCATTTGCGGGCGACGTGGCCGACCTCGTCACCGGTGCCGTCAGCGGGCGGAACGATGCCTCGGAGCGAACGGCCTTGGCCTTTGCCGGCACGGCTCTCGCGGACGCGGCGGTCGCAGCCCTCATCTACGAGCGGGCCATGGCCTGCGGCATTGGGACTGGTCTCCCCCTCTGACGGGCGCCCGGCCCACGCCCTCGATCAACCGCCTGGTTGTATTTACGCCGTCCTGGGCGTCTTCGGCTCCGGGAACGTGCTGCGCAGCGGCGCGTGCGCCCGCTTCCAGACCATGACGCTGCGCGTGTATTCGATGACGACCTCACCGTGCTGGTTCAAGCCCCGGGTCTTGACTTTCACGATTCCCTGCTCGGGGCGGGATTTTGATGCCCGGACATCGACGACTTCGGATTCCGAATAGAGCGTGTCGCCCGCAAAGACCGGATGCGGCAACTCGATCCGGTCCCAGCCGAGGGCAAAGCCATTCTCGCTGACGTCGGCAACACCCAGTCCCGCGACGACTGCGAGCGTGACGATACTGTTGACCAGGGGCTTCTCAAACCCTGTCCGCTGAGCATACTCGGTGTTGAAATGGATCTGGTTGGTGTTGTTGCTCATCAATGTAAAGAGGACGTTGTCCGCATCGGTGATGGTGCGCCCGAGGCGGCAGCGATAGATGTCTCCCACCTCGAAATCTTCGAAGAAGCGACCCTGCCAGCCTTCCTTGATGCCCATAGCGCCCTCCTCCTTCAAGCCATTGTAATTGTGGCCGTGGCCTGGCGAACGACGGCACAGGCGCGCTCGTAGATCGGCCGGTCGACGAGCTGTCCTCCAAAGCTGATGCTGCCGCTTCCGTCGGCCACTGCTTTTTCGAAGTCGCTGATCAGGTGCTGTGCGAACGCGATCTCCTCAGCAGTCGGAGTAAAGACACGGTGCACGGCGGCGATCTGGCCGGGATGGATCATCGACTTGCCGGCGAAACCAAGATCGCGCGCTAACACCGCATCCTGCTCCAGGCCTTCCTCGTCCGTCAGATCCGGCCATACGCCGTCAATTGCTGTCACCTTCGCAGCCGCCGCCGCCGTGACGATCGCGGAGCGGGCATAAATGAAGTCGCGTGCACGGCCTGTCCGGAACGTCGGCAGGCCAAGGTCGCGGCTGAAGTCCTCGGCGCCGAACATCAGACCGGAAACCCGTGAGGATGCCGCTGCGAGCGCGGGCGCCGCGAGCACAGCTTTTGCAGTCTCGATCGCGAGCATGAGGCGAACGGCGCCTGGCGGCAATCGACGCCCGCCCTCAAGCCGGTCGAGCAGTCCTGCGATCGCTTCAACCTGTTCCACCGTCTCAATCTTGGGAACAACGAGGCCGTCGAGCCCTGGGCCGACCACAGCCTCCAAATCAGGGATGAGGTCTTGCGTCTCGATGCCGTTCACGCGGACGTACCGGGCCGGGCGTGATGGTCCTGCTCCGGCCAAAGCTCCGGCCACGATCGGGCGAGCGGAGGCCTTCAAGGACGGCACGACGCCGTCCTCGAGATCCAACATGACCGCGTCGAGATCGAGGGCGAGCGCCTTCGATACCATTTTCTCCGAGTGACCCGGAACGAACATCCAAGACCGCAGACGCAGCATCGTTTTTCCTCTTGCCAGCCATCAGCTCAGTATGAGCGCTCCATGCCCAGCACATGTTGGCCCACATAACCCAGGATCATGTTGGTTGAGATCGGCGCGATCTGGTAGAGCCGGATCTCACGCCATTTGCGCTCGACGTCGTATTCGACCGCAAAGCCGAACCCGCCGTGGGTCTGCATGGCGACATCAGCGGCATGGAAAGCCGCCTCCGACGCCAACAGTTTCGCCATATTGGCCGCAGCGCCGGCATCCTCCCCGGCTTCGAAGAGGGCGGCAGCCCGACGGCACATTATATCCGCAGCTTCCAGCTCGATATGGCTGCGCGCAATCGGGAACTGCACCCCTTGGTTCTTGCCTATCGTGCGGCCGAACACGACCCGGTTGTTGGCGTACTCGACCGCCTTTTTGACGCACCATCGGCCGTCACCGACACACTCGGTGGCCACCAGGATGCGCTCCGCGTTCATGCCGTCCAGAATATAGCGGAACCCCTTGCCTTCCTCCCCAATCAGGCACTCGGCCGGAACGACGAGATTGTCGAAGAAGACCTCCGTGGCATTGTGATTGATCATGGCGTCGAGAGGCTGGATGGTCATGCCTCGGCCGAGGCTGTCCCGGATATCGATCAGAAACACCGAGAGGCCATCAGTCTTGCGCGACACCTGATCGAGCGGTGTCGTGCGCGCCAGGAGAAGCATCAGGTCGGAGTGCAGAGCCCGCGAGGTCCAGACCTTTTGCCCATTGATGACGTAAGCATCGCCCTGGCGGACAGCCCGGGTCTTGAGGCTCGTGGTGTCCGAACCGGTTGTCGGCTCCGTGACCCCGAAGGCCTGCAGGCGCAGTTCGCCGCTTGCGATCCGCGGCAGGTAGCGCCGCTTCTGCTCTTCGCTGCCATGGCGAAGCAGGGTTCCCATGATGTACATCTGGGCGTGGCCTTGGCTCGCCGTGCACCCTTGCGCATTGATTTCCTCCAGGATGACGGCGGCCGCCCGCAGCGGAAGGCCCGATCCGCCATACTCCTCAGGAATCAGGGCAGCGAGCAGACCTGCTTGCGTGAGCTCCTCGATGAATGCTGTGGGATAGGCACTCTCCTTCTCGAGCTGGCGCCAGTAGGAGCCGGGATAGCGCGCACATATGCGCTGCACTGTACTGCGCAGTTCGGGATAGTCGCTTCCGAGCTGGACCGATGGCCCGCCATCGCTGCCGGCGTCGGTCGGAGAGAGTTCAGGCGGCACTGTCTGATCCATTCTCAATCTCTGTTGCTTCGGCTGCCGTCGACGTCACAGTTGGCGCATCGTCTCGCTCAAGCGGAGATCTTCGCCCGTTGGATGGGGGGGCCTTCGGCTCGCAGGTCGAGGTTGTGCTCGCCGAGTTCGGGGGCGGAGCAGCGGTAGGGAGGACGGACGCCGTCGAACGACAGAGGCAGCCCAACCAGGGCCATGTCGCGATCCGGCGCCGCCTGAATCAGGCCGAGAGCGCGGGTCTGCTCATGGACAACAACCTGATCAAGGGACTGAATCGGTGCGTTCGGCACGCCACTGCGATCGAGACACTCCGCCCAATGCTCGCGGTTGGCGGTCAGGAAAACAGCTTCCAGAAGAGGGATCAGCGCTTTGCGGTTGCGCACCCGTGCATCGTTGGTGGCAAACCGGGGATCGTCCGCCCAGTCCGGGCGGCCCAGCGCATGGCACAGGGCTCGGAACAGGCCGTCATTGCCGGCGGCGACCATGATGAACCCGTCCATGGCCCTGAAGGCCTGATGAGGCACGATCTCGGGAATTCCCGAGCCCATGGGTCGGCGGATCTCGCCCGTTGCCAAGTGCCCGGCGACTTGAATCGTCATCCAGGCCACGGCTGTCTCGAACAGGGATGTATCGACGACGCAGCCGCGGCCCGTGGCGTTCCGTTGCTGGAGGGCGGCGAGAATCCCGATCACCGCCCACATAGCGCTGCCCATGTCGACAATGGCTGGGCCAACGCGGACCGGGCTTCCTCCCTCTTCCCCGGTCACGCTCATCAGTCCGCCGAAGGCCTGCATCAGGGGGTCGTAGCCGGGGCGGTGCGCCAGGGGCCCGGTGGCCCCGAATGCCCCGAGATTGCAGTAGATCAGTGACGGTTTCTCGCTCAGAAGTGTCGCTCCGGAGAGGCCCGTCTTGTCGATCGAGCCGGGCCGCAGGTTCTGGATGACCGCATCCGCCTTGCGGAGGATGAAGTCCTTGAGGTCGGCCGCCTGGGCCGGATCGCCCAGGTCAACGGTGATGCCCCGCTTGTCCCGGTTTAACGATTGGAAGGCACAGGACGTGCCGTGCCAGTACGGGGGCCCCCACCCGCGGGCATGGTCACCGTGGCGGGGATCCTCGACCTTGATCACGTCGGCACCGAGTTCGGCCAGGACGGCACCGGCATAGGGGCCCGCCACGCTGTGGCAGATCTCGACCACGGTCAGCCCTTTGAGCGGCCGGGCGTCGGGGATAACGGCTTCTGGCAAGATGGTCTCGCGGGACATGGGCGGATTGATTCTCCTGCTCTGCGACCAGCCGAAGCTCATCGCGTCCGAATGGCTCCGGCCCCCGGGCCGAAGCGGCGGCTCGCTCCCATCATTCGATCGGAAAGTCCGAAAGCGGGCGGCCGCCGAACTTGGAGTAGGCCTCTTCGACGCTGACCTCCTTCCCGATCAGCAGGCCATCCGGGTTGCGGCCGTAGGTGGGATCGATGAGATTGCGGCGCAGTGGGCGGTCCTTCGGATTGAAGGTCCAATCCTGATAGCCGTACGCGTTGAAGTTGAGCATGACGACCGGCTCGTCCCCCGCGCCGAACCAGTGGCAGTTGTTATCGATTTCGGTCGTTCGCAGAGCTTCGCCGGGCCCGATCCAGGCATCGCGCTTGAGGCGCATCAACAGCGTATCCTCGCTCAGGCGTGCGATCCTGTCGAACTCGCGCACATGCGCCTTGCCGACGAGGACGAGTTGGGTCGACAGGATATTGTGATGGCAGTGCGGGGGGTGGAAGACATTGGGATCAATATAGAAAAGCTGAATCGCCTCCCTGTGGGCCTTGCCGGTGCGGCGATAGAGAACGACATCCTGCTTCGCGGCAAGGGTCTGCTCGATCCAGGGCGCAAGGCTGTTTGTGAGATCGAGCTCGTCGTGCATCGCCTTGACGGCAACCTGGTACTGGGCCGGGGTCAGCTCCCGCCGGCGCAGCCTGCCGATGAGTTCGACGGACCGGTGCACCAGGGGATGATCGATATCCGTAATGTCGGGAATGTCATCGGTCAGGCGGGTGTTGATCCGGACCGGAGCGGCTTCAGGCTTGGACGAGACGGCATTCATGACCCTATCTCCTTCAGAGGATCTCAGGTGAGAGCGTGACAGGCCTTTGCGATGCGGTGGCAGGCGTCCTCCAGAGTTTCATCGCTGGCCGCATAGGACAGACGGAAATACGGCGACATCCCGAAAGCCGAGCCGAAGACCAGGCCAACTCCTGCCTCCTCGAGCAGGTAGAGCACGAAGTCCTCGTCATTGGCGATCACGCGGCCGTCGGGCCGTCTGCGGCCGATCAGTGTAGCGCAGGAAGGAAAGACATAAAACGCACCTTCCGGCTTGTGGCAGGTGAGACCGTCGATGCGGTTGAGAGCATTGACGACCATGTCCCGGCGGCGCTCGAAAGCCGCCTTGTTGTGCTGGATGAAATCCTGCGGGCCGTTGAGCGCCTCGACGGCCGCCGCCTGGCTGATCGATGTCGGGTTGGTCGTCGAGTGGGACTGCACTGCGGCCATCGCCTTGATGATGTCGCGCGGCCCGCCGGCATAACCGATACGCCAGCCGGTCATGCAATACGTCTTGGAGACGCCATTTACGGTCAGTGTTCGATCATAGAGCGCCGGCTCGATCTGGGCCGCAGTCTTGAAGGTGAAGTCGCCGTAGGTGAGATGCTCATAGATATCGTCGGTCAGGATCAGGACATCGGGATGCCGCACCAGGATGGCGGTGAGCGCAGCGAGTTCGTCCGGTGTGTAGGCGGCACCCGATGGGTTCGACGGTGAATTCAGAACGACCCATTTGGTGCGCGGCGTGATCGCCCGCTCAAGATCCTCGGGACGCAGCTTGAAGCCGCGTTCGGCCTGACAGGGAACGATGATTGGCACCCCGTCACAAAGCAGCACCATCTCGGGGTACGACACCCAGTAAGGCGCCGGGATCACCACCTCGTCTCCAGGCGACAAGGTTGCCATGAAGGCATTGTAGATGACGTGCTTTCCACCCACGCTCGCGATCACCTGATCGGCCGCGTAGTCGAGATCGTTCTCACGCTTGAACTTTGCGCAGATCGCCTCCTTGAGGGCTGGCGTCCCGTCGACAGCCGTATATTTCGTCTGGCCGGCTCGGATAGCCCGCTCGGCCGCCGCCTTGATGTTGTCGGGGGTGTCGAAGTCGGGTTCGCCGGCGACCAGCCCGATGATGTTCTTACCCTGGGCACGCAGTTGGGCGACGCGGCCGAAGAGCGAAACCGTTGGTGACGGCTTGACGCGGCCAAGCCTGCCCGCGATCCGAGTTCTGGGTTGCTCGAGCGTCGACCTAGCCTGTGTGAGCATGTCTGCACCGTCCTCCGAAATGACTGCAGTACATTTTGCCCAGATTATCTGCCTCGTCAAGAAAACGTTTCATCGATTGTTCGGCTTCGGGGCAGGCGCTCCTCCTGGACGTCCTCTAGGCTCGCCAAGACCGGTCCGCCCGGCGCGGCGAATTGCGAGATTTATAATTACTTTATAGGAACTTAGCTTTGATAGCGACTTGACACCCACAAGCCAGGTCGTGCTTGGCTGATCATCAGGCTAGCAATTCTCGCTCTGAAATGTTTCATTCAGAGCGGCCGGAAGGGCCGGTTGCGTCACCGAAGTGGTCCCATGAATCCTGTTCGCATTCGCCTGTTCGAAGGTTTCCTGCGCTATCCCCGCGGGCAAGAGGTCCATACAGCGGCATCCGGGCGGATCGACGCCCTGCACGAACTCTTCCTCGTCATCGACGACTTGGAGGGCAGCGTCACCGGCCAGGGCGAAGTGAGAACCAACATCGCGTTCATTACGGGGACCCCGGAGCATGAGGTCGCGCCCAAGGTCGTCGAGTTGCTGACCAGGATTGCAGACGTGAGGTCAGCCGGCGAGCTGCAGGAACGCTTCGAGCAGGTGCGGACAGGTAATCCGAAGATTGCGCAAGCTCTCATTGAAAATACCCTGGTTGACCTGGAGGCCCGTCGCCGCGGCATCTCGATGGCAGAATACCTCGGCGGCGTATGGAAAGCCGGAATTCCCTGCAACGAATGCGTCTTCTGGGGCGCGGACGAGGACATGCGGGCGAATGTGGCGTCGTACCTCGCGCAGGGGTTCACCAGAATCAAGGTCAGGGTGGGAATCGGTGCGATCGAGGACGATATCCGCCGGATCGGCTGGCTCAGGGACTGCTATGGCGACCAGATCGACCTCGCGATCGACGCCAATGGCGCATGGGATGCCGAGACCGCGTTGCACCACATCGAGCAGCTGGCGCGGTTTGGCATACAGTATGTCGAGCAGCCGACTTACAAGGGAGATTGGGCCGCCCTTGAGCGAGTTGCGCGAGAATGCGGCATCGAGACCATGATCGACGAAGGTCTCCAAACCATGGACGATGTGGACCGTGTCTGCGCAAACGAGGGGCGCATCTCAGCTCATCTTAAAATCGCGAAGGCTGGCGGCGTGGCCGCGCTGGTCGCGATCGGCCGCCGTTTCGACGAGCAGGGCATCGCCTATGTGGTTGGACAGATGAATGAGGGGGGGCTCGCTACCGCCGCCGCGGTGCAGGCCGCCATGGCACTTTCCCCGCGCGTGGGAGAATTGTATGGAGCCCTCGGCATTGAAAACGACCCCTGTGCCGGGGTGACATACCATAACGGAAGGGTCGCCGTGCCCCCAGGGCCCGGAACCGGCGTCTCGATCCGGCCAGACGGTCTGACTCTTCTTTGGGAAAGCAACACGCGGTGACGGATCATCAAGCGGGGTCGAAGCCCCGAACTGCCTCGGCGACCATCAAGGATGTCGCGCGCCTCGCCGGGGTCTCCCTGGGCTCGGTTTCGCGCGTTCTGAATGACAAGGCGTCCGTGACGGCGGAGGTCCGGACTAGGGTTCTTAGCGCCATCGACGCACTCGGCTATCAGCCCAACACCGTGGCGCAGAGCATGCGCAGTCAGGTTTCACGGACGGTGGGCTGCATCATCCGGGACATCAACATCCCAGGTTTGGCTGCGTTTGTCCGTGCCGCGCACGACATCTTCATGGAGCAGGGGTATGCCCTGCTCCTCTCCAACTCCGAGGGCCGGGCAGAGCGCGAGCGCGAACTGGTTTCGGTCATGGCCGCCAGGCGGGCGGATGCGCTACTTATCGGGCATTATTCCGAGCTGGATCCGGATCTCGAGGCGGTCCTGAAGCGTGCGAACATCCCCGTCGTCCTCGTCGACCGTGAGCGCCCCGATTGGGCGGACGCGGTCATGGTCAATCACCAGGGGGCGGTGAGACGGGCCACCGAGCGGCTGATCCAGCTCGGCCACCGCCGGATCGCCCTGCTTACCGGTCGCGATACGCTCTATCCGGCGCGGGAGCGCATTGCCGGCTTCCTGAAAGCGTACGAGGCCCTGGGTCTTTCCTGCGACCCCAGCCTGGTGCGGTCGGGCAGCTTCGAGGCGGAATTTGGATTCGAGCAGACCTCCCTTCTCATCTCCTCGTCCAATCGTCCGACCGCGATCATTGCGGGCGGCATCGAGATGCTGCCTGGTGTCGTTCGGGCGCTACGCCTGCATGGACTGGCCGTACCGCGGGATATTTCGCTCGTGGGCACGCTCAATTCGGACTTGGCCGAGCTTCACGAGCCGCCGATCAGCGTCGAGCACTGGGATTATGCGGAAGTCGGCCGCATCGCGGCTCGATTTGCGCTCGAACGCATGCGGGACAGTGCCACCCTGGAGCCCCGCCGCCTCCTGATTCCATCGGATTTCATGCTCCGCGAATCCTGTTCCGCTCCCCCGTCGGTCTAGCAACGAAAGCCACCAGACCGGGAAGCATGAACGGGGTCGGCGTTTTACCCCAAGGGCAGTCCCAAGGCAGGCGACACTCATGGTTGGAAGGGACTCGACAGGAACAATTCCCTTCAGCGGACCTCGTCCGATGGTGTCCAGGGGCACAGCTAGTGGGTCGTCTGCCGTCGGATATGGTATAGTGGCATGGTGATCCTCGTGTTGCGAGGTGCCCCATGTCGCGCCACCAGAAAGATCCACTACGCCCGCTCACCGTAGACGAGCGCAAAGAACTCACCCGCCTGAGCCGCTCCCAGAGTACCCCTGCCGCTGAAGTCGACCGTGCCCGTGCCCTGCTGGCGATTGCCGAAGGCGCCAGCTACACCGCCGCCGCCCATCTCGTCGGGCGCGGCCACAACGAGACCATCTCGGCCTGGGTCAGTCGCTTCAACCGCGAGGGCCTGGCCGCCGTGCGCCCGCACCACGGTGGCGGGCCACGGATCCGCTATGGGGCTCACGCGCAGCAGCGCATCCTGGCCGAATGGGCGCGAGCGCCGCAGCGCGAGCAGGACGGCACCGCGACCTGGTCGCTGAGCCTGCTGCAGAAGGCCTTGCGCCAAGCCCCGGACGGCCTGCCGCAGGTGAGCCGGTTCACCATCGCGCGCACCCTGCACGAGGCGGGCCTGAGCTGGCAGAAGAGCCG
>NZ_QDGA01000068.1 GCF_003347665.1 Microvirga calopogonii
TGACCGAGGCTGTGTCAAAACGCAGATCGGGACCGAGTGAGCTCACCTCTGTGATCCTCTGATCGGCTGGAGCGCAGGTGACAACGGCCGTTTGGCTCATCGACAAGGCTGGATGTCATTCTTGCTGGTGTCCCAGCCATCGTGATCAGCTTGGGTGCCTAGAGCGATGCCCCCTCAGGACTGGATTGCTGCCAGCAGCGGCCCTGGTCCGAGGATCGCCAGAACCCGCTTCAGGTTATAGGCGAGCACGTGCAGGCTCATCTCGGTGCGCACCCGCTCCAAGGTCCGGGTCAGGAAGTGCGTAGCACCCATCCAGGCCTTGATCGTTCCAAACGGATGCTCCACCGTCTGCCGCCGCAGACGCGGCGTCTCCGGGGCCCGATCGAGCCGCTCCTGCATCGCATCGAGCACATCCTCATGCTCCCAGCGTCTGACCCGGCGCTCCTTGCCGGGCGTACACTGATCTTTGAGCGCACAGGTTTGGCAGCAGCTGGTCCAGTAGAGATGCAGCAGCATCCCATGCTCGATGGTGGAGCATCGTCGCGTCAGGCGCTCTCCGGCGGGACAGCGATAGGTGTCATCCTCGGGATGATAGACGAAGTCCTGCTTGCCGAAGCGTCCGTCAGCCTTGGCGCTCGAGTTGAGGGTCTTGGGCACATAGGGCGTGATCCCAGCTCTCTCGCAGGCCAGGATGTCCTCGCCCTTGTAGTAGCCTCTGTCCGCCAGAGCCTCCAGGCTCGGCGTGCCCATGGCACCCTGCGCCTGCTGGCCCATCACCGATAACTGGCCCCGATCCGAGCCGCTGTTGGTGACCTCATGTGCGACGATCAGGTGGTGCTGGACATCCACCGCGGCCTGAACGTTGTAGCCGACGATGCCCGTGCCGATGCCCCGGTTGGTCATCGCCCGCGCGTCCGGATCAGTGAGCGAGATCTGCTGGTCGGGAGCCGCCAGCACCTGCTGCTCCAGCTCCCGGAACTGCTGCATCTGCTCTCTGAGCGCCGCGATCTTGTCCTTGATCCGCCCGGCCTTCACCTGCGCCAGCTCGCTCTCCTGCCGATCGGCCGTGTCGAGGGCGGACAGATAGTGTGCGATGCTGGCCTCCACCTGCTCGATGCGCTTGGCGAGCTTGGCCGGCGTGAAGTTCTTGTCCCGCGCGTTGACCGCCTTGAACTTGGAGCCGTCGATGGCCACCACCGCCTGCGAGAACAGGTTGAGCGTGCGGCACAGCCCGACGAACTGGCGGCACACGGCCCGAATGGCCGGTCCATTGTCCTTGCGGAAGCGGGCGATGGTCTTGTGATCCGGCTGAAGCTGGCCGGTGAGCCACATCAGCTCAAGGTTGCGGCCGGTCTCCTGCTCGAGGCGGCGGCTGGACGGGATGCGGTTGAGATAGCCATAGATGTAGATCTTGAGCAGGGCCGCCGGATGGTAGGCCGGGCGGCCCGTCGCCTGTGGGATGACACTCTCGAACCCCAGGGCATGCAAGTCGAGTTCCTCGACAAAGACGTCGATCACCCGCACCGGATTGTCGTCACTGACGTACTCGTCGAGGCAGACCGGGAACAAGGTGCCTTGGCTGCGCTCCTGGCCTTGGACAAACCGCTTCATCGCGATCCCTCCAGTCCGTACTGACCCAACCAGATTACTAGATTCCGCGTTTTGACACAGCCTCGACCCACAGGAGACTTTCGCGATGTATCTATATGGATACGTTCTTAGCCTGATCTTTGCTACTTGCGGGAGGCTCACCTCAGCAGCTTTCACCTGATGCGGATCGATCTGGAGCACCCTCTCAGGCCGGGTGAGATCGTCGAAGCATGCTGACTATCAAGGCCGGGATGGTGCCACTCGAGTTCGAGGTCGAGCGCATGGGTACTCAGAGCTCGGGCTATTCCACGCATCTGTGAGCCCGTCGCCGATATTGAAGCCTCCATGAGGATCCCCATGGAGGCTTAGCGTTACCGAGTTGGGACCTCGGGCGGCTGCACTGGGATCATCAGATGCTCGTAGGGCGTGTCGGCATACATGACATAGGGCTGCGAGGTGTCCGGCTTGGGATCACGCGGATAGCCCTGCATCATCCCCTTGGCCCCGACGATCATCACGTGCGATCCCGTCTCGACCCAGTTGTTGTTGGGCTCCGGCTTGGTCGCGAAAGGATCGGTGTTGCTGGAGTCGGTACCGCCCCGCAGCATGTACATGAAGCCGACCTTGCCGGGAGGTGGATCCTTGCGGCCGATCAGAGCGGCGACCCAATCGAGCGCATTGGCGTCCATGCACATTGGATCAGGGCCGGGGGAGTTCGGGTCGTCAGGGATACAGGTGAAGCCGTTCGTGCCCTTTCGGACCGTGCGCATCTCCCCTTGCTCGTTCGCCACCATGACGGTGGCGTTTTTGGCAACCGCGGGCGGGGCCGCCTCCATCGCACTCTTAATGGCTTCCTCATCGCTCATGGGCTTCATGGTGTGCTGAGCCCAAGCTGAGGGAGAGACCGCGACAACGCAAAACGCAACCGACGCGAGAGTGCAAAGCCGTGACATGGCTGACCTCCTGTCATGGTGCGACCTGCCATTGTACTCCGATCATCGTTCCTGGAGAACATAAGAGAGACCTCGCGTCTGACCACACGTTGGGTCAACACCTTCCCCGTGCGGAGGCTTCCGCTTCGATCAAACGTCTCGAAATGGCACCGGGCGGAAGTAGATCGAGGAACCGCTTTCCTGCGGCAAGCGAACCTTCAGACAGTCATGCCGAACGGCTCGGGTTGAAGCGTTGCGGATTTTTGCGGTGATCGCTTCCTGAAGCCTATCTCTCTGAACTTAGCCTTCCGGCAAAGCATCGCCAGCAAAGCCTCCCGGTGCTATCCTGGGCAGGCGCCGATCTGATGTCGGGCGGCCTGACGGGTGTGCCGCGTCGATCGCCTGCGGCTCCCGCTGGCGGGTCTCCTGAAGGGAGAGACGGCCATGGCGACTGCATGGGCGGAGCGGCGGCTGGCGGCAATCCTGGCCGCAGATGTCGTCGGCTACTCCCGCCTCGTCGAAAAGGACGAGGCCAGGACTCTATCGGTCCTGAAAGCCCTTCGCCGCGAGGTGATCGATCCGCTGCTGGCCGAGCATCACGGCCGCATCGTCAAGCTGATGGGCGACGGAGCGCTTGCGGAGTTCGGCTCAGTCGTCGAGGCCGTTGCGTGCGCCATCGCCATGCAGACGGGCGTCGCCAAGCACCAGGCCGATGTTCCGTCCGAGTGGCGGATCGTCTTCCGCATCGGCGTCAATCTCGGCGATGTCGTGGTTGAGGGAGATGACCTGCTCGGCGACGGCGTCAACATCGCAGCACGCCTGGAGAAGATCTGTCCTGCCGGTGCCGTGATGATCTCCGGCACGGCCTACGATCAGCTTCAGGGAAAGATCGACCTGCCGATCAAGTTCGCAGGGGAGCAGCACGTCAAGAACATCGATCGGCCGATCCGAACCTACCGGCTACGCTTGGATTCGGCCAAGCCGTCGGTATACGAGCGCGTCCGGAGCCTTCCGAGGCCTTGGCGAACCACGATTGCCGCCGTCCTGCTCCTTTGCGGCACGGCGGTCGGCTGGTGGCTCTGGCCGACCGCGCCGGCATACACCGGCAAGCCCTCCATTGCCGTGCTTCCCTTCGACAACCTTAACGGCGACGAGGCCACGGGGCGGCTGGCGGACGGGATCACCGAGGACATCATCACCGATCTGGCCCGCTTTCCGGAGTTCGAGGTCGTCGCCCGCAACTCGACCGCAGTCTACAAGAACAAGCCGGCCGACGTCCGGCAGATCGGAACTGACCTTCGGGTGAACTATGTGTTGGAAGGCTCGCTCCAGCGCCTGGGCGAGCGAATCCGCGCCACGGCACAGTTGATCGATGCCACGAGCGGCAACCACATCTGGTCCGAGCGCTGGGATCGTCCCGCCGAGGATGTGTTTGGCATCCAGACCGAGATGGCCGAGCAGGTGGCCAACCGGCTCGGCAGCGGTGCCGGGCTGATCCAGGAGGCGGGGCGCAAGGCCGCGAAGCGGAAGCGGCCTGAGAATCTGAACGCCTACGAACTCTACCTCTTGGGGACCGAGAAGTTGGAGCAAGTCACCAAGGAGAGCGTCAACGAGTCCGTTCGCCTCCTGAAGCGGGCGACCGAGCTGGACCCGACGCTGGCTCGGGCGTGGGTCGAACTCTATTGGGCTTACGAGAACGCAGCCAGCTTCGGCGGCGATACCGAGCAGGCGCACCGCCTCGCCCGAGAGGCTGCCGAACGGGCGGTCGCGCTCGATCCCAGCGATGCCGAAGCTCACGCCGTCATGGGAGCCGCCCTCGGCATGGGGGACGATCTCGTCCGGGCGAAGGCCGAATTCGAAGAGGCCCTGCGCCTGAACCCGGGTTCGGCCGAGTTGCTCACTTTCTATGCGGGCTGGGCCGTGACCTTCGGCAAGCCCGAACGCGGTGTGGAGGCAGCCGACAAGGCCATCCAGCTCAACCCGTATTATCTTCCATGGCAGGCGAAACCGTTCAGCTATGCGTATTTCATGGTGGGTCGGTACGACGATGCCCTGAAGATGCTGGAACGCCTGTCGCCGGACCAGTGGAATCAAGGCGTCGCGCTGCGGCGTGCCGGCACGCTTGCGGGTCTCGGCCGCATGGACGAGGCACGGGCCGCGGTGGCGGATGCCTTGAAGCGGTTTCCCGACCTGACGATCGAGGGTTTCGTCAACGGTCCCGGCATGAATGACCTCGAGCGGCAGCGCTTCATCGAGACGCTGCGGGTGGCGGGCTTTCCGGCCTGCGCCCGGCCCGCGGAGTTGGCCCGTTTTCCTAAGCCGGTGCGACTTCCGGAGTGCATCAAATCGTAGCGAGACTCGATGGCCCATTGGGTGGCTCCGTTGCATTAACCTTGGCCGTATAAAGAGGGGCAGCTATCTAGAGCATCGGACGCAAATTCGAACTCACGTCCGATGCTCTAAGCTTTTGCTTTCCTGCATCTTTCCACGCAAAACCGGTTCCCACTTTTGCGTTCGATGCTCTAAGGAGCCGCTCTGTTGTCTCTGTTCAAGCGCCGCCGCTTTCCGGTTGAGATCATCCTGCTGTGCGTGCGCTGGTACTGCAAATACGGGATCAGTTACCGCGATCTCGCCGAGATGATGCAGGAGCGGGGTGTCGAGGTCGACCCATCCACCATCTTCCGATGGGTTCAGCGCTACGCCCCGGAGATCGAGAAGCGGGTGCGCCAGTACCAAGGACCTCGCTCAGGCTCTTGGCGTGTGGATGAGACGTATGTGCGGGTCGGTGGGCGCTGGAAATATCTGTTCCGGGCCGTCGACAAGCACGGTCAGCTCATCGACTTCATGCTGTCCGACCGCCGGAACAGCCGAGCGGCGTATCGCTTCTTGCGCAAAGCTCTGAAGACGGTGAGCGACCATCCGCCATCCTCGATTACGACCGACAAACTGGCATCGTATCCCACGGCGATCCAGCGTTTGCAGGAGGAGGGCCTGCTGTCGAAGGATGTCAAACACCGGACCTCAAAATACCTCAACAATATCATCGAGGCAGACCACGGCGCGCTCAAGCGCTTGATCCGGCCGACCCGCGGTTTCCAAAGGATGAAAACAGCCTACACGACGATCAAAGGCTTTGAGGTCATGCGGATGATCCGCCGCGGCCATTGCAGCTTGGCACAGCGCGGCGTGACAGGCGAAATCCGTCTTGTGAACCAGCTCTTCGGTCTTGCCGCCTGAGCCATTCATTTCGGCTAGGTTCGTCGTGCCCTTTCCAAGTTAATGCAACATAGCCGAGCAGAGGCTCCACCACGAGGCCGAATACATTGATGCAGCTCTCACGTTCGTCAGTCCGCCAACATCATCTTGCGACGCACGGTCGGACCATACAAATGGCACGAGGCGGACCTTAGCCGTACTTCAGCAATTGCCCGATGAGCTGACCTTTATACGGCCACGCTTAAGGGCCGTGGTCGATCCTAAGCCGACTTTTATGAGGCTTGGCTCCTTCAAGCCACGCCACCTTCCGTAACCGAGAAGGCGTTCTCCGCCTGCGGAAGATGCGAGGGGCTATCCGCCTCTGCCGCAGGCCGTCTGGCCAATGTAGGGGATGCCCGACGCACAGCCGGAGGAGGTGAGGATCCCCCGTTTTAACCAGCCCGGACCCGTTGCCAATTCCGCGCTCGGGCGAGAGCCTTATGGAAGATCGTTCAGAGCGGGTGGAGGAACCAGTGACATCATCAGCCGTCTCGCGTGAAGTGAACAACGCTTCCATCCCCTTCGATACCAAGAGATTGGATGCTCTCCTGGATGAAGCTGGCATCGATATCCTTGTTGCAACCTCGAAACATAGCATCCAGTACCTGTTTGGAGGGTACCGTTTCTTTTTCTTCGCCTACATGGATGCGGTCGGCGTGAGCCGCTATTTGCCGGCCCTGATCTATCCAAAGGGCACGCCGAACGATGCAATTTATGTCGCGAACGCACTGGAGGTGTATGAAAAGAACCTTGGAAGGTTCTGGACCCCAACCGTCCAGCATTCGACTTGGGGAACGCTCGACGTTGCCCAAGCCATCATCGACCACGTTCGACGCCTCGGGGCAGAGAATAAACGGATCGGGATCGAAGCGGCATTCCTTCCGGCTGACGCCTATTTGGCTCTCCGGGCCGGCTTACCGAATGCCGAATTCATCGACGCCTTGCTCCCGCTGGAGCGGCTCAGGGCCCGAAAGACAGGCACTGAGCTCTCAAGTTTGCGGGAAGCCTCGGAGCGCGTGATCGATGCGATGCTGGCTGTGTTCGAGAAGGCGACGCCGGGGTGGACAAAGAACGATCTCGTCCACGCATTGCGTCGCGAGGAGCAGGCACGCGACCTGGCGTTCGAGTATTGTTTGGTTACGGCGGGCACCAGCTTCAACCGAGCGCCGTCGGACCAGATCATTCGCGAAGGCGATATCGTATCGCTCGACTCTGGCGGGAATTACCAGGGGTATATCGGTGATCTGTGTCGGATGGGCATCTTGGGACAACCCGATGCGGAGCTTGAGGACCTCCTGGCCGAGATCGAAGCCATTCAGCAGGCAGCCCGCAGGCCGATAAAGCCGGGTGCTCATGGGCATGAGATCTTTACGGCAGTCGAGGAGCTGCTGTCCCGATCGGCCCACCAGAGCTACACAAGCTTCCTGGCCCACGGCATGGGCATCATCAGCCATGAAGCCCCGCGTTTGACCAGGACTGGTCCGATTCCGTATCCCGACTATGACGCGGACCGGCCGCTTGAGCAGGGCATGGTTGTGTCGGTCGAAACGACCATGCATCATCCCAAGCGAGGCTTTATCAAGCTCGAAGATACTGTCGCAGTAACAGACACCGGCTATGAGGCTTTTGGCGACCAAGGTCGTGGCTGGAACCGATGCTCAAGACAAAGGCAAAGATAACCATCCAGCTTGTTCTAAGCGAGAGAAGTGTCGCGCGGCGATAGGAGTGAGAGGCTGCAAGATCATCGCATGACGCGCTCCCTGTCGCGCGCACGACACAGGTTCGGATTAGACATAGAATCACCTCTGAAACGAACAGGAGGTGCGCCATGAAGATCGACGGGTGCTGCCACTGCGGCTTCATCACCTTTGAGGCGGAGATCGAGCCCGAGAAGGTCTGGCTCTGCCACTGCACCGATTGCCAGACACTCTCGGGATCAGCCTTCCGCACGGTGGCTCCCACGAAGGAGGGTGCCTTCACGCTGCTCTCGGGTGAGGTGAAGAACTACGTGAAGATTGGCAGTAGTGGAGCCAGACGGCTTCACGGGTTCTGCCCCGAGTGTGGGGCGCCCATCTACTCGACGTCAGAGAGTGATGGACCCAAGGTCTACAACCTCCGGGTCGGAACGATCCGTCAGCGGTGGGAGCTCATGCCACGAAGGCAGATCTGGTGTCGTTCGGCCCTGCCCTGGACCAATGAGATCAAGACCCAACAGCGTTTTGAAATGGGACCAGATTGACGCCCGTAGGGTTCTTACCAACACACGTGCCGTAAACGCTTCCGCAAAATGAATTTGTGAACCAGGAAGGGCCGCTGTTGGCACCAGGCTGACCTTAGCCTTACGTCCGCAAAGAGTCCGCGAGGCGACCTTCACGCGACCTCAGTTGAGGACTCAGGTTGACCCACTCCGGACCATTCTTAGGTTGGGGCAGGTGTTTGACGGAGCGATTGCCCCCCTCGGTTCTGAACTTCATAAGCCCATTTCAGGTACCGCTCGGCTGCTTATCACATCGAACACTCGCATTCGAAGCGGGGGCAGCAGAACATCCGCGCTTGCCCCGGATCCACATCACAGGCCGAAGCAAGGTCCACCGAACACCGAACGAATGCAGGGCGATCCACCGCGCCTGCTTCCAGAGGATGTGACGGTCACTCCGCCCTGAGGGCTTGGTGGCATTCGGCGATCTCGCACGACCGGAATAGTGCGATGGTCTCTGATCACGGGTTCTGCCCGATGATCCCGGACGATCACAGGCTCGCGGTGATCTCGAACGATCACGGGCTCACGATGATCACGGATCACAGGCGGCATGCGATGATCGCGCACCACGAAGCCGCTGCCATCGTAGCCGCGGTCCCGTGCTGAGGCTCCGTCGTGTATAGCAACCAAAATCAAACAGGCGGAGAGTGCGACGGCAACTCGGGTGAATGTCATAATTCCGGGTTTCATGGGAGGGCTCCTCTTCGACAAGTGAGGAGCTTAGGATGCGCCCGGTCTGGGATCTGTGAGCGAGGTCACAGGGGAATGTATCTGCATTCTAGTAGCATCAGCGCACAACGACGATGGGCTTCGAAGTCGAACTGGAGAGGGCGCTTCGTCTGCGCGTTTGGAATGTATGGTTCAGGCACGAGGCAGACGAAGGCTGAACTTCCGTATTAATAGAGTAAGCTGACCTTAATAGGGCGACGCCCAACGGCTCAGTTTGACCCAACCCGGACATTCCACTGAATGGACTGACAAGGGAGGCCGCCATACAATTGTGGCGACCATGTCCTCATAAGCAGGCACCGTTTATGGCTGCGATCCGGGCCCACCGACGCCTTGCCGCTATCCTGGCCGCAGATGTCGTCGGGTACAGCCGGCTGATGGAGCAGGACGAGACCGGGACATTGGCAACCCTCAAGGCACGATGGCGCGAGATCGTCCGCCCTCTCATCTCAGAGCATCACGGCCGTCTGGTGAAACTCATCGGTGATGGGGTCCTCGTCGAATTCGGCAGCGCTGTCGACGCCGTCCAATGTGCTATCACCTTGCAGGAGCAGATGGCACAGGCCAATGAGGGCCTCCCGGAGCCGTACCGGATCATATTGCGGATCGGCATCAATCTTGGAGACGTCATCATCGAGGAGGGTGATCTCTTCGGTGATGGCGTCAATGTCGCTGCCCGTCTGGAAAGCTTGGCCGAGCCAGGAGGGATCTGTCTGTCCGGCGGTGTCTACGACCAGGTCAAGCGCAAGCTTCCGGCCGACTTTGCTGCTCTGGGCCCGCAAACGCTCAAGAACATTGCGGAGCCGGTGCATGTCTACCGGATCACCGTCGATAATACGGCCCAGCCAGTAGCATCCAGCCGGGTCGAAGAGCCCTTGGCGCTTCCGGCCAAGCCCTCGATCGCGGTCCTTCCCTTCACGAACATGGGCCAAGACACCGAACAGGAAGCCTTCGTCGATGGTCTGACCGAGGATCTCATCACCGACCTGTCGCGCCATCCCGCACTGTTCGTGATCGCACGCCACTCGACCTTCGCCTACAAAGGCAAGGCCGCTGATGTCCGTCAGATCGCTCGCGATCTTGGCGTCCGCTATCTCCTGGAGGGCAGCGCCCGACGAGCGGCCGGGCGGGTGCGGATCAATGCCCAACTTGTTGATGCGAGCAGAGGCGAGCACCTGTGGGCGGAGCGATTTGACCGCGTGCTGGAAGACATCTTCCGTGTCCAGGACGAGGTGATCGCTCGGATTGTGGAGGCTTTGCTCGGCCGGCTTGCGGCACCGCCTCCACGGATTCGGCCCACAAACCTGAGAGCTTACGATCTGTGCGTGCGTGCCCGTGCACTGGTCGGAAGGTCGCCAGAAGCGGAGCGCGAAGCCACCCTGTTGCTGCAACAGGCGATTGCTCTCGATCCTGATTATGCCGAGGCCCATCGATGGCTGGCCTTCAATCTCTGGGCAACATGGGTGCATTGGGGCGGCCCCATAGAGCCGGGGCGGCACCGAGCCGTTGAGTTGGCGGAGAAAGCGGTCGCGCTCGACCCGAACGATGCGGGGAGCCGTTGGGTTCTCGGTCTTCTGCTCGCGTATGAGGGGCGCTGGTCGGAATCGGATGCAGAGTATGCGACCGCGCTGAAGCTGGATCCGAACCATGCCGATGCCTGGGCGATGCAGTCCGAGCTTCTGACGTACAATGGACAGTCCACCGCTGCCATCGAAGGGGTCCAGAAAGCGCTCCGCCTGAACCCACATCCGGCGGGATGGTATTACTGGGCACTCGGGTTGGCCCAGTATGGAGCGCGCCAGTACGAAAATGCCGTCGAAACATTGCGCAACGAGGCGACCTACCGGAGTGGCTCGCGACGCATCCTGGCCGCGAGTCTGGCTCAACTCGGGTCCATGGACGAGGCACACCAAGAAGCGACATTGTTCATGGCGAACAATCCACACTTCACGATCAGTTCTTGGGCTTCGTCCCAGCCTTTCCGGGATGAGAGAATGCGCGACCATTTCGTGGACGGGTATCGGAAGGCTGGTCTGCCGGAGTAACGGTCAGGTGCTCCAGATTGGCTCCAAGTCCCGCCAGGAGATCAACTGTGTCACATCGGTTAACTTCCGCACTTGGCACGCCTGAGTCCTGCATGCTTGGTCCGCTTCGGCACTCAAGTGCCGACGTTCATTAGGCAGTCGGAACGTGAAATTTTGACCCTAACCGGACATTCCCTGGCTGGCTCTTTCACATTCACACGGTAGGCTCCCACTCGGCCTGGAGACACGCACACCGTGTCCCGAAACGTGTGCGTCTGGCTGCCCTTGGCTGTATACTGGGCTTCACGCTCCGTGTTCGTGGGCTCCAGAACACAGGAGGATGCCAATGCGCCTCTGCACAAGTGTTCTTGCCTGTCTCACCGCGCTCGGCTTTCCTGCGTTGGCCGTTGCCCAGTTTGCCATCAGCCATCCTAGAATTGGCCTGCTCGCGTGGGATACCTGCGAGATGCCGGACCTGATAGCTGGTCTGAAAGACCTGAGCCGCAAGCCAGGTGAGGACATTGTCATCGAGAGCCGTTCGGCAGGGAAACGATATGACGGGCTTGCACCAGCAACGGCTGAACTGGTGAAGCTGCCGGTCGATGTGATCGTCTCAGAGTCTGAGCCCGCCGGGCATATGGCCCGGTCGGTGACCCGGACCGTTCCCATCGTCACGATCCTGAGCGGAGACCCAGTTGGCTCCGGACTGGCCCAGAGCCTTGCAAAGCCGGGAGGCAATCTGACAGGCTTGACCTATTACGCCACCGAGCTCACCGGCAAGCGCCTGGAGTTGCTCAAGGATATGGTTCCAGGGATCTCGTCCATCGGGGTGTTGGCGAACCCGGACGTATCCCATCTTCCCTTCGAGGAGGACACGCGCAAGGCCGCCAAACTCCTTGGCATCACGCTCGTTGTCCGCCAAGTTCGTGAGCCGAGTGCGTTGGATGGCGCTATTCATCAGATGAAGGCGGAGAGAGCGCAAGCTGTCTTTGTTCTGCCCGACATGATGTTCGCCTCTGAGGCCAAGCACATTGCCGATGTGGCTCTGGCCGAACAGCTACCTGTGATGGCTTGGGGCGGCTGGTTTACGGAACTGGGCGGTCTCATGGCGTATTCGGCTGATTATGCGAGCCTTGTGCGCGGCCTCGCTCTCTATGTCGACAGGATCCTGAAAGGTGCTCAACCGGGCAACCTTCCGATTGAACAGGCAACCCGTTTTGAGCTGTCCCTCAATCTGCGCACGGCTCGCACCATTGGAGTGACGATCCCGCCCGAACTCCTCTTGCGTGCTGACAAAGTGATTGAATGACACAGGATGAGCCTATGGAACTCTTAACGGTGCTGTAGAAATCCTGCATTCGACAGCAAAAGCCACTCACCTCAATCCGTCCTCTGGGCAGCCCAGCGCATCTGGGTGACTCGAATCTGCCTCAACTCGAGTCACCTGATCCAGGAATAGGCTTCATTACCAGTCGCTTACGCATCCATGCGGTCGTTACTGCCGAATGCTGCGATTCTTGGCGCTCATCGGTCCGATGACATTGAATGGCATCAAGGGGAGTGGCGTCGTTCAAGCACGTCGTCGGCGAAAGCCATAAGCGAGCCAGGGAACGTCAGACCAAGATCATCGGCTGTTTGGAGATTGAGCACGAGTTCGTAGCGGCTTGGCTGCTCGAAGGGGAGTTCACTTGGCTTGGTCCCGCCGAGCACGCGCGCCGTGTAGACCGCAAGACCTCGATCCACCCCTTTCCAGTCAATGCCGTATGACATGAGGGCGCCGGCCTCTGTCATCCGACGGAACGGGCTCATGAGCGGCAGCCGGTACTGTCTCGCCAAACGTGCAATCCGATCGGCGTGAGGGACATGGTTGGCATCCGCGAGGACGAGAACTGCCGTTGCTCCTTCCCGCACCATGGAACCGAAGCGGGCTTCGTAGTCGCTGGAGTAGGGAAATTCCTGGATGCCGACACCGCGCTGCTGGGCTTCGCGCCAAAGCTGTCGCATGCCCCCATAGGTTCGTTCTGCGCTGAGCAACCCGACATAGGATATTTTTGGCGCCGCCTCCAAGAGGAGATCGAGCTCCTTGCTGTAGAAGTCAGGTCCCAGGTCAATTGCGATGCCTGTGATGCTGCCGGATGCTCGCGTAAGGCTCGATATGACTCCCTGTTCGATCGGGCTCAGAGCTGAGACGACAATTGGGATTGTGCCGATCACGGAATTCAACAAACGCGCCCAGCCATGCGAGGTCGTTACGATGACATCCGGCGCAAGCCGACGAATGTCGTCCATCACTTCGGTCCACTCGTCCCGCGGACCGCCCCAATCCTCCACACCTTCACGCCAGCTCACGGCAAGGTTCACGCCGGCTTCATAGCCGTGACGTCGGAGTTCTTTCAGGAAGACGGGCCAACGCGGTGAGGCCGGGTCAGAGGTCATTTGATCGGACCAAGCGTTCCCTACCAGCAAGAGCTGCCGAACACGGTTCCTTGGCTGTGCCGGTGCTCGCCGTGCAAAGCTCGCGGCGAGCACTCCGCCGAGGATGAGATCGCGCCGCCTCATCCGACCACCTCATGATGGCATCATAGTGCGCTATTCGATAACGTGCCTCGTTCTCATGTTACCCCTAACGACAAGCCGATGCCAGCAGGACAAGCCGCGATGTAATCAAGTCCGGTGGCGTTTGCGGCCGAATGCCGTAGAAATCCCCATGGCTAGGCATAGCCTTTCACGAAAATCCACCTATGAACCCGCAATGTCTCCAAGTGGCACGCCCGAGACCAGAGCCCGACGGCAGCAATCCTCATCGAGCCGGACCTTCCTCAAGGGCAGCGAATTTCGGTGCCTGGTCCAATGAGGCGTTGCCACATTGGTGGAGAGCGGCTCGATGTGCTCTGTTGAGGTCCGCTCAGGGCCGACACCGCCGTAGCCCGCCAATTCGTGAAGGAGAGGCCTCGGGTTGTGCCGAACGCATTGTCCTGACGCTGAATTCTCCACCTCGGTGACGCAATGGGTGTATGATCTTGATGCGCAATTGCGCCTGCCGCAGAGGAGCGCGGCCTGGAAATTGGCATCCAATACCCCCCGTATGACCGGCTGGTGCATAGGAGCCGTGGCGTCAATGCTCTTGCTCAAGCTGGTTCAGACCCTCTGACGCAGAAGCACAGGAGGATCGAGCAATGCAATCTCGCAGCGCATTGAGCATAGTCGCCACTGCCGTTCTCGGCCTGGCACCTGTCGTGCCGGCTCCCGCGGTTGCTGAAATCAGCAAAGTCACCGTCAATTCCACCCAGGACATCGGACCGTTCCATGGGAAGAGCTACCGGCAAGTCGAAGCCACGCTGGAGGGCAAAGCGTCCGGTGGGGAATACTCGGTCCCCGTCACAATGGCCTTCCCCACGAACCCCGCCGACGCTAGTGGAGTGGCAGTAGTCGATGTCGTGAATACCGTAACCATCGGCAAAGAGCAGTGGGTCATCGGCGGGCGCGTCCTCCCCGTGGCACGCATTCACATGGGTGACGACTTTCTGTTCGGAGCCGGCCGGTCCTACATCGCGCCCCTCTGGGACAAGACCGCCGTCGAGGCTCTCAAGACGGGATCGATCGCTGCACCGGCCGATGGTTACACAATCATCGCGGATGCCGCAGAACTCGCCCGGAATGCCGCCAAATACATGCCCGATGGCCCCCCGGCCGCGACGACCACTATCGCCTACGGCTTCTCGCAGTCTGGCTCGGTGCTGCGGGGCTGGCATGCGGATCGATACAACACACGCTCCGGCAGGCCCGTGTTCGAGGGTAGTATTCTCGGAGGGGATGGCGGTGCCTGTCGTGATCTGGTGGCGCAGAAAAGAAAAGCCTGCCCGGGCGTTGTGGCCGACGGTGGAAAGGTCATGGTGTTTGCGACGGAGACTGATGTCGAGACCGGAGGGTTCGCAGACCGCGGAGAAGGGTCCGACTATCGCGTGATCGAAGTCGCAGGTGTGTCGCATATTCCCGCCAGCGCCGCGGACTTCCGGCAGCACGGTCTTCCCGAACAGAACCCGGTCGACTTCGGACCCGCGCTTCGCGCGGCTCTCGTCAACATGGAAGGCTGGATCAAGGGAGCGGAGCCGCCAGCCAACGCCCTGATCGAGTTGAGCGACGACTCCGCTCGGAATGTGCAGGGGATGCCCTTCAGAGAGGCAAAGCGCGATGCGGACGGGAATGCGCTCGGTGGATTGAGGCTTCCGCATCTGCCGACAACGCTCGCGAACGGGGAGCACGTCGGCGCACCGGTTGGCAGCTACAATGGTCTCGCATGGAAGCATGAGAACGGGAACTTCTTCTTCTTAATCAGTGGAAGTTTCGAGTCATTCCCGGCAACGAAGCTTCAGACCCTTTATCCGAGTCAGGAGGCCTATGTTCGCTCGGTCGCTGCCGCAGCCGATGAACTCGTCCGGCTTCGGCAAATTCTCCCTGAGGATGCCCAAGCCTACGTCCAGACGGCTCAGGCGAAGGGCTTAACCCGTTAGAAACAGGTGCGGGGGAGGAGCGTGCACGGGTTCAGCCGAGCTATCCTGCGTGTTTCACGCCGTCTCACGGACAAATAAGGGCAGTCTTTGCACTCCTGAGACGTCAGGACTTGGTCCGCTTCGGCGCTCGAGAGCCGACGTTCATTTGGGCGATCGGAACGTGAATATCTGACCCATTCCGGACCATTCGGTGGGTGGCATATGCTAGAATATCGCGGAATGGGGGCGGCGCCACACCTCCGTCACGTCCCACTCAGCGAAATGCGGATCACAATTATCCGGGAGAGCGGCAAATATTCTGCCAGCGCTTCGCAAGCATGATTGATATTGCATCGAAATAGACACTTCTTATGCGCATGTCATTTAACCGAATTCACGAACATCTTCGCTTGACGATTACTGTTCGCGGGCGTGTGATTGGCGGGTTGCTCAAGGGCTGCCATCCAGCCCGTTAGTAGCGTTTGAGAACTCCGGTCAAACTCAGGAGGAAGTCGGATGCCCATCTACATCACACGTGGCCGTTATGCGGCAGAGTCCATCAGGAACCTCGTTGCCAATCCCGAAGATCGCTTGCCAGCCGTCCGTAATCTGGTCGAGGCCGCCGGCGCGAAGCTCCTGAGCTTCTATATCACCCTCGGCCATTATGATTTTCTGCTGATCACGGAGGCCCCCAGCGCCAAAGAGGCGTCGGCGTTCATTCTGGCCGCCGCCGCTGCCGGCAGCGTCACTGACAATGAGACGACGGAGGCGTTCACCCCCTCGGAGGCCCAGCAGGTTTTTGCGGGCGCCAGCAAGGCCGCGGAAAACTACAAACGACCAGGCAAGTAGCGTTCTTGTCTGCCCACCGCAGGTCACACATCGGATCGAGCACACGAGTGTCGGTCCCATTCGAGCATTCGGATTGAACCCGCACGATTGGGTGTGCCTTGACATGCCCAGCCTTAGCTGACTTTCGTAAGGCCACACCCAACGGCTCAGTTCCTGGCCCAGTGCTGAAATTCCACCCGTGACAGAGGGCGCTGTTCGGGCGAGTGCCGCCAACTCTCATGTCTGGGAGAGGAAAGATCCATCCACGCTGTGATCAGAATCTATTCTGGTCAAGGAGCCAAGGAGCTTTTTGATCTGCTGGAAAAGTGTAAGTCAGATGTGGGAAGTCTGATGCGGACGGTAACGGGATTTGTCAGCTACCCCCTGATCCGCAATGCGCTCTATGGCCGGTAGCGATACACCCGTGCCAGTTCGGTTGGCGCCACGAACACCGTCTCGGCGGTGCGAAAGCCTGCGTTCAGCCCTAGGGCGCGCCATCCAGCAACGGGCTCCGGATAGTCGGATGCACGAACATGGGTGATCATCGCATCCCACTCGGTCGCATCCAAGTCAGGCCACAAGGGGGGGCTGCCGTGCTCAAAGCGATCAAGCCAGCCATCGCGGTCCTCGCCGTCGCTCAGGGTTGGCTCCCAGATCAGGAACAGACCGTTGGCATTCAGAATGCGCCGCACGTGGTGCATCACGCCGCCTTTGGCATCCGTGCCGAGATGGTGCAGGGACTGCCCGATCCAGACGACATCTACCGGCTCCGACCAGTTTGCCAGCGCCTCGGCGAAGTCCGCCTGAACAAGAGTGACCGGGCAGGGCAGGGGCTTCAAGGTTTCCGCTGCGAGAGCCAGGGCCTGCTCTGACAGGTCGATTCCGACGTAGCGGGCGACCGCTGTTTCCTTGAGGGCGGCTGCACTGCCTGTGGCATCTCCACATGCGATGTCGAGGAAACGGAAGGGCTGCGGGGCTTCCGTGACCAGGATCTCGTGCAGCAGGCCGTAGACCTCGCGGTGAAACATGTAATTGCGGTCGATCACCTTGCGGTATGTCTGCCACTGGGTCTGGAAGATGGCTTGCGTGGCCATGACGCCCTCCCGCGGAACACCAACTCCTGGGCGAGGTTAGGCCTCAGGCCTGATGGAGATGAAGGGTATCACACTTCGGCCCGAGAGGAGGTGCTCACCCTGAACCGTCAAGCTCCCGGCGTGCTTCGCCGCGCATGCTGGTTCGCGACCCGGCCTCAATCTGGTATCCTTTACGGAGCGCGGAGGCCGGCCATGCGGATCGCGGTGATGGGCGCTGGTGGGATAGGCGGATACCTGGGCGGCCGGCTGGCTGCCGTGGGCGAGGAGGTGGCCTTCGTGGCCCGGGGCGCTCACCTCGAGGCTCTGCGCCAAAATGGTCTACACATTGAAAGCCCGTTTGGTGACCTGCATCTGCCACAGGTGATAGCGACGGACGCCCCTGCCGAGATCGATCCAGTGGATCTCGTGCTGTTCACGGTCAAGCTTTACGACAGCGAGAGGGCCGCGGCAGCCCTTGCGCCTCTCGTTGGCCGCCACACCCGTGTCCTGACGCTCCAGAACGGGATCGATAGCCTCGACATCCTCGCGCGGCATGTCCCGTCCGGCCAACTCATTGGCGGTTCGATCTACGTTGCGGCCTCCATCGCACGGCCCGGGGTGATCAGCGTGCCCGGCGGCTCCAGGCGCCTGGTGGTGGAGCAGGCCAGCGATCCGGTGGTGCAAACCTTAAGACAAGCCTGTGAGCGGGGCGTCGGCATCGATATCGAGACTGTGGAGGACGTTGCCCCCGTCCTGTGGGAGAAGTTCGTGATCCTCTGCGCCTTCGCCGGAGCCACAACCCTGATGCGGGCTGGCATCGGAACGATCCTGGCCGACCCGGAGGCCCGCCTCTTCATCGAGCAACTCCGTGATGAAGGTTTGGCGGTGGCAGCGGCATCCGGCCATCCCGTTCCGGAAGAGCATCACCGACGGTTCATGGTGCTATGGCAGGCTCTGCCTCCCGAGACGCGATCCTCGATGGCCAACGATCTTGCCCGTGGCAAGCGGCTCGAACTCGAATGGCTATCCGGGCGCATGCATGCGCTCGGCGCAGATCTGGGAGTGCCGACGCCAGCCCACACGGCGGTGTACCGCGCTCTGCACCTGCATGCTCACCCGGCTTGAGGCTGACCGTGCAGCTCAACGGCACCGGATATCGTCGTTCCACTGTGGGTGAGGAGGGGCTTCTGAGATGAGCGAGTACAACGAGTACTTCACTGCCCCCAGCTTCGCTGTCGTCACCATCAGGGATGGCAAGGTGAGAAACGTGTTCGGCCCGTTCGACTCCCGTGAGGAGGGGCAGGCATTCGGCTGTTGCCAGGATTGCACCTTCGAGGTGGTGAGACTGACCGCGCCGATGCAGAAAAAGCAGCCAGTGACGATCACCTTCGAGCATTCGCCGGAGAAGGCCCAAGTGGTCAACGCGCTTGCGCGGGAACTCGGCGTCTCCTGGAGTGAAGGCTTTCCGGCCGGAGACACCTTCGTTCTCAAAGGTCGGCTTAACCGGAACGAGATCCACGCATTCAGGACCCGTTTCGGCCAGGAGCCGTGGTTCACGCTTCACGTCTGAGTGGCCGCCGAGAGCACGCTACGGGAACTTCGAGACCGTCCTGAAGCGGTTTTACCTCCGTTGGCAATTGCTTCTGGCCACCCTTCAGGCAAAGCTGAACCGCTGACCAAAAAGCGTCTTCTCGGATTTACGTGGCACCTATGGCATCATGCGTGAGCCTCTTTCAGGGAGGACTCCACATGCCTGAGACCGACGACACGCAAGGGCCGCTCCGGTTCAACGTCTACGGTCGGTTCTTAATCGAACTTCGGCGCGAGGGTGATGCGTGGATCGCCTACCGGGTCGATGGCGAGGGCAGGCGACGCAGGGACAACAGCACCGTGATCCCGCCGGATCTGCCGGAAGGGAAGGTTGCCTCGTATCTGGACGACATCTTCCATGAGTGGGCGAAGCCGGGTGACGTTGTCACTCGGGTCTGAGTGCTTGTCGAAGCGTCCTCTCGGAATTGCGGCGGTAATCCGCGCTGGAACTCATGCTCCAGGCTGCGGCCCATCGTATCCTTCAATGACAGCAATGTTCAGATCAGCCTTGCCGTCGCGAAATGCCTTGGCTTTAGTATATTCCGAGGAGTGGTAGCAGGCCAAAGCCGTGTCGAAGTCCTCGAACTCGACCACCTCCGCTTTGCCGCCTCGCACAAGGAAGCGGGCGCCATACTTTACGAGGGCGGTTGCGTTCGCCACGATGTAGGCCTTGTATCCCTCAGGATCCGTCACGTCACCCGATACGACCCAGTAGCCTTTTGGCATATCGCGCTCCTTACGACTTGGTCTTCAACGCAGCCAAGATATCATGTTCATCAAGCGGACTGGGATCTGCCGAGGACAGTTTCATAAACGGGTGACCGAAAATTACGGCCTGTCCTGAGCAGACGCAGCTTGCGGTGGCAGGATCGCGCATTTCGTCATGTGCAGGATGCTGCGGCTGCTAACATCGGGCTGGTAGAACGAGCCGCACCAATGTCCACCGGCTGTTTCGCCAGTATCTCCCGGCAACCCCCGGTATTGAATCCGTTCGCTCGGTACGTCGACCCACTGGCCATCCACGAACATCTGCAGGTCGCCCGAGATGAACCGATAGAAGGCCGGGCGGCAATCCTGGTCATCGCAGCAGCTCGCGCCCTCCTCGTCCCTCAGATGCGAGTAGATGTCGTGGGCCAGGGCTGGCAGTGGCAGGTTGATGACGAGAACGGCGGCCATCAAGGCTGATCTTAAAGACATACACCCCTCCCTTACGGGCCTGGTCCCTCAGGGGCGGCTCGGGCCGGTGTCAAAGCCTCAAGGGGCTGCGAGAGAGCCGAGGTCAACTCAGACTTGAGAATACGCCCCTTTCGCTGGACCTACAATCAACCCGAGCCGAGGGCGGGCTTTTCCGGTTCCATGAACGATTTCCGCGAAATTGAACCGCGGGTCTTCTCGCGTCTACTCGATGATCTCATCGGCCTGCGCGAGGAGCGGGGTTGGAACGTCAATGCCCAGGGTCCTAGCTATCTTTAGGTTGACGGCGAGTTCGAACGTGGTTGGGTCCTCGATAGGTATTTCACTCGCTGGTGCGCCACGAAGGAGACGGGCGATGAAGTCGGCAACACGCCTCTGGAGAGCAGCACGATCCACCCCATAGGCGATGAGACAGCCACTCGTGGCCATGTCACGCCACTCGCAGATGGCGGGCAACCCGGCTTTTAGAGCAAAGTCGGCCAGACGGGCAGCGTCGTTCGCGAAGACAGACGAGGACGCGATCAGGAGGGCGTCTGCCCCGGACGAGCGGATCGCGTTGAAGGTCGTCTCGTACTCCTCCGGTCCCGCCGTGTAGAAGCTCTCGATGCTGATCCCGGCCGTCTGCGCGATGGTCTGAACCGACCGATCCGTGGGAGTGTTCAGCGAGCGGCGATGAAACAGCACCGCGATGCGCCGCCTCGTGGGGAAGGCTTCGTGCAGGAGATGCAAGCGCTTTCCATCCAGTTCCGGGCTGAGGAGGACGACACCTGTGATGTTGCCGCCTGGACGGACGTAGCTCTGGGCCCATCCTGCTGCGACCGGGTCCTCGCCTCCATAGGCCATGACAATAGGAATGGTGCTGGTCGCCGCCCGAGCCGCCCTGATGGCGCTTGGACCCACGGCAACAATGACGTCGGGCTTCGTTGCGACAAGTTCGACAGCAAGAGCAGGAAGGCGCTCATAGACGTCGTCGGCAGAAAAGACCTGAACACTGAGGTTACGCCCTTCTACGAAGCCAAGGCGTGCCAGCTCCGGAAGGTTTAACCGACGGAAGGTACGTGCGCCGAACTGGTTGGGGGTCACCAGGCCGACCCGCCAGACCTTCTCCGGCGTCTGCGCAAGGAGCGGAGTAGGAAGCAGTGAGATGGCAAGCGCACTGAGCAAGAGGTCTCGTCGCCTCATCGGATCACCCTCACACCGGACTACCAGAGCCAATCCTACTCGCTGCCACGGAATGTGACGAGGCCGTCCACACATGACTTCCGCGAAGTTGGAGATGTCAACCGGGAAGGTCCGGTAGGGCACTGGGCCTACCTTGGCCGTACTTCCGCTCTGAGGTCGAATGCAGTCGTTCGTGCCAAGCGCTGTAGGGAAGGACTTTTGTTACACAAAGCTGATCCAAAGTAGGTTTTACCTCAGCCTATCTCTTTGTTTTTCTTGAATACTGCGCCATGTGGTTCTCCTCCCCTCGGCTCCATTAAGGCTCATTGGACTTGTGGGCGCCTGACGTTTTGCTGGAACATGAAGAAACGGATTGTCAGCTTTCACCTTGACGAAGAACAGCACTGGGTTGCTGAACTTGAATGTGGCCACAATCAACATGTCCGCCATAATCCGCCTTGGACCATTCGTCCCTGGGTGATTACAGAGGAAGGCCGCGATAGGGCGCTAGGCCACGAGCTGAACTGCAAGAAGTGCGACGTCGGTGCACCACCGGACCAGGGTAATCTGCATTAATCCCTCAGCTGGCACAGAGCCGAATTAGACCAGGCGTTTGAATCAGCGTCGAATGCTGCCCCCTGCGCCGACTGCCAGCAAGTGCATGACGTTGCTGCAAATTCATGGCATCGGGGGGGCATCATCAGTGCCGATCATGACCCCGCCAAATTTCCATTTGCTGTGGCTAAGCCAAAGCTTTGCGCTTCTCTCGCGAGGGGTCAACCTTCGGTGCCGCTTCACACTCTGAGGTTCAGCCTCAATGTGCCATGAATATCGGCAGCTTCGAATGGGTAAGAATATAGCTGGTTGCTCCCCCGAAGATCATCTGTCGAAGGCGGCTCTGCGTGTAAGCGCCCTTGAAGAGAAGATCCGCGCGTAATTGGGTTGCATATTCGAGAATGGCCTCGCCTGCCGTTCTCGACTGCATGTTGCGCGTGACTGGCTCAGCTGCAATGTTTTGTCTCTGAAGGCGAGCGACCAACTCCTCGCTCTTAGGCCCATCCCCGCCCCAGCCCTCTATCGTCAAGACAAACACGCGCTTGGCTTTCGAGAGGATTGGCAACCCAAGAGCCACGGTGCGGGCCGTTTCCGTGCTGCCATTCCAGGCGATGACGATCGTGCCATTCCAGGCGATGACGATCGTCTCGCCGATTGATCCTGGCGCGGAGGGTGGGACGAGCAGAACAGGTCGGCCGCTCTCGAAGAGAGCCGCTTCCACTGTCGTCATTGGCGGTGGGTCGCGGTGCTGCCCTGGCCGGCCGAGAACGATCAGGTCGAATACCCGACCGAAGTTGCCGATGTGGCTTTCACCGAACAACTGCTTGCTAGTCCAGCTATACGATACCCCATCTGGAGTTTCAGACTGTGTTGGGACCGCGCGGGACAGCATGACGCGCTCGAACAACTCCCGCAACCGTTCCACCCTATCCTCCTGTTCCTTCTCATTAAGAACAGTCCAATCCGACGGGATATCAAAGGCAGCAACATTTGGAACATCGGGCCCGAGCGCCAAGCCCTCAATGTGGCTCCCGAACCGGCTGGCAACCAAGAGGGCGACATCAAGAACAGAGCGCATAAATGCATGCTGCTCGACAGGGACCAGAACCGTTTTCATGTCACCACCTCCGTCGCTTTACAAGCAAGCCAAGGCGAACTCAATATAGCCGGAACAGTGGAGCAAAGCTGTATGGAGAGCAGAAGGAATTGTGGGGCAACGGCGCCTCCCGCAATAGAATACTGCCTCTCACCGGGCTTGCTCCAACCTTCTGTAGGGCCCCACAACCAGCCGCCCCATAGAACCTCATGCTCTCCAGCAGGAGAGAGGAGGGCAGGTCAGGAGCGGAAAGCCGACCTTCACACAGCCATACTGAAGTGCAATCCGTGACCCACAGGAGATCTTCGTGCTGGTATGCGAGCAGGGTTGGTCTTATCCAGCCCTACAAGTCCGATCCAAGCTTTCGGATCTCAACGTGACATTTCCGACGTTATAGCCAGCCCATGCGCATGTCTTGCTTCCATGAAGCCCTTCCAGCCCGCCGGGGATCAAAATAGACGCTAGGACGTCGCACACCGAGATTACCGGCTGGCCTTGAACGATGGGTCGGCCAAGGCGGCACGGTTCCAGCCACGGCCACGATCTCCGAAGGCCTCGTAACCAGCCTTCGTGATAGCGACCGTTTCCTCGAGCTTGATGAACCCTCGCCGAGGGTGCTGGAGCGTCGTCTCAATCGAGATGGTCATGCCCGCTGGTAGCGAACGGTCCCGGTCAAACGCAGAATAGGGCCACGGGCTACTCGTGGTCAGCCGGGGTGCCTCATGGCTGATCAGCCCCATGCCGTGCGCGACAAAGCTCGCATTGCCGCCGGAAAAACGCTGCATAAGCGGCTCGACGGCCGCAAAGATCTCTGCACCGATCACCCCATCCCGGAGCGGTTTGCGCGCGGTTTGCTGGACCTCTTCGATCTGCTCCAGCAGCTCACGCAGCTCGGCATCAGGCTCACCCAAGATGCCCATGCGGCAGTGATCGCCGATATAACCCCGGTAGTTGCCGCCGGAATCCAGCGACATGATATCGCCCTCTTCGAGAACCTGATCCGAGGGAGCACGGTTGAGGCTCTTGCCAGCGGTGATCAGGCAGTACTCGAACAGCAGGCCTCGGACGGTCTCCTCGCGCCGGAGGGCTTCAACGACGTCGCGTTTGGTCTGACCGGGGCGCACGGTCGAAAAGACCGCGAGCATGGCGTCGATGACACCTTCGGAGGCCTGCTTCAGCAACTGCAACTCCGCCGCCGTTTTCACGGCACGCAGGCGCTCGAGCGTGAAGACCGCATCCACGATCTCGCTTCGTGGCATCGCGTCCTTCAGGACGAGATACGCATCGGCAGGCAGAAAGCCCGCCTCGATCCCGATCCGCTGCAAGGGACGGCCGAGGTGATGAAGATGTTCGATGCAAAGCTGCATGGCATCGGTTGTGGACCGTGCCTTTGCCTGGACGTTGGGAACCCAGAATCGCCCCAGCTCGTGCTCGAAGGTTTCATGCGAGTTGGCGATATAGGCACTCGCCTCGGGATGTCCGCGGCAGTAGATGAAGATCGGCAGATAGCGGCTTAGTCCGATCGCATCCATGTAATCGAACATGAAGAAGCGGTAGCCGCCCAGCATGTACTGCACGTTGTGCTTGGACGTGACGATCAGCACGTCAAAGCCTTCCGCCTCCATCAGTGTGTCGAGCTGCTGATGGTTGAAGGGGGGAACTCCCCGGTCAGAAGGCGTGGCGGAGGAGATCTCGGAGGTCATCGACTTCTCCCAGAGCTGCCACGTCAGCCTGGCGGTGCCGTCTGGGATGTGGTGGACTTTTGAGAGGGTGGCGTAGTCTCCGGGTGTTGAAGCCCACAAAACGGGATTCGGGCGTTGGAGCGCCAGGGTCCCATTGGAGACCACGCCATGACGGACCCTATCAGCAAGTCACATTCTGCGCATCTGACCGGCCAACCTGACGCCCGACTTTTCGACAACTGGATCGACCCGATCGAGACCGGCGTGCGCGAGCGGGTGCGCGATTGGATCCAAGGCCTCATCCAGGCCGAACTGGAGGCCGCTCTCGGCCGACCCCGCTATGGCCGGTCGCCTGCTGGCGAGCCGTCCGTCGGCACGCGCGGCTACCGCAACGGCTGCCGGTCGCGCACGCTCACCGGCACCTTCGGGCCGACGGAGATTTCCGTGCCGCGGGCCCGCCTGCACACCGAGGATGGCGGCACCACCGAGTGGAGGAGTGCTGCCCTGCGGGCCTATCAGCGCCGCACCAAGGCCGCCGATGCCCTGATCGCCTCGGCCTATCTGGCCGGCACCAACACCCGGCGGGTGCGCCGGGCGCTGGCCTCTTTGTTCGGCGGCGCGGTGGGCAAGGACACGGTCAGCCGGATCTGGCGCCAGGTGCAGACCGACTGGCAGGCCTGGAACCAGCGCTCGCTCGCCGACGAGCCGATCGTCCGGCTGATCCTTGACGGCACGGTGGTGCGGGTCCGGCTCGACAAGAAGGCGACGTCGATCTCGCTCCTGGTGGTGATCGGCATCCGTGAGGACGGGCAGAAGGTGCTGCTGGCGGTCAGGAACATGGGCGGCGAGACCACGGCCGCTTGGCGTGCGGTCCTCGACGACCTCGTCGCGCGCCAGCTGCGCCGGCCAGCCTTTGTCATCGTGGATGGCGCGCCGGGCCTGGAGCAGGCGCTCGCGGCCGTGTGG
>NZ_QDGA01000069.1 GCF_003347665.1 Microvirga calopogonii
TCCATCACGGCGGCGACGACGCCGGCGCCGACGGTGCGGCCGCCTTCGCGGATGGCGAAGCGCAGCTTCTCTTCCATGGCGATCGGCGCGATCAGCTCGACTTCCATCGTGATGTTGTCGCCCGGCATCACCATCTCGGTGCCCTCAGGCAGCTTCACCACGCCGGTCACGTCCGTCGTGCGGAAGTAGAACTGCGGCCGGTAGTTGCCGAAGAACGGCGTGTGACGGCCACCCTCTTCCTTCGTCAGGATGTAGGCCTCGGCCTTGAACTTCGTGTGCGGCTTGATCGAGCCCGGCTTGCACAGCACCTGGCCGCGCTCCACGTCCTCGCGCTTCGTGCCGCGCAGCAGCACGCCCACGTTGTCGCCCGCCTGGCCCTGGTCGAGCAGCTTGCGGAACATCTCCACGCCCGTGACCGTCGTCTTCTGCGTGTCGCGCAGACCCACGATCTCCACTTCCTCGCCGACCTTGATGATGCCGCGCTCGACGCGGCCCGTCACCACCGTGCCGCGGCCCGAGATCGAGAACACGTCCTCGATCGGCATCAGGAACGGCTGGTCCACCGGACGCTCCGGCTGCGGGATGTAGCGGTCGACCTCGGCCATCAGCTCGAGCACCCGGTCGCGGCCGATCTCAGGCTGACGGTCTTCCAGAGCGCACAGGGCCGAGCCCTTCACGATCGGGATGTCGTCGCCGGGGAAGTCGTACTTCGACAAAAGCTCGCGCACCTCGAGCTCGACCAGGTCGAGCAGCTCGGCGTCGTCGACCATGTCGACCTTGTTCATGAACACCACCAGGGCCGGCACGCCGACCTGACGCGCCAGCAGGATGTGCTCGCGCGTCTGCGGCATCGGGCCGTCGGCCGACGACACCACCAGGATCGCGCCGTCCATCTGCGCCGCGCCCGTGATCATGTTCTTCACGTAGTCGGCGTGGCCGGGGCAGTCCACGTGGGCATAGTGCCGGTTCGTGGTCTCGTACTCCACGTGCGCCGTCGAGATCGTGATGCCGCGCGCCTTCTCTTCCGGCGCCTTGTCGATCTGGTCGTACGCCGTGAACGTCGCTCCGCCCGACTCCGCCAGAACCTTCGTGATCGCTGCCGTCAGAGACGTCTTGCCATGGTCCACGTGACCAATCGTCCCAATGTTGCAGTGCGGCTTGGTCCGCTCAAACTTTTCCTTCGCCATCGTGGCACCCGTTCCTTTGATCTTTCAAATAGTCGCTTAGTGGGTTCAGGCGTATTTCGCCTGAACCTCGGCAGCCACGTTCGACGGCACCTGCTCGTAGTGGTCGAACTGCATCGTGTAGTTGGCCCGGCCCTGGCTCATGGAGCGCAGAGTGTTCACGTAGCCGAACATGTTGGCGAGCGGGACCATCGCGTTGATGACCACGGCATTGCCGCGCATGTCCTGACCCTGGATCTGGCCACGACGGGAGTTCAGGTCGCCGATGACCGAACCCGTGTAGTCCTCGGGGGTCACGACTTCGACCTTCATCACCGGCTCGAGCAGAACCGATCCGCCCTTCTGGAGGGCCTCACGGAGAGCAGCGCGCGAAGCGATTTCGAAGGCCAGGGCCGACGAGTCGACTTCGTGGAAGGCACCGTCGATGAGCTCGACCTTGAGGTCGACCACCGGGAAGCCGGCAACGACGCCAGCGCCCACGACCGACTGGAGGCCCTTTTCAACGCCCGGGATGTATTCCTTCGGAACCGCACCACCGACGATCTTCGACTCGAACGAGAAGCCTGCACCCTGCTCGTTCGGCTGGACGACCAGCTTCACGCGAGCGAACTGACCGGTACCGCCGGTCTGCTTCTTGTGGGTGTAGTCCACCTCGGCCTTCTTCGTGATCGTCTCACGATAGGCCACCTGCGGAGCGCCGATATTCGCATCGACCTTGTAGGTACGACGGAGAATGTCGACCTTGATGTCGAGGTGAAGCTCGCCCATGCCCTTCAGGATCGTCTGGCCCGACTCCTGGTCGGTCGAGACGCGGAAGGACGGATCCTCGGCAGCCAGCTTCGAGAGAGCCAGACCAAGCTTCTCCTGGTCGGCCTTCGACTTCGGCTCGATCGCGATCTCGATGACGGGCTCGGGGAACTCCATCTTTTCGAGGATCACGGCCTTGATCGGATCGCAAAGCGTGTCGCCGGTGCGGACGTCCTTGAGGCCGGCCAGAGCGACGATGTCGCCGGCATAGGCCTCCTTGATGTCCTCGCGGTTGTTCGCATGCATCAGAAGCATGCGGCCGACGCGCTCCTTCTTGTCGCGGGTCGAGTTCAGGATCGAGGAACCAGCCTCGACCTTGCCCGAGTACACGCGGCAGAAGGTGATCGTGCCGACGAAGGGGTCGTCCATGATCTTGAAGGCGAGCATGGCGAACGCGTCGTCGTCGGACGGCTTGCGGACGGTCTCTTCCTCGGTCTTGAAGTCGATGCCTTCAACCGCGCCACGATCGACCGGGGACGGCAGGAAGTCGACGACGGCGTCGAGGAGCGGCTGAACGCCCTTGTTCTTGAACGCGGAGCCGCAGAGCACCGGGTGGAAGGCACGACGCTGAACGGCCGTACGAACGAGCCGGCGCAGGGTGGCCTCGTCCGGCTCCTGGCCGTCGAGGTAGGCCATCATGGCTTCGTCGTCCATCTCGACGGCAGCTTCGATGAGCTTGCCACGGTACTCGACAGCCTGGTCCTTCAGGTCGGCCGGGATCTCTTCCTCGCTGAAGGAAGCACCGAGCGCCTCGCCGTTCCAGACGATCGCCTTCATCTTGATGAGGTCGATCACGCCCTGGAAGTTGCTTTCGGCGCCGATCGGCAGCTGAAGGCAGACGGGCTTGCCGGCCACGCGGTCGATGATGTCGGCCACGCATTTGAAGAAGTCTGCGCCGGTCTTGTCCATCTTGTTGACGAACACGATACGCGGAACGTCGTACTTGTCGGCCTGGCGCCAAACGGTTTCGGTCTGGGGCTCGACGCCCTGGTTGCCGTCGAGAACGCAGACGGCGCCGTCGAGCACGCGCAGCGAACGCTCGACTTCGATGGTGAAGTCGACGTGGCCGGGAGTGTCGATGATGTTCAGACGCTTGCCGTTCCAGAAGCAGGTGGTGGCAGCGGACGTGATCGTGATGCCACGCTCCTGCTCCTGCTCCATCCAGTCCATGGTGGCGGCACCCTCGTGCACTTCACCGATTTTGTGGGACTTACCGGTGTAGTACAGGATGCGCTCGGTCGTCGTAGTCTTGCCGGCATCGATGTGGGCCATGATGCCGAAATTGCGGTAGTCCTCAATCGCGTGCGTGCGGGGCATCGCTCAGCTCCTCAGGCCGTTACCAGCGGTAATGCGAGAACGCACGGTTGGCTTCCGCCATACGGTGGGTGTCTTCGCGCTTCTTCACGGCGTTGCCGCGGTTGTTGGAGGCATCGAGCAGCTCAGCGGAGAGACGCTCGACCATGGTCTTGTCGTTGCGACCGCGGGCAGCCTGGATGATCCAGCGGATCGCCAGAGCCTGACGACGCTCGGTACGAACCTCGACCGGAACCTGGTACGTCGCACCGCCGACGCGGCGGGAACGGACTTCGATCGCCGGAGCGACGTTGTCGAGGGCCTGCTTGAACACCTCGAGCGGGTTCGCCTTGGCGCGGCTCTCGATGCTGTCGAAGGCACCATAGACGATGCTCTCGGCAGCGGACTTCTTGCCGTCGTACATGATGGAATTCATGAACTTGGTGACGACGATATCCCCGAACTTCGGATCCGGGATGATCTCACGCTTTTCGGCGCTGTGGCGGCGGGACATGAACTGACCTCAATGACAGTTGACGGCTTACTTCGGCCGCTTCGCGCCGTACTTCGAACGACGCTGCTTACGATTCTTCACGCCCTGGGTGTCGAGGACACCGCGGAGGATGTGATAACGGACACCCGGAAGGTCCTTCACGCGACCGCCGCGGATCATGACCACGGAGTGCTCCTGAAGGTTGTGACCTTCACCTGGGATGTACCCGATGACTTCGAACCCGTTCGTCAGACGAACCTTGGCGACCTTACGGAGAGCCGAGTTCGGCTTCTTCGGGGTGGTCGTATAAACGCGCGTGCACACGCCGCGCTTCTGCGGGCAGGCCTCAAGCGCGGGAACCTTGTTCCGGCTCTTTTGCGCCGTCCGCGGCTTGCGGATCAGCTGAGAGATCGTTGGCATCCTGTGCCCTCTTTCACCAGCCACCGACCCGGTGGCCTTCAAGTGTCTTCAACGGTTGACGCTGCACTTCGCCCTGCAGACCCTTTCAGGTGCACAAAACGAAGCCACGCCACTGACTTGGGTAAGCCCCTGGCGCGGTACGATTGCAGAGGACCACGGCATCTTGTACCGCGGTCGTGCCCTAAATCTGACATCTGTCAGTCAAGGTTGAGTTCGGCAGCGTTTAGGTGGCATCGGTCGAAGCTAGGCGCTTCGACTGGCGAAAACCTACGGCCAGCCGGAAAGTCCGGTCTCTCTAGCGCCCGAGTCGGGGAAAGTCAACTCTTTTCACGGGAGCGCCGGAGCTTAGGCGCCGCAGCCACCCCGCCGTGAGCCGGCGAAGCTGCTGCATGATCGCAAATTAGGACCGTCGTCCTACTACGGCAGGCGGGCCGGAGCCTTCTCATGGCTTGATACCACAATGTCAGGCTAAACCATTAAGAAATCCTTATAGGTGATCTCCCCGCCGGTCTTCTTGTTGGGATCGTAGGTGACGGTGGCGATCTCCAGGGCCTTCTGCTTCGTGCCCGAGCCGTCGGCGTCAAAGTAGAGCTTGTAGGTCTTGCCGTTGACCTTCTTGGCGATGAAGAAGTCATCCGCCTGCTTGGCCTCGCCGAGGGCGAACCATCCCTTCTTGATGGCGATAGGCTTGTCCAACGACGCGCCCTTTCCCTTCAGGTACTTGGCGATGGCCGAATTGCTGAAGGCCGCGTCGTCGAAGTAGAACGCGTCATACTTGGCCTGGAAGTCCTTCACTGTGTCGACGTGCTGCTTATAGTTCTGCTTTGTCACCGCGAAGTCGAACAGGAAGGCGTCCCGGTTCGCGTCTGCCGCGGTCCACTTGCCGCCGGTGAGCGTGTCCTTGCCGGCCCCACCCGACAGGATGTCATCGCCTGCGTCGCCAGACAGGAGGTCGTTGGCGCCCCCGCCGAACAAGCGGTCGTTGCCGGAGCCGCCCGACAGCGTATCGTTCAGGGCACCGCCATAGAAAATATCGCTGGCATCCGATCCTGCGGTGTTCTCACGGTCCACGTCTGCAACATTGATCACAAACATCTTATCGAGGCTCTGCCCGCCCTGGTCGGTCGTGCGCACCTTGATCGAGTATCGATCTTTCTGCTCGAAATCGAGCAGGAGGCCATTCTTGACGACAATCTTGTCGCCCCGTATCTCGAACCTTCCCCCAGCGTCGTCGAGCAGGGTATAAGTATAACCGCCACCCAGATCCGGATCGATCGTGGTCAGCGACCCGACCTCCGTCCCCGCCGCGGCCAATTCGGATACAGGATGGCTCGCAAGTCTCAGGTCGGTCGGCGCCTCCGGGAGATTGGTGACAATGATCGTCACCTTCTCGATATAGGTAAGCCCCTCCGAGTCGGTTGTCCTGACCCAGAGATCGTAGGTGCCGACCTGAGCATCGTCGAGAGTCGATTTGAGAATGATCTCGTTGCTGCCATCCTCGATCTTGAACAGAGGATGCTGCCCGTTCGGCAGAGCACCGCCGAACTGGTCGGCCACAAGATCGTAGGTGTGAGTGTCGCCGCTCTGATCGATCGTGGCCAGCGTTGCGCCCCCCCCTGCCGGCCGATGTTCCTTCAGCAACCGAACCGCCGGTCACAACAATGTCGCTTGGCGCCGCGTTGGTGACCAGGTTGATGGTGAATTCCTGCCAAGTGCTTAGGCCGCCGGCATCCGTCGCTCTGATCCAGACCGTGGTTTGATCGCCGAGGGCCTGTAACACACTTGCATTATCCACGACGAGCTTGCCGGCGACGATCTTGAAGGGACCGCCTGGCTCGATCTGCGTATGCATACCGTTGCCGGTGACGATGGCATAGGAGTGCGTGTCACCCAGATCCTGATCAACGGCATGCAACTGGCCGATTGGTCGTCCGCTGCCGGCGGATCTTGACACGCTGGCCGTCACCGCTCCCGCCGTACCGAAATTGATAGCCGTCGGCTCTTCGTTGACGTTGTCGAGCGTGACAGTAATCGTTTGCTCGAATGCCGTTCCGGGAGTGCCGGAAATCTCGGCCCGAATCTTGAAGGTGAACGTGCCGTTCGCATAATCCTCGCGATTCAGCACGGCGGTCTGTCGGAGGTTGTTGTCGTCGGTGATCGCAAACAGCGTCGCCAGCGTGGCCGCATCCGGGTTGGTATTGCCCTCCCCCGCGGTCGAGATCAGCGAGTATGTGTAAAGGCCCTGATCGCCACCCTGGACGGTCAAGCCGCCGAAATTGGCGATCGGGACCGCATTTTCCGTAAGTGCGAGGGTGGCCACTCCGCCCACTCGGACCGAGGTGGGAGCTTCGACCACGTTCGTGACGTTGATCGCGATGTCCTGGATGTAACTTTTTGCCGGGCTACCGGAATCTGTGGTTTCGATCCTCACGGCGGTGAAGCCGCCATTGTACTGCTCACGGTCGAGCACGACACCGCTCTTCAGCTTGAGCGCAAAGACGCCGCTCGCCGCGGCCGTCTCCACGATCTCGAAAGGCGAATCGACCATGGGGACGCCATTGGCGTCGACGATCCGATAGGAATGCGTCTGCCCCACATCCGCATCGGTCGTGGACAGGATGCCGATCATGCGACCGGCCTGCCCGTTCTCGGCAATGGCAATGGCGGTGGCGGGTGCGTCTTCTCCGATGGCCACCTTTACGGCGCTCGGGACGGCGTTGGCAGGATCGACCGTAACCGTCATGAGCTGCCACTTGCTCAGATTATCGGCGTCCTTCGCTCGGATCCAGAGCGACTGAGGACCCAAGAGGGCACCCAGACCGCCAGCGCTCACCACAAGCTTGCCGTTAGAGATGCTGAAAGCGCCGACGGCCTCCACGATGCTGTTCTCACCCTCGACAATGGTGAATTCAAGAACGTCGCCATCTGGGTCTAGGCCGCGCAAGGTCGCAATCTCGTCCCCGGCATGCGCGCTCTGTGAGACCCGTGCCGCCGTATTGCCGGCCGTGCCGAAATCGATCGATGTCGGTGCTTCGTTGACGTCGGCTACGGTGATGACGATCGTCTGCTCGAATGCAGTCCCGGGCACGCCCGGGATCTCGGCGTGGATCTTGAAGCTGAACGTTCCACCGTCGTATGCCTCGTGATCGAAGGTGCCGATTTTCTTGAGATTCTGCCCGTCGATGGCAAAGAGCTGCGCGAGGGCCGCCGCAGTCGGGTTGGTGTTGCCTTCGGCCGCGGTCGAGACGAGGGTGTAGGTATAGGTCCCACTGTCGCCGCCGACATTCACCAATGCTTGAATGGTTTGAGCCGGATCGTTCTCATCGAAGGTCGAGGGGCCAAGGACCGTGATCCCCGTCGGAGCCTCGACGACGTTCTGAACTGTCACGGCGATCGGCTCGACGGTGGTGTGGCCGGCAGAATCCGTGACCCGCAGGTAGAGTGTGAACGCGCCGTTGGTGTAGGCTTCACGATCGAGTGTGACGTCGGCTTTCAGCTTGAGCTTGAACGAGCCTGCGGCACTGGCTGGCACGATCTCGAACGGCGAGTTCGAAAGCGGATTGCCGCCCTGATCGACAATTGCATAGGTCAGTGCGGATACACCGTCCGGATCCACCGCGGACAGAGAGCCGATGTCCCGCCCGCTCACACCCAGTTCGGGAATGCTGAGCGCCGTCTCGCCTCCGACCTTGATTGAACCGGGAGTGCTGTTGCCGTTGCTTCCGGTAAAGCTGATCGATTGGGTGAAGCTCGCGCCACCTTGATCGGTGACCTTGACATTGAAGCTGAAGTTTCGCCCTTGCGGATTGCTGGAATCAAGCGTGACGCCATCCTTCAACGCTATGTGATAGCCCGTGGAGGCATCGCCGATGATTTGAACCCGGGAGTTTGTCGTCGGGTTTCCTAAGCCGTCCACTATCTGGTAGGTGAAGACGCTGTCGCCATTGCCGTCGACGGCCGCCAATTGGCCGAAATCGAAGTTGCTCCCCAACACCCCCGAATATGTCACCGTCGTTCCACCCGCGAGCGTCAGCGCTTCAGGAGCAAGGTTGTTGAGGTGGAAGCGCTGCTGGAACAGGCCGTTGGTCCCGACATTTGTGCCGGTTCCGACGCCGGACCACATGACGATCCAGTCTCCATCAGGCAAAGCGACGACGCTCGGCGACTGCTGAACGCCCGATGCGGAAGCGTGAACCAGGATTTCACTCCCGTTCGCCGTTCCGTCCGCGTTGAACGCCTGCTGCCAGACATCGTAATTGTTCGTCCAGGTGACGACCCAGCGGCCGCCCGCCAGCATAGTGACGCTGGGTTCGCCGATAAACACGGCATTCGCATCGACAGAACCGACCCGGGTTTCCTCCGGATGAAGCCGGTTGCCATTGATGTCGAAGACCTGCTGGAAGATCCCTTTATGGCCCGGATCCAGGTCCTGCCAGACGACGACCCACCCTCCACCGGGGATCGCCGTGACGACGGCGTTCTGCTGAACGCCGCTGGTGAACGCGTTGACCCGAACCTCCTGCCCGATCTTGCCGCCTGTATAATCGTAGCGCTGTTGATAGATGCCCGTAGGATCGTCCGACCCGTTACCTTGCCAAGTCACGACCCAGCCTACGTAAGGGTCGCTCAGACCCAGAAGGGCGGTAATCTCAGCGTTGAACTGATTGCCTTCCCCGGTCGTGTTGACCGGGAACTCTTGTGGCCAGCCGCCCGTGGCCGGCTGGCCGTTGGAGGCATAGCGCTGTTCCATCACATCGACGTTGCCGTCGGATCCGATATTCTGCCACGTCACGATCCACCCGCCGCCGGCATTGGCGGGAATGGCCGAAATGGATGCCGACCCCTGCCCGAGGGCCGGGGCATGGGAGACGTTCACCTCGGCGGTGGCAGGGCTTCCATTCGCGTTGAACACACGTTGGTACACTCCGGCCGTATCCTGTCCGCCGCTGCCGTTCGGACCCACGCCTTCCCAAACCACCACAAAGCGGCCGTCGGACAAGGCGACGACGCTGGGCGCCGTCTGATCACCTGTAGTCGTCGTGTTGACCTGCACTGGGCTGGCATCGATCTTGACGCCAGTGGCGTCGAACCGTTGGTAGAAAATATCCGTCTGGCCTGCGATATTGACCTGCCAGACGGCAACATAGCCGCTCGCCGGCGGCGGAAAGGCGGAGAGGTTCGGATTATCCGGCGTAAAGTTCACCGCCGTTGTCGCTACGACAGTTTCGACGCCAACTCTTGAAATGGTCTGGGTCATGGAGCGGCCTCGCTACAGGTGCGTAGGAAAACAAACGCAGTTACGCCAGACTATATATGCTACGTTGTAATGTAAATATAGTTAAGCTTCGTACATAGGCTCATGTGAGGACGAACTCCTCGGTCGAGCTCCGCTGGCATGCAATAAAAAAGGCCGCCCTGGGGCGGCCTTTTCAGTTCATTGAGGTTTGGCAGCTTACTCGGCCGCCGGAGGCAGCTCGCTGACCTGAGCTTGAGACTCGGAGCGCTTCTGCTGCAGGATCAGCTCGTCGCGATGGGTCGCGACGGCTTTCACCTGGGCGGTGAGCGCACCCGTGCCGGCCGGGATGAGGCTGCCGACGATGACGTTCTCCTTGAGGCCCTCGAGGGTGTCGACCTTGCCGTTGACCGCCGCCTCGGTGAGGACGCGGGTGGTCTCCTGGAAGGACGCCGCCGAGATGAAGGAACGGGTCTGCAGCGAGGCCTTTGTGATACCGAGCAGAACCGGCACGCCTTCGGCGGGCTTCTTCTTCTCGGCCACGAGACGCTCGTTGATCTCCTCGAACTCGAGGCGATCGACCTGCTCGCCGGTGAGCAGCTCGGAATCGCCGCCCTCCGTGACCTCGACCTTCTGCAGCATCTGGCGAACGATCACCTCGATGTGCTTGTCGTTGATGAGCACGCCCTGGAGGCGGTAGACCTCCTGGATCTCGTTCACCAGGTAGGCGGCCAGCTCCTCGACGCCCTTGATCGCAAGGATGTCGTGCGGCGCCGGGTTGCCGTCCACGATGAAGTCGCCCACTTCGACCACGTCGCCGTCCTGCAGGTGGATGTGCTTGCCCTTCGGGATCAGGTACTCCACCGGCTCCGAGCCATCGTGCGGGTTCAGCGTCAGGCGACGCTTGCTCTTGTAGTCGCGGCCGAACTGGATCGTGCCGGACTTCTCCGCAATGATGGCCGCGTCCTTCGGACGACGGGCCTCGAACAGCTCCGCCACGCGCGGCAGACCGCCCGTGATGTCGCGGGTCTTGGCGCTCTCGGTCGAGACACGGGCGAGGATGTCGCCGGCCTTGACCTTGGAGCCCGGATCGGCCGCAAGGATTGCATCGACAGGCAGAAGGTAGCGGGCGTCGCCGCCACGGGCGACCTTCGCCACCTTGCCGCCGGCACCCTGGATAACCACCGCCGGACGCAGGTCCGCCGTGCGCGGCGAACCGCGCCAGTCGATGACCACGCGCTTGGCGATGCCGGTCGACTCGTCCATCGACTCGATCATCGACGCGCCGTCCACCAGGTCCTCGTAGCCCACCGTACCGTCGATCTCGGTGAGGATCGGACGGGAATACGGGTCCCACTCGGCGATGCGCTGGCCGCGCTTGATCGTGTCGCCCTCGTCCACCTTCAGGCGCGAGCCGTATTGCAGGCGGTGAACCGCCCGCTCGGTGCCGTCATGGCCGATGATCACAACCGCCACGTTGCGGCCCATGACGACGAGGTCGCCGTCGGAGTTGCGCGCAATGTTCTTGTTGCGGAAGCCGATCTTGCCTTCGAAGCTCGACTCGATGAAGGACGAGTCCGCGATCTGGGCCGCACCGCCGATGTGGAAGGTGCGCATGGTGAGCTGGGTGCCCGGCTCGCCGATGGACTGCGCCGCGATGACGCCGACAGCCTCGCCGTGGTTGACCGGGGTACCCCGGGCCAGGTCGCGGCCGTAGCAGGTGGCGCAGACGCCGTTCTTCGACTCGCAGACGAGCACCGAGCGGATCTTCACCTCCTGGATACCGGCAGCGCCGATGGCCTCGAGGTGATGCTCCTCGATCATCGTGCCCTTGGGAACGATGACGGTGCCGTCCTGGGCGACCAGGTCCTCCGCCGTGGAGCGGCCGAGGATACGGGAAGCCAGCGACGCGACCACCTGGCCGGCGTCGATGATGGCCCGCATCTTGATGCCCTTCTCGGTGCCGCAATCCGGCTCACGGATGACCGCGTCCTGCGCCACGTCGACGAGACGACGGGTCAGATAACCCGAGTTCGCCGTCTTGAGCGCGGTGTCGGCCAGGCCCTTACGAGCGCCGTGGGTCGAGTTGAAGTACTCGAGAACGTCGAGGCCTTCCTTGAAGTTCGAGATGATCGGCGTCTCGATGATCTCGCCCGACGGCTTGGCCATGAGGCCGCGCATCGCCGCGAGCTGCTTCATCTGGGCCGGCGAACCACGAGCGCCCGAGTGGGACATCATGTAGATCGAGTTGACCGGCTTGTCGCGACCCTGATCGTCCTTCTGGACCGTCGAGATGCGGTTCATCATCTCGGCGGCGAGACGGTCGGAGCACTTCGCCCAGGCGTCGACAACCTTGTTGTACTTCTCGCCCTGGGTGATGAGGCCGTCCTGGTACTGCTGCTCGTAGTCCTTCGCGAGGGCACGGGTCTCCTCGACGATGGCCCACTTGTTCTCCGGGATCACCATGTCGTCCTTGCCGAACGAGATGCCGGCGCGGAACGCGTTGTAGAACCCGAGGCCCATGATGCGATCGCAGAAGATCACCGATTCCTTCTGACCGCAGTGCCGGTACACGGCATCGATCATGTTGGAGATCTCCTTCTTCGTCATGAGCTTGTTCACGACGTCGAAGGGAAGCATCGGGTGCTTCGGCAGGAGGCGCGAGAGCATCACGCGGCCGGCCGTGGTGTCGACGATCTTCGACACGGGCTGACCGTCCTCGCCGAGGCCTTCCCAGCGATAGCGGATCTTCGTGTGGAGCGTGATGACCTTCTCGTTCAGGGCATGCTCGATCTCGCCCATGTCGGCGAAGGCCTTGCCCTGGCCGGGCTGACCGTCGGAGACGATGGAGAGATAGTAGAGGCCGAGAACGATGTCCTGCGACGGCACGATGATCGGCTGACCGTTGGCCGGGTGCAGGATGTTGTTCGTCGACATCATCAGCACGCGGGCTTCGAGCTGAGCCTCGAGCGAGAGCGGCACGTGGACGGCCATCTGGTCACCGTCGAAGTCCGCGTTGAACGCGGCGCAGACGAGCGGGTGCAGCTGGATCGCCTTGCCCTCGATGAGGGTGGGCTCGAACGCCTGGATGCCGAGGCGGTGAAGCGTCGGAGCGCGGTTCAGGAGCACCGGATGCTCGCGGATGACCTCGTCCAGGATATCCCAGACTTCCGGCTTCTCCTTCTCGACGAGCTTCTTCGCCTGCTTGACGGTGGCGGAGAGGCCCCGCGCGTCGAGCTTGGCGTAGATGAACGGCTTGAACAGCTCGAGCGCCATCTTCTTCGGCAGGCCGCACTGGTGCAGCTTGAGCTCCGGACCGACCACGATGACCGAACGGCCCGAGTAGTCGACGCGCTTGCCGAGCAGGTTCTGGCGGAAGCGTCCCTGCTTACCCTTCAGCATGTCGGCGAGCGACTTCAGCGGACGCTTGTTGGCGCCGGTGATGACGCGGCCGCGGCGGCCGTTGTCGAACAGAGCGTCGACGGCCTCCTGGAGCATGCGCTTCTCGTTGCGGACGATGATGTCCGGCGCACGCAGCTCCATCAGGCGCTTCAGGCGGTTGTTGCGGTTGATCACGCGGCGATAGAGATCGTTCAGATCCGAGGTCGCGAAGCGGCCACCGTCCAGCGGCACGAGCGGACGCAGATCCGGCGGGATCACCGGAACCTCGGTCAGGATCATCCATTCCGGCTTGTTGCCCGACTGAACGAAGGCCTCGATGATCTTGAGGCGCTTCATCAGCTTCTTGGGCTTCAGCTCGGACGTGGTGACGGCGATCTCCTCGCGGATCTCCTGCGCGGTCTTCTCGAGGTCGAGTTCCTGCAGGATCCGGCGGATCGCTTCCGCGCCGATCATGGCCGTGAAGCTGTCCTCACCGTACTCGTCCTGAGCGCGGATGTACTCTTCCTCGGTGAGGAGCTGACGGTCCTTGAGAGGCGTCAGGCCCGCATCGACGACGATGTAGGATTCGAAATAGAGGATGCGCTCCAGATCCTTCAGGGTCATGTCGAGCAGCAGACCGATGCGGCTCGGCAGGGACTTGAGGAACCAGATGTGGGCGACGGGCGCGGCCAGGGAGATGTGGCCCATGCGGTCGCGACGGACGCGGGCCAGCGTCACCTCGACGCCGCACTTCTCGCAGATGACGCCCTTGTACTTCATGCGCTTGTACTTGCCGCACAGGCACTCGTAGTCCTTGATGGGACCGAAGATGCGCGCGCAGAACAAGCCGTCGCGCTCGGGCTTGAACGTACGGTAGTTGATGGTCTCCGGCTTCTTGATCTCGCCGTAGGACCAGGACAGAATCTTCTCAGGGCTCGCGATCGAGATCTTGATCTGATCGAAGCTCTGCGGCTGGGCCGTCTGGTTGAAGAGATTCATGACCTCTTGATTCATCGCCGTCTCCTGGGCTGGAAGGCGCTAGATAAGCACCCTCACCGGCAATTGCATGAGGCCGCGGCACGAAAGCCGCGGCCGAACGTCAAACTTGAAGCGCCTGAGGCACTTACTCGGCCGCCTCCGACGGAGGCAGCTGCTCCGCCTCGTTGGCAGCCTTCTTGGAGTTGGTGAGCTCCACGTTGAGGCCGAGCGAACGCATTTCCTTCACGAGAACGTTGAAGCTCTCCGGAATGCCCGACTCGAAGGTGTCGTCGCCGCGCACGATGGCCTCGTAGACCTTCGTACGGCCGGCCACGTCGTCCGACTTGACCGTGAGCATTTCCTGCAGCGTGTAGGCGGCGCCGTAAGCCTCCAGGGCCCAGACCTCCATTTCGCCGAAGCGCTGGCCGCCGAACTGGGCCTTGCCGCCCAGCGGCTGCTGGGTAACGAGGCTGTAGGGGCCGATGGAGCGGGCGTGGATCTTGTCGTCCACGAGGTGGTGGAGCTTCAGCATGTAGATGTAGCCCACGGTCACCTTGCGGTCGAACGCTTCGCCGGTCTTGCCGTCATAGAGCGTCACCTGACCCGACGGATCGAGGCCTGCCTTCTGCAGCATGGCTTCGATGTCCGATTCCTTCGCGCCGTCGAAGACGGGCGTGGCGAACGGAACACCGCGACGCAGCTTGCGGCCGAGTTCGACGAGCTCGTCGTCGTCCGCCTGCTCGATTTCGGGCAGGTTGCCGTAGATCGACACGAGCTGCTCGCGCAGCGCCGTGGTCTTGCCCGACTTCATGTAGGCGTCGACCGCCTGGGCGACCTGCTTGCCGAGACCGGCCGCAGCCCAACCCAGGTGCGTCTCGAGGATCTGACCCACGTTCATGCGGCTCGGCACGCCGAGCGGGTTGAGCACGATATCCGCGTGGGTGCCGTCCTCGAGGAACGGCATGTCCTCGATCGGCACGATGCGCGACACGACACCCTTGTTGCCGTGACGGCCGGCCATCTTGTCGCCCGGCTGGATCTTGCGCTTCACCGCCACGAAGACCTTGACCATCTTCATGACGCCCGGAGGCAGCTCGTCGCCGCGCTGCAGCTTCTCGACCTTGTCGAGGAAGCGCTGCTCGAGGCGCTTCTTCGACTCGTCGTACTGCTTCTGCATGGCCTCGATCTCGGTCATCAGAGCATCGTCTTCGACCGCGAACTGCCACCACTGGGACCGCGGGAACTCGTTGAGGAGTTCGCGGGTGATCGGGGCGTCCTTCTTGTAGCCCTTCGGGCCCGCAACGCCGGTCCTGCCCGAGAGGATCTCGGCCAGACGCGCATAGGTGTTGCGGTCGAGGATCGCCTGCTCGTCGTCCCGGTCCTTCGCGAGACGCTCGATCTCCTCGCGCTCGATGGCCTGGGCGCGCTCGTCCTTGTCGACGCCGTGACGGTTGAAGACACGGACTTCCACGATGGTGCCGGTCACGCCCGGGGGCACGCGCAGCGACGTATCGCGGACGTCGGAGGCCTTCTCGCCGAAGATGGCGCGCAGAAGCTTCTCTTCCGGCGTCATCGGGCTTTCGCCCTTCGGCGTGATCTTGCCGACGAGGATGTCGCCCGCATGGACCTCAGCGCCGATATACACGATGCCGGCTTCGTCGAGGTTCTTCAGCGCCTCTTCCGACACGTTCGGAATGTCGCGCGTGATTTCCTCCGGACCCAGCTTCGTGTCGCGGGCCATCACTTCGAATTCCTCGATGTGGATCGAGGTGAAGACGTCTTCCTTCACGATCCGCTCGGAGAGCAGGATCGAGTCTTCGAAGTTGTAGCCGTTCCACGGCATGAACGCGACGAGCACGTTCCGGCCGAGCGCCAGCTCGCCGTACTCGGTCGAGGGACCGTCGGCGATGATGTCGCCCTTGCGCACGAGGTCGCCGGCGCGCACCAGCGGCTTCTGCGTGATGCAGGTCGACTGGTTGGAGCGCTGGAACTTCTGCAGGCGGTAGATGTCGACGCCCGGACGGGTCGGATCCGTGTTCTCCGTCGCGCGGATAACGATACGGGTCGCGTCCACCTGGTCGACGATGCCGGTGCGGCGGGCCGCGATCGCGGCGCCCGAGTCACGGGCGACGACCGCTTCCATGCCGGTGCCGACGAACGGAGCGTCCGCCTGGACCAGAGGCACGGCCTGACGCTGCATGTTCGAGCCCATGAGGGCGCGGTTCGCGTCGTCGTTCTCGAGGAACGGGATGAGCGCGGCGGCAACCGACACGAGCTGCTTCGGCGACACTTCCATCAGGTCCACGCGATCGGGAGCCGCGACGATGTTTTCACCGGCGCGACGGCAGATCACGAGCTCTTCCGTCAGGGTGCCGTTGGCATCCAGCGGGGAGTTCGCCTGGGCGATGTTGTACTTCGCCTCTTCCATGGCGGAGAGGTAGATCACCTCGTCCGTCACGCGGCTGTCGCGCACGCGGCGGAACGGCGTCTCGATGAAGCCGTACTTGTTGACGCGCGCGAAGGTGGCCAGCGAGTTGATCAGACCGATGTTCGGGCCTTCCGGCGTCTCGATCGGGCAGATGCGGCCGTAATGCGTCGGGTGCACGTCGCGCACCTCGAAGCCGGCGCGCTCTCGGGTCAGACCGCCCGGGCCGAGCGCCGAGAGGCGACGCTTGTGCGTGACTTCCGAGAGCGGGTTCGTCTGGTCCATGAACTGCGACAGCTGCGAGGAGCCGAAGAACTCGCGCACGGCGGCAGCGGCAGGCTTCGCGTTGATCAGGTCCTGAGGCATGACGGTGTCGATATCGACCGACGACATGCGCTCCTTGATCGCGCGCTCCATGCGCAGCAGTCCGAGGCGGTACTGGTTCTCCATGAGCTCGCCGACCGACCGCACGCGGCGATTGCCGAGGTGGTCGATGTCGTCGATCTCGCCCTTGCCGTCGCGCAGGTCCACGAGCGCCTTCGTGACCGCGAGGATGTCCTCACGGCGAAGGGTCCGCACGGTGTCCTCGGCGTCGAGGTCGAGGCGCATGTTCATCTTCACGCGGCCCACCGCCGAGAGGTCGTAGCGCTCGGGGTCGAAGAACAGCGAGTTGAACATCGCTTCCGCCGTCTCGAGGATCGGCGGCTCGCCCGGACGCATGACGCGGTAGATGTCGAACAGGGCGTCCTCGCGGGAGGAGGCCTTGTCGATGGCAAGCGTGTTGCGGATGTACGGGCCGACCGTGACGTGGTCGATGTCGAGCACCGGGATCTCGGTGAACCCGGCCTCTTCCAGGCCCTTCAGCAGCTTTTCGGTGATCTCGTCGCCCGCCTCGGCGTAGATCTCGCCGGTCTTGGGGTTCACGAGGTCTTCGCCGATGTACTGGCCGTAGAGGTCCTCGTCCGTCGCGCGCAGGTTCTGGAGGCCCTTCTCGGCGAGCTGGCGGGCGGCACGCGCCGTCAGCTTCTTGCCGGCCTCGAGCACGATCTCGCCGGACTTGGCGTCGATCAGGTCGACGGAGGCCTTGAAGCCCTTCATGCGCTCCGCGTCGAACGGCACGGACCAGGCATCCCCATCACGGGTATAGGTGATGTGGTTGTAGAAGGTGTTGAGGATCTCCTCGCCGTCGAGGCCGAGGGCGTAGAGCAGCGACGTGGCCGGGATCTTACGCTTGCGGTCGATACGGGCGTACACGATGTCCTTGGCGTCGAACTCGATGTCGAGCCAGGAACCGCGGTAGGGGATGATGCGGGCGGCGAACAGCAGCTTGCCCGAGGAGTGCGTCTTGCCCTTGTCGTGGTCGAAGAACACGCCGGGCGAACGGTGCATCTGAGAGACGATGACGCGCTCGGTGCCGTTCACGATGAAGGTGCCGTTGTCCGTCATGAGCGGCATGTCGCCCATGTAGACGTCCTGCTCCTTGATGTCCTTCACGGAGCGGGCGCCGGTATCCGGGTCCACATCGAACACGATGAGGCGCAGCGTGACCTTGAGCGGCGCAGCGAAAGTCATGCCCCGCTGGCGGCACTCGTCCACGTCGTATTTCGGGGGCTCGAACGTATACTTCACGAATTCGAGCAGGGCAGTATTCGAAAAGTCCGAAATCGGAAAAACCGATTTGAAGACGGCTTGCAAGCCCTCTTCCGGCCGGCCACCCTTTGGCTCTTCGACCATCAGGAACTGGTCGTAGGATGCCTTCTGAACCTCGATCAGGTTCGGCATCTCCGCCACTTCCTTGATTTTCCCGAAGAACTTGCGAATGCGCTTCCGGCCGATCAGTGTGTTGGCCATCTGGACCTCGTTCCTCATACACGGCTAATCGAGAACCCCGAGAGGTCAGGCTCCTCGATTAGCCGCCCGGCGGCTCAATCCGCCCGCTAACCGCAAGAATTCAGGTCGTTTTTCAGACCTGTCGACGTGCCATCAAGAAGCCCGGCCTCTTTGACGACACAACGGCCCCAGGCAAAATCGCCTGGGACCGTGTGTTTTGAGCCCCGATTTCGCGGGGGTAACCCTACGACCCTGATGGGCCGCAAAATTACTTAAGCTCGACCTTGGCGCCGACCTTCTCGAGGGTCGCCTTGATCTTCTCGGCTTCGTCCTTGGAAGCGCCTTCCTTAACGGGCTTCGGCGCACCTTCGACGAGGTCCTTAGCTTCCTTCAGGCCCAGGCCCGTGATGCCACGGACTTCCTTGATGACCTCGATCTTCTTGTCGCCGGCCGAAGCCAGGACGACCGTGAACTCGGTCTGCTCTTCAGCAGGAGCAGCGCCGGCGCCAGCGCCGGGAGCAGCAGCGACGGCAACAGCCGCAGCAGCGGAAACGCCCCACTTCTCTTCGAGCATCTTCGAGAGCTCAGCGGCCTCGAGAACGGTCAGCGACGAAAGATCGTCAACGAGCTTGGCAAGATCAGCCATTTTTTAGATCCTTAAGTTCAGTTCGAACGGTTTGATGGTTGAGGTTACGGCCTCACGCCGCTTCGCCTGTCTTGGCATAGGCCCCGAACACGCGGGCGAGCTTCGCCGCCGGCGCAGTGCTGAGCTGAGCGATCTTCGTAGCCGGGGCCTGGATGAGGCCGACGAGCTTGCCGCGCAGTTCATCGAGGGACGGCAGAGTGGCAAGTGCCTTCACTCCGTCCACGTTCAGGGCGGTCGCGCCCATTGCGCCGCCGAGGATCACGAGCTTGTCGTTACCCTTGGCGAAATCGACAGCGACCTTGGGCGCCGCGACCGGATCGCTCGAATAAGCGATCAGGGTCGGACCTTTCATAAGGCCCGAGATGGACGCGACGTCCTTGCCTTCGAGAGCGATTTTGGCGAGGCTGTTTTTTGCGACCTTCACGGTGGCGCCGGCCTGCTTCATCTGCGAACGCAGCTTCTGCATGTCGGCGACCGTGAGACCAGCATAGTGGGCGACGACGACAACGCTCGTGGTGCTAAACACGTCGTTGAGAGTCGAGACGAGCTCGCGCTTTGCTGCTCTTTCCACTGGGCTCTCTCCGGTTGGCGGAAATCTCCGCCGGTTGCATTTGCCGTTCAAGGCCCGGACTTGCATCCGAGGGCATCCTGAACGACGCTCTCGCAAGCCCTGTCCCCCAAATGACGCCTGGCGGCGCACCGGGTGAGATGGTTCGAACCGATCCTCTTCACCTGCGTTGATGCAGGCATAAAAAACTCGGCTTCCCCGTCTATGCAGGCCCTTTCGAATTAAACCGGCAAGCCGGCACCTGCAGTCTCGGACAGGACATAGCCGGAACGCGCCAAAGGTTACCCTTTAGCTCGCCGGCTTGTCACCGCCCCGTCTCCGGGACGGATTAGCAGCCAGAGGCACGCGCGAAAGCGGAGCCTCGGCATATGTTGGAAACTCAAAGAATCCCTATAATCCCTTTTCGCCCTCTTGCCAAGGGGCAGGGTAGGATAAGTTTAAGGTTTTTATGGCCGCCCGCGGCTGGGCCGCCTGGAGGACGCTCGGACGGGAACAAGCCGAGGCGCCGGCAGCGACGTCTCGATGACACCGCGCAGCGCCAGATATCCGGTCAAGATCAGCCCGATGGCGCCGAAAAACTCGATCATGGCATACATGTCCCTGCTCCCACCTGCAACAATGTGATGGCTGGGAACATAATATTCAAGCCCAAAAATGCCGGTCTCATTCCCTAGAGACAATCGGCTCGTCGTTTGGGCCTTTCGGTTGCGAGCAGGCCCCTGCCCTGGCGACGAAAAAAGCCCTCTCCTGCTCGTTTCGGCTCAGGGAGGCTGCACGCTCGAACTGGATCCGGGCCTCGGGCAACCGACCGGCCCGGAACAGGAAATCTCCCCTCGCCGCAGGCAGAGGGGCATAACGGGGCAAGGCAGCCGGATCGATGTCGTCCAGGAGCCTCAGCCCGGCGTCCGAACCGAAAGCCACGCTGTGGGCTACCGCCCGATTGAGTTCGACTACCGGCGAAGGCATGGCGAGGCGGAGCAGGTCATAGAGGCCCGCGATCCTCGTCCAGTCAGTCTCCTCCGCCCGGTTGGCACGGGCGTGGCAGGCGGCAAGCGCGGCCTGAAGGACGTAGGGCCCCTGGGAGCCGCCCAGGGCCTCCGCGCGCTCCAGCGCGGCGAGACCCCGGTGGATCAGAAGCCTGTCCCACCGGCCTCGGTTCTGCCGGGTCAGCGGGACCGGCATGCCGTCCGGGCCGATGCGGGCTGCCAGCCGCGAGGCCTGGATCTCGACCAGGGCCAGAAGACCCAGAACTTCAGGCTCCTCGGGAGCAAGGCCGGCCAGGATGCGGGCGAGGCGCTGGGCCTCGGCACAGAGGATCGGACGGGTGAGAGCCGCGCCGGATGTCGCCGAATAGCCCTCGTTGAAGATCAGATAGATGACCGCCAGGACCGAGGATAGGCGCTCCTGCCGCTCCCTTCCGCGCGGCACCTCGAAGGAAGGGGCAGCCTTGCCGAGGGTTCGCTTCGCCCGGACGATGCGCTGGGCGATGGTTGCCTCGCTGGTGAGGTAGGCCCGGGCGATCTCGTCGGTCGTCAGCCCGCCGATCAGGCGCAGGGTCAGGGCCACCTGAGCCTCCGGCGAGAGGACCGGGTGACAGGCGACGAAGATCAGGCTCAGCAGTTCATCGCCGACATCGTCGTCCATGGCGGCCTCGATCGCTTCCAGATCGGCCCCGTCGGCCTCCGAAAGGTCGCGACCGATCTCGGCATGCTTGCGCGCAAGCATTTTGTGACGCCGGATGAGGTCGATGGCCCGGCGCCTGGCCGTGGCATTGAGCCAGGCGCCGGGATTGGTCGGAATTCCGGTTTCCGGCCATTCGGACAGGGCCGTGACGAACGCATCCTGGGCCAGCTCCTCGGCCAGCCCCACGTCGCGCACCATCCGGGCCAGTCCCGCAATGAGCCTGGCCCGCTCGATCCGGAAGATCGTCTCGATGGTGCGGTGGATGTCGGTGGTCGTCACGGTCCTGCCGGGGTATGCGCGGCGAGAGACTTACTGACCCGATACTTTGGCGCGGAGCTGGTTCTGATGCTCGGCCATTTCCGGCGTGACGATATCGCCGAAATCGGCCAGCTCGTAGATCGGGCGGATCTCGATCTCGCTCGGGCCGGGCATCGGATTGGGGCAGCGTTTCACCCACTCGACCGCCTCAGCCATGTCCTTGACCTCCCAGAGCCAGAACCCGGCGACCAGCTCCCGGGTCTCGGCGAAGGGGCCGTCGATGATGGTGCGGCTCGGGCCGTCGAATGCCACCCGCTTGCCCTCGGATGACGGCTTGAGCCCGTCGCCGGCCAGCAGGACCCCGGCATTGATCAACTCCTCATTGAAGCGGCCCATGGCTTCGAAGAGCTCGGTGGTCTCGGCCGAGGGCTTGAGGCCCGCCTCGCTGTCCTTCGTTGCCTTCACCAGTACCATCACGCGCATCGTCATATCTCCTTGTGCTTCGGGAGAGCTGCATGGGCTCTCCTGTTCCTACGACGAACGGGCATCGCCCGGATCGACAGGCCCACGAGATTTTTTTTGCACCAGAACAAATGGAACCGGGATTGGCAAAAAGAAAAAGCCCGGCACGAGGGCCGGGCTTTTCCGATTGTCCGGCAATGAGCCGATCAGGCGCCGATCACCGAGGAGGGATCTACCTTCACGCCCGGGCCCATCGTCGAGGAGATCGCGACGCGCTGGATGTAGGTGCCCTTGGCACCCGTGGGCTTCGCCCGGGAGACGGCATCGGCGAAAGCCTTGATGTTCTCCACCAGCTTGCCCTCGTCGAAGGAGGCCTTGCCGATACCGGCATGGACGATACCGGCCTTCTCGACGCGGAACTCGACGGCGCCGCCCTTGGCGGCCTCGACGGCACCCTTCACGTCCATGGTGACCGTTCCGACCTTCGGGTTCGGCATCAGGCCGCGCGGGCCGAGCACCTTACCGAGACGGCCGACGAGCGGCATCATGTCCGGGGTGGCGATGCAGCGATCGAAGTCGATCGTGCCGCCGTTAACGGTCTCGAAGAGCTCCTCGGCACCCACGATATCGGCACCGGCAGCCTTGGCCTCGTCGGCCTTGGCACCACGGGCGAACACGGCAACGCGGACCGTACGGCCGGAGCCGTTCGGCAGGTTGCAGACGCCGCGGACCATCTGGTCGGCGTGGCGGGGATCGACGCCGAGGTTCATCGAGATCTCGATGGTCTCGTCGAACTTCGCCTTGGCGCGTTCCTTGATCAGCTTCACCGCGTCCTGGATCGGGTAGAGCTTGGTGACCTCGATGCCCTCGCGGGCGGCGCGGATGCGCTTACCTTCCTTAACAGCCATCATGCCCTCCTTACGCCACTTCCATGCCCATCGAGCGCGCGGAGCCCTCGATCATGGCCATGGCGGATTCAACGGTGTCGCAGTTGAGATCGACCATCTTCTTCTCGGCGATCTCGCGGATCTGGTCGCGGGTGACGCGACCGACGGTGCCGCCCTTGCCGGGGGTCTGCGAACCCTTGTCGATCTTCGCGGCCTTCTTGAGCCAGTACGAGACCGGGGGCTGCTTCATTTCGAAGGTGAAGGAACGATCCTGATACGCGGTGATGATCACCGGGATCGGGGTTCCCTTCTCCATCTGCGAGGTCTTCGCGTTGAAGGCCTTGCAGAATTCCATGATGTTCAGGCCGCGCTGACCGAGCGCCGGACCGATCGGCGGCGACGGGTTGGCTGCGCCTGCGGGCACTTGAAGCTTTACGTAGCCCGAGATTTTCTTTGCCATAGGACTGCTCCCAATGGACCAACCGCCCGGCGCCAACCGAGCGGAATGGCAGTTGCAGATCGCGGTGCAGTCTGGAACTCCCGGCTGGCGACCGGGCAGACCTCCCGCGGATGAAGGCCCCTCTCAAGGGGCCTGGAAAGCGCTACCGGAAAAGTACCACTTCCCTTCTGATCAGATCTTTTCGACCTGACCGTATTCGAGTTCGACCGGCGTCGCGCGGCCGAAGATGGACACCGCCACCTTGAGGCGGGCCCGGGCATCGTCGACTTCCTCGACCACGCCGTTGAACGAGGCGAACGGACCGTCGGAGACGCGCACCTGCTCGCCGACCTCGAAGCTGACGGAGGGCTTCGGATGATCGACACCCTCGGCCACCTGACCCTTGATCCGCTCGGCTTCCCGATCCGGGATCGGAACCGGCTTGGACTTGTCGGCGCCCAGGAAGCCCGTCACCTTCGGCGTATTCTTGATGAGGTGATACACCTCGTCGGTCAGATCGCACTTCACCAGGACGTAGCCCGGGAAGAACTTGCGCTCGGTATCGACCTTACGGCCGCGGCGCACCTCGACGACCTTCTCGGTCGGAACCATGACCTCGTCGAACTTGTCTTCCAGGCCGCGCTGCGCCGCCTGATCCTTGATCGACTGGGCAACCTTGTTCTCGAAATTCGAATAGGCGTGGACGATGTACCAACGCTTCGTCATTGCATCCACCCCTTAACCGCCAAGCCCGAGGATCACCGAGCGGACGCCCCAGCCGAGAGCCTGATCGACGACCAGGAAGAAGACGCTGGCGACCACCACCATCACGAACACCATCGCGGTCGTGATCATGGTCTCCTTGCGGGTCGGCCAAGTGACCTTCGCAGCCTCCGAGCGGACCTGCTGTATGAAATCGAACGGGTTCGTCTTCGCCATGTCGCTTGCGTCCGCATCACCGCGAGAGCGGCTGCGAACGTCCTCTAAGGGCACGCTTGAGCCCAAATTGAAGGGGCGCGAGGCTGCTTTCCGAGCCTCGCGCCACCTGTTCAAACCATCTACGGGGCGCTTCTCTAACGCAAAACGCCCGCTTTGTCGACCGCTGGCAGGAGTGGAGGGACTCGAACCCCCAACCCCCGGTTTTGGAGACCGGTGCTCTAGCCGATTGAGCTACACTCCTCCGGCGGTCAACAGGTGGCGGAAACCCGCCACCTGGATCGGTATTAGTCCATCACGGCGGCGACGACGCCGGCGCCGACGGTGCGGCCGCCTTCGCGGATGGCGAAGCGCAGCTTCTCTTCCATGGCGATCGGCGCGATCAGCTCGACTTCCATCGTGATGTTGTCGCCCGGCATCACCATCTCGGTGCCCTCAGGCAGCTTCACCACGCCGGTCACGTCCGTCGTGCGGAAGTAGAACTGCGGCCGGTAGTTGCCGAAGAACGGCGTGTGACGGCCACCCTCTTCCTTCGTCAGGATGTAGGCCTCGGCCTTGAACTTCGTGTGCGGCTTGATCGAGCCCGGCTTGCACAGCACCTGGCCGCGCTCCACGTCCTCGCGCTTCGTGCCGCGCAGCAGCACGCCCACGTTGTCGCCCGCCTGGCCCTGGTCGAGCAGCTTGCGGAACATCTCCACGCCCGTGACCGTCGTCTTCTGCGTGTCGCGCAGACCCACGATCTCCACTTCCTCGCCGACCTTGATGATGCCGCGCTCGACGCGGCCCGTCACCACCGTGCCGCGGCCCGAGATCGAGAACACGTCCTCGATCGGCATCAGGAACGGCTGGTCCACCGGACGCTCCGGCTGCGGGATGTAGCGGTCGACCTCGGCCATCAGCTCGAGCACCCGGTCGCGGCCGATCTCAGGCTGACGGTCTTCCAGAGCGCACAGGGCCGAGCCCTTCACGATCGGGATGTCGTCGCCGGGGAAGTCGTACTTCGACAAAAGCTCGCGCACCTCGAGCTCGACCAGGTCGAGCAGCTCGGCGTCGTCGACCATGTCGACCTTGTTCATGAACACCACCAGGGCCGGCACGCCGACCTGACGCGCCAGCAGGATGTGCTCGCGCGTCTGCGGCATCGGGCCGTCGGCCGACGACACCACCAGGATCGCGCCGTCCATCTGCGCCGCGCCCGTGATCATGTTCTTCACGTAGTCGGCGTGGCCGGGGCAGTCCACGTGGGCATAGTGCCGGTTCGTGGTCTCGTACTCCACGTGCGCCGTCGAGATCGTGATGCCGCGCGCCTTCTCTTCCGGCGCCTTGTCGATCTGGTCGTACGCCGTGAACGTCGCTCCGCCCGACTCCGCCAGAACCTTCGTGATCGCTGCCGTCAGAGACGTCTTGCCATGGTCCACGTGACCAATCGTCCCAATGTTGCAGTGCGGCTTGGTCCGCTCAAACTTTTCCTTCGCCAT
>NZ_QDGA01000007.1 GCF_003347665.1 Microvirga calopogonii
CCGAAGGAGCGCCAGGCCTCGAAGGTCCAAGGCGGCCAGGCCCGAAGAACCCCGCCGCCGATGCAGAGGATCTACCCGAACCCCTGCCGAAGGTCAACACCTGTTTCGAAGATTTTCTCTCGAAACCGGCGCCGCCGCCGTCGTCCATAGTATTCGGACAAGCTTCATCGCTCGCAGAAGCGTATTCGCCTCCGCGTGATCATCATCCGGACCAGCCGATGCCAGCCGAATGCTTCCCAGTGTCGTCAGAGGAGCCCTGGAACCTGGCCAGATACTGGCCGCCCCGGCTCGTGGCGCCGATCGGGATCCCGCAGGATCCGCAATCCCGACCCGACCCAGCGGCCGGATCCAACGATCCCGCCCCGGCCCGCGTCGCTCGTGCTTGAAGCCCGCCCGAACCAGCCGTCCGGCGGGGCTGCCGATATGTCCAGTCCAATCCCGTTTGTCAATAGCCGGCACACGAGCAATCTCGCCATACCAAAAGAAGCCCCCTCCCCGCTTTCCTGCGAAAGCAGTCCCCAATCGGGAGACAGGAGTATCGCGCGGGAGAGGTCGTGTTGGTGGTTATCGGGATATCGCCTTGCTCGCCATGGAATAACGGCATGTAGCGAGCTGCCTCGGATCAAAGCCTTTTCTTGAATCCCTCGTGGCTGCGGGCAAACCCCAGCCTCTCGTAGAAGCGGTGTGCATCCTTGCGGGTTTTGTTCGAGGTCAGCTCCATCGCGGCAGCCCCTTGAGTGCGGGCATGATCCGCGGCGAATGCGATCATCTGCGCACCAATGCCGCCGGAACGGCGAGCCGCCTTCACCTTCACACTCTCCACCTTCACGCGGGTTGTGCCGCGCGCGGTGAGATTGGGGATGAAGGTGAGCTGAAAGGTGCCGACGACTTCGCTGCCGTCGACAGCCACGAAAAGCCTGTTGTCCGGGCTCTTCTGAATGGCCCTGAAAGCAGCCTCATAGACTGGCCGCGTCTCGTCCGACCAGACATCGCCGTGCGAGCCCAGCTCGTCCTCCTCGTGCAGGCGGATGATCGCTTCGAGGTCGCCTGCCTGCGCTTCGCGGATCGACAGGTCGGTCATGCGGCTACCCGGGATTCCATCGGCAGCAGGTCTTTCTGGGCTTTGAAACCTGGCAGAGCCTCGACGCGCCCCGTCCATGCACTCACCCGGGGATAGGCCGCGAGTTCGATCCCCGCCTGGTTGGAGAAAGTCACAACCCCATAGATGTCGATATCGGCGATGCTCACAGCCTCGCCGACGAGCCATGTGCGACCCGCGAGATGGTTCTCCAGAACGCTCAGGGCGTTCTTGGCCGCAGCAACGCAATCTTCGAACACGTCGGGGGAGGCCTGACGGAAGCCGATCTTGATCACGCGAGCCTTGTACAATGGCGCCGCGAGACGATCGAAATCCCAGTACATCCATTCACGCACCTGCAGGCGCTCGTCGAGATTGGCGCCCCCGAACCGGCCCATCATGTCAGCGAGATATTCCAGGATTGCCGCCGACTGGCACAGCTGTCGACCATTGTTGCGATCGACCAGCATGGGCACCTGACCGTAGCGCTGTCTGAACAGGTACGAAGGCTGCTTGTGCTCGCCGCCCATCAAGTCGACATGCACGTAGTCGAAGGGCTCACCCAGGAGCGACAGGGCAAGAGCAACCTTGTAGGTCGGTCCCGAGAAGGCAAACCCGTGCAATTCGAACCGTGTCGGCATAATGCATACCCACATGAGAAAATTCTGTGGCCGGAGACCCTAATCGATTGTCTCGCGTCCGGGAAGGAGCAGAATCTCATGGAAAAGGAGGTCATGACCAGGATGGAACGCGAGCGGAAACTGTTGCAGCAGAGCGTGGCCGTCGTCGCCACCATACCCATCGCGACCGGGCTTTATGGGGTGCTGTTCGGGCAGGCGCTCACGGGCGACGCCGTGAGCATTTCGGCCGAGAGCCACTTCCGGTTCCTGTCCGGACTGCTCCTCGGCATCGGTCTCTGCTTCTGGAGCACCCTGCCCTCCATCGAAATCAGGACGGGCAGGTTCCGGCTTTTGACCCTGCTGGTCGTTATTGGTGGCGTGGGCCGCCTGATCGGCCTTGGGCTGACCGGCCTGCCCTCCCTGTTCATGGTCGGCGGATTGATCGTCGAGCTCATCGTCGCGCCGGCGCTATGCCTGTGGCAGACCCGGGTCGCCAATCTGTATGCGGATGAATACGGCGTCGCGGAGGTCTGAGAGATCGGCGCATCGTGCCACCGGAAGGCCGCACCGGTGGCCCGCGGACCCGTCAGTGAAGGGTGGGCCCGGGCTACCCTTGCCAAGGGTGCCGCGGCAAGAGGGTGCAGCATCTGATAGGATCCCGAAAGCCGACCTGTTTTTCCGTTCGATGCATCCGCTTCCGGCCAAGAGCATCGAACGCAAAAGTGGGAACCGGTTTTGCGTGGAAAGATGCAGGAAAGCAAAAGCTTAGAGCATCGGACGTGAGTTCGAATTTGCGTCCGATGCTCTAACGAAAAGGCCCCGTACATTGCCGGGGCCTCTTGCATTCCGATGGGCGCGTCTCAATGCAGGATCTGAGACAGGAAGAGCTTGGTACGCTCGTGCTGCGGGTTCTTGAAGAACTCGTCGGGCGTGTTCATTTCCACGATCTGCCCGTAATCCATGAAAATCACCCGGTCGGCTACCTGCCGGGCGAAGCCCATCTCATGGGTCACGCAGAGCATGGTCATACCCTCGTCGGCGAGACCCACCATGGTGTCGAGCACTTCCTTCACCATTTCCGGGTCGAGCGCCGAGGTCGGCTCATCGAACAGCATGATCTTGGGGCTCATGCAGAGCGAACGGGCGATTGCCACACGCTGTTGCTGACCGCCGGAGAGCTGGCCCGGGTACTTGTTCGCCTGCTCGGGGATCTTGACGCGCTTCAGGTAGTGCATCGCGATTTCTTCCGCCTCCTTCTTGGGCATCTTCTTCACCCAGATCGGCGCCAGAGTGCAGTTCTCGAGAATCGTCAGATGCGGGAAGAGGTTGAAGTGCTGGAACACCATGCCGACGTCGCGACGCACCTCGTCGATGCGCTTGAGATCGTTGGTGAGCTCGACACCGTCGACGATGATACGGCCCTTCTGGTGTTCCTCCAGGCGGTTGATGCAGCGAATCATCGTGGATTTGCCGGAGCCGGAGGGCCCGCAGATCACGATGCGCTCACCGCGGCCCACGTTCAGGTTGATGTCCCGCAGGACGTGGAACTCCCCATACCATTTGTGCACGTCGATCATCTGAACGGCGGCCTCGGCCTTGGGGTCGATATCGACGGAACGGGCGGTTTGGGATGACATTGTCGTAGCCATGAGTGTTTACCGTTTCTGACCAGCCGCAAGGCGCCGCTCGACTCCGAGCGAATACCGGGACATTCCAAAGCAGAAGATGAAGTAGAACAGGGCCGCAAAGGCATAGCCCGTGATGCCGATGGTGGGAGCCGCCCAGTTCGGGTCGATACGGGAGGCTTCGATGGTCTTCACCAGGTCGAAGATGCCGACGATGGCCACAAGCGACGTATCCTTGAACAGCCCGATGAAGGTGTTCACGATGCCCGGGATGACGATCCGCAGCGCCTGCGGCAGGATGATGAGGCTCATCATCTGCGGATAGTTCAGCCCCAGGGACATGGCCCCTTCATACTGGCCCTTCGGCATGGCCTGAAGGCCGCCGCGAACCACCTCGGCCATATAGGCTGAGGCGAAGAGCGCAGTGCCGATGAGGGGCCGCAGCAGGCGGTCGACCGTGATGTCGCCGGGAAGGAAGAGCGGCAGCATGGTGTTCGCCATGATCAGCACGGTGATCAGCGGCACGCCGCGCACGAACTCGATGAAGATCACCGAGGCCATCCGGATGATGGGCAGCTTGGATCGCCGCCCAAGGGCCAGCACGATGCCGAAGGGGAGCGACACCACGATGCCCACAGTCGCCACCAGCAGCGTCACGAGGATGCCGCCCCACAAGGATGTGGGCACATGGGCGAGGCCGAAATCGATGTCGACAAGGGCCAGGGTAATGCCGATGACCGCCACGATGCCGCCGCCCATGATGAGCGCCGGACGCATCGACGTCTTGAGCAAGGCGGCAAGGAAGGCGAACAGGGCGATCACCAGTGCCCCGAAGATCGCGAAGCCGATCCAGAAACGAACACCGAAATCGGCATTGCCGCCGGTCAGGAGCACGTAGGATACGACCGGGAAGATCCAGAAGAAGTAGACAGCCCCCAAATCCCGGCGCGGCGCCCTGAGCCACAGCAGCCAAGCCACACCGATGGCCAGAAGGGCGAAGAAGACGTCGACCCGCCAGCGCTCGGAAATCGTGTACGAGCCATAGATGAAGTAGTTGATCTTGTCCCAGATGAAGGCCCAGCAGGCTCCGGTCTCGCTGCCGCCTGAATCGGCCCGGCACGCGGCCCGGTCAGTGCCGGTCCAGACCGCATCGATGAAGAGGAAGCGCACCAGCGGCGGGACGCTGACGTACAGGAGGTAGAAGACCACCAGCGTCAGCACGGTGTTGAACGGCCCGGAAAACAGGTTTTCCCGAACCCAGGCGATGGGACCGCGAGCAAGATTGGGCGGAGGCAGCGCCTCCACCTGCTTGGCGCGGACGAAACGGGGCACGTCGACGGCGGTGCTCATGCGATCTCCTACCGTTCGACGATCGCCACGCGGCGATTGTAGATATTCATGATGAACGAGGTCACGAGGCTGATCGTCAGGTAGACGCCCATGGTGATGACGACGACTTCGATGGCCTGCCCCGTCTGGTTGAGCACGGTTCCCATGAAGACCTGCACGAGGTCGGGATAGCCGATGGCTACGGCCAAGGAGGAATTCTTCGTCAGGTTCAGGTATTGGCTGGTCAGCGGCGGAACGATGACGCGCATGGCCTGCGGGATCACGACGAGCCGCAGGGTCTGCCCGGGGGTCAGACCGAGGGAGCCGGCGGCTTCGGACTGCCCTTTCGACACGGCGAGGATGCCTGCACGGACGACTTCGGCGATGAAGGCTGCCGTGTAGGTGACCAAGCCGAGCAGCAGCGCCACGAATTCCGGCAGGATCTGCATGCCGCCCGCAAGGTTGAAGGTGCCCTTGCGCGGTAACTCGAAGGTGATGGGATTCGCGCCGATCAGGGCGAGAACGATCCAAGTGAGGATCGGCAAGCCGAGAACCAAGGCCAGCGTGACCTTTCCGACCGGATATTGCCGCCCAGTCTGTTCCTGCTGCTTCCTGGCCCAGCGGCGGTAAACGAAGGTACCGACGAGACCGATCACGAAGGCCCCAACGAGAACCGAGATATTGGTGCCCCAAATGGGCTTGGCCATGAAGAGGCCGCGGGAGTTCAGATAGAACCCGGCCCCCATCTCGAGGGAATTACGCGGCTGCGGCAGGGCGCCGAGGACGGCGATGTACCAGAACAGCAGCTGCACCAGCAGAGGAATGTTCCGCAGTGTCTCGACGTAGACCATCGCGACCTTGGCCACCATCCAGTTCTTGGACAGACGGGCGATGCCGAGCAGGAAGCCAAGGATTGTCGTGAAAAAGATCCCGATGGCGGAAACGATCAACGTGTTGAGAAGGCCGACGATGAAGGCGTCACCGTAGGTGCCGCCGGCCGCGCTGAACTGGATCAGCGTCTGGCTGATGTCGAAGCCGGCCGTGTTGTTGAGAAAGCCGAAGCCCGAGGCGATCTTGGCCCGCTGCAAATTCTCGATGGCGTTGGTCGCGGCCACATAGAACAGGAAGACGATCGCTGCGACCACAACGACCTGGTAGAAAATCCCACGAACCTTCGGATCGTACAGGAACGATTTTTGGGGGGGCGATGTCTGACTGACAACGGTCTGCACTGAGTTCATCCTCTGACGGCTTTTTATTTTATACCTGCCGTCCTCCCCTGTTCATGCGGCCAATGCTGTCACGAACGGGCGGCTTTTTGTTGTTCTTTGAGAGAAGGACGCCCGGAAATTCCGGGCGTCCTGATCTTGGACAGGCTTAGCGAACCGGGATGCCGTATTGCAGGCCGCCCTTGGTCCATTGGGCGTTCTGGCCGCGCTTGATCTTCAGCCTGGAACCTTCGCCGACGTTCTTCTCGAAGATCTCGCCGTAGTTGCCCACGTGCTTGATGATGCGCACGGCCCAATCGTTGGTCAGACCGGTGGCCTCACCGAACTTGCCTTCCGTACCGAGAAGACGCTTGATCTCCGGATTCTCAGAACTCTTCATCTGCTCGACGTTGGCCTTGGTCACGCCGAGCTCTTCCGCGTTCAGCATCGCATAGTGGGTCCAGCGGACGATATCGCCCCACTGGTTGTCGCCATGGCGGACCGCCGGGCCGAGGGGCTCCTTGGAGATGATCTCGGGCAGAACGATATGATCGTCCGGAGCGGAAGCGCGCAGACGCTCGGCATAGAGGCCGGAGGCGTCCGTGGTGAACGCATCGCAGCGGCCGGCGTCATAGGCCTTGAACGTCTCGTCCGAGGTTGCAAAGGCCACCACTTCGTACTTCATGTTGTTGGCACGGAAGTAGTCGGCAAGGTTCAGTTCGGTCGTCGTGCCCTGCTGGGTGCAGATCGAAGCGCCGTTCAGCTCCTTGGCGGAGGAAACGCCGAGCTTCTTGCGGACCATGAAGCCCTGGCCGTCATAGTAGTTGATGACCGGGAAATCGAGGCCGAGCTGCGTGTCGCGCGACATCGTCATGGTGGAGTTGCGGGACAGCACGTCCACCTCGCCGGACTGGAGCGCCGTGAAGCGGTCCTTGGCGGCGAGCGGGATGAAGCGAACCTTGGTCGGGTCGTCGAAGATGGCCGCGGCGATGGCGCGGCAGAGATCGACGTCGAGGCCCGTCCAGTTGCCCTGAGCGTCCGGCTGGCCAAAACCGGCGAGGCCCGTGTTCGAGCCGCAGGTCAGGAAGCCCTTTTGCTTCACGCTGTTGAGTGTCGCCTGTGCCGAAGCGCCCGTTGCGAACAGGCTGGCCGTCAGGCCGAAGGCAATCGATACGAGAGCCTTTTTCATGTTGGTATCTTCTCCCAATAGTTCGACATGGCTCGGCCGTTTTTGGTTATTACCCCCCAGCCGCGCCCGGATAGACCGTTCCGCGCCGCCTCGGTTGAGACGGCATCGAGATCCATCACATTCCATGATTAATCACTGGTCAAGTCTTGATGAAAGGCATTTCTTGCCTGACTTGACGGCAGAGGCTGCCCGGTCTCTGATCCAGGTCTCCTCAGCAAGCCCTTGAAGCAATGTCAAAACTCCCTCCAAAGCCCCAGAACATCTCCGAACGCACCCGCCTCGTCCATGCCGGCCGGGAGCCGTTCGAGCAGCACGGTTTCGTGAATACGCCCATCTATCGCGGCTCGACCGTTCTCTATCCGACGACGGACGATCTGCTGCACCGCCGCGGGCGCTATTCCTATGGAACGAAAGGGACTCCGACCACGAACTCCCTGGAGACTGCTTGGACGGAGCTGACGGGCGCGGCCGGTACCGTGCTCGCTCCTTCGGGGCTCGCCGCCGTCACGGTTGCCCTTATGTCATGCCTGAAGGCGGGCGACCATCTTCTGATGACGGATTCGGTCTACCTGCCGACCCGGCAGTTCTGCAACGGAATCCTCAAAAATTTTGGTGTGGAAACCACCTATTACGACCCGCAGATCGGCGCCGGTATCGAGGCTTTGATCCGCCCGAACACCACGGCCGTGTTCACGGAGGCTCCCGGCTCGCAATCTCTCGAGATGCAGGACATCCCCGCCATTGCCGAGGTGGCGCACCGGCATGGGGCGGTGGTCCTGATGGACAACACCTGGGCGACGCCCCTGCTCTTCCCGCCCCACGAGCGCGGCGTGGACCTCGCCATCGAAGCCGGCACGAAATATTTGAGCGGGGGATCGGACCTGCTGCTCGGCCTGGTCTCAGCCAATGAGCGCTGCTTCAAGCGCCTGCGGGAAGCCTACGATTCCTTTGCCATGTGCCCGGGACCTGAGGACGTCTTCCTCGGACTGAGAGGCCTGCGCACCATGGCCCTGCGTCTGCGGGAGCACGAAAAGCAGGCGCTCGAGCTGGCCCGATGGCTCGAAGCGCGGCCCGAGGTGGCGCGTGTGCTGCACCCGGCCCTGGAGACCTACCCCGGCCACGAGATCTGGAAACGCGACTTCAGGGGTTCGTCCGGCCTTTTCTCGGTCATTCTCAGGCCCTGCTCCGACCAAGCGCTTGCTGCCATGCTCGACGGACTTTCCCTCTTCGGCATGGGCTACTCCTGGGGCGGGTTCGAAAGCCTCGTAATTCCCTTCAACTGTGCGACCTACCGTACGGCGACCAAATGGGAGCCGGGCGGCCATGCACTCCGCTTCCATATCGGGCTGGAGGATCTGGAGGATCTGAAGCGGGATCTCGATGCAGGCTTCGCGCGGCTCAGGGAAACGAACGCGAAGGCAGCTTAAGGATCGCCCGGTTTCGGCGGCTACCCTGCCGAAGCCTCCACCTCGGAGCTGGAGACGATCTGACCCTGGGCCTTCCTTTTATGCTTCGCGATCAGCATCATGTTGCGGACATAGATGAAGATGGAGAAGACCTGGGGCAGGATGATGACGATGTCGCGCCGGGCAATGCCGTAGACCATCGTCATCAAGCCACCCACGATGGAGAGGATCCAGAATCCGACAGGGATAACGCTCCTTTCCGCCTTCTCGCTGGCGACCCATTGCACCAGAAAGCGCGCGCCGAACACGAACTGGGCCAGCACGCCGAAGGCTGCCCACAGGTCGAAGCGGGCGATGACCACATCGTAGAAGAAAAGTCCCAGATCATGGGAAAGACGCATCAACATCAGACGATTTCCTGAGCAGCGGGAACGCGGCGGCGGCGCCGGATCAACCACCAGACTCCGGCTAAATCAAGGATGCCGACCCATAGCCGGTCGAACATGCCATAATTGGAGCGGCCCGCATGCCGGGGCCGGTCGACCACATCCACGTGGGCGATACGGAACCCCTCGCGTTTGACCAGGGCGGGCATGAAGCGGTGCAGGGCGTCGAAATATGGCAGTCGCAGATAGACGTCCCGCCGAAAGGCTTTGAGCCCGCAGCCCGTATCCCGCGTCCCATCCTTCAGGATTCGCCCGCGAATCCCGTTGGCGATCCGGGACTGCCACTTCTTGTAGGCGCCGTCCTTGCGCCCCACCCGCTGCCCTGCCACGAGAGCGACCTGCGGATCGTCGAGCGCCGCCACGAGCTGGGGAATGAAAGCCGGATCGTTCTGTCCGTCCCCGTCAAGGGTGACCACGATGGGACCCCGAGCGGCATGAACGCCGGTGCGAACGGCCGCGCTCTGGCCGCAGCTCGCCTCGTGCCGGACGAGGCGCAGCCACGGTCGCGTGGCGCGGGCGCTGAGGACCATCTCCACGGTTTCGTCCGTGGAGCCGTCATCCACATAAACCACCTCGAAGGGCCCGAGCGGTGCGCAGGCGCGCTCGATCTCCTCGACCAGCGGGAGGATGTTGAGCGCCTCGTTCTTGACGGGCACCACGACGCTGATGCGGGGTCCCGGGGAAAGTTCAGTCATTCTTTACGGGCCATTCCTGGCCGCCTCTTCGAAGAGGGGACGAAGCTCTAGAACCCCGTCCCATAGACGGCGATATCGACCCGCCGCCCGCTGTTGATATTGAATCCCTGGATCCGGGTCGAGAGCGTGGGCTGCTGTTTCAGCCGCTCGTTCTCCGTCCGGAACTCCGCCTCGTATCGCTTTTCCACGAATACGACACGGCACCCGCCCTGTTTCAGGAATGCGGAGGCCTCGACTCCCGAATCGATCATCTCAAGGTTCGTACCCGTCAGAAAGACGAGGCTTGGCTCGCGGTAGCCGAGGGTTCCAACCTGCGGATCCATGCACGGCACGTTGTGAGCCGCCTCGGCGAGCCGGCCCGAAACCTTGAGGGAGCGCAGGTCGAGCTGGGCGAAACCGAAGACCCCTATCGCCAGGAAGATGGACGACACGAAGCTCGCCCAGAGGGTCGGAACCATCCGGTTCTTCACGAAGGACCACCAGGCCCAGAGCGCAAGCAGCGAGGAGATGACGAGGAACGGAAGGGCCCGGAAGGGGATCATCCTGTCGAATGTCCATCCGATCGCGGACAGGCCGATCGTCAGCCCCACCGGAATGAAGGGGATAAGCACTGTCGCGAACTTGGCAGCAGGACGGTGGGGTCCGACGAAATGACGCGCGATGGCCATGACCGTCACGATCGCAACCGCCGGCAGGAGTGGCAGCGTGTAGTGCGGGAGCTTGGTCGGAACCGCCTCGAACACGATCCAGGAAGGCACGACCCAGGCAAGGGCGAAAGCCACAGGCTCTTCGCGGCGGTGGATCCATGCGAAGGGCACCGCGATGGCCGCCAGAATGGCCCCAGGCCAAAACGTAGCGAAGAACGAGATCAGGTAGAAGCCGGGCGGCGCCCAATGGACCTTCTGAGCCGCGCCGACCTTGCCCAGCATGTCGTGTCCGATGGCCTCCGCGTAGAATGCGCCCCCGGTGTTGATCGCAATGGCGATGAACCAGGGAAGAACGACAACGAGCGTGAAGGCCAGCCCCTGCCAGGGCTTCAGGGTCATCAGCCAGCGGCCCGACCGCTCCTTGTAGGACAGCACGGCAGCGGCGAGGCCCGCGAACATGATGACGAGCGGGCCCTTGATGAGGATCCCTAAGGCAAAGCCGGTCCAGAAGAGCCATAATGCCCGTCTCGGCAGGGTCCCTGCCCCACGACTCAGATAGGCCCGGGCCAAACCGCCCATCACCGCCACCGAGCAGGCCGTCAGCATGGCATCCGTCTTGGCCAGGCGCGCCTCGACCATCAGGATGACGCAGGTCGCCATGAGCGCTGCCGTCAGGAACGCCCCTCGCCGTCCGAAGAAGGCCAGCGCCGCCCAATAGGTCAGCAGAACCGTGGCGATGGCGCCGAACAGGGAAGGAATCCGGTAAAGAGCGATCGTGGTCCGCGCCTCCGGCACGCCCAGCGCCTGCCCGATTGAAACGGTGGCGCTCTGCATCCAGTAGATGCCGACCGGCTTCTTGTTCCGCGCCTCGTCCTGGAAGCGAATGTCGACGAAATCCCCTGTCTCCAGCATCTGCTTGGAAGCCTGGGCATAACGAGGCTCATCCCGGTCCATGGGCTGCAGGGTCGTAAAGCCCGGCAGGAAGCAGGCAAGCGACAGCAGCACGAGAACGGCGCAGAGGCGGGCATGGCTCCGCTCGACGACACTCGTCAGCTGGGCAACGGAGAGGTAGCGCAGAGACATCCGCTGCTGGGGGACAGAACCGTCCATCAATCACTCCGGAGGCGGGCAATCCTTCGTGCCGGCAAGGTTTCCCATAGGCACAGGTTCATCAAACCGCGTGATGTCCTCTAAACCCGGCGGGAAGTCAAATTGACGGAATGTAGCGGTGCTCCCTGAGCGTCCAGGAGCAGGTGGTCCGGGCCCGGGCGCGGCCTCAGATGATCCGGAAGTCGCCAGCGGCCATTTTCAACCCCTTGTCCAGCTGAGCGAATCTGATCGGGCTGCTGTCTCCGGTCCCATCGGCGTCGTAATAGAGTGCGCCTGTCTTCTTGTCATAAATGATCCGGTCGGACGGGTCATGGGCCTTGGACCCGGTCCAGAATGCCGCAGATGGAAGCTTGCCGGCACGGCTGAGATGCAAAAAGGCTGCATTCTCGAGATAAATAATGTCGTCCGTCACCGAGAAATCCACAATATGGTCCAGGTTGGCGCTCTTCCTGGGGTTCGTGTCGAAGACGAAGACGTCCTTTCCCTCTCCGCCGGTGAGAACGTCCCTGCCGGCGCCGCCATGAAGCGTGTCGGCTCCGTCGAGGCCGCTGAGGCGGTCTGCGCCCGGTCCTCCCCTCAGTGTGTTCGGGGCCGCATTGCCGACGAGCACATCGCTGCCCGTCCCGCCCACCGCATTCTCGATAAGCGACCTGACGTCCCCGTTATACAGGAGAGCGTTGGCAATACTGCGTCGGGCCGGCCTCCCGCCGCCGAGATCGGCAAGCTGCTGGGCCGAGGTTGTCGACCACTCGCCGGGCCGCAGGTCCACGCTCAGACCGACCCTGTAGTTCGAGAAGTCGAAGGTATCGTTCCCTCCCCCATCCCAGAGGGTCATGAAGACCCTGTTGCCTCCCGGCGCACCCTGCCCCACCCCGTCGATGAAGGTCTCACCGGTGGACGGGCTCCAACGATAGGTCGTGTCTTCACTGCGGGTGGAGAAATCCGCGCCATACATCCGTTGCAGCGCGGCGATGTCGTACATCATCAGGGTCTGCCCGAAGCTCCAACCTTCATTCTCGACGTAGCGTCCGGCCGCCCCGACATAGGACCTGTAGGTCGTCAGCGAATACTCCATGGAGTCACGGTCCGGCGTCATGGCTCCGAAGCCGGTTGCCTCATTGCCATGCTTCAGGCCGATTTGATGAAGTATCTCGTGGATGAAGACGTAATAGGCATAGTTTCCGGGAATCGGCAGATCGAACCAACCGCCGCTCGTCCGAAACCAAGCATCGCCCGCTTCCGGTGCCTTCGTCGGAAGGTATGTCCATGCAGTATTGGGCTCATCGGATCGTGCCAAACGTAGATCGGCTTGCTGGCTCGATGTCTCCTGGATTTCGACGAAGCTCAGGTCAGTCACGTCCGAGATCATCGCGAAGACTTTGCGGACCGTTGCGCTCTGAATAGCGGTTAGCGGTTGGAAATTGTTCTGATTTTCTCCGTTACCGTAACGGCCTCCATAGATGTTGGCCGCGGAGGGGAAGCTGTAGGTCAGATCGAGGCTGTCCCAACGTTCCCCGGACAGGACACCATCGATGTCCTGATCGTAAGTTCTGTCCACGGGAGCGGTGACTGCCATTTCAATTCCCCTTGAATTGACTAGCAGTTATCGCCGTGCGCCCTTCTTCTGGATAATCAGCAAGTAGTAACAATGTTTGCGTTTATGTATAACTACCGATTGAGTACCACTCTCAATTGCTGGCAATAACCTGGATGCTCTGTCATGTGATCAGAATGCAAATTTGAGCATCACCTTTGCACGTAGTAATTCAAGCAACGCCCTGCCCTGGTGGGCTTAATCCTCCCATGGACTAGCCCACCAGATCTGCCTAATCGGTGAGAACCTGCTACCCAGGCTATCGAAACCAGCCGAAATAAAGCGCCCAGAGACTGGGGGAACGGATTCCGCGCACCCGACGGGCCGCTTCGTCCGCCCGCATGGCCTCGCCGCCATGGCACGAGCACAGTACGATGTGGGCGTCGTGCTCGGAGATTTGGAAGAAATCCACCGCATCTCCGAAGGTATCGCTGCCCAGTCCCGCGTGACGGAGGACCGGATCGGAATAGGCCACCGACAGGGCCGAGCCGTCGGCCCGAAGGGCGAGACGCTGGGCCTTGGGCTTCCACTCGATTTCATCCAGGGTTCTGAGGATGCGATCCGGATCCTGTTCCAGGAGCTCGACCCAGCGGTCGAGCCGTTCACGCTTCGACAGGACCGGCGCTTTGACTTCCCCGGGAATCTTCAGATCGGCAACGCTACTGAGTTCGGACAGAGGCCTGTGTTCCATGCTCCCCTCCTTGCAGAAGAGCGGCTACGAGCACCCACCAGCTACAAGCTCAACCTGAAGCCTATGGAAAAGTTCGAAGACAAGCCCATACGCGAGCGCTGATTTTTTGTGCATTCCAACGTCGTCAATGAGCCTTCAGCAAATGCACGACAGCTGGCATTCCAAGCGACACTCCGGACAGGAAGAGCAGGCCAAGCACGATCAAACGCATCGTAGCGGCTGAGAGCGGCGGAGGCCAGCGGCGGGCCGCGTGGGTTGCCCCCATGACGACCGGGACGGCGAAAAGTCCCGTCAGAGTCGACGGCGACGGGAGGTTGCCGGAGAAGATCACGAGACCGTTCCGGAACACCGCGTTGAGCGCGAACACCGTCACCAGGGTTTCCCGTATCGTCACCTGGGGCATGGGTTGCCGGTAGAAGTGATAGACGAGCGGCGGCCCGGCGGTCGAGAACAGCCCACCCATCAGGCCCGCGATGCTGCCGAAAAACATGAACGAACCGTCGCTGGATCTCCCGGGGAGCGGCTCGGGCTTTCGGGCGAGCTGCAGGCTCGAGACGATGATCACGAAGCCGAGGATAAGGCGCAGAATGTCGGCCCGCGTTCCGGCAAGCCATTCCAGCAGCCAGTAGCCGACGAAAAGCATGGGAATGCTGGTCAGCATGACGACGCGGAATTCTCGCCACGCCACGTCGCGCCAGCCTTTGTGGAGCATCTGAACGGCGTTCACGAAGGTGAGCGCACTCACGAGCATCGCCGCATCAGGAAGGGACAGGAGGCCCGTGAGACCGACGCCACCCATGGTGATCAGGCCGAAGGCAAAGCCGGTCAGGGTCTGGATGTAGGCGGCAATTCCGGTCAGCGCCAGAAATCCGATCAGCTCGACGAACGACATGCCTCAAAGTCCTTCGGGCAGTCGGATGTCCTGACAGCCTCGCACGGGTTTCAAACCGCCGAGTGCCGGGAGCCGCCGCCGGAGAGCGGCAGGGTTCCGCAAGGATGTACTGCGCGCCTGCTCACAAATTGGTGAGGCGAAGGCATAGATCATCGTGCGGAAAAGTGAAATGCACTTTTCCGCACGTTACTCAGGCACATAGTGAATGGATCGTCAGACCGTTGCCGAGTGATCGTGATCGGCGCGGGTCGTTCCCATCAGCTCGGCGAGCCGATTGCGGGCGCGATTGACGCGGCTCTTGATCGTCCCGACTTTCACGCCCAAGGCTTCCGCAGCATCCTCGTAGGACATGCCTTCGGCGCCGATGAGGATGATCGCCTCACGTTGCTCCTGCGGCAACTTCTCGAGCGCCGTGGAGAGATCCTGAAGGGCGAGCTTGTCCTCCTGGTCGGGGATCGCGATCATGCTAGCGGCATGAGTGCCATCGCCGTCCTCCACCTCGCGGCTGGTCTTGCGGTGGGTTGAATAGAAGCCGTTTCGCAGGATCGTAAAGAGCCAGGCCTGCAGGTTCGTGCCGGCCTCGAACGTGTCCTGTTTGGTGAGAGCCTTCAGAACCGTGTCCTGCACCAGATCCTCCGCCTGATCGACCTTGCCGGTCAAAGAGAGAGCGAAGGCCCGCAGGTTCGGCAGCGCATCCATGACGCCGTTGATGAATTCCTGGTCGACCGGCTCCGTATGAGCGCGGATAACCTGGGCCACGCGATCGGCCAGGCGCGCGAGATCGCGTGGCAGCTTGTCCTCTGCGGGATCGCCGTAGAGGGCACGCAACTGTTTCCCAAGATGCAGCCGCACGGCAGCGCTCAGCGCGGCCGCCGAGTGAGCAGCATCGGGGCGGGTGAACTCAGACTGGATTTTGGAATTCTGTGGCATGCCGGACTATCTGGTGCATGCCGTTGCCATTTAAATATCCGAGCGACATTTCGACCATGAGATTTTTTCATGGCCTCGCCTCTGGATTTTATCACCTGTATGCCTAAGCGGCAGGGCTGAGCTATATGCTCTTTCGAACATGAGGCCAAACCAAGGCCATTAACCTTTCAAGGAGCATGCGGCGTGCCCCATTATCTCGGTATCGATGTCGGCACTTCAGCCGTGAAGGCGATCCTCGTGGACGAGCGGCAGACAGCGGTTGCGGAAGCGGACGTCCCCCTGCATGTCTCGCGGCCACACGATCTCTGGTCCGAGCAGGATCCGGACATCTGGTGGGAGGCGGTTCAGGCAGCACTCGATCAACTGCACACCCGGTCCGCGTCGGCGCTGGCAGATGTACGCGGCATCGGTCTCTCGGGACAGATGCATGGCGCCGTCCTTCTTGACGAGAATGACCGACCTCTCCGCCCCGCTATTCTCTGGAACGATGGCCGATCTTTTCAGGAGGCGCAGGAGCTCGGCGACAAGCATCCGGAGCTATCCCACGCCATGGGCGTCATCCCGATGCCCGGCTTCACCGCACCGAAGCTCGTCTGGCTCGCCCGCAACGAACCGGAAGTCTTCCGCGCCGTCCGCAAGGTGATGCTTCCGAAGGACTATATCCGCCTCAAGCTCACCGGCGAGATCATGACGGAGATGTCTGACGCCGCCGGCACTTGGTGGCTGGACGAGGCAAAGCGCGATTGGTCCGACTTGGCGCTGGCCGCGACAGGGCTCGGACGCGATCAGATGCCGAGGCTCGTCGAAGGTTCGCAGGCATCAGGTATCGTTCGGGCCGATGTCGCTGGGCGGTGGGGTCTGCGCAGCGATGTGGTCGTGGCCGGCGGCGCGGGCGATGCGGCAGCCGGGGCCGTGGGCCTCGGCGCCATTGAGGATGGATCGGCCTTCATTTCGCTCGGCACATCTGGACAGCTTTTCGTCACCACTCAGGATTTCAGCCCGGCTCCCGAGGCGGTGGTGCATTCCTTCTGCCACGCAGTGCCCGGCCGCTGGTTCCAGATGGCCGCGATGCTGAACGCCGCAAGCTGCCTGGCCTGGGGAGCCCAGCTCCTGAAGCGGGACATCGGTGAGCTGCTGCAGGAGACCGAAGCCGCCTATCGGAAGCCGTCGCCCCTTCTCTTCCTGCCTTATCTCGCGGGGGAGCGGACACCGCATAACGATCCTTACGCACGCGGCGTGTTCTTTGGGCTCTCGCCGCAGACGCAGCAGACGGACTTCGTCCAGGCAATCCTTGAAGGCGTGGCTTTCAGTTTCGCCGATGCTAAGGAATGTCTCGCACAGGCGGGCACGCCGCTCACTTATGCGGGTATGATCGGAGGCGGGTCGAGAAGCGTCTTCTGGGCCAAGATCTTCGCCAGCGTGCTGGACGTTCCGATGCTGCGCTATCAGGGCAGCGACAAGGGACCTGCCTTCGGTGCGGCGCGATTGGCACGCCTGGCAGTAACCGGAGAATCTCCCGAAACGGTGTGCACGCCACCCGACATCCTCGAAACCATCGAGCCGCAGCCGCAGCTCGTAGACCTTTATCGTCCCAGGATTGAGGCTTTTCGCAACCTGTATCGCGCGCTGAAGCCGGAATTCGTGCGGTCCTGAAGGACGCGCGAATTAGAAACAATGTATCCTAATGTCGACGAACTAACGTCATGAGCAGTGACATTGCCTGCAAATTTTTGTGGGCTGTGTTCCACGGCTATAAAGGAGGGATTGAAACCCGATTGAATTGAGACATTTAGGGCAGTCAAGATCCCTTCTGATCCGGTCCGAAATTTGGCATGATAGAGTCTTCAGGGTTCAAGGCTGAAAACTGCCGCCCCAATAACGCGCCTTTAGGGAAACGCCCATGACAGGATCCACTCCGATCCTCGAAATGAAAGATATTTCCAAGACGTTCCCAGGCGTCAAGGCGCTGACGAACGTCTCTCTGACCGTCTATCCGGGAGAAATCCATGCGCTGATGGGCGAGAACGGCGCCGGCAAATCGACGCTGATGAAGATCCTCTCCGGCGCCTATCAGGCAGACCCGGGAGGAGAGATCCGCATCAACGGCCAGCCCGTCGTCATCGACGGCCCGCTGACGGCACGCCATCACGGCATCTCGATCATCTATCAGGAACTCTCCCTCGCCCCGAACTTGACGGTCGCCGAGAACATGCTTCTCGGGCGGGAGCACAAGTCCGGCCCTATGGTCGACAGGCGCTCCATGGAGAAGGCCTGCAGGACGGTCCTCGAACGATTGGGCGTACACTTCAAGGCAACCACGAAGGTCAGCGAATTGTCGATGGCCGAGCGGCAGCTCGTGGAGATCGCCCGCGCCCTCATCGCGAACTCCCGCATCCTGGTCATGGACGAGCCCACGACCTCCCTTTCCTCCCGCGAAACGGAGGCGATGTTCGCGCTCATCCGGCAGCTGCGGGCGGAAGGCCTTGCCATCATCTATATCAGCCACCGCATGGCAGAGATCTACGAACTGGCCGAACGCGTCTCGGTGCTCCGGGACGGTTCCTATGTCGGCACTCTCGTGGGAGACGAGATCTCGGCCGAGCGACTCGTGCAGATGATGGTCGGCCGCGACCTGTCGTCCTTCTACAAGAAAGAGCACGATGCCCATCAGAGCCGCGGGCCCGTGATGTTTGCGGTGCGCAACATGGGTGACGGCGTGCGCGTGCGCGATTGCTCCTTCGAGCTGCATGAAGGGGAAGTCCTTGGGATCGCCGGCCTCGTCGGTGCAGGTCGCACGGAGCTGGCGCGTCTCATCTACGGAGCCGATCCGCGCACCAGCGGCGAGGTCTATCTCCAGGGCAAGCCGCTTTCGATCAACGAGCCCGAAGATGCCATCCAGTCCGGCGTGGTCTATCTCACCGAGGACCGCAAGCATCTCGGTCTCTTCCTCGACCTGACCGTGCGGGACAATGTGAATGTGAACGTGTTGAGCCGGGATGCCCGTGCCGGCGGCGTTCTCAACCTGAAAGCCGCCAGGCAGCGAGCTGCGGCTGCGATCCGGGCTCTCGGCATCCGTGTGGCGGGCGACGTGGTGCCGGTCGGCAGCCTCTCCGGCGGCAATCAGCAGAAAGTCCTTCTCTCGCGTCTGCTCGAGACGAAACCCAAGGTCCTCATCCTCGACGAGCCAACCCGCGGCGTGGACATCGGCGCCAAGTCGGAAATTTACCGGCTGATCGACAGCCTCGCCCGCAACGGCGTCGGCGTCATCGTCATCTCCAGCGAGCTGCCGGAAGTCGTCGGCATCTGCGACCGCGTGCTGGTGATGCGGGAAGGACGACTTGAAGGTGAGGTCGGCGGAGCCGGCCATCCGCCCATGACACAGGAAAACATCATTGCTATCGCCACAGGCGTAAGGGAAGCTGCCGAATGACATCCCCCAACGAGACCAGCGCCGGCATGCAAGCGACCGGAGTCAAAGGCGCCGACCCGGCATCCGAAAGCCTTCAGCGCCGCCTTGCCTGGCGCTCCACTCTGCAGGCCATCGGCATGCTGCCGGTGCTCATCATTCTCGGCGTCGTGTTCGAGCTCATGTCGGGCCGGTTCCTGAGTTTCCAGAACCTCTCGATCGTGATGCAGCAGGCCTCGATCAATACCGTGCTCGCGGCCGGCATGACCTTCGTCATCCTGACCGGCGGCATCGATCTGTCGGTCGGATCCATCCTGGCCGCCGCCGCCATGGTGGCGATCCTGGCCTCGAAGATCCCGGATTGGGGCATGCTCGGCATTCCCGCGGCCCTGCTGATGGGTTTGGGCCTCGGCCTCGTGAACGGTGCTCTCATCGCTTACGCGAAGCTGCCGCCCTTCATCGTTACGTTGGGCTCCTTGACGGCCGTGCGCGGCTTCGCGCGCCTGCTCGGTGAAGACACGACCCAGTTCAACCCGGAACTGCCCTTCGCCTTCATCGGCAACGGAACCCTGTTCGGCCTGCCTTGGCTGGTATGGATCGCCTTCGCCGTGGTGATCCTATCCTGGTTCATCCTGCGAAGGACGGTGCTGGGCGTCCATATCTATGCGGTCGGCGGCAATCCGGACGCGGCTCGGCTCACCGGCATCAAGGTCTGGGCCGTCCTGCTGTTCGTCTATGCCTTCTCGGGATTGGCGGCAGGTCTAGGCGGCGTCATGTCGGCGGCGCGCCTGTTCGCCGCGAATGGATTGCAGCTCGGACAATCCTACGAGCTCGACGCCATCGCGGCTGTCATCCTCGGCGGCACCAGCTTCGTCGGCGGCATTGGGTCGATCTGGGGCACGCTCATCGGTGCGCTCATCATCGCCATCCTGTCGAACGGCCTCATCCTCGTAGGCGTCTCCGACATCTGGCAGTTCATCATCAAGGGGCTCGTGATCATCGGGGCCGTGGCGCTCGACCGCTACCGCCTCAAGGGTTCGGCGCGCACCTGATCAAGAGATACCAGCGCCCGGCCCGGGCGCTTGTATGAACGACCTCCCGGACAGCAAGCACAGGCTCCGGGAGGCGTGGAGCACAAAGACACCTGCAAAGACACTTGCAAGGATACTTGGAGGAACCAATGGCACTTTCCCGTCTTACGCTGAGCCTTGCCGTCGCTGCCGTCCTGGCGGCTCCGGCCTATGCCAAGGACGTCAAGAACGTCGGCATCTCGGTCGGCCTGCTCGGCAACCCGTTCTTCGTCGCGACCATCAAAGGCATCGAGGCCAAGGCGAAGGAGATCACTCCCGGCGCCAAGATCACGTCCGTGTCGGCGGATTACGACCTGAACAAGCAATTCACCCAGATGGACAACTTCACGGCGGCCGGAACGGACATCGTGATGATCAATGCGGTCGACCCGAAGGCGATCGAGCCCTCCGTGAAGCGCGCTCAGGCGGGCGGCATGGTCGTGGCCGCCTTCGACGTGGCTGCCGCAGGTGCCGACGTGACGGTGATGACGGACAACGTCAAGGCCGGCGAACTCGCCTGCCAGTACATCGCCGATAACATCAAGGGCAAAGGCGACGTCCTCATCGTGAACGGCCCGCAGGTCTCCTCGATCACGGACCGCGTGAAGGGCTGCAAGAACGTCTTCTCGAAATACCCGGACATCAAGGTCCTCTCGGACAACCAGGATGCCAAGGGATCCCGTGAAGGCGGCTTCGCCGTCGGCCAGAGCCTGCTGACGCGCTTCCCGAAGATCGATGCGGTCTTTGCGATCAACGACCCGACCGCCATTGGCATCAATCTGGCGGCCAAGCAGCTCAACCGCAACGAGTTCATCATCACGGCGGTCGACGGTGCCCCGGATATCGAGACGGAGCTGAAGTCGGGTAATTCCCTGATCAAGGCCTCGGCCTCCCAGGATCCATACGTCATGGCCGCTCAGTCCTATGAACTCGCCGTCGGCATCGTGAACGGCAAGAAGCCCGAGAAGAACGTGATCCTGCTCGAGCCCAAGCTGATCACCGCGGACAACATCAAGGACTACAAGGGCTGGCAGGCCGTCCGCTGATTTCGTTTGACATCCGGCGGCCATGGCGCGAGCTGTGGCCGCCGTTTTCCGTTCATGGGCCTTTTGAGGACGCATCCGATGTTGAAGCAGCTGCGCGAACAGGTTCTGGAAGCCAATCTGGAAGTGGTTCGGCGCGGGCTTGTTCTTTACACCTTCGGCAATGTCAGCGGCATCAGCCGCGAGGACAATCTCGTCGTCATCAAACCGAGCGGCGTTCCGTACGAGCGCATGAAGGCCGACGACCTCGTCATTACGGATTTTGAGGGCAAGATCGTCTGGGGCGAGCTGCGCCCCTCTTCCGACCTCGACACCCATATCCATCTCTACAAGGCGTTCCCCGAGATCGGCGGGGTGGTGCACACACATTCGGAACACGCCGTGGCCTGGGCTCAGGCCTGCCGTCCGATTCCGGCTCTCGGCACCACTCACGCCGACTACTTCTACGGCCCGGTTCCGATCACTCGCGAGCTCACCGCCGACGAGATCAAGAACGATTACGTCCGCGCAACGGGTGTTGCGATCACGGACGCTTTCGGCAATCGCGATCCCATGGAGGTGCCCGCAGCCCTGGTCGCCGGGCATGGCCCCTTCGCCTGGGGCAGGACGCCCGACGATGCCGTCCACAACGCCGTCGTGCTGGAGGCGGTCGCCCGCATGGCAATGTACACACTCTCCCTGCAGCCGAACGTACAGGGCGTCTCACAGGCGCTGCTCGACCGGCATTATTTCCGCAAGCATGGCGCGACGGCGACCTATGGCCAATCCGAGAAATAGCCTCCCGCTTCCTTCTGAACCGCATATGCCCCGTTTTGGGAGATATAGATGGCCGTTGTAGCCGGTGTCGATTTTGGCACTCTGAGCGTAAGGGTCACCCTCGTCGATGATCGCAAGGGCCCGCTCGGCCTTGCCACGGCGGAATACCCGCTTCACCGCAAGCGCGAAAATCCTGACTATGCCACCCAGGCACATGCCGATCACATGGATGCGCTGGCGCGCGCCATGCGCGGTGCCCTCGACTCGGCAGGCGTGAAGGCAGAGGACGTGGCGGCCCTCGCCATCGACACCACGGGCTCCAGCGTCGTGATGGTAGGGGAAGGCCTTGAGCCCCTCGACGAATATTACCTCTGGTGCGACCACCGGGCGAAATCCGAAGCCGAGGAAATCACCCGGATTGCGCATCTGGAAGGACTTGAAGCCATTCAGTGGTGCGGCGGCGTCTATTCGCACGAATGGGGCTTCTCCAAGCTGCTGCACTGGCTGCGCAACAATCCCGGCAAACGCGACCGCTTGGTGACGGCCCTCGAGCATTGCGACATGGTGGCGGCGACCCTTACCGGCGTCACGGATCCCCGACAGCTCAAACGCAGTATCTGCGCCATGGGCCACAAATGGATGTGGAATCCGCGCTGGGGTGGCCTGCCCCCGCAGGAATTCCTCTCCAAGGTCGATCCGCTGTTCGACGGCATTCGCGAGAAGCTTGCGGGCGAATACGTCACCTCCGATGTCGTCGCGGGCCACCTCACGCGGTACTGGGCTGAGCGACTCGGCTTGAAAGCCGGCATTCCGATTCCGGTCGGCGCCTTCGATGCCCACTGGGACGCCATCGGCGCAGGCTGCCGCGTCGGCGACGTAGTGAACGTCGTCGGCACTTCGACCTGCATCATCGCGATGGCCGAGGACACCAGTTTGATCCAGGGCGTATGCGGTGTCGTGCCGGGCAGCGTGGATCCCAAGCTCGTTGGTATCGAGGCCGGGTTGTCCGCCACCGGCGACATCTTCGAAGCGATTGCCCGGCGCGCCAACACGAATGTCAAGGAACTCTCCAAGGGCCTGGAGCAATACCGTGCCGGCCAGACAGGCCTCATGCGCCTGACCTGGGACAACGGCGACCGCACGGTCCTCGTAAAGGCGGATCTCGGCGGCATCACGCTCGGCTGGAACCTGCTGCACACAGCCCAGGACGAGCTGTTCGCCGCCATCGAAGGCACGGCCTTCCACACCCGTATCATCCTCGAGCGCATGGCCGAGGGCGGCGTGCCGGTCGAGCGGGTCATCAATGCGGGCGGTATTCCCCAGCACAACGCGGTCCTGAACCAGGTCTACGCCAATGTGCTCGGCCGGCCTGTGCTGGTACCGAGCGGAATCCCGACGGGCCTTGGTTCCAGCATCTTCGCGAGCCTCGCGGCCGGATCGCACCCTGATCTCGATAGCGCACAGGCGGCGATCTGCTTGCCCTTCCGGACCTTCGAGCCGGACCCGAAGGCCCATGCCGTCTATGAGCAGCTCTTTGCCCATTACAGAACGCTCTATTTCGGCTTCGGCGGTGTCTCTGGACCCGTTTCCCTGGATCATATATTGCGCGACCTCAAACGGATCGCGGCTCTTCCCTCGGAGCCGGTTCCTCCCGATGCGATGCCCGCGTAATTCTGGGCGGACTGAGCCGGTTGGGTCCATGAGTTTCGTTGAGGTTTAGTCGGGAGGCTTTTGATGATCCTGGTTTGTGGCGAAGCCCTGATCGATCTCTTTATAGGAGCGTCCAACCCGACCGGCTTTCCTGCGGAAGCCGTTGCAGGCGGCTCGCCCTACAATGTCGCCATCGGCATCGGGCGCCTCGGCCGCCCCTCGGCCTTCCTCTCCACTCTGTCGGAGGACGTGTTCGGCAGCTTCCTGGCGGAGAAACTCGCCGAATCCGGCGTCAGCTCCGCCTACCTCCAGCGTTGCCCGAACCACACGACACTTAGTGTGGTCGCGACGAACGCCTCGGGGCAGCCGCAATATTCCTTCTATGCTCCGAACTCCGCGGACAGGGCCCTTAAGCCCGAGGCGCTTCCGGCCCAGTTGCCGCCTGATGTGAATGCCATCGCGGCGGGCTCCTATGCCCTCGGGGTCGAGCCCATCGCGAGCGCCATCGAGACTCTGCTTCGTCGCGAGGCCGGATCTCGCGTGATCTCCCTCGATCCCAATGTCCGCCCGCGGGTCGTCGGCGATCTGAATGCGTACCGGGAACGCTTCGAGCGCCTGCTTGCTTATGCCGACATCGTGAAGGCGAGCGACGAGGACGTCGAAACCCTTTACGCCACCCGCGACTTGGCCTCTGCTGCCCGCGCTTGGCTTCAGCTCGGACCGAAGCTCGTCATCGTGACTCGTGGCGAGAAAGGCCCCCTTGCAGCCTTCGGCGGCTTGGTCGTGGAGCGCCCCGCTCCGAAGATCGAGGTGGTGGATACGGTCGGTGCGGGCGACACGTTCCATGCCGGCCTTCTGTCCTGGCTCGATGCCAACAACCTGCTCACGCCTGCAGGAATCGCTGGATTGGCGGCCGAGCAGGTCACGCAAGCCCTCGATTTCGCAGCCGCCGCGGCCGCCATCGTTTGCACCCGCCGCGGCGCCAATCCGCCTTCATGGGCCGAAGTCGAACAATTCATGGCCTCACGCGCCTGACCACAATGGAACCTCTCATGACGATGTCACAGCCCGTCCTTCCTCCACTCGGCCCGCATTGGCGTTCCAATCGCTTCCACAGACAATGGCTGCTGGAGCAAGCGAACAACCTCTTCGATTTCTTCCAGTCCGGCATCATCAACCCGGCCGGAGGCTTCTTCGATCTCGACGATGCCGGCCAACCGATCGAGACTGCCAATCCCGTAAGGCAGATCCACAATACCACCCGCATGGTGCATTGCTTCGCCATCGGCACTCTGCTCGGCCGCCCCGGATGCGATGCCGTCGTCGATCACGGCATGACCTACCTCTGGAATGCGCATCGCGATGCCCGGAACGGCGGCTATGTCTGGTCTCTCGACAACGATGGTCCGAAGGACGACACCAAGCAGGCATACGGGCACGCCTTCGTCCTGCTCGCCGCCTCCAGCGCAAAGGTGGTCGGGCACCCGATCGCCGACCGTCTCATCCAGGACATCACCCAAGTTCTCGAAGAGCGCTTCTGGGAAGAGAAGCACGGAGCCGTGACGGAGGAGTTCTCCCGTGATTGGCAGCCCCTGAGCCAGTACCGCGGCCAGAACTCGAACATGCACTTGACGGAATCGCTGATGGCCGCCTTCGAGGCTACAGGCGACAAGTCTTACCTCGACAAGGCCGAGCGGATCGCGAGCCTGATCATTGGCCGTCATGCCGCGTCTCTCGGCTACCGCGTGGCTGAGCACTTCCATGCTGACTGGAGCCTCGACAAGGAATATCGGGGCTACGACGTGTTCCGCCCCTACGGCACCACACCGGGCCATTGGCTGGAATGGGCGCGTCTCATCCTCCAGCTCTGGGCCCTCGGCGGTCAGCGCCATGCCTGGATGCTGGAGGCCGCCCGTGAACTCTTCCGGCAATCCATCGAGCTCGGATGGGACAAGAACAAGGGCGGCTTCTTCTACGCCCTGGACTGGGACGACAAGCCGAGGCTGCCCCACAAACTCTGGTGGCCCTGCGCGGAGGCCATCGGTGCTGCAGCTTTCCTCGGCGATCACAGCCCGAGCGATTACCACGAGCAATGGTATCGCACCCTCTGGGGCTTTGCGGACCGACACCTGATCGACCACAGGCACGGCGGATGGCAGCCGGAGCTGACGGAAGACCTGAAGCCCGGGACGTCTCTCTTCACCGGCAAGCCCGACCTCTACCATGCCCTGCAGGCCTGCCTGATCCCGCTGTTTCCCGCGAACGGCAGTCTGACGAAGGTCATTCCAGAGGCTGTTGCTCAGGCCTGATGAAGGTGCTGCTCCAGAGCCTTCCGCTGCGGCATGCCCGCCTGAGCCCCTGCCGTAAGGCAGGATAGTGATGCCGCAGCGCAGGCCCTCTCCATGGCCGGACCGATCTCCAGCCCTTCGGCAATCCCATTGGCCAGGACACCGACAAAGGTGTCCCCGGCGCCGGTGGTGTCGACCGGGAGAATCGGACGCGCGGTCGCATGGGTCTGAGCACCATCCGGGGTCATGGCATAAGCACCACGCGATCCCGCCGTGACGATGCAGGTCGGTCCGAAGGAACGGGAAATCTCAGCGCCGGCCTTGAGATAATCGTCGCCCGAAGGCTCTCCGACGATGTTGGCTATGGCAAGCGCCTCGTGCTCGTTGACGACGAGCACATCGGTCACGGCCAGGAGTTCGGCGATGGCCGATCGCTCCTTGACGGCCGGCACCGGGGCGAAATTCCACAGGACCTTGACGCCCGCCCGGCGTGCTCGTGCGGCGACCTCCAGCGAATCCGCAATGGGCACCTCCATCTGAAGGACCAGAACAGTTGCCTCGGCAAGGAGGCTCTGGGGCAGGTCGGCCGCGCTCAACACCATGTTTGCCCCGCTGGCGACCGTAATGGCGTTTTCCCCGGTCTCATCGACGGTGATGAAGGCGCAGCCGGTAGGCTCGTCCGTGACCCGGATGGCGCTCACGTCCACCCCATTCTCTTCGAGATTCTTGAGGCAAGCCGTTCCGAATGGATCGTTGCCGATGGCCGCGACCATGGCGACCCGTAGCGGACCGCCATGACTGACCCGCGCGGCTGCGACGGCCTGGTTGGCGCCCTTGCCGCCGAAGAAGCTGTCGGCCCGGCGGGACAGGACGGTCTCGCCCGGGCGAGCGATCCGCTGAACCCGTGCCACGAGGTCCATATTGATGGAGCCGAAGATGACGATCATGCCGCACTGCCTTTTTTCGAGGCGCCATCCTTACCATCCGGCAGGGGCGATTGGCGAGGATTTGACGTGTCGGCTTTCCTCCTGGGAGCCACCTCCCACGCCATCCACAGCTATTTCTGCCCTGCGTTTCGCAGAGGGATTATGCCTGGGAACCAAGCAGGCTGCCTCAACATTTGACTCGCAGGTAGGCGTAGCAGCGGTAAACTGTCATCAGAATCAAAGATAGTTTGCCACTGGCAGATTGAAGAACAGGCTTTGATGGGCAGGCAGGTTGATCCTCACCGTCCGGATCGCGGAAATCCACCGCCCGCAACGACTCGCTCTCGTAACAACCCTTCTCTTGCAAGTTCCTCCAGACGCCTCTGCGCGGCGCCTGGATAGGTCTCTGTGCGCAGTTTCAAACCCGGAGTTGGTCATTGAGCAAGCATCATGAGAAGCAGAGACGCAAGACCCGCCGCTCCCTTGAAACAGCGCAGGTCTTCGACCTCACCGGATCCAAGTTCCAGGCCGAGCGCAGCCTCCCTCCCATCAAGCCGCTCAATGCAACGCAGGACGATTATCTCGACGCTCTGAAAAACAATGCCCAGGTCGTGGTTTTGGGGCCGGCAGGGACCGGAAAGACCTGGATTGCAGCGACATACGCGGCGGACCTCTTCCGCCAACGCCGCATTCGCAAGATCATTCTCACGCGCCCCAACGTCCCGAGCGGCCGCTCCCTCGGATTCTTCCCCGGCAGCCTGGAGGAGAAGTTCGGTCCCTGGGCTGCCCCGGTCATCGAGGCCATCAAGGAGCGGATCGGCTCGGCCGCTTACGAAATCGCAGTCAAGAACGGCGATATCGAGATGGTGCCCTTCGAGGTGATGCGCGGACGCTCCTGGCGCGACGCCTTCATTCTCCTGGACGAAGCGCAGAATGCCACTCCTGCCGAGATGAAAACCTTTCTGACCCGCATCGGGGAGGATTGCACGGTCGTGATCAACGGCGACGTAAGCCAGTGCGACCTGCGCGAGACCTCGGGCCTACGAACGGTCATTCACCTGATCAAGTCGCAGATGCTTCCCGTTCCGATCATCGAGTTCACACTCAATGAGATCGTCCGGTCCGGTGTCTGCGAGATGTGGGTGCGGGCCTTCGAAGAGGTTCATTGCTGAAGCATCAACTGCTGAAGGATCAACGTCAGAACGGGACGCGCTTTCAGGATCCGATCACGCGTCCAATGCCCGAAGAACGGTCTCAAGGTGCGGTCCACTTTGAGACCGGGTATGGCGTCCCCGGACGACATGCTTTCGACACGCAAAAACCCGGGCCGACCCTCCCCGACAGGAGAAGGCCACAGACCCGGGTTAATTCACGCCGAAAAGGCTGGATGTGTCTTAGGCGAGCTCTATGGCGCCGACTTCGGGGCCCTTGCGGCCTTCGACGATGGCGACACGAACCGCCTGTCCCTGCTCGAGCTGGCTGAGGCCGGCACGCTCCACGACGGAGATGTGCAGGAACAGGTCCTTGCTCTCACCTTCCACCGACACGAAGCCGTAGCCCTTTACGGAATCGAACCATTTCACGGTGGCCAGAACCTCCGGCGGGCCGGCGACGGGCCGCGGGCTGCTCGGACGAGATGGGAACCCGCCAGACTGGCCGGGGCCACCCGAACGCATCGGCCGAGGACCGCGAGCGGCACGCGGCGGCTCGGGTTCGGCCGTGCTGGCGTCAACGCTGACGATTTCCTGGACCTGCGGTCCCTTCTGGCCCGCGCCGACCTTGATGACCAGGGTCGTGCCGGATTCGAGCGCGGAATAGCCCGCCGCCTCGACCTGCCGGACGTGCAGGAAGGCCTCGCCCGATCCGTCGGTCATCTCGACGAATCCGAAGCCCTTCTCAGGATTGAACCATTTCACGCGCGCTTCGGTCTCTGGTCCCGAAGCTGAGGCGCCATAAGATGTCTGCTGCCGCATGGGCCGTTCATAAGATGTTGGAGGAGCGAAATCGCCCCAGTGATCTTCGGGTTGACCGCCAAATTGACGTCGGCGATCACGGTGATCATTTCCCCGGCCCATCAGGACTGCCTTCTAAAGTCTCAAGTTTCGTAAACGCTATAGGCGTAACGCCCCCAACCATTGAGGGCAAGACGATAACTACTCACACCTAGACATTTCACGCAAGGTCCCAAAAGGGCGTGTTATGCGGATTATGGCGCTCCGATGCGAGAATTCAGCCCTCCGATCACCGCTTTGAGAACATGATGGCCGTTCTGGTCCCCCGGTTTGCCAGCGCTCGAGCCATGGATCCGCTCATGGATGAAGGCCAGCTTGGCAATGACCGCAGGAGCAAGGACGAAAGGGTAGAGATCCGGCTGCCCCATGCTGCGGTTCAGGGAATTGACGGCGAATGTCAGGGGCAGCCACGCCGTGACCAGCCGGTTCAGATCGGTTTCGCGATGCGGATCGAAGTCGATTTCCGTCGCAAGCTCGGGGCCCCGGACGATCCTGGGACGCACCTTCAGGCCGAAGGCATTGGCGGTCTCCAGGGTATCGACGATGTGAAGATAATGAGCCCAGGTCTCGGCAAAATCCTCCCAAGGATGTGAGGCCGCGTAGGAGCTGACGAATTCCTCCTGCCAGTTTTCCCTAGGCCCATGGGTATAGTGAGCCTTCAGGGCCTCGCCGTAATCCTGCCGCTCATCCCCGAAGATCCGGCGGAAACCCTCAAGACTTGGATCGTTGCGGACCAGCACATTCCAGAAATAATGGCCAACCTCATGCCGGAAATGCCCCAGGAGGGTCCGATAGGGCTCTCCCATGCTGTGGCGCCGCCTTTCCCGCTCCGCATCGTCGGCTTCGGCGATGTTGATGGTGATCAGGCCATTGTCGTGCCCGGTGAGGATGGAGGGACCGTCGGGGGAATTCTCCGCAGGATCGGCCAGGAAGTCGAAAGCCAGCCCCTGCGGGTCCTCGGCTCGGGTCGCCAATGGCAGCCCCAGCTTCAGCAAGGTATAGAATAAGCGCCTCTTGGCGGTTTCCAGGTTTCGCCAGCGGCCGAGGTTACGCGGGCTGGAGAGATCCGGCACTGTTCGATTATGCCGACAGGCCCGGCAATAGGGGTTGGGGTCCTCTTCCGGGATCAGCCAGTTGCAGACATCGTGCTGGGCATTGGCACAGAAGCGGAAGGACGTGCCGGGCAGGGCCAAAGCCTTCCAGCGGCCCTCCTCGGCAGGCTCCAGGGCGCTGATTTCCTGAATGGACGCGAGGCAGCCGAGCCGCCGGCCGCAGCTCTCGCAGCGATTGTTCTCGAAGTAGAGCGGCTGGCCGCAGGCTTGGCACTCAAAAAGCTTCATGGATCGATCCTGCCGTTCTGCGGCCATCGGCCCGTACCCGCAAGGCTGGGCCGTGCCATCACGCCAACGGCCTGTGCCGCCGTTGGTTCGCAACGCTTTGCAGCGTCATCGGCATGTCACTGCCCATAATTTAAGCTTCCCGCAAAACGCCTCTCGTTTCATCATGGCTCCACAACGGACCTCGGGTCCGGGCTCCCATGATGAGGATAACTCATGATCCATATAGCCAAGCAGGCCACGCAGGACGGGACGTTTACGGTTTATCTCGGCGACCGGCCGGTCGCCTGGGGCTTGACCAGCCACGCTGCGGATGCCCTGATCCAAAAGTTGCTCAGGCACTGACTCCTGCTTCCTGACATTCGGTACATGGCGGTCGCCATAGCCCCTTCCCTTCGCGGCAGTCGAATGGAAGACGGATGGAGCGCGGTACCAATGCCATTGGCAGATCGTCGACAGGTCCTGCCACCAACCGTGTCCCAGACAACCGGTGGAGCGCTTTGCCCGACCAATGTCACTTGACTGTGAGGCAAGAAGCCGCGCCGGAGACAGCGCGGAGCATTTCGGACCCTTCATGGCCCCCGGTCTGCCTGTGCGGACGATAGTCTCCATCGAACCGGCCAGCACAGAGGCGACGCGGGTTGTGCGGGCGGAAATCGCGTGCTTGGCGAACTATAAGCGGAATGCCCCAGACTCTTTACTTCGGCTGGTCGTCGGCATTACGATATGCGTCAAGTCATAATAACCTAAGATAGTGATGGCGTACCGTACCATCGACTATAGTTGTTGCACCTGATTCGCTTTAGCGACGCCGCCAGGCGCCATGCAGATGCAATCCGGCTTGGAGGGGCTATGTTCGAGGGTCGCAGGAAGCGGGTCCTGATCGTCGAGGACGAGGCGATGATCTCGATGCTGATCGAGGACATGGTTCTCGATTTCGGATGCGAGATCGTAGGTCCGGCGGCGCGCCTGGACCATGCCCTGACCCTTGCGCTCCAGGCCGATATCGATATCGGCATTCTCGACATCAATGTCGACGGTTCGGTGGTCTTTCCCGTGGCCGACGTTCTGCGCTTTCGCGGCATCCCGTTCATCTTCTCGACGGGCTACGATTTCCGCTCCCTTCCCGAGCGGTTCCGCGATTCCCCGACATTGTCGAAGCCGTTCTCGTACGACAACTTCGCCGACACCCTGCGCCGCGCCCTGGCTTCAGCCTCGGATCCGTCGGAAGTCGTGTAGAGGCCGCTCGATTGCGAGACCGCGGCGATGAGCACGTCCGCGCTTTGATGCCGAAAACTTGCGCGGGATCTGGAGAAGTTTCGGTCCGGACCCAATTTCATTGCTCCGGGTTTATCGATAATAGAGCCGCGTGGAGGTTTGCGTGCTTCGGAGTCCTCGTCTCAGATGAACATGAAACCTGCAGAAGGACCGTTTCGCATCGGGAGATCCGAAACCGGCCTCGGCCTCTTCGCGACCGACGTGATCGAGAAGGGCGCCTTCATCATCGAGTATGTCGGGCCGAAGATCACGAACGAGGAAGTCCAGCGCCGTCGCAACACGCGCTACCTGTTCGAGATCAGCGAGCGCTGGACGATCGACGGCTCGCCGCGTTGGAACACCGCCCGCTACATCAATCACGGCTGCCGCCCGAACGCCGAGGCCACCGTGTCGCGCGGCCGGATCCGCATCAAGGCGATCAAGCGCATCAAGCCGGGCGACGAGATCACCTACAATTACGGCAAGAACTACTTCGAGACCTTCATCAAGCCGATGGGATGCCGGTGCAGATCATGCGAGCGCAAGCGGGCGAAGCTGGCGGCTGAGTGAGGATTGCGGTCGGAGGCGATCAATGGCGGCCTCTCACGTCATCACCGGCCTTGTGCCGGTGATCTCGATTTGAAAAGCGCCGCGCCTCACAGAAGCGGGATGGCCGGCACAAGGCCGGCCATGACGTTGGAGAGCATGCATCGCTGTCATTCCGGGGCCGCGAAGCGGAGCCCGGAACCCATAGCCACTGACGGTGCAGGAAGAGGCGCAACGCTGCTCGCTCTTTCCTTCCGCGTCGTGATTATGGGTTCCGGGTTCGCCTGCGGCGCCCCGGAATGACAGCGACGTATCATCTCCGGTCGCCCTATGGCGGGATGTAGCACGAAGCGCCGGCCTACTCCGCGCCGAACTCCGCAACCGTTCGCTTGGCGCCCTTCTCGTAAAGACGCACCAGATGCGCCGTCACCGCTCCGGTGAAGCGCGGGTCGTTCGGCAAGTCGTCGCCGAAGATCTCGCGGACGCCGAACAGCGCACTGGCCAGCTTCTCTGCCGAGCCCCCTGCCCGGTCGGCCAGCTCCCGCAGGCGCGCCGCCATGGGATCGCGCACGTCGATGGCTGAGCCCTTCTCATCGGTGCCCGTCACGTAGCGCATCCACGCCGCCACCCCGAGGGAGAGGCGCGCGATGGAGGCGCCGTCGCGCAGGCGGTCGCGGACGGTGCCGAGAAGGCGCTGCGGCAGCTTTTGCGAGCCGTCCATGGCGATCTGCCAGGTGCGGTGCTTCAGGGCCGGGTTCTTGAAGCGCTCGACCAGTGCGCGCTTGTAGGAGGCGAGATCGGCTCCGGGCGGCATATGGAGCGTCGGGGTGACCTCCTCGTCCATGAGCCCTTCGATGAGCCGAACGAAAGCCGGATCGGCCATCGTGTCGGCCACCGTCTCGTAGCCCGCGAGATAGCCGAGATAGGCGAGCGTCGAGTGGCTTCCGTTGAGCAGCCGGAGCTTCATGTGCTCATAGGGTTCCACGTCGGCGACGAACTCGGCTCCCGCCTTCTCCCAGGCCGGCCGACCCTGCGGGAAGCGGTCCTCGATCACCCATTGGGTGAACGGCTCGGTCACGACGGGCCAGGCATCCTCCACGTGCAGAGCCTCGGCGATGCGTTGGCGGTCTTGGTCGCTGGTCGCGGGCACGATCCGGTCGACCATGGTCGAGGGACAGGACACCTCGTTCGCCACGAACCTGCCGAATTCCGGATCGACCAGTTCGGCGAAGCGCGTGAGAACCCGTTTCACCGTGCGCCCGTTGGAGGGAAGGTTGTCGCAGGTGAGGACCGTGAAGGGCGGCACGCCCGCCCGATTGCGGCGGCGCAAGGCCTCGACGATGAAGCCGGGCGCGGAGCGGGGCGTCTTCGGATAGGCGAGATCATGCACGATGTCGGGATGGGCCTCGTTCAGCGCGCCGGTCGCCGGATCGTGGCAATAGCCCTTCTCGGTCACCGTCAGCGTGACGATCCTGGTCCGTGGGTCGGCCATGGCATCGAGGAGTTCCTCGGTCGCGCGCGGCGCGACGATGACCCGGCCGATGGACCCGATGATGCGCAGCGCCTCGCCGCCCTGCGAACGCACTGAGAGCGTATAGAGTCCGTCCTGCGGAGCCAGCGCGTCGAAGGTATCGGGGCTGCGCAGGCTTGCGGCCACGATGCCCCAGCCGGTATCGAGCGCGAGCACATCGTCGGTGTAGACCGCCTGATGCGCCCGATGGAAGGCGCCCACGCCGAGATGCACGATTCCGGTTCTCACCGCCCTGCGGTCATAGGCGGGACGGCGGATGCCCTCCGGCAGATCGGCGAGCGAATCTTGGTTCAAGCGATCCGACATGATGTCCTCGAGGTCTGGCCTGAAAAGTTATTACGGGTGCTCACGTCCGTTGTCATCACCGGCCTTGTGTCGGTGATCCCGATTGATTGAGGCACAGCGCTCTTCCGATCGGAATGGCCGGCACAAGGCCGGTGATGACGTGGGAGCAATGGAGCTTACGCTCCAACGCCCCCCCGCCCGATGAACAAACCCTCAATGCGCCGGCTGCTGCTTGGCGCGGGTGACGATCTGCGTCGGGTTGACGAAGCGCAGCGCGATGATCAGCCAGACCAGGGTCGTGACCATATAGATCACCGCCATGGCATCGATGGACTGAACGGCACGAACGCCCGCCGCGAAGACCGCGTAGTAGAGCGCCACCACGAGGGTCTGGCTCGTCGGGCCCGCCACTAGGAAGGTCAGCTCGAACATGGCGATGGTGCGCACCAGCACCAGCAGCAGAGCCGCCAGAATGCCCGGCAGGAGCAGCGGCAGGAGTACGTGGATGAAGAGCTTGAACGTGTTGGCGCCGAACACCCGAGCCGCCGCTTCGATCTTCGGGTCGATCTGCTCGATGAAGGGGATCATGACGAGGATCACGAAGGGAACGGTCGGCACGAGATTGGCCGCCACCACACCCCAGAACGTGCCAGCCAGCCCAGTCTGGTAGAGCACGGTCGCCAGCGGGATGCCGAAGGTGATCGGCGGGATCATCAGCGGCAGCAGGAAGAGCAGGACAAGCAGCCGCTTTCCGGCGAACTCGCGGCGGGCGAGAGCATAAGCGGCCGTCACGCCGAGCGCGCCTGACACGAACACCACGGCGGCGATCACCTGGAACGTGACCACCAGCACGTCCCAGAGCTGGAACTCGCTCCAGGCGGAGGAATACCAGCGCGTGGTGAAACCGACCGGCAGCCACGTGCCGAGCCAGCGGGTGGCGAAGGAACTGGTCACCACGGTGGCGATCATGGCGAACAGGTTGATGACGAAAAAGCCGACGAGGAACCAGATGGCCGCCGCCCAGAGCTTGGAGCCGAGTGTCGTGTCGCGGATCATCGGCTTTACCCTTTCGCGCCGGAAGCGGGGCCACGGTAGAACAGGCCGCGAGAGGCGAGCACCGCCACCACGATGGCGAGCTGCACGAAGCCCATGATCATCGCGATGGAAGAGGCCATGGAGTAGTCGTATTCCTCGAAGGCCGCCGTCGCCGCCGCGATCGAGATGACGCGGGTGACGCCCGCGGGCTCGCCCAGCAGCACCGCCGAGGGGAACACCGAGAAGGCCTGCACGAAGGACAGGCAGAAGGTGATGGCGAAGCCCGGCATGAGCAGCGGCAGGTAGACGTGGCGGAAGCGCTGCCACGCGCTGGCGCCCAGCGTCGCGGCCGCCTGTTCGAGGGCCGGGTCGATGCCCGTGACATAGGAGAGCGTCAGCAGGAAGGTGAACGGAAAGCCCGTGATCACCAGCGAGGCGAAGACGCCCCAGTAATTGTGGACGAGCTTCAAGGGCTGCGAAATCAGCCCGAAGGTCATGAGCGTGCGGTTGAACCAGCCCTGCGGCCCGAGATAGTTCAGCAGGCCCTCGGCCACGAGAACCGTGCCGAGGGTGATCGGCAGGACGAGGATCGTGGTGAGAAGGCGCTGGCGGCGCATGAGGCGCACACGGAAGGCGATCGGCACCGCCAGCAGCAGGTTGAGGAGCGTGACGGGGATCGCGAGCCGGAGCGTGTTCCCGATCGTGTCGTAGAGAAACGGATCGGAAAAGAAGCGCTTGTAATTGGCGAGCCAGTCGCCCCCGGCCTTCGGTTCGAAGGACAGGATGAACCCGAAGGCGAAGGGATAGACGAAGAGCAGCAGGCTGAAGATCGCCGCCGGGATGACGAGCAGGGTCACCGCATCGAAGCCCCGGGCCGCGAGACGCTGGCGCAGGCTGGGCCCGTGCTCGACAGGAGTCGCGTGGGTCAGCGCATCCATCAATGCCTCCCCTGGATCGGCTCCGCGAAGACGAGAACGCGCTGGTCGTCCGCCCGCAGATGCACGTTCGATCCGGGCTCCACCGGCTGATGGGAGCGGAACACGAAATCGAGGCCGCCGGCCGAATGGGCCGTGCCGACGAATTCGCGGCCGCGATACTCGATGGTGTCGACCGTCACCGTGATGGCGTTCAGCCCCGCCTCGCCGACCATGAGGTCGTCCGGGCGGATGGCCGCATAGGCCGTCGCGCCAGCGGACAGGGTTTCGCGGGCGACGCCGCTGATGCGTGCCCCCTCCACGTCGAGAACGGCACGGCCGCCTTCGGTTCCGACCACCTTGCCTTTCAGCTTGTTGCGGAAGCCCATGAAATCGGCCACGTCGAGATGGGACGGCGCCTCGTAAAGCTCCTTCGGAGTCCCGACCTGCCGGACCACGCCGTCGCGCAGGACCACGATGCGGTCGGCGAGCGACAATGCCTCGTCCTGGTCGTGAGTGACGTAGATGGTGGTGGCGCCGAGTTCGTTGTGAATGCGCCGGATCTCCGCGCGCATTTCGAGGCGCAGCTTCGCATCGAGGTTCGACAGGGGCTCGTCCATCAGCACCAGCGGCGGCTCGATGACGATGGCGCGGGCAATCGCCACGCGCTGCTGCTGGCCGCCGGAAAGCTGGCCCGGCAGCTTGTTTTCCTGCCCTTTCAGGCGCACGAGGTTCAGGGCCTCGTCCACCTTGCGGTCGATCTCGGCCTTTGGTTTGCCCCGCATCTTGAGGCCGAAGCCGATGTTCTGGCGCACGTTGAGATGGGGAAAGAGCGCGTAGTTCTGGAACACCATGCCGAACCCGCGCTCCTCGGGACGCAGCGTGTCGACCCGGCTCTTGTCGAGCCAGATCGCCCCGCCGGTCACAGGCAGAAGGCCCGCGATGCAGTTCAACGTCGTCGATTTCCCGCAGCCCGAAGGCCCGAGCAGCGCGATGAACTCGCGCCGCCGGATCGTGAGGGAAATGTCGCGCAGAGCGTTGAGCGCCCCGAAGTCGCGGCTCACATGGTCGAGCCGCACTTCGTCGAACTGGGAAAGGGCAATGGTCATCGCGGGTCCTTGTTCTTCGTCTTACTTGCGCTTGCCGCCGCCGACCTGCTCGTCCCACATGCGGAAGGCGACGACCATCTGGTCTGGCTGGAGCGGCAGTTCGATGGGGTTCTCGGCGATCCACTTCTCGTATTCGGGACGGCCGAATTCCTTGATGGCCGCTTGGCTCTCAGCGGGCGCCATGTCGAGGGTCACGCCCTTCACGGCAGGACCCGGATAGAAGTAGCCTTCATCGTAGGTGTAGGCCTGCTGCTCCTTGGTGAGCAGGAAGCTCATGAGATCGAGGAGAACCGCCATCTTTTCGTTGGGCAGGCCCTTGGGCACGCACATGTAGTGGGCGTCAGCCACCCAGTGGAAGCCCTTGAGCGCCGCCACCTTGGCCTCCTTCGGCACGACGCCGAGGACGCGCGGGTTGATGTCCCAGCCGGTGGTCGACACGGTCATGTCGCGCGAGCCTTCGCCGAGTTCCTTCATGACCGCGCCGGTGCCCGACGGATAATACTCGATGTTCTGCCCGAGCTCCTTCAGGTAGGCCCAGGTCTTGTCCCAGCCCTTGGCCGGATCCTGCGGGTTGCTGTCGCCGAGGATGTAGGGCAGGCCCATGATGAAGGTGCGGCCCGGACCGGAATTCGCCGGGCGCGCATAGAGGAAGCGTCCCGGATTGGCCTTGGTGTAGGCCAGGAGTTCCTCGGCCGTGGTCGGCACGTTCTTGACCTTGTCGGGCATGTATTCGAGGAGCGGGCCCGACGGATAATAGGTCACGACGACGCCCTGCCCCTTGGCCAGCCCCTGCATCTTGGCGGCGGGCGCGAGGTAGATGTCGTCGAGCTTCGGCAGGGAGTTCGCCTGTCCGGGGATCAGGTCGACCCACAGCTTCTGCTCGATGCCGGCGGAGAGCGCGTCGGTGCCGGTGAGCACGAGGTCGATGTCGACCCGGCCCGCATCCTGCTGCGCCTTGATCTTGCCCGCGAGTTCCGGCGCCGTCGCCTTGGTGAAGGTGATGCGCGAAACGAGATTGGGCTTCGCCTTGCGGTAATTCTCGATGGCCTTCTGGGTCAGCGCCAGGTTGCCGGCGACGTCGATGATGTTGAGGGTAACCGGGCTCGTGGGCAGGGTCGCCTGCGCGAAAGCCTTGCCGCCGAGGGTTGCAACGCCGGCGGCGCCGGCGACACCGCCGACGAAAGTCCGCCTGGTGATCAGGTTCGTCATGTCTTCCTCCCGTTCTGTGCGACATGGCTCATCATGGCCGGCCATGTCCCGTGTCACAGCTTGTAGGCCTCTTTGGCGAGGCGATAGGCGAGATCGTAGGCCAGCTCGTGCGCTTCGTCCTCGTCGAGGCGATGGGTCGTCACGAGGTTGGCGAGATAGGCGCAGTCCACCCGGCGGGCCACGTCGTGCCGCGCCGGGATGGACAGGTAGGCGCGCGTGTCGTCGTTGAAGCCGACCGTGTTGTAGAAGCCCGCCGTCTCCGTCGTGAGCTCGCGGAACCGGCGCATGCCTTCCGGCGCATCGAAGAACCACCAGGCGGGACCGAGCTTCAAGGCCGGGTAATGCCCCGCGAGCGGCGCCAGCTCGCGCGAATAGCTCGTTTCATCGAGCGTGAAGAGAATGAAGGTGAAGTCCGGCTCGTTGCCGAAGCGGTCGAGCAGCGGCTTGAGCGCGCGGACGTAATCGGTCTGCAGCGGGATGTCGGCCCCCATGTCGCGGCCGAAACGGCGATAGAGCGCGTCGTTGTGGTTGCGGAAGGAGCCGGGATGGAGCTGCATCACCATGCCGTCCTCGACGCTCATCGCGGCCATCTCGGTCAGCATCTGGGCGCGGAACAGCTCCGCATCCTCCGGCGTCGCGTCACCGGACGAGACGCGGCGGAACAGGGCTTCCGCATCGGCCGGGGAGAGATCGGCCGTCCGTGCGGTGGGGTGGCCGTGATCAGTGGACGTCGCACCGTAGTCGCGGAAGAACGCGCGCCGCTTTCGGTGCGCATCCAGATAACCGCTCCAGGTGGAGGTGTCGCATCCTGTGATCTCACCGAAGCGCGCGAGATTCTGCCGGAAGCCTTCGAATTCGGGATCGACGACCGGGTCCGGGCGATAGGCCGTCACCACCCTGCCCTTCCAGCCCGACTGCCGGATCGTCTCATGATGCTTCAGCGGATCGAGCGGGCTTTCCGTCGTGGCGATGGCCTCGATGCGGAAACGCTCGAAGAGTGCGCGCGGGCGGAACTCGGGCGTGCGAAGCGCGGCGTCGATGCGGTCGTAATAGGCGTCCGCGTTCGCGGCCGAGAGCCGCTCCGTGAAGCCGAACAGGGTCGCGAAGGTATGGTCGAGCCACAGGCGCGTAGGGGTTCCGCGGAAGAGGTGGTAATGCGACGCGAAGCGACGCCAGATCGCCCGCGGATCGCGTTCGCCGGGAGAGCCGTCCTTTGCCGGAATCCCGAGGTCTTCCAGACGCACGCCCTGGCTGTAGAGCATGCGGAAGATGTAGTGGTCGGGGATGACGAAGAGCGTCGCCGGATCCGGGAACGGCTCGTTCTCCGCGAACCAGCGCGGATCCGTATGGCCATGCGGGGAGACGACTGGCAGGTCCTGCACCTGCGCATAGAGCCTGCGCGCCACATCGCGGGCGGCGGGCTCGACAGGAAACAGCCGGTCCGGGTGGATCAACATGGCGTACTCCCTCGACGCTTCGCCCAATGTCCACTTCGCGAACCGGTTGCGAGCGCCTCATGGAACAAACCTTAAGCCCATCGCCGATCCTTTGCAACGGTCTACTAGTATGGTAGTGTGCCACTTATGACCAATAGACCAGCCCTCGCGAAGCTCGACAGCAGCCGTGAACCCATGGCCCGGCAGGTCACGCGCGCCCTTCGTCAAGCCATCGTCAGCATGAAGATCGCACCCGGTGAAATGCTCTCCGAGCAGGATCTGGCGCAGCGATTCGGCGTGAGCCGCTCGCCGGTGCGCGAGGCTTTGATCAAGCTGAGCGAGGCCGGCCTCGTGCGGGTCCTGCCGCAACGGGGCACGCAGGTGGTCAAGATCTCGCGCGCCGCCGTCGAGGATGCGCGCTTCATCCGCGTGGCGGTCGAATGCGCCGTCGTACGGGAGGCGGCCCTGAAGGCCACGCCCGTGCTTCTGGCCGAGCTGAATGCCAGCCTGACCCGGCAGCGTCGTGCCCAACGCGCCACCTCGTCGGACGATTTCATGGCCCTCGACGAGGAGTTTCACCGGCTTCTCGCGGAAGCGGCCGGGCGGCCCGCCGCGTGGCGCATGATCGAGGACGTCAAGCCGCAGATGGACCGGGTGCGCTATCTCGACGTGACGCAGGCAACCCCGCGCCACCTCATCGTCGCGCAGCACGCGGAAATCGTGGAGGCCATCAGGGCCGGCGATCCCGCGGCGGCCGAAAAGGCCATGCATCAGCACCTGAGCGAAATCCTTCGCTCCCTGCCCGAGCTCGCCGCGAAGCATCCGGACCTGTTCGAGCCTGAGTCCGATGCTCTGCCGGAGGTGCTCAGCGCGTGACCTCCACGACGAAAGAATTCGGAACTTCCGCCGACGCCCATGTTCGGCACCACCACTAAGAGGCAATCATGGAACAGACCTGGCGCTGGTTCGGCCCCGAGGACGTCGTTCAGCTTTCCCACATCCGACAGACGGGCGCGACGGGCATCGTCACGGCCCTGCATCAGATTCCCTATGGGGTGATCTGGAGCGTCGAGGAGATCGAGAAGCGCAAGGCGCTGATTGCCGCCGATCCCTCGCTCGGCCTGCGCTGGAGCGTGGTCGAGAGCCTGCCGATCCACGAGCGCATCAAGATCGGCGAAGGCGACCTGACGAGCCTTTTCGACAATTACCGCCAGTCCATGCGCAACCTCGCGCAATGCGGTGTCACGACGATCTGCTACAATTTCATGCCGGTGGTCGACTGGACCCGCACGGAGCTCGCCTATCCTCTTCCGGGCGGCGCGACGGCCCTGCGTTTCAACATTCATGAATTCGCGGCCTTCGATTGCTTCATGCTGGAGCGCCCGGGCGCCGAGGCGGATTACGCCCCCGATGTGCTGACGCGCGCGAAGGACTGGCATCTCCGCTCGTCCGAAGCCGACCGGCGGAAGCTTCTCTCCAACATCATGGCGGGCCTGCCGGGCGCCTATGACCGCTATGACGTGCCGGGCCTGCGCGTCATGCTCGAGCGCTACAAGGATATCGACGCCCGCGCCTTACGCGAGAACCTCGCCCGGTTCCTGCGCGAGGTGATTCCGACCGCGGAGGAAGTCGGCATCCGGATGTGCATCCATCCCGACGATCCGCCGCGTCCGCTCATGGGACTGCCCCGCATCGTGTCCAACGCGGACGACATCGCGTTCATCCTCGATGCCGTCGATTCCCCCGCCAACGGCCTCACCTTGTGCAGCGGCTCCCTCGGGGCCAATCCCGTCAACGACGTTCCGGCCATCGCGAAACGCTTCTCGAACCGGATCTGGTTCGCTCATCTGCGCAACGTCGCCAAGGAGCCGGACGGCACCTTCATGGAAGCCGACCATCTCGGCGGCGACACGGACATGGTGGCCCTTGTCACGGTGCTTCTCGGAGAGCAGAAGCGCCGCAAGGATGCGGGCGAGACGCACTGGCGCATCCCCATGCGGCCGGACCACGGCCACGAACTCCTCGACGATGTCGGCAAGCCCACGCACCCCGGCTATCCCGCCATCGGCCGCATGAGAGGCCTCGCCGAACTGCGCGGCGTCATGCAGGCCGTGTCGGCACTGCGGGACCTGCCGCTTTAGGGTGCGTCACCCGACGCATGGTTCGTCGGCGAGAATGCCCGCCACGTCATGGCCGGGCCTGTCCCGGCCATCCCGATGATGTGAAGCGCGGCGCTTTTCCAACCGGGATCACCGGCACAAGGCCGGTGATGACGTCGCGGATGTCATTCCCGGCCGGAGCGAAGCGCAGGGGAAGGGAACCCACGATCAAGCGCAACGCCATGGATCCCCTTCCCGCACTTCGTGCGCCGGGGATGACACCGCAGAGCTCTATCCCAACAAATTCCGCAAGGTCCGCATGAACACGCGGACACCGATGCGGATCAGGTCGTCCGGGAAATCGTAGTCGGGGTTGTGCAGGCTCGGATGGTTCTCGCCGGCCCCGAGGAAGAACATGGCGGCGGGCGCCTTCTGGCCAAAGCGCCCGAAATCCTCCGACGCCCGCATGGGGAGATGGCCGCTGCCGTGCGGCACGCCTTCCTCGTCGAGGGCACGGCGAAGCTCAGCGACGGCTTCCGGTGCGTTCTCGCAATGCGCGAAGATGTCGTCATGGGAGATTTCGACGCTCAGCCCTTTCTCCCGTGCAGCGCTCAGGACCAGATGCTCGGCGCTGACGCAGAGGTCCTCCATCCCGGCATCGGTCAAGGTGCGCAGGGTCGCCCAGATCTCGGCGCGGGCCGGGGCCACCCCGAAGGAAGGTTCGCCGATCTTCACGTGAGTGATCGTCACCATGGAGAACCCTTCGTCCAAGGTGCCGCCCCGGCCCAGTGCGGTCAGAGCGGGCGTCAGTTCGGCCACGACGGCCACTGGAGAAAGGCCCGTCTCCGGCATCGACGCGTGAGCGGTCTTGCCGTTCAGGACGATGCGCATGCCCCGGGACGCGCAACTGACCGGCCCCTCCACCAATGCGACATGGCCGAACGGCAGACCGGGAAGATTGTGCAGGGCGAAGGCATAATCCGGACTGATCTCGCGGAATCGAGGATCGGCCACGACGGCAGCGGCTCCCGAACCGTCCTCTTCCGCCGGTTGGTACAGCAAGACGGCGCGGCCGCGCTGCGGGCGCTTGCGGCCGAGCGCGCGCGCAAGACCGGCCAGGATCGCCATGTGCCCGTCATGGCCGCAGAGATGCGCCTTGCCGGGCGTCGCGGAGCGATAGGGACGATCGGAGATTTCCTCGATAGGCAAGCCGTCGAGTTCCGCTCGGACCAGGACGGTGGGCCCCGGAGCCCTGCCCTCGTAGACCGCCGCGATGCCGTGCCCGCCGAGGCCGGTCATGATCTGGTCCGGGCGTGTGGAAGCCAGGAAGGCACGAACGTGCCGTGCCGTCTGAACCTCCTGCCGGGAGAGTTCGGGGGCGCTGTGAAGCTTGTGCCGAAACGCCACCAGATCGACCACGTCCTCATTGGTCAACACCATGGATCGCCTCCACGCCGGAACAGATGGGAGCAGAATAGCTCAACCGACGACAGTCCGGCCTGTTTCGGCCCGACGTTATGGACCCATGTAGGTGCTTCGATCAAGTCATCGAATGATGGATGTGAGGATGGAAACACACTTGCAGTCGTCGTCAGAGAAGAGATGGAGGATCGCGCGTTCAGGTGAATGCGAGATAACCCCCTGTCATTCCGGGGCGCCGCAGGCGAACCCGGAACCCATAGACACGGCGACGCAAAAAAGAGCGATCAGCGTCACGCGTCTTCCTGCATCGTCAGCGGATATAGGTTCCGAGTTCTCGCTCACGCTCGCCCCGGAATGACAGGCGGTGTCACTCTCGGCACGTCACAGCAGAGCGCCTCTCGCCACAACAACGAGGAAAAACTGTCTCCCCTTTTCCGCACGATGCGTTAGGGTCGCCCGACGCTCCCGCAGAAATCAGCTACAGATATTTCATGAACCTGTTCGTCTTCGGTCTCGGCTATTCGGTCCGCCAGTTCATCCACCTCCATCGCGAGCGGTTCATGGCCATCGGCGGCACGGTTCGCTCGCCCGAGAAGGCGCGGGCGATGGAAGCGGAAGGTCTTCAGGCCTATGTGTTCGATGGCGCCGGTTACGATCCCGGCATCCCCTACCGGATCGCCCGTGCGGACGCCCTGCTCGTCTCCATCCCGCCGCTGGGCGAGACCGATCCCGTGCTCGCGCATTTTTCTCAAGCCATCGCGTCGGCACCCCGCCTGCGATGGGTCGGCTACCTGTCGACCGTGGGCGTCTATGGCAATGCGGATGGCAATTGGGTCGACGAGACGACGACGCCCGATCCGGCGACGATCCGCTCGCGCCATCGAATAGCGGCCGAACAGGAATGGCTCGCCCTCGGCGAAAGTGCACCCTTCGCCGTACAGATCTTCAGACTGGCCGGCATCTACGGCCCGGGCCGCAATGCTCTCGTGAAGGTCGCGGAGGGCACCGCCAAGCGCATCGTCAAACCGGGTCAAGTGTTCAACCGAATCCACACGGCCGACATCGCAGGGGTTCTCATGGCATCGATGGAGCACCCGAGCCGGAACGCCATCTACAACGTCGCGGACGACGAACCCGGCCCGCCGCAGGATGTCATCGCCTATGCGGCAGAGTTGCTGGGTCGAGAGCCTCCCCCGGAGATATCTTTCGACGAGGCCGAGCAGACGCCGATGGCGCGTTCCTTCTACTCCGACAACAAGCGCGTGCGGAACACGCGCATCAAGGCGGAACTCGGCGTGGCGCTTCGCTACCCGACCTATCGCGAAGGCCTGCGGGCGCTTCTCGAATCCGATGAGGGCCTCAAAGGGGAGCGCTGACGACCGGCTCTCAGGACAAGATCCGGCCGAAGGCTGTCACGAGCGGCTTGAGGTGATAACTGTCGTGCGGCATCGCGCCGACAGGCCATCCGGCTTTCGCGACTGCCTCCGCCGTGACGGGTCCGACGGCAGCAATCGGGGTCCGCCTCATGGCCGCATTCAAGTCGGCATCCATGCCGAACCGCCGCGCGACATCCTGCAGCCGCCGGACCTGGGCCGTACTGGTGAAGGCTATGATGTCGATGCCGCCGGATGCGAGTTCCCGGATGAGCCCGAGGACACGTTCGTCCTCCTCATCCGACGCATAGCCGTAACTCAGCACGGGATCGACCTGCGCGCCTGCCGCTTCGAGAAATTGCGGCAAGGCCTCCTCGCCGCCCGGATAGAGCAGCACGCCGACCCGTTTATCCGCGATGGAAAGACCGGACATGGTCCGCATCAACCCGGCCGTCGTCGGTTCCTCGGCGATCACGTCCACCGCGAGACCGATGCCGCGCAGGACCTTGGCCGGTTTGGGGCCGCGCGCGACCTTGAGGACTTTGCTCAGCGCGGCGATCGCATCCGCCTCGATGCCCCTTCGCCGCGCGAGGCCGAGAAGGCGGGATAATCCTTCCCCCGTATAGAGAACCACGATGTCGTGCCGGTCCTCGACGAGCCGTTCGAGCCAAGCGTCGACAGGACGCGGATCCTCCGCATCGTGGATCGATACGAGCGGGCAACGCACCGCAATGGCGCCATGCCGCTCAAGCATCCGCGTGAACAGATCGAGTTCCCGGCTCTCGGGTACGGTGATGCGGCGTCCTTCCAGCATGTTCAAGCCGTCGCGTCGAGCAGGACAGGCTGTTCGGGCATCCGGCATTTCGCACGAGAGGTCCGCCCGAAAACGCGCCCCACGCCGATGATGACGGGCTTCGACGGATCCCGGCATTCGCTGGCCCGGCCGAGAGCCACGAGAGATCCGCTCCAGCGCTGGTCGCTCCGCGAGACGTTCGACACCATAACGGCCGAGAGATCCGGAGAGCATCCCGTCGACCACATAAGCCGAAACGCCCGCCTCGACGGCAGCCTGAATCATGGCGCCGTCGGAGCGGTCCACGAACATGGCCACGGGACGCGATACCAGCTTGGAGACTTGGAACATCTGCTCCAGCACGTCACGGCTAGGGTTCTCGATGCCGATGATGATCACATCCGGATCGATGGTGCTCAGGCGCCGGAGCATGTTGGTCATGGTCTCGATGACCTCCACGTCGAGGATCCCGGCCTCGCGCAATCCATCGACGAGAATGGCCGCCCGGATGCTGTTTTCCTCGATGATCGCAACGCGAAGAGGCCGCTGACCGGTTTGTGTATCGTTGGTCAAGTTCCTGAATGCTCTCGTTGCGCACGCCTGTTGAACCTCGACACTATGATGCAAGTTTCGGGCCAAATCCGTCTGCCCTGGGTGGCTGCGGGCTTTTAGACTTTCGTTGCGTAAACTTTAGGCAGATATCGAGGATCGCGCAGAGTGGAAAAGCCGCTTTTCGGCCCCTTCTGGCCAATGTTCCGGCACCCGGTGAGCAGAGAACCATCACTGAACCAGTTGCAAATTGGTTCAGCCTTGAGCTAGCCTTGTTTCGTGGCAGCCCAAAGAGACGAAACAATAGATCGTCTTCTATGGACCACTAGCAAGATTGGTTCAACCATCGCCGGATCTCTATGTCCAACCTCGATCCATTGCTGGATAGCTCGAACTTCGCCCTCGGGCGGCTTCGAGCCCTGCTGGAAGACGGCTCCTTCGACGGGGAGCAGCGGCTCCCGTCGGAGCGGGTTCTGGCGGCGCAGATTGGCATCGGCCGGCGCGCCCTGCGGCGGGCGCTCGAGGTGCTGGAGGCCGAAGGGCGGATCTGGCGCCACCAGGGAAAAGGGACCTTTCTCGGTCCCCGCCCTCCGGAGCAGCCGTCAGATCTCGACGAGCTGTCCCGGCGAACCAATCCGCTCGAAGTCATGGACGTGCGCCTGGAGATCGAGCCGGCACTCGCCCGTCTCGCGGCCCTGCGCGCCTCGAACGGCGACATCGAAAGGCTCCTGCATCTGGCCGACAAGACCGCCTCGATGTCCGATGCCGATGGCCGTGAACTCTGGGACAGCGCCCTGCATCGCGCCATCGCGGAGGTCGCGGGCAATTCGCTTCTCCTGGCGATCTTCGACATGGTCGACCGCATTCGCCAGGACGCCACATGGCGCCTTCTGCGCGAGCGGGCCCGCTCGGGAGCCCGGCAGCAGGTCTATGTGGACCAGCACCGGCGCGTGATCGCGGCCATCGCCCAGCGGGAGGCCCATGCGGCGGAACAGGCCATGCGCGAACACCTCGAACTGGTGCGTGACGGGTTGTTGAAGGTCATGATGAGCCCCCTGCCCGACGGCAAGGATCCACAACAAGCAATATCCGAAAACACCGAGGATCAACGTCTCCATGGGACTTGAGGCAACGCAGCAATCGAGGACGCATATTCACGAGCCGGGCACGATCGGGCTGGACGCGGAGCCGCCGTTGCTCGACGTTCAAGGTCTTTCCGTCCGCTTCGACGGCGCGCCCAAGGGCGTGAACGTCGTCGACGACGTGTCCTTCTCCGTGCGCAAGGGCAAGACACTGTGCATCGTGGGCGAATCCGGCTGCGGCAAGAGCGTGACGTCGCTCGCCCTCATGGGCCTCCTGCCGACGCCGCCGGCCCGGATCGTCGCCGGCTCGGCCATGTTCGGTGGCCAAGACCTTCTGACGCTTGACGAGCGCGAGCGGGCCGACCTGCGCGGCGACCGGATGGCGATGATCTTCCAGGAGCCGATGACCTCGCTCAACCCGGCCTTCACCATCGGCGACCAGATCGCGGAAGGCATCGTCCGCCACCGCAAGGTGTCCAAGGCCGAAGCCTGGGAGCGGGCGCTCGACATGCTCAAGAAGGTGCGCATCCCCGCGCCCGAGAAGCGCCTGCGCGCCTATCCGCACGAGATGTCGGGCGGCATGCGCCAGCGCGTGATGATCGCCATGGCGCTCGCCAACGACCCGCAGCTCCTGATCGCCGACGAGCCGACCACCGCGCTCGACGTGACGATCCAGGCGCAGATACTCACGCTCATCCGCCGCCTGCAGGAGGAGACCGGCACGGCCATGATCCTCATCACCCACGACCTCGGCGTTGTGGCGGAAGTCGCCGACGAGGTCGCCGTGATGTATGCGGGGCGCGTAGTCGAGAGCGGGCCCGTCGAGGCGATCTTCGATGACCCGCAGCACCCCTATACCATCGGGCTCATGGGCTCCGTTCCGTCGCTCGGGAAGCGCCAGGGACGCCTCGCCACGATCCGCGGCACCGTTCCACCGGCCGAGCTGATGCCCAAGGGCTGCCGTTTCACGCCGCGCTGCCCGTTCTCCGACAGCCATTGCGCCAATGATCCGCCGCCGCTCACTGAGATCAAGCCCGGCCACAAGGCGCGCTGCTGGTACGCCCCTCTCGAAATCCACCGTGGAGCCGCCCTATGAGCGTGATGCCCGCTGACGACATCGTGCTCGAAGGGATCGGCCTGAAGAAGCATTTCGGCGGTGGCGGCCTGTTGTCCAAGCCGACCATAGTGCGCGCCGTGGACGGCGTGTCCCTCGGCATCCGGCGCGGCGAGACCTTCGCGGTCGTGGGCGAATCCGGCTGCGGCAAGTCCACCCTGGGCCGCCTCCTGCTGCGCCTGATCGAAGCGACCGAAGGCGACGTGCGCTACGAGGGCCGCTCGATCGTGAAGCTCGACAAGGGCGAGCTGCGCAAGCTGCGGCGCGAGCTGCAGATCATCTTCCAGGACCCCTTCGCGTCCCTCAACCCGCGCATGAACGTGGGCGACATCATCGCCGAGCCGATCTGGCTGCACAATCTGGCGAGCGGGCGCGAGAAGCGCGAACGCGTCGCGGACCTCATGCGCACGGTCGGCCTGTTGCCGACCCATGCGGACCGTTATCCGCACGAGTTTTCCGGCGGCCAGCGCCAGCGCATCGGCATCGCCCGGGCGCTCGCGGGCGATCCCAAGCTGATCGTCGGCGACGAGCCGGTCTCGGCGCTCGACGTGTCGATCCAGGCGCAGATCATCAACCTGCTCGAAGACCTGAAGAACCGCTTCGGCCTGACTCTCGTCATCGTCGCCCATGACCTTGCCGTCATCCGTCACATGAGCGACCGGGTCGCGGTGATGTATCTCGGTGAGATCGTGGAGCTGTCGGACACGGACGCTCTCTTCGACAATCCGCTGCATCCCTACACCCAGGCGCTGCTCGCCGCGATCCCGATCCCGAGCCCCACGAACCGCCAGCCGAAGGCGCTGCTCCAGGGCGACGTGCCGAGCCCCGCCGCTCCCCCCTCAGGCTGCCGCTTTCATACCCGCTGCCCCCATGCCCGGGCTCTCTGCAAGGAGCAGCATCCGGCGCTCGAAACCGCGCCGGACGGACGGCAGGTTGCCTGCCATTTCTGGCGCGAAATTCAGGGAGCGGGCGCCGGCTCCATCAGCGCGCCGCCCCCGAGCGCTGCGCTCGCGAAGCGCCTGGCGCTCTACCGAACTTGGCGCGAACGGCAGGACAAGCCCGTCGCGACGAGCCCTTGAACTCAGAGGACGACAACCAGAGAACAACTGGAGGACATGGAATGAAGAAGAGACTTCTCCTTGCTTTGGCCGCGGGGCTCCTGGCGAGCACCGCAGCCTCCGCGCAGACCCTGCGCATTGGCCTGAACGAAGATCCCGATGTGCTCGATCCGCACCGCGCGCGCACCTTCGTCGGGCGCATCGTATTCACGTCGCTGTGCAACAAGCTCGTCGACATCACGCCCGACCTGAAGTTCACACCCGAACTCGCCACCGAGTGGAACTGGGGCGACGACGGCAAGTCGTTGACCTTCAAGCTGCGTCCCGGCGTCAAGTTCCATGACGGCGAGCCCATGAACGCCGCTGCCGTGAAGGCGAATATCGACCGCGCCCGCACCCTGCCGGACTCCCTGCGCAAGAGCGAGCTGACATCGGTGGACAATGTCGAGGTCGTCGACGACCTGACCGTGAAGGTCAACCTTTCCCGCGCCGACGCGACCCTGCTCTCCCAACTCTCCGACCGCGCCGGCATGATCATGTCGCCGAAGGCGCTCGGCAACGCCGACTTCGGCCAGAAGCCGGTCTGCTCGGGTCCCTACAAGTTCGTCGAGCGCGTTCAGAACGACCGCATCGTGCTCGAGAAGTTCGCCGATTACTGGGACGCGAAGAACTACAACTTCGAGCGCGTCGTGTTCCAGCCCATTCCGGATACGACCGTGCGCCTCGCCAATGTGCGCTCCGGCAACCTCGACCTTCTCGAGCGTCTGGCGCCGAGCGACGTTCCGGCCGTCAAGAGCGACTCGAGCTTGGTCTTTGCCCCCGTCTCCGGCATCGGCTACCAGGGCCTGACGATCAACACCAACAACGGTGAGCGTTCCAAGACCCCGCTCGGTCAGGACAAGCGCGTCCGGCAGGCCCTTGAGCTGTCCATCGACCGCAACGTCATCAACGAGGTGGTCGGCGCTGGCATCTATCCGCCCGCGGGTCAGCCCTTCCCGGAAGCGAGCCCTTACAACAACCCGAAGTTCAAGGCCAACGAGCGTGACGTGGCCAAGGCCAAGCAGCTCCTGAAGGAGGCCGGTGTCGACCGGGTGAAGCTCGAACTGACTTTCGGCACCGGAACCACGGCTCAGCAGATCGCCGAGATCATCCAGGCGATGGCGGCCGAAGCTGGTTTCGACATCTCGCTGCGCCCGACCGAGTTCGCGGCCATGCAGAAGGAAGCTCAGGCGGGCAACTTCGACGTGAACGTGATCGGCTGGTCCGGTCGCGTCGATCCCGACGGCAACATCCACCCCTTCGTCACCTGCAAGGGCGCGCTCAATGATGGCCGCTACTGCAACGAGCAGGTCGACAAGCTGCTGAACGACGCCCGCGTCACGAACGACGAGGCCAAGCGCAAGCAGCTCTACGATTCGGCTCAGGAGATCCTGAAGCAGGATCTGCCGATCATCTACACCTACTATCAGCCCTGGCCCTTCGTTCACACGAAGAAGGTCCAGAACTTCAAGCCCTATCCGGACGGCATGATACGCCTGAAGGGCGTGAAGTTCGCCTCTTGATCTAGTTGAAAAGCAGCGTGCCCGGCCTTCGAGCCGGGCACGCCCCCGCCCTTCCTCGATATGGGTTCCACGAGCGGATGCTGCGCTACATCGGACGACGAATACTGATTGCCATTCCGACACTGATCATCGTGTCGCTCCTGGTCTTCGCCCTGCAGAAGCTCCTGCCGGGCGATCCGGTTCTCACCATGGCGGGCGAGGAGCGCGATCCGCAGGTGCTCGCGTTCCTGCGCGAAAAGTACCGCCTGGACGATCCCATCCCGGTCCAGTACTTCGCCTGGATCGGCTCGGCCCTGACCGGCAATCTCGGGATTTCGCTGCGCACCGACATCCCGGTGCTCGACCTGATCATGAGCAAGCTGCCGGTCACGATCGAACTCGCCATCATGGCTATGATCGTCGCGCTCGCCATCGGCATTCCGGCCGGCATCATCTCGGCAGTGAGAAAAGGAACGGCCGTCGACTACACGGCCAACGTCATCGCGTTGTCGGGCCTGTCCATTCCCAATTTCTGGCTCGGCATCATGCTCATCATGCTGGTCTCGGTGCGCTGGAAGCTCCTGCCCGCTTCCGGCTATGTGCCGCCGACCGAAGACCTGTGGCTCAACATCAAGACCATGCTCATGCCGGCCTTCGTACTCGGCACCGGTCTCGCAGCCAGCCTCATGCGTCATACCCGCAGCGCAATGCTCGGCGTCATGCGCTCCGACTACATCCGCACCGCTCGCGCCAAGGGTCTCCTGTCCAGGAAGGTCATCCTGAAACACGCGCTGCGCAACGCGCTCGTGCCCATCGTGACCCTGTCCACCCTGCTCTTCGGCGAGCTTCTCGCAGGCGCCGTGCTCACGGAACAGATCTTCACCATCCCGGGCTTCGGCAAGCTCATCGTCGATGCGGTGTTCAACCGCGACTACGCGGTGGTGCAGGGCGTCGTCCTCTGCACGGCGGTCGGTTTCATCTTCATGAACCTGCTGGCCGATGTCCTCTACGTTCTCGTCAATCCCCGCCTGAGGCACGCCGCATGACCGCCACAGCCGTTATCGCCGACGAGGTCGCGCTGCCCAAGAAGCGCAGTCGCGTCCTCGCCAAGTTCCTGAGGAACAAGAGTGCCGTGCTCGGCGCCGCCATCGTGCTGTTCTTCGTTCTCGTCGCCCTCGTCGGGCCCTATTTCGCCCCGTACGATCCCGTGAAGCCGAGCTTCACGAGCATCCGCAAGGCACCCTCGGCCCTGTTCTGGTTCGGCACCGACGAACTCGGGCGCGATCTTCTCTCCCGCATGCTCTGGGGCGCCCGGGCGTCCATCATGGCCGGCGTCGTGTCGGTCACCATCGCCATCGTGCTCGGCGTGCCGTTCGGTCTTATCTCGGGCTATTTCGGCGGCTGGGTCGACGCCGCGATCTCGCGCGCCACCGATGCCATGCTGGCGATCCCCTTCCTGATCTTCGCCATCGCGCTGGCCGCCTTCCTTGGCCCCAGTCTTACCAATGCGATGATCGCCATCGGTCTCTCCGCCATGCCGATCTTCATCCGTCTCACCCGCGGACAGGTGCTGACCGTGAAGGCAGAAGACTATGTGGAGGGCGCACGCGCCATCGGGCTGCCCGATTTCTGGATCCTGGTGCGTTACGTGTTTCCGAACGTGCTTCCGCCGATCCTGGTCCAGGGAACGCTCACCATCGCGACCGCCATCATCGCGGAAGCGAGCCTCTCGTTCCTCGGCCTCGGCCAGCAGCCGCCGAACCCCTCCTGGGGCTCCATGCTCAACACTGCCAAGAACTTCATGGATCAGGCTCCCTGGATGTCGATCTTCCCGGGCTCCGCGATCTTCCTGATCGTTCTCGGTTTCAATCTCCTCGGCGACGGCCTGCGCGACGCGCTCGACCCCCGCGAACAGTAAAAAATAACGCCAACCTCGGATAAAGCATCATGTTTACGACACGGCCAGAGATCCTCGGCACCTTCGGCATCGTCACCTCGACCCATTGGCTCGCATCCGCCGCGGGCATGTCCATGCTCGAAAAGGGCGGCAATGCCTTCGACGCCTGCGTCGCCTCCGCGTTCGTGCTGCAGGTGGTCGAACCGCATCTGGTCGGACCGTCGGGCGAAGTGCCGGCCGTGTTCTACTCGGCCAAGACCAAGAAGGTCGAAGTACTCTGCGGCCAGGGCACGGCTCCGGCAGGCGCCACCATCGCGCATTACAAGAACGAGGGCCTCAAGCTCATTCCCGGCAACGGCCTCCTCGCCACGGTGGTGCCCGGCGCCTTCGATGCCTGGATGCTGCTCCTGCGCGACCACGGCCTGCTCTCGCTCAGGGACGTGCTGGAACCTGCGATCTATTATGCCGAACAGGGACATCCCCTGCTGCCGCGCGTGGCCGACACCATCAAGGGCCTGAAGGAGTTCTTCGAGACGGAATGGCCCACGACGGCCGCCGTCTTCCTGCCCGGCGGCGAGGTTCCGAAGCCGCGCCAGCTGTTCCGTAATCCGCAACTCGCGGATACCTGGAAGCGCATCATCCGCGAGGGCGAAGCCAAGGGCGGCGACCGCGAGGCTCAGATCGAAGCGGCGCGCAACGCCTTCTACAAGGGCTTCGTGGCCGAGGCCATCGACGCCTTCGTGCGCAAGACGGAAGTCATGGACCAGAGCGGCTCGCGCCATCGCGGCGTGCTGACCGCCGACGACATGGCCAACTGGTCCGCGAGCTACGACGCGCCGCAGACCTACGACTACCATAACTACCGGGTGAACAAGATTCGACCCTGGGGCCAGGGCCCGGTCTTCCTCCAGACGCTGGCGCTCCTGAAGGGCTTCGATCTTGCCGCCATGGGGGCGACCAGCGCCGAATTCATCCACACGGTGGTCGAATCCATGAAGCTCGCCTTCGCCGACCGCGAGGCCTATTACGGCGATCCGGATTTCGTCGATGTGCCGATCGAGACCCTGCTGTCAGATGCCTACAACGCCGAGCGGCGCAAGCTCATCACCGACAAGGCCTCTCTCGAACTCCGCCCCGGCCGTGTCGAGGGCTATGAAGCCCAGGTGGAGCGTACGCTCAAGGCGCTGCGCGAATTGTCGACCACGGACAAGAAGGTGTCGGGCGGCGAGCCGACCCTTCAATCCATGCGCTCGGCGCGCCGCGGCGACACGGTCCATATCGATGTGGTGGACCGGTTCGGCAACATGATCGCGGCCATGCCGTCCGGCGGCTGGCTGCAATCCTCGCCGGTCATTCCAGAACTCGGCTTCATGCTCAATTCCCGCGCCCAGATGTTCTGGCTCGAAGAGGGCCTTCCGGCGAGCCTCGCGCCGGGCAAGCGTCCGCGCACCACGCTGACCCCGACCCTCGCGGAGAAGGACGGCGAACCCTACATGGTCTTCGGCTCTCCGGGCGGCGACCAGCAGGAGCAGTGGCAGCTCCTGCTCTTCCTGCGCCATGCCCATCACGGCCTGAACCTGCAGGAGGCCATCGACCAGCCGATGTCGCACACGGCGCATTTCCCCTCCTCGTTCTATCCGCGCGAGCAGAAGCCCGGACACCTCATGGCCGAGGAAACCTTCGGTGCGGAGGTGCTCGACGATCTGCGCGCACGCGGCCACGAGGTCGAGGTCGCGCCCGCCTGGACGGTCGGCCGCCTCGTGGCGGCGAGCCGCGACAAGGACGGCCTGCTGCACGGCGCCGCCACTCCGCGGCTCATGCAGGCCTACGCGGTCGGACGCTGAGGGCATGCCATGACCTGGTCGATCATCGCCAAGGATCCTGAAACCGGCGCCTTCGGCGTCGCGGTCACCACCAAGTTCTTCGCCGTGGGAGCGCTCTGCCCCCACGGCGCGGCGCGGATCGGTGCGCTCGCCACGCAGGCTCTCGTCAATCCCCTCTACGGCATCGACGGCATCAGGCTTCTGGCCGAGGGACGAAGCGCCGAGGAGATCGTCACGATCCTCACGGCCCAGGACCCCGGCCGTGGATCGCGCCAGCTTCATGTGATCGACCGGGACGGCCGTACGGCCGCCCATACGGGGTCGGACTGCATCGACTGGTGCGGGCATCTGACCGATGAAGGTGTCTCGGTCGCCGGCAACATGCTGGCCGGTCCGACCGTCATCGAGGCGACGCTCGAAACCTACAAGCGGCGCATGGACATGCCCTTCGCCGATCGCCTCATGGCTGCGCTCGATGCCGGTCAAGCCGAAGGCGGCGACAAACGCGGCAAGCAATCCGCCGCGATCAAGGTCTGGCAGGACGAGCCCTATCCCATGCTCGACCTGCGCGTTGACGATCACCCGGAACCGCTGGACGAGCTGCGCCGGCTGTACGGCGTCGCCCATGAACGTTTCCTCGCCTTCATGGACGCCATGGCGACCCGCGCCAACCCGGGCGGCATCACGGACAGGTCGTGGATCGACCAGCGGGCGCTCAAGTATCAGGAGCGGAGAGCCGCAAGCTCGAAGCCGTAAGGCATCCCCTGCCATAGTGTAGCTTGCCGGTGGATCGAAAAGATCTTACGGCGATCTGCTTCCCTCCGATGGATCTTCCGATGTTTGGCATTCCCCTGTTCGATCTGGCGTGGCTCGTGGTCGCGCTCCTGGCAGCCGGTGCGATCACGGGCCTGCTGGCCGGCGTGTTCGGCGTCGGCGGCGGCGCGGTCGCCGTGCCGATCCTCTATGAGCTCTTCCGTATTCTGGAAGTGCCCGAGGAAGTGCGCATGCCGCTCTGCGTCGGCACCTCGCTTGCCATCATCATCCCGACCTCGCTGCGCTCCTTCTCGGCCCACAAGGCCAAGGGCGCCGTCGATATGAGCATCCTAAGGGTGTGGGCCGTGCCGGTGGTTCTCGGCGTCATCATCGGCAGCATCATCGCCCGCTTTGCCCCGGCGGATCTGTTCAAGGCGGTGTTCGTGGTCGTGGCCGGCATCTCGGCCGTTCGCCTGCTCTTCGGCAAGGACACGTGGCGCTTCGGTCTCGACATGCCGGCAAAGCCCATCATGGTGGCCTATGGCTGGCTCATCGGCATCCTTTCGGCGCTCATGGGCATCGGTGGCGGCCAGCTCTCCAACCTGTTCATGACCTTCTACAATCGCCCGATCCATCAGGCCGTGGCGACCTCTTCCGGACTCGGCATCCTGATCTCCATTCCCGGCGCCATCGGCTACATCTACGCCGGCTGGCCACATATGGCCGATTACCCGAACGTGATTGCCTTCCAACCGCCGCTCGCCCTGGGCTATGTCTCGCTTCTCGGCTTCGTGCTGTTCATCCCCACCAGCACCTGGATGGCACCGGTCGGCGCACGTCTTGCACATCGGCTGTCGAAGCGCCGGCTTGAGGTGGCCTTCGGCATCTTCCTCCTGCTCGTCTGCGCCCGCTTCTTCGTCAGTCTTCTGGCCTGAGATCGCCCGGCGGTCTAAGCTCCGCCTCTCACCGGAGGCACGGCCATGGCTCTATCCACGACAGGACCACTACACGCGTTTCTCGCCGGAACCGGGCGCGACGGTCGAGGACGCCTTGTCACCGATGTGCTGGCCTTTACCGACGATCGGCTGGAAGAGGTGCACGACTACATCCAGTGGCTGTTCCCGCTTCCGACCCGCAGCGCCGCCCAACCCGGCGCCCCGGTCCTGACGCAGGCCGAGATCGACGCGATCAGGGCAGACCGGACCGCCCAGGACACTCTTGAGCGGGCGACCGAGCGGATGCTCCGGTTCTATCGGGACACGCGCTGGTGGCTCACCGGCTACGACCACAACCACCTGCGCATCACCCGGATCATCCACAGCCTGAGAATCCTGATCGGCCCGGACGAGGCGCGACGCTTCCATGAGGCGATCCTCGCCCTGAACGAGGTGGCCGGATCGCCCGTCAATGCCCGCAGCCGCACGTACTGGTCCGACGCGGCGGGCGCCTGACCTCAGGCGAACTGCGCCTCGCTCAGGCGCCGGTAGATGCCGTCATGGGCCAGAAGCTCCTGGTGGTTGCCCTGCTCCACGATAACGCCACGGTCGATGACGGCAATCCGATCCGCATTCACGATGGTCGCGAGGCGATGGGCGATCACCAAGGTCGTGCGCCCCTTCGACAAATCCGCGAGAGCCTGCTGGATCGCCCGCTCGGTTTCCGTATCGAGGGCCGACGTCGCCTCGTCGAGGATGAGGATCGGCGGGTTCTTGAGGAAGATCCGCGCGATGGCGAGGCGCTGCTTCTGCCCTCCGGAGAGCTTGACGCCGCGCTCGCCGATGATGGTGTCGAGACCTGCCGGAAGGGAGGCGATCACCTCGTCGAGCCGGGCCCTTCGCGCTGCTTCCCGGATCTCGGCATCGCTGGCCTCGAGCCGACCATAGGCGATGTTCTCACGGATCGTGCCGGCGAACAGGAACACGTCCTGCTGCACGATGCCGATCTGGCTGCGCAGGGACCGGAGCGTCATATCCCGGATATCGATCCCGTCGATGGCGATGGAGCCGCTGTCGACCTCGTAGAAGCGCGGCAGCAGGGAGCAGATGGTCGTCTTGCCCGCGCCCGAAGGGCCGACGAAGGCAATGGTCTCGCCGGCGCGGATCGTCAGGTCGAGGCCTTTGAGGATGGGGCGCTCCGGGGCGTAACCGAACTGCACCTTCCTGTACGCGATGTCGCCGTTGAGCTTGCCCACATCCCGGGCACCGGGACGGTCGGCAATGTCGGGGCGCGTATCGAGGAACGTCATGTAGCGTCTGAAACCGGCAATCCCCTTCGGATAGGTCTCGATGACCGAATTGATCTTCTCGATGGGCCGGAAGAACACGCCTACCAGCAGCAGGAATCCGACGAAGCCGCCTGCGCTGAGATCACCCTTGATCACCAGATAGCTGCCGGCGACCATGACGACCATCTGGATCAGGCGCATGCTCAGGTAGCTGAGCGAGGTCGAGGCCGCCATGATGCGGTAGGCCTCGAGCTTCGTCCTGCGATAGCCCTGGTTGTCGACGGCGAACAGGCGCCGCTCGTGATCCTCGTTCGCGAAGGCCTGGACCACACGGATGCCGCCCACATTCTCCTCGATGCGAGCGTTGAAATCTCCGACCTTCCCGTAAAGGGCCTGCCAGTTGCGCGTCATGCGGCCGCCATAGCGGGTCGTCAGCCAGGCGGTGAGCGGCACCACGAGGGCCGTGATCACGGCGAGCTGCACATTGACCGTGAACATCAGGATGAAGGCGCCCACCAGCGTCATCAGCGCGATGAACAGATCCTCCGGCCCGTGATGGGCGACCTCTCCGATCTCCTCAAGATCCTTGGTGAGCCGCGCCACGAGATGGCCGGTCTTCTGGTTGTCGAAGAATCCGAAGGAGAGCTTCTGGAGATGGTCGAAGGCCTTGCGCCGCATCTCCGTCTCGATGTTGATGCCGAGCATGTGCCCCCAATAGGTCACCGTGGCCATCAGGCCCGCATTGAGGACATAGACCGCGAGCAGCAGCGCCGAGGCCAGCGTGATGAGCCCCCATTGGCCGGTGGGAAGCAGGGTGTCGATGAACAGCTTGACGGCGATCGGAAAGCCGAGTTCGAGCAGACCCGAGGCGACCGCGCAGGAGAAGTCCAGCACGAACAGGCCGCGATGCGGCCGGTAATAAGCAAAGAAGCGTTTGAGCAAGGGGTGCATATCGGAGAGGTACTTCCGGCTGCCATCGAGGGCAAGCCGGGCTGGGGACAGAGATCAACGGACGAAGCTGACAGGCTGGCCGGTGACGGGATGGGCGATGACGTCCATGGCGATGCCATAGATGGCCTGTAGCCGAGATGGCGTCATGATCTCGTCGGGCATGCCCCGAGCGATCAATCGTCCTGCCTTCAGGGCCAGGATCTCGTCGCAGAAGCGCGCGGCCATGTTGACGTCGTGCAGGACCACGACCACGCCGAGCCCGCGCTCACGGGAGAGACGCTGGACGAGCGCCAGGACCTCTACCTGATGGGTGACGTCGAGCGCCGAAATCGGCTCGTCGAGGAGCAGGAACCGAGCATCCTGCGCCACCAGCATCGCGAGCCAGACCCGCTGGCGCTCGCCCCCGGAGAGCGTGTCCACAAGACGCTCGGCGAAGGGCTCCACGTCGGCGAGAGTCATAGCCTCCCCCACCTTCTCGCGGTCGGCCGGTCCGAACCGGCCCAGGGGGCCATGCCATGGATAGCGGCCAAGCGCCACGAGCTCCTTGACGAGCATACCGGACGCGGGCGGGGTCTGCTGCGGCAGATAGGCGACCCGCCTGGCAAAAGGCCGCTCGCCCCACTCGGCCAGAGCCCTTCCTTCGAACGCCACCGTGCCGCCGGTCGCCGACTGCTGGCGGGCCAGCAGCTTGATCAGCGTCGATTTTCCCGAACCGTTGTGGCCGATCAGCCCGATCACACGCCGACCCGGCAAAGTCAGGCTGAGCGGATGCAGCAACGTACGTTCTGGAATCGCGAAACTGGCATCCGTCAGCTCGAACCGCGGAGCCTCGGTGTCGGATGTGGGACGAGAACCGCTGATCATGGACTTCGACACAAGCGTGAGGGCGCCGCCGCGAGACGGCGCCCCGGACGTTACCATTTGTAGCTCGCCTTCAGGGTTGCGACGCGACCGGCACCATAATTGCACGTGTACTGGGTATCGCAGGACGAGACATACTCGTTGTCGAACAGGTTGTTGACGTTGAGTGCAACCGTGAAGTTCTCGCGCGTGTAGCGGATGGCGGCATCGAACACGGTCGCGGCGGGCACCTTCAGGGTGTTCTCGTTGTCGACATAGGAGAAGCCGACATAGCGAACGCCTGCGCCGAACCCGAGACCTTGGAATGCACCCTCCTGGATCGTGTAGTCGAGCCAGCCCGACGCCAGGATCTCCGGCACCACATTGGGGCGCTTGCCGATCAGCAGGGGATTGGAATCCTCGGTGATCTCGATGTCGTAGGCCGTGAAGGCGGCAACGGCCTTGAGGCCCGCCGTGATGTTGGCCTGCGCCTCGAATTCGAATCCGCGCGAGCGAACCTCGCCCAGCTGCGCCTCGAAGAAGAGATGCTCGGGATCGGACGTGAGGACGTTCTGGCGGGTGAGATCGAACAGCGAGGCGGTGATCAGGCCGTCGAAGAAAGTTGGCTTGTACTTGACGCCGACTTCGAATTGCCGGCCGATCTCGGGCTCGAATCCCTGACCGAAGAAATCGGCCCCGATGACCGGATTGAACGAGCGCGACACCGCGATATAGGGCGCCACGCCGTTGGCGAACTCGTAGCCCAATCCGAGGCGGCCGCTGAACTCGCCGGCCTCCTCGCTGAAATTGGCCGCGCCCACCCTGTCGGTGCTCTTCGTGGACACGTGATCGTATCGCCCGTTGAGGGTTGCGATCCAGCCCCCATGGCGGATCTGATCCTGGGCATAGAAGCCGACCTGGTTCATGGTCAGGTTCTGATCGAGATAGGGAACCGACGGCCCTTGAGGCACGCCATAGATCGGATTGATGGGGCTTATCGGCGTGCCGCCGCCGGACGCCTGGATATGATCGATGTTGTAGTACTTGTAATCCAGCCCGAGAAGCAGCGTGTGATCGAGCGGCCCCGTGACGAACTTCGCCTCCGCCTGGTTATCGATGGAGAGGGTGTTCACCACCGTGTGGTGGTTGAACCCGATGCGATAGAGCAGGAACTCGGGCGAAACAGGCGCCGCGACCGGGAAGCCGGTCGCCGGGTCGAGATAGCCGTAGGGATAGGGACCGCGCTCCTTCGAATCCGTGTGCGCGTAGCGGAAATTCTGCTTGAGCGTCCACACGTCGTTGATCGCATGCTCGAATTCATAACCGATCATCGACTGATCGCGGCGGTAGAGATCGATGTCGGGTTCGCTGTAGTAAAAGCGGCGAGAGATGCGGCCGTAAGGTGCGGGAACGACCGTGCCTACATAGGGCAGGAAGCCGCCCGTGTGCATGAGGTCCATATTCTGGTAGGACGCCAGCACGGTAAGCTCAGTACCGGCATCGGGCCGGAACGTGAGAGCAGGCGCGATCACGCCGCGAAAATCGTCCGCCTTCTCCGTCTCCCAGCCGCCGCCGGAGACCTTTCCGGTCAGGCGGTAGGACCAGATCCGATCCTTGTCGAGCGCGCCGCCGAAATCGAACGCCGCATAGCCGTTGCCCCACGAGTTGATGCCTGTCTCGACATAGCGCAGCGGCTCGGTCGTCGGACGCTTGCTCACGAGATTGACGAGACCGCCGATGGACGAGCCGCCATAGAGAGCCGCAGACGGCCCCTTGAGCACTTCGATACGCTCCAGGACGAACGGATCGATGTAGAACCCGCCGAATCCATATTGGTAAAGCGGCAGGCTGTTCAGGAAGACGCCGGTCTGTCCCGCATCGAAGCCGCGGATGAAGAACCAGTCGGTGTCCGAATCGAGCCCATAAGGCTGCGCGAAGACGCCGGAGGTGTAGCGCAGAGCCTCGTCGACCTTCTGCGCCTGGCGATCTTCGATCTCCTCGCGACCGATCACCGATACCGACTGCGGAATCTCCTCGATGGGCGTATCGGTCTTGGAACCTGTCGTGGTGCGGTTGGGGACATAACCGTTCACCGGCCCGGTCCCACTACCGACCTGCCCTTCGACGGTGACCGTTTCCAAGGCGATTTCGCCGGGCGCGGGCCGTGTCTGGGCCAGGGAGGACCCACTCGATGCCACCATCACGGCAAGCGAGACAAGGCTCACCCCCATGTTCAACGCATAACGACCATTCATGAATGCCCCCAAGGCTTTCGATCACAGGGAGATCCTTTCGGCCCCGTGCATGCGCAATCACCGGATTGCGGCTCCGCCTCCCCACTATGGTTTCCGAAAAGTCGAATCAAGAATTATGTTTTTCAATTACTCTAAACTGCAACTTAGAAAAGTTTTAATCAGCCGATACACTCTTTACAGCTGTTATAAACTGCGGCTTACACTCGTGAACTCCACCAGACGACGGGTGCCTGGAATCATCCGGAAACGTCGGCCATGACCCATTGCGCCGCGACGTGAGGAGCCAATTCACATAGGTGATGCTGCTCTCGCCCATGAGGAGCGGGTTATTTAGAAATTTTCTAAGTTTCTGCAATAATTATGGTTTATCGAAAAATCTATTGACGCCTCCGGGCTCCCAGTCCATCAACCCGGTGTCGAGCGAGCCTTGAGACCGGCTCACTGGACCCAGGCAAAGGATAGTAGCAATAGGAAAGCTAACCTCGTCTCCACGCCCAGGCCACGCAGTAATATCTATGTACTTATAAGTATTGATACAAACCACAGAATATCAAGGAATGCTCCCGGTACGCCAAATGCCAATGCAGCCCGATTCCGCACAAAATGCATTCGCGCTGCCCCGCCGCAGCATTCTTGGAGCCGCGATCGGCTCCCTCTTCGTCGTCAAGGCGCGGGCGAGAACATTCCGGCGGATTGCCGTTCTCGATTGGGCCATGTTCGAGACTTTGCTCGCATTGGATATCGTGCCAGTCGCGGCAACCGAACTCGTGCAGTTTCAAAAGATTTCAGTCGAGCCGGCCGTGCCGCCGCAAGTGGCCGATCTCGGTCTTCGAGGCTCGCCGAATTTCGAAATGCTGCGCCTCGCGAATCCCGATCTGATCGTCAGCTCGGGCTGGTTCACATGGGTGCAGGACAACCTGGAACGGATCGCTCCTGTCGCGTCCTATTCGGTTTACGAACCTGGCCGTCCTCCCTATGCACCAGCGGAGCAGGTCACACTGGCACTTGGCGAATATCTCGGACGAAGCCCGCAGGCAGAAGCCTATGTGGCTGCATCGAACCTTGAGATCACCCAAGCGAACCAGCGCATTGCCGATAAGACGCATCCCGTCTTCCTGATCAATCTCGGCGACGCGCGCCACTTCAGAGTCTTCGGTCCCGACAGCATGTTCGGCGACGTGCTTCAGCGCCTCGGCCTCAGGAATGCGTGGCCCAAGCCTACCAGCTATGCGGCAGCGGCTCCCATGCCTCTTGAGGCTCTCGCAGAGGTGCCTGAGGCATCGATTGTGGTCATACCGCCGGTTCCTCCGGACGCCCGCAGCACGCTTGACAACAGTCCTTTGTGGCGGGCTCTTCCGGCCGTTAGCGAAGGTCGCGTGGTGACGCTGCCGCCCGTCAATCCATTCGGCGCGCTCCCCGCCGCACGGCGTTTCGCAAGGGTCCTCAGCGAAGCGCTATCGAACCGCGAGATCACACATGGCTAGGACCATGGCAAAGGCCCCCTCCGCGTTCGCATGGCTTTTGATGGCTTTCCTTGCCTTGGACCTGTGCGCGTATCAGATCCTGAGCCTGCTTCCCTTGTCGGGCGGCCAGGGCTTCGATCTCAATCGCATTCTCCTCATCAACAGCGTTCTCCCCCGTGCAGCGGTGGCATTGCTGTCCGGTGCCGCGCTCGGACTCTCCGGAGCCCTGTTACAGCAGGTGCTGCGCAATCCCATTGCGGATCCATCGACGCTCGGAATCTCGGGGGGCGCGCAATTCACCATGACGGCTGCCACCCTGTTTGCGCCCGCCCTGATGGACACCGCGCGCGAGGCGGTCGCGCTCGTCGGTGGAGTGGCCATCGTTGCGATTATCATGTTCCTGACCTGGAAGCGCGGGCTCGAACCGATCACGGTCGTCCTCGCCGGAATGGTGATGTCTCTGATCGCCATGGCCCTGAGCGCGACGTTGATCCTCGCGAACGGCGAGTACATGATGTCCCTGCTCATCTGGGGCAGCGGCTCGCTCACGCAGCAGGGTTGGGACCATGCTCAGACCATTGCGCTCACGTTCGCCCTTTGCCTGATCGCAGCCTTCCTGATGGTCCGGCCGCTGGAGATCCTCGGCCTTGATGATGCGAGCGCACGCGGCCTAGGCATCAACCTCCTGCTCCTGCGTCTCCTGGCTCTCGCCGTCGCCGTTTGGCTCGCGACGACCGTCACGGCGGAGGTCGGCGTCATCGGGTTCGTCGGGCTCGCGGCACCAACTTTCGCCCGGCTATGCGGCGCACGCACGCAGCGCGAAATCCTTGTATCCGCACCGCTCATCGGGGCTGCTATCCTCTGGCTCACGGACGGCCTCGTTCAGCTCGCGGCCGGCGGATCGGCCGAGACGGTGCCGACGGGGGCAGCCACGGCGCTGCTCGGAGGCCCGCTGCTCCTCTATCTGCTTCCGCGCCTACGGCTCGCCCACCATGCTTCCACGTTCGCCCCTCCCCGACCGGCTCGGCGGATTGGCAAGCCGCTCGCTCCTCTGTTTGCGATCCTGTTCCTGGTCCTGGGCATGGTCGCCGTGGCGCTCCTCATCGGGCGCGGGCCTGACGGCTGGAACCTCGCCACGGGGCAGCTTCTCCATGACCTCCTCCCTTTCCGTGCGCCACGCATAGCGGCCGCAGCTGCGGCCGGGGCCATGCTGGCTGCGGCCGGCATGATTTTGCAGCGGATGACCGGCAATCCCCTGGCGAGCCCGGAAGTGCTCGGCATCAGCGCCGGTGCCGGCGTCGGCTTGGCCGCCGTTCTCTTTACAATTCCCGCGCCGACCATGAGTGCAAGACTGATCGGCGCAATGATCGGCGTCTTCGCTGCCCTGATCGGCTTGCTCTCGGTCGCCAGGCGCCAGGAGAGCAACGCAGAACGCCTCCTGCTCGGAGGCCTTGCCGCCGGAGCCTTCTGCAACGCCCTCGTCAATGCCGCCATGATCACGGGAGACGCCCGCGCCTTCCAGCTCCTGGCATGGATCAGCGGCTCGACCGGACAGGTCACTTGGACGGAGGCGTCGATCGCCATGACGGCCGCCATTGTCCTGCTGGGTCCTCTGCCTCTCACGGCCCGCTGGCTCGAAATCCTCCCACTTGGCTCCAGCCAAGCGCGCGCGGTCGGCCTCCCACTTCAAACGAGCCGCATGACACTCACCCTGTTCGCCGCGGGCCTGACGGCTGCGGCCTCGCTCATTGTCGGTCCTTTGAGCTTCGTCGGGCTCGTCGCACCCCACATGGCGCGCCTTGTCGGCTTCAGCCGAGCCCATCATCAGCTCACGGCCGCGATTCTGATCGGCGCCGGGCTGATGACCGGAGCCGATTGGCTCTCCCGGGTCGTCTCCTTCCCCTACCAACTCCCGCTGGGTCTTTTCGCGTCGCTCATCGGCGGGCCGTATCTGATCTGGCTCCTACGTCGAAACCGATAGTTGGAGCGCCATTGTCATGGAACGAACGATGACATCATCCTTCCTTCGCGCCGAGGCCAGAGTTGCACTGGCCGGGGCGATCCAGGTCATGGACAAACTCTGCGGGCACTTCGTCGAACACGGCCGAGTGGAACGTTTCGAGCGCTCCGCCCGTTTGGACTTCGTGTACGGCAGCGCAGCCGTCGAAGCGGACGACGGGAGTCTCGTTGTTCGCGCCGAAGGAGCTGACCCAACCGGCCTCGCTTATGTGAAGTGGAGCCTCGCGGAGCATATCCTCGGCTTTGCCGAGGGTGAGACGCCTCGTATCTCCTGGACCGGCGATGGGGCTGCCGGATCACCCTTGCCTTACTTCCGTGAGATGCGTGTCGTCAGCACCACCAACGTGACGCCGCGCATGCGCCGTGTGCGCCTGCAGGGCCCGGATCTAGCACGCTTCGCCACTGGCGGCATGCATGTCCGGCTCCTGTTTCCCCCGAAACCCGACATCGCTCCGCAATGGCCGGTAACGGGTGAAGACGGGCGGCCCGTCTGGCCGAGCGGAGACAGCCGGCTGGTGATGCGAATCTATACGATCCGCGAAATCGACGTAGAGCGGGGCGAGATCGACATCGATTTCGTCCTGCACGAAGGTGACGAGACGCCCGGCGCGACTTGGGCCCGGCAAGCATCTCCGGGAGACATCGTGGGGGCCATGGGACCAGCGGGAGGCGAACTTCCGGAGGCAGACTGGTACCTCTTTGCCGGTGATGAAACGGCGCTTCCGGCCATCAGCCGGATCCTGGCGGAACTTCCGGCCAATTGTCGAGCCACGGTCCTTCTGGAAGTTGCCGATGCAAGCGAGGAGCAACCTCTTCGTTCGGCTGCCGCGCTGGATATCCGCTGGATGCATCGGAACGGCGCTCCGGCGGGAACGACATCCCTGCTCGAGAACGCCGTTCGCGAGGTTGGCGTGCCGTCGAACGAAGCGCGCCGCTTCATCTGGGCCGGCTGCGAGCAGAAAAGCTGCCGTTGCCTGAAGCGGCTCCTGCGCAAGGAATGGAAGGTCCCGACCTCGGAGCATCAGGTCGTCGCCTATTGGCGTACGGGCCATTCGGCCGATAAAGTCGAGCATTAAAGGCAAACCGCAGCGGATCGATCCGCTGCGGTTTGTTCGTTTCAGTCGATGATCGAAATTAGGCGGCTTTGACGCCGGAAAGGAAGTGACCGACCTCCTGTCCGAGGCTGACCGAATGTCGCGCCAGCTCCTGCGCTGACGAGAGCACCCGGGATGCCGCTACGCCTGTGTCGCCGGCCGCCTGGCGAACCTCCCCGATGCTTCCCGTCACGACCTCGGTGCCGCGAGCCGCTTCCTGCACATTGCGGGAAATTTCGGCTGTGGCCGCACCTTGCTCTTCTATCGCGGCCGCAATCGTTACCGAGATCTGGGACATCTCACCGATGGTCCCGGCGATCGCCTGGATGGCCTGCACGGCCTCGGCCGTGACATGTTGCACGTTGGCGATCTGCGCCGAGATTTCATCGGTTGCGCGCGACGTCTGATTGGCGAGTTCCTTGACTTCCGAGGCGACTACCGCAAAGCCCTTGCCAGCTTCACCGGCCCGAGCGGCTTCGATGGTGGCATTCAACGCCAGCAGGTTGGTCTGAGAAGCGATGCTGCTGATGAGTTGCACTACGTGACCGATCTTCCCGGCAGAACCTGCCAGCATCTGCACAATGCCGTTCGTGCGCTCTGCATCGACGACGGCCCGCTCGGCGATGCTGGACGATTGAGCAATCTGGGACGAGATCTCGCGAATCGAGATGGACAACTCCTCCGTGGCAGCCGCGACGGTCTGCACATTGGCGGAAGTCTGCTGCGAGGCTGAAGCGACACCGACGGATTGGTGCGTCGCCTTGTCGGCCACCGACGTCATGGACTGTGCGGTTGCTTCCAGATCCGATGCCGCAACGGTTAGGCTATGCGTGAGCGTCGACACCTTGGCTTCGAAGTGCTGCGCAAGTTTGTCCAGCATCTGGGCACGGCGTGCCTTCGCCTCCTGCTCGACGGCAACCGCTTCGCCTGCCGTTCTCTGAGCTATCAAGGCATCCCTGAAGATCTGCAGAGACTTGGCCACAGCGCCGATTTCATCGCTTCTGTCTTGGTAGCCGATAGAGCTTTCAAGGTCACCTTCAGCCAGTCTCTCGACACGGACGGTTATCGCTCGCAGCGGACGAAACAGACGCGTGGCGATCAGCATGGCACCGATGCAGGCGAGAACGGCAATTGCAGCGGCTGCGATGGTCAGCATCGTCATAGTCGACGAATAGGCTCCATGCAGGTCCGCGACAGGCACGCCCACATAGAGGACGCCGTTTACCTTCCCGGCACTGTCGAAGGTCGGCTGATAGGCCGTGTAGAACTGTGTACCGAACAGGATGGTTGGACCGTAATACGCCTCGCCGCGACGGATATAGGTCTGAGCCGGGCTGTCGGGTGCAAGCGCCGTACCGACCGCTCGCTCTCCGTTCTCCTTTTTGACAGTCGTGACACGACGGATGAACTTGTCCTGAGCCGCATCGAAGGTGAAGATCGTGGCGTTGCCGCCTACATAGGACACGGAATCGTCGACGACGGAAAAGTCCTTGTAATCTGCCAGCGAGGGACTCATGACGCGTGCGACCCGTCCACCCTCGATCCTCGCCTCGGCGCCCGACATGCGTGCCGCATAGACGAGCGAGAGACTGCGCAGATACTGCTCTGCCTTTTTCTGCTGCTGTGCCTCCAGATCGGACCAGATCTGGCGCGACGCTGCCAACCACATGGTTCCAGCCGTCGAGAAGATAACGATGGCGACCAACGCCATGATCTTCACAGGCAATGTAACCCTCTTCAACACTATAGAGCCCCAGCTTGTATTATGAATTCCTCCACAATACTGCCGGAATAGTTAATCCAGCCCTACCGAGTTATATGTATATTCACCATTCTCCATTCCGATTATAGGACTATAGTCAAGACATTTAGAACAAGGAAACGGAGTGAGCCGGTTTGTCATACTGCATACTTGCCGCGCAGATAGGCAAGGTACGGTGAAGGATCGAGGCCTCGTCCTGATTCCCGCTCCAGCAGCTCGTCACGCCTGAACCGACGACCGTGCTGCCAGATCCGGGTGCGCAGCTCTTCCGCCAGGGTCGAATACTCGCCAGCCTGGATGGCGGCATCGAGCGAGGGGTTCTGTCGGCGCAGGGTGTCCATCACCTGGGCACCCATGACGTTGCCGACGGTATAGGTCGGGAAGGAGCCGATATAGCCCGTCGACCAATGCACATCCTGCAAGACGCCTTTCGCATCGTTCGGCACGATGAGATCGAGATCGCGCTTCACCGCCGCGTTCCAGGCTTCGGGCAGCTCGGCGATGGTCAGCGAGCCTTCCATGAGCGCACATTCGATATCCGCCCGCAGCATGATGTGGAAGTCGTAGGTCAGCTCATCCGCTTCGACGCGGATGAATCCGGGCTCGACGCGTGTTACGGCCCGATAGAACTCCTCCGCGCTCACATCGCCGAGCTGATCAGGGAAGTGCTTCTGCAGATCGGGGAAGTGCAGCTGCCAGAAGGTGCGGCTGCGGACCACGTGGTTTTCCCACAGGCGCGACTGAGACTCATGGGCACCGAAGCTGGTCCCGCCAACCGCATAGAGCCCCACGAGATCGGTCGCGAGGGTCGTACGGGTATAGGCAGGGTCGACGCCCTGCTCATAGAGTCCATGCCCGACCTCGTGGGCGGTGCCGAACATGGAGGCCGGAAGGTAGTTGCGGGTGTAGCGGGTGGTGATGCGGACATCGTTGCGTGTGAACGAAACCTCGAACGGATGGACCGTCGTGTCCAGGCGTCCGCGCTGGAGATCATATCCGAGTTTTTCTGCGAGGCTCAGTCCAAAGGCACGCTGCCCCGCCTCCGGATAGTCGCGGAACAGGAAGTCGGAACGGGGGCTCGGTCGGGACCGCGCGACGTCCAGGATCGGCAGAAGCCCAGCCCGCAGCTCCTTGAAAAGTCCCTTGAGGCTCGCGGCCGTTTCGCCCGGCTCGTAGATCGACACCATGGCGTCATAGGGATGATCGCTCCAGCCGATGCAATCGGCATAGGCGCGAGACAATTCGACGGTCTTGGCAAGGTGGGGCGAGAAAACAGAAAACTCGCTCTTCGCGCGTGCCTCGATCCAAGCCGCCTGAGCGACCGTGCGGAGAGCCGCACGTTCCTGGATCAGTGAAGCCGGCACCCGTTTGTGGTGATCAAGCGCATGCCGCGTCTGCTCCACCATGCGCCGCTCGGCGGAATCGTTGGCAAGTCCCTCGACCGCCCGTTCGGCCTCCTCGAGCGCACTTTCGGTTTCCGGCGCGAGCAGCAGATCGCGTGCGACCCGGGTCAAAGTCGCGATCTGATGCCCTCGGGTCTCCGCTCCGCCTGCGGGCATCATGGTGCGCGAATCCCATGTCAGCACGGAGGTTGCATTAAGCACGTCATTGACGGCGGCGATGCGCTCACGGAGCGCCACGAGAGAGGCTTGCTGGGTCATTCTGTCAGTCGTCTCGATTAGTCCGTGCCGCCCGTGTTGAGATGGCAGGCGGAGAAGCGGCCGGGGCCGATGCCGGTGAGCGAAGGCGTTTCCCGCTTGCAGCGCGGACCTGCGAAGGGGCACCGCGGATGGAAATGGCATCCGCTCGGCGGATGAAGCGGCGACGGGATCTCGCCGGCGATCGGGCGAAAGCTCTTCTTGCCCACACCGATGCGCGGGACGCTCTCGAACAGCGCGCGCGTATAGGGATGATTCGGATTGGCGTAGAGCTCGGACGTGGGCGCCAATTCGACGATGCGGCCGAGATACATGATCGCGACCCGGTCGGAGACATGCCGCACCACGCCGAGATCGTGGCTGATGAAGATGCCGGTGAGATCGAGGTCCTGGCGCAGATCCATGAACAGGTTGAGCACCTGCGCCTGGATCGACACGTCGAGGGACGCGACCGGCTCGTCAAGGACCAGAAGGTCGGGCTTCATGGCGAGAGCGCGGGCGATGGCGATGCGCTGGCGCTGGCCGCCGGAGAACTGGTGGGGGAAGCGCCTGCGGTAGCTCGGGTCGAGCCCGACGCGCCCGAGCAGATCCGCCACATAGGAATCCGCATCGCGCCCCTTGACGACGTTATGCGTCACCGGCCCCTCGGCCACCGTGTCGCCGATGCGGATGCGCGGGTTGAGGCTGGCAAACGGATCCTGGTGGATCATCTGCACGCGGGTCGTCAGCTTCTGCGTCCGCCGTCCCTGCGACTTGGCCACGGGGACCTTGTCGAACAGGATCTTGCCGTCGCTCGGCGTGTAGATGCCCGCGATCATGCGCCCGAGCGTCGACTTCCCGCAGCCGGATTCGCCAACGAGGCCCACGACCTCGCCCTTGGCGACCGAGAGGCTGACATCGGTCACAGCGCGCACGGTCTCGGCCTTCGGCCCAGCCCCCAGGAGACCGGCGATGCGCTCCCCGAGATTCGGCTGCTTTACGAAGCGCTTCGATACGTGGTCGATGTCAAGGAGAGCGGCTGGCATGAAACGGGCTCGATCGGGTAATGGCATAGGGCGGTGCGTCCGTCCTCGAAGGTCCGGATGGGCGGCGTCGTGGTGCAGGCGGGTCCCGCCTTGGCGCAGCGGGGCGCGAAGGCGCAGCCCGGTGGGAGGTTGGCCAGGGACGGCGTCGATCCCGGAACCTGCGGAAGCTTCGTCCCGGGCTCGTGCTCGGCCGGGACGGATGCGAGAAGGCCTGCGGTGTAGGGATGGCGCGGCGATGCGATTACATCCGCAGCCGGGCCGCTTTCCACGACCCTGCCCGCATACATGACGCAGATATCGTCCGCGAGGCTCGAAACCACGGCGAGGTCGTGCGTCACCCATACGAAGGCCGTCCCGGTCTCGTCAGCCAGCCGGCGCACTTCGGCCAGGATCTGGCCTTGGATGGAGACGTCGAGCGCGGTCGTCGGCTCGTCCGCGATGATGACGGCGGGGCTGTGCAGCAGAGCGATGGCAATCGCCACGCGCTGACGCATACCGCCCGAGAGCTGATGCGGATAGGCGTCGAGCCGCTCCTCGGGGCTCGGAATACCCACTTTGGCGAGCGCGTCGCGCGCCCTGGCACGGGCCACCTTGCGGGAGACATTGTCATGCGCCCGCACGGCCGCGATCATCTGCGTCCCGATCTTGAGGACCGGGTTGAGGGTCATCATCGGATCCTGAAACACCATGGCGATCTGGGCACCGCGGACCTTCCGCATGGCCTCGCCTTTCAGACGAGTAATATCCTTGCCGTCGAGCAGCACCTGACCGCCGGCGATCTTGCCGGGCGCCTCGATCAGGCCGAGAATGGAATAACCCGTCACGCTCTTGCCGGAACCGGACTCGCCGACGAGACCCAGGATACGGCCGCGACCGACCTCGAAGCTGACGCCGTCGACTGCCTTCAGAACGCCTGCCCTGGTCTGGAACTGCGTCTGGAGGTCTTTGACACGAAGAACCGCTTCGCTCATCGGCTGCGCCTCGGGTTCAGAACGTTGCGGACCTGATCGCCCACGAGGTTGATGGCGACGACCGTCAGCATCAGGGCGATGCCAGGATAGATCGAGATCCAGTAACGGCCGGACAGCAGGAACTGGAAGCCGTTGGAAATGAGCGACCCCAGCGAAGGCTGTGTGATGGGAAGTCCGAGCCCCAGGAACGACAGCGTTGCTTCCAGCGCGATGGAGTTCGCCACCTGCACGGTTGCCACCACAATCAGCGGCGGCAGCGCATTGGGAAGGAGATGCCGAAACAGCACGTGGCGCGCGGGCAGAGGCGTCGAGAGTGCCGCCTCGATATAGTCCTTGCGCCGTTCCGCACTGGCCGCGCCGTGTGTCGTGCGGGCGAAGTAGGCATATTGCGCGGCGACGAGGGCGGCGACGAGCTGCATCAGCCCCTGCCCCAGCATCGCCACGAGGACGAGTGCGAGCAGGATTGCCGGCAGGGAGAGCTGCAGGTCGATGATGCGCATGATGAGCGCCTCGACGCGGCCGCCATAATAGGCCGCGATGAGCCCGACCGTCGTGCCGAGCACGAGCGCCAGGCTGCCCGCCATGACGCCGACGATCAGGCTCGTGCGCAGTCCATAAAGAATGGCCGAGAAAATGTCGCGTCCGGCCGCGTCGGTGCCGAGCCAATGGACGTACCCACCGGAGCCGACCTCACCGGGCTCGAGGCGGGCATCGAACAGATCGAGCGCTTCCTGGTTATAGGGATCCTGTGGGGCAACGAACGGCGCGAAGACGGCCATGAGGACCACGACCGCGACGACGACCAGCGCCGCAACGGCAACCGGGCTTTGGCGAAAATCTGCCCAAAAATTGGAGAGCCGGCTCCAGCGGGTCTCTGCCGGCAGGGGGAGAGCGGGAGAACTGCTCATGATGCCGCCTTCACGCGAATGCGTGGATCAAGCTGGCCATAGACCAGATCGACGATGAGATTGATCATAACGAAGAGGAAGACCACGAGGATGAGGTAGGCGACCATCACGGGACGGTCGAGCACGGTGATGGAATCGATGATGAGCTTGCCCATGCCAGGCCAGTTGAAGACCGTTTCCGTCACCACCGCGAAGGCCAGAGTCGAGCCGAGCTCCAGACCGAAGACGGTTACGATCGGAATCGAGATGTTCTTGAGCACATGCAGGCCGACAACCTTGCTTTCGGAGAGCCCCTGGGCGCGGGCGAAGCGCACGTAATCGGAACTCATCACCTCGGCTGTGCCCGCGCGCGTCAGTCGGATCAGCAAACCGAGCTTGAAGAGCGCGAGATTGAACGCCGGCAGGATGATGTAGCTCCAGCCCTCCAACGAGGTGATCGACAGGTTCATGCCAAGCACCTGAGTGGTTGGACCGCGCCCGCCCGACGGCAGCCAGCCGAGTTCGACCGCGAAGGCCATGATGAGCAGAAGACCGACCCAGAAACTCGGAACGCTGAAGCCAAGAACGGAGAACGCCATGATCGCCTTGGCCGAGAACGATTCCGGCTTGTATCCGGCCCATAATCCGAGCGGAATGCCGAGGCCCGTAGCGATCAGCATGGCCGTCAGCGCAAGCTCCAGGGTCGCCGGGAAGCGCGACCAGATCAGGTTCAACACCGGCAGACGATAGATGAACGACTCGCCGAGGTCTCCGTGCAGCATGTTGTTCATGAACACGAAATACTGCTCGTAGAGAGGGCGATCGAGCCCGTAGCGATGGATCAGGGCCTCGCGCAACGCCTGATCGGACGCGGGGTCGATCATCACGTCGATGGGATTCCCGATGGCATAGACGCCGAGGAACACGATGATCGACATCGCAATGACGACCATGAGCGCCTGCAGAACGCGCTGAATGAGAAAACCAATCATGCTGTCTCGTGCATGGTGTCGAAATGCCAGGGAATGAGGAACATGCGCGCCAATGCTCCCGGGCATCCATCAATCAGAAAACCGGAGGGAAAGGAGCTTCCCTCCGGGAGAGAACGGGCCGGGCCCAAACGCCCGGCCAGCCATCGATACGATCAGCTCTTCGGCTTGATCTCGTAGGCCAGGGTTTCCTGGTCGACGCGAGCCGGGATCGTGAGCATGCCCTTCTTAGCGGCCCAGACCGTCTGGATCTGAACAGTCGGGATCAGCGCACGGTCATTCATGGAGACCTCCGTCACCTTCTCGAAGAGAGCGCGACGCTTCGGATCGTCCATGGTGCGGGCACCTTCCTGGAGCAGCTTGTCCACTTCCGGATTGGAGTAGCCCTGCTTGTTGAAGGCGCCGAGGCCGATCGACGGATCCGCCGTATGCACGAGCGATCCGTAGGTATAGCTCGCTTCGCCGGTCAGCGTGCCCCAACCGCTCATCCAAAGCGAGAACTCGCCCTTCTGCTGAGCCGGGAAGAACACCGTGCCGTTGAGCGCGTTGGCGTTCACCTTCAGGCCGGCGCGGGCCCACATCTGCGAGAGCGCTTCGCACACCGCGCCATCGCCCGGCAGGCGGTTGTTGGTGCAGTGGAAGTCAATCTCGAAGCCTTTCGGGTAGCCGGCATCGGCGAGCAGTTGCTTCGCCTTGGCCAGATCGTAGGGCTTCTCGGGCAGGTTCTTGTTGCCGCCGAAGAAGTTGGACGGCATCAGCTGGTTGGCCGGGCGCCCCAGACCTTCGAGCACGACCCGAACGAGAGTCTTGCGGTCGATGGAGAGATCCAGGGCTTCGCGCACCTTCGGGTCGCGCAGCGGGTTCGCGTCGATTTCCTTTCCGTCGACCTTCACCTTCTTCGGAAGGGTCTCCTTCACGTTCGGCGTGATGTTCAGGAAGTACACAGAGTCGGCCACGAACGTGTCGACCGACTTGTCCTTCTGCATCGCCGCGTAGTCGGTGGCCGGCACGTAGTTGACGAGATCGACCTGGCCGGACTTCAGCGCCGCCATGCGGGCCGGATCACTCGGAATTTCCTTGCGGATCACCTTCTGCCACGGCTGCTTTCCGCCCCAGTAATCGTCGTTGCGCTCGAGGACGAGATCACCCTTCGGTTCCCAGGACACGAACTTGTAGGGGCCGGTGCCGATGGCGGCCTTTCCGGAGTTGAACTGCTCGTTGCGAGCCTCCATGCCGACATTCTTCGATACGACGAAGAGACGGATGAAATCGTTCGGCAGGGTCGGCGCAGGCGCCTTGGTCTTCACGTGCAGGGTGTACTTGTCGGCGACCTTCGTCTCCGCGACCTGCTTCGTGTAGATGGTCATGCTCATGGGGCCGGTGACGACCGGAATACGATCGATCGAGAACTTCACGTCCTCTGCGGTCAGCTCCGATCCGTCGTGGAATTTCACGCCTTCCCGGATCTTGAACTCCCAGGTCGTGTCATCGATCGGCTTCCAGGACGTAGCGAGACCGGGCTTCAGTCCCAGATTCTCATCCGACATCACGAGCGTATCGAAGATGTGGCGCAGGGCTTCCGCCTGACTGCCGAGCGTCGACCAATGCGGATCGATCGAGTCGGGTCCGGCGCGCAATCCCATGGTCAGCGTTTGCGCTGAAACGGACCCGCAGAGAACCGTGCCGAGAACGAGAGCCGCAACGAGCGATCCACCAAGTTTGAAGTTTTGTTTCACTTCACTTCCCCTCTTGCTAAGACCCTGGCTTTTCGTCCAAGGTGTTCTTATCGATTAGAACGGTAGGTCACTCGGTTACGAAAAGTCAACAGCGCCGTGCCCAAACCTGAACCAACATCTGACGCTTATGAAGGCATCCGTTATAAAGAAACGGAACAGACGCCAGATGAGCGCATTCTTGCCAATCTCGCGGCAGCGCTCGACCGTTCTCTCCCGGTCCCGCTCGGTATCCAACTGCGCGGCCTGATCGAGTTCGGCATTGCACTGGGTGAATTACCCACGGGCCAACGTCTGCCTTCGGTGCGCGAACTGGCCGAACGAGCGGGTATCGCGCACATGACGGTCGCAACGGTTTATCGCGAACTGCGCGAAGCCGGTCTCATCGAGGCGAAGCCCGGGGCCGGCACCTATGTGGGCGACGGACACAGCAGCGACGGCCTGCGCTCTTCCGCGATCCGTAAGATCCAGAACCGAATCGAAGCGCTTTTCAATGAGGCCGAGCAATTCGGGCTAGCGCCCTCCGTGGTTTCTTCGCTGGTGAACGCCCGCGCTGCGCGAGGCCCGACGCCGTCGCGCCCGCTGCGGCTCGTCATGGTGGGCAACTTCGTCGAGACGACACGGCAATATGCCAATAGGATTCAGGAATATCTCGGCACGGGCGACACCATCACCGTTACGACAGTCGATGCGCTGCATGCGGGCGAGACCTTTCCCCTGCCCTGCGACGTCTGCGTTACGCTCGCTCATCGGCGCGGCGAGGTCGAGCATCTCGTCCCCACCGGCATTCCCGTCGTTGGTCTCAGCTTCATCCCGGCGGAAGAGACGCGGACACAGCTCGCCATGATCGACCCCATGGCCCGCATTGGCATCGTGTCGATCTTCCCCGAGTTCACCGCCCTGATGAAGCCCGGCGTGCTCCGCTTTGCACCCCATGTCTCCGATGTGGATGTGCGCCTGATCACGGCACCCGATCTGGAATCCTTTCTGTCCCGGGTCGACGTGGCGATCTACGCCAGCGGTGCCGAAGCAACCGTCAAAAAGATGCTGCCGAAGAATAGTCAGGCCATGGAGTTCCGCTACGTGCCGGACCCCCATGCGATCCGGGCCACCCTGCTCCCCGTTTTAGAGCGACTGCGCTCGTCCATCGTTACGCAAGAGGAAGATCCTTCATGAAAATCAGTGAGATGAACTGGCTTCAGGTGGAAGAATACCTGAAGACGGATGATCGCGCCGTTATTCCGCTCGGCTGCACGGAGCAGCACGCCTATTTGAGCCTATCCGTCGACAGCATTCTCGCCGAGCGCGTGGCGTCCGAAGCTGCCGCCCCGACGGGCGTGCCGGTCTTCCCCGTGCAGGCCTATGGGATCACGCCCTATTTCATGGCCTATCCAGGCACGATTTCGCTGAAAGCAGATACCTATCTGAGCATCATCACCGACATTCTGGAGTCCTTGAAGCGCACGGGCTTCCGCCGGATTCTCTTCGTCAACGGCCATGGCGGCAACACGCCCGGCCAGACAGCCGCCATCGAATGGATGGGCGCGAACCCCGATTGCCGCGTGAAGTTCCACAATTGGTGGAATGCTCCGCGCACCTTCGAGAAGGTGAAGCAGATCGACCCGGTCGCCTCCCACGCCTCCTGGATGGAGAACTTCCCCTGGACCCGACTGCCCGGCATCGAGCAGCCGTCCCACCAGAAGCCGATGGTCGATCTGGAGCGCATGCGCACCTTCGGCCCGGAAGGCGTCCGTGAAATCCTCCAGGACGGCAATTTCGGTGGCTACTTTCAGCGGTCGGACGAAGACATGAACGCAATCTGGGCTGTCGCCATCGAAGAGACCCGCACGCTGATCGAGAACTGGTCATGAACGAGAACACCATTCTGATCTGGGGTGCCGGCGCCATCGGCGGAACGCTCGGCGCCTACCTCGCGCGTGCCGGCGAGGACGTTCTGCTCGTCGATATCGTCGAGCCTCACGTGGACGCCATGAACCGGGACGGCCTCTTCATCGAAGGGCCCGTCGAGACCTTTCGGCAATCCGTGAAAGCCGTTCTTCCCAGCCAAGTCGAAGGACAGTTCAAGCGCATCATCCTGGCCGTCAAGGCACATCATACCCGCGATGCCGTGCGGGCCCTGAAGCCGCACCTTGCCGAGAACGGCACGGTACTTTCGGCGCAAAACGGCCTGAACGAGATTGTCATCGCCGACGAAATCGGCGCGGAGCGCACCATCGGCTGTTTCGTCAATTTCGGAGCGGACTGGCTTGAGCCTGGCCGCATTCTCTTCGGCAACCGCGCCGCGGTGGCAGTCGGCGGGCTCGATGGGCAAGTGACGGATGCGGTGCGCGATTACCATCGCCTGCTGTCGATCTTCGAGCCGAAGGCGGTGCTCACGGACAACATCTGGGGCTATCTGTGGGGGAAGCTCGGCTATGGCTCGCTGCTTTTCGCCACGGCTTTGACTAATGCCTCGATGTCGGAAAACCTCGCCTCCGAGCGTCACTTCCCGGTCTACCACCACCTCGGCCAGGAGGTCATGGCGGTCGCGAAGGCACGCGGGGTGAAGCCGTTGGGCTTCAACGGGTTCGATCCCGACGCCTTCATGCCGGGAGCAGATGAAGCAGCCGCGCGACGCTCCGTCGCCGACATGGCCGAGTTCAACCGCCATACGGCAAAGACCCATTCCGGTATCTGGCGCGACCTCGCGGTGCGCAAGCGCAAGACCGAAGTCGATGCCCAGATCGCGATCATCGCGACCCTCGGGAAGGAGGCCGGCATTCCCACGCCTGCCATCGGCAGGCTGGTCGAGCTCATCCACGACATCGAGGATGGCCGGCGCGAACAATCCTGGTCCACACTCGACGAGATGCTGACGCCATGAATCTGGATTTTACCGATCGACGGGTTGCAGTGACCGGTGCCGCCCAGGGGATTGGGCGAAGCATCGTCCAGTGCCTCGCGGCCGAGGGTGCCCATGTCTGGGCTCTCGACATGGACGAGGCCGGGCTGCGCGTTGCCGCGGAAGCCGGAGCCAAAGCGACCCGCACGCTCGATCTTGCCGATCGCGCTGCAGTCGTTCGTGTCTTCGACGAAATGGCGGAAGACCTCGGCGGCATCGACATTCTCGTCAACTGCGCCGGCGGCGTTCGCGGACAGGTGGCGAAGCCGATCGAAGACGTCAGCGAGCAAGACTGGCTCGTCCTCTTCGAAGCCAACGTGCACGGCGCGTTCTGGTGCTCCCAGGCTGTGGCCCCGCATATGAAGCGACAGAAGTTCGGCCGCATCGTCAATATCTCGTCCGGCGCCGGCCTGCGCCCGAGCCTGACCGGCATCCAGGCCTACACGGCCTCTAAGCACGCGCTTGTCGGGTTGACGAAGCAACTCAGTTTCGAACTCGGCCCCTATGGCATCACCGTCAACAGCGTAGCTCCCGGCTTCGTGCTGTCGAACCCGGCAACGCAGCGCCAATGGGAAAGCTACGGCCCCGAAGGGCAGGCTCGCCTGGTGGAGAGCATCCATACACGACGCCTGGGATACCCGCAGGACATCGCCAATGCGGTCATGTTCCTGGTCTCGGATGCAGCGTCGTGGATATCGGGACAGATCATCTCGGCCGATGGCGGCCGCTCCTGAGACTGAACCACGCGGACAGATTTTGAACGAAGAAATTTAAGGAAGAACGATGGACGATATCAGCAGCCAACCCTGGCGTTGGGACGAGCGGACATGGCGCGGCAAGGTGGACCATGTGCGCGCCGGCCGCTCCATGAAGCCCGCCAAGTGGAAGAACGGTGCTCGCTGCGCCGTCGCATTTTCTTTCGATTCGGACCATGAGACGAACGAGCTGCGCGATGGCGGCAAGTCCATCGGCCGCATGTCTCAGGGGCAATACGGCAATCGCCAGGGTGTGCCGCGCATTCTCAATGCGCTTGCGAAGTACGACGCCAAGGCGACCTTCTTCGTCCCGGCCGTCGCGGCTCTCCTCTACGAGGACGAGCAGCGCCGTGTCGTCGCGGAAGGCCACGAAATCGGCATTCACGGCTGGATTCACGAACTCAACAGCCAGCTGCCTTACGAGATCGAGCGTGACCTGATGTTCCGCGCGGCGGATACCCTGGAACGGATCACCGGCGTGCGGCCCGTGGGCCTGCGGACGCCGTCCTGGGATTTCAGCCCCACCACGCTGCGCATCGAGCGGGAGCTCGGCCTCCTCTACGATTCGTCGCTCATGGCCGACGACGATCCTTACGAGCTGGTGGAACAGGGAGAGCCCACGGGCATCGTGGAACTGCCTGTGGAATGGATCCGCGACGATGCTGTGTATTTCAACATGCACCGTTTCAATGGACTGCGTCCGCACACGCCGCCAACCGCCGTCTACGACATCTTCTTCCGTGAGTTCGAGCGGGCGTACGAGGAAGGCGGCCTCTTTCTGCTCACCATGCATCCGCATGTGACCGGCTATCGTTCACGTATCTGGATCCTCGAAAAGCTCCTTGAGGAGATTACCCGCCGCTCGGATGTGTGGATCGCCACGCATGCGGAGATCGCTGCCTTCGTAAAAGCGGAATGCGCCTGATGAGCCGCCCTGCCCGCGCCCGGGACTTCGGCTTCGTCTGCGGCAACCTGCCGGCTGGCGCGCTCAACAGCATTTCCGATGTCCCGGGTGTGCGTGTCGGGCATCGGACGCTGATCGACGGCGACATCCGAACCGGTGTGACTGCAATCGTGCCGCATGCCGACAACCTCTATCGGAGGAAGCCGGTTGCGGCCGTTCATGTCCTGAACGGTTTCGGCAAGAGCGCGGGCCTCGTGCAGGTGGAGGAGTTGGGTACGCTCGAGACGCCCATCCTCCTCACCAACACTCTTTCGGTCGGCACATGCTGCACCGCCCTCGTACGCCATGCCATCGCGCAGAACCCGGATATCGGCCGGGAGACCGCCACGGTGAACCCGGTCGTATTCGAGTGCAATGACGGCTACCTGAACGACATTCAGGCTCTGGCGGTCACGGAAGCGGACGCCTACGCGGCTTTGGAGAGCGCTTCATCACGATTCGATGTCGGCTCCGTAGGAGCCGGCTGCGGGATGAGCACCTTCGGGTTCAAGGGTGGAATCGGTACCTCATCCCGCCGTCTGGACCTCGACGACGGGAGCTATCACCTCGGTGTTCTCGTGCTGTCGAACTTCGGACGCCCCGGAGACCTTCGTCTGCCAGATGGCAGGATCGTTTCGCCTTCAGGCGCCCTCGACAGGACAGTGACGGAGAAGGGCTCGATCATCATCATTGCCGCCACTGATATTCCGCTGAGCGATCGGCAGATCAAGCGCATCATCCGCCGCTCCGGCGTCGGGTTGGCGCGCCTGGGATCCTTCTGGGGGCATGGCAGTGGGGACATCGCGCTCGGCTTCACCACCGCCAACGTCCTGTCTCACGACGAGAAGGCGGCTCTTGTCGGTCTCCAGGTTCTCAACGAGAATCGCATCGATCTCCTCTTCGAGGCCATGGCCGATGCAACGCAGGAGGCCGTACTCGACGCGCTCATCGCCGCAGGTTCCATGACCGGTCGCTCGGGCCATCATCGTCCGGGCCTGTTTGACACTCTGAAATCCCTCTCACCTGAAGCGTGAACACCATGACCGGCAGCACAACCTCCGATAACGATTTCGCCCTCGCGATCCATGGCGGGGCAGGCACGATCCTTCGCAGCAAGATGACGCCCGAGCGGGAAGCCGCCTACCATGCGGGCCTGCGCCGGGCCTTGGACGCCGGTCGCACCGTCTTGGCCGATGGCGGCGCTGCGCTCGATGCCGTATCGGCCGCGGTTATGGCGCTCGAGGACGAGCCTCTTTTCAACGCCGGGCGCGGCGCGGTCTATACCTCGGCCGGCAAGCAGGAGATGGACGCTGCCGTCATGGACGGCCGTGACCGCTCGGCCGGCGCGGTCGCCGGCATCTGCGGCCCGCGCAACCCGGTTCTGGCCGCCCGCGCCGTGATGGAACATTCCGGCCACGTGCTTCTCATCGGCGAAAGCGCCCTGGAATTCTGCCGCAAGCAGGGCCTTGCCTTTGAGGAAGATTCCTATTTCTACACCGAACAGCGCTGGAATGCGCTGCAAGAGACGCTCGCCATGCGCAAGAGCGGCGCCGACGACCAGGACGAGTCGCGCAAGCACGGCACGGTCGGTGCAGTCGCCCGCGACCGCCACGGGGATCTCGCTGCAGCGACCTCCACCGGAGGAATGACCGCGAAGGCTCCGGGACGCGTCGGTGACAGCCCCGTGATCGGCGCCGGAACCTGGGCGGACAACGAGACCTGCGCCATTTCGGCAACGGGCCACGGCGAGATCTTCATCCGCTATGCGGCGGCTCATGAGATTGCCTCACGCATGCGCTATGCGGGCCAGTCCCTGGAAGAAGCGTCGCGCGCCGTGGTGATCGACATGCTCGCACCGGCCGGAGGGTCCGGCGGAATCGTCGCGGTCGACCATGCGGGCAACGTCTCTCTGCCCTTCAACTGCTCGGGCATGTATCGCGGCATGGTCAAGGGCGACGGAAGGTTGCTCACGGCGATCTACGACGAGCCTCTCGTCGACTTCGGACGAATCTGACAGTGACGAAAACCCCGACGCGGCGGGAACGGCGCGATGGCGCCCGTTTCCCTGGGGCTATTCCCCTGCCTTGGGAAGCGCCTATATCCCACCCGTCGCGAACCTGCCGCTAAGAGGAATGTCCCATGCCGCTCAATGAGAATCCCGTCTGGTTCATTACGGGCTGCTCCACAGGATTCGGGCGGGAACTCGCCCAGCTCGTCCTTCAGCGAGGCTGGCGTGCCGTCGTGACCGCCCGCGATGCGGGCCGGGTCCAGGACCTGACCCGTGGATACGAGGACAGGGCGCTTGCCCTATCGCTCGACGTCACCAGGAATGACGAGATCGCTGCCGCCGTCAATGCGGCCGAAGAGCGCTTCGGTGCAATCGATGTTCTCGTGAACAACGCCGGTTATGGCTATCAGGCCTCCATCGAGGAGGGCGACGATGCGGAGATCCGCGCGCAGTTCGAGACGAACGTCTTTGGCCTCGCCGCCATGACCCGCGCGGTGCTTCCCGGCATGCGCGCTCGTCGGCACGGACACATCGTCAATATCTCGTCGCAGGCGGGCTTCATCGGCTATCCGGGCTCCGGATATTATGCGGCGACCAAACATGCGGTGGAGGGTCTGTCGGACGCGCTCGCCAAGGAGGTCGCCCCGCTCGGGATCAAGGTGACCTGCGTCGAGCCCGGCCCCTTTCGCACCGATTGGGCAGGCCGTTCCCTTCAGCAGCGGCGTCCGACGATTTCCGATTATCAGGATACGGTCGGCGCGCGGCTGGAAACCACCGCGAATTACAGTGGCAAGCAGCCGGGCGATCCTGTCCGCGCGGCGGAAGCCATCATCAAGGCCGTCGAGGCGAAAGATCCGCCCAAGCATCTGGTTCTCGGCGCCATTGCGCTCGACGGAGTCCGGGAAAAATTGAAAGAGACTCTCGCGGAAGTCGAGGCCTGGGCCGAGACGAGCCGTGGAGCCGATTATCCCGAAAGCGAACGCTAAGGCCACAATTGACCCAATCAACGAGGCAGCTGCTATCCTGACAGTATCGCATCAGGCGGCTCAGTCATGGTATGTCGCTTGCCTCGCCTTCCACCACAGGAGCTTCTCGACAATGAGCCTTGAGTCCGTTCGCGCCTTCCTCGCCCAAAACGCACCGGATATCGAGATCATCGAGATGCAGACCAGCACCGCTACTGTAACCCAGGCGGCGGAGGCACACGGTGTCGGGCCTGAAAGAATTGCCAAGACGCTGTCATTGCGCGTGGGCGAGAAAAGCTTCCTGGTGGTGACGAGCGGTACCGCGCGCCTCGACAACCGCAAGGTCAAGGCGACCTTCGGCGGCAAGGCCTCGATGCTGGACGCGGAACAGGTTCAGGCGCTCACGGGACATCCTGTCGGCGGCGTATGCCCCTTTGGATTGGCAACACCGCTTCCAGTCTATTGCGACATATCCCTGAAGGCCTTCGACGAGGTGGTTCCGGCGGCAGGCTCGATTCATACGGCCGTTCGCATCCATCCTCAGCGTATGGCCGAACTTGTGGGCGCCGATTGGGTCGATGTTTGCCAATAGCACCACAGATGCCCGTCCAACGGGCATGCTCGAAGTAGGAGGGTTTCGATCCCGTGGCCTAAATGACGTAAAAATCCTTATCGGTCAGGGCGAGACCAGGCTTCAGCTTGATGAAGAGAGTGGCCTTTGACTTGGATCCGGACCCGTCCGCGTCGTAATACAAGTGCCCTGTCTTCTTGTTGTAGATCAGGTAATCGTTGCTGTCCTGCGCCTTGCTGCCGATGGTGAAGAAGTCAGGTTTCAGCTGTCCAGCCTTACCAAGCCTCTTGAAGATGCTGTTTTCCAGGCGGATCGTATCGTCCTTGACGTTGAAATCCGTGATCGTGTCGATATTGGTTTTGGCGTTCAGCTTGTCCTTGAACGTGAAGATGTCGCGTCCCCAGCCGCCAGACAGGGTGTCATTGCCCGCTCCGCCATCAAGCGAATCATTTCCGGCGTCGCCGTAGAGCCTGTCATTGCCGTCGCCGCCCAACAGGGTATCGGCGTTCATTCCTCCATAAAGCGTATCGTTGCCGCCCTGCCCGAGCAGTCGGTTTCGTCCGGTTCCGCCGTAGAGGACGTCATGGCCCGCACCGCCGTCGAGCGTGTCGTTGCCGACGTCTCCGTAGAGATAATCATCTCCATCTCCACCGGACAGGAAATCTTCTCCGATCCCTCCATAGAGGACATCCTGCCCGTTTCCGCCGTAGATGACATCATTGCCACCGTCGCCGTAGAGGAAATCATCTCCGTCGCGGCCGTCGATCGTGTTCGCGCCCAAATTGCCGAAAATTTCATTCGAGAGCGCATTTCCCGTCAGGCTGATGGAGAGGTAGCCGCCAGCCGCCTTCAGGACTTCGACATTTTCGCTCAGCGCGAATGAGGCATAGGCGATGACCGTGTCACGCCCTTGTCCTGCATCCTCCACGACGACATCGAAGGAGGAATCGACGTAATAGAGATCGTCGCCGGCACCGCCGATCAGGGTATCGCCCCCTCCCTTGCCATCGAGCTCGTCGTTTCCTGACGTACCAACAATGAAATTCGACAAGTCGTTGCCGATCAGGGACAGAGAACTCGCTCCTGCGGCGGCTCTCAGTTCCTCGATCTCGGCATCGGCCGCCATGGCGAAACTGACGCTGGTGTAAACGACGTCGTAACCTGCGCTAACAGTCTCGAAGACCCGATCGTCTCGGTTGTCCACGATGTAGGTATCGTTGCCGGCTCCACCATCGAGCGTATCCGCCCCCTGCCCGCCATCGAGATGATCGTCCCCGGTATAACCTTCGAGATAGTCGCCTTGAGAGGTGCCGGTGAGATGGTCGCTCCCTTGCATGATCGAAGCCGCAGCCACGGCTCCTCTCTCATGGAAACTCGCGAGGCCCCCATCATAGTCGAATAGGAACGCGTCACTCGCGTAGGTTAGCCATAGTTCACCACCGCGCCGCACTTCCATCGATGAGACCTGCCCGGAAGTCCTGTCCAGGGTCAGACCTCGATAGACGATGTCGAGGATCATGTGATCGACATCGACTTTGAACGTCGCCGTTTCGAGCCCGCCGTCCGCTCCGTAGGAGATCGAGCCCACAATTACGGTAAGGAAGTCCTGCAGTCGGAGCCCAGGCCGCATGTAGTTAGTGAACGTGACGACAGCCATAGCCGGTTACCGGAGACTTTCAGATATGTGCCGGACAAAGTCCCGACTGGAGAGAGGAGACGCGCTTCGCCTGCCCTCCACTTAGGAGAAAAGGATCTACAGAATGAAATGCAACAAAATTTCAGATCACGGCATCGATATTTAATCCTAACCCTTCGTCAGCGCAATAATGGAAGGCCATCTTTCTCCTCCTGTCGTCGTACGAATCAAGGGACCTTTTTAGAACAGCCCAGCCGATAATGTGCGCCGTCTGTCCAGAGCAGCATGCGAGGGAGGCAGAAACGCATTTCTCTGTGCGCTAATACTCTCATACCCCAAAGTAACCAATGAGGTAAGCTTGACATTTATTAGACCGGCTGATGCGATTTGCCCCACGGAATATCTTCGTATTACGACAGTGGAGGGTGTGATGGGCCGCATCATGAAAGAGGACGATATCTTCATTTCGGGATTGTTCGACCTCATGAACCTTCGCTTCGGTCCGTCACAAGGCCCCGGAGAGGCATTCGGCGGCATCGATGAGATGAGCAGCCTGCAAAAAGAGTTTCAGATTTTTCAAAGAGGGCGCTCTTTTCGGGATTGCGTCGCCCTCCTCAATCTCGGGGGCTTCTGGAACGCACGAGCGAGGAACAGATGGCTCAAACTCATCGGCGAACTGGACAAATACGATTCCGACGAGCCCGGCGTGAACGGCAATGACCGCATCATGAACATGATGGTGGAAAATTTTGAATCGGGCCGCCCTCTTCCGGTTCTATTCCAGGCTCATGATTCCCGTAGCGAAGACGGGCGCAGGGTCGTCGTGAGGGATTCCAGAACCGGTTTCTTCTATATGGAGCAACCCTACATTATCGTGTCGCTGCCGATGCTTCCGAAAACGGCTCCCCGGATGGCCCGCCAAGCCTCGAAAACAGCCCGTAAGGCTCCGACCAAGGCAGCCAAGTCAGTGTCCAAGACCGCGCGAAAGGCTCCACGAGGACGGTAAGCCCTCGACCCGGATGGTCAGCCTTCACTCAGCCGAACTCGACGAGGCCTATCGGCAAGTCGAGCAGTATTACACGCAGAAGCTCCGTCGTTACGGCCCCAGCCCCTTAGGCGTCGATTGGAGCTGCGTGCCGACGCAAGCTCTTCGTTTTCGAAAACTTCTCACGCTCTGCGATTTCGCGAACCCGTTCTCGCTCAACGATTTAGGATGCGGGTATGGCGCCCTTCTTGATTATCTGGCGCTGTATCATCCACAAACCCCTGTCGATTATCTTGGAATCGACCTGTCGCCGGCAATGGTCCGCAGCGCAAACAGGCGCTGGGCCGGAGAGACGATCCGGTTTCACCGAGGCGTCGAGAGCCCGCGTTCAGCGGATTACAGCATCGCGAGCGGAATCTTCAACGTCATGCTCGATCAGCCGATCCTGCTTTGGGAGCAACTCATCGAGAAGACTTTGGCTCATCTCCGGAGGACGAGCCGGAAGGGCTTTTCCGTGAACTTCGTTCATGCGCCAGCATCCGGGAAACGAACCAGGATGGGGCTCTATTGCACGGAGCCAGAGCGATGGCGCGAATTCTGCAGAACGCATTTGCGCTCCCATGTCCGCGTCATCGATGACTATGGCATGAGCGAGTTTACGCTGCTCGTCGAGCCTCGCAGCTGCTGAGCGACCTCCGGCAGAGGCTCGCGAAAGCGGCTCGCTTTTCAGGAACTCCTGATCAACAGCTTCTCCTGAGCGGCCCGTAGCCGAGGTTCTAGAACAGTTGCTCCGGTCACTTGAATCAGTGCCTCGGCTTGTTGGAGGAGATGAACGGCATCCTTTCCGCGGCGTGCGACCATGGCTTCCCCGGCGACGATCAAGGCGCGGCATTCAGGGAGACGGGTCGCCCGATCCCGGGATAAGATGATCGTACGTTCGGCTGTCAGTAGAGCCTCCCCATATTGGCCGGCTTGAGCCTGGCATTCGGCCAATATGGCCATCATGTCCGGTTCATAGTCGAGGGCAGCCCTTGCGGAGTGCATGAAATCCAGCCCCTCCTCAAGTTCCCGGATAGCTTCCTGCGCATCTCCCGCCAGTCCTTTAGCAATTGCCATGCACGCATATGCGAAGACCCTTAGGTAGGGAGTGCCGTGGCGCTCCGCGAGTTGGCTTACGCGCTTCGCGTGCCGTAGAGCGAGATCCGCATCGCCTGAAAACCAGGCGAGATCCACATATCCAAGATGGCTGATGAATTGCACAGTCGGATCGATCCGGCCGTCTTCAATCGCAAGCATGTGGTCGAGCCATGCCCTTCCCTCGTCGATCCGGTTGAGATGGATCAGGATCCTCGCTCGCAGGCTGAGTGCCCAATGCTCGACGCTATATCCCAGGAAACGGTTTTCGAAGTCCTGTACATGTTGCAGCAGGGCAAGAGCGCGATCATTGGCCTCGAGCGCCTCGTTGAAGAGACCGGCCCAGCCATAGGCTTGGCTGAGAGAGGCATAGAGCGTCGCGGCCCGGCTTTGATGAGCCGCATCATCCAGCACCGCCAATGCATCCGTGACACGAGCGACATAATGATCCGCTGCCCCTCCGCTAGCGCCGCTTATCCTGGCTTCGACGAAGAGAAGCAAAGGAACCATCGTATCGTCCGTATCCTTTGCGACAGTCAACGCTTCTTGGATATAGGGAGCGGCATCCTTAGCCCCCATGCCCTCGCGCCATCCAAGCCATGCGATTTGAGCGCTCGAAAGGATGAGCAAGGCATTGTCTCGCACGGCTGGTCCCTGGGTGTGGACGAGGCGATGCACGACCTGCCATTGCCTGATCGCCTGAGCAGGATGCATAGACCCGATCCATTCAGCCGCCTTACGGGCATATTCCGCAGCTTTCGAAAGAATGCCCGCCGCCTCATAGTGAAAGCTGATGAGACCCGCCACCTCGTCCTGTCTTTCCGCATAGTAGCCTGCCAAGGCAGGCGCAACGAATGCATGAAGCCGGCTCCGGCGGGATTTCAGCTGGCTTGAATAAGCCACCTCCTGAATGAGGGGATGGCGAAAGGAATAGTAGCGCCCATCCGGTCTGTCCTGATCATGCAGCAGTTCGACCGCGCATAGTCGGAGAAGCGCTGGCTTGATATCAGCGGCGAGTTCCTGCGCACTGACGGCTTCCAAGACCGCGTACGGCACCTCTTTTCCGATGACGGAAGCCATCTGCAGGATCGCTCGATCGGACGGGGAAAGCCTATCGATGCGCTCGCCTATGACGGCTTGGAGCGTCACTGGAAGCGGATTGTCCTTGATCTTGCTCCCAAGACGGTAATCTCCGGGTTTGCCGATCAGGACCCCGCTTTCGATCAATGAGCGGATGATCTCTTCGGCGAAAAACGGATTGCCGCCCGACCGCTCGGAAATGCGGTCTCGTATCTCGACCACGTCCGCATGGTCCCCAACGACGGAAGAAATGAACTGATTTATCTGACTACGATCGAATTCTTTCAGCTCCAGGAGATGAAAGTCATCCCGCTGCATCCAGGAGGCTTGATACGAAGGCCTGTAATTGACGACCATCAGGGCGTGAGATCCCACGATCGAGGCGCAAAGGACCTCCAGGAAGCTCTCGCTCGCTTCGTCCAGCCAATGGAGATCTTCCAAAATGATGGCACACGGTTCAGAGGAACGGCTACGGACCAGCCAGGAGATGATGTCCAGAAGCGCGGCATGACGCATCTTCGGAGTCACGGTCTGCGCCGGAGCGCCGTCAGTGATGCCTAGAAAGTCGTACAGGATCGGCAGTGCGTCCTCGGGAGGAGAACCAAGCCTTTCCAAGTAATTCTGGACAAGCCTACGGGCCACGGCGGGTTCGTCACTCGCGGCAACCCCGAGCAGAAGCCGCACGACTTCGAGAATGGTCTGAATCGGCGCAGCCTTGCCATAGGGTTGAGTCCTGACCTCGATAACCGGGATCCGATCTCTCCGACATCGTTGGGCAAATTCGAAGCAAAGCCGTGACTTTCCGCTTCCCGCTGCGCCGCATATCCCCACGATATGGCTTTCGCCGCGCAAAGCGGCCTGGAAGGAAGCTTCCAGGTCCATCATCTCGCGCTCGCGGGCTTGGAAGAGCGTGAGGTTTGGATCCGAGAAAAGCGTTCCGGGTGACGGGAGCTGAAAGCCTAAAAGTTCATAAACGGTTATCTCGTCCTGCAGTCCCCGGATAGAGCGGCGCCCGATCTGCTTGGCAGAGCAGAACCGCTCGACGAGATGGTAGCAATCCTCACTGAGATAGATCGTCCCCGGCTCCGCCAAGGACTGCACCCGACTTGCGATGTGGATGGCAACTCCGTACGCCTCCCGTTCGTTGACCGGCCCGGCAAATCTCGTCTCGGAAACGATGAGTCCCGAGTGCAGGCCAATTCGGACGGCCATTGCCCCTAGCACGCTCTTGATCTCAGCCTGGATGGCCAGGGCAGCTTGGCACGCCAGCAAGGCATGCCCCTCCTGGACATGCGGCGCGCCGAAAAGGGCCATGATACCATCGCCCAGACTGTGGATGAGGGTTCCGCCGAAGCGTTCCGCTGCTCGCCGCATCAGCATGATAGCCGGTGCCAGACGCCTCATCGCCTGCTCAGGATCAAGTTTCGAGACCAGCTCCGTAGAAGCGACGATGTCCGCAAACAGGATCGTGACCGGCTTGAACTCCTCGGTACTGCCCGGTTCCGTCGCGGGAATGCCCATCGTGGGCACATTCGGGGCGAGAGGCGCTCCACACTGGCTGCAGAACCGCGTCGGCCGGAGCAGGTTGTGCACAGTGTGGACAATTCATTGCCAGCCCTTCAGTCCCGCACCGTCTCACCATCGCAACGTTGCGCTATTAAACGAGATATCGCCGAGAGATTGCAAGCCGCGCATCAGGTGTCACCGGGGCCTTGATGAACCGCTTCAACAGAACAGCCTCACTTCATCCTGTACATTGTTTCGGTATTTCGAGATTTTCATCCGGTCAGTTCCGGGACTCAATGCGAAAGGGGGTGTCAAAACATCCGAACACTTCGAAAATCGATAGATATATTGTTTCAGATCGATCACGCTGACCGTCGCTATTCTACAAGGTGCGGATGCAGCTTCTCCTTCACGGAAAGTCCGGCGAGCGCCACCGTATTGTATCCTTCGTCTTGTATCCGCCCATTTCTCCACCCACATTAGCGTGGACTAGGGGTCCGGGCCCCTCTGGCGGGCGGGGGCGCCGCTCGCGATGTCGGACACCTCATTTTGCTCTTGCGCCGACGAGCGCTCCCGCATTGGAGGATCCATCGTGGACTACGTAGTTTTTCGCACCCAAACGACAGCTTCCCGGGGCGGCGGCTTCCTGTCACTTCTGGTGAGGCTGCTGGCCGTGGCGGCAGCAGGCATCGCCATGCTGGCGATTTTGCTCGTCGGCATCTTCGTCGTACTTCCTCTCGTGCTCGCTGGCGGCGCGGCCTTGTACTTCTATCTCCGCCGCAGGGTGCGGCCCGCTCAGCCTCCTCGCCCACAGGATGGCATCATCGACGCGGAATATACGATCGTCGAGCGGCGCGACCCGTAATCTCCCGCCAAGGTATGGGTCCGGAGAGCACCTGGAGAGCACCTGGCCGTCAGGGCCTCTTGTCGACAACGCTAATGCAATATTAAGGGCATCGGTCGAGACTTGTCGGACCGGCCGGCTTCACGATGAGCCTGCCAAGGTCGGGCCCTCCCCATGATGCCTCCAACCGATGTGAAAGACCGGCATGTCGCCAATCGACAGGGGGCGGTCTTTGCCTTGGCCGACATGGTGCTCGTCGTCATCTCGATGGGCATCATCAAGCAGGCTGGAGCGACCTTTCCCGCGATTCAGCTGGTCTTCTTTCGTGCCCTCGTCGGGCTTCTGCTCATCGCACCGCTCATCTGGCGCTATCGATCCGACGTCTTCAACAGCCGGCAAATGAAAGGGCATATCGGGCGGGTGCTTTGCAGCACCATGGCCCTGAGTTGCAACTACGCCGCCACGGCCGCGCTGCCTTTGACACTCGTTACCGTGATCGGCTTCACCCGTCCGTTCGTGATCCTGGGATTTGCCGCCGTCATATTGGGCGAGCGCATTCTGAGACGGCACTGGATATCGTCCGTCATCTGCTTCGCCAGCGTGCTGTTCATCGTGAAGCCGGGCTCGATAAGCTGGGATTGGGGTCTTCTGGCGGCTTTGGGAATGGTTTTGTTCGGCTCCTTCAGCGTCATCCAGACCCGGCGCCTTACCGGCGAACACGCCGTCGTCCTGATGGTCTTCTACACCATCGGCCTTGCCGTCCTGACGGCCGTTCCGGCGGCTTTTATCTGGGTTCCGCCCCACTTGAGCGACCTGCCCGCCTTCCTCGTCATCGGGGCGCTCGCTCAAGTTGGCCAATTCTGCTTCCTGCGCTCCCACCAGCTGGCAGAAGCGAGCATCCTAGCCCCGCTCAGCTACGTGGTGATCGTGTTCTCCTCGATCGCCGATTATCTCTATTTCGGCATCGTCCCGACCCTGTCTCTCATCGTGGGCGGCTTGGTGATCATCCTGGCGGCCTTCATGGGTACTCAGGTCGCCGTTGCGCGACGCTGAAACCCTCAACCACCTGCAGAATCCGGCCCTCGGCCAGCTTTGGCTCGCGCAATTCCAGCGCCTAGTAACGCAAAAATTTGCATTTGCGTGAGGATTGCAACTCACGCGCCTCTGCGCAACAAATTCATGCAACGAGAAAAGGTGGGAGGATATGACGAGAGTGAGCCTCAGCCGACGTCCGCGCCAGACGGACATTGCCCGCTTCGCCGGCGTCTCGGTGAGCACCGTTTCCCGCGTTCTTGCGAATGAACCCGGCATCAGCACGAATGTGCGGGACCAGGTGATCCGGATCGCGTCCGAACTCGGCTACAGCATACGCCCAGTTCCGGCGGTCCAGCCCCAGAACCAGCGGGCGGTGGCGCTCATCCCGGTCGATCATGCGACCGGCGGTCTTGGGGTCTTCTATGAGGGTATCCTCAGCGGCCTGCGGGGCGCGGCGGCCCGGTCGGGCGGTACTCTCCTGCCGCGACTGGTCCGCTCCTCCTCCCTCAGATTCTCCGATCTCAAGCAGACCCTGTCGGAGACAGACGCCACGGGGGTTTTCCTGGTCGGCATCGATCCGCCGGAGGATCTGTGCGGCTGGCTGCTCGAATCCAAGCTCCCGACCGTCTGGGTCAACGGCAACGACCCGAACCTTCAATTCGACTGCGTGTCTCCGGCCAATTTCTACGGAGCCCGGCTCGCGACCCAGCATCTCATCGATGCCGGCCATCGGCGGATCCTCCATTTCACCATGTCCCACCGCCACACCATCCGCGAGCGCGTCCGGGGCTTCGAGGCGGCGGCTGCGAAGAACGGCGTGACCACGCGGATCGTCCAGCTCCCCTCCGCATCCCGGACCAGCACCGAGGCGTGCGAGGCCATGGAGGCGATCCTCCTCGAGGATCAAGGCTTTACCGCCGCCCTCTGCATGAACGACATGATGGCGGTCGGCGTCATGGAGGCGATCACCAACCATCACCTGTCCATCCCCCAGGTCTTCGCCGTCATGGGCTTCGACGACCTTCCCTGCGCGGCCATGACCATGCCCCGCCTGACCACCATGCATGTGGACCGGGAGGCGATCGGTCAGGAAGCCTATCACCTCATGCAGCGGCGGATTGCCGACCCGAGCGCCGATCCCCGCAAGGTGGAACTGGCCGTCAGGCTCGTCGAGGGGGCGACCGTGCAGGCCCGCCACCACCAGCCCGAAAGTGGAGAGATCCCGGCATGACCTATGCGGCCGTTTACGCCAATCCCCTGACCGGCAATCCGCTTAAAACCCGAGCCGACGTCGAGAAGGCGCTCCTCGATCTCTTCGCGCCGCTCCTGCCCGCCTTTTCCGAAGGCGGCGCCCGGGTGAGCCTCAGCGCGACGGCAGCCCATTTTGATCAGGCGGCGGCGGATCTGGAAGGCTTCGCGCGGCCGCTTTGGGGCTTGGCGCCCTACGCAGCGGGCGGTGGAGACTTCCCCTATTGGCCGCTTTACGCGAAGGGTCTCGCCAACGGAACGGATCCGGAGCATCCCGAGTACTGGGGCAAGGTCACCGACCGCGACCAGAGGATGGTCGAGTTGGCGGCTTTGGGCTTTGCGCTGCGCCTCGTCCCCCAGCATCTCTGGGAGCCCCTGGACGAGCGGGCGAAGAGGAACGTCGCGACGTACCTGCTGGAGGCCCGGCCGCACGAATTCGCCGACAACAACTGGAAATTCTTCCGGGTCATGATCGATCTCGGCCTGGAACAGGCCGGGGTCACGTTCAACCGGACCATCACCGAGCAATATCTCCAGGAACTCGAGTCTTTCTATCTCGGGGACGGATGGTACCGCGACGGCAATGTACCTCGCGTCGACCATTACATCCCCTTCGCCATGCATTTCTACGGGCTGATCTATGCAGCCCTGGCGGCGTCCGACGAGGAGCGCAAGCGCCGGTTCCGGGACTGGGCGCGCCAGTTCGCCCCGAACATCCGGCACTGGTTCGCGGAGGATGGCGGCGCGCTCGTCTTCGGTCGCAGCATGACGTACCGCTTTGCCTGCGCGGGTTTCTGGGCCGCATTGGCCTTCGCCGACGAGGAGGCGCTGCCCTGGGGCGAGGTGAAGGGCTATTATCTCCGGCACCTGCGCTGGTGGGCGAAGCTTCCCATCACCGACAGGAGCGGCGTTCTCACGGTCGGGTTCGGCTATGCCAACCTGCTCATGTCGGAAAACTACAACTCGGCGGGCTCGCCCTACTGGGCCTTCAAGGCCTTCCTGCCCCTCGCGCTGCCGGCTTCGCACCCGTTCTGGACGGCCGAGGAGGCGCCGGCTCCCGTGTTCTCCGAACCGGCTCCTCAGCCACAGCCCGGCATGGTGATGATGCACACGCCCGGGAACGTGATCGCGCTTTCGTCCGGTCAGGAAAACCTCCAGATGCGGTTCGGCAGCGAGAAATATGCCAAGTTCGCCTATTCGTCCCGCTATGCCTTCAGCGTCGAGAGCGACGAGCGGATCTTCGAGGGCGCGGCCCTGGACGGGATGCTCGCCTTCAGCGACGACGGCCGGCATTTCCGGGTGCGCGAGACCAACGAGGACGCCCGCATGGCCGGAAATGTTCTCTATGCCCGCTGGCGCCCCTGGTCCGACGTGGAGGTGGAGACCTGGCTTCTGCCCGCCTCCCGATGGCATGTCCGGGTCCACCGGATCAGGACGCCGCGTCCCTTGAGCACCGCCGAGGGGGGCTTCGCGATTCCGCGTGCGGATGCGTACCGGAAGCTGGAGCGGATCGACGAACGTAACGGGACCGCCCTGGTGATCGGCGCGGAGGATTTCAGCGGCATCGCGGATCTCGGTTCCACGATTGAGCGGCGTGGTATCGCGCTGAAAGCTCCTCCCAATACGAACCTTCTCTATGCCAAGACTTTCGTCCCGCAGCTCCGCGGCGACATCCCAAGTGGCGAAACGGTTTTGCTGACGGCGGCCGTCGCCCTGCCCGGTACGGCCCGAGTGGCAGATGTCTGGAAGGACATTCCACCGGCACCGGCAATCGACGAGCTGGAAGCTCTCATTAGGCAGGACGGCCGAAGGGTCGGCGCTCTGGCCTGGAGAATGGGCTCATGACCCGTCCGCAAAAAATTGCACTCGCCATGGACCCTGTCCGTACGGAAGGTGTCCTGACCCGGCACCTGCTCGACCGGCTGGCCCGCTCATGCACGATCCTGGCGCCGGAGCCTCTCCAGTCGTTTACGCAAGGACAGGCTCCGGACGTGCTCCGGCAGACTGAGATCCTGATCACCGGCTGGGGAAGCCCGGCCATCGGGCGGGACATTCTGGAGCTGGCGCCGAACCTGCGGCTGATCGCCCATGCGGCCGGCACGGTCAAAGGGTTCCTGTCGGCGGACGTGATCGACGCCGGGATCGCGGTCACGCATGCGGCCGAGGCCAACGCCATCCCGGTGGCCGAGTTCACGCTGGCAGCGATCCTCTTCGCCAACAAGCAGGTCTTCCGCTTCCGCGACATCTACTGCGCGGACCGCAACCGCTCACGCACATTCCCGATGACCTCGCATCCGCTCGGAAACTTCAAGCGCACGATCGGCATCATCGGCGCTTCGCGTATCGGACGGCGCGTCATCGAATTCCTGAAGCCCTTCGCTTTCCGCGTCCTGCTCCACGATCCCTATGTAAGCACGCAGGATGCAGCGGCGCTCGGCATGGAGAGTGTGTCTCTGGACGAGCTGATGCGGCGCTCGGACGTGGTTTCCCTCCACGCGCCCGCCCTTCCCTCGACGCAGGGCATGATCACGCGCAGGCATCTGGCGCTCATGCGCGATGGGGCCACGTTCATCAACACGGCGCGCGGCATCATCGTCAAACAGGACGATCTCATCGACGAACTGCGCACGGGCCGCATCGATGCGATCATCGACGTCACCTATCCGGAAGTCCCGGAGGAATCCTCCGCGCTCTACGACCTGCCGAACGTGTTTCTCACGCCTCATATCGCCGGCGCCATCGGCAACGAGCGCGAGCTTCTCGGCGAGTACATCGTCGAGGAGATCGAGCGGTTCGTCGAGGGCCGTCCGCTTCGCTCCGCCATTACCGCGGCTGCGTTGGAGACGATGGCATGACGTCGTTCCGCCCAGGCCTGTGCTCCGTCACGTTCCGCAAGCTCGCGCCTAGGACCATCGTCAGGCTCGCTGCCGAATGTGGCATCGAAGGGATCGAATGGGCGGGCGATGTACATGTTCCTCCCGGTCAACCCGATCTTGCTCGCCATGTTCGACGGCTGACCGAGAGCGCCGGTCTCGCAGTCGTCTCGTACGGCTCATACGTCGCGCCGCCGAGCGACGGTGAAGAAGCCTTCGCGGTCGTGCTGGAGACCGCGCAGGCGCTCGGCGCGCCGAACATCCGCATCTGGCCAGGAACGCGCAACCGCGATTCCGCGACCTATACCAGTGAAGAGCGTCGGCACTCCGCATCGCTGATCCGGCGCATGGCGAGGCAGGCGGCGGACGCATCCGTCACGCTCGGCCTCGAGTACCACCCCAATTCCCTCACGGACGGTCTTGCCTCGGCGCAACGGCTCATGGCGGAGATCGACGACCCGAACGTGTTTCTCTACTGGCAGCCGCGCCCCGGCCTGCCGCTTGCCGAAGCGCTCGGCGAGTTGCGCGCCGTCGGTCGCGAGACATCGCATGTGCATGTCTTCGCGTGGGATAAAGACAAGGCGCGCTATCCGCTGTCGGACCAGAAAGCATACTGGATCGATATCCTGTCCAACGCCCCGGCGTCACGCTGGCCGGGAGACCGTTTCGCCATGCTGGAATTCGTGCGCGACGACAGCCCCGAGCAGTTCCGCGCCGACGCCGCCGTGTTTCATCAAATGTTGGAAGAGATCGAGAACCGCCCGTCCGGCGCGGCCCGATCTCTATAACGACACTCGTCGAGGAGCGTGCTTCTCGCTCCCTCGCCGAAGAATGACTTGAGAAGCGATTGGGAGGAAGCCATGAAGACTGATCTGAATCGTCGTACCTTGCTGAAATCGGCCCTTGCCCTCGGCGGTGCCGCGGCCGTCAATGCTCCCGGCATGAGCTGGGCGCAGGCGGAAGGCGGAAGGCTGCGCGCCACCTGGTGGGGATCGCCGGACCGGGCGAAGCGCACCACTGAGGTCGGCAAGCTCTTCACCGAGCGCACCGGAATCGAGATCGCCGGCGAACCCGTCGGTGCCGACTACTGGACGAAGATCGGCACGCAGATGGCCGGGCGCAACATCGCCGACGTGTTCCAGCTCGAGCCGAACAGCCTTGCCGATTATGCCGGACGCGGCGCGGCGAAGCCCATGGACGAGTATGTCGGCAAGCAGCTCGACATTTCCACCTTCGGCGACAAGATGGTCGATCTCTGCCGGGCAAACGGCAAGCTCTGGGGCGTCGCGCTCGGCCTCAACTCGTTCTCGCTGTTCTACGACCAGACGGTGTTCGAGAAGGCCGGCATCAAGCCGCCGACCCACGAGACGACCTGGAAGCAGTTTGCCGACACGGCGGTCGATCTCACCAAGGCGGTAGGCCGGCCCGATTACTGGGGCGCTCCCTACGGGGCCCGCTATCACTACGTGTTCGACGTATGGCTGCGCCAGCGCGACAAGCGCCTGTTCACGGAAGACGCCAAGCTCGGTTTCACCGTGGACGATGCGAAGGAGTGGTTCAGCTACTGGGAAGACCTGCGCAAACGAAACGGCTGCGTCCCGGCGGACGTGCAGACCCTCGACCAGTCTCAGATCGAGCGCAACGCGCTTGCGCTCGGCAAGTCGGCCATGGGCCTCACCTACTCGAACCAGCTCATCGGCTACCAGCTCCTCACCAAGAACAAGCTCGGGATCACCATGGTGCCGACGAACGGCCCCGGCACGAAATCCGGCCACTACTATCGCCCGGCCCTGATCTGGAGCATCGGCGCGACGAGCAAGAACCCGGACAAGGCAGCGGCCTTCATCAGCTTCTTCGTCAACGACGTGGAAGCCGGCAAGATCCTCGGCGTCGAGCGCGGCGTGCCCATGTCGCCCAAGGTCCGCGAGGCCATCCTGCCGAACCTGAACGAGGTCGAGCGCGCGACGGTCGATTACGTCAACCTTCTGGCCGACAAGGTGAGCGACTACCCGCCGCCCGTCCCGGTCGGGGCCGTCGAGTTCGACAACAACGTCATGCGCAAAGTGGCCGACCAGGTCGCCTTCGGTCAGATGTCGATCGCCGACGCAGCCCAGCATCTTCTCGACGACGGCAACGCCGTGCTGCGGAAGGTGAATTAGGGGGGCAGATCGAGCCCACTCCATAACACGCCACGTCATCACCGGCCTTGTGCCGGTGATGTCGATTGGGAGAGCACCATCGGTGTCATTCCCGGCCGGAGCATCAGCGGAGGGGAAGGGAATCCACGACCAAGCACAACGCCATGGATCCCCCTCCCTCAATTCGCTCGGCCTGAGGATGACAGCGGCGCGCAGCATGAGCCCTGATATTCTTCGTTCAACGCACCTGTCATTCCGGGGCGGCTCGCAAGAGCCGAACCCGGAACCCATAACCGCTGACAGTGCAGTAAGCGGCGTGACGTTGATCGCTCTTTCCTTCTATGTCGTGGCTATGGGTTCCGGGTTCTCGCTAACGCTCGCCCCGGAATGACAATGAATGGAATCACTCCCGGCCATCCCCAACCCTCTCCTCCAACGCGCCGCAGAGTTCGTACACGCGCACCGTGGCCTCGAACCCTTTCGGCTGGATCGTATCCACCATCCGGAACGCGAATAGGTCGGCGGCGCGCTCGCGGACGGCGTCGCTGACCAGGATTTCGGTGCCGTAATCCTTGTTGAGCGGCTCCAGCCGCGCGGCCAGGTTCACCGCCGCGCCGAGGACCGTGTAGGCCATGCGGTCGGAGGATCCGATGGTGCCGACGACCGCTTCTCCGGTATGGAGGCCGTAGCGCGTCCGATAAGCGGGCCACCCTTCCTTTTCGAATTCCTCGTTGAGCTTCCGATTGGCCTCGCGGCAGGCCAGCACGGCTGCGCAGGCACGGGCGACATGATCGGGATCGTCCGCCGGGGCGTTCCAGATGGCCATGACCGCATCGCCGACGAATTTGTCCACCGTGCCGCCATGCTCCATGATCACCGCCGAGAGAGCCGCGAGATAATGCGACGTGCGGAGCATCACCTGCTCGGGATCGGCCTTCTCGGTGATCTGCGTGAAGCCGGCGATGTCGGTGAACAGGATCGTGACCTCGCGTCGCGAGCCGCCGAGCCGGAGGGCATCGCCCGTCGCGAGGAGCTGCTGGACCAGGCGCTTCGGAACGAAGGTCGCGAAGGTCCGCACCACGGTTCGCATGGTGGAGACCGACCGCCCGAGATCGTCGATCTCGCGGATGATCGAACGCACATCCGTGGCCGGACCGTTGGTGTCGAATCTCTGGATGCGATCCGTTTCGGCCGCGAGCGCCTTCATGGATCGGGAGAGCAGCAAGCCGATTCCCGCGATGATCGGGAGGGACGCGAGAACGAAGCCGAGCGCCAGGAGAACAAGGCTGCGCCGGCTCTCCTCGATTTCCGCGAAGAACTCGTCGAGCGGCGCCACGACGGCAAGCCGGAGACCGGAGGAGCCGGAGGTCTTGATCGGCCGGAAGGCCGCCACATAGGTTCGCCCGTCGGCATCGTCGAAGATCTGCTGCGCCGAGCCGCCCCGCTGCCATGCATCCAAGGGCTGAGTGATGTCGACGCCCAGCATCCGGTCGAGGGGCGGCAGGTCGAGCGGAACATTCGCCCCTTGGGTGGACAGGAATTCCGACATGCGCGGATGTGCGACGACCTTGCCGCTGTCGTCGAAGAGAAACACGACACCGGAGGTCCCGAGCTTCTGGGATCGAAGAAAGGCTTCGGCATCGACGAGCAGGATATCCCCGGCGGCGATCCCGCCCCGTCCCTGCGTGAACGGCGCACGCACCGTATAGCCGATCAGGTTGGCGATTTCGAAGACGTAAGGCTCCGTGACGGCACCGGCGCCCGGCTCGAACGCATCCCGATACCAGGGCCGCTCGCGCGGATCGTAATCCGCCTCCCGCTGCTCCTGGGCGAGAATCTCGAGGTTGGAAGACAGGTAAGACGTGAAGCGTCTTCTCGACGTCCCGTCCTTCGGCGTATCGATGATCGTGAGCCGGAACACCGTCCCCGCCGGAGGCTTGAGCCGGGCGCGCAATCCCGGTCCGGCGCGATCAAGGACATCGAGTTCGACAAGGCCGCCGTCGGCATATCCGACATAGAGATTGTAAAGCTGTTCGTGCTGGCGCAGGAGCGCGGCCAGGATCGCGTAAAGTTCCGGATTGTCCTGGATCGCGCCGGCCTCGACAGGCTTGAGCTGACGCAGCACGGCCAGGATATCGAGGACGTCCTTGAACTGTCCGTCCACCCGGTCGGTCGTTTGATCGGCGACGCGGTCGATGAAGGACAACGCGGCCGAGCGGGTGATCGACCGGGCCCGCTCGAAGCTCAGGTAAACCAGGGACAGGCCGACAGCCAGAACCACCGCCACGAAAAGCGCGGTGATCGAGGGTTGATAGCCGATCCGAACACGCATGCGCCTGCCTTCCTGCCGCTCATCCCAGAGTTATCCGGGATCGCCGATGGAAAACAAGGGTTGGCGTCGATCCCATACCCCGCCGTTGTCGCTGACACCGCACCTCCCGCATGACACACTGCTCCGGCTGGAGAGACGGGCCATGGCGCAGAACGTGACGGTCTATTTCGCAACCAACCGCATGCCGCTCACCGACGGGAGGGGGGAGACGATCGTCGGTTTCGGTTCGGAGCCCGGCCCCATCGACGGCACGGCGGTGCGGTTCGGGTCCGCGCAGGCGAGCGTCACGGGCACGAAGTCCAGCTTCGTGCCGGGCTCGCTCTATGTGGCGCCGGAGCAGCTGATCGGGCCGAACATCCAGCGGGGCAGCCGCGACATCTTCGAGAAGTTGCGGCAGGACATGCAGGATGGCGGACGTCCGACCCTCGTGGTGATCCACGGCTTCTCGAACACCTTCGAGGACGCCATCGAGCGGGCCGCCGGCATTCTCACTTTCTACGGCATCGACGCCAACGTGTTCTCGTTCACCTGGCCGTCCATTGGAACGCCCCTGCCGACGCCCCTGCCCTACACCGATTACTTCCATGACCGCGGCACCGCGCGCGGCTCCGGCGTGGCGATTGCCCGCACCATGCGCATTCTCTACGACTTCATCGACAATCTGCCCCGCCGGGCGGTCTGCCGCCAGCCGCTGCACCTCATCTGCCACAGCATGGGGAACTACGCGTTCCGTTATGCCGTGCAGGCCCTGATGCAGGTGCCCCAGGGCGAGCCGCGCGAATATGTCCGCACGGCCGACCTGCCGGCGCCGGATGTGGAGGAGCGCCCCGTCCCGGCCCTCGTCGCCCTGCCGACCGAGGCGCCCGATCCCAACCGCCTGCGCCAGACCTTCGACCAGATCGTCCTGGCCGCCGCCGACGAGGACGAGGATGCACTGGAGGACGTCAAGGAGCTGCGCTACCTGCCCCGCCTCGGCAACCGCGTCACCGTGTACCACACCCGGAAGGACTGGATCCTCTCCACCTTGAGTTCGGTGACCAAGTTCAACGGGCCGCGCTTAGGCGTGAACGGACCGGAGAACATGGCGGCCATCAGCGACAAGGTCACGGCCGTGGACGTGAGCGACGCCATCGATCCGAGCCAGGATTTCGAGAGCCATAATTATTACCGGATCTTTCCGGCCGTGCGGGACGACATCGTCGCCGTCCTGTCCGGCGAGCGCCAGGACAAGATCGCCAATCGCGACCGGAACGACCTGCAGCGCTACAGCCTGCGCGCGCCGTCCCGGAGCACGCGGCGCAAGGGGCGGTAGGGAAGCATAACGACCACGCGCTGGTGACCCAACCATTTGCTCACTCACCTACCTCATCCTGAGGAGGTGCGAAGCACCGTCTCGAAGGATCGTTCAGAGAGCACTGGAGACGCCCTCGTCCTTCGAGACGCCGCTTGCAGCGGCTCCTCAGGATGAGGGCTCAGGGTGTTTGGCACTGCGCAAAATAACCTGGCTGCAGTCGCCGTAACCCTGGCCATACCCCCTCTCCTCATTCCTTCTTCGCCCCACGCATCGTATCATGTTGCGAGCACCTTCCATGGAGCCAGCACGGTCATGAACGGCGTCTCGGCCCGGATCCTTGGAGCGCTCTGCTGTTGGCTCGCGCTGTCCGTCGTGCTTCCGGCCCGGGCCGATCCCTTCTTCGTCAAGGTCTACGGGCGGACCTACAAGATCGATCCCCACTACCCGTCGGATGAGAAGGGCCCCGATCCCCAGGATGCCATGAAGGCCCTTCCGGCCGATCTGGCGAAGGGTCCCGCCGTCCGGCCCTCGCACGAAGAGGTTCTGGCCGAGGTCGAGGAACGGCTCTGGATCGCCAGCAACCAGCTCGACGCGAAGCTGGAGGACGCGGCCAAGTCCCGCGGCGGGCGCAATGCGTCATCGGACACCAAAGCCGCCAAGCAGGAGATCACGAATTCGCTCGCATCAGGAACCGGCCCGGGCCGCTCCCCGGACCTCCAGGCCGTCTACGACCGCTACCGGGCCCTGAACCTCCTCGCGCGGGAATTGCGCCGCTCCCTCGACCTGCCGGTCAGGACGCCGGAATCCGGCTTCTCGCGGCCGAAGCTCAATCCGGACATCGAGGCGAGCTACCGCGCCCAGAAGTTCGATCCCTACGAGGCTTATTACGGCTTCAGGCGCGTGAAGGCCGCCTTCCGGTCGGGCGATATCGAACTTCTCGCCCGCGTGACCCATTATCCCCTCGCCGTCACCGGCAGGGTCAGGCGCACCCTGCGCAACCGCGCGCAACTGGTCGCCGCGAAGGAGACGGTCCTGAACGCCGCCGTGCGCGAGGCGGTCGCCAAGTCCACCTTCGAGAGCGTGTTCGTGCGGGACAGGGGCATGGTGGTCGGAGGGGGAGCGGTCTGGATCACGCCCGACAAGACCGGCTTCGGCCTGGGAACCGTCAACCTTGACTAAGCGTTACGAAGCTTGACCATTATGCCTCAACTTGGCCGGGATGATGCGACAGCATCGGTCCGGCGCAACCGATCCGGAAGGGAAAACGAATGATCAGGGGCTGGCAGTACAGGATCGCCGCTTTCACCGCCTTGGCGTCGCTCGTCGGGATGACCCACACGGCACAGGCCGCGCAATGCGGCAACAGCGCGGCCGGCTTCGAGAACTGGAAACGGGAATTCTCGCAGGAAGCGAAAGCCAACGGCGTCGGCCAGACGGCGATTTCCGCGCTCATGAACACGGATTACGCGACGGCCACCATCCGGGCCGACCGGGGCCAGAAGAGCTTCCGGCTTACGCTCGACCAGTTCATGGCCAAGCGCGGCGCGTCGGTGATCGTCTCGCGCGGGCGTTCGCTCAAGCAGTCGAACGCGTCTCTCTTCGCATCGCTCGAGCAGCGCTACGGCGTCCCGCCCGGCCCGCTGATCGCCATCTGGGGCATGGAGACGGCCTTCGGAACCCAGCGCGGCAACCAGAACACGCTCTCGGCCGTGGCGACCCTCGCGTACGATTGCCGCCGGTCGGAATTCTTCACCGACCAGCTCTATGCGGCCCTTGAGCTGATCGACCGCGGCGTCCTCTCCGGCAGCACGCGCGGGTCCATGCATGGCGAGATCGGCCAGACCCAGTTCATGCCCAAGAACATCCTGCAATACGGCCGGGGCGGCAATCTCGACAACACCGCCGACGCCCTCGAGGCGACCGCCAACTTCCTCAAGGCCCACGGCTGGCGCGCCGGCGCCGGATACCAGCCGGGCGAGCCCAACTTCCGGGCGATCCAGGCCTGGAACGCCGCATCGGTCTACCAGCAGGCCATCGCGCTGATCGGCCAGCAGATCGACGGCGGCGCGCGCAGGTCGGCCGAGCGATAACGATCATCCCTGCCGATGCATGGTGCAACCTGGCACCATGCGTCGCGCCGGAACGGAATACGGATTAAAGATACCGGACGCCGAGTTCCTGCTCGCTCCGTCGCACCACCTCACAGGTCCGCGGCACATCCTCACCGTCGATCTTGAGAACGAAGCGATCCGGAACATCGACCGTCGCGACGCTGATCTTCGCGCCGCTCTCGGACATGTTCAGCACCATGCATTCGATCTCCTGAGCCTTGCCCGAGAGAGCTGAGAGCCTGATCCGCGCCGGGCGGCTCACGCGCGTGCGCTCGCTCGAACGGCGCTCCTCCACGCCCACGACCCACTCGTCGAGGCTGCGCGCAATCCCCGCCACGCCGCCGGCGGCGATCTTGATGTTGCGCGAGACCTCGGTCGTCACGGCGCTCTGCCTTTCGATGGCATCGGCGGTTTCGACGATGAAGCCCCTCACCTCCGTGACGGCCGCGCTGATCGAGGCGAGCGCCTGCTCCACGTCTCCCGAGACGGTCTGCATCGACAGGATCTCGCCCGAGATGCGCGCGGTCGCCTGCGCGGCCTGATTGGCGAGGTTCTTCACTTCGCTCGCCACGACCGCGAAACCCCGGCCCGCATCGCCCGCGCGGGCCGCCTCGATGGTGGCGTTCAAGGCCAGAAGGTTGATCTTCTCGGCGATGATTGTGATCGCCTGAACGACGCCGTCCATGGACTGCGCGGCGTCGCGCAGCTTGGTCGTCGATGCGTCGGCGCCCTGCGTCCTGACATGGATCTCGTCGACGGCGCTGCGCGATTCCTGCATACGCCCCGAGATCGCCCCCGCCGTGACGTTCATGCCCTCGGCTGCCGTCGCGATCGCCTGGACGTTGCCGAGCGTCTGCTCGGCCGTCTGGATCGCCTCGCCCCGGACATTCATGCTCCGGGTGATGTCGGTCGCGAACTTGACCACCTTGAAGGGCCGCCCTTCCGCATCGAGGACGGGGTTGTAGTTGCCCTGGATCCAGACCTCGCGCCCGCCCTTGGCGACGCGCTGGTAGACGGCCGCCGAATACCGGCCGGCGCGCAGGGACTCCCAGAGACCCGCATATTCAGGGCTTGCCGCATAGGCGTTTGAGACGAACATGCGATGATGCTGCCCGCGGATCTCCTCCAGCGTGTAGCCCATCGTGTTGAGGAAGTTCTGGTTCGCGTCGAGGATCACGCCATTCATGTCGAAGTGAATGACCGCCTGTGACCGGCTCATCGCGGCGACCTGAGCGGCCGCCTCGGCAGCCCGCCGCTTCGCCACCGTGATGTCCGACGCGTATTTCACGACCTTGAACAGACGGCCATTGCCGTCGAAGATCGGATTGTAGCTCGCTTGAAGCCACACCTCCCGGCCGTTCCTCGCCACGCGCTTGAACTCGCCGGACAGGTACTCGCCTCGATTGAGCTTCTGCCACAGCTCTTGGTATTCGGAACTCGCAGCGTATTCCGCCGGAACGAACATGCGGTGATGCTTGCCCTTCACGGCATCGAGCTCATAGCCCATCGTCTGCAGAAAGAGTTCGTTCGCGTCCGTGATCGTTCCGTCGAGAGCGAAATGGATCACGGCCTGCGAACGGTTGATCGCGGCGATCTGGCCGTCGAAATCTGCCTGACGAAGCCGCTCGGCCGTGATGTCCGTGGCAAGTTTGATGATCTGCGCGACCGTGCCCTTTCGATTGAGGATGGGCACGTAGCTCGCCCGCAGCCAGATTTCGCGTCCGTCCTTTCCGAGGCGGCGAAACTCGGCCGATTGATGATGTCCTCGACGCAGATCCTGCCAGAACATCGCATAGGCGGGAGCTTCAGCTTCGGCCGGATCGACGAAGATGCGGTGATGCCGGCCGCGGATCTCCTCCAGGCGATACCCGACGAGTGACAGAAAACCGTCGTTTGCCTCAATGATATTGCCGGCCGGGTCGAATGTGATTGTCGCAAACGTCGTGTCGAGCGCCCGAACCTTCGCATGGGTTGAGTTGAACGGACGCAAACCGAGAGGCATGAAAGTCTCCTGACAAGGAGGCTCTGGATCCCACAGCATGCCTAAAAAGATCTTAAATTGCGCCCCGTTTGGCCATTTTTTCTTAGGCATTGTTCCTGTTTTGGAGATGGGCTCAGAGGGACGCGGCGCCCTCACCTCTCCCTCAAGGAGAGGTGAACCGCCACCTGAACTTTGGGGCTGCGAGGTGCTCGACGCCCGCCCCATCGGGATTGACAGGGAGCCGGTGGTGCAGGCTATCGGTTGGCGCGCCGGATGGCAGTGCTTCGGGAGGAACGGGTTTGGTCAAGAAAATCGGCTCAAAGGCCTGGCGGGTCCAGGTGTCGGACGACGGCGCGATCATCGGCTTAGGGGTCCGCACCGAGACGGACCGGGAATACGAGGTTCTCCTCAGCGCGGTGGATTCCACGCCCATCGTGACGGACCTGCTCGGCGAGATGGTGCGGACACACCGGGGCAAGCCGCCGAGGGAGTTCGCCCCGAATGCCGGGCCGAACCATTTCAAGAGCGTGCCGGTGCAGCCCTTGAGCACGCGCATCGAGCATGGCGGCGAGAAGCCCGTGCTCGTCCTGGATTTCGGCGGAACGGTCCTGAAAGTGGCCATCGACCCCGCTCAGCTCCAGCGGGATTTGAGTGCGCTGTAGAGCGTTGATCTCGGCACTCCGCGCAACGTGGCGGACCTACCCCGTGACGCGGGCGCCACGCCCGTAGACGAGCAGCATGGCGATGATGACGCTCCCATAGATGATCTGGCGTCCGGCCTCGGGCATCTGCATGATGGAGAGGACCGAGTTCAACAGCACGATCAGGATGACGCCCACGAGGGTGCCGAGATAGCGTCCTCGTCCGCCCAGGATGTTGGTGCCGCCGATGACCACGGCCGCGATCGCCGGCAGCAGATAGGCATCGCCCATGCCCTGGTAGGCCTTGGTCGAGTACCCGGCCAGCAGCACGCCGGCAAGGCCCGCTGCCGCGCCCGAAAGTGCGAAGGCGATGAGGATCACGCGGTTCGTGTCGATGCCCGAGAGAAAGGCGGCTCGCTCACGATTGCCGATGGCATAGATGGAACGGCCGAGAGTCGTGCGCGTCAGGATCGCCACGACCACCACGGAGACGGCGAGCCACACGAGGAGCGCCATCGGGATCACGCCGCCGACGCGGGCGACCGCAAGATATTGCATCAGGTCCGTCGCTGCCGTCTGCGGGGCGAAGCCGCCGGTATGCGCCACCATGAGGCCGCGCATCACGGCATTCATGCCGAGCGTGAAGATCATGGAGGGCACGCGCAGATACGCGACGCCGAGCCCGTTGACGATGCCGACGAGGAGGCCGACGCCGATACCAGCGGGAATCGCCCAGGGACCGCCGAAGGCGGTTGCCATCATGGCGGCGGCGGTCAGGGTCCAGGGCACCGAAAGGTCGATATGGCCGAGCAGGATGACGACCATGAGACCTGCCGCCACGATGCCGAGAAAGGACCCCACCTGCAGCTGCTGCAGTAGATATTGCGGCTGAAGGAGCGGCGCGCTGCCCTGCGTGTAGAGCGTGTAGCCTGTCCCGACGAGCAGGATGAGCAGGACGAAGCCGGCCGCGAAGACCACGGGCTTGTCGTCGGGCCCGAGGCGCAGGCTCCTCGGCGCGATGGTCATGTCGGCGGCTCTACTCACCGGAACACCTCGAGCTTGTTCTTGAGACGCAGCAGCTTCAGGCCACCGAGGCTCACGGCGGCGAGAAGCACGAGCCCCTCGAAGAGAGGCTGCAGAAGGGGGGCCACGTCGAAGATGCGGAAGTTGAAGGAGATCGTGCGCAGCACCATCGCGCCGATCATGGACCCGACGGCGCTGCCGGTGCCCCCGAGAAGCGAGGTGCCGCCGATGACCACGGCCGCGATGGAATTCAGCGTATAGGCTCCGGCCTGGGGAATGTCGGCGTTGCCCGACGAGGTCTGGAGCGCAAGGAACAGGCCGCCGAGACCGGCGAAGAGGCCGGCCAACGTGAAGGCCGCGAGCTTCGCCCGGTTGATCGGCAGGCCCGACATGTAGGCGGCGCTCTCGGAGGATCCGATTGCATAGACCGTGCGCCCCGTGACGGAACGGGTGAACGGCACCCAGATCACGAGCACGATCAGCGCGAGCAGGACGAGCGGCACCGGGATCCACGCGAAGGGCTGCAGCCAGGCGACCTCGCCGCCGTCGAAGAGCCCGAAGGTTGACGCGAACTCGCGTACGTCGCTCGTTACGGCCCAGGACAGGTCCTCCTGCACCTTGCCGCCGGGTGTCGGCCGCAGGATGAGGGCGAGCCCCATATAGATCGCGCTCGTGGCGAGCGTCGCGATGATGGGCTGGATGCGTCCATAGACGACCACGCATCCGTTCACGAAGCCGCATGCGGCGCCTGATGCGATGCAGGCCGCGATGCCGAGCGCGATCTCGGCCGGGCTGCCGTCGACGAGGTGGCTGGCGATGCAGCCCACGAGGGTCATCACGGCGCCGACCGAAAGATCGAGGCCCGCCATCAGCACGGGCACCGTCTGCGCCATGGACACGAGCGCCAGGGCGAAGACCTCGTTGGCGTTCTGGATCAGGATCTGCCCCGTGAAACCGCGGGGATGGCTCACCTGGTAGAACAGGTAGAGCACGAGGAAGAGCGCAAGCGCACCGAGGATGCCGGCGTGCTGCCGCCACCTCAGACCCAGGTCGGCACCCCACCGGCGGGCCTTCTCCTGCGGTTCTGCTGCGGCGGGAGTGAGCACCGTGTCAGACATGAGCCGGCTCCCGCCGCTCGGCGATGTTGAGCGCGCTGGCGATCAGGTTGCGCTCCGTGATGTCCTCGCCTTCCAGTTCGCGGATGATGCGGCCGTCATACATGACGGCGACCCGGTCGCAGCAGCCGATCAGTTCCTCGTAATCGGTCGAGTAGAACAGGATGCAGGCGCCCTCCTCCGCGAGCTCACGCATGAGCCGGTAAATCTCCTGCTTCGTTCCGACGTCGATGCCGCGGGTCGGGTCGTTGAGCAGGATCACGTCGGGCTCCGTCGCGAGCCACTTGGCGAGCACCACCTTCTGCTGGTTCCCGCCCGACAGGGTCGAAACCGGATCGCCCGCATTGCCGATCTTGATCCGCAGCTGTTCGATGGCCCGCTCCACGGCACGCCGGGTGCGGCCCGCATCGATGAACATTCCGTGCGAGAGACGATCGAGCGAGGCCATGGCGATGTTGTCGGCGATCGACATGGAGAGAATGAGCCCTTCGCTTTTGCGGTCCTCCGGCACGAGCGCCATCCGGGCCCGTCCGCTCTTGGCGGCCTTCGGCGATGTCGCGGCCATGGGCTCGCCTTCGAGGGTCACCGTGCCCCGGACGCCGCGCAGGACGCCGAAGAGAGCGAGCAGCAGTTCCTTCTGACCCTGCCCGTCGAGACCGCCCAGCCCCACGATCTCGCCGCGCCCCGCCTCGAGTCCGACGCCGTTGAGGCGGTTCTCCCACGATAGATCCCGGATCGTCACGAGGGGCGGCGGACGCGGCCGCCTGGGCTTTGGCGGAAACTGCCCTTCGATCTCGCGCCCGATCATGAGGCCGATGATCTCGTCGGGACTTCGGGCACCCTTGGCGAAGGTTTCGATGTGCCGCCCGTTGCGAAACACGGAGCAGCGATCCGCCAGCGCGTCGATCTCGTGCATGCGATGGGAGATGTAGAGGATGCTTAAGTTCCGCGCCTTCAGCTCGAACAGCATGCGATAGACCCGGTCCACGTCGGCGGAGGTCAGGGCCGAGGTCGCCTCGTCGAGGATGAGAAGCTTCGGATCGCGGCCGAGCGCCTTCGCGATCTCGACCATCTGTCGCCGGGAGAGCGGCAGGTCCGACACGCGGCTCAAGGGGTTGATGTCCTCGCAGCCGACGCGGGCGAGCAGTTCCTCCGATCGCCGGCGCTGCGCGCGGCCGTCGATGAACCCGAACCGGCGCGGCGGGCTCGACAGGGTGATGTTGTCGGCGACCGTGAGCTCCGGCATGAGAGAGAGCTCCTGGAAGATGCACACGATCCCGGCCCGGTTCGCCGCCGACGGGTTCGGAAACGAGACGGGGGCGCCCTCGAGCATCATGCGGCCTTCGTCCGGCTGGACGACGCCCGCCATGATCTTCATCAGGGTCGACTTCCCGGCCCCGTTCTCACCCAGGACGGCGTGGATCGATCCGCGGCTGCAGGCGAAATCCACATCCCGCAAGGCATGGACGCCGCCATAGCGTTTGGAGATGTTCTCGAGGGCGAAGAAAGGCGCTGGTGCGGGCATGGGGCCTCTTCGACAATCAGAGGAGCGTCCTGCCCGAACGTTCGTCCGGACAGGACCCAGGGTGCTTTGACCGCATGCCTCCTACTGCGTGTTCTTGGCGTCCTTCGACATGATCTCAGGCGCCGTCACGTTCACGCCGCAGGCCGGGAATTCATTGGCGGCGAAGAAATTGTCGGAGAGGTTCGACCAGTAGTTCACGTTGTCCTTGAGGGTCGTGTAGTCGACAGCGGGAATCGGCACCGAGATGAGCTGAGGCATCGGGTTGCCTTCGAGCGCCGAGAGCGCAGCCTTCATGGAGATGGCCACGAGACCCGGCGACTGGCTGTAGGAGAAGCCCTTCAGCCCCTCGCCCGCATGCTGCGCGATGAGCTTGCGGTAGCCGTTCTCGCCCTCGCCCGCCATGGGCACGAAGGGATGCTTCGCGTCCATCATGGCGCGCACGGATCCCGTCGACCCGCCCTGCGTGAACACGGCTTCGAACTTGCCGTGCACGGCGAGCGCGTCGGCGGTCGCCTTCTGGGCCGTGCCGTCGTCCCAGTTGCCCACCACCTCGACGATCTGGAACTTCCCTTCCTTCTCCATCACCTCGCGGAATCCGAGATGGCGGTCGCGGTCCACCGAGTTGCCGGGCAGGCCCCGCACCTCGAGGATCTTGCCGTCGCGCTTCTGCCCCAGCTCTTTCAGGAGATGCCGCGCCGAGAGACGACCGATCTCGAGCTGGTCCTCGTTCACCTGCATGACCTTGTCGGTGTCGAGCACGTTGTCGAAGGGCACGATCACCACGTTGTTGCGATCCGCCAGACGGATCACGCGGTCGAAGCCCTCAGGCGCCACCGCGATGGTGATGATGGCGTCGTAGCCCTGGTTGATGAAATCCTCGATGGCGCCGAGCTGCGCGGCGACGTCTGTGCCGGTCGAAACGACCTTCAGCTCCTTGATCTTGTCCTTCATGCCAGGCTGCTCGGCGTAGGCCTTGGCGGTCTGGATCATCTGGATGCGCCAGGTATTGCCGACGAAGCCGTTCACCACTGCGATGCGATAGGGACCCGGCTTCTTATCCCATTGCATGTACTTGGTCTGGGCATTCCACGGCTTGAAGCAGCCCGGATCGGGCCCCGGGCCCGAAACGTTCTTCGGCGCGGCAAGGGACGCAACGGACGAAAGCAACAGGCCGGAAAATGCGAGTACAGACAGGCGAGCAGCGCGTGCCATATGATCCTCCTAGGATGGCGTTCTTCCCGGATCTGGTTCGTCTGTCGCGAACCTGGACCAACTAGCATGTTAGGTCGCGCCGTTGCGTAAGACAAGCGCAGGCGCCCGGGAAGATACCTCCCGGGCACCCGACCAAAACGGATGATGCGACCGGCGGCTTTAAGACTTGTCTTTCGACGGCAGGATCGATCCGACGATCTCGCGCGCCGTGTTCGCCAGCACGCTTCCGGTATCGGGATCGCCCTTGACGAGCGCTCCCATGAAGTGGCGCGCCTGCTTCAGGGTGATGTGAGGCGGAAGAGGCGGCACGTTGGGGTCGGTCACCATGTCGAGCACGAAGGGCCGGTCCGCCGCGAGCGCCCTGTCCCACGCCGGGCCGATCTGCTCCGGATCCTCGACGCGTAGCCCGTCGAGGCCGATGGACTTCGCGAACTGGGCATAAGGCACGTCGGGCAGCGCCTGCGAGGATTCCCATTTGGGGTCACCCGATTGCACCCTCTCCTCCCAGGTGACGTAGGCGAGGTCGCGATTGTTCAGGACCATGACGACGAAGCGCGGATCGGTCCACCGGTCGCGGTACTTCGCGATGGTGATGAGTTCGGCAAGGCCGTTCATCTGCATGGCGCCGTCGCCGACGAGCGCGATCACCGGCCGGTCCGGATGGGCGAACTTCGCCGCGATGGCATAGGGCACCGCGCATCCCATGGTCGCCAGGGTTCCGGAGACGGAGCCCATCATGCCGCGCCGGAACGCGAGGTCGCGCGCATACCACACGGTGGTCGTGCCGCTGTCGGCGGTCACGATGCAGCGGTCGGGCAGACGCGGCGACAGCTCCGTCGCGACCTGCTGAGGATTGATCGGTTGAGCGGCCGCCGCGGCCATGCCGGCGAGCTGCTTGCGCGAGTCCTCGATGTTCGTCTCGATGGTCTCGCGCCAGGACCGGTCGGACTTCTCGTCGAGGAGCGGCAGCAGGGCCGCCAAGGTGGCGGCCGCATCGCCCACGAGGTTGACCTCCATGGGATAGCGCAGGCCCAGCATGCCGGCATCGAGATCGATCTGAACGCCCCGGGCCTGGCCTTCCTTCGGCAGGAACTCCGTGTAGGGAAAGCTCGACCCGACCATCAGCAAGGTATCGCATTCCGTCATCAGGTCCCAACTGGCCTTCGTGCCGAGCAGGCCGATGGACCCGGTGCAGAATGGAAGGTCGTCCGGCACCGCGGCTTTGCCGAGAAGCGCCTTGGCGACGCCCGCGCCCAGGCGCTCCGCGACGGCGATGACTTCGTCCGTCGCCCCAAGCGCTCCGGCTCCGACCAGGATGGCGATCCGCTTGCCCGCATTCAGCACCTCCGCCGCCCGGCCGAGCGCCGCCGCGTTCGGAACGACGGGCGACATCTCGATCCCGACACCCGAATGCGTCATCCCGTGCTCGCGCGTGGGGTGAACCATCGGCTCGGCCTGGAGGTCGTTGGGAAGGATCACGCACGTGACCCGCCTCTCGGCTTTGGCGATCCGGTAGGCCCGGTCGATCAGATGGCGCACCTGCTCGGGCGTCGAGGCCGTCTCGACAAAGGCGCCGGCCACGTCCTTGAAGAGCGCCTGCAGATCGAGATCCTGCTGGTAATGCGCCCCAAGGGCCGTGCGGGCCTGCTGCCCGACGAGGGCCAGGACCGGCTGGTGATCGAGCTTGGCATCGTAGAGACCGTTCAGGAGATGGATGGCCCCGGGCCCCGAGGTCGCGATACAGACCCCGACCTCGCCCGTGAACTTCGCCTCGGCGCAGGCCATCAGCCCGGCCATTTCCTCATGCCGCGCCTGGACGAACTCGACAGCATCCTCCACGCGCGCCAGTGCCGCGATCAAGCCGCCGATGCCGTCGCCCGGATAGCCGTAGACCCGGCGTACGCCCCACTCCTGCAAGCGCTGCCATATGAAATCGGCCACTGTCTCTGCCATAACGGGCTCCTGTCTGGGATCACCCGTTCAACACATGCGGCTCAGGCGGGTTGCATCGCGACGGGCGCCTCGGACGACCTGAAGGCTGAACCTCTTAAAGTATAATTTTGTATCGTATCGTTTCGATGCCATCATGCCATCGCGTCTGACGCACCGCGCCGACCATGCAACCGATTTTTCGCGGAATCCGTCAGAGCCGCAGTAGCCGCTCGTGCATTGCTGAGGTAGGAGACGGCAGCTTGGTTTGCCTTGCGACCTGACAGGAACTTTGAAGTGTTTGCCGTGCCCCAGCCACCGTCCAACGAAGCCGAACGGCTCGACTTCCTCTTTTCCTGCGGGATCCTCGACACGTCTCCCGACGAGCGCTTCGACCGCATCACGCGCCTGGCCGCCCAGTTCTATCAAGCAGATGCTGCGTTCATCGGCTTCATCGACGATCGCTATCAATGGATGAAGTCCATCCAAGGGGAAGGCGTGGGTCCCTGGATCGAGCGGGATCGGTCGGTCTGCCAGATCGTGATCTCGTCGGGAAAACCTCTCGTCATCGGAGACATGCAGGCCGATTCACGGCTCGAGGGGCATCCGGTCGTTCCCCTCCTGCCCTTTCGGTTCTACGCCGGTGTGCCGCTCGTGACGGATGAAGGTGCCGCGGTCGCTTCGCTGTGCATCCTCAAGCGCGAGCCGCAAGCCGCCGACGGGTTCAACCTGTCTCCCCTGGAGGATCTCGGGGCGATTGCCATGGATGAGCTCGAACTCTGGCGGCTCAACCGGGAACTCGAACGGGCCTCCACGACCGACGGCTTGACCGGCCTGGCGAACCGGCGCGCCTTCGATACGGCGCTCGACCTGGCGTGGCGGCGGCTCCAGCGCACGCGAGAGCCCCTGTCCCTCCTGTTGCTGGACCTCGACTTCTTCAAGATCCTCAACGACCGCGCCGGACATCCGGCCGGTGACGAGGCGCTTCGGCAATTTGGCCGGATCCTGTCGGAAACGACCAGCCGGCCGGACGATTTCGCGGCACGCTATGGCGGCGAGGAATTCGCCCTGGTCCTGCCGGATACCGCCGCCGCCGGTGCCTTGGCGGTTGCCCGCACGGTCAAGGATGCGCTCGCGTCGGCCAAGATCACGCACCCCGGCGGCATCGGCGGGCGCCTGACGGCAAGCATCGGGCTCGCCACCGTCGGCCCTGAGGACGTGGACAGCGCCGATGCTCTGGTGGCTCGCGCCGACGCGGCCCTCTACCGGGCCAAACAGGAAGGCCGCGACCGCTGCGTCACATGGAGCCCGTGATCGGCCAAGCGCCATAGTCCTGTCCGCAGGCAGTCTTTATGATGGCCGTGCAGCCCTCGTCAGGCGGCGGGAGACGGCCATGGCGATCAAGTCTCAGCTCACCCAGCCAACAGGGAAGTCGCAGGAGCCGACCTCGCTCCCTTCGATGCCGTTCCTGATCGATCCTCGTCGCGGCGACGTGGAGGACGATATCGCGAGCACCAAGAGCCGGTCCCTCTTGGCCATCGGCGGGCGGCTTCTGGCGGAAATCAGCATTCCGAAGCTCATCCTGGCCTGGATCATGCTGATCGGCCTCCCTGCCCTTCTCCTGGGGCTCGCACCCCTTCTCGTTCTGGGATGGGCGGCCACTCTCTCCGGGCAGGTGGCCACCGCGCTGGCAGGCTTCTGGCCGCTGGTGATCCTTGCCGGCCTCGCCGTCCTTGCATGGATCGGTGGCAAGCCGGTGCTGCGCGCAGCCGAACGGAGCTTCTGGTCGCTCAATGCCCTGGCGGTCCAGCCGATCTACACTCTGTTCCGCGAAGGGTTGCGGCACATCGCCGGCAGACTTGCCCCCGATAGCCGACCGGACCGGCGGAGCCGTCTCTACGCGATCGCCGCCATCGGTGGCGGCCTTCTGGTGAGCGCCCTGTCGTGCTGGTTGGTCGTCCTCGCCTGGCCTGCGTCGCGCTGGGTCGGCGACGCGAGGGACATCCTGACACCGCTCCACCTGATCGTCCCAGCCCTCGCCAACGCGGTCGTCATCGTCGGAGGCTATGTCACCGGGGCCGCGCTGGTGTGGTCCTGGACCGACGCGGCACTGGGGCGACCGGCCGATCTCATGGCATTCGACGACCTGCCGTCAGGGACCCGGATCTGGCGCATTGCACACCTGTCGGATCTCCATGCGGTCGGAGAGCGCTACGGATTCCGGATCGAGAGCGGCCGCACGGGACCACAGGGCAACGACCGGATGCGCCAGGTTCTCGACAGGCTGGACGCGCTGCATGCACGGCAACCCTTGGATCTGGTTCTGGTCACCGGAGACATGACGGACGCCGGCCGATCCGGCGAATGGGCGGACTTCATGGACGCCGTTGCGGCCCGTCCTGCCCTGGCCGAGCGTCTGCTGATCCTTCCGGGCAACCATGACGTGAACGTTGTCGACCGCGCCAATCCGGCGCGGCTCGAGCTGCCGACGAGCCCCGGCAAGCGCCTTCGCCAGCTGCGCACGCTCTCCGTCATGGAGGCCCTGCAAGGCGACCGGGTCTTCTGCTTCGACACCGGGACCGGCCGCCTCGGCCTCACCCTGAGCGAAACGCTCGCGCCGTATCGGGACGACATCGCGGCCTTTGCGGACGACGGCGGCATCCGCCGGTCCATGCGGCTGACGCGGATCTGGGACGACGTGTTCCCCATGATCCTTCCGCCGGCGACCGATGACGGGATGGGCGTGTTGCTTCTCAACTCGAATGCTGAGTCGCATTTCTCCTTCACGAATGCGCTCGGCCTGATATCGGCCCTCCATGCGAAGGATCTGGCCGCCGCGATGGCGCTTTATCCACGCGCCGGCTGGATCGTCGCGCTCCATCATCATCTCGTGGAATATCCCACGCCGGCGAAAGCCTTCTCCGAGCGCATCGGAACGGCTCTCATCAACGGAACCTGGTTCGTCGGGCAGCTTCGCCCCTTTGCCGACCGCCTGGTGGTGTTCCACGGACATCGGCACACCGAGTGGATCGGACAATGCGGAGGCGTGCGGATCGTGTCCGCCTCATCTCCCGTCATGAACCCACCGCGGAACGGCAGCGTCTCGTTCTTCGTGCATGCTCTGGCAGTCAGCGGCGGGACGCTGAAACTGGCCGCGCCCGAGCGCGTCGAGATCAGGCTTTCAGACGCGTCCGGTCAGGGACAGGCAGATCCGTTTCCTCCGGCGGACCGAGCAGCATCGCCAGCCACCGGGTCGATGGATCCTGAGCGCAGAAGGCGAGAACCGCAATCGTGATCGGGAGGCCGATGAAGGTTCCCGGTATCCCCCACAGGAACGTCCAGAGAAAGATCGAGAACAGCACGACCGAGGGCGACATGGCCAGCACGCTTCCGGACAGGCGCGGCTCGATATAGCTCCCGACCACGAACTGGATGACATTCAGGCAGGCGAAAACCACGATGACGGCCTGCCACGTGTCGAACTCGACCATGGCGAGCAGCGTCGGAAAAAGGGTCGCGATGAACGGGCCGATGAAGGGGATGTAGTTCAACGTGAAAGCGATCACTCCCCATTCCTGCGCGAGCGGCAGGCCGAAGAGCACGGCGAAGGCCCACACGAGCGCGCCGGTGAGAATGCTCATCAGGGTCCGCACCACCATATAGTGCCGGATCTTCACGCCGGTTTCCGCGCTTCCCGCGAGCAGGACCTGCGCGATGCGGCGGTTGGGGAGAGCGTCGACCTTCCTGGCCGTCGCCTCGACCTCGAGCAGGCCGAGGATGACGTAGACGAGGACGACGAGCCAGAAGCTCAGGGTCGTGTTGACCTGACTGGTCAGCTTCTGCGTCAGGCCCACGAGCCAGCCGATGTTGAAGTGATCGGCCCAGAGGCTCGCCACCGCGACCCCTCTCTCCTCGAACCAGGACGACATCTGATTGTAAAGTTCCTGGAACCGGCTCAGGTTGCCGAGGATCCAGCGGCCGACGCGGCCGAAGGACCAGACGATGAGCGAGGCGAAGCCGCTGAACGCCACCACGAGCAGCAGGATGCTGACGGCCAGGGCGACGAGGCGCGGAATATGAGCCTGAAGCCGGACCTGGAGCGGCCAGAGGAGCGCGATCAGGAACAGCGCGAAGGCGAACGGCGCGATGACGGCCTCGGCCACGTAGATCGCCCCGAAGAGCGCCAGGACCACGAGAGTGATCAACGGCCAGTGCATCGGCGACGGACGAGAGGGCGCGCGATGCGATGCTTCCGAGGGAGCCTGCGGCCGATCCATGTCGTCTCTCCCGGGTGGTCGCAGCCTCGAAGAGCGATGCATCCTCGGCTGCCGCTTGTCGTCATCGGAGCTGCGTCGAGTTCAGGGGACCGCAAATCCGGGTTCCCTCGTTCCACTCGGACAATGTCCCGATCTCATCAGCAACTCAAGATTCGTTCATCGCCAAAATCAGGTGCGCGACGCTCAGCACTCCGCCAGCAGCACGTCCAGATCGGCCGTCGAGTGTTTGCCGAGATCGTCGGCGCTGGTGTCGAGGAACTCGCTCGCGGCCCGGCGCCCCTCCGTTCGCAGCATCGACACGAACTCCCACTCGCCGTTGAGTTTCGACGAGGCGCCGAACTCGGCCAGCATGTCGCTCCGGATCCGGTGCGTCCGCATCCGGGCCCAGCGAGCGCCCTCGCCCGTTCCGGGATCGGCGACCTGACGCAGCAAGGCGATCATCCGGAGTTCCTTCATCAGGGGAGAGTTGAATGAGATCTCGTTGAGGCGGTTGAGAATGTCGGTCGCCGTGCGCGGCATTTCCTTCCGCTCGGGCGGATTGATCTGCACCAGGATGGTGTCGTGCGCGTCGGTCTCGCGGACCAGCGGCGTGATGGTGGGATTGCCCACGTAACCGCCATCCCAATAGAGTTCGCCGTCGATCTCGATGGCGGCGAACATCGTCGGCAGACAGGCGGACGCCAGAAGGACATCAGGCGTGATCTCGCCGTTGCGGAAGATGCGGCCGCGCCCCGTCCGCACGCTCGTCGCCGTGACGAACAACTGGATGGGAGAAGTGCTCAGGCGCTCGAAATCGACGCTGTCGGCCAGGATCCGGCGCAGGGGATTGAAGCCTGACGGGTTTGAGGTCGGCGGGCGAGAGAAGCCGCGATGCCAGGTCCATCGCCACATAGGCGGGGGACGTGTCGAGCGTCCAGCGGCCCATGAGACGATCCAAGGGCGATCGTTGCAGGGGGCTGAAGGCCGCGGCCCGCGACACGCGCCTCCAATAGTGCTCCAGCGCATGGCGGGCTCCCTCCGCGCCGCCTTCGAGCCAGCCATCCGCCAGGATGGCGGCGTTCATCGCGCCCGCCGACGTGCCTGATATGCCCGTGATGCGAAGCCAGGGCTCCTCGAGAAGCCGATCCAGCACGCCCCAGGTGAATGCGCCGTGAGATCCTCCGCCCTGAAGGGCCAGATCGACCAGGACCGGACTCCGCTTCATGGTGCACCTCCGATGCGGGCAGTTCGCGCAACCTGGACAGTCATCATGCAAGCGGCGGCTGTCGGAAATGGGGCAGGCATCGAAGCGTCGGCGCGACGCCGGGGAGCGGCCAGAAGACGTCTCCTGCGTCAAATCGGAACGAGGCGCGAGAAAATCGCGAAAACGTGTCCGTCAGATTGGAAGCCGCTCCATATAAGGTCGGGGATCATGGTTCGGGCAGGCGGTTCCAAGTCTCAGCCCGGTCATGTTTTTTTCGGCGAAGCTCTTGCAACCCGGCAGCTATGTCAACCATATTGGGCGATATCGCGCAAAAGTCGGAGTTTTGCCCCGCTCCCCACCCGGAAGGAGATCGCCCCATCCATGTCCAGTGGCTTGCCCCTCCTGGCCATCGTCGCCCTTCCTTTCATCGGGAGCCTCGTTGCCACCTTTCTGCGTCAGGATGCGCGTAACGGCGCGGCCTTTCTGGCCGGAGCCGTCGCGCTCTGCGGGGCCGTGCTGACGGCCATCCAGTATCCCGCGGTCGGCCGCGGCGGCGTGCTGCACGCCACGCTCTCGTGGATCCCGGAACTCGGCCTCGACTTCAGCCTCAGGATGGACGGTTTCACCTGGCTGTTCTCCATGCTGGTGACGGGCATCGGCTTCCTGGTGGCGCTCTATGCCCGCTACTACATGTCGCCCGCCGATCCGGTGCCGCGCTTCTTCGCGTTTCTGCTCGCCTTCATGGGCGCCATGCTGGGCATCGTGCTCTCGGGCAATCTGATCCAGCTCGTCTTCTTCTGGGAGCTGACGAGCCTCTTCTCCTTCCTGCTCATCGGCTATTGGCATCAAAGCGCCAGCGCGCGCGACGGCGCCCGCATGGCACTCACCGTCACGGCCACGGGCGGCCTCTGCCTCCTGATCGGCGTCCTTCTGCTCGGCCACATCGTGGGCAGCTACGATCTCGACAAGGTCCTCGCGTCAGGCGACCAGGTGCGTGCCAGCAGCCTCTATCTTCCGACCCTGATCCTGGTGCTGCTCGGAGCCCTGACCAAGAGCGCCCAGTTCCCGTTCCATTTCTGGCTGCCGCACGCCATGGCGGCACCGACCCCGGTGTCGGCCTATCTCCACTCCGCCACGATGGTGAAGGCGGGCGTGTTCCTGCTCACTCTTCTCTGGCCGGTGCTGTCCGGCACGGAGGCCTGGTTCTACATCGTCGTGACGGCGGGGCTCAGCACCCTGCTGCTCGGTGCCTATTCGGCCATCTTCCAGCAGGACCTGAAAGGATTGCTGGCCTATTCCACCATCAGCCATCTCGGCCTGATCACGCTGCTCCTCGGGCTCGGCAGCCCTCTCGCGGCGGTTGCGGCGATCTTCCACACCATCAACCATGCGACCTTCAAGGCCTCGCTGTTCATGGCCGCGGGCATCATCGACCACGAGACCGGCACCCGCGACATCCGGCGCCTGAGCGGGCTCTTCCGGTTCATGCCGATCACGGCGACGCTCGCGATGGTCGCGGCCGCCGCCATGGCCGGCGTGCCGCTCCTCAACGGCTTCCTGTCGAAGGAAATGTTCTTCGCCGAGGCGGCGGAATCCCACGTCGATTCACTCCTCGACGATTCCCTGCCGTATTTCGCCATGCTGGCAAGCGCGTTCAGCGTGGCCTATTCCCTGCGCTTCATCCACGGCGTGTTCTTCGGCCCTCCCCCGACCGATCTGCCGCGCACCCCGCACGAGCCGCCGCACTGGATGCGCTTTCCCATCGAGCTGCTGGTCCTGGCGTGTCTGCTCGTCGGCATCCTGCCGGCGATGACCATCAAGCCCTTCCTCGCGGCGGCGGTCCGGGCGGTCCTTGGGCCCGAGACCCCGTATTACAGCCTTGCCGTCTGGCATGGCTTCAACGAGCCCCTGCTCATGAGCGTGATCGCGCTTGTCGGCGGCATCATCCTGTACTGGCTGCTGCAGAGGTATCTCGCGAAGGGCATCGAGGGGCCGCCCCTGATACGCCGCCTCAAGGGCCAGCGCATCTTCGAGCGGGTGCTCGTCGAGGTGTCTTGGCGCTGGGCGCGCTCGCTGGAGCGCCTGTTCGGCACGCAACGGCTCCAGCCGCAGTTGCGGCTGCTGGTCGCCTTCGCAGTCGTTGCCGCCCTGTGGCCGCTCTACGGGCAAGGGCTCGCGGTCGGCTCGCGTCCGGACATGGCTTTCGACCCTGCCTTCCTCCTGCTCTGGGCTGTCGGCAGCCTCTGCGCTATCGGGGCGGCCCATCAGGCCAAGTTCCACCGTCTCGCGGCCCTGGTTCTCGTGGGCGGCGCAGGTCTCGTCACCTGCATCACCTTCGTGTGGTTCTCGGCGCCCGACCTCGCCATCACCCAGCTCCTCGTCGAGATCGTCACGACGGTGCTGATCCTTCTCGGCCTGCGCTGGCTGCCGAAGCGGATCGAAACGGCGGGCGACGGTTTGGAGATGGGAATCCACGCGAGGATACGCCGTGCCCGGGACCTGATGCTGGCGGTCGCGGCCGGCGTGGGCATGTCGCTGATCGCTTACGCGATGCTCACCCGGCCGCTCCCCGACACGGTCTCGCGCTACTTCGTCGAGAATGCCTACACGGAGGGCGGCGGGCGCAACATCGTCAACGTCATCTTGGTCGATTTCCGCGGCTTCGACACCTTCGGCGAGATCGTCGTGCTGGCCGTCGTGGCCGTCACCGTGTTCTCGCTGCTGCGCCGGTTCCGCCCTGCACCGGAAAGCGTCGAGGCCCCGGAACAGCAGCAGGTCCAGGATGCCTACGATATCGCCAGGCCGGACCGGTCGGTCGGCGACACCCTGGCGGACTACCTGACGATTCCGTCGATCATCATGCAGTGGCTGTTTCCGGTCATCGGCATCGTGGCCGTCCATCTCTTCCTGCGTGGCCACGACCTGCCGGGCGGGGGCTTCGCAGCCGGTGTCACGATGTCGATCGCGCTGATCCTGCAATACATGGCGGGAGGAACCCGCTGGATCGAGGCGCGGCTCCGTGTCCTTCCAATCCGATGGATGGGCTTCGGCCTGCTCTGCGCGGTCTTCACCGGACTTGGTGCCCTGGTCTTCGGCTCCCCGTTCCTGACGTCGTACTTCCACTATCTGGACCTGCCCATTATCGGAAAGGTTCCCGCCGCCTCGGCGCTCCTGTTCGACCTCGGCGTCTTCGCGGTCGTGGTCGGCGCCACGGTCCTCGTCCTGATCGCCCTGGCGCACCAGTCGCTCCGCGTCCCGCGCGCCGCCCGGCCGGCACTCCCGGTCGCGATGCCCGACCTGACGAAGGAGAATGCATGATGGAACTCATCTTCGCCCTTGCGGTCGGCATTCTCACCGCCTCAGGCGTGTGGCTGCTGCTGCGCCCGCGCACATTCCAGGTCATCATCGGCCTGTCCCTGCTCTCCTACGCGGTGAACCTGTTCATCTTCGGCATGGGGCGGCTTCGCGTCGGAGCGCCGCCGGTCCTGGAGAATACCGAGGCCGTCGATCCGGCGCTCTATGCCGATCCGCTGCCGCAGGCTCTCGTGTTGACCGCCATCGTCATCAGCTTCGCGATGACGGCCCTGTTCCTCGTCGTCCTGCTGGCCTCGCGGGGCCTCACGGGAACCGACCACGTGGACGGTCGGGAGGACGTGCGATGAAGGACATGATGGACCACCTGATCATCGTGCCGATCGTGCTGCCGCTCATCTCCGGGGCGGCAATGCTGCTCCTCGAGGAGCGTCGCCGGTCGCTCAAGGGCGGGATCGGGATCGCCACGACGGTGATCCTGCTGATCGTTTCCCTCGTCCTGCTGCAACAGGCGGATGCGACGGCTCCGGGATCGGGCGTACGCACCTACCAGCTCGGAAACTGGCCGGCCCCCTTCGGCATCGTGCTGGTGCTCGACCGCCTCTCCGCCCTCATGCTCGTGCTGACAAGCGTGCTCGGCATCGCATCGCTTCTCTATGCGCTCGCGCGCTGGCATCGGGCGGGGCCGCGCTTCCACACGATCTTCCAGCTCCAGCTCATGGGCCTCAACGGTGCCTTCCTGACCGGGGACCTCTTCAATCTCTTCGTGTTCTTCGAGGTCCTGCTCGCAGCGTCCTACGGCCTCGTCCTGCACGGGGACGGAAAGGCGCGCGTCCGGGCGGGCTTGGCCTATATCGCCATCAATCTCACGGCATCCCTGCTCTTCCTGGTCGGAGCCAGCCTCGCCTACGGCGTCACCGGCACCCTCAACATGGCGGATCTGGCAAGCCGTGTTCCCGGCCTCGCGCCCGCGGAAGCGTCCCTCCTGGCCGCTGCGGCGGCGATCCTCGGCACCGCGTTCCTGATGAAGGCCGGCACGTGGCCGCTCAACTTCTGGCTCCCGACGACCTATGCGGCCGCCTCCGCGCCGGCCGCCGCCATGTTCGCCATCATGAGCAAGCTGGGGATCTACGTGATCCTGCGCCTGTGGAGCCTGGTGTTCGGCCCGGAGGCGGGCCCCCTTGCCGGGTTCGGTGGAGAGTGGCTGCTCATCGGCGGCATGCTGACCATCGTGTTCGGCATGGCTGGCGTGCTGGCCTCGCAATCCCTGCCGCGACTGGCGGGCTGCAGCGTCCTCGTCTCGTCCGGAACCCTGGTGGCCGCCATCGGCCTCGGCAACGGCTCGGTCATCGGCTCGGCCCTGTTCTATCTCGTCAGCTCCACCCTGGGCATCGCGGCCCTCTTCCTGCTCATCGAGCTGGTCGAGCGCCTGCGCGATCCCGGCGCCGACGTGCTGGCGGTCACCATGGAGGTTTACGGCGACAGCGACGAGGAGCTCGAGGCCGAGATCGGCGTCGCCATCCCGGCGACCGTGGCCCTCCTGGGCGGCAGCTTCATCGCCTGCGCGCTGCTGCTGGCGGGCCTGCCGCCCCTGTCCGGCTTCATCGCCAAGTTCGGCATGATGGCCGCCATGCTGAAGACGAACGGCGCTTCGGTCCCGGTCTCGGCCTGGGTGCTGATCGCCCTGCTGACGGTGTCGGGCCTGGCGACGCTGATCGCCATGACCCGGTCGGGCATCACGTCGTTCTGGGCCCGCATGAGCGACAGCGTTCCCCGGGTGCGGATCATCGAGATGGCTCCGGTCGTCGCCCTCTTGCTGCTCGCCTTCGGCCTCACCATCGGAGGCGGCCCGGCCATGCGCTACATGGAGGCGACCGCCCAAGCCCTGCAGGCGCCCCAGGGCTACATGACGGGCGTGCTCTCGGCACCGAAAGCCGATGAAGGCGCCGAGGAGCCCCGCCCATGAGCTGGTTCCTGCCCTATCCTCTCCTGTCGGCCGCCCTGCTCGCCCTGTGGCTTCTGCTGAACCAGAGCGTTTCGGCAGGCCAACTCGTCCTGGGCAGCGTCCTGGCCGTTCTGGCCTCCTGGGCCATGGCGGCCCTGCGTCCCGAGAAGCCGCGCATCCGCCGCCCCGGAGTGGCCTTGAGGCTCGCGGGTATGGTGTTCGTCGACATCCTGCGATCGAACCTCGCCGTCGGACGGATCATCGTGCGCTCGCGCGTGCCCGGCGTGAATGCCGGCTTCATGACGATCCCGCTCGACATGCGCAGCCGCCACGGGCTTGCGGTGCTGTCGATCATCATCACGTCGACCCCCGGGACGATCTGGGTGAACTACGACAGCGCCAAGGGCACCCTGTTGCTGCACGTGCTGGACCTGGTCGACGAGACCGTGTGGCTCCGGCTCATCAAGGACCGCTACGAGCGGCGGCTGATGGAGATTTTCGAATGAGCACGTTCGTTCTCGGGTGGGCGGTCACGGGCGCCCAGGTCCTGCTCGGCCTCGCCATGTGCTGCGCCACTTACCGCCTCGTCGTCGGTCCGCGCGCGCAGGACAGGATCCTCGGCCTGGATACGCTGTACGTGAACGCCATGCTGCTCCTGGTCACGTTCGGCATCCGCGCGGGCAGCAGCCTGTACTTCGAGGCTGCACTGATCATCGGGCTCCTCGGTTTCGTCGCGACGGTGGCTCTCGCCAAGTTCCTCATGCGCGGTGAGGTGATCGAATGACCATGACGGACGGACTTCCAGCCTGGGCGGCTCTGCTGACGGCGCTCCTCGTCCTGCTCGGCGCGGCCGTCACCCTGATCGGATCGATCGGACTCCTGAGGCTCGGCACCTTCTATGCCCGGGTTCATGCCCCCACGCTCGGCACGACCTTCGGGATGGGCTGTATCCTGGCCGCATCCGCCCTCTGCTTCAGCGTGCTCGAATCGAAGCCCGTCATTCACGAGATCCTGATCGCCGTTTTCGTCACGCTCACCACGCCGGTGACCCTGATGCTGCTCGCAAGGGCTTCCCTCTACCGCGACCGGACGGAGGGCAGCAGGGACGTTCCGGCGGCCGACGACGTGGACGACCTGATCCCGCCGAAGGGATGAGCGGGCTCCGCTCCCCGGATTGGGCGATGCGCATGCGGGCTTCAGTCTATGGGGTTGCGAAGCCGCACCCCGGGACCGGCCTCGTCCGACGGGATCAGCATGACCCCGCCGCGCTCCAGGGCGGCCACGACTTGGGCCGCCGTCCCGGAGTGAAGATGATGACGGCCGTTCTCGAAGTCACGGATGGTGCTGCGCGAGACGTCCGCCCGCGCGGCGAGCTCCTCCTGGGTCCAGTCCAGAAGTCCGCGGGCGGCCCGGCACTGTTCGGGGAATAATAGCGGCATTCCGGATGCTCTTAACCCAGGCGACACCAAGTCACCCATTATGGTTGAACCTAGAGCACCGACCCCGAAAGAGGAATGAGTCTTTTGGAATCGCAGCCCTAGGCAACTGCCCGCGCCGTCCCCTGCTCGTCCCGCACCCTCGGTTGGGGCTTCTGGGCATCCGCAATGAAGGCTGCGAGGGCCTCGCGGGGCATCGGCTTGGCGATCAGGTAGCCCTGCGCCTGGGAGGCGCCGGCGAGGCGCAGCGCGTTGAGCTGCTCTTCCGTCTCGACGCCCTCGGCGGTCGTGCTCATCCGCAGGTCCTTTGCAAGACCAATGGTCGCCTTGACGATCGCGCGGCTGTCGGACGAGTCGAGCATGCTGCGCACGAAGGACTGGTCGATCTTGATCTTGTCGAAGGGAAAGCTCCTGAGATAGCTCATCGAGGCATAGCCGGTGCCGAAATCGTCGAGCGCGATCGAGACGCCGAGCGACTTGAGGCGTTTCAGGGTCGCGGTGGCTTCCTCCGTGAGCTTGACGGATTCGGTGATTTCCAGGACGAGGCGCTGGGCCGGTATGCCGGAGATTTCCAGCGCCCTCTTGACGCTGGCGAACACGTCCCGGTTCCTGAACTGGACCGGCGAGAGATTGACCGCGACCTTGAGCGGCTGCTCCCAGGACATGGCGGTCACGCAGGCCTCTTCCAGGATCCAGTCGCCGATGGGACCGATGAGCCCGGATTCCTCGGCGGCGGGAACGAACTGCAGCGGCGAGATCATCCCCTTCGAGGGATGCTTCCAGCGCACCAGGGCTTCGCAGCCCCACATCCGGTTCGTCGCCAGATCCAGGATCGGCTGGTAGTACAGCTCGAATTCCCTGTTGTCGTGGGCGATCTTCAGGGCCCCTTCGAGGGCGCGCCGCTCCGCCCGCGTGTCCTTGATGTCCGCATCGTAGAGCCTGTAGCTGCTGCTCGAATCCGACTTGGCCGCGTAGAGCGCGATATCGGCGGCCTTCATCAGGTCGGTCGAGGTCTTGCCGTCTGTGGACGCGATGGCGGTGCCGATGGACAGGCCGATCTCGATCTCGGTGTTGCCGGCCGTGCATGGCACCTGCATGGCGGCCTGGATCGTCGCGATGAAGTCCAAGACCTGCTGCCTGTTGCGGATCGGCCGTTGGATGATCGCGAATTCGTCGCCGCCGATGCGGGCGATGAAGTCGGTCTTGCGGAGCCGTTCGCGCAGGCGCCTCGCAACGGTCTGCACGATCTCGTCCCCGACGCCGTGGCCGTGATTGTCGTTGATGTCCTTGAACCGGTTGAGGTCGATGAGATGCAGCGCGAAATCGGTTTGCGATCGCTGGGCGGCGAGGTATGTCCGCTTCAGGTTCTCGACGAAGAGCAGCCTGTTGGGAAGCTTGGTCAGAACGTCGTGGCGCGACAGGTAGCTCTCGCTGGCAGCCCTCAGGATGCCGGTTCGCACATGCCGAAGGCCTAGCAGGCTCGCCGCCTCGATCCCGATATCCATCACGTAGGCGAAGAATGCGATCAGGCGGCTCTCGAGCCGCCGCCCCGCCATGAGTTCCGCCACGGTCCGGCTCACCGCGATACCACCCGGGTAATGGGCGAGCGGATGAAGCGCGACAACCCGCTCCTTCCGGTCGATCCAGCTGACATCGCGGATGATGGTCGGCACGTTCTTGGCGATCAGGCGCTGCAGGGGCGTGTTGGGCCGCCAGATGCGCCGCCCGAGCGCTCTCTCGGAGATCGGGCAATGGGTGAGGATGACGCCATCGCGCCGGTAGAGCGTGATCGCCAGCGAGAGGGTTCTCAGATGATCCTTGTAGATCCTCTCGAAATGGTCGAGATCGATGGTGGACACGACGAGGCCGAGAAATTGTCCATCGGTGTCCTCGATCTTGCGGGCGAGCGACAGAACCTTCTTGCCGGTGGCGCGGATCCGCATCGGCTCGCCCAGATACAGGGTGAGTGACGGATCCGTCGCGAGAGCCCGGTAATAGGTTGTGTCCCTGACGTAGATCGGATCGGACATCGGGCGCGGCGTCGAGGAGCCGACGACCCGACCCCGGACGTTGACGAGATCGATGCGGACGATCTGGGACAGGGAATGGCATGCACCGACCAGAATGGCCTTCGTCGCCTGCGAGGCGGCGAACCCGTCGAACTCGTGCGATTGGAGGCAGTTCTGCGGGATCCTGTTGACGACGTCGCGCAGGACGCTCTCGATGGATTGGAAGACGCCGTCCGTCCGCTCCTGAAGCGACAGGGCCAGGTTTGCCAGATCACCCTCGGCCCTCGCGAGATCGTCGTCGTAACCGCGTGCGAAGAGAAACGCTACGCCGATGATCCCCGTCGCCGCGGTCAGGATGATGAGGAGGATGATTGCGTAATCGGGCAAAACGGGTTTCGATCCGAGCTTTCGGGCGACGATCTCCGCCAGATTTCGCCGGAAGTCGTCGTTAATCCGTTAACTCCGGCAGGAATTCTGTCCGGGCGGACGAAAAAGGCCAAGCTTCGTTCAACAGGGGTGCCGTCACGGCCCTGCCCGGTCGGTGGTGAAGGCGAGTGCGGCGTGGTACATTGACGGCAGTGCAGAGTAACCGACCGCGCCCGGATGGGCCTTTTTCGGGTCCGCCGCACGAGCGCATCGCGAGAACCCGAAAGGGGATCGACCCGATGACCAAGACCGTCACGTCGCTCTTTCACAGCGAGCAACATGCCAATGACGCCGCAAGCCGCCTGAAGGATGCCGGGATTCCGGGGAGCGCCATCGACATCTGGACGACCCCGCACAACCTGGCGCCTCTGCTAAGGGATCTGGGCGTGTCGCGCACCGACGCCCATGCCTATGCCGAGGGCGTGATCCGAGGCGGCACCGTCGTCATCGTGAAATGCGACGCCTCCGACGTCGGGACCGTCGTCGACATTCTGGACCAGGAAGGCGTCCTGGACCTCGACGAGCAGCGGGCCGCCTGGGAGTCCGAGGGTTGGGAAGGCACTGCCGCCCCCGAACAGGCCGGCGAAACGACGGAACCGACCGAGGGAGTTCGCGAGATGATGGACGCGGACCGATCCGAGGTGGTCGTCCACGGAAGGATCCGCGTTCAATCCTTCCGGGTGGAGCGCCCCGAAAGATAGCGCATCGTGCGGACCCAGAAGGCCGCGTCGAACGATGCGCCAGCCAGGAGTTGGAGCATCGGATCCGATGCTCCGGATCGCCGCGGACACTCGCCTACTGCGCATCCTTCGGAAGAAGCGTATCGAACTGCTCCGCCGTCAGGTAGCCGGTGACGGCTGCATTGCGGCTCTTCTGGTAGCCCATGATCGCCTCCCTGGTCAGAGGCCCCATGATGGCATCGATCGGCCCCGTATAGAGGCCCAGATCCCGCAGACGCTGCTGGATCAAGCGGCGCTGCCTCTGCCCAAGCTGCGCATCGTCGACCGGCGTCGCCATGGATGCATGCCGCAATTCTTCCGCCTGAGCGGCCGCGATCTGCGCCTGGGCTTCGACCCGCCGGGCTTCCTGCTTCGCCCGTTCCGCATCGGCTTGAGCCTTCTCGACGTCGGCCTGGGCCTTCTTGGCATCCGCTTGCGCTTTCAGAACCTCGGCCTGTGCCCGCTCGGCTCGAAGCTGCTCGTCGCGAGCGCGCGCCTCGGCCTGCTCGCGCGCCCGGCGCTCGGCCTCCAGCTTTCCATCGGCCTCTTGGCTCGTCGGGGCGGATACGGCCGGCTGCGGAGCGACCGACGCAACCGGCCGCGCGATCGCCGACGGAGCCGGTGGAGCGGGCGGAGGTTTGGTCAGGCTGACGTCGTCCACGCGCCCGAACACGGCCCCCATGCCTCCACTCGAAGCAACCTTGATCATCTCATTGAGCGACGGACTTGGCTGTTGCAGGAGTTTGGCCACGGCCTCTGCGGCCTGCTCTCCCGCGGCATCGATGCGGGACACGGGGATGCGAGCCGAACTCGAGAAAACCGTGACTGAATTCTTGGGAACATCGCTGGTGAATTGAGGCCTGGCATCGAGCCCCTCGATGGGGCTCTCGAAACTCGGCGACGTCATGAAGAAGAACACGCTGCCGGTCTGCGCCCGTCCGACGATCTGCGCGATGTTCGTCGTCGAGAGCGCACGCGACAGCAGGTCGGCCGCCCGGCCGATCTCCGTATTCGTCGTCAGAAAGAAAGTCTGGCCGCCCCATGACACGCCGTGTCCGATCATCACGACGAATGCCAGGTCGGCTCCCTCGGCCTTCGCGGCGAAATCCCGGAGATTGGCCCGGGCAATCGCGTTGCTCGGGTTGGGACTGACGATCACATCGAAGCCGTGCGCCTGCAGGGCTTCCGCGATTTCGCTTCCCCGCTTCGCGCCGACGCTGGATTTCGGGAACTTCTGATAATCTTCCGCCACTAGGACTAAAGCGACTCGTCCGGCGGCTTGTGCAGAGACGACGCTCGTCAGCAGAAAGGAAAACGAAAAGGTCAGACTCGCTAAAAGGAGTATCTCGCACACCTTCCTAAGCTCTCCCCATGTGCTCTTGCGCACAGAGAATTGCCTAGTCAACCTGCCTGCTTGACCGAAATGCATGGCACGTCTCCAAGACTTGCACTATCATGAAATCCGGTAGTTGTAACGCTAACTTACCTCAACAGCCGTCGGAGATCTCCCGTGGGACTACGGCTAAAATTCAATATCATTCTCGCCGTTTGCTATCTGCTAGGACTCGGCCTGTCGATTTATCCATTTTATCAAATCTCCAGGCGGGAAGCCATGGAACAGCTGCAGTCGCAGATCGATGTTCTGCGGGCTCAGGCGCTTTCCATTCGCCGCTATACCTCGGAAGAGATACAGCCGTTACTGGCGGAACATTCGAGCGTGCAGTTCCTGCCGCAGACGGTTCCGTCGTTTTCGGCTCAGACGACGTTCCGTAATTTCCGAGGATTCTATCCGCAGTTCTTCTACAAGGAAGCCGCGCTCAACCCGACCAATCCGGCGGATCTTGCGCGCGACTGGGAGCGCGAACTGATCGAGAAGCTTCGGGCCAATCCCGACCTGACCAAGGATGTCAGCTTCCAGACGATCGACAACCGGTCCCATTACACGGCGACCTATCCACTCGTGATCAAGGACGAGTCCTGCCTGACCTGTCACTCCACCCCGGACAGGGCGCCCACATCGATGGTCGCGCTTTACGGCAGCAAGAATGGATTCGGGTGGAAGCTCAACGAGACCATCGGTGCCCAGATCATCTCCGTGCCGATGGACATTGCGGAAGGATCGATCTGGCGGAACCTCGGCTTGTTCGTCGGCACGTCCAGCATCATCTTCCTAGTCCTGATGGCGCTGCTCAATATCCTGTTGAACCGGTACGTGATCAGCCCGGTGACCCGGATGGCCAAGACTGCGGAAGCCGTCAGCATGGGCGACGCTTCCATTGCCGAGTTCGAGTATCCCGGGTCCGACGAGATCGCGTCCCTCTCCCGTTCCTTCAACCGCATGCGCAGGAGCCTGGATAGCGCACTGAAGATGCTCGAAAAATGAGCGACACGATTGATCCCTGGCCTACCAGAACCAGATGATCGCTCGTCAGAGGATATTCTCCGATGGCCGCAGATAAGGATCTGAGGACAGGCAAAAGCCAAGGTGGAACTGGAGGCGCCATGCCCGCCAGGGTGGGCAAGTATCGCGTCGATCACGTCATCGGCCGCGGCGCGATCGGCGTCGTCTACAAAGGCTACGATGAGCAGATTGACCGGCCGTTGGCGATCAAGACGCTCCGTCCCGAAATCCTCGAAAACCTGAGCGAAAACGACGAGCTTCTCCGCCGTTTCGCGACCGAGGCGCGCTCCGCGGCGCGATGCCTGCATCCGAACATCGTCACGGTGTTCGATTTCGTGGAGCAGGACGGCGCGCCCTACATCATCATGGAATACGTAAATGCGGGAACGCTGGAGAACGTGATCCGGCGGGGTACGCTGCTGCCGATCCGCCAGGTTGGCGAGATCATGGCGCAGCTGCTGTTCGCCCTGGGATACGCCCATTCCAAGGGCGTGATTCACCGGGACGTCAAGCCCGCGAACATCCTCTGCCCGTCGGCGGCCTCGATCAAGGTCTCGGATTTCGGCGTTGCCCATGTGGAAGCGCTCGACCTCACCAGGCCCGGCGGCATCCCGATCGGCACGCCGAACTACATGGCTCCCGAGAGATTCCTCGGGCGCCCCGCCGACATCCGGTCGGATCTCTTTTCGGCTGGGGTCATCCTCTTTCAGATGCTGACCGGCGCGAAGCCGTTCATCGCCGCCGATCTGCCGGAGCTGATGCGCAAGCTCATGAACGAGCCGCCTCCCTCGATCATCGACTACCGGCCCGAGCTTTGGCCGGAGATCGACGCGGTCGTGCAGCGGGCCCTGGCGCGCAATCCCGAAGATCGATTCCAGACGGCGGACGAGTTCGTCGTGGCGCTCAACACATCCATCGAGATGCGCCCCAGCGCCGACCTTCCGCCCCTTGACCTGACCGAGCTCTCCCACATACCCGCGAAGGAGCAGCCGGCGCCGACGAAGGAACAGCTCAACCAGACCATGGCGGAAGTGCTCACTCCGGGCGCCATCGACGCATTGGGGCGGTCTCTCGCGCATTCGCTGGGCCCGATCGGGCACCTTCTGGTGAAGCAGGCCTCCCACGAGACCATGGACGTCGATACGTTCCTCGAGTGGCTCGTCGGGAAAATCACCACCGAGGTGGAAGCAGCAACCTTCCGGAAGACGGCCCAGCAGGTGCTGCGCGACGACAAGGGATTCAAGATCGCTCAGATGGAGGCCGTCATCTCCCAGACCGAAATCCGCGCCGTCACCGAAGTTCTGCTCCCTCTCATCGGCCCAGTCGCGCCGACCCTCGTCGCCCGTCAGGCGGAGAAATCGGTCGGCCGGGATGATTTCTACCGCCGCCTTTCGGACTTCATTCCCAGCGAGCGTGATCGCGCGAGCTTTCTCAAGATTCGTGGTAAACTCAGCGAGACCAAACAATGACGTGTAGGTACGCGATGAAAGAATGATGGATAATCCGGTACCCGATGCTCCGCCGCCTGCAGGCAAGCGTGTCCGACGCCTGCGAGCGGTCTTCGCAGCCGACATGGCGAATTTCGGCGGCTTGGTCTCCGTCGACGAGACCAACACCCTCGACGCTTTGTGGGCGACGCGCCGCATCGCCCGGGAAGAGCTTGCGGCCCATGGCGGGTGGCTCTTCGGGATGCCGGGAGACGGCATTTTCGCGCTCTTCGAGAGCGCCGTCGACGCGGTACGCTGCGCCCTCGACACGCAGGCGCGCCTCGCGGCGATGACGAAGTTCGACGCGGTCCGCATGCGGATCGGGATCCATCTCGGCGATGTCCTGTTCCACGACGATCTTCCTTTCGGCGAGACCCTCGTCATCGCGGCCCGTTTGGAGAGCCTCGCGGATCCCGGCGGGATCCTCGTCTCGGCCGCCGTCATGGAAGCCGTGGCGCCCCGGATCTCCGCGACCTTCGGCGAGCGCGGCGTGTTCGACCTGAAGCACAGCCCTCGCAGGATCACGACCTTCAGCGTGGCGATGTCGCCTTCTGCGACCGACATGAACGCGACGGTGAGCAGGATCGAGCCTCTCGACCGGACCGTTCTGTCAGTGTCCTCCGCGAGGACGGAGGCGTGGAACGGCCCTGCATCGCCTCCCCCGTCCCGTGTGGAGGCACCCACGGTCTCGCTGCCGAAGGCTGCGCCCTTGGTCGTTCCCACGCATCCTCTGGATGCGGCTTCAGCGCCTGTCGATGAGGTTGGCCCGGAGGTCCCGCGATCCCCGGCTGCGATTGATCCCGCCGCCTTCGAGGCTTGTCTTGCCGAGATCAGCCGCGTCCTGACGACCTATCTCGGCCCCGTCGCCGGATTGCTCGTCAAGCGGCACGCGGCGAACCTGACGGATCTCACCGCACTCATCGAGGACCTTGCCCGCGAGATTCCGGCGCGGGACGAACGCCTGCAATTCCTGAGCCGCGCGCAACAGCTCGTGGCGCGGCGGCGCCATTGATCCCTTGAACATTGGACGTGAGTTCGAACTCACGTCCAATGTTCCCGGTTTTTGTTTCCTGCATCTTTACACGCAAAACCGGTTTCCACTTTTGCGTCCGATGCATTACTCGCCAAACTCGGCAATATCGTCGATCCGTTCAAGATCGTGAACGATGAGCCCGCCCCGATCCTGAGTCAGGAGGCGCTCCTCGGCCCAGCGATTCAGAAGCTTGTTCAAGCCCTCCCGCGACATCGCCGTCCACTGCGCCATTTCGCTCTGGGTCAGCTTGAGAGCGACCTCGATCCCCTTCGGAGTGGCCTTGCCATGATCCCGGGCAAGGTGGCCGATAATCCGTGCGAGACGCTGGGGTGCCTGGCGCAAGGTCGCGTCCTCCATCCGGGCGCTGGTCCACCTGAGCCGCCGGCACAGCAGATCGATGACGTTGCGCACCAGCTGCGGATCACGGTCCAGCGCCTCGTAGAAGGTCCGTCGGGCGATGCTCGTCAGGCGCGTCCGGAGCATCGCGGATGCGCCTGCGGTTCTCACGCCCCCGTCGAGCATGCCGATCTCCCCGAAAACGGCCCCGTTCGTGAGCACGTTCAGCGTCACTTCGGCGCCTGCCGCCGAGACGGTCCAGATCCGGACACGGCCGTCGGCGATCACGTAGAGCGCATCGGACACGTCTCCGACATTGAACAGCAGCTCGCCCTTTTCCAGGGTTCGCGTCTGCGCCTTGCGGGCGATCTGCTCGACGGTCGGCGGATCGATGGCCTTGAAGATATCGAGCGTTTCCAGCTTCACGGACCTGTCCGCGCCGGTCGCAGCATTCGGCGATTGGGCCTCCGCCATGGTCGAGTTCCCACAACAATGGAGCAAGGACCGCCCAGCATATCGTCCGGAAGCCCACGTGCAAAGACCAAGCACTTCCCCCGGCGGAACAGGCTGAGTGTGAAGCAGGTCACTGCCCGCCCCCGGACAAGGGTATACACCCGGTGCACCGGGCCCGATTTCTGCCAAAGGATCAGTGTGATCGACCGATCGGGCCGGGATCGAGGAGAGCCCGATGCACGATCAGCGATGGCATGACGACTGGAACGGATCCGGGGGACGTGATCCGGGCTTCCATCATCAACATCCGCAATCCAACTGTCAGGACGACGGCCCCTTCGAGCGGATGCGCGGAGGGCGAAGCGATATTCATGACGACGGGGACCGGGGCAGGCTGCCGGACGACCATTTCCGAACCGACTATGGCAGTCACGCGCCGTCGCATGGCGACAGCCCCGCCGCATCCGCGCACCCGCATGCTGCGGCACACCCGCATGCTGCTGCACACCCGCACGCATCCGTGCAACCACATGAATCCGAGCAACCGCATGGCACCCCTCAAGCGCAAGACCCCCCTCAACCGCAAGAGACCGCCCAATCGCAAGAGACCGCTCAACCGCATGACACCGCTCAACCGCATGACGGGGGAGGTCTCGGCTGGGATATGGCCGCTTGGAACGATGCTGGAGGATTCAACTCGGTGCTGTCCGGTCACCTGTCCGACGGGTTCGACCATGCGGGAGCCATGCCGCCGATCTTCGTCTTCGTCATCGACCATCTCGACGTGCAGTTCAATACTCTGATCCAGACCACCCAGATCGAGAACACGCTCGTCTTCCTGAACGCCACCGACGGCGGCTCCATCGATGTCGGAGGCGACGTCAACGCAATCGGTCTGCAATCGGCATCGACGGACCAATTCACCGTCATCCCGCACGACCCGGTTTTCGGCTGAACCGCGTAAGAACGCGACGATCGTTCTCCTCGTGCATGTGAAGGGCCCCATCAGGGGCCCTTTCCCATTTTCGAGCACGAAGGCCACCGCACGGGCAGATCGAAATAATTTCAGCCCTCACTCAAAAAAATTCACGGGTGTGAAGCGGTTCACAGCTGCGTCGGGCCAAGTGCTTCAAAGTCTAATCATCGCCAACGGAGATCGGATCTCAGGCGGTACCGGAACCAACCCCGAGCATAGATAGGATAGATCATGTCTCTCAACGTGAATGCCAGCCCGATCACCCAAGTTGCCACCACTGTTGCCGAAGGCGGCGTCGGAATCGGCGGTCACGGCGGCGATGCGACCGCGGTGACGAACCAGAACGCCGAGAGCCTCAACTACCAGTCCATGGACTCCTCGGATTACTTCAGCTTTGGCGGCTCCGATCTCAACGTCAATGCCAGCCCGATCGCACAGGCTGCGGCCACCGATGCGCATGGCGGACCAGCGTTGTTCGGTCATGGCGGCGATGCCTTCGCGATGACGAACCAGGACGCCCACCTGGTCAACGACCAGTCCTCGTACGATCACTCGCTCCCGATCTACTACTAACCGTCCTTTTCCCCGAGAGCGCCATCGGCCGAAAGCCGGTGGCGCTCATTCTTTTGGCCCGACCTCGACCATTCCGCCATGGCGATTCTTCACCCGCAGGCCAGGTAGCCATCTCGTTGAAAGTTTGTGAAGCATGTCACAGCGCCCGGTGCGCGGATCACCCATGATCGTGTCCAGACGCCGACAGGACGCCGCCTCGCATACGCAGGGTTTCACCGCGCGAAGGCGGCACGCAGCAAGGACGCTCGCGATGAGGAATGGAATGAAGACCAGCGCCGAAGTTCAGCTTCGCACCGCTCTTCGCACCCTGAGAAGACCCCTGATCGGCATCAGCGCCATCAGCTGTCTCGGAAATATCCTGATGCTCACTGGCCCCATGTTCATGATGCTGGTCTACAACAAGGTCCTGTCGAGCAAGAGCCTTCCCACCCTGGCGGCCCTGACTCTGCTGGCCCTGCTGCTCTACGGCTTCTATGGCCTGCTGGAGGCGCTTCGCGGCAAGCTCATGGCCCGGGTCGGCATCACGTTCGACCACCGGCTGGCGCCGACGCTCTTCGAGGCGACGTTGAAGCTGCCGCTGCATTTCGGACCGCATGCCCGCAACCATGATCCGCTCCAGGATCTGGCGGCCATCCGGAACTACCTGATGGGCCCCGGCCCGGTCGCCCTCCTCGATCTGCCCTGGATGCCGATCTATTTCGCGATCCTGCTGATCGTGAACCCGATCCTGTTCCTGGCCGCGGCAGGCGGCGCCCTGTTTCTAGTCATTCTCAGCCTCGTCAACGAATGGGCGACCAAGGGCACGATCAAGGTTGCAACCCAGGCGCATGCGGCGACCATGACCCTGCTTCTCGATGCACGGCGCAATTCCGAAGCGGCTGCGGCCATGAGCATGGGAGACGATCTCTGCAAGCGCTGGGGCAGCGGCTACGTGAACTCGATCTCGCACGCCCGTGACCTCGCCGATCACGCCAGCGTCTTCGGCGCCATCTCGAAGACCGTCCGCCACATCCTGCAATCGGCGATGCTCGCCCTCGGGGCCTATCTGGTCATCGAAGGACAGATGTCGCCGGGCGCCATGATCGCCACCTCGGTCATTCTCGCCCGGGCGCTTGCGCCGATCGATCAGGTCATCGGCAACTGGCGCAGCAGCTCGACCGCCTGGCAGGCCCTTCGGCGCCTGCGCGCCCTCTCCGCCAAGCTTCCCAAGGCCGCGCAGCAGCAGCACGGCATGCCGCGTCCGCGCCACGCGCTTGCGGTGCGCGACATCGCCATCGTTCCGCCCGGCGGAGCGGTCGCCACCGTCTCGGGCGTGTCGTTCGAGATCGAGGCCGGCGACGCCCTCGGGATCATCGGGCCGAGCGGCTGCGGCAAGTCCACTCTCGTCCGGGCGCTGGTCGGCGCCTGGCCGACCGCCCGTGGCGAAGTGCGCTTCGACAACGCCCTGATCGGCCAGTACTCGCCGGACGCCCTCGCCGATGCGATCGGGCACCTTCCGCAGAGCATCGAGCTGTTCGACGGGACGATTGCCGAGAACATCGCGCGCTTCCGCAAGGATGCGACCTCCGAACAGGTGATCGAGGCCGCCCGGATGGCGGGCGTGCACGACATGATCCTCGCGTTCCCCATGGGCTACGATACGCCGGTCGGCGAAGGCGGCGCCACGTTGTCCGGCGGCCAGCGCCAGCGCATCGGCCTCGCCCGCGCCCTCTTCGGCAATCCGTTCCTGGTGGTCCTCGACGAGCCGAACTCGAACCTCGACCCGCTGGGCGAACAATCGCTGAACGACGCCATTCACCAGATGCGTCAAGCTGGGAAGATCGTCGTCATCGTGGCTCACCGCCCGAGCGCCATCTTCGCGGCGAACAAGATCCTGTCCGTCCGCGGCGGCCGCGCCGAGATGTTCGGCCCGAAGGAGCAGGTTCTCGCCGCCCTGTTTCCCCGCATCGGGCAGCCGCACAAGCCCTCCCCGGCAACCAACGCGCCCGCCGCCGGCGCGGCCCAGGTTGCGCCCGCGCCTCTCCCGCAGCCGGAACCCGATGCGGCTCCAGCCGGAGCGCCGAACCACCCTGACACTGCCGCCACGGCGAACGTCACCAACTTGGATGCCACTCGTGCGCAGCGAGCCAACAGCCTTTGAGCCGGGACCTCTCATCGCAACGGACACGGCTCCGCAACTGTGATCTGGACCACAGCGCCCGGAACGATGTCGTGCCACCTTGAGGCAGGATCCTGCAACCGGATCGTCCCGTCGCCTGCATCGACGGCAGCCTACACAGCGGAGCGCACCATGACCGAGTTCGAAGACGATCTCGCCGCCAATTCATCCTCCATGCGCCGGCTGATGCGCTGGTTCATCCTGAGTTCGTCCGTCGTGTTCTTCGGAGTCGGGGGCTGGTCGGTCGCCGCGAAGGTCGACAGCGCGGTCGTCACCGCGGGCACCTTCGCGGTGCAGTCCAGCGCCCAGGCCGTTCAGCATCTGGAAGGCGGCGTCATCGGCGCCATCTTGGTCAAGGACGGCGACCTCGTGAAGGAGGGGCAGGTGCTCGTCCGCCTGGACGCCGCCAAGGTCACGGCGGACGCGATCATCCTGGAACGCAAGCTGATCGACCTCACCGCCCAAAAGGCCCGCCTTGAGGCCGAGAGCCTTGACCGCACGACGATCACCAGATCCGAAAGCCCGTTTTCGTCCGGCCCTATGGCGAGCGCCTTGAGGGCGGCTTTCGCCGCCGAGGAAAGCCTGATGAACGAGCGGCGCTTCACGCGCCTGAACCAGCTCTCGCAGCAGCAGGAGCGGAAAGTTCAGATCGAACGTCAGATCGACGGCCTCAACGAGCGCTACAAGGCCCAGAAGGAAGAGCTCATCCAGGTGATGGCCGAGCTCGCCGACCAGCGGATGCTCGACAGCAAGGGGTTAATCCGGCGCCCGGTGCTGCGCCAGACCGAGCGCGAGGTCAGCCGCCTGAAGGGTGAGATGGGCGATATGGAGGCCAAAGTCGCAGGCGCGCACTCCCAGCTCACGGAGATCGAGTTCAAGATCGCCGAGCTGACCCGCAATGCCCGTTCCGAGGTCCTGAAACAGCTTCAGGCCGTCACCGCGGGTCTCGCAGAAACGGAAGAGCAGCTCGCCGCCGCGCGCGACCGCCTTCAACGGCTCGATATTCGGGCGCCGCGGACGGGGCTGGTCCACGAACTCTCTGTCCACACGATCGGCGGCATCGTCGGTCCGGGCCAGAAGCTCATGTCGATCATCCCGAACGACGAGCCGCTGATCGTGAACGCGAAGATCCGGCCGGACGAAGTGGAGCAGGTCCATGTCGATCAGCAGGCGAGCATCCGCATCAGCGCCTTCAAGCTTCCGACGCCGCTCGAACTCGAGGGATGGGTCACCAACGTCTCCCCGGATCAGGTGGTCAGCAGCCAATCGGGACAAGCCTATTTCACCGTCAAGATCGCGATCGCCCCGGGAGAGCGGAACAAGCTTGAGGGAAAGGAGCTCACGCCGGGCCTTCCGGCGGAAGTCCTGATCCGCGGCGATGCGCGGCGCATCATCACCTACCTGACGCAGCCGCTGACCGACCGCCTCGCCGTCACCTTCCGCGAGTGAGGAAGCATCCTGCGTACCCCAGAACAGGGCTGACTACGCTGAGCGCAGTCAGCCCTGAGCACTTGGCATTCCCTACCCAGTTCGCACCCTCGTCACCGGCAATCGAAGCCATATAAGATATTCCCGCTCCTTGACGCGCATTTTTGCCGAAAGCCGGCACGACGCGCTGGACGGGATGCAGGATCTTCGCGATGGCGAGTAGCGACCATGAACAGGGCTGACGGCGGCTCCTCCCGCCGGGGCCGTCCCGCGCGGCGACCGGAGGTGAAGCCGGTCAACCTGGCGCTCCAGGGTGGCGGAGCTCACGGAGCCTTCGCGTGGGGCGTGCTCGACCGTCTGCTGGAAGAGGATGGCATCGCCTTCGAGGGGATCAGCGCCACGAGCGCGGGAGCGATGAACGCGGTCGTCTGCGCTCATGGTCTCGCTGCGGGAGGGCGCGAGGGAGCTCGTCGCGCCTTGAGAGAATTCTGGCAGCAGATCGCGCGCAGTGCCTGCCTCAGCCCGGTCCAACCATCCTTCTTCGATCGCCTCACCGGGAACCACGCTCTGGAGACCTCGCCGGCCTTCTTCCTCTTTCACATGCTGACGCAGGTGGTCTCGCCCTACGAACTCAACCCGTTCAACTACAACCCCCTTCACGACGTGCTCGAACGGGTGGTCGATTTCGAGCGTCTGCGCCGCTCCCCTCAGGTGAAGCTGTTTCTGTCCGCCACGAATGTCCGCTCCGGGAAGATCCGCGTTTTCGAGAACCACGAGATGTGCGCCGCCGTCGTCCTCGCATCCGCCTGCCTGCCGTTCATCTTCCAGGCCGTCGAAATCGACGGGGAGCATTACTGGGATGGCGGCTACATGGGAAATCCTGCCCTTTTCCCGCTCATCTATCGCTGCGAGCAATCCGATATCGTGGTGGTTCACATCAACCCCATCGCCCGGCCCGACGTACCGAGAACGGCGGCCGACATCCTCAACCGGATCAACGAGATCAGCTTCAACTCATCCCTGATGAGGGAAGTGCGCGCGGTCGAGTTCCTGAACCGGCTCGTCGAGGCAGGACATGCTCCCGCGCCCGACATCAGGCAGGTCCGCCTGCATGCCATCGAGGCCGACGACGTCATGCAGCACCTCGGAGCCGCTTCGAAGCTGAATGCCGATTGGACTTTCCTGACGGACCTATTCGCGATCGGCCGCAGGCGAGCCAACGCGTGGCTGCTGGATGATTTCCCGAAAGTCGGACTCCAATCCTCCATCGACATCCAGGGCAGGTATCTTTAAACCGGCAAGAGCACTTCCCGACCAAGCCAAGCCGAAATTTGTGACCGCGTGCACAGAAGCAACGGCTGAAAAGGCCCAGTCTGATCCCCATGAGCAGCTCAGCCCGATGGCCACCCCATCCGGTCTGACCGCCACCATCTCCCACGGGAGGATGCAATGGGAAGACGGATGTGGATCGTTCTGGCCTGGCTCATGTCGGCGATGAGTTCCGTGAATGCCGGTCCGCATCTCTTCCGGGACAACGAGGCACCGCCGCTCGCGGGCTGGGTGGAGTTCTGCCATCGCAACCCGGAAGAATGCACGATCGACTTAGGGCAGCCGGAGATGATCCCCCTGACCGAGGGCCTCGCCGCCCTCCTCTCCTCCGTGAATGTCTCGGTCAACCATTCCGTGCTTCCGGTGACCGATCAGGAGCACTGGGGCATCGTCGACCTTTGGAGCTATCCGACCGACGGAATGGGCGATTGCGAGGATTACCAGCTCCTCAAGCGCAAGATGCTCGTCGAGGCCGGCCTGCCGCGCCGGGCGCTTCGCATGACCGTCGTGCTCGATGAGAACGGCGAGGGTCACGCGGTCCTGACCGTCCGCACGGATCGCGGCGATCTCATCCTGGACAACAAGACGGACAACGTTCTGGAGTGGTCCCGGACGAACTACCGGTATATCAAACGGGAAAGCGCCGAAGCGGCGGGCTGGGTTTACCTGAACCTGGAACCGGCCGGCGCATCGCTCACGGCGTCGTCGGGGCAATAGCACAGGCCGTCACGGGGACCCGCCGTCACGCTCGGCGGATTCCTGCTGCAGGCGCACCACGTCGATAATCTTCACGCGCGCTCGCCCGAGTTCGACGACCCCGCTCTTGCGCCATTTCTGCAGTTGCCGATTGACCGTTTCCCGGCCCGCACCGACGAGCACGCTCAGCTCCTCCTGCGTGATGTCGATGTCCTCGCCGAAATCCTCGGCGAGCTTCAACAGGCGGCGCGCCAGGCGGGACTTGAGGGACAGGAGGGAAGCCTCCTCCAGGCGCTCGCTCGAGAAGCGAAGACGTTCGCACAACAGCTCGATGATCCTGGTCGTGATGTCAGGCTGTCGCTTGAGGAGGTCCTGGAAGTCGCTTCGCCGGATCACGAACAGCTCGACGGGCCCCGAGGCGATTGCATCGGCGCTCCTCGCATGGCCGTCCAGCAGGGCGATCTCGCCGAAAATGTCGCCGGGTCCGAGGATGTTGAGCGTGAACTGCCGGCCCGCATCCGTCGTGGTCGTAATGACGATCTGGCCCCGCCTGACCCCGTAAAGGGCATCTCCCGGATCGCCCTTGAGAAACAACGTTTCTCCGTCGAGCATCTTCCGCGATGTGCACAGGGCGGCGATCTGGGCTATCGCGTCCGGCCCCAACGCGGAGAAAAAGGGATTGACGGAGAGCGCCGAGACGAACGGCAAATCCCTCTGGATCTGTTCTCCACCGGGACGCACCGTCACGCCTCCCTCGAATGGTTCGACGCCCACCAGCCGAAATCCACACGATTATATAGGAAATAGAGATTGTCTCAATCGGACGGGATACCGTTCTGCCCAGGGGTGCAAGCGGAGGCGGCAATCTACCGAGGAACCGGCATTTCCGGACCGGCGGAGGAACTGGAGCCTATCTTGGACAAGCGGCGCGCATGAAAGAGTTCGGCTACTGCTTGGCTCCCGTCAGCCCCTGGAGAACCCAGCGCCGCGCGCGCCGCATGGCGGACAGTTTCGAGCGTTTCATCACTGCCTCCTGCCGCCGAATTGCCGAAGCTGGATGACGACGGCGGGCTCGGGCTTGCGAATGGCGGGCCGCACCGGGACGGAAACGATCAACGGATGATCGATCAGCCGATCCAGGACAATGAGAACCATGACGACCTCCTGATTTCATTCCGATGATGGCCGAAGCGGTAACCCTCTTCTGTGACGACGGTCACAGAAGTCGAAACTTCAGACGACAGGTAAGACCTGCAGGCGCGTCTGCCGGGTGACCTCGATCACCTCCTTGCCGGACAGCACGACGGGGCGCGGCGCGCGGCCGTTCACCGCGATGGCGTCGGCCACGAACAGGAGAGCAAGGACACACAGGATGCGGCGGGACATGATCGGCCTCCATCTGAGACCGACCCTGCCACCGCGTGCGCCGGGAAACCGTGATCGTGAGCACAGAAGCCGGAGCAGGCCCGTGCGAGAGTGGAGCCATCGAGATGGAGGTCCAAATGTTCTATCTGTACTTTCACTGCGCAGGTCCCGGCGAGATCCTGATCGACCGCGATGGGGCGGAGGTTCTCGATCTGGTCGAGGCCCGGGACCGGGCTCTCACCCTGGCGAAGATGCTCGTCGAGCAGGCTTACGGCACGCGCGACTTCACGGATTGGCACGTCTACGTGAGCGATGAGGAAGACGACGAGATGCTGCTGATTCCGTTCTCCGCCGTCATGCCGACGATCCATTAGCATCAAGGCGCAGGGTTGCCACAAACCCTGCATCGCGTACGGACGAAGCTTGGCGCCCAGCGGTTATAGCCGACATTTGGAGATGGCGCCTCCGTCCCCTTCGGATCCGCGCTGCCGCGACAGTCGCCCTCCCACGATCCAGATTCAAACCTCGGAATACCTGGAACGACGGGCAAGCCAATCGGCCTGCTCCGCCAGATGCCGCCATCGACGGGCGGCCGCGCGCAGTTCAGCACGCATGCCCGCCGCATGGCGGGGATCGTCCGCACGACGCTCCGCTCTGGCGGCCTTTTCCCTATAGTGCTGATTGGGACCCATGTATCTCTCGCGTCATGCCGTGACCCGGCGCCCGGACCACTGCTCTCGAAGTGTCGTCTTCACGCTTTGACGGATCCTTTGGGCTTTTCGGGAACTGAAATGGTCACCTGCTGGCCGGACCTTGGATCAAGAATGGTGAGTGTCATCACGGGCTCCTTCAGTTGAGCCCATCATGGCTGAGCGCACGCCGTCGTTCCGTGATGGGCATCACACAGGCTCCGGTGTGACGCGGCGCACAGATCGGTGGAAATACGTGGGCTAGTCTGTGAACGTTCCTCCCTGTCAACTCAGCGCCTCGATCCCGGATCGGGCGCTTTTCTTTTGGCCGCCTGCCCCCTGCATTTTCCTCTGTGACCGACCCCACATCAGAGCGCTTTCGACCCGTGTAGCGTCGAAGAGTGCAAACCGCTTCTCAGAGGAGAATGACCATGACGAAGATCCATCGTGCCCGGCTTGGTGCCGCACTATTCCTCATCCTGTCCGTCGGATATGGCGTGAAGGGCGCCGAAGCGTGCGACTCTCGGGTCACGACACGCCCCGGAGACCTGTGGGGCAGGCCGTCGCCTGTCGTGCGCGACCATCGAAATCCTTACGGCTCCGCTCCCGGCGGCGTGATCGTCACCAGCACGCCTCGTGATCCCATCGTACGGGATCACCGTTCGCCTCCTGTCGTGCGCGATCATCGTTGGTGATGGCTGCCTTCGGGACCGGAAATCTGGCGCATCGTGCGGGTCGATCGTTCCGCACGATGCGCGGAAATTGTCTTTCAGCCGCAAAGAACGCTCACGGCGGCGCCTGAAATGTGATGGCCGCCACAGTCCTCCAACGGTCTTCGGAATACAACGATGTCAGCCTGAATGGAGAGCCCCCATGAAACGGAAGCAAAAGTCGTTCATGTTCATCCGCAAGAGCGATTGCAAGTCTGTCTTCGACTCGATCTATCTGCGTGAAGCCGTGTTCCGCAAAGCCGTGACCGCCGCCGACGTCAAGGCAGGCCTTCTGCCGAGGCGCAACGGTTAAGACACTTCTCCCCATCGCGGACGAGCGGGGCCTGAGCCGTCAGGCCCTTCATTGATGATTATCCGTTGTCGATTGGCTGAACGACCAGATTGTCGAGGAGAGCTAATAACGGGCAGCCGGAACGGCTTTTTCACTCTGTTCAGACAGGCACGGCGCCATCAATCGCGCCGCTCTTACGGCCGTGGCGGCCGCGCCTCACCCTACGCGCCGCCAATACCCTTCGATCGGAACAGCGACGGCACAGCGCTCTTCGGTCGAAAACCGGGGATAATCGTCGCCCTGCGTCCAGCCGCCGTTACCGCCAGGAACGAAGTGCAGATAGACGAAAACGATATGAGAGATGACCCACATGTCAGCCTCCTGATATACCCCAATGGTAGCTCGGATGCGTGGTGCGCTCTGAGACGGAAGTCACAGAAAGCCGCCAAGTGCGTGACGGATCGGACGGGGTGGACACGTCCTTTGGATCGTGCGACCGAATTGCCGTGTGTCTCTGCTCGAAGAGCAACCCGGCCGCCACTCGTGGGAAGGTCGGGGCAAAGGGGAGCTGCCTGCCATGATCGTTCTCTCCGACAAGGAAATCCGCTCGCTCCTGCAGATGAGCGAGGCTGTCGAGATCGTCGAGAAGGCGATGATCGCGGTCTCGGACGGCGCCGCCAACCTCCCGCTGCGCTCGGCGGTGGATGTCGGTGGGCCGAACAAGATGGGCGTCATGCCGGGCGCCCTCATGCCCGGCAACGGCCGGATCGACGCATGTTTCGGCGTGAAGCTGGTGAGCCTGTTTCCCGGCAATCCCGATGCGGGATATTCCTCCCACCAGGGGGCGATCGTCCTCTTCGAGCCGGAGCACGGTTCGGCCGTCGGCATGATGAATGCCGGCCTTCTGACCGCCATTCGCACGGCTGCCGCCAGCGCTGTGGCGACCCGGGTGCTGGCGCGGCCCGACTGCGCCACGCTCGCGATGGTCGGTGCCGGCGAACAGGCCGAGCAGCACCTCGAGGCCATGCTCTGCGTGCGTCCGTCGATCCGGGAACTGCGGGTGGCCGGGCGTCGGCGCGAGAAGGCGGATGCCTTCGCATCCCATGCGGCGGAGCGTTATCCGGAGCTCACTGTGAGAGTCTTCGATGACGTTCGCTCCGCCGTCGCGGGCGCCGATCTCATCTGCACGGTCACATCCGCGGACGAGCCGGTCCTCATGGGCGAATGGGTGGCGCCGGGCACCCATCTCAACGTGGTCGGGGCGTCGATCCCAACGAAGCGCGAAATCGACGAGGAGACGGTGGCCCGCTCGAGGCTCTATGTCGATTATCGTCCGTCCACCTTCGCGCAGGCCGGCGAGGTCATCGGCGCCATCGAAAGCGGCCGCATCGGGCGAGAGCATGTGCTGGCCGAAATCGGCGAGGTTCTGGCGGGAAAAGCCGCGGGCCGGATGGCCGCCGACGACATCACGCTCTACCGCTCGCTCGGCATCGCCGCGCAGGATCTCGCCTGTGCGAGCCATTGCGTGCGAGAGGCGAAGGCGCGCGGCCGGGGAGTCGAGGCATCCCTGGAGTGACAGGAGAAATCCTTAACGGTGGCGGTCCCAGACCAGGGCCGCCAGCGGCATGACGTGGTTGCGCCGCAAGGTGATGATCAGGACCCCGCAGAGCGCGATGCCCGTCCCGGCCGCCATCCGCAGGTCGAAGTGATCCCCCGTGATGAGCAATCCGAGCGCCACGGTTATGAGCGGGTTCATGATCGTCAGCGGCGCGATCAGGTTGGCCGGGTACTTCCCGATGAGCCCGTAATAGATGGTGTGGGCGACCAGGGACACGATCAGGGCCGAGAACAGCAGGGCCGCCAGGAAGGCCCAGCCGGCCTCCATGGCCTTGGGGAGTTGATCTGCTTCGAGACCGGCGGAAAGAAAGGTCAGGGGCATCACGGATGCCAGCCCGATCCAGGCCTGGAACCGTAGCGGCTTCACGCCCTCCATCTGCTTCATCAGCACGGCCGCCAGCGAGCCTGCCGCCGCAGAGCCGAGGATCAGGGCAAGCCCGCCGGAAACGGGAAACCCGCCGGCGGGATCCCACATCACGAGCACGCCGCCGATGAATGTCAGCGCGATCCCCAGGCCCCGTCGCCAGTAGACTTTCTCCCCCAGCATCGCGACCGACAGGAGGGTCGTGATCGGCAGGCCGAGCTGCCCGACGATGGCGGCGCTGGACGGGCTGGCCGTCCGGATGCCGAGGAAGAAGAGCGCGAAGCCGCCTCCCCCCATGAGAAAGCCCACCAGCAGGATGCGCCATGTCGGCCGTGGCATGGGCAGAAGCCATGGCAGCGCCAGCATGGCGACGATGCCATAGCGGATGGCCGCGTAGAACAAGGGAGGGATCGCCATGTCGGAAACGACGATCTTGCTCACCACCGTATGGGCCGCCCACAGAAGGCAGACCAGAATCATAAGGGAAAAGTCGCGCAGGGCCATGATACGGGATAACCCGGCTCCATCCCGGGCCACAAATGCCGCGTGCGTAGGGCTGGCATGCTCCCGAAAATTGGGAACATTCACACGATAGCAACGATTGTGTTCCCTGTCTCGTCATCACGGCCTTGCGCGGACCGTGGCAGCAGATAAATGCCCCACTGTCATCCCGGGGCCGCGCAGCGGAGCCCGGGCCCCATAAACACGGCGGCTCAAGAAAGCACGATAGCCGTGACACTTCTTCTTGCGTCGTATGCGTTTATGGGCTCCGGGCTCGCCTCCGGCGCCCCGGAATGACAGAGCAAAGTTCCAGACTTCACGGCCGCCGGCCATGACGACAGGGCGTGTAACGCCGCCTCAGGCGACATGATCCCAGATGTCGTCCTGGGGTTCATAGCCGATCAGCCGGCGGGTGCTCTCGATGTCCCACGGCATGTTGCGGTTCCGCGACATTCCGTTGACGACGATGCCGGGCTGCGGCCAAGCTTTCGCATCAGCGAGAAGGGCTCGCTCGATCACGGCCGCGAAGTCCCGGTTCGAGAGCCACATGTTGCGGAACCAGGTGAGATCCCGCTCCGTGTCGGGGCCGTCACTCGTTTCCTCCCCGGGCAGGCCCGAGGTGTTGATGGTCTCCGGCCGGTTCTCGCCCGGCTGGCACCAGCCGATCCGGACGCAGACGGCTGTCAGCGTGCCGTCGGAGCGATGAGCTTCGGCCAGGCAGACGCGCTCGCCCATCAGCTTGGACGCCGCATAGGCGAAGCCCTGGATGGTCTCCCGGCCGTTGAACCAGCGCGTTCCCGGACCCGGCGGCAAAGACGTCGTCAGGGCGCCGGGCGTCAGCGTGTCGGCCAGGGGCGCGTCCTTGTATTGCCCCATCACGTGGTTGGAGGAGGCGAATACGACCCGCCGAAGCCCTACCCGGCCGGCCGCCGCCAGGAGGGCGAGGGTCATGTCGAAGGACGCGCAGGCATCGCTCCAGGGCGCATCCGGATAGGGGTTCTGGGCGGCGAAATGCACCGCCCCGTCGACTTCGGCCAAAGCCGCGTGCCACTGCACATCGGATGGGTCCCCGAGATTACCCGCGACCCATTGCACCCGATCCGTCGCACCTCCCGCTTGCGGCGGCGTGCGGTCGAGCGCGACGATCCGCTCGCACCAATCCTGCGCCAGCAGATGAGCGATCAGCTTTTGGCCGAGATTGCCTCCAGCGCCTGTGATGAGGACGGAACGAACCGATTTCAGGGAAGGCATGACCGAACTGACGCTCCACGATGATGATCGAGAGGCAGTATTGCGCCGCCGACGGCGGCTGTCACCCGCGTGCGGCAGGGCATAACGGCCAAATCGGTACAGTGCGTTCCTGACATGGAAAAGCCCAGGCTCCGGGGCGTTGCGACCAGAGGGTCAGGAGGTGTCGCACATATACAATCAACTGACTCATCAGGATCAGACTGGAAGTACCGACCCGTACAACGGATCGGACCCTGTAACATCCAGGTGCTCCTACCCGAGCGTGCGAAGGAGTAATCCGACGTACGAAGCCTTGGGAACAATGGCCCCACTCTGACAGCCTCGATGCTGGAGGTGGACCAGGAGAGGACGGAACGGTTGAGCGTAAGCAAAGAACCTACATAAAAGCTCGTGAAGCCTAACCTGCCAAAGAGGCTGACAGGCAGGACCAAAATGGTAAGCGGGTCGGATCAGGTCGACGCCCTTGACCTGACGATGTTCAGAACTCCCGCCGGGTCATAGGTTCCAACCTCCTCCGACCGCATCTTCAGTCTGATCAACTGGGTAAGCCCCACCCGTCCCGCCTCACGGCGGTAGCCTAACCGTAAGGAAAGGGGATGACGGAGGGGGTAGAGGAGAGCCGGAGAAAGCGAAGGCCGCCTTGTAATGGGGCGGATAGGGCCACCGCACGGTGGAGATCCCCAGTCCGAAAGGACGCAGACTTCCGGCAGGTCTCAGCGATTGAGAAGCACTGGGACGATGCCAACCATTCGAGACGTTAGACGATGCTCGTCATCGAACAGAAGAATGGGCGGGACTTAGAGCGCTGGTCCGATATCAACTGGACCACCGTCGAAGGAACCGTGCGTCATCTTCAGGGCCGCATCTTTCGCGCCACGGTAGACGGGGATCTCGCGAGGGTAAAGAACCTCCAAAAGCTTCTCGTCCGCTCCATGTCGGCCAAGCTCAAGGCGATCCGTCAGGTGACCCAGGAGAATGGTGGCAAGCATACGCCAGGCATTGACGGAATGGTGTGCGACACTCCGAAAGCCCGCCTGGTGCTCCTGAAGAGCGGTCTGAGCCTCAAGGATTACCAGCCCAAGCCGGTGCGTCGGGTTTACATCCCGAAAGCCAACGGCAAAAAGCGCCCCTTGGGGATCCCGACCGTGAAGGACCGCGTCATGCAGGCCATCGTCAAGATGGCGCTCGAACCGGAATGGGAAAGTCGCTTCGAGGCGAACTCGTATGGCTTCCGCCCGGGGCGCTCCTGTCATGACGCCATCGAGGCCATCCACACCACGCTGAACCGGAAGGGCTGCGCGCAATGGGTGCTCGATGCCGACATCAGCGGCTGCTTTGACAACATTGATCACGATGCCCTGCTAAAACGGCTGCCGGTGTTCACGACGACAATCCAGCGCTGGCTCAAAGCCGGCGTGGTAGATCTCGGCAACCAAAAGGACACAACAGCGGGAACCCCACAGGGCGGGATCATCTCCCCTCTGTTGGCCAACATCGCGCTGGACGGTCTGGAACGGCAGTTTGGCTGTGAGCGCCCCAACGGAAAGCTGGTGAGCCCAGCTTTGCGACGGGGCAAGAACCATGGCCTGAACCTGATCCGCTACGCCGATGATTTTGTCGTCACGGCTCCCTCACGGGAGGTCCTCGAAGACTACGTGATCCCCACAGTGCAGGCTTTCCTTGCACAGCGTGGACTCACCCTCAGCGAAGCCAAAACCCGGATCGTCCATGTTGACGAGGGGTTCACCTTCCTGGGCTTCGAGATCAGGCGTTTTGGCGGAGTTCTGCTGACAAAGCCGCAGAAAGAGAAGGTCCGTGATCACCTGCGTGCGATCAAGACCTATCTGGCTGGGCATAAGCAGACCCCAGTGGCGACAGTGATCAAGGAACTTACCCCTGTTATGCGGGGCTGGGCCTGTTACTACCGGCACTGCGCAGCCAAGGAAACATTCAGCAAAGCCACCCACTGGGTCTGGGCTATGACCTGGACTTGGGCGAAGCGTCGTCACCCGAACAAATCCAGCAAATGGATCAAGGCACGATACTTCCTCGACGATGGCTACTGGACGCTCTCCGATGGTACGGCCAAACTCTACCGTCATAGCGCAACCCGGATCACCCGGTTCACCAAAGTGATCGGACGCTCATCGCCCATGGATCCGACACAAAAGGTCGACTGGGAAGAGCGCAAGAAGCGCCAGATGGTTCAAGAGACGTTCCGAAGGAATCGGCTGGAGTTACTGCAAGCACAGAACAACGCCTGTGGTCTATGCGGTATGACTTTCTGGCCCGGCGATCCAATTGATGATCATCACCTTGCACCTCGACACACAGGTGGAGGTGACGAGAGGGATAACCGGATGCTTGTTCACCGATGGTGCCATCATGCACACCATCAACGACATGGCTATAAAGCGGTTGAGGCTTGAGCCGTATGACGGGCAACTGTCACGTACGGTTCTAAGGGGGCGGGACCACAGCAATGTGGTCCCGCTACCCGGCAATGGACAGGATGCCTTCGCATCTCTGCCTCGCGCACTACGGACCTGGGCTG
>NZ_QDGA01000070.1 GCF_003347665.1 Microvirga calopogonii
CCTTGCCCTACATCGTGGTGATCGTCGACGAGATGGCCGACCTGATGATGGTGGCCGGCAAGGAGATCGAGGGCGCGATCCAGCGCCTGGCCCAGATGGCGCGGGCGGCGGGCATCCACGTGATCCTGGCGACGCAGCGCCCGAGCGTGGACGTGATCACCGGCACGATCAAGGCGAACTTCCCGACAAGGATCTCGTTCCAGGTGACGTCGAAGATCGACAGCCGCACGATCCTCGGCGAGATGGGCGCCGAGCAGCTCTTGGGACAAGGCGACATGCTGTACATGGCCGGCGGCGGGCGGATCACGCGCGTGCACGGGCCGTTCTGCTCGGATACCGAAGTCGAGAAAGTCGTCAACCACCTCAAACTCCAAGGCGAGCCGGTCTATCTCGATGCCGTCACGGCTGACGATGAGGAGTCGGAGGAATTGGAGGTTCCGGAGCTGCCCGTTGATGAGGACGATGCCGGTTTTGCATCGGGGGATGCCTACGAGCAGGCGGTCGGCATCGTCCTGCGGCACAGAAAGGCGTCGACGAGCTACATCCAGCGTCGGTTGCAGATCGGCTACAACCGGGCAGCGTCCATCATGGAGCGGATGGAGAAGGAAGGGGTCGTGGGCCCAGCCAATCATGCTGGCAAGCGGGAGATCCTGCGCGGGGAGTTCGAGGATTAAGGCAAGAAAACCGTGAGCAGGGGTCCCGTGGAAATGCGGGACCTCTGCCGTTTGGAAGATGGCTCAGTGTACGCTTGTATTTCACACATGCGCTGAGGACTTCGGATGATCCTCATCGGCGGAAGTTTCGGCTCGCAACCTTGATGACCGCCTCGTTCAGGCGATCCGCCCGACCGCATGTGGGTCGCTCATTGATCTCCTGCTTGCCGCTGCGAATCCAATCCCGTGTGCCGGTCCTTGCTTCGTCCCCGCGTCCGCTGCGCACGCGAAGGTCGCCGTCGCGCTCCGCGACTGAGCGCAGGAGATCGGACAGGTCGATGAAGTGGTCGGCGATCAGATGGGTGACGCCGCCTTCCCGCTGAAGCCGTCCCCGGCAAGCGATCAGGCTTGTCGACAGGATCAGCCGCTGCTGCTTCTCGAACACCTTCGCCCAGATCACGAGGTTGGCAACGTCGGTCTCGTCCTCGATGGTCATGAACGTCACACCCTTAGCGGAGCCCGGCTTCTGACGCACGAGGATCAGCCCGGCCACGGTGATCCTTTGACCATCCCAGGCCCGGTGCAGATCCTCGCACGAAGCAATGCTCCGTGCGGTCAGTTCGCCGCGCCGGAAGGAGAGCGGATGCCGGCGCAGAGTCAGCCGCTTCGAGCGGTAGTCGTCGACGACCTCACGGCCTTCGGTCATCGGGACGAGATCGACGTTAGGCTCGATGACCTCGGGCCGGATCGCGCGCTCGCGCTCATCGGCGGCGGCAAAGAGCGTCATCACCTCGTCCGACATGCCCTCGATGAGCCAAAGCGCGTCGCGGCGCCTGACGCCGATCGAGGCATAGGCATCGGCCTCCGCCAGCCGGTGGGTGAATCGAAGTTTGCGATGTTAAACCGCTGATGCGGAAAGCTTTTCTACTTTCTGGCGTTTGGGCTGGACGAGAAGTTCGCTTGGATCGGTTGGGAGCAGGAGCATGCCTGCATCGTCGAGTGAGACACGCAAGCGCGGAAAAACCTCCTTGATGTGAGCCAAGTCGCCTTTGAAGGCTTGCTTGAAGCTCCTGATGCTTGCGTTGTCTGAACCGAATTGCTGGTGAAGGTTGTCCCAGGTCAATTTCAACGGCCGTTGCACAGTACGCAAGCGGTACCCGAGCCAGAACAGCATATCGAGCTTCCGCGCCGAACCGGAGAAGGCACGCGCGGCCCGAATGTCCACTGGCAATGCATGCTGAATGAGATTGTCGTAGAAGTCTGCGTGGAATTGAACGGTGTTCGACCATAGCAGGCCCTGGTCAGAGTTGCCGGTCAACCAGATATCAAGCTGCCGGAACGGAGGAACGTTCAGTGTGCTTGATCGTGACGCGCCATCCCAAAGACCAATCTGCATCGTACAGGCTGCAAGCCGGTTCAACTGTTCCTTGAATTGCCTCAGGGTTCCGCGCTCGCCTCCCGTCACCGGGAAACCCATCTGCTTGATAAAACCGGAGAGACTGTCCGCAACCTCAATCCGGGCGCTGCGCTGACGGACCGCTTCTGTACAGAGGTGCAGCAGGACCAGACGAGCCTTGGGGCCATAGGGCAACCCCTGAACTTCCATCTGTCCGGTCTTCGGATTTTTCAAGCGCCCGGCCATGATGCTGAGAGTGTTCCGGCCGTATTCACGGAAGAACTCACGCTCGCCCTTGGGTTCCCGATAAGGGAGACTGCATAATGCCAGGACGCTATGGATGTGCTGAATATTCTCAGGTGTACTCGGCGTTGTTTCAATCACTTCGCGCACGGCGTCACGCCGTCTCTGGTCACGGCTCATTGCGGCACGCCGCGCTTCGACGGCTGATTGCTTTGCCTGTTGGGCGTCGCGCTGTTCCTGTTTGTGAGCGATGTGTTCGACGATGGTCTTGAACATGAAGTGACCACGCGCTCGCTCGACCTCTGCCAGAAGATCGGCATCGCGGATCATGGCAAGATGTTCGTCAGCGCTCATACTGCCTCTTACTCGATGAGCATGGAGGTGGCTCGCGGACTCGCAACGCACCTGAACCGGAGAAGGGTCCCAGCAGACCGGGAGTTATCCAGAGCTTTCCTCGGCCTATGAGCGCGCGACGTACAAATGGGTCCTGCCGGAGGAGGTGAGTCTTCTCGAGCCTCGCCCTGGAGGAAGAACCCAGCCGACGATACGCAGAGTTCAATACGCTCAGTCTGCAGGAGGTCGTCGATATGTGATCCCCATCTTTCGATCGGGCATGCGCAGAGTTCAATACGCCGAAATCCAGGCGTCAGCGCAGTCGCGTTTCAGGCTCCATTCGAAGGAGGGCATTCGGAGCAACGCAGAGTCCGATGCAGACTTTCATGGATTTTCGGACCGTTTCAGAAGCATTTAGCTCTATCGTTGCGCCGAATCCGATACATGTCTGCGCAGACTCCTATATAGGAAGACGTTTTCGCCACGCTGAATCGAATGCATCGTTACGCAGAATTCGATACGCGTGCACGCAGACCTCTATGCGGAAGACTCAGTCAAGCTATAGAAGAGTAAGAGCATTTCCGTTCTGCATATACCCGACTCATACTCTTCCTGAATCTGAATCGATTCAAATACTTACTTATGGCTCTGATGGCCTTGGTTATTGAAGGAGATTTTCCGCCTCTGATCGACGTCGGGCAGCGAAGGCATCGCTCTCAGGCGCGGAGAGGCGAATCGAACTCTTCGTAGGTCCAGGGTGTCAGATATCCTAGAAGCGACGGTGTTCGCCTGCGTCTCTGAAGTGACGGCCGCCAGACACATTTCCATTCCGGCCAACAACCCGACCACCATTCAATCCCGAGGCTCACTCCTTACGTTAACAATCCCGTTGCGATGCTGGTTGCGGATCGGGCTCCCTCCGGCTCTTCCAACGACGGATGTTTGCAATCCATTAACCATGGTTGCGGATCATTCCGAAACGACAAGGCTGGTTCACGGCCGATTTTCCGGGGCGGAGTAGCAATAGGGAGCGCGATGAGTATCGAGGGAAATCTGGACCAGAAGAAGCCGCATCCGCGGCTGGGCTCCGATGCATGGGAGCAGATCGGAGCCCACCTCCAAGCCGTCTTCGCGGAGATCGAGGGGCAACCGATTCCCGATGAGCAAGTCGACCTGCTGCTGGCGCTACGGCGAGCCGAGCGTGAACGCGGGCGCAAGGAGGCTTGAGCGGAACCGTGCCGCCGGTTCGCCGTTGTCGGCACTCGACGGTCACCAGGAGCGGTCAGTCCCATGCCTCGCGAACTCACGGACCCGGAGGGCATCACATGGACCTGTATCCAGGCCTTCTCAGGCCTAGGCAAGAACCCTGAGAAGGCCGAGGCGGCCCGAGTTGATGGGAAGGAGGGCGTCTATCAGGTGGTTTGCACGCCTTCCGGTGGCGCGCAATCCGTGCGCATCGAACTCCCCGGTGATTGGGAACGGAACGTCTCCGAGGAGAAATTGCTCGACATGATACAGGCTCAGTCGAGACAGATTTCTTGACCGACTGGCAGAGCCGTCTTTACCTCATCGTTCCGGCCCTGATCCTCCTGTCGTCCGGTCAGGCAGGAGGGATAGAGGGGGCAGCGTCTCTTTGTCTTGAAGTGCTTCTGCAAAGGAGCTCCCACTCTAGCCGGGCCGTGTCATATGTTCGAACTTCGGTTTCGGCCTGAAGTCCCGAGACCGAAAGCCTCCAGGGGCCACCTGGGCCGTGCGCACCCCGAGCAAGGCTCCTGACCTTGCCTCCATGCGACCCTGCCACTGCCATCATAAACCTACATCTGCCGGCAACCGCACTCGAACCGAACCGGCAGGCTGACATTGTCATGGTTGGGGACGATTTCTCCTCGTTACGGTCGGGTTGCGACCCAGCATATGAAGGAACGGCCATGGCTACGAGCAAGAAGGGTGAATCTTCTCAACCCAGCAGGAGCCGGAAGGCACCGGCGAAGTCGGCGTCCGCAAAGAAGACTGGCGCTCCCAAGCGCGCGCAGCCCAAGGCAATGGCCCGCTCAAGGTCCATGGCCAAGTCTCAGACCCTTCCTGCGAAGTCCGGGACCTCTGCGGGAGCCCAGAGGAAGCCCCGCTCGACCTCTGGTGCGGCGAGGTCGCGATCCACGGCACCGGTCAGAGCGGCGTCCCGCTCGCAAGCTGGCATGCTGAACCCGATGGCATGGCTCTCGTCGCTTGAGACGACGCTCACCTCCCCAGAGGCCCGTGCCGTGATGGCAGAGGCGCTCAGGGCGATTGCGAACGTGCTCGAGAAGCCTCGAGGAGAGGGGCAGGCCCACCAAGCTGGTGGAGCGCAGGAAGGCAGAAAAGCCGTATCGGCGGCTGGAAGCTTGGGCGCCGAGATCGTTGCTGCTCCGCTCGAGGTCGCGGCAGCTGCCATCGGAGCCGCAGGGGACGTCCTGACAGGCGCTCTCGGTGGCTCTTCGGGCGAGGCGCTCGGCGGCAGAGACAGCAGAAAGACGACTGGGCGGTCCTCTGTGAAGAGGAGAAACGGCGACAACCAGACCAGAGATCCGCGCTGATCCATGCGTTCGCGACGATGGCCATCGGCCCCGAAGGGCGTTCCACTCTTGGGCTCGACGGTCTAGCGTTCCAGCTCTCGTTCGATGACCCGGGCGGCTCTGTTTGTACGATCAATCTTCGTCTCAGGAAGACTCCGATGACATTCGCGAAACTGCTCAGTGTTGCTCTCTTCTCCGGAATGCTTGCCGCCGGTCCTGGGATGGCTCAGGATCGAACGGTGAAGATTGCCGTGGAGGGAGCCTATGCACCCTGGAACTTCACGGGTGCCGGCGGCAAACTCGAGGGCTTCGAGATCGATCTCGCCAATGACCTCTGCGACCGCATGAAGGTCACGTGCGAGATCGTCGCTCAGGACTGGGATGGTATGATTCCGGCTCTGAATGCGAAAAAGTTCGATGCCATCATGGATGCCATGACCATCACCGATGAGCGCCGGAAAGCTATCGACTTCAGCGACCGCTACGCCGATTCCCCCAACGGATTCCTTGTGGCGAGCGCCTCCCCCCTCGCCAAGATGCCGGGCACGGGACAATCCTACAATCTCTCCAGCCAACCCGCGGAGGCGGAAAAAGCTATCGACGCCATCAAGCCCTTGCTGAAAGGCAAGACCCTCGGTGTGCAGGTCTCGACCATCCAGTCCGCCTTCGCCGACAAGTACCTGAAGGATAGCGTGGACATTCGTGAGTATAAGACGGTCGAGCAGCATGATCTCGATCTCGCGTCTGGTCGTCTGGATGCGGTCTTTGCCGGCGCGACGCAGATTATGGGGACGCTTGAAAAGCCCGACTTCAAAACAGGATATGCGCTCGTCGGTCCCTCACTGACGGGAGGGGTGCTCGGCGGAGGTATTGGCGTCGGCTTGCGTAAAGATGACACCGAACTGAAGACCAAGTTCAACGAGGCCATTCATTCGGCCATTCAGGATGGGACTGCCAAGACTCTGTCGATGAAGTGGTTCAAGGTCGACGTCACGCCGCAGGGCTAGAGGGTCAATTCTCGGCGCTCAGGTGAGGGCATAGTGCCGACGAATAGAGTAGTCTTGCATCGAACAGCCCGATGCTCTCGGGATATTGGGGCACCGGACGAAGAGTATGTCGGCCCAGTCACCGCCCTTGGTCGGTTGAGGTCAGCGTCGCTCATCAACAGGGGAAGTTGCTCTTTCACTGCTTAGAAACCACGAGTTACTCCATGGCTCACAGGCGCCTAAAGCAGAGCAGAGGATGTTCTGATAAGTAACTACGCGACGGCAGCGTCGGGATCTGGCACTAGGCTGACCTTAGCCTTACTTCTCCAATGGGGCCGCGAGGCGACCTTCACGTGACGTCGGTTGAGAACTCAGATTGACCCCGAGCGGACTTTGAGGTGCTGCGGCCCAAGGTTCAGATGAGGTAGCGAGCGTGTATCAGCCGATGGCCCGCGAGCGGAACCAACGATGGGGTAAGACGTAGCCTCACTTCTGTCAGAAATCGTCAGCCAGCCGGTTGATCCCTCCCGACATGACCCTCATAACCTCCCCAGCTTCCGCAATCGTGCGGATAGGAGAGCTACCGCATGGGTCTCAACGTCGCAAAGCTCAGGTCCGAAACGCCGGGCGTCGCACACCGCGTTCACCGCAACAACGCTGGTGCCGGACTGATGCCGCAAACGGTGCTGGATGCGATGGTCGGCTACCTTACCCGCGAGGCCGAGATCGGCGGGTACGAGGCAGCCGGCGAAGCCGCTGCTGCTCTCGACGGCGTCTACGACAGCGTGGCTCGCCTGCTTGGCGCGGAGCGGGACGAGATCGCTCTGGCCGAGAACGCGACAGTCGCTTGGCAGCTCGCCTTCTACGCCCTTGACTTCCAGCCCGGAGATCGGATCCTCACGGCGCGCGCCGAGTACGCGGCCAACTACGTGGCCTTCTTGCAAGTCGCCAAGCGCACCGGCGCGGTCATCGAGGTCGTGCCCGACGATGGCGACGGCGTGCTCGATCCCGAGGCGCTCGAACGCATGATCGATGGTCGCGTGAAGCTGATCGCTATCACCTGGATCCCGACCAACGGCGGCCTGCGCAATCCCGCGGCGGCCGTCGGCCGGATCGCGCGCCGGCACGGCGTGACTTACCTGCTCGATGCGTGTCAGGCCGTCGGCCAAATGCCGACCCGGGTCGATGAGCTCGGCTGCGATATCCTCACGGCGACTGGCCGCAAGTTCCTGCGCGGCCCGCGCGGCACGGGCTTCCTCTACGTACGACGCGAACTCCTGCGCACGCTGGAGCCACCGATGCTCGACCACTTCGCTGCGCCCTGGGTTGCCCCCGATCAGTACGAGCTGCGGGAGGACGCACGCCGCTTCGAGACCTGGGAGAACAACTACGCAGCCCGGCTCGGGCTCGGGCGCGCCATCGACTACGCCCTTGACCTCGGCCTAGAGGCCATCGAGTCACGCTGCCGAACGCTCTCGGCGAGCCTGCGCGCTGGTCTGCAAGCCATCCCCGGCGTCTCACTCCACGATCTTGGCCCGGACCCGGCCTCCATCGTCACTTTCACGGTCGGGGGCCGCGATCCCGACGCCCTGAAGGCGAGGCTCGCCCAATCCGGCTACAACGTCAGCGTCTCCCGCCCATCGAGCACGCTGCTGGATGCGAGAGCCCGCCAGCTTCCCGTGGTGCTGCGGGCATCCCCGCACTACTACAACACGGAAGACGAGCTCTCTCGCTTCGTCGAAGCCGTGTCCGCAACTGTTTGAGCGCGCTGTGGAGCCTGAGACTGCCTGTCGCCGGCATCGCAAGCTGATGTCCACCATCGGATGAGCTGTCGGATTGGCCTGAACAACTGGGGGGGCGAAGCTGACGTCTCTGAGGCAGATCCCCAATCCTCGCTTCCGGCCCTATGGGAGGTTGCCTAATCCTTAGTCACGGATAGGTCGCGCGGCAGATACGATATCGGCGCGGTCGGGCGCCGCCGACGCCGAAAGTCATAGGTTGCGTTGGTTGCGCAGATGGCGTCATTGGCTTGCGGAAGAAAGATCAAGCGGCGAGCCACTTAGCTCCTAGCGGCTTGGCTGCTTTGGGGCCAGCGCGGCGCTGCTCTATCCATGTGAGACGGCCCATTGAGACCATAGGGCTCTCCGCCTGCTCCTGGCACGCCTGAGACGTAAGCGATTGGTCCGCTTCGACACTCAAGTGCCGACGTTCGTCAAGCGGCTGGAACGTGAAATTTTGACCCGATCCGGACATTTGGGTGCGAAAGAGCCGGCTAACCCTCGTCATGCACAACCGCTCTCCAATGGATCCCGCCCAGGGGCATTGGGCGATGTCGGAGGGGCTCATCGGTTTCCGGACACATCATCAAGCTGCATGTCCTTGATGTAGCTCGTGAGCGCGCAACTGGCATTGAGCATATGAGCCCGCATGCACCGGGCCGCCTCATCCCCGTCGCCCCGCGCCATCGCCTGAAGCACCTGTCCATGTTCGGCGTGGGATTTCATGAGCCGATCGCCTTGGCGGAGCTGGGTCCGCCGGAAGGCCGCCAAGCGAGCGCGGATGCCTACGGCCTGCTCCACCAGGAAGGTGTTGTGGGTCGCTCGGTAGATCGCCTCATGGAACTCGCGGTTGAAGTCGTCATAAGCGCTGATGTTGCCGCTGCGGACCCACTCGGCCGAGGTGTCATGCATGGTCTGCAACTCACTGCGCTCGACGGGCGTGATCCGATAGGTGGCCAGCCGGACGCACAGAGCTTCGATCTCGGCCGTGGTTTCGAACATGTCCATGATGCGCTCGGGCGACATCATGGCAACCGTGACACCGCGCCGGGGGCGGATGTCCACCATGCCGGCCACGGCAAGCTGACGCAGGGCTTCGCGGACCGGTGTTCGCGAGGCGCCGAAGCGGGTGGCGATCTGTTGCTCTTCCAGAAGGGTTCCGGGCTTGAGCCGCCCGGTCGTGATCTCGTCGGCCAGCGCATGGCGGATCATGTCCGACAGAAGGCCCCTGTCGTCCCCCACGGCCTCGCTTTCAAGTCCAGGAATGGTCTGAACAGAAGACATTGTATACTCCGATGGCTCAATCTCCTCATAATGTATGCGATATTGCTATCTGAGCAACATCCCGTATGCACAAAATGCCGCATTCTCCCAAAGTATGCTTCTGTGGCTCCTAATCTGTGGTATGTATACGAGAAGGCCATAATTTTAGATCTGTATATACCTGTTCGGCTGAATTGCGTTAAGTACGCATACGCCCAAGGCCCCGTACCGGGCCCAACGAACCAGAAAATACGGTTGACCTCGCCACGGCTGACCCGCCTGGCACGAGCAACGGCCGCTCAACGGAAAGGCTCCCTTGTGCTGAGCCAAAGAGGAAACGCTCATGAGACCGTATCGCTATTCTTCCATACGTGACGTCACCCGTTCCTCCAGCGCGGGAGGTCAGGCATGGTGATCCTGGGAACCGCCCTGCTGGCGGGCTGCTACCTGCTCGGCACCTTTCTTGGCGACCTGCTGGGAACCATCATCGGGGTCAAGGCCAATGTCGGGGGCGTTGGCATCGCCATGATGCTGCTGATCACAGCCCAGCACTATCTGCGCAACCATGGCCTGCTGCGTGCCGACGTCGAACGCGGCGTCACCTTCTGGGCCATGCTGTACATCCCGGTCGTGGTAGCGATGGCGGCCACCCAGAACGTCATCGTGGCGGTCAAGGGCGGTCCCATCGCCCTGTTGGCGGCCATCGGCTCGGTCGGGCTCTGCGCCGGCGTCATCGCCTTCATCAATCGCGTCCTGATCCATCGCAAGGCCAATGATACGGCCTGGACGAGCGGCGCGCCCGCCGTCGACCTCGAATAGGGAGAACCGTCATGTTGCAGATGTTCGAGCATGCGCTCCTCGACAACCAGCTCGTGACCGCCTTCGCGGTTGTCGGGATCATCGTCTGGGTTTCCAACTTCCTCGCCCATCACCTGACCGGGGGCCGCGTCCATGGCTCGGCCATAGCGGTCCTGGCCGGCCTCGCCCTGGCCTACTGGGGCGGCCTTCTAACCGGAAAGACCAAGGGACTAGGTGACCTGCCCCTGTTCGGCGGAATGGCCCTGATGGGCGGCGCCATGATGCGGGACTTCTGCATCGTGGCCACTGCCAGCGAAGTGCATGTCGACGAGGCCAAGAAGGCCGGATGGCTGGGCGTCATTGCCCTGTTCCTCGGAACCGTTCTCCCGTTCATGGTCGGTGTCCTGGTGGCTTTCGCCTTCGGCTACACCGACCCGGTTTCCCTGACGACGATCGGCGCCGGAGCCGTCACCTACATTGTCGGCCCCGTGACCGGAGCGGCCATCGGCGCCTCGTCCGACGTCATTGCGCTGAGCATCGCCACCGGCGTGGTCAAGGCGATCCTGGTCATGATCTTCACTCCTGTTCTGGCGGGCTTCATGGGCCTGAACAACCCGCAATCGGCGATGGTCTTCGGCGGCTTGGCGGGCACGGTCAGCGGCGTTAGCGCCGGGCTGGCGGCAACGGACCGGCGCCTGGTTCCCTACGGCGCTCTGGTCGCGACCTTCCACACGGGGCTCGGCTGCCTGATGGGCCCGTCGGTGCTGTTCCTGACGGTGCGGGCTATCACCGGCTGATGGGATTGACTTCGATTCATCTGGACGAAGGAGACGAACGTGAAACTCGTTAGATCGAAGCAAGGGTTCGAGGCGGCGCCCGCCTTCCTCAGCGACCTGATCGACACCCTCACCATGCGCGGTCGGGCCCTGCTCGGGCAGCAGCAGAGCGAGGAGATCGCATCCCGGGAGACGCTCTCGGTTCTCGGCGAGATGCTGATCTCACGCCGAGGTGAGGCATCAGGCGTCGCCCTCGCGCAAACCCTGCTGGCAGGCTACGCCGCAGCCGCGCCCATCGAGCGCCTGGCCTTTCTGCAAGACCTGGCCGAGCGGTTCGGTCCCAACCAGGGCCGGGTCGACAAGGCCATCGCGGCCGTCCGTGAAAACGCTGGGGCGAATGCCCTGGAGGAGTTGCACGCGGCCGCTGAGCCGCGCCGTCAGGAGCTGATCCGGCGCCTGAACCTCGCGCCGGGCGGCACCTCGGCCCTGGTGCGCATGCGGGAGGATGTGCTCGGCTATCTGCCCGAACACCCGGAGCTGAAATGTGTCGACATGGACTTCGTCCACCTGTTCTCATCCTGGTTCAATCGGGGATTTCTCGTGCTGCGGCCTATCGACTGGAATACACCGGCGAGCATTCTGGAAAAGATCATCCGCTACGAGGCAGTGCATGCGATCCAGGACTGGAACGATCTCCGCAGCCGCCTGCAACCCGAGGATCGCCGCTGCTACGGCTTCTTCCATCCGCAGCTCGTCGACGAGCCGCTGATCTTCGTCGAGGTCGCGCTGACGAAGGAGATCCCGGACGCCGTGGCGCCCCTGCTGGACCAGTCCCGCCAGCCGATCGCCGCAAGCGACGCCACTACGGCGGTCTTCTACTCGATCTCGAACACCCAGAAGGGGCTGGGGGGCGTCTCCTTCGGCAATTTCCTGATCAAGCAGGTGGTCGAGGATCTCAAGCGCGAGCTGCCGAACCTGAAGACGTTCGTCACCCTGTCCCCGGTGCCGGGCTTCGCCCGCTGGCTCGAGCGCGTGCGGCAAGGCGAGGACGCAAGCCTCGGCGCCGCAACGAAGGGTACGTTACGCCTGCTCGAGGCGTCCGACTGGCACCTGGACCCCGCCAAACGGGAGCAAGCTCGGGGAGCGCTGCTGTCGGCCGCGGCATCGTACTTCCTCAACGCGAAGGATCCGAAGGGTCGTCCTGTCGATCCGGTGGCCCGGTTCCATCTCGGCAATGGGGCCCGCCTCGAACGCTTGAACTTCCTCGGCGATGCCTCGGCCAAGGGCCTGAAGCAGTCGCATGGGCTGATGGTGAACTACCTCTATGCCCTCGACGAGATCGAGAGGAACCATGAGGCCTTTGCCGAGAAAGGCACCGTTGCGGCGTCACCGACCGTCCGCAAGGCGCTGCGAGCCGATCAGTCCTCCCGCGAGTTGGCGCCATCCCCATGACCGCTGCATCGACCTGTTACCTCCCTGATATCATCGATCCCCGCTATGGAGCTCTTGCCATGAATGCGAACCTGTTCGAGCGCTTCGAACGCTCATGTGACGACACCACGAGGACGGCGATCACGACGCCAACGGGTGAGACGGTCACCTATGCCGACCTGATCGCCCTGTCGGGCCGCCTGGCAAACGTGCTGGTTGGGCGGGGAGTGAAGCCCGGAGACCGGGTCGCCGTGCAGGTCGAGAAGTCCATTCCGGCGCTCGTCCTGTATCTCGCCACCGTGCGGGCCGGGGCGGTCTACCTGCCCCTCAATACGGCCTACACCCTGGCGGAGCTCGAGTACTTCATCGGCGATGCGGAGCCGGCGCTGGTGGTCTGCGATCTGGGCAAGCGTGAAGGCATCGCTCGGATTGCTGCGACCATTGGTGGGGCGGTTGAAACCCTCGACGCACGAGGGGCGGGGTCGCTGATGGATGCAGCCGCCCATTCACCCGATGCATTCGAGACAGTGCCGCGGGCCGGCGACGACCTGGCCGCGATCCTCTACACCTCAGGCACGACAGGCCGCTCGAAGGGCGCGATGCTCACCCACGACAATCTCGTGTCCAATGCCCTGACCCTGAAGGAGGTCTGGCGCTACACGGCGGACGACGTGCTCATCCATGCCCTCCCGATCTATCACACCCATGGCCTGTTCGTGGCCAGTAACGTGACCCTGTTCTCCGGCGCGTCGATGATCTTCCTGTCGAAGTTCGACGCCGACGAGATCCTGGGCCTTATGGCCCGCGCGACGGTGCTGATGGGCGTGCCGACCTTCTACGTCCGCCTGCTCCAGCATCCCAGACTGAACCGTGAGGCAACGGCGGGCATGCGCCTGTTCGTGTCGGGGTCGGCGCCGCTGCTCGCCGAGACGCACCGCGAGTGGAGCGCCCGCACCGGGTATGCCATCCTGGAGCGCTATGGCATGACCGAGACCAACATGAACACCTCCAATCCCTATGACGGGGACCGGGTGCCGGGCGCCGTCGGCCTGCCCCTGCCGGGCGTGTCGGTGCGTGTCACCAACCCGGAAACGGGCCAGGAGCTGGCCTGCGACGAGATCGGCATGATCGAGGTGAAGGGGCCGAACGTGTTCAAAGGCTATTGGCGCATGCCGGAGAAGACCGCCTCCGAGTTCCGCCCGGACGGGTTCTTCATCACCGGGGATCTCGGCAAGCTCGACGAGCGGGGCTACGTGCACATCCTCGGGCGCGGCAAGGACCTGGTGATCACCGGTGGCTTCAACGTCTACCCGAAGGAGATCGAGGACGAGATCGACGCCATCCCGGGTGTCTTCGAGAGCGCGGTGATCGGCGTGCCACATAAAGACTTCGGCGAAGGCGTCACGGCCGTCGTGGTCCGCTCCAAGGAGGCATCGGTGGACGAGCGGACGATCCTGAGTGCGCTCGACGGCCGCCTAGCGAAGTTCAAGTTGCCCAAGCGTGTCGTGTTCGTCGACGACCTGCCGCGGAATACGATGGGCAAGGTCCAGAAGAACGTGCTGCGCGAGCGGTTCTCCGACCTCTATATGGCGCCGGCACGGGCCTCGTAGGCTGGGGATCATCAAGGGAAATCGCGGTCTGACGGTCGCGATTTCCGAAGTCATGCTGATCGCATGTTGATTGCCAAACGTCGGCTCCTGGCACGCGCCGGTCGTTTGTTTTGTGGCTGCTTGAGTCTCACATCCGGAACTGGTCTCGTAGCGAGTGTAGGCTGTGAGGCGGCTCGTCGGGAGCCGCCTCAGGCAGTTAGATTTCAACCTGTTCCATAATCAGAAGGACATCATCGACATCGATGCCCAGGGACCGCACGGTACTCTCTATCTTGGTGTGGTCCAGCAAGGAGCCGGACGGCCCGGAGATTGCCTGTTCTACGATAGATCATCCAAGCCCTGGTCCGTCGGTCCAAGGAGACACCAATGGCCTCAACTTGCTGAACTTACAATACCGTGAATATTCGTCTGCCGGCGCCAAGCGTCTCGGAGCCAACGCTAGCCTGAGACACGGCCTCGTGCTGCATGGGACGCACCCGTTTCGGCGGCGTTTAGGGAGATGTCAGTCTGGACCCCAAGTTCCGCCAGAAGCCACTCGGAAAAGGTTCTCAAGGGATGGCGCAGCCGGACATAGCGGGGGAACACCAGGTTATGCCCGACGTAGCGGATGGGGGTTGCGGTCTGGGCTAGGGGCATGACCAGGCGCCCCGACGCGAGTTCGTCCTCGGCAAGGAGCGTCGACTCCAGAGCAACACCAAGGCCCCGCGCCGCCGCTGCAATGGCAAGGAAGCTGCGGTCAAACCGGCTCCCATTGGGAGGTGGTGCCGTCAGGCCATTGGCCGCAAACCAGTCGGACCACTGGATCTGCTTGGTGTCGCTTTGGATCAGCACCTGGTCTAACAGGTCCGATGGCGTGGTGATCGTTTCCGCAAGTTTCGGCGTGCACATAGGCGCGATCGTCTCTTCGCCGAGAGGCACAACGACCAGCCCTTCCACCCGCGGTGGTCCATAAACGACGTCGGCATCGAACTCGTCGGAATTGAACCGGGTGTAGTCGGTTCCAGCCGCGAGCCGAACTTCGATGCCAGGATTCCGCTCCAGGAAACCAGGGAGCCGAGGGGTCAGCCATTGCGCCGCGAAGCTTGGCGCACAGTGCAGACGCAGAAGCTTCGGGCCGCGGGTCGAGACGACCTCCATGCCACGCCGTAGCTCATCAAAAGCCCGGTTCACGTGGCGCATCAGCACCTCGCCCTCGTAGGTCAGGTGAGCATGACGGCTGTCGCGCTCGAAAAGCGGGATGCCGAGAACCTGCTCCAGCTTGCGGATCGCATGACTGACTGCGCTCGGCGTCAGGTTCAGCACCAGGGCCGCCGCCCGGAAGGACCCAGTCCTGCCAGCCGCTTCGAAGACCCGCAAATATGAAAGAGGCAGGTGCTGAAGCATATCGGGAGTGAATCAGATTCAACAGGCGTTGTAAACATTGCGTTTGCTGGACAGGGTCGACGGGCGGATACTTCCTTACACACTAAGAACAAAATTCATCGTGGAGGAAGCGATGCTCCTAGAAGGAAAGACTGCCGTCATCTCCGGCGCGGCGAGCCCGCGGGGAATTGGATTTGCTGCCGCCCGTCTATTCGCGAAACATGGTGCGAGAGTTGCCATTCTCGACCTTGATGAAAAGGGTGCGAAGGATGCCGCCACGTCCCTCGGGCCTGATCATCTCGGAATCCGTTGTAACGTGGCTGACCTCGAAGAGTGCAAGCACGCTGCTGAGGCAGCCATCGCGGCTTTGGGGCAGGTTGACATCCTCCTCAACAATGCCGGCATCACACAGCCGGTGAAGACGATGGAGATCGACGAGGCGAGTTGGCGTCGCATCGTTGACGTCAACCTCACCGGCGTCCTCTATCTTAGCCAAGCTTTCATCCCGCATATGCGCTCCCGCGGCCGCGGCTCGATCGCATGCATGTCGTCGGTTTCGGCTCAGCGGGGTGGCGGGATCTTCGGCGGACCACATTACTCGGCCGCGAAAGCCGGTGTCCTGGGCCTGGCCAAGGCCATGGCGCGAGAACTCGGTCCGGATGGCATTCGCGTCAACTGCGTGACGCCCGGCCTGATCCAGACAGACATCACAGGCGGCAAGCTCACGGACGAGATGCGCCAGGATATCCTGAAAGGCATTCCGCTCAACCGTCTCGGCAATGCCGAGGACGTGGCCGGAGCCTACCTGTTCCTCGCTTCGGACCTGTCCGCCTACATCACCGGCGCCGTGATCGACGTGAACGGCGGCATGCTGATCCATTGATCGGCGCTCTTGGGCGCCAGTCCACTCGCGCCCTCCAACACCTGGAGAGATCAATGACGACAAGCACCAGTGAAGTTGGGCCACAGGCCTCTGGGCCAGCCCTGTCCAACGTGTCCCTGAAGGAACGGGCCTACCGCATCCGTCGCAATGCTCTTCGTATGGGCGAGGTCCAGGGCCAGGGCTATATCGCGCAGGCCCTCGGCGTCGCCGATGTGCTAGCAGTGTCGTACTTTCATGGGATGCGCTACCGCCCCGAAGACCCCGAATGGGAGGAGCGTGACCGATTTCTCCTGTCGATCGGCCACTATGCCATCGCCCTGTATGCGGCTCTGATCGAGGCCGGGATCATCCCCGAAGACGAACTCGAAAGCTACGGCTCCGATGACAGTCGCCTGCCCATGTCGGGTATGGCCGCCTATACGCCGGGCATGGAGATCACGGGCGGATCGCTCGGCCATGGGCTGGCGCTTGCGGTCGGATTCGGCCTCGCGCTGAAGCGTAAGAAGTCCGATGCGTTCGTCTACTGCCTGTTCTCAGATGGAGAACTCGGTGAAGGCTCCATCTGGGAAGGTGCCTGGTCGGCGAGCCACTGGAAGCTCGATAACCTGATCGGCATTGTTGATGTGAACAACCAGCAAGCAGATGGCCCATCTCCTGAGGTGACAGGCTTCGAGCCACTCGAGGCACGCTTCGAATCCTTCGGCTGGCATGTGCAGCGCGTCAACGGCAACGACATCGATGCTCTGGTGACGGCCTTCGATGCCGCCCGCAATCTCAATGAGCCGAAGCCGCGCATCATCATCTGCGACACCAAGATGGCCAAGGGTGTTCCGTTCCTCGAGGAGCGTGAACGCAACCACTTCCTGCGGGTTGAACCGCACGAATGGCAGAAGGCCCTCGAACTGCTTGACGCCGGGAGGACATCATGAGGCGCTCAAAGTACACACGTCCGGCATGGCTGAAAGAGCAGGGCGAAGGGGGACAGGGGACAGCGGACCAGCCGCGGCTGACCACATCGGCGATGATCGCTTCCCTCGCCGGCCCGGACCAGCGCACGAAGCCCGCTCCGTTCGGCAGAGCTCTCGCGGCTCTGGCTGAGACCAGACCCGAGATCATTGGACTGACGGCGGATCTCGCGAAGTACACGGACCTCCACATTTTCGCCAAAGCCCATCCTGATCGCTTCTACCAGATGGGCATGGCGGAACAGCTCCTGATCAGCGCTGCCGCCGGCATGGCGCGAGAAGGCTTCATGCCGTTCGCCACGACCTACGCCGTGTTTGCGGCACGGCGAGCCTACGACTTCATCTGCATGGCGATCGCTGAGGAAAACCTCAACGTGAAGATCGTTTGCGCCCTGCCAGGTCTCACAACCGGATACGGTCCGAGCCATCAGGCGACCGAGGACATTGCGATCTTCCGCGGCATGCCGAACATCACGATCATCGACCCGTGCGACGCTCATGAGATCGAGCAGGTCGTGCCGGCGATCGCAGCACACAATGGTCCCGTGTACATGCGCCTGCTGCGAGGCAACGTGCCCCTCGTCTTGGACGAGTACGATTACACGTTCGAGCTCGGCAAGGCCAAGATGCTGCGGGACGGCACTGACGTTCTCATCATCTCCTCTGGCCTGATGACCATGCGGGCACTCGAGGCGGCAGAGGCCTTGGGGAATGACAACATCGACGTGGGGGTGCTGCACGTGCCCACTATCAAACCCCTGGATGAAGCCACGATCCTCAAGGAGGCATCGCGCACGGGGCGCATGGTCGTTGTGGCGGAGAACCACACCATCGTGGGTGGTCTCGGGGAGGCGGTGGCCGGGCTCCTGATGCGTTCGGGCGTAGTCCCGCCCGCGTTCCGGCAGGTCGGCCTGCCAGATGAGTTCCTTGACGCGGGTGCTCTCCCGACCCTGCACGAACGCTACGGCATCTCGACCAATGCCATGGCAAGGCAGGTCAAGGGCTGGATGTCTCAGTGAGGACCACGAACATGGCGACGGTTGGTTTCATCGGTCTCGGTTCCATGGGGCTGCCCATGGCAAAAAATCTGGTCACTCGTGGTTTCTCCGTGCGCGGGTTTGATGTGAGGCCAGACGCTATCGACAACTTGAACGAGACAGGAGAGACACGGGCCTCCAGCCCTGCCGATGCCGCCACAGGATCGGATGTTCTCATTCTGATGGTTGTGAATGCGGGCCAGGCCGAGGCCATCCTGTTCGACGGCGGCGCGCTCTCGGCGCTCCCTCAGAGAGGGGCGGTCGTGCTCATGGCCACCTGTCCACCGAGTGCTGTCGAGGCAATCGCCGCCCGGGTGATCGAGACAGGCCGGCATTTCGTTGATGCTCCTGTCTCGGGTGGGGTCGTAGGCGCAAAAGCGGGAACGCTCACGATCATGGCCGCGGCGCCTCGCAACACCTTTGATCTCGTCAAGCCGGTATTCGAAGCTCTGGGCGACAAGGTATTCCATGTCGGCGAACGCCCCGGACAGGGCGCGATGGTCAAGACCGTCAACCAGCTTTTGTGCGGGGTCCACATCGCAGTGGCGGCGGAGGCCTTTTCGCTGGCCGGCAAGGTGGGCGTCGATCTGAATGTAATGCTTGAGATCCTCAGCGGATCGTCCGCTTCGAGCTGGATGCTGAAGGATCGGGGTCCGCGCATGCTGCAGGATGAGCCACCGATGACAAGTGCCGTGGACATCTTCGTGAAGGATCTCGGCATCGTGCTTGAGGCCGGCCAGGACGCCAAGGCGGCCCTGCCTCTCGCGGCCCTGGCACATCAGATGTTCCTTGCCGTCTCTGGGCAAGGCGATGGGCAGGCCGACGATAGTCAGGTGATCCGAGCTTATAACGCGCTGAACAAAAACCACGAGCGCACACGCTAGAGGCTTAGCAAGCCTCCCGAGGAAACGTGGCGTTGTGGCTCGTCGTGATCCACAACCTAAAGATGGAGGGACATCATGAATACGCCTAAGGGTCGTTCGCACGGGATGACTCGCCGTGGCCTTCTTGCCGCCGGTTCGGCGCTGCCGTTGGTCACCATTCTCAGGTACCCCGCCTCGGCGGCCGAGTTCGAGTACAAGCTCGCAACTGGGCAGGATCCAACCCATCCGGTCAATACACGGGCCCAGGAGGCCATCAACCGTATCCGCGAGGCGACCGGTGGCAAACTCGACATTAAGCTGTTCCCGGCCAACCAGTTGGGATCCGATACCGACCTGCTCACCCAGGTGCGAAACGGCAGCGTCGAGTTCTTCAACCTGTCGACATCGATCCTGGCCACCTTCGTGCCGGTCGCTGGCATCCTGAACACCGGCTTCGCCTTCAAGGACTACGACACCGTCTGGCAGGCGATGGACGGCGACCTCGGCACTTATGTGCGCACCCAGATCGCCAAAACGCCGATCCAGACGGTGTCGCGGGCCTGGGACAACGGCTTCCGCCACATCACCTCCTCGACGCGTGAGATCAAGACGCCCGACGATCTGAAGGGGTTCAAGATCCGCGTCCCGCCGGCGCCAATCCTGACATCGTTGTTCAAGGCGCTCGACGCTGGTGCCGCGCCGATCAACTTCAACGAACTGTACTCGTCGCTGCAGACAAAGGTGGTGGAGGGCCAGGAGAACCCACTGGCCATCATCGCCACCGCCCGGCTCTATGAGGTGCAAAAGACCTGCAGCCTCACTGGCCATGTCTGGGATGGGTATTGGATCCTGGGTAACAAGCGGGCCTTCCAGCGTCTGCCCAAGGACGTACAGGACGTCGTCTCGCGTGAGTTTGACAAATCTGCAGCCGATCAGCGCGCCGATATTGCCAAGCTGGCAGATACGCTGCGACAGGGGCTGAGCGGGAAAGGCCTTCAGTTCCTTGAGGTTGACCGCGAGCCCTTCCGTCAGGCTCTGGCCAAGACAGCCTTCTACAAAGAGTGGAAGGACAAGTTTGGCGGCGAGGCCTGGGCGCAGCTCGAAAAGTACTCTGGCAAGCTGGGGTAGATGCCATGGCTCACGCTCACGGATTGGACACCCATGTGACGGAGGCAGCTCCGTCACGACGGCATTGGGCGGCATCAATCGATGCCGTTCTCCGACCTCTCGTCGAGATCCCGGCGGCGCTCCTCGTCGTCGCCGAGATCGTCGTTCTGCTCGCCGGTGTCATCAGCCGGTATGTCCTTAATGAACCGCTCGTCTGGTCGGACGAACTCGCCTCGATCCTGTTCCTGTGGCTTGCGATGCTGGGCGCCGTCGTAGCGTTCCGGCGCAATGAGCACATGCGGATGACGGCTGTTCTCGGCATGCTGCCGACCCGGGTATGGGCCTTCCTCGACGTGGTCGCCGCTGCGGCCGCGCTGGCCTTCCTGCTCCTGATCATCGAGCCCGCCTACGAGTTCGCTGCTGATGAGGTCTGGGTTACGACGCCGGCACTCGAAATCGCCAATTCCTGGCGGGCGGCGGCGCTACCGGTTGGCATGGGCCTGATGACAATTATGGCGGTCCTCCGCTTGGTGCAGGTTGGCAGTTGGAAGCAGGTTTTGGGGGCGCTGGCCCTCGTCGGGGCCCTGATTGGTATCCTGATCCTGTTGCAGCCAGCATTGCGCGGTCTGGGCAATCTCAACCTGCTGATCTTCTTTGTCGGGTTCGTCGCCACCATGGTGTTCGCCGGCGTGCCGATCGCGTTTTCGTTTGCGCTCGCCACCTTCGGCTATATCGCCCTGACAACCAGCACCCCGACAACTGTTGTCGTCGGCCGAATGGACGAGGGCATGTCGCATCTCATCCTTCTCGCGGTACCGCTGTTCGTGTTCCTCGGCCTGCTGATCGAGATGACCGGGATGGCTCGCGCCATGGTGGCCTTCCTGGCAAGCCTCCTGGGGCATGTCCGGGGCGGGCTCCACTACGTGCTTGTAGGAGCGATGTATCTGGTTTCCGGCATCTCGGGATCGAAGGCCGCTGACATGGCAGCCGTCGCGCCCGTCCTGTTCCCGGAGATGCGGGAGCGTGGAGCGAAGCCCGGCGACTTGGTGGCTCTGCTCTCCGCCACGGGCGCTCAGACCGAAACCATCCCGCCCAGTCTTGTACTGATCACGATCGGCTCGGTGACGGGCGTCTCAATCGCGGCCCTGTTCACCGGCGGCCTTCTACCAGGTGTGGTGCTGGGCATTACTCTCTGTGGCTTGGTCTGGTGGCGCTACCGGAAAGAGGACCTCAGCCATGTCAAGCGTGCGACCTGGCGCGAGATCGGCAAGGCCTTCATCGTGGCTCTCCCGGCGGTCGCCCTGCCGTTCATCATCCGGGCAGCCGTCATCGAGGGCGTCGCCACAGCGACGGAGGTTTCTACCATCGGCATCGTCTACTCGGTTCTGGCTGGGCTTCTGATCTATCGCCGGTTCGATTGGCGTAGGCTCATGCCGATGCTGGTCGAGACGGCGTCTCTCTCCGGGGCGATCCTGCTGATCATCGGCGCCGCCACCGGCATGGCATGGGCGCTGACCCAATCCGGGTTCTCGGGCCTGTTGGCCTCGGCCATGACCGGCTTGCCGGGCGGGGCTGCTACCTTCCTGGCCGTATCGATCCTGGCCTTCATCGTGCTCGGGAGCGTTCTTGAAGGCATCCCGGCGATTGTGCTGTTCGGACCGCTCGTGTTCCCGATTGCCCGGCAGATTGGCGTGCACGAAGTGCATTACGCGATGGTGGTCGTTCTGGCGATGGGCATCGGCCTGTTCGCTCCACCTTTCGGCGTCGGGTACTACGCCGCCTGCGCGATCAGCCGCATTCATCCGGACCAGGGCATGAAACCCATCGTTGGTTACATCCTCGCCCTGATCATCGGCCTGATCCTGGTCGCGGCCGTGCCGTGGATCTCGATCGGCTTTCTCTGAGAGGAGACTAGAGGCCCTTTCGTCAGAGATGGGCCATTACGAGAACTCAGTCGGCACGCTAATGTCATGAGGACCTTCGTGATGAAGGGCGTGCCGACCACCTCTTGTGCGGCCGACGTAGATCAGTTTTGGCCACCGAACTGGAAGGATCGCCTGATGCGGATCGCTGTTCTCTCCGAAACCGATGGCGTGGAGACGCGTGTCGCTGCCACCCCTGAGACGGTCAAGAAATACAAAGGCCTCGGCGCCGACGTGGTCGTGCAGGCCGGGGCGGGAGCCAAGGCCGGCATCCCCGATGCGGACTTCGAGGCCGCCGGCGCTTCGCGTGCCGGAACCGCCGGGGAGGCTCTGAAGGATGCCGATATCGTCCTCAAGGTCCGCCGCCCCGCCGAGGGCGAGCTGAAGGGCGCCAAGCCGGGCGCGCTCGTCATCGCCATCATGGATCCCTACGGCCAGGATGCCGCTCTCAAGGCCCTGGCCGATGCTCAGGTGTCCGCATTTTCCATGGAGCTGATGCCCCGCATCACCCGCGCACAGGTCATGGACGTGCTGTCCTCCCAGGCCAATCTCGCGGGCTACCGCGCCGTCATCGACGCGACGGCCGAGTACGGCCGCGCCATGCCCATGATGATGACCGCCGCCGGCACCGTGCCGGCCGCCCGCGTCTTCGTGATGGGCGCCGGCGTCGCGGGTCTCCAGGCCGTCGCCACCGCTCGCCGCCTCGGCGCGGTCGTGACCGCCACCGACGTGCGCCCCGCCGCCAAGGAGCAGGTGGAGAGCCTCGGCGCCAAGTTCATCGCCGTCGAAGACGAGGAGTTCAAGCAGGCCGAGACGGCCGGCGGCTATGCCAAGGAGATGTCGGCCGAGTACCGGGCGAAGCAGGCGGCGCTGGTCGCCTCCCACATCGCCAAGCAGGACATCGTCATCACCACCGCCCTGATCCCGGGCCGGCCCGCGCCGAAGCTGGTGACGCGGGAGATGGTCGAATCCATGAAGCCGGGCTCGGTCGTCGTGGACCTGGCCGTGGAGCGCGGCGGCAACTGCGATCTGGCCGAGCCGGGCCAGGTGGTGGAGCACAACGGCGTCAAGATCGTCGGCCACCTCAACATGCCGGGCCGCCTCGCGGCCTCGGCCTCCAGCCTCTATGCGAAGAATCTCTATGCTTTCGTCGAGACCTTGATCGACAAGGACAGCAAGACCGTCGCCGTGAAATGGGATGACGAGCTGGTCAAGGCCACCTGCCTGACCCGCGACGGCGCCATCGTCCATCCAGCCTTTGGTCAGGCCGCTTTTCAGCCAGCCGCATAAACCTTGGGAGCGACACCATGGCAACACTCACGCCCGAACAGGCCGTCGAACAGGCCCGAGCGGCGGCCGAAACGGCCCAGCGCGCCGCAGACCAAGCGCAGATCCTGGCCGATCAAGTGGCTGAGGCTGCCGGCAACGCCGCCGCCGTCGTGACGCACGGGGCCGTCGACCCGACGGTGTTCCGCCTCGCCATCTTCGTGTTGGCGATCTTCGTCGGCTACTACGTGGTCTGGTCGGTGACACCGGCGCTGCATACGCCGCTGATGTCGGTCACCAACGCCATCTCGTCGGTGATCGTGGTCGGCGCGCTGCTGGCGGTGGGCGTCAACGTGGCCCCGGCCCTCGGCTTCGTCGGCCTCGTCCTCGCCAGCATCAACATCTTCGGCGGCTTCCTGGTGACCCAGCGCATGCTTGCCATGTACCGCAAGAAGGGATGAGGCGATGTCGGCCAATCTAGCCTCGATCCTCTACCTCGTCTCCGGCGTCCTGTTCATCCTGGCGCTGCGCGGGCTGTCCCATCCGACCACGTCCCGGCAGGGCAACCTCTACGGCATGGTGGGTATGGGAATCGCCATCCTCACTACCCTGTTCGTCTCCCCGCCGAGCGGGTTCGGCGGCTGGGCTCTGGTGATCCTGGGGCTGGCCATCGGCGGCGGCATCGGCGCCGTGGTCGCCCGGCGGGTGCCGATGACGGCCATGCCGCAGCTTGTGGCCGCCTTCCACTCCCTGGTCGGCCTCGCGGCCGTGCTGGTGGCGGCGGGCGCCCTCTACGCACCGCAGGCCTTCGGCATCGGCTCGGTCGGTACCATCCATGGCGGCTCGCTGTTCGAAATGGCGCTCGGCGTCGCCATCGGGGCCATCACCTTCACCGGCTCCGTGATCGCGTTTCTGAAGCTTGACGGGCGCATGTCCGGCAAGCCGATCCTGCTGCCGAGCCGGCATCTCATCAACATTGGCCTCGGTCTGTTGCTTCTCGTGCTGCTCGTGTTCTTCATCCGCACCGAGAGCCACGCGGCCTTCTGGCTGATCGTGCTTGTCTCCTTCGTGCTCGGCGTGACGCTGATCATCCCCATCGGCGGCGCCGACATGCCGGTGGTCGTGTCGATGCTCAACTCCTATTCCGGCTGGGCGGCGGCGGGCATCGGCTTCACCCTCGGCAACCTCGCGCTCATCATCACCGGCGCGCTGGTCGGCTCCTCGGGCGCGATCCTGTCCTACATCATGTGCAAGGGCATGAACCGCTCCTTCATCTCGGTGATCCTCGGCGGCTTCGGCGGCGAGACGGCGGCTGCCGCAGGCGGCGCGGTCGAGACGCGCCCCGTGAAGCAGGGCTCGGCGGACGATGCAGCCTTCATCATGAAGAACGCCGCCAAGGTCATCATCGTGCCGGGCTACGGCATGGCGGTCGCCCAGGCGCAACACGCGCTTCGCGAGATGGCCGACGAGCTTAAAAGCGAAGGCGTGGAGGTGAAGTACGCCATCCACCCGGTGGCGGGCCGCATGCCGGGCCACATGAACGTGCTGCTGGCGGAAGCCAACGTTCCGTACGACGAGGTGTTCGAGCTCGAGGACATCAACGGTGAGTTCGCGCAGGCCGACGTCGCCTTCGTCATCGGCGCCAATGACGTGACGAACCCGGCGGCGAAGACCGACCCGTCCTCGCCGATCTTCGGCATGCCGATCCTCGACGTGGAGCGCGCCAAGACCGTGCTGTTCATCAAGCGCGGCATGGGATCGGGCTATGCCGGCGTCGAGAACGAGCTGTTCTTCCGCGACAACACCATGATGCTCTTCGGCGA
>NZ_QDGA01000071.1 GCF_003347665.1 Microvirga calopogonii
GACACCCATTCCGATTTCATTCCGGACAGCGTTCCGATCTGAAGCCGGACACTCTCCTCGTTTGATCCTGGGTCATGGGAGATGGTGGAGTGGGATTGGCCGGTCGTCAATCGGACGATGATGCAGCGGCCGGGGAGCGCTGCTTGCGCAGGCTCTCGCCGGACAGTTCAATCCTGTAAGCATTGTGGACCAGGCGATCCAGGATCGCATCGGCGATGGTCGGATTGCCGATGATCTCATACCAGCGGTCGACCGGGATCTGGCTCGTCACGATGGTGGAGCGCCGCTCGTACCGGTCCTCGACGATCTCCAGCAGATCCCGCCGCTGATCGTCAGCGAGCTTCTCGGGCCCCCAATCATCAAGGATGAGAAGATCCACGCGGGCCAGCGCCTTGAGCATGCGCGCGTAGCGGCCGTCCCCGCGGGCCAGACCAAGCGCCGCAAACAGCCGCGGGGCACGGTGATAAGCGACCGAGAAGTCCTCCCGGCACGCCTTCTGGCCCAGCGCGCAGGCCAACCAGCTTTTGCCGACCCCGGCTGGTCCGGTCAGCAGGAGCCCGCGTCGTTCACGGATCCAATCGCAGCCGGCCAGCTTGAGAAAGAGCCCGCGGTCGAGACCGCGCGCCGCCCTGAAGTCGACATCCTCGACATGCGCGTCATGGCGCAGGCGGGCCGCCCGCGCCCGGCTCTCAAACCGCTTCTGACAGCGCAGCGTCGCCTCGCGTTCGAGCAGCAGTGCAAGCCAGTCGCCATGCTCGAGAGCCCGAGCCTCGGGCTGGGATTGCAGAGCCTTGAAGGCACTGGCCATGCCGTGAAGACCAAGATCGGCCAGCAGAGCGAGAGTGGGATGGGTCAACATGCAGGATCTCCTTAGTGGAAGTAGCCGGGGCCGCGCAGGTTGGCGTGCTCCAGAATGGCGGTGGGCTCGGGGTCGCGGGCGGGTTGGGCGGCCAGGCGGTTGGCCAGGATCGAGGCGATGCTCTTGGAGGTGAGCGCCCCGATCTGGAGAGCGCGGGCCGACACCGCTTCAGCGCGAGCGGGTTCGAGATCGCGCAACAGGCGCAGAACCCCGAGGCAAGTCCGGAAGCCCTGCTCAGGATGCGGGCGGCGCGCCAGAATAGCCGTGATCAGACCTTCCGTCTGAGGGCCGACGGACGCCGCCCAACGGCGGAAGCGCTCCGGGGTCCAGTCGGCATAGCGCCGATGGGAACTCGGCATGTGGTCCGGGTCGGTGCCGTGCCGGCGCCCACCGTAGCGGCGCTGATGGGTTGCCACGCGCTGGCCGCGGTGGAAGATCTCGATCGTGCGGCTGGTGGCCCGCAGGTCGACCTGCGCGCGGATCAGGCCGTGCGGAACCGAATAGAAGAAGCCGTCGTACTCGACGTGATAGTCCGTGCCGACCCGCACGAAGCGCCATTCGGCGAACTCGTAGTCGTCGCCCGGCAGCGGCGCGAGCGCCGGGCGCTCCATCGTCTCGAAGAGATGCCGGCGGCTGACCCCGAGGCGGCGCACGACATGATCGTTGATGCGCTCGCACGCGCCGGCAATCGCCGCATTGGCTTCGGCCAGCGAGAAGAAAGTCTGGTGCCGCAGCCGTCCGAGAATGCAGGTCTGGGCAAAGCGCACGCCATTCTCCACTTTGGCTTTGTCCTTGGGCTTTCGTGGCCGCGCCGGCAGGATGCCGATGCCGTAATGCGCGGCCATCATGCCGTAGCTGCGGTTGATCTCGGGATCGTAGAACGAGGCCCGGTTGACCCCTGACTTGAGATTGTCCGGCACGATCAGGCGCGGAACGCCGCCGAAGACGCGGAACATGCGCCCATGCGCGCCAATCCAGTCCGGCAGGGACTGGGTCCAGGTCGCCTCAGCGTAGGTGAAGTTGGAGGCGCCGAGCACGGCGACGAAGATCTCGGCCTGGCGGATCTCGCCGGTGTCGGAATCAACGATGGCGATCTTCTTGCCGGAATAGTCGACGAACACTTTGTCGCCGGCAATATGGTCCTGGCGCATGGTCGGCGAGAGCCGGCTCTCAAACGAGCGGAAGAGCTCGCAGAAGCGGCTGTAGCCATAGCCGTTGGAATGGACGGCCCGGTACTCCTCCCAGAGGATTTGCAGGGTGACGCCGGGCTTCTTCAATTCGACGATGGCTTCGGCCCAGTGGGGCTCGGGCCGCCGGCGCTGTCCCTGCTTGACGCCGGCGCGGGCGAAAAGCCTGTTCTCCAGGGCCTCGTCGGTCAGGTCGCCGGGCAAGGGCCAGCTCAAGCCGGCCTGCTCGGCGCGCTTGAGGTTCTCCTGGACGGTGCTGCGCGCGATCCCGAGCCTCTCGGCGATGTCACGCACGCTGATGCCGTCCCGGGCCAGGCGCAGCATCTGTCTCAACTGTCTCATGGTCAGCTTCCTCTTGGCGGGCATTCCATTCTCCTCGATGACGTGAGGAGGGTGATGCCCGAGTTGCTGACCCAGGGGATCATCAGAGTGGGGAAAGTGTCCGGTAATTGATCGGAACGGTGTCCGGCTTCATTCCGGAATGCTGTCCGGCGTCAAATCGGAATCCCCGTCCGGATTGAATCGGAATCCGCACCAGCACCTGCTCCGGCGGCAGATCGACAGCGTCAACGCAGCCTCGATGATCACACGCTGGCTCGCGGCCATCTGGCAACGGGACCGTGGCAAGCAGTTCTGGGGCGGGAGCCTTGCCCAGGTGACGGTCGCCGAGTGCCCCGCCATCATGCAGGAGATCGATGCCGGACGGTTGTGTCCGGTCGGCCTTGTCGCCGCACGCCGGTGGATTCCCTGGGACGTCTTCAAAAACCATGTGGTGCTCGTCTGGGAGTATGAACGGGTTGGCGATTGCTTGACCTTCTACACCTACGACAGCAACTTCCCGGGCCGGGACGACATTACCCTTCGCCTGGATCTCAGCTCTCACGGCCCTGACACGCCGATCACGACCAACGGCACGGATGGGCCGACAGCCGGCTGCCTTAGGGGCTTCTTCCGGGTGCCATACCGATCCGCCAATCCAGCGTGGTCGACCTCTGCCGGTTTGGACCTCGGTGGTGCAAACCGGACATGATGGATGTCAGGTCGCCTGGCTGAAGCGTCGAGCGGCTCACGCCGGAACCTTGCCGACAATCCACGCCGCCGCCTCGGGGCTGAAGCCGATTTCGATCAACTCCTCTTCCAGATCCTCACCGGCATCAGGATCCAGGGTAATGGAGTTGTCATCCGTATCTGGTTCGGAAATGGGCTTTGGCTGGTCGCCTATTGGCTCCGGCTCCTCTGCCTCATCAGCCATGGGGGCTACTGTCACGCGGACAACCGGGTCTGCATCCTTATCTTCATCCTCGTCAGCCTCACTCTCGTAGACTTTGAGCTTGACCCACCGCCCCTCGGCCTCGTCCGCATAGACCGTTTTCCACTCGCCCATGGTCCTCTCCTGGATCAAGCCTCAGCGCTGCCGTCCTCCGGAATTGTAGCGTCATATTCCCAAGCCATCAGTGGCCCTTAGCGGAGGCGGCCCACAGCCGCTCCGCTCTCCCGGTAAGGGGCCTCCATAGCTGCAGGATCGGCTACCCCGATCCCGCAGAAGGCGTGTCGATGGGCTTGACTGACACGGCCGCCTGCAATTGACGCACGAAGCAAGAGCAGCGCCCTATCATCGAGCTGGCGCGGCGATGTGACGAGATCCCCAAGCTTGGGATTGGACAGCACAATGCCCATATCAGTTCTATGCCGATCAAGGGATCTTCACCACGCACACTCGACCTGTTCGAGGTCACGCTCACCATCCCGACGCCTGCGTCCGGACCGGCTCCTGTGACCACCAAGCCGCCGGCAGCACTTGCCAGCCCGTCCGACGCTCAGCTGGCTGAGCAGCTGAGCCAGCTCGTCGAGGAAGTGCAGCGCCGATTGGAGAAGGGCGGAGGGAGGCGGCCGGAGCTGGAAGCAACTGCACGACAAGCCAGTCTGGCCCTCCAGCGCCTCGTTCCGGAACCTGCACAGGGAAACAGGCCTACAAGAGCCGGCAAAACCGCCCCCGTGCTGCAGGAGGGGCAGCGCAAGACGGTGCGGGCGGCTCTGCTGGCGGGGGTCGCTCCCACCCAGGTGGCGAAGCACTTCGGCTTATCGCTCGCCGCTGTGCGCAAGGTGCTCGCAGAGACCGCATAAGCCGGCAGGATGGCAGATCCTCCCGATGCGGTTATCCTGATCCTCGGATCCATCGGCAGGAGGACGCTTGTGGCGGACAGCTATGACGTGGTGATCATCGGGGCGGGGCATAACGGGCTCGTCTGCGCCTGCTACCTCGCTGCCGCCGGTCTGCGGGTGAAGGTGGTCGAGCAACGCTCCGTCGTCGGAGGCGCCGCTGTGACGGAGGAGTTCTATTCCGGCTTCCGCAACTCGGTCGCGTCCTACACCGTCAGCCTGCTCAACCCCAAGATCATGCGCGACCTCGATCTGCCGCGCCATGGCCTGCGGATCGTCGAGCGGCGCCTGGCCAACTTCTTCCCGCTGCCCGACGGGCAGTACCTCAAGACAGGCGAGGGGGTGACGCGCGCGGAGATGGCCCGCTTCAGCCCCCGCGATGCCGAGCGCTACGAGGCGTACTCCGCCGAGATCGATGCCATCGCGGATGTGCTGCGCGATCTTACCCTGCAGCAACCACCCAATCTCGTTGATGGCGGCTGGCGCACGGCCCTGTCCGAGGGCTGGAAGGCGCTGAGCACCGGCAATCGCTTGCGCCGCCTGTCCATGGCCCAGCGCCGGGCCCTGCTTGACCTCTTCACCAAGTCGGCCGGTGATTACCTCGACGGCTGGTTCGAGACTGACTGCGTCAAGGCTGCCTTCGGCTTCGATTCCATCGTCGGCACGTTCGCCAGCCCCTACACGCCCAACTCCGCTTATGTCCTGCTGCACCACGTCTTCGGTGAGGTGAACGGAAAGAAGGGCGCCTGGGGCCATGCCATCGGTGGCATGGGGGCGATTACCCAAGCTATGGCCAAGGCCGCCCGCGAACGTGGGGTGGAGATCGAGGTCAATGCGCCGGTTCGGGAGGTGATCGTCGAGAAAGGCAGAGCGGCCGGCGTCGTGCTCAAGGACGGACGATCCATTCGGACCTGGGGCGTGGCCGGCAATGTCCACCCAAAACTCCTCTTCGACCGTCTGGTGCCGGAGGAGGCGCTGCCGCCGGACTTTCTCGCCCGCATCCGGCGCTGGAGGTCGGGCTCGGGCACCTTCCGCATGAACGTGGCTTTGTCCGAACTGCCGAGCTTTTCCGCGCTGCCCGGCCGGGAGCCCGCTGATCACCACACGGCCGGCATCATCATCGCCCCCTCGCTCGCCTACATGGACCGGGCCTATGACGACGCCAAGCGCGAGGGCTGGAGCCGGGAGCCAATTGTCGAGATGCTGATCCCGTCCACCCTCGATAACAGCCTGGTGCCGCGGGGGAAGCATGTAGCGAGCCTGTTCTGCCAGCACGTGCAGCCAGCCCTCTCCCAGGGCCGCTCCTGGGACGATTATCGCGACGAGGTGGCCGACCTGATGATCACGACGGTGGATCGCCATGCCCCGGGCTTTAAGCAGAGCGTGATCGGACGCCAGATCCTGAGCCCGCTCGATCTCGAGCGCACGTTTGGGCTCATCGGCGGCGACATCTTCCATGGGGCCCTGAGCCTGGATCAACTCTTCAGTGCCCGGCCGATGCTGGGTCATGCCGATTACCGGGCGCCGCTGCCCGGCCTGTACATGTGCGGCTCCGGCACGCATCCGGGTGGCGGCGTCACCGGTGCGCCGGGTCACAATGCGGCCCGGGCGATCCTCGCAGATGTGGGCTGGCGCCGATCCAGGCCGGCCTGATGCGGGGGCGAAGCTTGTCCTGAGCGTCTGCCTCTTTAGGGGACCGGCATCCTGAATCTTCTACGCCGCTCAGGTGACTACTCCTGCGTGTCGAAGAATTCGGCCACTGTTATCTCCTCCGGATTGTCGCCCAGGCAGACAAAGTCCAGATAATCCTCAGGAACATCCTCAAGGCTCCTGATCAGCCGCGGCTTCTTCTCCCCGTCGAAGTACGGCAGCAGGCTCTCCTCATCCACGTCGCCGTGGTCCTGGTACTCCAGGGCATGGAGAAGGCTCTCCACATCCTCGGCAAGGGCAACGATCACCGAGGGCTCCCCATCCGCTGTGACGTTGAGGCGGTACAGCTTCATGTCTCGTGACCCCTCCTGCAGCTGTTCAACTCGTGCACCTGCTCACCAGAGAAGCGCACAGAAGTTAGGCTTAGGTAAAGGATATCGGCTCAGATTGGCACTAAACCTGTCAGTTCACTGGCGAGGATCAGCAGTCGGGCAGCGCCGGTGGCTCCGATGCTAGTTGCTCACAAGCGCGGGGGCTTGGTCTGCTGCCGCCCCTGAGACCATCCACGCGCGGCTGACCTCTGTCGGCTCATCGATCCTGTGACGCTCAATCCAGACCCACACCGCCAGATCGGCATCCATCGACCGGCGTGCCAGCCAGTAGCTTTCGGCCGGACAGTGGCACACCTGTGGGTACGGGCGCAGAAATTCAACCACTGTGGCCACCGCATCACCGTACGCGCAAAGGCTCTCGCCAAGGCAGCCGTTGTCGAGCGGCTGCCCGGATCGTCCGACCAGTTGCCAGCGAACCTGGTAGGCCATGGGGAGCGTTCCAGCATCACGAGGCCTAACATGGCATGCCAGCCGGTCTTCTGACAGGGCTGATGCGGTTGGCCGCTGCGTCAGATGTCGTTGTCGCTCGTCAGCTGATCTGGTCGCAGGCCCTCGTCGGGAGGACCAGAATACCTCAGCCGCACGCCAGGACCTTGCCCACCGTCAGCATCCAGGAAGATCACACCTTGGTCTTCCAGAGCAACCCGGATGGCCGCCATGGCAGCTTCGGACGCGCCAAGATCACCATCCGCTTCTGCTCGTTCAATGGTCGGGACAGACAGGCACGTGCATCCCGCAAGCTCGGCTTGGGATAATCCGAGCAGCGCCCGTCCGGCCCGCAACTGAGCGGATGTGACCAGTCTCTCGTGCATTGGACCATGCCTCTACTGATACCGAGGTAGCATTATAATGACAGAATGTGGTCGACTTGATCACAGGTTGAGCATTCGCCTGTGATGGGCATGACAGGACAATCGAGCTGTGCTAGCCAGCTGGCGTCGGTCTCGAGTGTTCGCCCACTGATACCCGTGACATAGCCAGCCGCCCATCGAAGAAAGGCCTGATGCCGTTCATGCATGGAGCCGCCAGGCTCAATCTCGGGTCCGAAGCGCTCCCGTTCCCGCGCACGAAGCCGGGCGAGCCTGATCCCTGCAGGAACGTACAGAAAGACCACAAGATCGAAGGTCCGGATCAAGGCATCGCCCCACCCCACGATCGCACCGGACAGCACCCAGGGCCTGGCCCAACGGGTGGCCTCCCCTAGCATCCGGACGCGCTCGGCTGCCATTCTCTTGATTTGGTAAGGCGGAATAGTCGGAAGCCAATACACGTCGTCTGCATCCACGTGTTGACACTCCAGCCGTTGGGCAAGCGCCCGTCCGAGCGTCGACGAGCCGCAATCTGGCGTTCCGAAAATGTGGACGCGCTCCAAGGATCGCATTATCTGGTCCTGCCCACCAGCACGCGCAGAAGCTTAGTCTACTGAATCCGCAGAACAAGGCAGAGTTGGACAGACTGCAAATTCACTCCTTTGTGGGACCGGGATCTATCCCTGACACTAGAGGGGCAAAACTCATCGGTGAGCCTCGGCCGGGCGGCTCCCCCAGTTGCGATATTGCAGGCGGCGAGAAAGCCTAAACTATGGGCTTTCTCGCCCAGATCATTCGATCCTAAACTCTTCGCAGGCAGGAGGCCCGGAACGGCAGTGCCTCTGGATCCTCCGGTGGCCTCACTGGTTGGCGGATGAGATGACCCTTCTCGCGGTCCGACACGTAACGACCTATCGCTATAGGCAGCCCGTCTCGTTCGGCGAGCACCGGATCATGTTCCGGCCCCGCGACAGCTACGATCAAAGGCTCCTGGATGCCCGGATCGAGATTGATCCGGCTCCAAGCGCACTACGATGGATCCATGACGTGTTCGGCAACTGCGTCGCCATTGCCCGGTTCACCAAAGAGGCGTCCGAGTTGCGGTTCGAGAGCAACATCTGCCTCGATCATCTGCCCTTGAATGCACCGGACTTTCAAATGGAGGACTATGCCCAGACCTATCCCTTTGCCTACAGCGCAGAGGAGATACCCGATCTTATGCGCACGATGGAGCGGCAGTACCTCGACCCGGATCACCGGATTCATCACTGGGTTCAGAAGTTCCTGCATCAGGGGCGCCCGACGCGGACAGGTGAGCTCCTGATGACCCTCACCTACGCCATCAAGGAGAGCTTCACCTACAACAGGCGCTCTGAAACTGGTATCCAGGATCCCCTGACGACCCTGATGCTCAATCGCGGGAGCTGCCGCGACTTTGCGATCCTGATGATTGAGGCCGTGCGCGCGCTGGGCCTCGCGGCACGCTTCGTATCTGGCTACATCTACAGCCCGAGCCTGGACGGATCCGGCCATGTCGGTGGCGGCTCGACTCACGCCTGGTGCCAGGTCTACCTGCCTGGCGCCGGGTGGGTCGAGTTCGACCCGACCAACGGCATCATCGGCAATCGCGATCTCATCCGCATCGCGGTGGCGCGCGATCCCCGGCAGGCCGTACCGCTCTCCGGCACATGGATAGGCGAGCCGGGTGATTTCGAGGGGATGACGGTCGAGGTAAACGTTGCGTCCTCAGAGATCAGCCTAGCGCGACGTGCCGGCAGTACAACCTCGTCCGACAGTGAGCCTCGGCTCTCTGACTCCCAGGGTGCTCGATGATAATTCATGCAGGCTATCGAATCACCTTCGAGTGTCCGCAGCCAACGCCGATGCTCCTGATGCTGAATGTTCATCCATCACGGATGCCGGACCTCATTACGCCCGACGACCTCCTGTGCGATCCTCCCGTCGAGCACAGGCAGTATCGTGATGCTTTCGGCAACATCTGCACCCGGTTGCTTGCGCCGGCCGGACGGCTCGAGCTTTCAACGGATTTCCTGATCCGTGACTCCGGGTTGCATGATCCAGTCGTTCCGGAGGCCGTACAGCAGCCTGTCGATGACCTACCTGATGACGTGATCGTCTATCTGCTTGGGAGCCGGTACTGCGAAACCGACCAACTCTCGGATACCGCTTGGAATCTCTTCGGCGGCATCGAGGGTGGATGGGCGCGCGTTCAGGCGATCTGCGACTATGTGCATGGCCGGATCAGATTCGATTATCAGAATGCGTGTGCAACCCGGACGGCCTGGCAGGGACACACCGATCAGGCTGGTGTCTGCCGTGACTTTGCCCATCTGGCGATCACTCTGTGCCGCTGCATGAACATCCCGGCGCGGTATTGCACAGGGTACCTGGGCGATATTGGCATTCCGCCGGTGGATTATCCAATGGATTTCAGCGCCTGGTTCGAGGCCTACCTGAACGGCCGGTGGTACACGTTCGACGCCCGTCACAACACGCCGCGGATCGGGCGGGTGCTGATGGCCACAGGGCGCGACGCCACCGATGTGGCGATCTCGACGAGTTTCGGCCCGTCCTTACTGGCAGCTTTCTCTGTCGTCACAGAAGAAGTGGCGAGCGAACACAGTTGAGACAGGATGCGAGTCACTGATTCATAACGTCCTCCTGGCATAGCCCGCGCCTGGATGCTTATCGGGAGCTCATGGCGGTGTGTCTGCAGACAATATCACCCCTCCGAGAGGAGGTTTGGCAGAAAAAATACTTCTGACAACGCTCCGGGCGTAATTACCCAGGCCCTTGCACAAGTCGGGCTTCGCTGATTCCATGTCTGTATGGGCCGCAGCGATCTTGAGCGTCTGAGCAAGGAAGAGCTGATCGAGCTGGTGCTGCGACTGCAGCGGCCGCCGAAGACCTCGCGCACATCGTCCAAGCCACCCTCAACTGATCGCAAGCAGCGGCGGGATCAGGCCAAGCCCGGTGGCGCCAAGCCGGGCCATGATGGGCACAGCCGGATCCTCAGCGCCACGCCCGACGAGGTGGTCGAGCACCGTCCTGACCGGTGCCCCTGCTGCTCAGCCGTTCTGATGGCGGATTGGCCGGCGGAGACGATCAGCATCCACGAGCAGATCGACCTCCCGGAGATCATGCCCCATGTCACCCAGCATTGGCGCTTGGCGGTGCGCTGCCGGGCGTGTGGAACGCAGGTCGCTGCGCCCGTGCCGGACGGCGCCAAGGGAACGCCGTTCGGGCCCCGCGTCCATGCCATGGCGACTTATCTCAAGACCTTCCAGAGCCTGTCCTACGAGCGGCTGCAAAGCGCATTCGCGGATCTATTCGGGCTCACCGTCAGCCAGGGCGGGCTCATGGCCATGCTGCGCCGGGCGCAGCGCGCCTTCGCGGCCGAGCGCGACCGGGCCATCACGGCGTTGCGCCAGGCCCGGGTCGTCGCCTCTGATGAGACCGGTGTCCGGATCGAGGGCTCCAACGCCTATCATTGGGTGTTTCGCTGCGCGGAGGCGGTGGTCCATCACGCCTCGCCGACCCGGGGCGCCATTGTGGTGCGGACGATGATGGACGGACACCGGCCCGAGGTCTGGTGCTCCGACCGCTACAGCGCGCAGCAGGGCCACGCCGATGCCCATCAGACCTGCCTGGCCCATCTCGCCCGCGACGTCGCCTATGCCGATGAGGTGAGCGAGGATGTCCTGCCCTCCCGCCTCAAGCTGTGGCTGCACCGGGCCTTTGCCCTGGCGGAGGAGGTCGCAACCCTTGCCGCCTCGACCCTCGCCCGTAAGCGCCGAGCCCTGGAAAGAAGTCTGGACGCGATCCTGGCTGCGGCGACCTCCTGCGATCTCGCCCGTGACATTCAGAGCAAGGTCCGGCGCGCCCGCGATCAGCTCCTGACTTTCGCCCACTGGCCCGGCCTGGTTGAGGCGACGAACAACGCCTGCGAACGCGCCCTTAGACCCGCCGTGATTCAGCGCAAGGTGACCAACGGCTACCGCTCGATGTGGGCAGCCGAGGGCGAAGCGGACATTCGCACGGTCGTCGACACGGCTCGCCTTCGCCCAGGAACCAACGCGTTCAAGACAATTCTTCAGACCGTGTCCGCCTGAACCTCAGCTCAAAATGGGGCGTGGGTAATTACCTCCGGGCTCATACGGACCCTATGAAGGGCAAGCAACATCATAGTCTGGGCAACTGGGGTCGTTGGAATAGTGGCGCGCTGACCTGGCGATCGCCTATCGAACCAAGTCGCCGCCGAACAGCATTGGTGGTATCCTGTCCTGACATCATGCAGGCGGAGGAAGCAGACTGGTAACGCAAGTGGCCATGGCTTGGGATGTCGCTAGATCATCCGGGGAGCGCCGCATGTCCTCGTCTCACTACATCCACGGGACCAGCCCCGAAGAACAGCAGCGGCTAACCGCGATGAACCGCCTCCTCAACGAGCGGTTTCTCGCACAAGCCGCACTCAAGCCTGGAGAGCGCATCGTTGATTTCGGCGCTGGGCTCGGACAGTTCTCACGCGCGATGGCGCGAATAACAGGTGTCCCGGTCGTGGGGATCGAACGCAGCAATGAGCAGATCCTCGAAGCGATGAGACAGGCCGATGCTGACGGTGAAACTCATCTCATCGATATGCGTCAGGGGAGTGCAGAGGTCGCTCCCCTGACCAATCGTGAGTGGGGACACTTCGACTTGGCACATGCCCGCTTTCTGCTTGAGCACGTTCGTAATCCCTTGTTCATCGTGCGAACCATGGCGCGTGCCGTGCGTCCAGGCGGGCGGATCATCCTGGCGGATGACGACTATGACGTGATGCGGCTCTGGCCGGAGCCGGCGGGGCTGGCTCCGGTCTGGAAGGCTTACCAACGAACATACGATCGCCATGGCAACGATCCCATTGTTGGCCGCCGCCTGGTGCAGCTTCTGCACCAGGCTGGCGTGCAGCCCCGTCGCAACACCTGGATATTCTTTGGGGGGTGCTCCGGGCAACCGGACTTCGAGGGCTATGTCAGCAACTTAGCCCAGATCCTTGAGGGGGCCATCGACGCAATTGCCGAAACCGGCACTCCACGCGAAACCGTCCAGGCGGTCTTGGATGCACTTGCTACATGGCACAGGCGACCAGACGCTGCGCTTTGGCATGGCATCGCCTGGGCGGAAGGGATCAAGGTCTGACACGACGAGACTCTGTTGCATTAACCTGTCAAGCTACAGAATGTAGTAGCTTCCGATCCAGGCGGACACGCTACCAATTGTGCCTTGTGGAGTTAATGCAACAGAGCCGTGGCGGGGAGGCCAGCGACAGCCCTCACTTCGAGACGCTGCTCGACCTTGGTCCTGAGATCACGCCGCGGGCGGCTGTGGGTGACAAGGGCTATGACGCTAAAGCCAACCGGCAGGCTGCTCGTTCCCGTGGCATCTGCCCGGCCATTCCGTACCGCACGACGACCAAAGACAAGCCGAAGTTCTTTCCCAAGGCGCTCTACCGTGGGCGGGCTCGCATCGAGCAGACCATGGGAAAGCTCAAGCGCTTCAAGCGCGTTGCTTTACGCTGCGAGAAGACTGACGTGAACTACGGCTCCTTCGTCACCCTTGCTCTCAGCTTTATCCTGATCAAATCCGTCCACACGACCTAAGGCGCTCGCCTTGAGCGTTCCATACTGGGCATTATGCGAACGCGCACCATGGGACCTGCAGCATCTCGCCGATTGTCTGCTCTTCAGGCGGTGCGACTTGGGCGAGGGCCTCCCGGATCACCTCCGCCATCCTGGGTTCGATCCCATCGACCTGCTCAAGCCGGTCAGCCATATCCACGAGTTGCTCAAGCGTCTGGATTTTCTCCCGCTGGAGCACGTCCCAGGCGATGGGAGGCAGATAGAGACCGCCGATGGGCCCTGCGCAGGTGTCATAGAAACGAGGCATGAGAGTTCCAGCTATGGGTGTGCCCGCCTCCCGAGAGATCAGGAAGGCAGGCAAGGGAGGCCAGAAGAAATGGAGCGCCAAAGGCTCGCCGCCGATGGCGCTCCACAGGGTAATGGTTAGCCCTGGAAGTTAAACATGTCGGCGTCCTGGTGCGTGAGCGCGAAGGCGTCGCCACCATGCCCGAAGATGCCGGGTCCGCCGACGGCAGTGGTGTCCGCCACCTGCGTGATCGGGCTGGCATTCACGTTAAGGTCAGGACCGTAGTCATACCCACCACCCCACGGGAAATGATTGTCGCCCAGTTGGACGTTCGAGCTGTGGGCGCTCTGGTCCGTCACCGCGGTGGCATCACCACCGCTACCGAAGACGCCGGGGCCGCCGACAGCAGTCGTGGTAGCACTTTGAGTAATCGGGCTGGCATTAACGTTGAGGTCCATGAGGTAATCCTCTGCAAGTAAGTGTTGCGCTTCATACCGCCTGAGATGCGATCTCCGTTGGCGATGATTGGACTTTGAACCACTTTGCAGACGGGGGCTGTGAACTGCGTCACACCAGAGAAATTCTTTGTTTTTGTGGAGCCGCGCATGAGGAAGCGACCGCTGTCGCGTAGTTCCTGAGCCTTCCCACACGAAGGGGCCGCTATCCCTTTGTGTGCGTAAAGAGGCAGCGCAAGACGTTCAGCCTCGAGCAAGGGTGTCCGGCGACCTTACGCACAGCGTTCAAGGATTTTCGCGGATTAAAGCGCCTATATGAACTGGCTCACAGTTTTAGAGCTGGAGAAGGGTTAGATTCAAACCATCCTATCTATACAACTCAAACGCTCCAGATCGCGACTGGGGCGTTTCTTTTTGTCGAGTTCCATAAAGGGGCTTCTGCGAATTATCCGTGTAAGCGCAATATAGAGATGACACCCCTCTGTAAAGTTCAAATGGCACTCTCCTGCTGTTCGGGGCTGCAGGAGGACGTGCCGTATGACGGTGGTGTCGATGAGCGCCAAGGAGTTTTCCCGGCTTGAGGTGCTGATGGATTTAGAAGCCCGTCGGGTGACCGTTCGGGACGCTTGCGGCCTGCTCCGGCTCAAACGCCGACAGGTCTTCCGGCTGTTGAAGGATTTTCGCGCCCGTGGGGCGGCCAGTCTGATCTCCCAGCGGCGTAGCAAACCTGGCAACAACCGCCTGCCGCAGCCGGTCCGTGATCTGGTGATGACGCTCATCAAGGAGCGCTACGCCGACTTTGGCCCGACCCTGGTGGCCGAGAAGCTGCATGAGGTCCATGACTGCCGGGTGTCACGGGAGATCCTGCGCAAATGGATGATCGAGGACGGTCTGTGGCTGGACCGCCGTCGGCGGCTTCCTTCTGTTCATCAGCCACGCATTCCGAGACAATGCACGTGGTGCCGAGAGCAGAGCAGCGGCATATGACGGAGCGGTTCCTGATCAAACCGCCATGCAGATCCGACAGCGGGCGCTGAGGTCCGACGAGGAGCCCGGGAGGGCAGTCCATCCGTGCCAACTCCCGGGGCTCGTCAATAGCTGTCGTCGACAGACAGCTGAGGTGAGGTGAGGTGAGGTGAGGTTGAGCTGATTTGCTCAAGGACGCAAGCGGCTCACGAGGGGCGCGGCAGCGTGGCACACGGTAGGTGTTCTCTTGATACATACTCTGTTGGCTGAGGGAGCCTGCTCGGGCGGGTGCTCCCCCTTGCCCGCGAGGAACTTCCGCTCATCTTGGAGCATAGAAGCTTAGCGGGCCAGGAGAGCCCTGCTTTCCTGGGAGGAATGCCGATGCCGACACGCCCTGCCTCTGCCCCGCTCGCCCGCCGCACCATGGCCTATGTTCTGGCAGGAGGGCGCGGCAGCCGCCTCCTCGAGCTCACCGACAAGCGGGTCAAGCCGGCCGTGTACTTCGGGGCCAAGTCCCGCATCATCGACTTTGCCCTCTCGAACGCGCTGAACTCCGGCATCCGTCATATCGCGGTGGCTACCCAGTACAAAGCCCACAGCCTGATCCGCCACCTGCAGCGCGGTTGGAACTTCTTCCGCTCCGAGCGCAACGAGAGCTTCGACATCCTGCCGGCCAGCCAGCGGGTGTCCGAGACGATGTGGTACGAGGGCACGGCCGATGCGGTCTACCAGAACATCGACATCATCGAGAGCTATGCCCCCGAGTACATCGTGATCCTGGCGGGTGATCACATCTACAAGATGGATTACGAGCTCATGCTCCAGCAGCATGTGAGCCGGGGTGCCGACGTGACCGTCGGCTGTCTCGAGGTGCCGCGCCTGGAGGCAACCGGCTTCGGCGTGATGGCCATCGACGAGACCGACCGCATCGTCTCGTTCCTGGAAAAGCCGAAGAACCCACCTGGCATGCCGGACGAGCCCGACATGGCGCTGGCCAGCATGGGCATCTACGTCTTCTCTACCCGGTTTCTGCTGGACCAGCTGAGGCGGGATGCCGCGGAGCTGGGCTCCAGCCGCGACTTCGGCAAGGACATCATCCCGTACCTGGTGAAGCATGGCAAAGCGGTCGCTCACCGGTTTACGACCTCGTGCGTGCGGTCGTCCGCTGAGGCGGAGGCCTACTGGCGCGATGTCGGCACGCTCGATGCCTATTGGGCGGCCAACATTGATCTGACCCAGGCGGCTTCGGGCTTGGATCTTTACGACACGGACTGGCCGATCTGGACCTATGCCGAGATCACCCCACCGGCCAAGCTGACGCGGGACGGGTCCAGCCAAGGCGAGACGATCGACAGCATCCTTTCCGGCGGCTGCATCGTCTCAGGAGCGGTCCTGCGGCGCTCGCTCCTGTTTACCGGAGCGCGCGTTCATTCCGGCGCCCATCTGGAGGAAGCGGTGGTGCTGCCCGGAGCGGAGATTGCCCACTCGGCCCGGCTGTCCAAGGTCATCGTCGACCGTGGCGTGAGCATCCCGCAGGGGCTTGTGGTGGGGGAGGATCCGGATCTTGACGCGCAACGCTTCCGGCGCACCGACAGCGGCATCTGCCTGATCACGCAATCCATGCTCGATCGGCTCGAGTAACAACCATGGGCGTACTATCTCTCTGTTGATGAGCCCCAGGCGCTGTCGGGCTTAGGGTTCGTTTGAGCGGCAGACTGACATTGCATTGTCATGGCTCGCGCTTGCTCTTGTCGGGATGGAAGCATCAGAGTCCTAAGCGTCGACGTAACGAACAACGTCAGCATTCGACGCCATCGGTGCAGTTCTGTGCTGCCGCCGGAGCAGTGCAGGATTGAGGCGCTGATGCATCTCCTTGGCAGCCTTGAAGGTAGGAACGAGTTTCTCTGAAACAGAAACCGGAGCTTTGGTGCGCGGGTTGCACCCGATCCGAGCCGCATGCTTGCGCAGTGTGAATATCCCGAAGCCCCGCAGCTCAACCCGGTCGCCTCGGGCGAGCCCATCCCGAATGGCGTGAAGGATGGAATCCACGATCTTCTCGAAATCATGACGAGATAAATGCTGATCGTTCTCAGCGAGCTTGTGGACCAGTTCGGACTTGATCATGGTGGCGGAGTTCTTCGTTGTGGCGTTCCCCTTTCTGAAGGCTGTCATCACACTGAAAGGCCGTCAAGACATCATCCGTAGCCATAAGATCTCATGCTCCCAGCGTCAGCCTAGTAGATGTGTCTGATCTCCGTGCCATGAGGCTTCATCCCTACTCATGACCATTGTCAGGATTATCGGCTCAGTCTGAGCTTCGTGAAGCGCACGCGCGTTGGCAAGCATCTGCTCCTCACCCGCTGCGGTCCCGTCCCGTCCAGAGCGGCGCAGCGAGATTACGACAATGGAGGGTATGTTGAGCACCCTCTCCATTGCGCTGCCGGGAACGATCCTCGAAGGTGAGGGGAGGGCAGCAGGGTTCAGATCGAGTATGGTCCAGCGAATGATCCCACCAGTGGGGGGCCTCACTTCAGCCTTCAGCGGCCGTGACCTGCGCACTGTCGTGCTGGGCAATGCCGATGAACAGACAACTCACAATCAGGCCGGGCATTCAGAGGTTGTTGCAGGCTTGTGCGTGCGAAGTAGGTTTGTGCCATACATTCACTTGGTAGTTTCCTGACCCAAGTGATAGCGTGACCTTGTGAATGTCTTGATCATCTGCAATCTCTTGATTGTTGAGCAAAATACGAGCGTCTACTTCCCGGAACAGGATGATATTGGCAGTTGTATTCGCAGGAATGGCGAACTCGTACGAAATTCCGTCAGGATGCCGGCGCCAGGCTGCACGGATCGACCCACGAGGTGAGTCAAATGCAGCACTGCACCATTCAATACCTTTGCCAGGAGCAGGACTTAACGAAAAGTGCTTGAAAGCGCCGGTCTGTCCCGCGGCTCCGATTCCAGCCATACTGCCATAGAGCCACTCGCCAACGGCGCCGAACGCATAATGGTTGAAGGAATTCATGCTTGGCGTCTGAAAGCCGCGGTCCTGTGTCCAGCCATCCCACCGCTCCCAAACTGTGGTCGCGCCATTCACGATCGAATAGCCCCAGGAAGGATAGGTCGTGTCGAGCACGAGATGATAGGCCAGATCCGGACGTCCATACGCAGTCAGGATTGGGCAGAGATGCCGCACACCGATGAAGCCCGTTGTGAGATGCCAATCATGGGCTTCCAAATCAGCAACAAAGTGACCGAACGCCGCCTCCTCAAGCTCGGTGGGAAACATCCCTGTGTAGAGGCCGAGGAGATACGCAGTTTGTGTTCCGCCCTGAACGCGTCCGGCGGCGTCGATGAAGGCTCGCTGAAAGGACGAGCGGATCTTCTCATGCAAACGTGTGTATTCCGCGAGATCTTCGGCATGCTCCAAGATCTCGGCCGTCTTCGCCATCACCTGCGCGGTGAGTGCATAATAGGCTGTGGCGAGGACAGGCTTCGATGCGGTTCCATCGAGGGAGAGCCAATCGCCATAATTGAGGTTAAGCTCATGCAGGCGCAGTCCCTCAGGATTGGCGCGGCCGACATAATTCATCCACCGGCGCATCGAGGGGTAGTGGTCGCGAAGGATGCGGACGTCGCCGTAGCGTTCGTAGTGCCAGAACGGCACCAATACGCCGGCATCGCCCCATGCGGGCGCTCCGTTTCGGTCAGAGCAGATTTGGGGAGCAACATCAGGGAAAGCCCCGTCCTCGCTCTGGGCGTCCTGAACATCAACGAGCCATTTCCGGTAAAAGGCCGAGACATCGGCCAGATAGGCTGCTGTGTGGAAGAAGACCTGAGCATCGGCGGTCCACCCCAGACGCTCGTCCCGTTGCGGGCAGTCGGTAGGAACGGCAAGAAAGTTACCACGCTGTGACCATGCAATGTTGGCATGAAGCCGGTTGATAAGCTCGCTTGAGGTTTCGAACGAACTGGTGCGCCTCAGGTCATTGCCGAGGACGCGTGCGACTGCCGCATGAAGACTTGGTTGGGATGGCAAGCCGCTGACAGCGGCATAGCGAAAGCCATGGAAGGTAAACTGCGGCTCGTACAGTTCCTCACTCTCGCCGGACGCCACATAAATGTCGTGAGCAGGTGCGCTTCGCAAATTCGCGGTGTAGAGTGAACCATCCGGGTTCAACGCCTCGGCATGCCTGATAGAAACACTTGTCCCGCGTGGCGCTGCAAGGCGCAGGCGCACTCGACCAACGATGTTCTGGCCAAAGTCGAACACCCAACTTCCATCGGGTGCTGCCCGAACTGCAACAGCCGGAATTTCCATTTGAACACGGATAGGCTCTTCTCGTTGCGCCTCCAGCTTGGCGGGCGTTCCCCGGCCGGCGCCGCAAAGACGCCAGCCGCTCGCTAAGAACCCGGGCCGATCCCAACCTAGTGCCGCAAGGGTCGCGTCGCACTTCTCACCTTTAAGGAAGTCGGAATAGACCAGCGCTCCGCGGCCCGCCTGCCAGTGCGGGCCAGTCCCGATTGTTTCTACCTCACCATCTTCGTAGACAATCCGAAGGAATGCGAGAAACTCGGGCTTGTTGCCATAATGAGCCGCAGGTTTGCGCCTGTTGTAGCCGACATAGCCGCTGTACCAGCCATCGCTTATGAGAGCGGCGAGAACATTGTCGCCGAGCACGAGGTTGCTGGTGATGTCGAAGGTCTGATAGGAGAGACGCTTGGCATAGTCAGTCCATCCTGGTGCAAATTCATGATCGCCAACCGGGTCTCCATTGAGGCTGGCTTTGTAGACACCGAGGGCCGTCGCATAAAGACGCGCGGACACAACCGGCCGGCCGATCGTAAAGGAGCACCTCAGATAAAGACACGGATCGAGGCTGAACTCATTATCGTAGGATGTGCCCGCTGGTGGAAGCTTCCCTTCCGGGCCCACATCCGGCGCCATGATCCAAGTGGCTGGCCAGGTTCCACCCATAAGGCCTGTCTCGAACCACGCGATCTGTGCCGCAGCGGAATTTGAACCGTTTTCATCCCAAAGCTCGACCGTCCAGTAGTACCGGGTGAAGGGGGAAAGGGGCCTCCCCCTATAAACGATGTGGAGACTTTCGTCGCTCTGGATGTGCCCCGTATCCCAATGGGTTCCGAGACCCTCCGCAACCGTTTGCCGGTCGTCGGAAACGATGATCCGGTAGGCAGACTGTAAACGGTTATATCCAGTTCCTACGACTTGCCAGCTGAACCCAGGATGGGGCTCGTCCGTACCCAACGGATTCACGAGCATCTCGCAGGTGAGATGCTCAGCCCTAAGACTCGCCGCCTGGCTCTCTTCAACGTGCTTCGACAGAAGCTGAGATGCACCAGGCATCACTGAATCGGACATGCTGGCTCCGGAATGGAGGAACTGCCCAAGTGTGGGCGGTCCCCCTTCAAAGTGCCGTTTTTCGGCGGGAGATTATCGGTATACGCTGCTCAGCGGCGGCTAAGCACTGACGTCGCTTCGCGCATGAACGACTTCGCCGCTTCAGTCGGGCTGAGCCGACCAAAGCCTACCTGCTCATTCGTTCGGCGAAGCAGCAACGAGACTTCCCCTGAGCCATTCGGCGGCGGCGGCGGTGTCGGCGCAGCACGCTGGGATACCAGCGAGATGTAGTCGACCATGGAGCGGCTTGTCTCATCCAGCTGCCCGAGCAGCGCCTGGCGCACGGCGGCAGACCCGGGTGGTCCCCGTTCGACACCGAGCGCGGCTGCCGCCTCGGGATCATGGGTGAAGAAGTTAATGAAATCTCCCGCCAATGTGGGGTTCTTCGATCCGGCATAAATAGAGAAAAATTGTGAGGGTCGGAGTGCCTGGCCAGGCCTGGCCCGCGGGCCACCGCTGGGCGCGGTGGTGATGCCCAGCTTCCCTTTATTCACCGCCTGAAAGCCAACTAACTGGTTCGCCACGGCGTAGGCGACTGCCGCCTTGCCCAAGGTCAGCGCCATGGACTCGATCGTCTGCTTGTTTAAGGCCTGGATATCCGGGGTCACGCATGCCCCGCTTTTCCGTAGGCCATCCCAATAGGCGAACCAATCTGCCAGGTCGGACTCCTGGAAGCCGAGTTGGCCGTCAGGGGTGTAAAGCAAGCCGCCGCGCTGGGTAACCCAGACCTCCAGCACGTAGTCGCCGCCACCCTCATCCGGCAGTCCGTAGTAGCCCTGCATTCCGGCAGCTTTGGCGGCCTTGGTAACAGCAAGGCCGATCTCACCCTGTTGCTCCCACGTGGTCGCAGGTGTCGGCGGTGCGATCCCGAATTTCTTGAAAGCGGTATCGTCATAGATCAGCGCAAGGGCGCTCAGGCCCAAGGGAACGGCATAAAGCTTTCCATCGACCCTACCAGCATCGAGCGCAGCCGGAGCAAAGTCGGACACGTCAAGGGTGGGGCCAATCATGTCGTCGAGCGGACGCAAGGCGCCGCGTCGGGCAAAATCGTGCAGGAAGCGGTATTCAGTCTGAATGACATCCGCAGCGTTGCGGCCCGCCACCTGTGTGGCCAACTTCGCCTGATAACTGTCGAATCCAAGGAACTCACCGCTGATCGAGACGCCGGGCCGGGCGCTCTCGAACAGCTTCGCGACCTTGTTGGTCCGATCCGCGCGATCCTGGCTGCCCCACCAGAAGAGCCGCATAGCCTTGTCCTGAGCCGCCGCCGGCAGCCACTGTGCGCTCGATCCCAGTACGAGACCGGCTGCCCCGGCCAGCAGATGGCGTCGCGAAATATCAGGCATAACTCCTCCCAAAGCCGCTAGCGGCACAAAAGTGATTATGCATGCAAAGTTAAATACCTGAATTGTAGTGCCGTCAAGGGCTTCAAGGGGCTTCAATGGCAAGCTTGAGATAGGAGCGCGCTGAAGCATCCGCTCTTGACATGAGCCTGAACCTTCATCTCAGATAGAACTGCCGCATGAGGAGGGTTTCAGGCCGCGAGACCTGGAGCTTAGGCCTTGACCATCTCAACATTTTGAATTTTGTCGGAAAAATACATGTCGGACTTTGCCTTACGTGGCCTTGAGATCCATAGCTCACGCCTCTGGCAGATGGCTCAAATCGACCGGACCTTGGACTTCATGACAAGGACGGGCCTCAACGCCCTCATCTTCCACCAGAACGACATCATCGATGAGTTGGTATTGCCCTCACAGTACTTCGACGAGGCGCAGATGCTCGCCCGCTGGCCCATCCGCTTCGCCCGCCTGTGGGACAACCGCATCTATATGAACCAGGTGGTCCGAAAGGCGGGTGAGCGCGGCATCGGCATCTTCTTTCAGACAAAAGAAATCTGGTACCCCGAGCCCCTGCTCGAGACCCACCCCGAACTGCGCAACCCGGACGGATCGATCTGCCCGACGAACCCCTTCTGGTGGCAGTTCGTCTCCGATAAGATGCGTGACGTCATCGCTCACGTTCCCGGCTTTGCTGGCGTCATCGTAAGTCCCGGCACGCGCGAGAGCCGAGTGTCGATCTCTGCCAACGCCTGCACCTGCGAACGCTGCCGGAGAACCGACCCAACCACATGGTACCGGGACCTGCTCGGTGCGATGCATGCGCCCCTAGCCGAAGGCGGCAAGACCCTGGCCGTCCGCGATTTTTCCTGGACTCTTGAGCAGCAGAGCCAAATCGTCGATGGCGCTTCCCTGGTGTCGCGCGACATCACCATCCAGCTCAAGAACACACCACATGACTTCTATCCGACCTTCCCGCACAATCCCCGCATCGGGCACTGCAACGGCCATCCGCAATGGCTCGAATACGATACCTGGGGCCAGTTCTATGGCCTCGGCATCTTTCCGGTCAGCGTTGCCGAGGACATCAAGGCGCGGCTCACCCATGCTAAGGACAAGGGCATATCCGGTGTCATCTTCCGCACGGATTGGGAGATCATCCTCGACCAAAGTGTCTTCAACAGCTGCAATCTGGTGAACCTAGTCGCCGGCGCTATGCTGGCGGAGGACATCGGCACACCATTGGAAACCATCTTTCGCACCTGGCTCGGCATCGGGGTTATGACTCCGTATCTGTCAGGGTCCTACCTGCAGCAGCCGGTCCGGCCGACGGCTCCAGATGCGCACGTACGTTGGGCAGCCTATTTCTCACAGGCCTGGAAGGTGGTCGAGAAGGGTATCTACGCCCGCGGACATGTGTTTCATGAGAATTCCATGTTTCCCGACACGGCGGAGAAACCCTATTTCTACATGATCGACTTCCATGGTCGCGATGATTGGGAGCCCGGGGCCTCTGCTCTCGTTATCCCAACCGACGAGAACCTGCCTCTGCTTCTTGATGAGAAGGATGACGCTATCACGCTGGTGAGGACCCTAGCGTCGACACTCGATGTCTCCACCATGGGCTTGCCTGAGGACATGGCCCGAGATCTGCAGGACATGCTCGCTCTGTTCGAGCTGTATATCCGAACCTTCAAAACCATCGCCGAAGCGGTTTTCCTCGTTTACCGCGCTCGGCATGGCCTTGATGCGACCGCAGCATCACAGGCGCTCGACACGCTGCCTGCGCTGACTGCCTTGCGAGACGAAGTCGAGACAGTTCTGGCGTCCCGTGAGCACCCTCACCTGGTCTTGGAGATGATGGACCCGCAGCGTTTGACCGATCTGATCTCCGACATCCGGGTGCGCTGCGCCTGAGACAGCCCTACGGAGGAGGCCCTCTCGGGCTCCCTGGACCTCGGGCTGACGCATGCTAGGATGAGGGTGAGCCTGAGGAGAGCGTTAGCAAAGGAGCGCCACGTGTCGACCAAAGCGTCAGCCCAGCTACGCCGTCCTAACCTCGTCGTCTACGAAGCAATCAAGGACATCCTGCGCTCGAAGGCCCCTGACGCGGATATTAGCATCTCTGTCGCGGCCGTAGCCAATCACTTCGAGATCAGCAGACCTCCGGTACAGCGCTCGCTCAATCGGCTGGTCGGGGAAGGCGAGCTCCAGATCAGCGCTACTGGAAAATACGTTCGCCCGGCCCTTCGCAAAATCAGCAGCTCTCCCGAAGTCCTCTCGATCGACTCAATCCTCGGAGATGTTCCCGATCAACTATTGCGCGAAGCACAGGAGCGTTCCTCCTGGCAAAAGCTCTATACGGATGTGGAGCGAGCCATCGTCGGCGTTTTGCCTTTCGGTTCATACAAGCTGATCGAATCCACTCTGGCGGAGTTCTATGGCGTCAGCCGGACAGTCAGCAACCAGGTTCTGCTGCTGCTGGAGGCACGCGGCTTTATCACGCGAGGGCCAAAAGGGCGCTGGCGTGTCGATCAACTCACGCAGCGGCAACTGATGGACATCTATCAGCTGCGGCGGCTATTGGAACCCGTAGCGCTCCTTGAGTCGGCCCCGGCCCTGACACCGGAATTCATCGCAACCGCTCTTCGGCGCTTGGATGAAGCAGAGAGCGCAGGTGGCAACTTACATCCAGATGAGTTGCAAAGGCTGGAACATGACCTCCATGTGACCTGCCTGGCAAATTGCCTAAACAAGCCTCTCCTCATAGTTATCGAGCACTCGCAGGCGTTGCAGATCGCAGCCATGAAGTTCCCCAACTCATCCATCGACGAAGTGCATAGAACGGACTACATTCGAGAGCATCGTCTTGTCTTCAACGCCCTTGCAGGCGGTGCCCACGATGCGGCAGCCGAAGCATTAGTCTTCCACCTGCGGAGATCGGAAGCACGCGCCTCTCATTGGCTTGACGTGGCTGAACATATCGTGCCGCCCGAGTCGCCCACGTTCCTGTCCCCGATCCTGTCCTGATGATCCCCGCGAAGGTACTGTCAGCTTGGCAATGCTCCAGGGTCTATGGCACGGTCTTGGGCATGAGCACGGTGCTTGGAACGCCTCAGGATCCACCGCATGGCTGCTAGCTTGTTTCGCGCGAACTTCGCCCTGATCATGCGTTACGTGCATAAGGCGCGTGACGAAATTTCATGCTAAAAAGGGCCGCATTTTGGTAACAGCCTTTCGGGCGGTCGCATCTCTACCCTGCGGCGTCGTTCCCTCAGAGGTAAGGTCCTCTGCACCTCCGGTCGCTGGCAACAGCGGCCTTTTTCTTAAGCGAATGGCCAGCATCGAGGGATCACCATGGCGGGCAAGACGATCACCCGGGCCGATCTGACCGAGGCTGTTTCCGACACAGTTAGCCTCTCCCGAGCGGAAGCGGCGGCCTTGGTCGAGCAGGTACTTGCGGAGATGAGCGCAGCTCTTGTCGTGGGTGAGAATGTGAAGCTGTCAGGCTTTGGCGTCTTCACCGTCCGGCGCAAAAATGAGCGGGTCGGCCGCAATCCCAAGACAGGTGTGGCCGTGCCGATCAAGCCCCGTCGGTCGCTGACCTTCAGCGCCTCGCATCTTCTGAAGTCCCGCATCAACGGCAGCACGCCCGAGGACGAGACCGATGCCTGATTTCTACCGGATTAAGCGCCTTCCGCCTTACGTCTTC
>NZ_QDGA01000072.1 GCF_003347665.1 Microvirga calopogonii
TTCAAGCGCCGCCGTTTTCCGGTCGCGATCATCCTGCTGTGCGCGCGCTGGTACTGCAAGTACGGGATCAGCTACCGCGATGTGGCGGAAATGATGTGCGAGCGCGGTATCAGCGTCCATCCGAGCACGATCTTTCGTTGGGTCCAACGCTATGCCCCGGAGATTGAGAAGCGGATGCGGCCCTGCCAAGGACATCGTGCAGGTCCGTGGCGAGTGGATGAGATGTACGAGTGGGCGGACGCTGGCGATATTTGTTCCGAGCGGTCGATAAACATGGTCGACTGATCGACTCCATGCTGGCTGGTCGGCGTGATACTGGAGCGGCTTATCGCTTCCTGCGCAAGGCTCTGAAGACAATGAGCGATTATCGGCCGTCCTCGATCACGACTGACAAACTGGCATCTTACCCGAAGGCAATCCGGCGCTTGCAGAATGAAGGGTTGCTATCGAAAGATGTCGAGCATCGGACGTCAAAGTACTTGAACAACATCATCGAAGCGGATCACGGTGCACTTAAGCGAGTGATCCGTCCGACTCGCGGCTTTCAGACGATGACAACTGCAGCGGCGACCCTGAAGGGTTTTGAGATCATGCGCATGATCCGCCGCGGTCATTACAACAAGCGGGGATGGCGAGCGATAGGCGAAATCCGTCTGGTCAATCAGCTCTTCGGTCTTGCTGCCTAAGCGGCCCGTGAAACTGGGTCCGTTATGCGGTTTTCAAGTTACTGCAACGGTGCCATGCCAGGAAGGGCACACCGGCACGGAACTCCTCGGGACCCAGGCTTTTAGGAGTCAGATCACTGTCACTGAGTATCCCATGCCTGAGATCCCCGAGCCCTCTCCTCGCGACCGAACCACGCTCTTCCACCTGCGGGCGCAGCAATGCCGCTATGTTATCGGACGAAGCCGAGGCGGTCTTCTGCGGGGTCCCGACCGATGACGGATCGAGCTGGTGCCCGTGGCATCGACGGCTGGTCTGCACCAGACCGAGAGTGTGTCAAAACTCAAACAGGCTCGGCCGTGCCGAAAGATTCGTACGAATTTATGCTCCTGTACCGAGAATTCCGCGGTCTGTCAGCGCCTGCACGAAATCAAATTGCTCCACTGAGCGACCTGCTCGCGTTTTGACACAGCCTCGACCAGCTTCCGGTGGTGTGAGGACTGGGCGTGGGATCGCCTTCCTCGGTCCTCGCTAGAGCGGGCTGATGATGGGGTTACGGGTGGCCCGCACTCAGCGGGTCGATTGCAGGGCGGCAATGGTTTGTCGAACGCCCTCCCGCAGGGGCGTGACCGAGCCGCCGAACACGCGCTCAAACTTGGACGTGTCCATCACGAACGGCTGCTCGAACTGATACAGCACTTCACGGGCCTCGCGGATCTGGCGATCGAACAGGCCGGCCAGCGTCAGCATCCCCCGCCCGAGCCGCCGCATCCGGGGCGGCTGGCCCAGAGCCTCGAACACTTCGGTGATGAAGGTCCGGCCCGTCACCGGCGGGCCGCTCGCAATGTGCCAGACCTCGCCCCAGGCGCGGGCATTGGTCCCGAGCGTGATCAGACCGCGGGCAAAGTCCGGCAGATAGGTGAGGGTGTGAGGCGCATCCAACGAGCCGAGCCAGGAGGCGGTTTTTCCCCGCAGCGCCGGCTCGATCACCAGCAGATTGGCGGCTGAGTTGGCATGGGGCCCAAAGAAGTCCGAGCCGCGGCCGATCGCGACCCCGACCCGGCCGCTCCTGTGAGCGGCCAGAAACACCTCTTCCAGGCGAGCCCGCAGCTGCCCCTTGGGACCATTCGCCCGGCGCGGGCTGTCCTCGGTCATTGAACCGCTCGAGGGACCGTACATGTAAAGGTTGTCGACCACCACGAGAACAGCATCGGCGGCCGAGGCGCCTGCGATCACGCTCTCGGTCATAGCCGGCAGGACCTGCTGCCATTGCGAATACGGCACATTCGCCGCGTGATAGACGACCGCTGCATCCCGGCAGGCCGTCCGAACCTCGTCAGACCGCAGGATGTCGGCCGTGATGGCCTCGACGCCCTTGGGCCATGGCTCAGAGGCTCGGTGGCTGACCGCTCGCACGCGACGGCCCTGGCGTACCAGCTCGGCCACGAGGGCCTGACCGGCGCCACCGGTGGCACCGAGCACAACGTGGTACCCTCCTGTCTCCGCCACGGTCTCACTCCTCCCGGGAACTGTCGATGGCCATCACAATGGTCCTGGATCCTGCCGCAAGGAAGGCGATCAGGCGCCCAGCGCACCCTAGCCTTTTCGGGTTCGCCGAGGTCGTGATCACTGCAATCTCTTCGCTCACACGATGCCCAGGCGCGATGGCGGCCGGTGAGCTCGCGTGGTCGGGCGCCGCCAAGTTGGGCTAGCATCAGATCCACGGTCTTGGCCTCGCCTTCAGCACCTTGGCCCCGAGCAGCCCCCGCCGCTAGCCTGCGCCGCGCTTAATCGTCCAGCACGCGGCAACGCGGCTCGTCGGGAAGCTATGCTGGTAGCAGATATCGAGGGTGTTGCTGTCGCGGATCGTGAATGTGTACTGGCCGTCATCGTCCGACATGACGCGGGAGCGATTGTCGGGACTGATCGCGCCGATCAGCGTCTCCGAAAATGTGCCCGCCCCGGATGTTCCGGCGAAGACGTTACCCTTCTGCTCGGTGATCGAATAGGTGAACTCGATCAGGTTCGTTGAGAAGTTCGCGCCGGCCTTCTCCGCCACGCGGTAAGGATTCGAGCCGATATAAACCGCCTGGGCCGATCCCTTCCAGGTGCCGATCAGGTTCGGTGATTCCTGGGCGCGGGCGCCGCCGGCGGCCAGCGCGATGAGGCCCGAGAGAGCGGCTATGCAGGCGGCACGCACGATGCTCGACATGAGATGACCTCCTTCGTGAGCGGCCGGACGGCTTTCGTGGCCAACGATCGATCTTGAGGACGGGGCAAGCCAGGTGCAACAGGCACTCTTGGGAACATGAAGAACCATGGGGCGGCCAGTGAGAGGGCCCCTTCGAGGGGTAGTGATCAGGCCTGTCTGACGGTAGATTATGAGGACCAAGGCTGCGGAAGAAATTGCTGCCCACGGGTCCTTATGCTCTCCTGCGTTTCCGGTCGCTTAGCAAACGTCGCTCCCACCCCTGACCCAGACGAAGCTTGTCACTTGGTTGCAGCCACGCAAAATTGGCGTAGAACCTGCCATCACAGAAACTTGACAGCAGCCTGATGGATCTGACCAGCGCATTCTCATGGGCAAGTCTTTACCTGATGTCCGAGTGGATCATCAGGGTGCTGATGCTGGTGGTCATCCCGTTCCGGCGGTCTCCCGAAGCCGCAAAGGGGTGGCTGCTGTTCGGGTTCTTTCTGCCCTGGCCGGCGGTTGTCCTCTATCTTCTCATTGGCCGGCCTGACTACCCGAAGTGGCGGCGCCTGCAATTTGCAAGACTACCCCATGTGCTCAGGGCGGAAGTCGCCCGCGTGAGGGAACTCAGGGCTCGCCAGGAGCCAGATCTGCCATCCAACTTAGCCCAGGCCGCACGACTGATCCAAAACCTCGGCCATTTCCCAGCTCTGAACGGTAATGGAGCTGATCTTCTTTCCCACTACGACGAGACGCTCGACCGCATCGCGGATGACATCGACGCGGCCACAGATCATGTCCATCTGCTCTTCTACATCTTCGCCGATGACACCAGCGGCAAGAAGATCATCGCGGCACTGGCGCGCGCCGTCGAACGGGGCGTCGTATGCCGCGTGCTCATCGATGCACTGGGGTCACACGCCTGGGCCACCCAGGTCGTGAAGGCTCTCACAGATGCCGGTGTGTCGGCGCATCTCGTCCTTCCCATCAGGTTGCTGCGGCGGCGGTCGACCCGTGCCGACCTGCGCAACCACCGCAAAATTGCAGTGATTGACGGTCGGATTGGGTATGTCGGCTCTCAGAACATTGTTAATGCGGATTTCAACCCACGTGTCACCAACCAGGAACTTGTCGTGCGGGTCTCCGGGCCCGTCGTGCTTGAGCTGCAGGCTGTCTTTGTTGCTGACTGGTTCCTCGAGACGGACCAAGTGCTCAAAGGCCCCGACCTGTTCCCAGAACCGATCCACAGCGGCCATGTTGTTGCGCAGGTGCTGCCGAGTGGCCCCGACTACCCTGCAGCCGGTGTCGAACGTGTCATCGAGGCGCTCATTCATGGCGCCCGCAAGAGGATCGTGATCACAACGCCGTATTTCATCCCCGACGATGCCCTTCTCCATGCACTGGAAACAGCTGTACTGCGTGGAGTTGATGTCCATATTGTCTTGTCGAAGCCTGTTGACCAGACGCTGGTCAGCTTGGCGCAGCGCTCCTACTACACTGAGCTTCTCGATGCCGGGATCAAGATCCACCTTTATCGAGACAAGCTGCTCCACGCAAAGCACCTGAGCATTGACCAGGATGTGGCGCAGATCGGATCGAGCAACATGGATATGCGTTCGTTCACGCTGAACTCCGAGATTAATCTGGTGCTTTTCGACCGCGAACTGACGGGGCATCTCCAGGCCGAGCAAGCCCGTTACTTTGCGAGATCCGATCTCCTGCTCGACGCGCAGTGGAAGGCGCGTCCACTTGCCAGGAAGGTTATCGAGAACATCGCCCGGCTTCTCACGCCTCTGCTGTAAGGCGCCGGCATTTCGACCTTTCCATTGCCAACCGAGCGAAATGGTGAGCACCCTCACTCTTCAGCAACGCCCGATGTTTCCGTCATGAGCGGACCTTCCGAGCAGCACCTCCTAAGGATACCCGATTGTGCGAGCTGACCCCTGATCTCAGAATGTGAATCAGCACCGACGGCTGGCCCGTCGTGAGAGTAGCGCAATGCCTTGGCTTAGTGACACAAAATGGAAATTCTGTGGGGTCAGGATCGGCGCCGATGATAACCCCGCCGACGCTATGAGTTCGCCCGCGAAGTCATGTCCCTAATGGCAGTCGGCTCAGGGGTGTGCGTTCGATGCTGATTCACAGCTCGACATGAGATGACCTCCTTCGCGAACGGCCGGACGGCTCTTGTGGCCGGAGGCCAATCTCGATGGTGGCGAAGTCCGTGTGCAACAGGCACTCTCGCCTGTCGACTCTCGATCGTGCAATCGGAGAGGAGTAGTGCGGTGAAGGATCTGCGGGGCGCTAACTTGTGGATCCGTTTGAGGAGCCCGCCATCTCAACGCGGTTGTCTGCCTATCAATAACGCATGCTCTCCTGATATGGAGGCGAAAGCGAAAGCGTCGGATCGGGATCATGGATTATTACTCCTGGCCTTAGCTCGAGTTTAGCCCCTCACGCGGCATGACAGAGTGCGTATACCAAGCATCGCTGAAGGGCCGGTGAGGGTTTTGGTGCGTTGTGCCGGCACCGGGACGTGAGTAAACCCACCTCGCGCCAGATCTGCCGCCGCACGGCCGCCAGAGCACCCGCGAAGGTCGGACGCGACTTGCGGTACCAGCTGTCGGTCCAAACAGCCGTGCGGGTCTGATGATGGAGTTGGCCGGCCAGCAGGGTCACCATCGAGAACAGTCCGAACAGACATGGGGTGGAGCGAGCCACGGCAGAATCGGACCATTGCCGCTGTGTTTCCACGCCCAGATGGGCGCGGGCCTCCTGGAACGTGACATCGAGCTGCCAGCGCAGAATGAACCAGCGGATGACCTGCAGCGGGTCGCGCTTAGGATCGGTGCCCAGCAACGCCTGCGGCGAGAAGCGCCCGAGCGGATCGCGCAGCAGCACCCAGCGGATCGGCACGACGGGCTTTCCGCTATGGCACCACACCGCGGTGGCGGAGCAGAATTCGATCACACGGTCTCCTTCGCCATACCAGCCCGGCACCGTGACGCGGCGCCAGCGGGTGCTCGTGCGGATGAGCACCTCAGACAGGGCCGGCAGGCGCGCTCCTTTGCTGCGCGGCCGGCCCTTCGTCCCCAGCCGGCGCCGTGGGGCCGGCTCATAGAGGGCGGCATCCAAGCGCAGCCGGGTGATGCAGATCACGCCGCGGCGGGACAAGGCCGCCAGCAGCTCCAGGGCAGCAAAGCCCATGTCAGCCACCAGCACCAGCTCGCGCTCGGGTCGCCAGCGGCGAACCTGCAACAGCATCTGGCGGGCCCAGTCGGTCAACTTCTTGTGCCGCTGTCCGCGCTCATGGCAGGACCGCTCGGAGGGCGCCAAAGCCGTGAGGAACGGCAGAGCCCAGATCCGAGCCGCCCATGGGATCGGGGCCAGGAGCATCAGGCTGATCCAGCGCAGTCCTGACGCTTTGACGAAGTGGGCGTTGGACGAGCGCACCGGATCGCGGTAGATGCCTTTGGCTGCAATGCGCTTGCCGCGGCGGCGCTCGATGGTGTCGTCGAGACCGAGGATCACCGGACCGGCCGGGACGAAGGTGTCGATCAGCAATCCAAGGAGCAGGTGAGCGGCGCGGCGGCGGCTCCATCGTGCGCGATTGAGAACGCCGATAATTGACGAAGTGGCGCTCGCAGCTGAGGCCACAGATGCGCAGGATGCTGGTGACGGTGCTCTTGCCGGGCGCTAGGATGGCCCCGACGAGCAGGATCTCGGCATGGCGCCAGGTCCGGTGGCGAAACAGCGGCGCAAACGCTACAATGATCGCGGCGAAGCGGGCGGGCAGGTCCAGCATGGTGGTGTCTCTTGGCGGAAACGCTGCCAGTCTACCGCATCGTTCGCTTCGCCGCCCTGCGCTCCCACATCACCCGCCGAAATGGCCAACGTCGAACTTAGAGGCCTGATCGCTTCAATGTGAAGCCCATGGGCAAGCCAGACGCTGGTACCAACCCGCCGAAGCCGAGACGCTCTAGGAGGCGCTCCGAGCGGCGTCGGTGATCCACGCCCCATATCCGACGACACGATCCCGTGTCCCAGCGGTGTTGCCGGAGTTCGCCAGTGCCAGGCGCTGGGCCCCAAGACCACGACGGGTCAATTCGATGAGGAGACCCGCAATGGCAAGGTAACCGCAGGCGTTGCCTGGGCCAAGGCTAGCCCCATCGCCCCGTTCAATCTGGGCCGCCGTGACGGCATCGAGACGCCGGGCCGTCTCATAATCGTGGAAGTGCGACAGGTCCGAGCTGACCACGATCAGCGTTTCCGGGCCGCCCCACAGCCGGTCAAGCGCACCGGCAACTTCCTCCGGAGAGGCGTCACCGGCCAGCAGTGGGACTAACTCGAACGATCTGAGGACCGTTTGCAGGAAGGGCAGCTCAACTTCAAGGGCATGCTCAGGCGCGTGCGGAGCATCGGCCCGCACCACCGGCGCGAAATCCGCAAGTGCGGTGGCTGCTTCCCGCACGAGGGACACCATCCCGAGCGGTGTCTCGAAGGTATCCACTGTCGGCACAGCAAGGCCGCGGAACGGCATGTAATGCGCTGGCCCGATTAGCACCACCCGCGTGATCGTACCGGCATGGGGCTGCAGCGCGGCGAAGGCGGTGGCCGCTACCGCGCCGGAATAGATGTACGCGGCGTGAGGGACTATGATGGCTTTCGGAGCCGCCACTGGGGCAATCCTTGCTCCAGCCAAAAGCGCCTCGACAGTCGTGCGAAGCTGGTGCGGGCTGGGAGGGTAGAACTGGCCCGCCACCGCTGCTGGCCTGAGCTGACCCTGATCTCGTCCGGATGCCATGAGAGGCAGCTCCACAGGCAAGGACCAAACTCTCCATCACCAGAGGTAGGAGAGCAGGAGGTTTTATGGGCGGCCGCTCCGCCGGCAGCAGGCTACGACCGCTCGTCGCTGTTCGTTCTAACACGAACCTCGCTTCATCAGGCAGCGGCACAAGCCACCCCATACTTCCAGATGCCCCAATCAGAACCAGATCTCGCACGACCCTCAAATCCTGGTGCATCCGCGCCCGGGGCTCTTTCCTTTCAGGGGCGAGCGGTCCTGTCGCTCGCCTGCGCTGTGATCGTCCAGCCCGCAACAACGCGGCTCGTCAGGAAGCTGTACCGCTAGCAGAGCTAGGGGGCGGCCTTCAGGCTTCTGCCGGGCCAGGGCAGGCCCGAAGGCAGATTGTCGTTCGCGACCGGGCTCGCGCAGCGCGTGCCCGCCGCTAAACCATCTTCGATCACAAGTAATTTTCGCACCACGCCATTCGTCCAGCCAAAACCGTCCTGGCCCGGATATTCCCCGCCGCCGGCCATGAGCGAAGGGTTCACCACATTGTATTTTTCCATGAGCTTGCCGGTGTTGCGATAGGCAGTGACGACCCTGCCGATCCAGCGCCGTGCAATCGTTTGGGCAAGGGCTCGCTTGCCGTAGGCCCTCAGCCCCTCGATCGCGATCCACTGCAAGGGTGCCCAGCCATTCGGTGCATCCCATTGCTGCCCCGACTGAACCGTGGTGGCCACAAGGCCACCCGGCTTCAGAAGGCGGGATCGCACCACCTGAGCCACACGATCCGCCTGAGCCTGCGTGGCAAGCCCGAAGAACAGCGGGGACAAGCCGGCAGCTGTCACCTTCCCGGTCGGCTTGTTCTCGCGCCAGAGATAATCCGTGAACATGCCTTCGCGGGCATCCCAGAGATAACGTTGAACCGCCGCCTTGCGCAGTGCGGCACGTGCCCTGAATTCGGCAGCCTTTTCCGGCTTCTGCGAGGCCGCATAGGCCTGGGCGAGGATCGTCTCGAGATGGAACAGTAGGCTGTTGAGATCGACCGGTACCAGAGCGGTGGTGTTGATGGTGGCGAGTGACTTGCCATCGGCGAGCCAGCGCGAGCTGAAGTCCCATCCGCTTTCGGCGGCAGCCCGGAGATCGCGGTAAACCTCCGCCGCCGGCCGGTTCGACGCGCGAGCGGTTTCGACATCCTCCCGATAGGACTCGTCGCGTGGGCTGTCGCGGTCATCCCAATAACGGTTCAGGAGCGTGCCATCGTCAAGGCGCACGACACGGCGATGCGCGTTGCCGGGCTCGAGCATGTCGGCGCCTTCCATCCAGAAGGCATACTCTTTGCTCAAAGCCGGCAGGAACGCGGCATAGATCGTGGCAGGATCGCGACTTCTGACGGCGATGAGCTCGACCATGGATGCGAAGAACGGCGGCTGCGAACGGCTCAGGAAGTAACTCCGGTTGCCATTGGGAATATGCCCGTACCGATCGACGAGGCTGACGAAGTTCTCGACCATGCTGACCGCGAGATCGTGGCGACCGCTTTCCTCAAGCCCCAGCATGGTGAAATAGGAATCCCAATAGTAGATCTCATCGAAGCGTCCACCTGGCACGACGTACGGCCGTGGCAGCGGCAGGAGCGACGAGTAAGGACTGAGCGTCACGCTGTCGGGCCTGCGTTCGAGAACCTGCCACAGATTGTCGATGTGGCGGCACACGTCCTCGCTGAGATCGCTGCGATAGGCGCTGCGCTCTCGAGGCGGGACAGTGAAGTTTTGGTGAACGAATGTGGAGAGGTCGAAGCCTGGCCGGCCGCGCTCCTCCTCATAGCGTTGCACGATAGCGACCGGTGCATCGTTCGGCAGCGCGTCGACGAAGGTCTTGCCATCGGGGAAGACACGCTGCATCTGCACATCCACGAACAGCTGACCAAACAGGTGTGATGGGGTATCGACCTCGGCGACCGCCGGTGTGGCGAGGTAGAGGGCGATCATCAGGCCGATGACCTTGATTTTCATGAGCAGCCCCTCCTTGCCTAGGGTACAGCACAGGCCACGATGTCACATTCCCTGCAGGGTGATGAGGGATGTTGCGGCGCGCTCCTTGCTCCGAGTTCAATCTCGAGAGACATCAGCAAGCTGTACAATATCAGATGTTACACGGTCGGCGCGAGCGCACGCAATGTTTGCCGCACAGGGACTCCGTGCGCCGCAACCGTCGCCATCCAGTCCCGGTGAGATTGGCATCCGCCGCCAAGACCATACCCGCATCAGCTCACGGATGCCCCTCAGCTTGACCGGAGAGCGTTCGCTTTTCGCTCCTGACCTACCCTTCCCTCTCAGGTTGCCGTGAATGCCCAGCAGACAGCTACCTGCCTCCTGCCTTACCCGGAGAGCACGAGGTTTCATGGGTCAGCTATGAAGTGCTTAAGGGTGACCCATCGGCCTGAAGGGATCCGTTTTGAGTTAGCGACTCCTAAAATAGATCCATTCCCGAGTGCCCCACAGATCCTTATGCTCTCCTCATGGGATGGACCAGCCGTGCTGATCGGCGCACTCTCCATGCGGGTGCCCCAGCACGAGGACCTGAGCCATGCCGCCCACTCGGCCTCAACTTGTTGCCCTTCGGGATCAACATTGCCAAGGCCAGCTTATCGTTGGTCGCCTTGAATGAACGACACGATCAATAGGGACGGAGATGGTGGCATGAGGGGACCGCCTCTCGTATCGATTGCCTTCGGCCTGACAGCCAGCTTGCTCGCAACGGGCGCTTCGGCACAGGCGACACTCAACAGCGTGAAGCAAAAGGGCTTCCTGACCTGCGGCTCGAACACGGGCCTCGCCGGTTTTGGCCAGCCGGACGCTCAGGGCAACTGGACGGGCCTCGACGTCGATCTCTGCCGCGCCATCGCCGCGGCCATCTTCGACGACCCGACCAAGGTTCGCTTCATCCCGCTCGCCGCCAAGGACCGCTTCACGGCGCTCCAGTCCGGCGAGGTGGACGTGCTGTCCCGCAACTCCACCATGACGATGTCGCGCGACACGCAGCTCGGCCTCGACTTTCCGGTCATCAACTACTATGACGGCCAGGGCTTCATGGTCCGCAAGAAGCTCGGTGTCTCCTCCGCCAAGGAGCTGAACGGCGCTTCGACCTGCACCCAGCAGGGCACCACGACCGAGCTCAACCTCGCCGACTACTTCCGTGCCAACAACTTGAAATACCAAGTCGTAGCCTTCTCCAATTCTGACGAAGCCTTCGCAGGCTATGAGGCCGGCCGATGCGACGCCCTCACGAATGACAGGGCTGGCCTCTATTCCGTTCGCTCGAAGGCTTCGGCTCCCGACGATCATATCGTTCTGCCCGAGATCATCTCGAAGGAGCCGCTTGGCCCGGCCGTCCGCCATGGCGACAATCAGTGGGGCGATATCGTCCGCTGGACCCATATGGCCATGCTCGATGCCGAGGAACTCGGCGTGACAAAGGCCAATGTCGAGCAGATGAATACGTCCGAGAACCCAGAGATCAAGCGCCTGCTCGGAACCGAGGGCAAGCTCGGCGAAGCGATCTGCCTGAACAACGACTGGGCGGTGCGCATCATCAGGCACGTGGGCAACTACGGCGAGAGCTTCGAGCGCAACGTCGGCGAGGGATCCCCGCTCAAGATCAAGCGCGGCCTGAACGCGCTGTGGAGCAAGGGCGGCCTCCAGTACGGCATCCCAGTCCGCTAGCGGACTGACGGTTCCGCAGCGCGGGATGCAGCAGGACGCTGGGTCTCGTGCTACCCTTGCGCCAAGGATTGTCGCAGGAGCCATTCCGAATGGCGAGCATCCGGACCGAGCGGCGGCTGGCCGCGATCCTGGCGGCCGATGTGGTGGGATATTCACGCCTGGTCGAGCAGGACGAGGAAGGCACGCTCGCGGCCGTGAGGGACATCCGCTCCGCCGTGGTCGACCCACTGCTGGCCGAGCATCGCGGCCGGATCGTCAAGCTGATGGGCGACGGGCTGCTGGCGGAATTTGGCTCCGTGGTCGACGCGGTCGCCTGTGCCCTCGCGATCCAGGCCGCAACGGCAGCCCGCCAGGATGACATCCTGCCGGAGCGCTGGATCGTGTTTCGGATCGGGATCAACCTCGGTGACGTGGTGGTCGAGGGCGAGGATCTGCTTGGGAACGGCGTGAACATCGCCGCGCGGCTGGAACAGCTCTGCACGCCGGGCGGGGTAATGATCTCGGGAACCGCCTACGATCACCTGAAGGGCAAGCTCAATGTGCCCTTCGACTTTGCCGGACAGAAGCGCGTCAAGAACATCTCGCAACCCGTACGCACCTATACCCTGAGAAGGGAGGGTGTCCGCCGGGGCTGGTCGTGGCGCACCGGGCTCGTCCACCGCTGGACCCTCGCAGCCGCCCTTGCCGCGGGGTTGCTCGTCATGGGGCTCGGCCTCTGGTGGCGGTCCCAAAGGATCGAGCCCACCATCGTGCAGCCCATCGTTGAGACCGTCATCACCAATCCCATCATCGGCAAGCCTTCGATCGCTGTGCTGCCGTTCGACAATCTCGGTGGTGACGATGCCACGGGGCGCCTGGCGGCCGGGGTGACCGAGGACATCATCACGGATCTGTCCCGCTACCGTGACCTGGACGTCATGGCGCGCAACGCCACCGCGGCCTACGCCGGAAAGCCGGTCGACATCCGTGCGGTCGGCAAGACGTTGAACGTCCGCTACGTGCTGGAAGGCTCGATCCAGCGGAGCGGCGAGCAGGTCCGCGTGACGGCGCAGTTGATCGAGGCCGATCGCGGCACGCACCTGTGGGCCGAACGGTGGGACAGGCCGGTCACGGACGTCTTCGCGGTGCAGGCCGAGGTGGCCGAGCAGGTGGGCACACGGCTGGCGGCCTCCGGCGGGGCCATCCCGGAAGCCGAAAGGGCAGCCGGCCGACGCGCGCGACCGGAGGATCTGAGGGCCTACGACCTCTACCGGCAGGGCCAGGAGGCGATGGGTCACCTCACCAAGGACAGCGTCGAGGAAGCGATCCGCTGGCTCGAGCAGGCGGTCGACCAGGATCCGAGACTCGCCCGCGCATGGGTGGCCCTGGCCTCCGCTCACGATCTGACGATGCGTTTTGGGGCTGATGCCGACACGGCGCGGGCATCCGCGATGCAGGCGATCCGGCGCGGCGTCGACCTCGATCCCCAGGATGCGACCGCCCATGCCACCCTTGGACATATCCTCGGGATGGCCGACGACCTGCCGCGGGCACAAGCCGAATTCGAGACGGCGTTGCGGCTTAACCCGAGCGATGTCGGCATTCTCACGAGCTTCGCCGGGTGGGCGAGCAAGTTCGGCGAGCCCGAGCGCGGTGCACAGGCGGCGGACCGGGCCATGCGCCTCAACCCGAACTACTCGGCCTCGGCCGCGGGGTACTACAGGATGGCCTATCTCATGGCTGGCCGCTATGAGGATGCCCTGCGCCTCGTGGAGCGCGAGGATCCGCAGACCCGAACGCCCGGCGGCTGGGTGCAGGCAGCCGTGACCTATGCGGCGCTCGGCCGCCAGGAGGAAGCGAGGGCAACGGTCCTCGAGGCGCTCAAGCGCTATCCCGACCTCACGATCGAGAGCTTTGCCCTGAACAGCCCCGGCTACAGCGACGCCGAGCGGCAGCGGCTGGTCGAGGGAATGCAGAACTCCGGCTTCCCGCCTTGCATCCCCCCTGAGCGGTTGCAGGCCACGGCAGCACCAGTCCACCGCCTGCCGGAATGTCAGACGATGTCCCCGCAGTAGGCCGAGCGCCGAGCGGCTTCTACAACGTGTGCGCGGCGACCTTGGGTCTCCTCGTCCTCTCCGCAGAAACGCCCGGCCTGCACGGACAGGCCGCCGTGCAAGGCCGGTTCACATCCATCCGGCTGCTGACCAGGACGGGCTTCTACGCGACAGGGCGCCCCGGTCCCCGGCCCAACCGGATCGAGCTCAGGCTTCGATGACGGGCGTCTACGTTCACCAGAAGGTCGACCGATGAATATTCCTGACCTGCCTCCTGACGTCCGCTTCGATCGCCTTCCTCACACGCCCGAGGCAAGCGACTTCGCTTTTGAGGTCAAACGGGAGGCCTTAGGTCCGCACATCATTGCCCGAGGCTCTGTTGCATTAACTTGTCAAGCCACAGGACGTAGTAGCTTTTGATCGAAGCAAAGGCGCTACAGATTGTGTCTCCCAAAGTTAATGCAACAGAGCCGATCGGCTTGCTCATGCCGGATCATCTACACCGCTCGTCTCATGCCCCGGTTAACGTGACAACCCCCGCGAACATCTCCCCGCCATGCGTAGGCTCAACGGAAAGCGGAGAACCGGATCCAACTATCGCAACACTTCGGCGAGACTTCCTGGCCTGATGTCACTGCTTGTCAGATCGAGACCAGCCACGAGATCGGCCAAGTGGTCAGCCATTAGTTCGGAGGCATGACCGAGCTCATGCCGGGCAAGTGCGTCAACGAGAGCATGGTGAGCATGACTTTCGCAGGTGACGTCACGCCGGCGCCAATACAGAGCTATTATAAGAGACGAGCGGGACACAAGATCAGTGACAAGTTCTTTCAGGATTGTATGTGCAGCGACCTCGGCGACTGCCACGTGGAACCGTGCCGATAGCGAGATCGACGCGCCGACCTGCCCGGCATGAAGGGCCTCCTTCTCGTCCTCGAGATGCCGGCGCAAACACACGATGTCAGATCGCTTGGCGGCCGACGCCGCGAGTGCTGCAACCCGCGGTTCGATGAGCAGTCGAGCGTCGAAGATCTCGCGCGCCTCCTGCTTTGACGGTTGCGCGACAAAGGCTCCTCGATTCGGCTCAAGCTTCACTAAACGATCATGGGCCAAGGCCTGCAGCGCCGACCGGATGGCAGTGCGACTCACGGAATAGATCGATGCGAGTTCACCCTCAGGCAATTTCATTCCTGGTGCGAGGCAGTGTGACACAATCGCCTCTCTCAGCCTGGAGTAAACATCAACCCAGCGGGCGTTTGGTTTCTCCCTTTGGGCGAAGGCTACGGGGGTATCTTTCGTATCCGTCGGTTTCACGTGTCTTCCGATCCCCTTTCGGGCGGGTCATCGTCGCCTGTCAGCGTATCTGTCCCACTTGGCGAAAAGCGCGCAAAAAGGCCGGAATAGGTTTTGGCCCGAGGCATGGCGTACCCCCCGACTTTTGAAGTCTTGAGGCCGAGAGCCACGAGACCCTCGCAGAGCTTGACCGCGCAGGTCACCCCATCGAGAACAGGTATTCCGTGCTCCTGCCATAGGGAGGATGCGAGATCCGTCATCCCAGCACAACCGAGGACGATTGCCTCGGCCCGATCATCGCGGATCGCGGCGGAGATCTCATCCGAGATGCGGTGACGTGCGTTCGAACCGGGAGCCTCCAGTTCGAGCACCGGTACATCCGACGCGCGCACTTTGGCGCAGCGAGTCCGAAGTCCGTACCGGACCAAGTTACCCTCGATCGCCGGGATTGAGCGGGATAGCGTTGTCACGACGCTGAATTGTCCCGCAATCAATGTCGCCATATGAAAGGCGGCTTCGCCGATTCCGATCACCGGCGCGTCTGTAATGCAGCGAGCCGTATCGAGGCCGGTATCGTCAAAGCATGCAACAATGTATGCGTCCGCGTCTGGCGCATTGCTGATCTCTTCGATCAGCCCGGGAACAGAGAAGGCCTCGTCAAAATACCCTTCGATGCTTGGCGGGCCAAAACTCGGATTGACAGTGATGATATTCGTCCCTTTGGCGGCGACGGCAGCGGCTGCACTGCCGATCTTCCGGGTCATCGAGGCCGTCGTATTCGGGTTAACAACACAAATCTGCATGACGTGGCTTACCTGCTACTGGAGTTCTCCACCAAGGTAGAGATGCCTGACACGCTCGTCATTCAGCATCTCCGCGGATTGCCCCGCGAGCGCAATCCGCCCGGTCGTCAGCGCGTAGGCGCGCCGGGAAATCCTCAGCGCCATGCGAGAGTTCTGCTCAACCAGCAACACGCTGACCTTCTCGTCTCTGTTGATTGCAACAATTGACCGTGCGATGTCTTGGACCAGCTTGGGCGCGATCCCGAGGGATGGTTCATCGAGCAAAAGCAGACGCGGTTTGGCCATCAACGCACGACCTATCACCAGCATCTGCTGTTCACCGCCACTCATGGTACCGGCCGATTGGGAGTAGCGTTCCTTGAGACGGGGGAAACGGTTCAGGACCATGTCAAGGCTCATGCCGACGCCGGTCCGGTCGGTCCGCGTGAAGGCTCCCATAAGAAGGTTGTCCTTGACAGACATATAGGGAAAGACCCGCCGTCCCTCCGGCACCATGACAATCCCCATCTTGACGATTTCGTCTGGCTTGCAACGATCGATGCGTATGCCCTGATAATGGATCTCGCCGGACCAGATCCGCTTCAGTCCCGTGATCGCTCGCAGGATCGACGACTTGCCAGCGCCGTTCGCTCCGATCAAGGCAACTGTCTCACCTTCGTCAATCTCGAGCGAAACACCTTTCAACGCATGTACGTGATCGTAATAGAGCTCCACATCTCTGCATGTCAGCAGCTTGGCCATGTCTCAAAATCCGATCGTCTCGTCTTCAATCCCGAGATAGGCCTCAATGACCTTCCCGTCCTGCCGGATATCAGTTGGACTTCCTTCCGCAATCTTCTCCCCGAAATTCAGCACAACAATTCGATGGGAAATCTGCATCACTGCCGGCATGTCATGCTCAACCAGGAGTATGGTGACGCCCCGATTGCACACGTCCTTTACCATCTCAACAGCACACATCGTCTCGTCATGGTTCATCCCGGCAAATGGCTCGTCGAGCAGAAGGATCTTGGGATTCGTGGCGAGGCCAATTGCCATTCCGAGTGCCCGGAGATGACCGTGAGGGAGGGCCATCGCGGGTTCATCCTGGACTCGATCAAGACCGAGAAACTCGAGAATCTCATCGGCAGACTTTCGGAACTCGGTCTCATCCTTCCGGGCTGTGGAGGACCCGATATAGAAGCCTGGAAGGCTCGCTCGGGCTCTCAACTGGTGAGCGATAATGACGTTCTCGCGCACCGTCATACCCTTGAAAATTGTCGTCTCCTGGAAAGTGCGGACGATGCCCATCCGAGCCACGACATGTGGTGAGAGACCCGAGATACGCTGTCCTCGAAACCGAACCTCGCCCGCGGTCGGTCGCAGGAATGAGGCAACGAGCTTAAAAAGGGTGGATTTTCCAGCCCCATTCGGCCCAATAACCGAGAGAATTTCGCCCTCGCGTACGGAGAACGAGACATTGTTGACGGCGGTGAGACCGCCGAACCTCTTCGTCAAACCGGATATCTGAAGAATATCACCCACCGGAGGTCCCCTTCATCTGCTTCCAGGGGCCGAGGCTAAGCAGTCCGTTGGGCAGTGTCAGCATGAGGACGATGAGCACAGAGGAGAAGATCAGGAGCTGAAACTGGCCCGTCTTGAACAGGAGGTCCCAGCCGAAATACAGGAGGAAGGTTCCAAGTATCGGTCCAAGGACGTATCCGAGCCCGCCGAGGAAGCAATTCAGCATGAAGTTGATTGAGTCGGCTGTTGTAAAGCTCGACGGATAGATAGACTGAGAAATGGCAATGAACATCGCCCCGGCAATCCCGCCCAGAAAGGACGAGACGGCGTAAATGACAAGGCGCAGGTACGCGACATTGACGCCGATCGAGGAGGCCAATTCCTCGTTCTGCTGGAGCGAGAGACAGAGACGGCCAATGCGGGAATGCACCAACCGATAAAGTCCCGTATAGCACATAACCATCAGCACGACGGCCGCGAAGTAGAAGGCACGGCGCGGATTTGCCAGCGCTGCGAAATCCGGTAGAAGCTCAACACTAAATAGCGTGATTGGGCCTGGGAGCGGAATGTTCACGAGGCCTTTGGCGCCGTTGGTCACCGGAAGGGCAAGGGCCAAGAGGCGGGCGACCTCCGTGAGGACTAGCGTCACCATGGCAAAGTAGACGCCGCGGAGACGTAGAATCGGGAGGCCGATCAGAACGCTCGCCCCGGCGCACAACACGCCGGCCAGCGGCAAGGTGTGCCAGAACGGTACGCCGTAGCGAACGACGAGAATGGCGGAGATATAGCCGCCAAGCAGCGCATAGGCGGCTTGGCCGATGTTGATGCGGCCTATGTAGAATGTGAGCCAGACGCCGCCACTTGCGATAGCAAGCAGCGCGACTGCCGTCAACGTGTAGTACAGATCTGAACGGCCCGTCACGACGATGATCCAGGGAACCGCCACAAGCGTTATTGCGAGGAAGCCCAGGACCCACATCAGCTTTGACGTCGACATGTCACATCACCCCCAGGGCTTGCCCATCAGCCCATTGGGGCGAATGCTCAGGAACACCATCAGGGCTGCGAAAATTGCCAGGTACGTGACGTCGCCATAGGCATGCAGGACGCTGAGCCCCACGGACTCGAGCATGCCCAGGATGAAGCCCCCGGCAATGGCTCCCCCGACGACTCCCGCTCCTCCGATCATGACCATCATGAAGGCCTTGACCGAGATTGGCCCTCCTATGCCGGAGTTGACGCCCGTAATCGCGACAAGAAGGCCCCCGACCACACCTGCAAGCATGGCACCAAGTGCGAACCCGATCATAGAGTAACGGTCAACACGAACTCCCATCAGTTGAGCTGCAACACGGTCTTGCGCCAGAGCCCGCATCGCCCGTCCGGGCTTCGAATACTGCATGAACAGCATGAACATCGCGATCATGACGAGCGCCACGGCGCCAATCAGCAAGCGATCGTAAGGCATGATCAAAGAATCGGACAGGAACACGCCATTGACGATCTTCGGTACGCCCCGCTGTTTTTCCCCGAAGAGGAGGAGGATAATCGCGTCGAGAAAGAAGGCGACGGCGGCCGCGAGCAGCATCGTGCTCTCTTCCCGAATGCTTCTCCGTATCACTGGGCGGAAGAGAAATTTTTCGATCAGGGCACCCGCAGCGGCAAGCGTTGTTCCGGACGCCAGGAGCGCCAAAGCAAAGGGGAGACCGAGCTGGCCATAGACATAATAAGTGATGAACCCGCCGAGCACGTACATCTGACCATGCGCAAAATTCAGGACGTTCATCAGCGCGAAAATCAGCGTCAGTCCAAGAGCGATGAGCGCGTATTGCGCCCCGAGATACAGCCCGTTTGCGATCACCTGCTCCATGAAAGGATCCAGTTAGGGACTTACGGATTGCACCATGAGCGGAGCCTGCTCATGGTGCTTGTGGCAAGAACGTCAGTCGACCTCACCGATGAACAATGTCTTGAATTCACCGTCGTGATACTCATTGACCACCATCGGGACAGCAAGTTGGCGCTTCTGCCCGAACGAAGTCGAACCGACATACTTGAGCTTGTTGTCGCCCTTCATGAATGGATTCGGAGCCGAAAACGTGTCGACCGTCTTCTTGAACTCATCGACGTTGTCGACCGCTTTAGGATTGGATTTCAGGGTTTCAAGGATGTATTCAAGCGCGTATACCTTGGTATTCGACTCGTCATTGTACTCGCCGAACTTCTTCGTATAGCGGTCGATAAACTCTGCCATGATGGGTGAGCGGATCTCGGGTGTCGACGCACCGCCCACCGATATGAACCCGTTGGCGAGATCGCCTGCTCCCTCCGCCAACACTTTGGCGTCGTGAGCCGTCTCGGTCGAGATTAGTCCCTTAAAGCCGAGTTCTCTCGCTGCGCGGATCAAGAGAGGCGCGTTGCCAGGGGCGACGCCTGAGAGCACGAGCAGATCCGGTTTCAGCTTGACAATCGGCGTCAACACCGGGGTGAAGTCGCGCGTGTCATTCTGGTAAGTGTCTTTTTCGGCGACAATCTGTAGGCCGAGTGCCTTCGCGGCCGCAACGCCACTGTCCCGTTGACTGAGCGGGTCGGACTCATTGGCCGCGATAAAGGCGATACTTTTTACCCCTTTGTTCTCTTTCAGATATTTGTAGATGGCGGGGCCAGACTGATAGCTCGCGATCATGCCGAGCACTGCATTTGATGCAGGCTTTACATAAAGCTCTTTCGGGAAGGCATAAGGGAAGTAGATGATGCCTGCCTTCTCGGCGACAGGGCGGACTGCCGCCGCGCCATCATCGACGTTTGGACCGACGACATAGTGGATGCCTTCCTGCGCCATCTTTTCCATGCCGGCGATCGCCCGCTTGGGATCCTTTTGATCATCGAACGTGACGATGTTGATGTTGTAGGTTGTGTCACCGATCCGCACGCCGCCGGTTTGATTTAACCATTCGGCCCGAGTTTGCATCGAGCGGACATTTGATGTCCCCCACGCGGCAGCGGGGCCACTGGTTACGCCGACGAACCCAATTTTAAGCTCCTTGTCGGCGGCCTCGACCGAGGATGCTCCGGTCGCCACAATGGCCAACGCAGACACTGCCGCAAGCGCAATCACTTGAATTGCTGTACGCCGAGTGCTCATCGCCCGTCCCTCCAGGCCCGCCGCCGGAAGCCTAAGTCTCTCGCTGATGCGACGTGGCTTAGCGAAGTGGACGCTTGCGGCCGGAAATTGTCAACATTCCGGAAGAGATTTGCATACATGCTGCTGGACGGCGGTGGTACCCCGTTCGGAGGGCACCGTTGCAGTAACTTGAAAACGGCATAACGGACCCAGTTTAACGGGCCGCTCAGGCAGCCAGACCGAAGAGCTGATTGACGAGACGAATTTCGCTTGTCGCTTGCCATCCCCGCTTGTTGTGATGACCGCGGCGGATCATGCGCATGACTTCAAAACCCGTCAGAGTTGCGGCGGCGGTTTTCATGCTCTGGAAGCCGCGTGTCGGCCGGATCACGCGCTTGAGCGCGCCATGATCCGCCTCAAGGATGTTATTCAGATATTTCGAGGTGCGGTGTACCACATCGTTCGGCAGAAGCCCTTCGTTCTGCAGGCGCAGGATAGCCTTGGAATACGAAGCCAGTTTGTCGGTCGTGATGGATGAAGGAGGATAGTCGCTCACCACCCGCAGGGCTTTGCGCAGGAAGCGATAAGCGGCTCCGGTATCACGCCGGCTGGACAGCATAGAGGCAATCAGCCGACCGTGTTTGTCGATCGCTCGAAACAAATATCGCCAGCGTCCGCCAACCCGCACATAGGTTTCATCCACGCGCCATGATCCGGATCGCAGCCCCTGATAGCGGCGCACCCGCTTCTCGATTTCGGGAGCGTAGCGTTGAACCCAGCGGAAGATCGTGCTTGGGGCAATGGCGACACCGCGCTCCTGCATCATCTCGGCCAAGTCGCGATAGCTGATCCCGTACTTGCAGTACCAGCGCACGCACAGCAGGATGATCTCAACAGGAAAGCGACGGCGCTTGAACAGAGACACGGGAGCGGATCCTTGATGAACCGCTCCTCGCTATACGGCCGAGGTTAATGCAACGGTGCCCAGCCGGCGCCGCCGCCTCCGTGTGATTGGATAGGAAGCCCTGAGAGAGCGCGTGATAGATCGCCTCCGTGCCGATGAAGCGGGACGCGCCGTAGCCAAGGAGTGCCGTTGCCATCAGCGGGATGGCCATGGCGTGATTGTCGGTCATCTCCATCACGATCACAAATGAGGTGATCGGCGCCTGCACCACGCCGGCGAAATAGCCGACCATGCCAAGGAGCACCAGAGTGCTGACCGGCACTCCTGGGAGCAGCGCCGAGAGATTTGCACCGATGCCGGCCCCGATCGCGAGCGACGGTGCAAAGATCCCGCCGGGAATGCCGCTGATCGAGGACAGGATTGTTGCTGCCATCTTGAAGAGCCCGAAGCTGGCCGGAACATCGGAGGCGCCCTCCAACAATTGCCGGGCCTCGCGATAGCCCGTTCCGTAGATGGTGTTGGCGGAGGCCAAGCCGAGAAGGGCGATCAGAAGGCCGCAGCATGCGGCGAACAGCACCGGATAGCGCTTGGCGACAGCTTGCAGGCGTCCACTCCCCCGGGCAACCGCAACCACGATGCGGCTGAAGACGCCACCCATTAGCCCACCGCCAAGACCACAGAGGGGAACCGCCAGCCAATCCTTGAGCGAGGTGATCGTGGCGCTGCTGTGCCCGAAATAGGTGTAGTTCCCGAGCAAGGCCAAAGAGGCCATGCCAGCGATGATCACGGTGGTCAGGACGAGCCCGCTGGTCTTCTGCTCGAAGGAGCGGCTCATCTCCTCGATGGCAAACACGATCCCGGCCAGCGGGGTGTTGAAGGCCGCTGCCACGCCGGCGGCGCTCCCAGCCAGAATGACGCCCTGATAGTGCCGGCCGGAGGCTTGGCCCGCAGCATGGAGAATGGACGCTCCGACCTGCACGGTAGGGCCCTCGCGCCCGACTGATGCTCCGCAGGCCAAGCCCAGAAGCGTGAGCACCACCTTGCCGACCGCGATGCGGACGGAGACGACCCGCTGGCGGGCCGTATCGTCCGTAAGCTGCCGGGCGGCGATCGTCTGGGGAATGCCGCTGCCCTGGGAGCCCGGAAAGAAGCGCCTGGCCAGGGTGACGGAAAGGGCGAAAGCGGCCGGAGTCAGCAGGAGCGGCCAATAGGGTGAGGCCGTGACCACCTGCCGGAACCCGGATTGCGCCTCATCTGCCAGGATCGCGAACAAGGCGGCGATGAGCCCGACCAACGTACCGCCGCTCCAGAACACGATACGGCTGCGCCAGTGCGGGAGTGAACGCCATGTGTGGAAGCGGTGAGGAATACGGATCGCCACGACAGACCTCAGAGGCAAAGGAATGCGGCTCGGATTGAGCCCAACGGACTCCGGCTCCGGCACGCCACATAAGTGATAAGCGTTCCTATATCGTCATGGCAGCAATGACGAGAGGGGTTCGGCCATTGGGACCAGTGCTGCGTGTCGTCACTGGATCAAGTGGTGTGTGTGCCCGGGGGCTTCCGGATCCGGTCTCAATGCATAGTCGCAACGGCCTCGTACCCTTCTGAATCTTCATGGGCCTGCCAGCACGCGGTCCTCGGCCATGGTGGTACGGTGAGAGCGGGTTCAGTGAGCCTTCTCCATCTCCTCGATCAAGGCTTTCATCTCGTCGATCTCGCGGCGCTGGGCGCTGATGATGTCATCGGCGAGCTTGCGGACACGCGGGTCCGAGATATGTGCCCGCTCGCTCGTCAGGATGGCGATGGAGTGGTGCGGGATCATCGCCTTCATCCAGGCGACGTCCCCGACCGTGTCCTGGCTGCGGACGAGGTAGAGGGCCACGGCGAAGACCACCACGCTCCCGAGGAAGATTGCGAGGTTGGCCTTGGCGTTCGAGTACATGCCGAGCATGAAGGCCAGCATGACGATGGCCATCGTGGCGCCCATCACCAGGGCCATCCAGGCCCGCGTCTGGCTGAAGTAGATATGATCGGAGCTGTAGACGTTCAGGTACATCAGCGCGAACATCACGACAGTGGACGTCACGATCATCGCGCCGAAGCGCATGTACTTGGACATGTCGATGTCCTCCTTATCGGGACATGCGGGCCGCTCCCTGCCGTGGCAAGGAACGGCCCGGGGTCAGCCCCTGAACGGGGCCCGGCGCCCCGTGGGGCCGGGCGTCTCGTTCCTGATCGGGTCAGGCTGCCATCTTCCGGCAGCTCTCGGCACAACGACGGCACTGGTCGACGCATTCCTGCATGTCGCCGACCTGCTCGCAGGACCGGGCGCACTCCTCGCAGATCTCGGCACATTCGCGGCAGGTGTGCTTGTGGTGGGGCGTGCCGATCAGCATGAAGTGGGCCGAGGTGCGGCAGATTTCGGCGCAGGCCATCATGAGGCGGAAGTGTTCCGGCTCGACGTGCTTGCCGCCCTGCTCCAGGCAGTGGTTCATCGCCATCCCGAGGCAGGTCTGGTAGCAGCGCAGGCATTCGTCGATGCAGGACTGCATCTCTTTGGACATCTGGTTCATAGGGTTCTCTCCTGAATTCCAGGCGCGGTGAGGTCACGGCCCGCAAGGGCACGGCACCTGACGCGCCGGCGGGCTGAGTCTCATGGCAAACGGAAGCTCACGCCGAGGTGTGCCTGTTCCGTTCCTGGTTCAGGCGTGTTTCGGCGGACGGTCGATCCCCGATGGAGCGGTGGGGGAACCCCGCGGATCGCGCGGGATCGGGACCATGACCCACGGCAGCAGGTCGGTCGTGAGGGTGGCGAAGCCAGGAACGACTGCCATGATGCAGCCGGGGTGGCAGCAGGTCTGGCCCATCGCATGCGGCTTCACCGGGGAGACGTGGCCGTGCCCGGGGGTGCTGCGGGCGACCTGGGCCAAATGGCTATGATGGCTCGGCACCCCTGCCGGAACGTCCCCTGCCCGTGCACCCGCGTACAGCGGGGCGCTCGCGATGCCGAGTGCGAGCATCGCGACCGTCAGGCAGTGAAGCATGAAGCGGGTCCAGGCCACGGCACCATCCTTGGCTCATGGCGGAAACGGATGCCCATGGGTTCGGTTCCCCGTGCCGGACGATGCCGCTTGGCTCGATCGGCGAACTAGTGGGTCGTCTGCCGTCGGGTCTGGCATTCTGCTGGTGCCTGTGATTTCGGCTGGGGCAGCGGTTGGCTGGTACAGGCTCCGGAACCGCCAACGCGATGGATCTGCTCCGTCGCGCAGCGCCGGCGCCGCTGCCGGCGCTTGCCGTTCCAGACAAACGGTGTCGGCTGCGCATTCCAGCAGCGTGCCGTCTGCTCGAACCAGCTCCCGATCTCGTCGGAACTCTGCGGATGCTGTCCCGCGAGCGCCCGCCGTTTGAGCACGCGCTGGATCGACTCCGCCATGTTGAGCCAGCTGCCGGCGACCGGCGTGTACAGCGGCATGACGCCATGCGCACACAGCCACAGCACCAGTTCAGGAGTCTTGTGGCCGGTAAGATTGTCCCACACCAACAGCAGCCGCAGCGGCGGCACCTCCTCCGGCAAGGTGAAGCACCGGCTCAGCCCGGCCTGCCAGGCCTCCCACGCCGCGTGCGTGAGAGCGGGATCGGCGACAGCTGGGGCGGGCAACTCCGCCAGGATCGCGCTGAGACGCTCGCGCAGCCAGGGATGCAGCACCGCATTCGTACAGTGCTCGGCCGGCTGCAGGCGCACCTGGCCCGAGGCGGGATGGAACAGGGTCAGGATCTTGGTCGTGC
>NZ_QDGA01000073.1 GCF_003347665.1 Microvirga calopogonii
CAACGCGGCTCGTCCTGTCTTGAGACGTCGCGGTTATGGGTTCCCGCCTGCGCGGGAATGACAAGAGTGCCAGTGCCTCATCCTGCACCTGATCCAGATCGGCTTCGCCACCCGGGATAACGATGGAGCCCATCGCGGAGCACGGCATTATCCCTCAACCTGATATCGACCGGACAAACCCTATATTCTCATCCATGGCGCTGCGTTCCACCGACATCCTCACCCAGACCCCGCAAGGGCTCTACTGCCCCCTCGGCGACTTCCACATCGACCCGGTGCGCCCCGTGAAGCGGGCGCTGATCACCCACGGGCATTCGGATCACGCGCGGTCGGGCCACAGGTCCGTCCTGGCGACCCGGGAGACCCTGCTCATCATGGCCGTGCGCTACGGGGAGGATTTCGCGGGCTCCACGCAGGAGGCTCGCTTAGGCGAAAGCCTTCGGGTCGGCGAGGTGACCGTGCGGTTCACGCCCGCCGGCCATGTGCTGGGCTCGGCCCAGATCGCCATCGAGGCCGGCGGCACACGGGTCGTGGTCTCGGGCGACTACAAGCGCGCGGAGGACCCGACCTGCCTGCCCTACGAGGTCGTGCCCTGCGACGTCTTCATCACCGAGGCGACCTTCGGCCTGCCGGTCTTCCGCCATCCGGACACCCGCCTGGAAGTGCGCAAGCTTCTGGATTCCGTGGCTCTCTTTCCCGAGCGCGCCCATATCGTCGGCGCCTATGCGCTGGGCAAGGCGCAGCGGGTCATGGCGCTGCTGCGCGAGGAGGGCTACGACAAACCGATCCATCTCCACGGCGCCATGGAGCGCCTGACCGAGTTCTACAAGTCGGAACGGATTCCCCTGGGCGAAACCCCGAAGGTGGTGGCCTCGGAGCGTTCGAAGCTCGCCGGCGCCATCGTGATCTGCCCGCCCTCCTCGATCCAGGACCTGTGGTCGCGCCGTTTTCCCGACCCGGTCACCTGCTTCGCCTCCGGCTGGATGCGGGTGCGGGCCCGCGCCCGGCAGAAGGGCGTCGAGCTGCCGATGGTGATCTCCGATCATTCCGATTGGGACGATCTGTGCCGCACGATCCGGGAGACCGGCGCCGGCGAGGTCTGGGTCACCCATGGCCAGGAGGACGCCCTGGTCCATTGGTGCACCACCCATGGCATCCGGGCGCGGCCCCTGCACATGCTCGGCTATGGCGACGAGGGCGAGGCGGAGGAGGCGGCCTACCCTCCCCTTGAGGGGGAGGGTCGCGAGCGCAGCGAGCGGGGCGGGGTGGAAACACGACATTCGGAAAGCGTTGGCGCCAATCACCCCACCTCGGCTCTCCGAGCCGATCCTCCCCCTCAAGGGGAGGATAAAGGGGACGTGCCATGAACCGCTTCGCCGCCCTCCTCGACCGCCTCGGCTACGAGCCCCGCCGCAACGCGAAGCTGAGGCTCCTGACCGATTATTTCCGCCATACCCCGGATCCGGAACGCGGCTATGCGCTCGCCGCCATGACGGGCGCGCTCATGTTCAAGGAGGCCAAGCCCGGCCTGATCCGCGGCCTCGTCGAGGAGCGAACCGATCCGGAATTGTTCCGCATGTCCTATCACTATGTGGGCGATCTGGCCGAGACGGTGGCCCTCATCTGGCCCTCGCCCGGGCACGAGAGCGTCGCCCCGCACTCGGACGAGGCTCCGACCATCGGCCACAACAACCCGCCGCCTCACGTTCCGACCCTCACCGAGGTGATCGAGACTCTCGCGACCACCAGCAAGAGCGACCTGCCCGGCAAAGTGGCCGATTGGATGGATGCCCTGGACGAGACCGGACGCTGGGCGCTGATCAAGCTCATCACGCGGGAGCTGCGCGTCGGCGTCTCGGCACGGCTCGCCAAGACTGCCGTCGCCCAGCTCGGAGACATCGAGCCCGACGAGGTCGAGCTGGTCTGGCACGGGCTGGAGGCGCCTTACGCGGATCTCTTCGCCTGGGTCGAGGGGCGCGGGCCCAAGCCCGAATCCGGCAATCCCGCGCCTTTCCGACCGTCCATGCTCTCGCACCCCCTGGAAGATGAGGATTTCGGAAAACTCGAGGCCTCCGAGTTCCTGGCCGAGTGGAAGTGGGACGGCATCCGCCTCCAGGCCGCCGCCGGCCACGGCAGCGACGGGCGCCCGGTGAAGCGGATCTATTCGCGCACCGGAGAGGACGTGTCCCGGGCCTTTCCGGATCTCGTGGAGGCGCTTGCCTTCGAGGGCGCCATCGACGGCGAATTGCTGATCGTGCGAGAGGGCCGCGTCCAGAGCTTCAACGTGCTCCAGCAGCGCCTGAACCGGAAAGCCGTGACGCCCAAGCTCATCGCCGAGTTTCCGGCGCATTTGCGCGTCTACGACATCCTGTTCGAGGGCGAGGAAGACCTGCGTGCGCTCCCCTTCGTGGAGCGGCGCAGGCGCCTGGAGGCGCTCGTTGCTCGGATCGGCGATCCGCGCATCGACCTCTCCCCCATGGTGCCCTTCTCGACCTGGGAGGAGCTTGCCGCCGCCCGCGCCGACCCGGCCTCGGTCGGGGCCGGTCCCGATGCGGACGCCATCGAGGGCTGCATGGTGAAGCGGGCGAACAGCCCCTATCTTCCGGGTCGTCCGAAGGGCTACTGGTACAAGTGGAAGCGCGATCCCTACCTCGTCGATGCCGTGATGATGTACGGACAGCGGGGCCACGGAAAGCGCTCGTCCTTCTATTCCGACTATACCTTCGGCGTCTGGCGCGAGGGCCTAAGCGGCGAGGAGCTGGTGCCCGTCGGCAAGGCCTATCACGGCTTCACCGACGAGGAGCTGGTGAAGCTCGACCGCTATGTCCGCAACCACACGGTCAAGCGCTTCGGCCCGGTGCGGGAGGTGGAATACGGCAAGGACCGGGGCCTCGTGCTGGAAGTGGCCTTCGAGGGGCTGCAACGCTCTACGCGGCACAAATCCGGCGTCGCCATGCGCTTTCCCCGCATCAACAGGATCCGCTGGGACAAGCCTGCGGCTGAAGCGGATCGGATCGAGACCCTTGAAAAGATCCTGGAGCGCGGCGAGGAGGAGGTCTATCCCCTACGGGACAAGGAAGCGAAGAGGCAGAAGGGATGAGGATCGAAACCCTGTCCGAAGGCGAGATCGCGCGGCAGGCCAGCGGCCGGATGAGCGTCGGCACGCGGGGTCAGGGCCTGACCGAGATCACCGATGCCGCGGCGGATTGGGTATCCGGCACCGGCATCCGGCACGGCCTGCTGAGCGTCTTCTGCCGTCACACCTCGGCCTCGCTCCTGATCCAGGAGAATGCCGACCCGGATGTCCGCCGGGATCTGATGACCGCCTTCGACCGGCTGGCGCCCCGGAACGCGGGCTATGTCCACACGACCGAGGGGCCGGACGACATGTCGGCCCATATCAGAACCGTGCTCTCGGGCGTGTCCTTGAGCATTCCCGTGGTGGAGGGACGCATGAGCCTGGGAACCTGGCAGGGGATCTACCTTGTCGAGCACCGGGACAGACCCCACCGCCGCGACCTTATATTCCACCTGATCGGGGCTTAATCCACATGATTGGATATGACGCCTCCGCAGATTGCCTTAGAATAGCCGAGATCAACGTTTGCCGCCTTGCCATTTCGTGAAGGATGCGGCTAAGGCTCAGGGAAGCATCTCGTGGGAGAAGACGAAACGTGCAGAGTCAAACCACCACGATCATCATTGCCGATGACCATCCGTTGTTTCGCGGGGCGTTGAGGCAGGCTGTCGCCTCCACCATGCCTCAGGCTCGGGTGGTCGAGGCGAGCGGCATGGATGACCTGAACGCCACGCTGACCCAGGAGCGGGATGTCGACCTGATCCTGCTCGACCTGACGATGCCCGGCGTGCAGGGTTTTTCCGGGCTGATGTCGCTCCGGGCCCAATATCCCGAACTGCCGGTCGTGATCGTTTCCGCAACGGAAGAGCCCACCGTGATCCGCCGTGCCATGGATTTCGGCGCCTCCGGCTTCATCCCGAAATCCATCGACATCGACAGCATCGGCGGCGCCATCCAGGCGGTGCTCGCGGGCGATACCTGGACCCCGCCGGATGTGGATCTTTCCGCATCGGAAGATGCGGAAACCGCCGATCTCGTCCGCCGTCTCGGCACCCTGACCCCGCAGCAGGTCCGCGTCCTGACCATGCTGTCCGAGGGCCTGCTCAACAAGCAGATTGCCTACGAGCTCGGCGTCTCGGAAGCCACGGTGAAGGCCCATGTCTCGGCCATTCTCGACAAGCTCGGCGTCGACAGCCGCACGCAGGCGGTCATCGCCGCCTCGAAGATCGGCGTGACCCAGCGCCCCTCCCCGGCCGGTGCCGATTAAAGCCTCTCGATGAAACCGTCGATCCGCGACAGCGCCTGTTCCGACAGGGCGCTGTCGAAGCGGATGAACACGTGGCAGCCGCCGGGCCAGACGGCGAGGTCGGTCCGATTGCCGGCCGTCGCCCAACGGGACGCCATGAAGAGCGTGTCGTCCAGCAGCAGGTCCCTCGTGCCGATGGAGAAGAGTGCCGGCGGCAGGCCCTTGAGGTCGGCATAAAGCGGCGAGACATCGGGGCTGCGCCGGTCCGCATGGGAACCGCACAGGTTGTTCGCCATCGCCGTGACGTCACCGGTGTTCAGGATCAGGCGCTCGCCGCCCCAGTTCCTCACGCTCGGCGTCAGGTTCAGGTCGTAGCAGCCGGCGAAGAGGTTGGCACCCCGGAAAGGGTTCAGACCGTGCCTGTCGCGAAGGCGCAGAATGGTCAACGCGGAGAGGTGCGCCCCTGCCGACTCGCCGCCGATGAAAAGGCGCGACGTGCCGAACCGGCTTTCCATCTCACGAATCACCCAGAGGGCCGCCGCCTCGCAATCGTCTACCGGGGCGGGATAGGGGTTCTCGGGCGCCAGGCGGTATTCGACGGAGACCACCGCAAGGCCGCAGCGATCCGCCAGCCGGTCGAGCCACGGGTCCTGCTCGTCCGCCGTGCCCCAGGTCCAGCCGCCGCCATGGATATGCAGATAGACGCCGCGGGGGTTCTCGGGCGCGATGATCCGCAAGGGAACGGGACCGGCAGGCCCATCGATGGAGATAGTGCTGGCTTTGCTGCTCAACGGCATCAGCGGAAAGGGCCCAAGGCCCTGACGCCGCCGCTCCCGTACCAGGGCCGGAGGAACGGACATGGGATCCGGCAGGGCTGCGAGCTTTGCCACGATCTCGGCATTCTGGGCGCGGATCTCGTCGCTGATGGCGGAGGGGTCGAAAAGGGCTGGATCGATCATGCGAAGCTCGGTTTAGGTTGCGTTCGTCGCCGGCCCTTGCGATGAAGCACACGCGACGCCCCAGGTCCAGTTACGCTTTCTTCCAGTGACGCTTGCGACGAGATGAGGACATGTCCAACTTGAACCGTTTTCTCGGCGGCTCCCCCGGCTCGGTGCTGGTGAAGCTGATTTTCCTTTCTCTCCTCGTCGGCGCCTTCCTGGCCTTCCTGGACCTCACGCCCTTCCGGCTGATCGAGGGCCTGTTCAACTGGATCGCCTCCGTTCTCGATCTCAGCCTCGAGACGGTGCTCGATGTAGGACGCTGGGTCTTGTACGGCGCGATCATCGTCGTCCCGCTCTGGCTCATCTCGCGTCTGTTCAGCAGCCGGCGCTGAGGCTTTCGAGGCTTATCGTGGACGGCTCACCGACGACTCGGCGGCTGGACATTTCCCATCGCCGCATCCTGGCCCTCGCGCTGCCGATGACCCTGTCGCACGTGACGACGCCCCTCCTCGGACTCGTCGATGCCACGGTGATCGGACGCCTGGGCGAGGCGCATCTGCTCGGCGCGGTCGCTTTGGGCGCCGTCATCTTCGACTTCGTGTTCTGGAGCTTCGGCTCCTTGCGCATGGCGACAGCCGGCCTGACCGCCCAGGCGACGGGTGCCGGAAACCGGCATGAGGTCGACCTGACGCTCGCCCGGGCCTTCCTGGTGGCGGGCGTGACGGGCCTTCTGCTGATCCTGCTGCAATGGCCCATCGCCACCCTCGCCTTCTCCATGGCGGGTGCGAGCCAGGCCGTGACGAACGCCCTCTCGACCTACTTCTTCATCCGCATCTGGTCCGCCCCATTCACCCTCGCGAACTACGTGATCCTGGGATCCACCCTCGGGCGCGGCCGCACGGATCTCGGCCTGTTGCTGCAGGTGGCGATCAATGTGGCGAACATCGTTTTCACGATGACGCTGGTGCTCGGTTTCGGTCTTGGCACTGCGGGCGCGGCCATCGGCACATCCCTGGCCGAGGTGCTCGGTGTCGGCCTCGGCATCGTGGTTCTGCGGCGGCTCGGCTCGAACCCGCTCGCGGTCACACGGGGTGAGATCCTGAACCGGGCAGCGATGCTGCAGACGCTCGCCATGAACCGGGACATCATGATCCGCAACGTAGCGCTGATCCTCGCCTTCTCGATTTTCAGCGCACTTGGGGCACGTTCGGGCGACGTCACGCTTGCGGCGAATGCGGTGCTCTACAACATGTTTCTGATCGGCGGCTATTTCCTCGACGGATTCGCCACCGCCGCCGAGACTCTCTGCGGCCAGAGCATCGGCGCTCGCGACGAGCGTGGCTTCCGGCGTGCCATGCGCCTGAGCCTTGGGTGGAGCCTCGGCTTCGGGCTCGCCGTCTCGGGCGTTTTCCTCATTGGCGGCGGTTCGTTCATCGACTTCGTGTCGACGAACCCGGAGGTGCGCTCCTTTGCACGGGAATATCTGGTCTTTGCCGCCCTCACCCCGTTCTTCGGAGCCGCCGCCTTCGCATTCGACGGTATCTACACGGGAGCGACCTGGACCCGATCCATGCGCAACCTGATGGTGATCGCCTTCGTGGCTTACGGAGCCATTCTCCTGGCAGCCCACGAACTCGGCAACACGGCATCATGGATTGCGCTTCTCGCGTTTTTAAGCGCACGCGGTCTCGGCCAGTTCATCCTCTATCCTCGGCTGGCGAAGAAGACCTTCGCCCGCACATCGTGAGGCGATGAACCGTCAAAACCGCCCCTGGGCGATTGCCGATGCGTCGCGGCCCAGGGCTTGCGCCAGGCTCATCTTCTCGTTTTCGAGAACCTGCAACAGTCCATGCTTGATGTCGCCAATGAGACCCGGCCCTTTATAGACCATGGCCGAATAGAGCTGCACCAGGCTCGCGCCGGCGCGGATCTTGGCCCAGGCCGCCTCGGCGGAATCGACGCCGCCGACACCGATCAGCGGAATCTTCCGCTCCACCCGCAGGAACGTCTCGGCGAGAAGCTTCGTGGACGGCACGAAGAGCGGCTTGCCGGACAGGCCGCCCGTTTCCGAGGCAAGCGATTTTTCCTTCAGGCTCTCGGGCCGGGCAATGGTGGTGTTGGACACGGTCAGTCCGTCGATGCCGCGCCTGAGCGCCGTTGCGACGATCGCATCGAGCGTGTCGAGCGAAATATCGGGCGCGATCTTCAACAGGATGATCGTCTTACCCCTGCCCTGATCCGCCCTGTCGCGAGCTTCCATGCTACGGGCGAGGAGATCGTCGAGGAATGCCTCGCCCTGCAGGTCGCGCAATCCCGGCGTGTTGGGCGAGGAGACGTTGATCGTCAGGAAATCCGCCACCCCGCACAGACGCTCGATGCAAAGAACGTAATCGGCGATGCGATCCGGCGAATCCTTGTTCGCCCCAATATTGACTCCGACGATGCCCGGGCGTCCGCGACGGCTGGCGAGCCGCCGGCACGCCGCATCGAGCCCCTCGCTGTTGAGGCCGAACCGGTTGATCACGGCCTCGTCACGGGTCAGACGAAAGACGCGCGGCCGCGGGTTGCCCGCTTGGGGCTTCGGCACAACGCCGCCGAGTTCGACGAAGCCGAAGCCGAGTCCGAGGAGCTGGTCGGGCACTTCGCATTGCTTGTCGAAACCTGCCGCAAGCCCAACGGGATTAGGGAAATGCCGCCCGAAGACGTCGATGGAAAGACGTGCATCATCGGCAGGCGCGGGCGAAATCGGCAGCAGCGACAATCCACGGATCGTCAGCTGGTGGGCCGTCTCAGCATCGAGCGCGTGAAGTGCGGGTTTGGCGAAGGAAAAGAGCGTACCGATCATCGGGAAAGATCCGGAAAATTGTGCTGACCGTCCGCGCCGAGCGGCAACGGCTTCACCCATCGAACGGCGGACGAGGGCAACGGCGCATACAGATGGGGAAACAGGTCCCCGCCTCGGGATGGCTCATAGCGGAGTGCTTCGCCCAGCGAATCGGCATCGACGGCGATCAACAGCAGATCTCCTTGTCCCGCAAAATGCCTTCTGGCCGTCTCGCGCACTTGTTTTTCTGTTGAGAAATGGATGTACCCATCTTGGATATCGATGGGCGCGCCCGTGAAGGAGCCGGCTTTTTCGGCCTCCTCCCAAAGCAAAACAGGGCAAATCTTATAAATAATGTGCATGAAGATCTGAGTATCTGCGCGTCGCATCAGGAGCAACCCAAATTAGACATATTGTCTCAATAGTCTGTTGCCAATTGTCTAACTTTTCGGTCACATTTAATTCCTAATTGTAGGTTCGCTTTCATTATATTTCGCTCTTAGCGAAGGTTCGTACAATGTTATCTCACGAGCGCGTGTGGGCTGCTATCGATGCATTGGCATCACGTCATGGCATGACCGCATCAGGACTGGCGCGCAAGGCCGGTCTCGACGCGACCAGCTTCAACAAGTCGAAGCGCGTGAGTCCCGAAGGCCGTGAGCGATGGCCTTCCACGGAATCCATCTCGAAGATCCTGAAGGCCACCGGAGCGACCCTGGAGGATTTCCTCCGCCTCGTCGAGCCTACCGGTTCCTTACGCCGCTCCATGATCCCGTTGATCGGCATGGAGGATGCGGCAGCCGGCAAGGTGTTCAACGAAGAAGGCATGCCCAACGAGGGCCCAGGCTGGGACGAGATCGAGTTTCCCGATTTCGGGCAGGAGAAGGTTTTCGCTCTCGAGGTTACGGGCGACGCTCTCGCCCCCCTCTACCGCGATGGCGATATCCTCATCGTCTCGCCGACGGCCAGCACCCGCAAGGGCGACCGGATCGTCGTTTGCACGACCACCGGCGGAATCCTGGCCAAGGAGCTCAAGCGTCGCTCGGCCAAGACCCTGGAGATGGCGTCCCTTGCCAAGGACCAGGAGGATCAGGTGATCCCGGCCGAGGAGGTCTCCTGGTCGGCTCGGATCATGTGGGCGCGGCAATAGGTACCGCTCAAGCCGCGCGTTCTTTCAGGAACGCCTCGTGCTCGCGCACGAGATCGCCGTTCAGCGCTTTCTGAATCAGCGCCCGCGTCTCCTTCACCCCATAGAGAGCGATGAACGAGCCGAAGCGCGGACCGCGAGGCTCGCCCAGCAGCACCTGATAGATCGTGTTGAACCACTCGATGGACACCCCTGGCCGCTCGGGCGTGGCGCCCTTGGCCTTGAGGTCCTGATAGCGCGGTTCGGCACGACCTACATTGTAGATCTCTTCCTGAATCGCTTCCGCCGTTGCTGGCCGCTCGCCTGACTCGAAGGAGCCGAGCACATCTTCCAGGCGCTTCAGCGATGCGGCTTCGACCCCGTCGGCCAGACGATAGGCCTTCTGCGGCTTCACGAAATCCTCGAAGTAGCGCACCGCGCGCTTCACGAGGCTGTCGAGGCGCGGATGCGTCGCGGGCGACACGCCCGGCGCATAGCGGCGGATAAAACCCCAGAGCACGTTGGGATCCTCGGAATTCGCCACCGCCACCAGGTTGAGCAGCATGGAGAAGGAAATCGTCGTGCCCGGCTGATTGCCACCCCCGGACGAAACCAGCTCGGGAGCCGGCGGCTCGCCGGAATGGAGATGCCAGACCGGGTTCATCAGGCGCGCCTTGGCATCCTGCGCCGGATACTTCTCCAGGAAGGTCAGGTAATCGTCCACCTGCCGCGGGATCACGTCGAAATAGAGCTTCTTCGCCTCGCGGGGCTTGTTGAACATGAACAGCCGCAAGCTGTCCGGTGTTCCGTAGGTCAGCCACTCGTCAATGGTGAGTCCATTGCCCTTCGACTTGGATATCTTCTGGCCCTTATCGTCCAGGAAAAGCTCGTAGTTGAACCCATCCGGCGGCAGGCCGCCGAGCGCTTTGGCGATCTCGCCCGAGAGCTTCACGCTGTCGATCAGGTCCTTGCCGGCCATCTCGTAATCGACGCCGAGCGCAACCCAACGCATGGCCCAATCGGGCTTCCATTGCAGCTTGGCATGGCCGCCTGTCACCGGCGTCTCGAACCGCTCGCCCGTATCGGGATCGCGCCACACGATGGTGCCGGCATCCAACTTGCGCTCGTCGATCGGCACCTGCATGACGATGCCGGTCTTCGGATGGACCGGCAGGAAGGGCGAATAGGATTGCTGGCGTTCTTCGCGCAGCGAAGGCAGCATGATCGCCATCACGGCATCATAGCGCTCAAGCACCGTGAGCAGGGTTTTGTCGAAGCGGCCGGCCTTGTAGCACTCGGTCGCGGACATGAACTCGTAATCGAAGCCGAAGGCATCGAGGAATTCGCGCAGACGAGCATTGTTGTGATGAGCGAAGCTCTCATGAGTGCCGAACGGGTCCGGCACCTGGGTCAGCGGCTTGCCCAGCGCCGAGGCCACGAGCTCCTTGTTCGGGATATTGTCCGGCACCTTGCGCAGGCCGTCCATGTCGTCAGAGAAGGCGACGAGACGCGTCGGAATGCTGTCTCCCGTCAACACCCGGAAGGCATGGCGCACCATGCTGGTGCGTGCCACCTCGCCGAAGGTGCCGATATGCGGCAGTCCCGAGGGACCGTAGCCCGTCTCGAACAGGGCCTCTTTCTTTCCCGTCCGTTTGAGCCGCTCGACGAGCTTGCGCGCCTCCTCGAATGGCCAGGCATTGGCAGTCTGGGCGGCTTCAATCAGGGCAGGATCAAGGGTCAGAGGGTGAGACATGGGCCTAGTGCTTGCAGGAAATGCTTCCAGAAGCGCGGCACACTAGGGATGACCGCAGCGAGGGTCAATGCGGTAAACCTGCCCCCCTCAATGGGACGAAACGTCAGAAGGGGCTGATCGGGAAGAAACGCAGGTAAAGCTCGGCGTACTTTCCCTCCTTCCAGAGCTGCTGCAGGGCGAAATCCAGGGCACGGCGCAGGGGTTCATCCTCGGTCCGGGTGATGAAGCCGATGCCCTCGCCGAAGAAGCGGCTCTCCAGGTAAGGGCCGCCGGAGAAGTCGCAGCAGCCGCCCGCCTCCTCTCCGCCGATCCAGAGAGCGATCCCGAGCCCGTCGGCGAACAGGTAATCGATCTCGCCGGCCTTGAGAGCGGCCTGTGCGGCGGTCAGCTCAGGAAATGGCTTGAGATTGCCGCCCGCCATGAAGGCCTTGGCGTAGGCCTCATGGGCCGTACCGCCGACAACCCCGATAGTCTTGCCCTGCAGCGTCCTGGCTTCGGGCACCGGCTGATGACGGTCTTTGCGTACGGCGAAACGTGCCGGGATCTTGAAATACGGTGCCGTGACGGCAAAGCGGCTCCGCAGATCCGTCGTGATGGGGATGGCCGCGGCCACCACGTCACCCTGGCGCTCCTGCAGAGCATCGAGCAGCGTGTCGAAGCGGCGAACCTGGATCGTGCATGTGAGGCTCAGCCGCTCGCAAGCGGCCCGGGCGAGTTCCACCGACAATCCGGTCGGATTGCCGTCCAGCCCCGGAAAATGCAGCGGCGGGAAATCGTCGTCGACGAGAAAGCGGATCGTGCGGGTGGCCGGCAGGTCGGGGCGCTCGAGCAGAGCCCTTGAATCCCAGAAGTTGGGGACATTGACGCCTTGGGCCTGCGCAAGACCCGATACCAGCAGAAGAACCGGCAAGATCAAACTCAACCTAAGGGGGTTGATCTTGGAGAGGAAGCGCGCAACCAATGTAACAATATCCTGAAGCATCAATCGATCATCTCTTGCACGCAACCCGGCATCCACCAACAGCGCTCCGTGAAAGCGTCTGCTCATGAGGCAGGGTCTAGCGGAGCCGGGCCCACAGTCAACAGCGCTGCCGGTCGAGATCGGTTTCCTGGCAAATCATGGTCATGCCCCGGAAGCACTGCGCCAAGCAGCAATCCTTGCTCATTTCGCAGGCGTCCCGGCGGATGAATTTCTGCTGAGGCACGACCTTGTCGAGGAGGACGAATTCTATCGTGCCCTCGCGACCGAGCTCGGGCTGCCCTATCTGGCGGCCCCTCGCCTCTCGGCATCGGCTCATTACCCCGATAGCATTCTGGTCGGCATCGCTCCTTTGGCGGGTCGGAAATCGGGATTCGTAACGGCACCTTGCGGTGCCGCTCTCGCCCGGCTGTTGGGAGCCCGGCTCCGCAGCCGATCGCGTGCCGTCACCTCGCCGACACGCCTGAGACAGGCGGTCTTCCGCGCACAAAGCCGACGGATCGCCGATCGCGCCGGGTCGGATCTGGCCACGCAGGCTCCCGAGTTGGCAACCGCCCTCAGCTATGGGCAGATTGCCGTTCTCTTCATCCTCCTGACGCTTGCAGCGTTCGGAATCGGCCATGCTCCCGGGCCGACCGTCGCGATCGTGGGAGCCGCCTTAGGGCCGCTGTTCCTGGGCCTGATCGTCCTGAGGCTCGCAGCTTCGGTCCTCGAGAATCCCATAGAACCGGCGGAAAAAGCTCCCCGCGTGGAGGATGCCGCACTGCCGACCTATACGATCATAGCGCCGCTCTATCGGGAGAAGCGGGTGGTCGCCAGACTCGTCCAGGCCCTGTCGCGGCTCGACTATCCCGCGGCCAAGCTCGACATCAAGCTCGTGCTCGAAACCGATGATCGGGAAACCCTCGATGCTCTTCAGGCTGTCGATCTGCCGGGCAACGTGGAGATTATCGTTGCTCCCAAAGGCGAGCCGCGCACCAAGCCACGGGCGCTCAACGTCGCCCTGCCCCTGGCGCGGGGCCGCTTCACGGTCATCTACGATGCCGAGGACGTTCCTGATCCCAGCCAGCTGCGCCTCGCCGTCACTCAATTCGCCCGTCTGCCGCCGCATGTCGCCTGCCTGCAGGCTCGATTGACCATCGACAACACGGACGATTCCTGGCTGACACGGTTGTTCACCATCGAATACGCGGCGTTGTTCGACGTGTTCAATCCGGGGCTTGCCGAGATCGGAAGCCCCATCCCCCTGGGCGGCACCTCGAACCATTTCCGCACCTCGGTTCTCAAGGCGGTTCATGGATGGGACGCGTGGAATGTCACCGAGGATGCGGATCTCGGCCTTCGTCTGGCGCGGCTGGGCTATGAGATCAGTGATCTTCCTTCCTCAACCCTGGAGGAGGCGCCGAGCACATTGGGGGTCTGGATGCGGCAGCGGACCCGGTGGATGAAGGGGTTCGTCCAGACCGCGGCAACCCACTCGCGCAGGCCATGGGCCCTGCTCCGGGAATTAGGCTTCTGGCGCTTTTATGGTGCTCTTGTCCTGACCTGGGGCATCGTGTTCAGCGCATTGGTTTACCCGTTCTTTTCCGTGCTGTTCCTGGCATCATGGCATTCCGGAGCCAACGGGCCCTACACCTCGCACTGGGACATCATCACCCGTATCTACGGCCTGACGCTGTTCTTGTCCGGTGCAGCGGCGATCATGATCCCGGCGTTGTTCGCCCTGCACAGACGCCGGCTCTGGCGGCTGCTTCCCTGGCTGCCGCTGCTCCCGTTGTACTATGGTCTCGTGAGCATCGCGGCCTGGCGAGGGCTGTGGGAATTGGCGACGGCAACATTCCGCTGGAACAAGACGAGCCACGGCCACGCCAGGACGTCACGCACCGGATCGGCTCAGAAGCACCAGGCCAGAGTGGTCAGCACGAGGTCGTTGAACACGGCGCCGCCATAGCGCCACCAGAGGATCCCGCCGGCGGCAACCAGGCACAAGACCGCCCCGGCGAGAAGGCCCACGCGGGCTCGCCGTTCCTGATCGTTCACCTGTCCTGCATCGACATTCATCTCAGCGTATCCACAAGGCGCCGGGACAACCAATATAGATGGCTGTCCTTCCAAGGGGAAGGGATCAGGACCCGAGCCAGTTCCGCAACCTGGAGAGGCGAGGCTCCTCCTCCTGGGTGACAGCCTGGGCAAGCACGGCACGGCTTCCGACGAGGATCACGAGGCGGCTTGCCCGCGTCAGCGCCGTATAGAGGAGCTTGCGCCGCAGCATCGAGGTCTGCTGCGACGCCACGGGAACGATCACCGCCGGATATTCCGACCCTTGCGCCTTGTGGATCGTCACCGCATAGGCAAGCGCCAGTTCGTCGAGTTCCTTGAGCGTATAGACCACGAGCCTGTCGTCGAACGCCACCGTGAGTTCACCGTATTCCCGGTTCACCTCACGCACGACGCCGACCTCTCCGTTATAGACATCGCGCTCGTAATCGTTCCTGACCTGCATGACCTTGTCGCCTCGGCCATAGACCCAGCCCGCGCGGTGAAGGCTCTCGGATCCGGGCGGATTGAAGATCTGCTGCAACTCGCCGTTCAGCATATGCGTGCCGAGCCGCCCGCGGTTCATCGGACACAGGACCTGGATATCGCGTACGGGATCGAGGCCGAACTTCCTCGGGATGCGATCGCGCATGAGGATCGTCATCTTGGCCAGGGCATCGGCGGGCGTGTCGGCATCGACGAAATAGAGATCCGAATCCGGGCGGTGCGAGAGCTCGGGTACGAGCCCGCGATTGATGGCATGAGCCACGGTGATGATGCGGCTTTCCTGCTCCTGCCGGAAAACCTCCCGAAGATGCACCACCGGAATGGCACCGGACGCGATGATGTCGGACAGAATCTGCCCCGGCCCGATGGAGGGAAGCTGGTCCACGTCGCCGACGAGGAGCAGGCAGGCCTCATTCGGCATGGCGCGCAGGAGCGCCGCCATGAGCCGGATGTCGAGCATCGAGGCCTCGTCCACGACGAGGAGATTGCAGTCGAGCGGCGTCTTGGCATTGCGCCGGAAGCCGCCCTCGGACGCCTCGAGGAGCCGATGCACGGTTTTGGCGGGAAAGCCCGTGCTTTCGGCGAGACGCTTCGCCGCGCGCCCGGTCGGCGCGCAGAGGGCAACCTGCAAATCGTGCTTCGCGCAAAGATGCGCCAGGCTCCGGATGAGCGTGGTCTTACCGACACCGGGACCTCCCGTGACCACCAGCACTTTCGACTGGCAGGACGCGATGAGCGCCTCGCGCTGGCTCGACGAGTAGGAAACACCCGCGGCCGTTTCCGCCTCGGCGATCACCTGTACGGTGTCGAGCCCGCGCCAGGGATGAAAGCCTTGCGCGATCTCTTTGAGGCGCTGCGCGATGAAGATCTCAGCGCCGTAGAGGCCTTTAAGAAAGATGCAGCGACGGCCATCGAGTTCATCGGCGACAAGCTGACCGGCTGAACATTGTGTATCGAGCACCGGCGCGAGCTCAGTCTTCGGCACTTCGAGTAGGGTGCCCGTCTGCTGGAGGAGGTCGTCGGCGGGCAGGCCGGAGTGTCCCTCCTTCACGGCTTCCGACAGGACATTGGCGAGGCCCGCCTGGAGCCGGATCTCAGCCGTCGGCTCGATGGCAAGCTGCATGGCAACCTGATCGGCCAGCGCGAATTCGAAACCGGGGAAGTCGAGGGCGAGCCGATAAGGGTTCGCTGAGATGATGTCGATGGCCCCGATGCCATAGGCGCGGTAGATGCGTGTCAGCAGAAAGCCGCCGATGCCATGCGCGTTGAGAAAGGCTGCGATGTCCTTCAGGGCGCGGTGCTCGGCCCACGCCTCGCCGATGCCGAGCGCCTTCGCCATGCCGATTCCGTGGACGCGCGTCAGCTCATGCGGCTTCTTTTCGATGACATCGAGAATGCGCGATCCAAAGGAGGCGATGAGACGCTGCGCGACGGCTGGACCGACGCCCTTCAGAAGACCGGACCCGAGAAAGCGCTGCAGGTCCTCCGCCGTCGTGGGCGCCGAAGTCCTCAGCTCGACGGCGCGGAACTGAACTCCGTGATTACGGTCGTGCAGCCACTCGCCGCTCGCTTCGACGACTTCGCCTATGGCAACCGACGGCGCATGACCGACCACGGCGACGGGTTTGCGGTGACCGCGCGCCTTGACACGCAGCACGCAGAAGCCGGTCTCGTCGTTGTGGAACGTCACCCGCTCGATGGAGCCGACGAGATGTTCGGCGAGAGATAGAGCGTCCTGCCCAAGAGCAGGAAGGGCGGATGATTTCGGCATCGTTCAGAAAGACCAGGAGCGCCGGAACGCTACCGCGAAAAGAAAAATGGACGAGATGATGTTCAAGTCATCTCGTCCATGATCGCAGCGAAAGTTAGGCCGCCTTCTTGGTCGGCCAGCCGAGTTCGACGAGGCGCGCCTTGGCGAAGTCGCGGATTTCGTCGCGGATGCCTTCCGGCAGATCGGCGAGCGTCTTCTGCGTGTCGGCGTGGAGCATCAGGTCCGTGACAGCATTGATGGTCTTGGCCTTCTTGATCTTCGCCTTCAGATCGTCCTCGACCTTGCCGTCTGCAGCCGCCGCTTCGACCTTGCCCTTCTGCGGCTCGGTCTTTTCGAGCTCCACATGCGGATCGGCATAACCTGGGCGACCCTGCTTGAACTCGTCGGCCTCCTCCTCGGAATAGACATAGCCATGCAGCTCGATGAGCTTGAGGATCACGCGATCCTTCGCGCGCTTCTCCGCCATGGCGTAGACATAGGCCGCCTGTTTGCCGGAGACGCGGTAGTTCACGCCAATCAGCGCCTCGCCGATCGACCATTCCACCCGATCGCCCATACGCCCGGTCACCTGGATGACGGCTTCATCGCGCTCGGCGCGAATGATCGTGGGCTCGTCGAAGACGACCTTTGCCTGGGCGGCGATGCGCTCCAGGGTCTTGTGATAAATGACGGCCGTTCCCTGGACGCGCCAGACGTTCCCGGCCATCGGCTCGCCGAATTTCGCAAGCACCTCTGAAATCTTCTTGTCCGTCGTATTCATTCTCGATCCTAACGTTCTCAGGAGCCCGCAAATCGGTGACGCGCTCTTGTCGCAGCCATGTCAGGGCAGGCGCGTTCGGTATTTGTTCTATACCAAATTTAGGCTGCTCGGTCCAATGCCAGCCTCATCCGGCCGGGCGAAAACCTATTTCCCAGCAATCACTTATCTCATGTGCCATTTTGTCCCAATCCTGGAATGCGAGAGCTTGCCGAGGTGCCGGAAGATTCGCTCTCTCAGAGCCGGGCCATGTTTGACCCACGGCATATTGTTCTATATATGTTCTCATTCCCATAATGGGCTGAGGACCGCCGAAACACCGGTCGGTCTGCCCATCCATATGACAAGCCAAGCTGGAGGCCCCGATGTCCGCGCAAGCGCTCCTCGACCTTTCGGACAGGCGCCCTGCCCGCCGCTCGGGAGCCCGCCGGGCCCAGAAGCGCCCGTCAGTGCCGCTCACGCGCAACGCCTTGATCGCCGATTACCTGGCACTCTGCGAACTCGATGCCGAGGTCGAGTCCCTGCGCGCGCCTGCCGATCCGGCGACCTTCGCCATCGGGGACGAGACCATCGAACACGTGGCGGATTTCGAGGTCGTCAGAGACGGCACCGCCTATCTGGTCGATGTCATGACCGACGACGACCTGCTGAAGCATCCGCTGCGGGCGGCAGCGATCCAGGGCATCACCTCCGCGGACGGCCGTCCTTTCGTGATCGAGACTTCTGCCACCATCAGGGCCGAACCGCGCTTCACGACCATGCGCCTCATCCTGGCCTGCAAACGCACGCCCGTGACAGCGGGCGACCGCGTGCGGGTTCTGCATCAGCTCGACGAGGTCGGGGCCATGCGGCTGGTGGATTGCGCCAGCGCCGTCATGAACACCCAGGACGGCGTGGCGGCCGTTCTGGCGCTGGCCTGCGAGGGATTGATCGCGGTCGATATCAGCCGCCCGATCCTGCCGGAAACACAGGTCCGCCGACGCCGCCTGCCCTATACGGATCCCTTTGCGTTCTAAGATTGTGCCGCGTGGCGCTCCACCGCCTCGCCGAGAAGCGAGCGCACGATGGCCCGCACGGCATCCGACGTGTTGTCGGCGTTAAACTTCGCCTCGATCTCGTCACGGACAATCGCGCCGTCACCGCTCCGCTTCAGCTCCGTGGCGGTTTCCGCCTGCAGCAGCGTGACGAAGGCACTTTCGATTTCCCGCGCCACGACGGAACCGTCAGCCGCTTCGACGACACGCCCGGTCAGATCGAACACATTGCTCTCGTACGGCAGAGCATGCGGCTCCAATGCGCCGCTGCCATCCAGGATCCAGGCGCGCGGCACGTGATCCACGAGGTCGACGGATTGGCGCGTAATGGTTCCAGGATTCATCCAGCGGGTGCGCCCGGCCAGAATGGATTTCTGCGTCTTGTGGATATGCCCGTTGATGAGAACGTCGCAGCCCTCGACTGCAAATGGCGGCACCGCCCCCGGATAGCCCCCGTCAAAGGCGATGTCGTGATGCGTGAACCACGCGTGAAGATCGACGCCGGCGAAGGAGCCGCGCGCATCGGTCGGAATAGTCTGGCCGTAGGGCGTCATGCCGATGCCGATCCGGCGCGCATCGACCTGGAACTCGATCACGGGAGCCGATGCAGCCACCACATCGACCACATCGCACAGGCCCAGCAGGGCGAGGGAATCGCTGTCCGTCAGCGTCGTGTGCTGGATGTCGTGATTGCCCACATTGACGAGGGGCCGATGCTTGAATCCTTTCAGAACGCGGATGAGCTGGTTCTTGAGCGCCTCGTCAGTCTCGACCGGCCGGTCGAACAGATCGCCCAGGATCACGACGGCTAGCCCCCGCTCGTTGGCGATGGCGACACAGCGCTCCAGCTTGCCGAGCACCGCCTGGGGCCACACGGCATCCCTGCGCCGCCCTGGACGACGCGAGCCCACATGCGGATCCCCGATCACGAGGATGCCGTTGCACGCGAGTGAGGGAAGACGATCTCCGGACACGATCATGCGGTCAGCCGCTCCGACGGCGTGATTGAGTGCGAGGAATGGGCGTGATGGTCCAGCAGGTTCTCGGGCTTCACGGGCGAGCCGCAGGTGGGGCAGAGCCCGCCGGTCTCCTCCATGAACTGCGCCATTTCGCCCTGCAGGGATGAGAGCCCCTCGTCCGCCTGCGCGATGCGGCTCCGCGCAATCCGAGACGCGTTCTGAAGATCCGTCATGCGCTTCAGCATGTTTTGCGCCGATGCCGTATTTTCAAGGGTCGGAAGAGCCTCAGGCAAACTCTGCAGCGCCGCAACCCGGGCCTTGCCCAGGACGAGATCATGGCTAAGCCCGATGACCCGCTCCCCGATCCGCCGACGCTCGCGTGAGCGCTCTGCCAGACGCGTGAGGTTGATCAGCTGCTCGGCGTCGGGCAGCGTTGCCGTGATGCCGGCACGCGCCCGCGCTTGATCCAAGCGACCATGAAGATCAGCGAGCTGCGATGTGCGCTGTTGCAGCCTCTGCAGCTGCATTGAGGCATCCTTGAGGTCACCGGCCCGTTTGCCAATGGCCGACAGTCTGCCCTTGAGCTCATCGAGATCATTCATTCCTTCGAGCGTTTCGCCGAGGGCGATCAGTTCGCGCTCGCCGTTGCGCACGAGATCGTTGTCCCGCCGGCAGCGCTCGCGATGAATGACAAGCATGTCGCGTATATAGCCGGCCTCCTGCCCGATCGAGAGAACGGCGGAACGGCGGGACGCCGTCTCTCCGAGGAGGAATACGGGAAATTTCTGGTGCGCGATGTGAACGTCGAGATCCTCCACCTTGCGGATGCGGATGAGATCCGCGACCCAATCCGGCACATTGCGCCCGCCGGTCTCGTAGCGCATGCCTTGCTCCTCGACGATGGAGCCGTCTGCTTCGTGCAAGGACCAGATGTTGACGGGCGAGCGGCGCGGCTGGCGCGTGAAGCGCAGAACCCGACGCCCCGCCACGCCGATCTCGACGCTCGCGGCCTTCGCACCTGCCCGCACCAGACTGTCGCGGGCCTCGCCATAGAACACCGCGCGAAGGGCGCGGATGAACGTGGACTTGCCGCGGTTGTTCGGGCCGATCAGCGCATTCACGCCAGGGCTCAAGTGAAGCGTCGCGTCCTCGTAGACCTGCACGTTGACGAGCCGGACGAACCGCAATCCGGGCTGCGCATCGCCCCATGCGGTACTGGTGTCGGTGGACTGCACATGGACACCGGAGACAGGCTCGCCGACGATACGGGCAATATGGAACGTGCCGGAAAACTGCGACAGGTCGTGGTGCGATACGGCCAAGCATTGTACACCGAGACGCGCGGCGCCATCCTCCAGCACCTTGTAGAAGGACGAGACGCGATCCGGAGCAATCCAGCAATCCGCTTCGTCGAGGGCGAGAAAACGGGCGACATCCGCCTTGACCACCGCGATCAGCCGCAGCGCCATGCCGATCACGTTCGTCAACGCGCCGCCATTGTCCTCCAGCACATCCTCGAGCGTGCCGTCGGCGCGACGCACGCAGATGTCGAGCGATGCCAGCCCCCTCTCGGTAGAGAGATCGAGCGCCACGGGCTTCTCGCCCGGCAGGACCTCCTGAACCAGAGCGGTGAGCAGCGTCTCGAACGCCGACAGGCTGCGGCGGCTCGCGGAGCCGTGCACAGCTTCGATGAAGGATTCCACCTCGTCCTTGACGGCAAGGCGCCCCTTGGCGAGCTCGACCTCGCGTGTCAATTCCTCGCGGCGGCTACGCAGAGCATCGCGCCGCCCTTCGAGACGCGCGAGGGAGGCTTGCGCCCGCGCGACCTCATGATCCACATCCGGCCCAATCAATGCTCGTCTCCGAGTTGCTTGAGACGCGCTTCGACGTCGCGCAGGGCTGCGGCAAATTCGTCGGCGAGCTTGGCATTGCGCGCCTGTGCGTCCTCGATCAGGCCTTGAAGCTGGCCTTCATCGTCGGTACCGAACTCGGATAAGGCAAGAGCCCGCGCTTCTTCGAGTTCGCGCGTGAGGCGCTCGACCTCGCCCTCGGCCCTGATCCGCTCCGCCCGCAGCTTGTCGAAGGTCTTTCGCATGTCTTCCAGGCGCCGGAGCTGGTCTGTCTCGAAGCGTGTCAGGTTGGTCATGGGGTGGCGAATCCGCTGCGTTGGAATGGTCGAGCTTCAGTTATCGCCAGCGATATTTCGCCGCAACGACTTTGCCTCTTTTTGAACGGGATCGAGAGCGATCTCTTCAATCCTGCCATCTGACCCACCACATAGTACCTGTTACTCCAAGATTACAGTCCCACACCGCCGACTTTGCTTGACATAGCGGGCTTCGGGAGTATGTTCTTGGTTTGTTCGCATCCTATGTATGCGTCGTGGATGTGACGCCATTAGGGCAGCCGCGGCTCACCGCCGCAAAGGACTCTGCGATGACCGCCATGACGGATGAACGGCCGATTTTCGAGAACGAGGAATGGCTCGTGGTCGAGAGTGGCCTGGAACACAAGCGAACGGGCTATTTCATCGACCGGGAGAGCGTGGGCCAGCGCCGTGAGGACGGTCTGTGGACATGGCCGCTGCACATGGCCGAAAAGAGCTGGTGCGCCATAGGGCCGTTCTCCGAGGCATTCTCCTGCGCGGCCTCCGTTTATGGGGTCACGGCAGGCGCGGAGCTGGCGCAGACGTTCAGAATCGCGCGTTGCGAGGTCTCGCCCTGGCCGAAGGTTGCGAGGGAGACCAGGCGCACGTCCAACCTGGTTCCTTTGATCCCGCGAACCTTGCACTCGCAGGGCTCGAACCCCATCTTCATTGAACCGCGCCGTTCGGACAAACCCTTGAATGGTCAAGGTTTTCCGAGCCCGGACGATGGCTGGCGCATCCGCCCCCCATTGGGCATGCGCGCGTTTTTGAAGACCCCGCGTATCCGTTCCGAACGCTCGAGTCCAACGCGAGGCGCCGACCTTCCATGGCGGGCGCAGCGTCGGATCCGAAAGACTGGGACAAAGCTCGTCCAGCTGCTTCAGGCTGCCTGGACCTTACGGTGAGATTAATGCCGAGCTTCGGCCTCGAAGAAACCATGCGCTATGGCGCCCATGCTTTTCAGGGAGACATCTCCGGAGCGGGGATGACTCCTCCCGAGACGGCGGACGAGTTCGCTCAGCACGTGATCGAAGCGATCTGCCATACGAGCGTGACGCCCAGCATCGGCCGCCGCACCTTCGAGCGCTGTATGCGTGCGCTTGCCTTTGGTTCGACGGTTCGCGTCGGCTTTCGCCACCCGGCCAAGGCCGAGGCGATCGACACGATCTGGCGCGAGCGTGAGCGCCTGTTCGAAGAGTACAACGCAAATCCCGACAAGCTGCGCTTCCTCGCGACGCTGCCCTGGGTGGGACCCGTAACGAAACATTCCCTGGCTCGCCGGCTCGGCATCTATGCGGAGCATGGGCAGCGAGCCGTTGCCTAAAGACGAAACAAGAAGAGGAATCATCCCATGGCCAAGGTCCGCGCAAGCGATGTCGGCTTCTGCGTTGTCGACGACAACGCCAATGTCATTGCCGACAACCTCGTTCACCGCATCCGTGAGGCTGCTGCCGAGATGGAAAGTCAGGTCAACCGGCTCTATCGCGGACGCGAGGCCTACGATCTCGAGGATGGCACCAAGCTCGATCTCAACAAAGCCATCGAACAGCTGACCTATATGGCCCGCACCCTGCGCGAGGTTCAGAGCTCACAGTCGAAAGTGGTTTATCTCCAGGCTGCGGAGTAAACTACAGCATCGGACCCAAAAGTGGATTCCACTTTTGGGATTCAATCCGATGCTCCACTCCTTCGAGAGCCCAGCGCATCGTGCGGAAAACCGCGTCCGCTTTTCCGTACGATGCGCTGGATCTCTCAACGGCGGCGCCTCTGGCGCCGCTTTTTTATTATCCTCACTCGCTCAGGCCTTCACGGCCAGGACGAACAGGACGAGCGGAGCGTGCTGGTACCAGCGGTTCAGCCAATCATGCTTGCGGGCCAATTCCTCGCTCGGTCGCGGCTCCTCGAGCTTTACAATTCTGAAGCCGGCATCACTGACGCTGTTGATGTAATCGGAGAGTGTCCGCGGGAACCGCGGCACCTCGAACGGCTCCGTCCCCTGTTTCTGCTCGCTCCCGTCGCGTCTGCTGAAACGCCAATACTCGATGAAGGGCTCCCTTTCGAAATAGCGGCCGACGCGAAGGCCGAGGTGAGCGCCTGCGCTATCGGTCAGCCATTTGACGGCTGGCGTGACGAAGCAGGGGTGAAGGACGCTGAAGCACAAGGCGCCGCCGGGTTTGAGCACACGCGAGATTGCCTTCAGCGCACCCGACAGATCCGGTCCGTCCATCAGCGCCATCGTCGAGAGCGCGACGTCGAACTCCCCATCGGCTAAAGGCGAAAGTTCGCTGAAGGAGCCGATCTCATAAGCGATCTCGAGAGGCTCTTTCTCTTCCTGTTCCCGGGCGCATCCGATCATCTCGCTCGAAAGGTCGACTCCTGTCATGATGCCGCCGAGCCTGGCAAACCGGCGTGTATTGGACCCTTCGCCGCAGCCGAGATCGATCACGCGCTTTCCCGCGATGGGAGGCATGAAGCTGAGAAATGCAGGAAATGTGTAAAGCTCACGATAGAGGTCGAGCCCATTCCGCACTTCCTGCGCCCATGTTTCGGCGTTCCGGTCCCATGCTGCGGCAACTGCCGCCTCATCCAAGGTCGTGTCGGTCAACGCAGCCTCCTGAAGCTTGGCTTTAAGGGCATGGCTTACGTTACTCTCATCGGAACTTCGATCGAAATTGTCCCAATCTGCGCCCCTCCCGGCATGTTGATTTCGGGACGCCGCTCTTGTGTTTCACGTGGAACAAATATAGAACAATAGGCGATGCCCCATCCAGGGCAGGAATGTGCAACCGACCTGAAAACGTGAGGCATCCCCCCGATGCCCTAGCCGTTCAGGAGAGACGAAGTGGAGAAGCCGTCATGGCGGGCAGTGTGAACAAGGTGATCCTGGTAGGGAATCTGGGGCGTGACCCTGAGGTGCGGCGTCTGTCGAACGGGGAGCCGGTGGTGAACCTGCGGATCGCCACGTCCGAGACCTGGAAGGACAAGGGCACGGGCGAGCGCAAGGAGAAGACCGAGTGGCACTCGGTGGTGATCTTCAACGAGAACCTGGCCCGGGTGGCGGAGCAGTACCTGAAGAAGGGCTCGAAGGTGTATGTCGAGGGCCAGCTGCAGACGCGCAAGTGGACCGACCAGAGCGGCCAGGAGAAGTACACCACCGAGGTGGTGCTGCAGCGCTTCCGCGGCGAGCTGACGATCCTGGACAGCCGCGGCGGCGGCGGCGCGTCCGAGTACGGCGACGAGGAGCCGGGCCAGATCAGCCGCGGCGGCGATTTCGGACGGTCGTC
>NZ_QDGA01000074.1 GCF_003347665.1 Microvirga calopogonii
CGGATCGGGCACGAGGAGGCGCTGATGCACCTCGTCTCGTGGCTGAGCCAGTTCCGGGAGGAGCGCAAGCCTATCGCCATCGGGCACCGGGTGGTTCATGGCGGCGAGGCGTTCTCCACTCCTGTGCTGGTCGATGACTCCGTCATTCAGAGGCTTGAGGCGCTCGTGCCGCTTGCACCCTTGCACCAGCCCCACAACCTGGAGCCGATCCGGATCGTGCGCCGCCGCCTGCCGGGGATGCCGCAGGTCGCCTGCTTCGATACCGCCTTCCACCAGACGCAAACGGACATTGCCACCCTGTTCGCCCTGCCGCGCGAGATGCGCGAGCGCGGCGTGCGGCGCTATGGCTTCCATGGCCTGTCCTACGACTACATCGCGTCGGTACTGAAGGACTACGACCCGCAACTCGCGAAGGGACGGGTGATCGTCGCGCATCTTGGTAATGGCGCGAGCCTGTGCGCCCTCAACGGCGGCGTCAGCGCTGCGACGACCATGGGCTTTTCTGCCCTCGACGGTCTGCCAATGGGGACGCGCTGCGGCGCTGTCGATGCCGGGGTGATCTTCTTCATGCTGCGGGAGATGAGGCTCAGCCCGGCGGAGGCCGAGAGCGTGCTGTACAAAAAGTCCGGGCTGCTTGGGGTTTCCGGCATCTCGAACGACATGCGGGTGCTGCGCTCTAAGGCGGCGAGCGATCCGAATGCCAGGCGCGCCATCGACCTGTTCGTGTACCGCATCACCCGAGAGATCGGCTCGCTCGTGGCGGCGCTGGGGGGGCTCGACGGGCTCGTCTTCACCGCGGGTATCGGCGAGAACGACGTGGCGACCCGCGCCGAGGTGATCGCCGGCCTCGGATGGGCCGGGCTCAACCTCGACGAGGCGGCCAACCGCAGTGGCGGCCCACGGATCTCCTCCGGGTCCGGACCCACCGCGTGGGTCATCCCCACCAACGAAGAGCTTGTGATCGCCCGACAGACGCGCAGCGTGCTCGGCGCGACACGGGCCAAACTTGCATCCTGACCACGGAGATTGATGCCATGGAAACCCTGAAGACAAAGCCGGACGAGTCCACCGCCCAGCAGGAGCTTGGGGATGAGACGTTCATGTCGGCGTCCGATCTGCGGAACTACATGACCGAGATGCAGATGGCGAAGGCCACCAAGTCCGTCGAGGGCATGGACCGCGCCGAGAAGGCGCGCCAGGATCTGATCAAGCGCCTGTCCGAGCCGCTCAACCTGACGCCCGATGCGCTGCGGGACATCCTCCAGCCCCTGAAGGCGAAGCTGCGGGCGGCTGCGGAGCGCGGTCAGACCGAACTGATGGTCATGCGCTTTCCCAATGCCCTGTGCACGGATCATGGGCGGGCGATCAACAACTCGGATCAGACTTGGCCCGAAACCCTCACCGGACGCCCGCGCCAGGCTTACGAACTGTGGCGCGACCAACTCCGCCCCGCGGGGTTCAGGCTGAGCGCCTTGATCATCGAATGGCCGGGTGGCCTGCCCGGCGACATCGGCTTCTTCCTCAAATGGGGTGACACCAAGAAGTGAGATCCTCGGAAGCGAAATTCGACGGGACAAGAGCAATGCAGGAAGTCGAATCCAGAACGGAAGAACGACACGATGGCGGGCACGAGCGCCTGAAGGAACTCGGTCGTTCGCAGGCCAAGGTCGCGCAAGTCTACCAGGAACGCTGCGCGAAGGCGTTTGAACGCTACTTCGACGCTGTGAAGGCAGCGGGCGAGCCGCTGAGGGATGGTTCGGTCCGCTCAACATCGCCTCTGGATCTCTGGCGCGACGCCAGTGCCTATTGGCTCGATTTCACGCAGCGCTCCATCCTGTTCTGGGACACGCTGCGCCAGCGCGGCAACAACTGGATCGAGCATGAGAAGGCCGGCAAGCCCCCCCTGTTGGCCTTCGACTGGGAGATCGTGGCGGACGCCCGTTCGTTCGAACGACCCGTGAACTACGCTCTCGTGCGCATCGTCCCGCCGGCAGGCGTCAAGACGGACCCGGAGAGACGGCCCTTCGTCATCATCGACCCGCGTGCTGGTCATGGGCCCGGCATCGGCGGTTTCAAGGAGGCCTCTCAGGTCGGCGTCGCGCTCAAGGCAGGGCACCCGGTCTATTTCGTGATCTTCTTCCCTGAACCCATGCCCGGGCAAACCCTTGCGGATGTCTCCCGGGCCGAGGCCGAATTCCTTCGCATCGTCGGCGATCGTCACCCCAAGACCCGCAAGCCCGTCCTGTTCGGCAATTGCCAGGGCGGATGGGCCTCCATGCTGGTCGGCGCCGTTGAACCGGATCTCGTCGGCCCGATCGTCATCAACGGTGCTCCCATGTCGTACTGGGCCGGCAACGACGGCGAGAATCCGATGCGCTATGCGGGTGGGGTTCTCGGCGGCCTCTGGCCGGCGCTTCTCACCAGCGATCTCGGCGCGGGAAAGTTCGACGGTGCCTACCTTGTCGAGAACTTCGAGTATCTCAACCCGGCCAACACCTATTTCGACAAGTACTACACGCTGTTCTCCAAGATCGACACCGAGCCCGAGCGTTTCCTGGAGTTCGAGCGCTGGTGGGGCGGCTTCTTCCTGATGAACCGGCAGGAGATCAAGTGGATCGTCGAGAACCTGTTCGTCGGAAACAATTTGGCGGCTGGCGATGCCGAGTGGTCCGAAGGGCGTGCCTTCGACTTGAGGTCGATCAGGTCGCCCATCATCCTGTTCGCGTCGCTCGGCGACAACATCACGCCGCCGCAGCAGGCCTTCAACTGGGTAGCCGATTTGTATCCGACCACCGAAGCGCTGAAGGCCAACGGGCAGGTGTTCGTCGGCCTGATGCACAAGAGCGTCGGTCATCTCGGCATCTTCGTCTCGGGTTCGGTCGCCAAGCGGGAATACACCCAGATCGTCGATCTCATCGACTACATCGAGCATCTGCCTCCCGGTCTCTACGGCATGCAGATCGAGGAGCAGAACACGGATGGAAGCGTGCATTACGATGTGGTGCTGACCGAGCGGCGTGTCGAGGAGCTGCAGGTCCTGCAGAAATACAACCGCAAGGACGAAATGCCCTTCGAGGCCGTCGAAAAGACCTCTGAGGCGCTCGCTTCCGCTTACGAGACCTTCGTTCATCCCTTCATTGCGCCGATGGTCACACCGGCCGCGGCCGGGCTCTCCAGGGCGTTCAATCCTCAAAGAGTTCAGCGCTGGGCCCTATCGGACCTCAATCCCTTCCTATGGCCCATCAAGGGCGTGGCGGACATCGCCAAGGCGAACCGAGCGCCGCGTGACAATGACGGCATGGCGGCAAAGATGGAACGCTGCGCCGCCGCCGTCACCTCGGCCTCGTGGGACCTCTACCGTGACCTGCGGGATGCTGCGGTCGAGAACAGGTTCTTCCGCATCTACGGTCCGGCCGGGATCGGCATCGGAGCAGAGAAGGAAGCCGCCGCAGAAGAGCCCATCGACGCCCGCAACGCTCCACCCGTGAAGGAGGCGCTGTCGCACATCGAGGAAGGGGACCGCACGGAAGCCATGGTCCGGGCGGCGCTTCTCCTGATGAAGGCCGGAACCGGGCGCCGCCGGCTTTCGGCCATGAAGAGGACGAGAGAACTTATTGGCCAGGATATCGGGCTGCTCGACATGCCCACCGACGAGGCCCGCAATGTCATTCGCGAGCAGTCCTACATCGTCGATTTCGAGCCGGTGAAGGCACTCATGGCCCTTCCCAAGCTCCTCCGGTCGTCTGCGGACCGGCGTAGGCTGCTCGATATGCTCGGTCGCGTGGAGGGGAGGATCGAGGCCAATGCCAAGCAGATCGCCCTGCTCGGCGAGATCAGGCGCCTGCTGGCCGAAGACGATAACGAAGGCAAAACGAAGGGCGAGCCGATCACTTTTACATTGGTGGAACGCGAGACGGACGAACATCCAGGGACCGGGGCAAGGCCGCGTTCCGCCCGTCGCACCAGCGACACGCGACGCACGAGGGCTAATCCATGAACGACCGACCCAATGAACTGAGCAAAGCCGCCATCCAATCGAAGATCCTGCACGGCAAGAAGGTCCTCGTCGTCGGCATCGCCAACGAGCATTCGATCGCCTATGGCTGTGCGCGGGTCTTCCGTGAGCTCGGCGCCGATCTTGCCGTCACTTATCTCAACGAGAAAGCAAAGCCCTTTGTCGAGCCTCTCGCCGAGGAACTCGGGGCTGCGATCTTCGCGCCCTGCGACGTGGCGCAGAGTGGTCAGCTTGAGGGCGTCTTCGAGCAGATCCGCACGACCTGGGGCAGCCTCGACATCGCGCTGCATTCCATCGCGTTCGCGCCGAAGGAGGATCTGCAGGGGCGACTTGTCGACAGCTCGGACGAAGGCTTCAAGGTGGCGATGGACATTTCGTGTCACTCCTTCATCCGCATGGCGCGCTTGGCCGAACCGCTGATGAAAGAGGGCGGCACGCTTCTCGCCATGAGCTACCACGGCGCCAACAAGGTGGTGCCGAACTACAATCTGATGGGGCCGGTGAAGGCGGCCCTGGAGAGCGCTGTGCGGTATCTCGCCTACGAGCTGGGGCACAAACATATTCGGGTGCACGCTGTCTCGCCCGGTCCTCTGAAAACCCGGGCGGCCTCCGGCCTGAAGGATTTCGACGTCCTTCTCACCGAGGCCATCGAGCGGGCGCCCATCGGCGAACTGGTGGACATCGAGGATGTGGGCCTCACCGCGGCCTATCTGACGACGCCGTTCGCCAGAAGGCTCACCGGGACGACCACTTACGTCGACGGCGGGCTCAGCATCATGGCCTGAGCGGGCATCATGCGTGAGCACGCGGTCGAACCAGGAGGTTCGAATGTCTTCCATTCTCTTGCCCTTGAGCAGGGTTGCCGCCCTGACGGCGCCGGCACTCCTTCTGGCGAGCGCCGTCGCAGCGCAGACGCCAGGGCCTGTCCCTGTCCGGCCAAAGTCCCGCCAGCCGACACCCCCAACCGTCCAAAAGGAGGACATGCCGACGAACGCCAACAGCGGTCAGTCGGAGGCAGACCGGAAGTTCCGCGAGATGGACCGGCGACTGGGCCGGACGCTCCGCAGCATCTGTGCCGGCTGTTGAGGCCGTCGGAACGGGAGGAGACTGTGCGTACGGTCGATCCACAGGACGCGTTGAACAGCCGGGAGCCGGGTGCCGCTTCCGAAGCATCCTATGTGGAGAAGGCGCTCGGGCTCGTGCTGCTTCTGGTGCTGGCAGCCGGCTGTATCTACACCCTGGCGCCGTTCCTCAAAGCGATCTTCCTGGCCGTCACGCTATGCGTATCGACCTGGTCTCTGTTTCGGAAGGCCCAGAGGCGATTGGGTCGGCACCCGACCGCCGCGGCCCTGCTCATGACCTTGACGATCGCCGGCCTGCTCGTGCTCCCACTTCTGGCCTTGGGTGCGAACCTGACGGACGATATCGGACGGCTCACCGCCGCCGCCCGATCCGCCATCGATCAGGGGCTGCCGCCGCCCGGCTGGCTCGGGCGCATTCCCCTCATCGGTCAGAAGGTGGAGACGGTTTGGCTCGAGGCATCCCAGCAGGGCAAGGGGCTAGGACCCGCATTGTCGCCCTATGCGGTGCCGTTGCGGGATTGGGCGCTGCATCAAGGCGGCACGCTCCTGTCAGGTACCCTCCAGGTGGGGTTCGGCATCGTGCTGGCCTTCTTCTTCTATCGCGACGGCGCTTATGTGGAGAGCCGTGTCGAATGGGCGATGGCGCGCCTCGGTGGCTGGCGGGCGCGCCACGTGCTGAAGACGGCGGGCGCCACGATTAAGAGCGTCGTCAACGGGGTCCTCGGCACGGCGCTCGTCCAAGGCATCCTGCTTGGTTTCAGCTTCTGGCTTGCGAGCGTCCCCGGAGCCATCCTGCTCGGGGCCGTGGGGATGGTCGTCACCCTCGTGCCAGTGGGGCTCTTGTTGCTCTGGCTCCCGGCAGGACTGTGGCTGATGTCCGAAGGCCACACGGGGTGGGCGGTGTTCGTGATGGCCTGGAACGGCCTTTTGGTCGGAAACCTCGACAATGTCCTACGGCCGTACCTGATCAGCCGTGGGGTCCGGATGCCGATGGTGATGATCTTTCTCGGCGTACTCGGCGGGTTGCTGACCTTCGGGATCATCGGCGTCTTTCTCGGACCCGTCCTGCTCGCCGTCGCCTACACCCTTTTCCAGGACTGGGGCCGCAACGACGCCGCCGCGCAATGAGGAGAGCCGGATGAGAACCATCAGACTGCAAGAAGCCGTTGCGATGATACCGGCAGGAGCGACCCTGATGGTGGGCGGCTTCATGGGCGTCGGGACGCCGGAGCCGCTGGTCGATGAACTCGTGCGGCAGCAGAAAGGCGATCTGACCGTCATCGCCAACGACACGGCGGCACCGGGGATCGGCATCGGCAAGCTGATCTCGGCCAAACTGCTGCGGCGGGTGATCGTGAGCCACATCGGCCTCAATCCCGAGACGCAGCAGCAGATGCTGGCCGGAGAGCTGCAGGTCGACCTCGTCCCGCAGGGCACGCTCGCCGAGCGCATCCGTGCCGGCGGTTTCGGGCTCGGCGGCATCCTGACCGCGACCGGCATCGGCACCGTTGCAGAAGAGGGAAAGAAGAAGATCGCGGTCGATGGCCGTGACTACCTGCTGGAGCCGGCCCTGCGGGCCGACTTCGCCCTCGTGCATGCCTTCATCGCCGACTACCTCGGCAATCTCGGGTATGTCCTCACCGCCCGCAACTTCAACCCGCTGATGGCGATGGCGGCAGAGACCGTCGTGGTCCAAGCGGAAAACATCGTTCCGGTCGGTGTCGTCTCGCCGGACCACGTCATGACGCCCGCTCCGGTGGTCGACTACCTCGTTGCGAAAGGCTGACGCCATGGACGCGCAATCCCTCATCGCCAGACGCATCGCCCGCGAACTGCGGGACGGCATGCTGGTCAACCTCGGCATCGGCATTCCCACCCTCGTGGCCACCTTCGTTCCCAAGGGCATCCATGTCTATTTCCAGTCCGAGAACGGCCTCATCGGCACCGGCCCGGTGCCCGAACCCGGCATGGTGCTGCCGTGGCTGACCGACGCCGGTGGAAAACCCGTGACGGCCCTGCCGGGGGCGTCCACGTTCGACAGTGCGATGTCCTTCGGCCTGATCCGTGGCGGGCATCTCGACCTCACGGTGCTCGGCGGCCTGCAGGTCGATCGGCACGGCCTCCTCGCCAACTGGATGGTGCCGGGCAAGATGGTGCCCGGCATGGGCGGCGCCATGGATCTTGTGGCCGGGGCCAAGCGCGTCATCGTCGCCATGCAGCACACCGCCAAGGGCCGCCCGAAGATCGTGCGCGAATGCTCGCTGCCGCTCACCTCGATTCGGCCGGTTGATCTTGTTGTGACGGAGCTCGCGGTGATCGGTTTCCCGGAGGGCCGTGCGACGCTGCTGGAGACGCAGGAGGGCGTCACCGTCGAGGAGGTCGTTGCCGCGACCGAGGCCGACCTCGCGATTTCCCCTGAACTGACGAGGCCGACGCCTCTGAAGGATGCGTCGGAGGCTGTCTCCCTACCGCCTGTTGGAGAGACTATATGACCGCAACGATAAACCCTGCTGCTCCTCACCATCTGCCGATCTTCATCACCGCGCCTGGCGGGACCGATGTTCTTACGGTGATCGTGGCGATATTTCTGGTTCTCGCCGTACTGGCTGTCGGGCTCCTGTTTTTGCGCCTGCATACGCTGCCCGAGCGGATCGCCCACAGGGGGAACAAGCTTCAGTTCGAAATCGTCGCCGTGCTGGGTCTTCTGGCTCTGTTCACCCACATACACATCTTCTGGGTGGCCGGGCTGCTGCTCGCGTTGATCGACATTCCCGACTTCGGCGGCACTTTCAACAGAATGGCCGGATCACTCGAGAAGATCGCCGGCATTCCACCGGGCAAGGGCGCAGACGACGTGCCGGATAATGGTGCTCCCGCCGTCACCCAGGACGAGGGACCAGTCGAAGTGCCGACCACCATCACTCCTTATCGCATTCCGAAGGAGCAGTCCCATGCTTGAGCTTATCCTCTGCTCCATGCTGACGATCCTGCCGGATTATCTCTACCGCCGTTACGGGCAGGGCAAGCGGATCGGAAAAGAGATCACGCTCTATTCGATGTGGTTCGAATTGCGGTGGGGCATCGTCACTTGCCTCATGCTCACCATCGGGCTGATAACGGTGGTCTTCTATAACCATCCGGCCACCACGAATGCCACCGCATACTTCCGCACCATCCCAATCCTGCCCGAGACCAACGGTCGGGTCGCCGAGATTTATGTCGACGGCGTCAGCGGTGCGGTCAAACAAGGCGCGCCGATCTTCCGGCTCGACAGCTCCAAGCAGGAGGCAGCAGCAGAAACGGCCCGACGCAGGATTGCCGAAACCGAAGCCGCCATGGTGGTCGCCCAGGCCGACATCCAGGTCGCTGATGGCAAGATCCAGGAGGCCAGGAGCGCTTACCAGCAGGCGGTGGACGAGCTGGAGACCAAGCAGGAGATCTATCGGCGCAATCCAGGCGCTGTGGCCACGCGCGACATCGAGAAGCTGCAGGTCGCCGTCGAAGGCCGCCAGGGCAGCATAGACGCCGCCAACGCCGCCAAGCAGCAGGCCGAGGCGCAGCTCTCCACGTTGCTCCCCGCTCAGAAGGCCAGCGCCGAAGCCGAGCTGGCCCAGGCCGAGGTCGATTTATCGAAGACCGTCGTCCGGGCTGGAGTCGATGGGCGGGTAGAGCAGTTCACGCTCCGTGTGGGCGATGTCGTCAACCCGCTCATACGTTCAGCCGGCATCCTGATTCCGGAAGGCGCGGGCAGGGGACGTCTGCAGGCCGGGTTCGGGCAGGTCGAGTCGCAGTCGCTAAAGGTCGGAATGGTGGCAGAGGCGACCTGTGCGTCGGAGCCATGGACGATCATCCCGATGGTGATTACTGGCGTTCAGGACTATATCGCCGCCGGGCAGCTCCGCAGCGGCGAGCAGCTGCTCGACGCGCAGCAGGTGACGCGGCCGGGAACCGTCCTGGCCTTTCTCGAGCCCCTTTACGAGGGCGGGTTCAACGGCGTCACCCCCGGCAGCAGCTGCATCGTCAATGCCTACAGCAACCATCATGAGGAAATCATCGCGCCCGAAACCGGCACGATGCGGGGGATCGCTCTCCACGCTGTGGATGCAGTCGGACTCGTGCATGCGATGCTCCTGCGCATCCAGGCGCTGCTGTATCCAATACAGACCCTCGTGCTCGGTGGGCACTGAGGCCGGAATCAGGGAGAATTGCTGTGGCTACTTTGCTTTTCGAACTGATCTCGCCGGAACGAGTCATGTTCTCCGGCGAGGTGCGAGCGGTGATGCTGCCCGCGACCGAGGGCGATATGACCGTCATGTCGGGACATGAACCGACAATGGTGATGCTCAACCCAGGCATCATCGCGGTGACGGACTCGCAAGGACATGGCCATCGCGCCTTTGTCCGGGGCGGCTTCGTCGAGATCACCAATTCCGGTGTATCGGTCCTGGCCGAGAGAGCACTGCCGCCCGAGGAACTCACGCGAGATCGCCTCGACGAGGAGATCCTGCGCTTGGAAACGATGCGTGAGGCCATGCGGGACGAGCGGGCTCGCCGAGAGGCCGACTTCGCCATCAGCCGCCTGGAACAGGTGAAAGCGACCCTTTCGTTCTGAAGATGCAGTTCATGCAAGGAGAGCGATCCATGACCACGATTCAGACAAGATCGGGAGTATCGGACACGCTGCGCAGCGGCATCGGGATCGGGATCGCTGTGCCCGATGGCGGTGGTCAGGCCCTGTCGAATGCCACGGAAGCTTGGTTCTCCGCGAGCGCCGAGTGTCAGCGCGAGATGATCGGCTTTGTCTCCATGCGACTGGAGAAAGATGGAGAGATCGCGCGTGAAATGATTGCCTGCAAGAGCCTGGCGGATGTCGCTGCCATCCAGTCGCGCTGGATGGAGGAAACCCTGCAGGACTACAACGCCGAGCTCGGACGGCTGATGACCATCTGCACCAAGTCGGTGAACGGGGGATCAGGGGCAAAGGGATAACGGTTTCCCGCCCTGTTCGCCTGACGGAGCTGCCCGCGTAAGGCGGGAACTTGTCCACTCACCAGGTGCTCGAGCGGACCTGGGTGACGGCTGTCGCCATCAGCTCGGCCATTTTCTCACGGATCTGCTCGTCGGCAAGCTTGACGCCGCTGGCCTGGAAATCGGACCGAAGCCTCTCGACAAGCCCCTCGTCGACGACCCGTGCGACCAGGCTTCGACCGATCTCGTTGACATAATCGTCGGCCTTCTGGCCCTTAAGGCCGAGCTGCATAGCGGCCCATTGCCCAAGCAGTCTGTTGCGCCGCGCCAGCGCCCGGAACTGCGCCTCCTCGTCGTGTACGAACATCTGCTCGAAGGCCCGCTCGCGGTCCTCGAAAAGTGTCATGGCTCACCTCCAGGTTCATCGTGCCGACAGGTCTGGACAGCATCATACACGAGATCGTGGCTCGTTTGGGCACGGCAGCGACCGAACCACCCTCACTCCTGCGCGAGTGCCTGGAACAGCAGCAAGAAGTTGATCGTCCGCAAGCTGCTCCGCATCGATGTCAGGGGTGGGTGGCAAGTGCCTACACTCAGGAGCATAATGGACAAGCAATTTTCCCGCGCTCGCGAGATAGGGAGGGACCCATGTTCAGATGCCGACAAGCGCTCCGTGGTTGTTTGCTTTCGCTGGCAGTCTTGACCTCGCCGGTGCTGATGGAACCAGGATGGGCCGCCACCGGAACAATCCGCCTTGAGATCGCGAAGGCTGGGTTCATAGTCGGTGTCGGCGGGGGCAGGGGAACGCTCGTCTTCCAGGGGCGGCGATATCCCCTGAGCGTCGGTGGCTTGAGTCTGGGTGCAACCATTGGAGCATCGAAGGCCGATCTGGTCGGACGGGCGTATAACCTGCGTCGGGCGACCGACATTATCGGAACCTATTCGGCCGTCGGCGGAGGTGTCGCGGTCGGTGGTGGCGCATCCGGCATACGACTGCAGAATGCGAGGGGCGTGGTTCTTGAGCTGCGTGGCCGCAACATCGGGCTTGAGCTCAACGCTAATGTGAGCGGCGTGGAAATCAGCATGCGCTGAAGGGGAATGGCGCTCGAGGCGACGGTTCTCATGCTGTCAGCCACCGAAGGGAACGCTGATGGGCTTGCCACAGAAGCACGGTGACGATCGGGTCACCTCTCGTCCATCGTTCTCAAGCGTATGCGCTTGACGAACAGAAGACGGTGCAGCTCCGGTTCGCCGATCACCGCGCAGAGCTCGCGGAAGCCGAAGAAGGGAAAGAGGGCGACGAACAGGAGCAATGTCGTCGTCAGGATTCCGAACGAGGTGCCGCCGCCAACGTCTGACAGGCTTTCGGCGATGGTCTTGCTGCGAAAGTATCCGACGGCGAGGCCCTCAAGGATCTCGCAGGCCGCGAGTAGAACCGAATAGACAGCCGCCTTGAAGACCATCGCATAGATCAGCGGCTCCCGCTCGTAGCGCTCGCCGACCTTCAGCTCCTCCGCCACGAACAGGATCTTCGCCAATACCAGCGCATTCATGATCGCAAAACTTTGCCGGTAGGGGAGGCCGCTTTCCTCCAGGATCAGTGACTTGTGCAGGGACGAAATGGCCAGCAGGACCCAGAAATAGAAAAAGATTATCCCGAAACGCTTGAGTTCGCTGACCGTCTTCTGCCTGCGGGTGAGAGGCGCTGTATCGGACATAGAGCCCCTCCATCAATCAGGGCGAGCAGCTGTGCTGAATGGGCCGGAGAACCGGTCTCCGACCCATCCGCACCGCGCCGCCGCCTTTGGACGTGCAGGTCAGGCCGCTTCGCGCTTCTCGCGCAGGAGGTGGGCAAGAAGCATGCGGCGAGCACGCCGGCGTCGCAGGATCTGACTCCCGATCAGAAGGCGCATAAGCCGGCGTTCGTCAACGCCTTCCTCGCCTTCCTCCTCTTCGCCGTAACCCTCTTCCTCGCCACGCTTCTCGCGCAGGAGGTGGGCCAGGAGCATGCGGCGGACGCGCCGGCGTCTCAGGATCGCACTGCCGATCAGAAGGCGCAGGACGCGGCGTTCCTGGTCGCCTCCCTCTTCTTCGCCGGCATCCTCATCCTCGTCCTCATCTCCATACCCCTCGTCCTCTCCCCGCTTTTCACGCAGGAGATGGGCGAGGAGCACACGGCGCATGCGCCGGCGCCGCAGCAGGCGGCTGGCGATCAGCAGGCGCAGGATACGGCGTTCCTCGTCGCCGCCTTCCTCGCCTTCCTCGCCTTCGTCGTCTTCACCAAAATCCTCCTCCTTGGCGCGCCTTTCACGCAGAAGGTGGGCCAGCAGCAGGCGCCGCATGCGCCGGCGCCTCACCGCCCCGGCCGCGAGCGGGAGTCGCAGAATGCGGCCCATGTCGCCGCCTTCCTCGCCTTCCTCTTCACCGAAATCCTCCTCGCCGACATCCTCGTCCTCGTCCTCTCGTCCCTCCCGCAGGAGGTGGGCGAGCAACAGGCGACGCATGCGCTGACGCTTCAGCACGCGGCTGCCGATCAGGACGCGCGCAAGGTCATCATCACGAGCGCTTAAAGCCATGACAGTCTCCTATTCTTTATCAGGTTGCTTCAGGGGCGGCGCGATCAGGCCCCGGCTCCTTCGCCGGCCTTCCCTCGGGGGGCTTGGAGCGGGATTTGAGGCTGTGGTGGATCAACGTCTCGACGATGGCCCGGTCCAGCACGTCGCGCCGCATTAGGCGCGCGGCCGGGCTTTCATCGATCAGCGGTTTCAGCAGAATGCGACGAAGATCGGCATCCTCCTTGGGCTCCTTGGCTTCATCAGGTTCGGCCTTGCCTCCCAGCACGCAGGCAATCCCGGCCTCGAAGGCTTGCTCGAGAAGCTCCTCCAGTCCAGCCCGGCCGTTGTCCTTGGTCAGGTTGATCCGCTCGTCCTTCGAGAGTTCATGACGTGCGCCAGTGGCGTCGATGCCCTCGATCTGAATGATCGCGCCGGTTTTCGCATCCAGCGTCACGGCGAAACGGTCCGGCCGAATGGTCTGGTCCGATGACGAGGCAGGCGCGCCGTGTCTGCGACTTTTCTTAGGTGGACCGGCGGACTTGTCGATGTTGTTCATATATAGTTCCTCCTGCGATTGTCCTTGCCGCCCCTGACATACGTGGGCCATGCTCCGGCATGTTCTCGAGAGGAGTTCGGTTAGGTCCGCCGATGCCTCAGGGCGAGTCCCATGCTGATCCAGCCGGCTCCGGCGAAGACCAGGTCGATGCCGAGAAAGATGCCGAGCGCGAAGAGGCTCGATATGGGCCAATGAGCGAGGATGATGCCGCCGACGAGCAGGGTGACGACACCCGACAGTGCGACCCAGACCCAAGGCGTGCCTTGCGTCATCTGCATGGACAGGAAGATGCGCAGGCAGCCTGATACGATCAACGCAACGCCGAGCATGAACGTCAGAACCGTGGCGGCCAGGAGTGGATTGCGGAAGGTCACGACGCCTGCCACCACATAGAGTGCTCCGAGCAGAGCCCATAGGAAGAACTTGCCCCAGCTCTTCACGCTGAAGGCGTTGACGATCTCGGCAATGCCGCTCACCAGCATCATGGCCCCGACGACCGCGACCGATGCAACCGTCGCCAGGACAACACTGCCGAGGGCGATGAGGCCGGCGATCACGAAGACCGCGCCGAGTGCCACGATCCATCCCCATTTGACGCGCAGCGGCTCGAGCTCCTGGTCTGTGCGCCCCGGAAGCGGTGTTCCGATATTGGCGGTGTTGGACATGAGAAAACCTCCTCACAAAACGGTGTCGGTCGATGAGTTCGGACGGCCGGGCTCTGCGGTCAGCAGCCGTCGCAGATGCCGCGCTCGACCAGGTTGTCGATCTGGCGGTCCATATGGTCCATCTCGCCTATGGCGACCGAGTCGATCGGCGAGAAGTTGTTCCGCGGCTCGCTGAAGACGTCCCGCTCAAGCTCGCGTTGAGACGGGATCTTGATCTCTCCGGAGGCGGTGAACGGGCCGTTTTTTTGCTGCGACCATGCTGGTGCCGATGCGAGCAGAATGCCGAGCAGCATCGCACTGGACGCTCCGATGGTGACCTTCATGGCATCGCTCCCTTTGGAACCCGAGCGTCATGGGTTCCTGGTTCCGTCTTCACGGAAACTGATCAAACCACGTCGGGCCGCAGGCTGCTTGATCGAGGAGGACAATGACTGAACATTTTGCGACAGCAGCGCCGGAGGACGTACGCCTGAGCGATGCTTTGTTTGATAATCGGAAACGATCCCCAAAAGAGGCAGCACGGTACCGCTTTTGCTCAACGACGCTGAGCGCTTCAGCGGCGCTCAGACGTAAAGAAGCCATCATGGATGCTACAATGGTGGGGCCGGTGAACCCAGTGCCTTTGGTCCTGTTCTCGAGGTCGTGGCGTTCCGGCGCTTGCTCCTCGGCACTGGCCTTCATGGTGAAGCTTGGTTTCCCGCGCCGCATCTCCTCAGGGTTGGTTGGACGAGAGGAGGCACGCATGAAAGCGCGGATGTGCGTCCGAGTCGAAGCTGTTTTGGTTCGAGATTGGAGAAGCATCATGACCCGATGGCCTGTTTTGGCGATGGCGGCGTTCACGCTCGTCGTCTCGCCCTCTCTCTTCCTCGCAGCAGCCACTCCGGCAGCCGCCCAGGAGAGCGATTGGGACAACGGCGGGAGCGATATCGGCGACGGCCGTTTGCGTGATTTTCTGCGAAGCTGGTTGCAGGACCGCGCCGATCGTCGCGACATGTTGCTGGATCTGATCCAAGAACGGCGGGACCAGCGCGACGAACTCATGGATTTGCTGCAGGAGCGCAGTGATCGCCGTGGCAGGGCAGAAGAGTTCCTGAGAGATCATCCATGGTTGCGCGAGCGCCTGGCCTCCCGGTGGAACGAGGAGGACGGTGGCGGAGCCTTGCGAGAGCGTCTGCGTGAACGGCTAGCTTCACGTTGGGACGACGAGGACAACGGCGGCGCCTTGCGAGGCCGTCTGCGGGAGCGTCTTGCTGAGCGGATGAGCGGGGACTGCTACATCCTGACCCGCAGCCTCAGGAACCAGGATGGAAGTCTTCTGGTCCTGGTGCGCAGGCGCGTTTGCCGCGACTAGTTCGAACGTGGATCGAGCGATGGGAGGAGTGAATGAAGAAAGCCCTTCTTCTGGCGGTGGGATTGATGCTGGTTGCCCTGCCTGCCTTCAGCCAGAGTTCCGACGATTCCGGCGACCGTGGGACGTCCTACGGCCGGCAGGATCGCGATCTCGACGATCTCCTGCGCGGGCTCGACGGCCGAATGTCGGCACGTGCCCCACAGCGCGGCGCCGGCTTTCTGCTGCGCGCCGGAGACACGACCCTGGCGGTGCGCTGCGATCCGCGCGACAGCATGAGGGCCTGCGTGGACGCAGCCACGACGTTGATGGAGCGTGCGCGCACGACATTGTCGTCAGGAAGCAGCTCAGGCGGGGCAGCCCCGTCCAGGTGACCGGCGTTCTTGCCTGGCCAAGACGGCGGAGATGCTGATGCTCCGCGTCAGATGGCGCGATCGGAGCGTCGGGCCGTGCGGGGGAGGAGGTCCTGGCCGTGGCCTGCGGTGACGACGAGGCGTTTCACTTCGCCCCGGAGATAGGCCTGGAGGAAGCGGTCGTAATTCCTGAACGACACGCATCCGTTCGAGTCCCCGCGTGGGCCGAGCATGTAGGTGTGGGCGAGAATGCCGTCGCGACCGTAGATGGCGGCGCTGCCGCCGACCGGCGTGAGACGAAGGGCCCGCACGCCGTGGAAGAGCGCTTCGCGTTCGCTGACCACGTAGGTGCCGGGTGGCGTTGCGCCCTTCATTCGCACGTTCACGTAGCGCGGGTTGTCCATCATGTCGCCAAGGCCTGAATGCGCCTCCAGCCTTTCTCCGTTCGGCATGATGACCACCTGGGCGGTGATGTCGTAGACGGCGGTCCCGCCGCTTCCGGTCCCAGGCGAGGGGACGAAGCGCGATGTCGGAGAAATGCTCCCGGTGCCGTTGTCGAGCGAAGCATAGCTGAGCGCCGCCTCGGGTGGGGTGGTAGGCTTGATGCCGAAGAGTTTTTCGATGAAGGAGCGGTTGTCAGCCGGTGCACTGACTGGGGCCACGGTCCTTTGCGTCATCGGCGCGCGTGGCGGTGCGCTTGCCATTTGGACCGGCGCTGCAGCCTTGGGAGGCATCAGGTCGGCAGGGCGCGGCACGGGCAGGGGCACCGGCGCGGGAATAGCCTGAGGCGCTTCTGCCATCGCAAAAACAGGCGCGGGCTCGGCGGGCGGTGCAGGTGTCGCAGGCGCAACCGGCGCAACGCGTACCTGGCTCTGCGCCGGGGACAATTTGAATCCCGATTGCAGCGGAGCATTGCGTGCGAAATGCAGGGCCTCGGCCTTCATGGCGAGCGTGGGATCGACCAGCGTCGGGTCGTAGTTCATCACAGCGGCGACCTGGACGGGCGCCGGAGCGGTGACGCTGCTCACCTGTTCGCCGCGAGGCTCGTCGCTCCGATGCTCGAAATCGACGAAATAGGCGAGCGGGCTCATGGAGATCGCCACGAGAACCGCCGTCGGCAAGAGATTGCGCCGCTTCTTGCGCGGGACACGGACGCCTGACCGGTAGGAACTGTGCAACATGGCGAACTCTACGCAACAACTCGATCGCGCATGACTTGCCCGTTGCTCGTCAGGGCCGGAATACGAGGCCGGAGCGGTTAGGCCTTCATGCGTGAAGCAATACTTTTACGAGGCGTCATTTAACGATGGCTTGGTTAAATTAAGGATAATCCGTGGCGCCGCTTTTGAGGGAAAATGCATCGAAGCCTGGGACGGCGTGCGCTGGCTCACAGAGCGCAGTGGCCGCGCAGGTTATGGTTGGAAAAGGGGGCATCTTTTCCAAACTCAAACGGGAGGACCTCGGAATGGGGTTCTATGCACGCCATATCGGCCCGCGCTTCGTCAGTTGCCTGTGCGCGATGGAGGGGATCGCGGCCGAGCGCGAGAAGGTCGTTCCGCAGGCGACCGGCACGGTGCTGGAGATCGGGATCGGACCGGGCTTGAATCTGCCGCTCTATGACCCGGCCCGCGTCACGCGCGTGATCGGCGTCGATCCCATCGCGGAGTTCCTGGATCTGGGCCGCGAACGCCGCCGCCACTCGCCGGTTCCCCTGGAGATCATCCAGGCGCCGGCGGAGGCTTTGCCCCTGGCGGACGCGGTCGTCGACACGGCGGTGATTACCTACACCCTGTGCTCGGTGGCGGATCCGGCGCAGGCTCTGCGCGAGGTCCGGCGCGTGCTGAAGCCGAAAGGACGCGTGCTGTTCCTGGAGCACGGTCTGTCGAGCGATGCCGGCGTGGCCGCCTGGCAGCATCGTCTCAACCCGATCTGGCGCAAGCTCGCAGTGGGGTGCAACCTGACCCGTCCCGTTCAGAAACTGCTCGACGAGGCCGGCTTCACGATCCAGCGCATCGAGTCCTATTATCTCAATGGGGCGCCGCGACCGGTCGGATTCCTGTGCCAGGGCGTCGCGCAGGCGGCCTAGGCGCCGTTGGGTGAGAGCCCCTGCGGCGTAACTTACCGGGAAGCCTGCCGGGCGATGGCGCGGATGTCGCGGCGGCCCATGCCGAGATCGGCCAGCTCCCGGTCGTTGAGAGCGTCGAGCTCGCGGAAGGTCTGACGGTAACGGCGCCAGGAGGCGAGGCGGGCGAGAATCATGGACGTGATCATGGTGGTGTCTCCTTGAAAGAGAGAATTCCGGCTGGGGTTTACCAGTCGAGGTTCGGGTGGCGGCGGACGGCCTCACGCTGCATTTGTCGGGCGTCGGAAAGGATGCTGCGGAAGAGGCGGAGGATGCTGACGATGATCATGGTGATCTCCTGAATTCGAGTTTGGGTCGAGCTTCAGTCACGAAGCTGGGCGGCTACGATGCCGTAGCTCCGGGCCATCCTGGCGATCTCGCGCTCCGCCCGACGGCGGTTGGTCTCGCCCATGGCGGCGATCACCGCATGAAGCACGCGCAGCACCGGGCCGGCATGCCGCGTGCTGGCGGGGCTGCGGAGGGAGGTCGGGGCGCTGATCTGCAATGCACTCATCGGAATGGTCCTGGTTCGGCTCGGCTGTCTTATACTTTCGTCTAGCAATATGGCCTGTCTTGTGCACCGCAAAAAGACGGCTTGAGCGAATGCGTATCATGCGCTGAGTGCATGCTGAAAAGGTAAATGTTCTCTTGCTATGCGTATGTCGCCTAAACGCGCGGCAGAATGCTCGGCGATTGGGCATCCGGAAGTGGTAGGCAAGCGGCTCGGGCGGGGAGCCTCGTGAACCTTATCGGCAGGAGGACGGTTGTCCGGGTGGGCAGGCAACCGACACCTTCATGCGCGGATCAGAGCGAGACCACGGATGACGAAAATCCGCGAAAAGCTGGTGAGCAGGATGTGGCGCGGCCGGGACCCGTTCATGGCCTATCCCGAGAGCCTCTACCGCCAGGATCGTCAGGGCTGGGGCTCGACCCATCGCTACCTGACCGAGGCCGTCGAGGCCTTGCGGCCTGCCGTGGTGGTCGAGGTGGGCGTCTGGAAGGGCGGTTCCGTGATCTCGCTCGCCTCCAAGATGAGGGAGATGGACCACGACGGCGTCGTGATCGCCGTCGACACATGGCTCGGCGCCTGGGATCACTGGAACAACGACGAATGGTTCGCGCACCTGAACTTCATCAACGGCTATCCGTCGCTCTACCACACCTTCGCGGCCAATATCGTCGGGGAGGGGCTGCAGGATTACGTCCTGCCCCTGCCGCTCGACTCGGTGAATGCGGCGCATGTGTTCCGGCACCACGATGTGCGGCCGGACGTCGTTCACATCGACGGCGGCCATGACGTTCACGCGGTCAAGGCCGATCTGCGGGAATGGTGGCCGATGATCCGCCAAGGTGGCGTGCTCATCGGCGACGATTACCCGCATTGGCCCGGCGTGAAGCAGGCTTTCGACGAGTTCTTTGCCGCCGAGGGCAAAGTCCCGTTCGAGTACGATCCGCCGAAATGCCGGATCTTCAAGTAGCCTGTCCCACGGCCTATTGCGACTTGCGCGGATCGTCGCCCGGATTGACGTAGGAGATGGACCACGGGCCGCGTGTGCTCAGCTGTACGACGGTTTCCCGGTCAGTCTGCACGAAATGCTGCGTGCCCGGTTGCATGGCGATGACGCCGCCGGCTGTGATCGCCTTCGTCTTAGCGGGATCGAACGTGGCGCCCATGCCGAAATTGACTTCGCCGCTGACGACGGTGACGATTTCATCGGTTGGATGGGTGTGCGGCGGGATCTTGTAGTTGGCCGGGAACTTCAGCCGCATCACGAACATGCTTTCCTTCGACGGATCTCCATAAAGGAGTGCCATCTGCGCCCCTTTGGGAAGCGAGGGAGGCGCGTCCTTCCAGGTGATGTCGTCTGGATTGACCATGACGTGCTGGGACTGCTGTTGCGCCAGGGCAGGCGTCAGGACGAACAGAAGAGCCGAAGCGTAAATCGTAGCTCGAGGAATGAAGGACTGCATCGCGACCTCCCGAAAAGGGTGACGTGGCGGACGCAAACATGAACGGGCAGAAACAGTTCGTCTGCCACAGGATCGAGGCTCTGCCCCTCGTGGACGATTGTCAAGAAAATGCCTGAGACAGGATGCTAGACCTCGACCAGCGCCTTGATGACGCCCGCCTCGGGTGCCGACCATCCCGGAATGAGCTCCGGCGCATCGTCCAGGCTGCCGCGGTGGCTTGCCAGTGCGGCCGTGGGCACTCCGCCGCCGCGCATGACGTCGAGCACGGTTTCGAAATCCTGCCGCGTGGCATTGCGGCTGCCGAGCAGGGACGTTTCCCGTTTGTGGAACTCCGGATCGTTGAACGTGATGTCGGCGCGCACGATGGACAGGAGAACGTAGGTGCCGCCGTGGCCGACATAGGAAAAGCCCTTCATCATCGCCTTGGGGCTTCCGGTCGCGTCGATGACGATGTCGAAGAAATCGCCGTCCGTGGCGGCCTTCAGGCGATCGTCGATGTCGGGCGAAACCTCGAAGACGTGATCGACGCCGATCTTGTCCCGGCAGAAGGCGAGCCGCCCGGCATTCATGTCGAGAACCGACACGTGAGCGCCGCGCACCTTCGCGAAGATTGACGCCGCGATTCCGATCGGCCCGGCTCCCACCACGGCGACCCGGCTCGCCGCGCTGGCGCCGGAACGCCACACCCCGTGGGCGCCGATCGCCAGGAACTCGACCATGGCGGCCTCGTCGAGGCTCAGGCCGGTCGCCGGCAAAACGTTGCGCTCCGGCACGGCGATGTATTCGCAGGCGCCGCCGTCGCGATGCACCCCGAGGACCTGCAGGTGCTGGCAGCAATTCGTCTTGCCCTGTCGGCAGGCGCGGCATGTGCCGCACCAGAGATAGGGTTCGATGCAGACGGTGTCACCGCTCCTGAGCGAGCTGCCGCTCGGGGCCTCGACGACCTCGCCCGCGAGCTCGTGGCCGATGACACGCGGGTATTCGAGATAAGGCTGGTTGCCGTGGAAGATGTGGTAATCAGTGCCGCAGATCCCGACGCGCCGGATGCGCACCAGCACCTCGCCGGGACCGGTACGCGGAACGTCCCGCTGGACCACGCTCAAGCGGCCGGGTTCATCGCATCGCAGGGCTTTCATCGGCGTCTCTCCCAACGGATCTCTTGATCCTTCCGTGGAAGCCTAGCGGCATCGTGCGAAAAAGGGGACCCGGTTTTTCGTTAACGACGATGCGTTAAAGACGGATCACGATTCACATGGGGGCGCGGCGGATCGGATGTCGACCTGGCGAGACGAGAGGAACCAGAAGGCGCGGGCTCGGCTCGAGAAACGCCTCTCGGCGCTGTTCCCAGGCTGCGTTCTGGCGCACGCGCTCCGGCAGCCCCTGATCCCGCCGACCCAGCGCCGCGCGGTGGAATCCTACTGGCGGCATCGCCCGCTCATGGCCGACCGTCTGGCGCGGGCGCTCGCCGCTCGGAGCGGCCAGCCGGCGGGATGGCAGTGGCGTCTCGGGCGCGACAAGGAAAACGGCCTTGCCGCGTCCTTCCGCGTCCCGCCCGCTCCCTACCGGGAGGCTGCCTTCGCCCGCGGGCCGGGGCATTGCTGCGTCTGCGGACAGTCCGTCTATCGGCTCGGCTGGCATTGCGATCTCTGGGACGACGGCAAGCCGAACAGGAACGCCACCTGGCATGCGGCCTGCGTGGTGGCGTGGCAGTTCTGGACCGCGCCGCCCGATCATCTGAGGATGCTCAAGCTGCGCCAGCAGCGGCGATGCGCGACGACGGGGCGGCGCCTGCTCAAAACGGCCGAGGTGGACCATCGCGTCCCGCTCTTCGCCGTCTGGTCGGAGCATCGCACGCGGCCGTGGCCCGAACTGCTCGCCTTCTGGGGCGCCCCCAACCTTCAGGTGATCAACAAGACCGCTCATCTGGAAAAATGCGCCGACGAGGCCGCAGAGCGGGCGAAGCGGCGGATGCTCGACGCCGACATTCGAATCGAAGAAGAATGGGCCGCCCCCCTTGCGGACGGGAATCCGATCCCCATATCAGGCTGACCCAGCGGACATTGTTGTGGACTTCGACAGCGGCGGGCGTCACCGCCCGCGTCGATGGGACCATGCCAGGACGGATGTACTCCGGCATGGTCCGTTCCTGCGCTTGCCTGACGATGCAGGCGCCCGTCTGGACCCCATCAGCCCAGGTCCGTAGTGCGCGAGGCAGAGATGCGAAGGCATCCTGTCCATTGCCGGGTAGCGGGACCACATTGCTGTGGTCCCGCCCCCTTAGAACCGTACGTGACAGTTGCCCGTCATACGGCTCAAGCCTCAACCGCTTTATAGCCATGTCGTTGATGGTGTGCATGATGGCACCATCGGTGAACAAGCATCCGGTTATCCCTCTCGTCACCTCCACCTGTGTGTCGAGGTGCAAGGTGATGATCATCAATTGGATCGCCGGGCCAGAAAGTCATACCGCATAGACCACAGGCGTTGTTCTGTGCTTGCAGTAACTCCAGCCGATTCCTTCGGAACGTCTCTTGAACCATCTGGCGCTTCTTGCGCTCTTCCCAGTCGACCTTTTGTGTCGGATCCATGGGCGATGAGCGTCCGATCACTTTGGTGAACCGGGTGATCCGGGTTGCGCTATGACGGTAGAGTTTGGCCGTACCATCGGAGAGCGTCCAGTAGCCATCGTCGAGGAAGTATCGTGCCTTGATCCATTTGCTGGATTTGTTCGGGTGACGACGCTTCGCCCAAGTCCAGGTCATAGCCCAGACCCAGTGGGTGGCTTTGCTGAATGTTTCCTTGGCTGCGCAGTGCCGGTAGTAACAGGCCCAGCCCCGCATAACAGGGGTAAGTTCCTTGATCACTGTCGCCACTGGGGTCTGCTTATGCCCAGCCAGATAGGTCTTGATCGCACGCAGGTGATCACGGACCTTCTCTTTCTGCGGCTTTGTCAGCAGAACTCCGCCAAAACGCCTGATCTCGAAGCCCAGGAAGGTGAACCCCTCGTCAACATGGACGATCCGGGTTTTGGCTTCGCTGAGGGTGAGTCCACGCTGTGCAAGGAAAGCCTGCACTGTGGGGATCACGTAGTCTTCGAGGACCTCCCGTGAGGGAGCCGTGACGACAAAATCATCGGCGTAGCGGATCAGGTTCAGGCCATGGTTCTTGCCCCGTCGCAAAGCTGGGCTCACCAGCTTTCCGTTGGGGCGCTCACAGCCAAACTGCCGTTCCAGACCGTCCAGCGCGATGTTGGCCAACAGAGGGGAGATGATCCCGCCCTGTGGGGTTCCCGCTGTTGTGTCCTTTTGGTTGCCGAGATCTACCACGCCGGCTTTGAGCCAGCGCTGGATTGTCGTCGTGAACACCGGCAGCCGTTTTAGCAGGGCATCGTGATCAATGTTGTCAAAGCAGCCGCTGATGTCGGCATCGAGCACCCATTGCGCGCAGCCCTTCCGGTTCAGCGTGGTGTGGATGGCCTCGATGGCGTCATGACAGGAGCGCCCCGGGCGGAAGCCATACGAGTTCGCCTCGAAGCGACTTTCCCATTCCGGTTCGAGCGCCATCTTGACGATGGCCTGCATGACGCGGTCCTTCACGGTCGGGATCCCCAAGGGGCGCTTTTTGCCGTTGGCTTTCGGGATGTAAACCCGACGCACCGGCTTGGGCTGGTAATCCTTGAGGCTCAGACCGCTCTTCAGGAGCACCAGGCGGGCTTTCGGAGTGTCGCACACCATTCCGTCAATGCCTGGCGTATGCTTGCCACCATTCTCCTGGGTCACCTGACGGATCGCCTTGAGCTTGGCCGACATGGAGCGGACGAGAAGCTTTTGGAGGTTCTTTACCCTCGCGAGATCCCCGTCTACCGTGGCGCGAAAGATGCGGCCCTGAAGATGACGCACGGTTCCTTCGACGGTGGTCCAGTTGATATCGGACCAGCGCTCTAAGTCCCGCCCATTCTTCTGTTCGATGACGAGCATCGTCTAACGTCTCGAATGGTTGGCATCGTCCCAGTGCTTCTCAATCGCTGAGACCTGCCGGAAGTCTGCGTCCTTTCGGACTGGGGATCTCCACCGTGCGGTGGCCCTATCCGCCCCATTACAAGGCGGCCTTCGCTTTCTCCGGCTCTCCTCTACCCCCTCCGTCATCCCCTTTCCTTACGGTTAGGCTACCGCCGTGAGGCGGGACGGGTGGGGCTTACCCAGTTGATCAGACTGAAGATGCGGTCGGAGGAGGTTGGAACCTATGACCCGGCGGGAGTTCTGAACATCGTCAGGTCAAGGGCGTCGACCTGATCCGACCCGCTTACCATTTTGGTCCTGCCTGTCAGCCTCTTTGGCAGGTTAGGCTTCACGAGCTTTTATGTAGGTTCTTTGCTTACGCTCAACCGTTCCGTCCTCTCCTGGTCCACCTCCAGCATCGAGGCTGTCAGAGTGGGGCCATTGTTCCCAAGGCTTCGTACGTCGGATTACTCCTTCGCACGCTCGGGTAGGAGCACCTGGATGTTACAGGGTCCGATCCGTTGTACGGGTCGGTACTTCCAGTCTGATCCTGATGAGTCAGTTGATTGTATATGTGCGACACCTCCTGACCCTCTGGTCGCAACGCCCCGGAGCCTGGGCTTTT
>NZ_QDGA01000075.1 GCF_003347665.1 Microvirga calopogonii
CACCAGCAAGACCCTTGCTGCGGCTCCGACTGATCGCAGTTCCTGCAGGATGATCTTCATTTGCTCAGATGCTGCGGCTTGCCGCGCCTCCTCCAGGGTGCGGAACTCCAGCATTGTGAAGGTGTCGGGGCTGGCCTTGTCCGCTGTGCGATAGGCCATGAAGGACACAGCCCCAGACATGTGGAGAAGCTGGGTGATCCAGTCGCGAACATGGCGGTTGTAATTGTTCCAGTTTGGCGTGTCGGTCGGGCGGTCGTACTGGAACATGACATAAGCCATGGGCACCTCCGGGGCTCGCACCGCGACAGCGCGGGCAATCACCGCATCCTAAGATATCAGAGCTTTCCCGCTACCCAGACCTGACCGCGAGCACGTAGATCGCCACGACAGCAGCCATCAGGAGCAGCGCGATCAAGGCTTGGGAGAGCATTACATGAATCCCAGGATCACTGCTCCGCAGAACAACAATGCCAGAGCAGTAGCAAAGACCGCTTCGTTGCCTTGAGAAAGATAGGACCGGATTCGCTGCATTCTGATGTCCTCCCAAGTTCGGGAGTATACGCCCTTCTTAAGCGCAGCGATATGATTGCTGACGGCATGAATAGGCCCGAAAGCAAACGTCACCTTCGTTCTCAACGGCAAGCATGGTTGGGACGCTAACTCAGATCGCCTCAGTCCTCGCCGTCATCAAAAAGCCTGCTCTCCGTTGCCCAATTCGAGTGTGGGCAACACGCCGCTTAGTCCGATCCAGATGGCGGCAAGCTCGGTCTGGAAAGCCGTGCAACTGCTGGACGACCGCTCCGCGCTGGGCTCAAAGGTCAAACTCCACGGACGGTGTGGCTATGGCGATGCCGATAGTCCGGCACGAGACCAAAGCCCAGTCGGCGACTGATCCAAGCCCCATGCGCGAACACGGAGAAGCTGTGTATGCCTGACCACACCTCGAATTTAGTGCCCTGCTGTGTCACCGATATCGGCCCAGGCCGCATCTGGTGGGAGTGGCGTCAGGGGCACTGGGTGATCGCTGCAAAACCTGCCTCTGCGCCAGAGCAGAAGCGCCACGACGCTATCCGCCACGGGTAGATGTGCCCATCTACTTCACCCGGAAAGAGTTTTTGCGCTTCTGAGGTATGAATCAGCATCGAATGCTGATCCTCGAGCCGACTGCCATTAAGTGCATGACTTCTCTTGCTATTTCATAGCGTCGGCGGGGTCATCATCGGCGCCGATCACGACCCTGTCGGATTTCCATTTTGTGTCGCTCAGCCAAGGCATTGCGCTTCCCTCACGACCGGCCAACCGTCGGTGCCGATTCACAGTCAGGCGAGAACAAGCGTAATCATCCTTGGGATCATGGCAACCTTGGTTGTCGTAGCGTTGGCTGTGCTGTTGAGTCATCTTCTCAGACCTCTCTGAGCTACCAGACCACCGCTCGTCCCGACGACCTGCGGGCCAGCATCGAGATGTTCGATGCCAGCTCAAGAAGTTCACTGGCAAGATCAAGAAGTATGCTCGGGGGCTACAGCGAAACAAGCAATCATAGAGCGATGTCCGGCGACATCCTGAAGATGATCCCACTGCAGCTGCGGTGGACACTCCTTCATCCATAAGGATTAGGCGTCTCTGCTGCCATCCAACCTAATTGCCGGGAGCTGAACTGCTATTGTTTTAGCGAAAAAGCAACGCCATGATAAAATCATGACTGTTTCTTCAATACGTACAGGAGGCCGAAATGCTGATGCAGACTCCCAGCCGATCCGGGGGACATGCCATCGATAGCAATTCAATCTCGCTCGTAGAAATCCAGAGCTTTGAGGCTCCGGTCTCCTGGTTGCTTGCGAGCGCGTACCAGCAGGATTTTGTGGAGTTTCTGCTTCATCGCTGGAGAAAAGATATCCAAGCCGCCCAGGACTTGAGCGCCTGCAGGCGCTGGAGCGATCTAGTAGCGGCGCAGTTCAGGTGGGCTTGGGAGGCGCAACAGGATCACCGTACTGTCTTGGGTAAGATCCTGTTCCGCTCTTGGCGGGTTCACTGACAACCGACGATGCTAAACTACACCTGCCGCCGCTTGTGCAAGCAGAGATGCGACCCATTTGTGAATCAGCATTGAGCGCTAACCTCTGAGCCGACTGCCACCAAGTGTATGACGTTGCTGCAAATTTATAGCGGGGGCCGGGTCATCATCAGCGCCGATTCTGGCCCTACCGGATTTCCATGTTGTGTCACTAAGCCAATGCAATCTGCTTCCCTCACAACGGGCCAACTGTCTGTGCCAATTCACAGCTGCGGCACCCAAATTAAGTCAGAGCCAAACTTGGACGTCGATTGACAGTAGGAGAGCGTGAGGAACTATGGAAGGTCAGTAGGAGGGCGTATCCGCGAGGGGAGGATCAAACTCGATTGACGGCAGTGCAGTGAAAACCAAGGCCGTTGATGAACTCGCCGCCCCCAGTTTCGTATGCTCCGGATCAGCCCAATGAGTCCTGGCCATTGGCGAGGGCGCACGGCATACTCGGTCCCGCAATGATTGGAGGGGTCGGGGACATGAGCACGACACGCATTCTCATTCTGTTGGGTGGGATTACCGTGGTCCTGCCGCTGTTCCTGTTCATGATCGCGGTGGCGCACAATCCCAATGTCAGCGGGAGCGTCATCTCGGTGATCTTCGGCGGCATCGTGTTCACAATCTTCCTAATTGGAGCGATCTTTGAGATCAAGCGGCTCATCGATAAACCCTGACCGGTGTTATCAGACCACGACCTTCACTTGGGACGGCTTGTGCCTCGCGAGCCATAAGGATCTATAGGGCGGGCAGTGAGAGGGCTCCTTTGGGAGGAGATGAGCAAGCCCCATCGACGGTAGTGCAACTGAGCTTAGACTATGGGCGGAATGATTCCCCGGCAGTTCCTTTTGGTCTCTCACATCAGCCTGTTGAGCACGCCCATGACGTTCAACCACTAGCGTGTGAATCGGCACCGAAGCTTCGACCCCTGCTTGGGGAAGCGCAACGCCTTGGTTGAGCGACCCAACCCAGAAATCCAGCGGGGTTACGATCGGCGCCGATGATGACCCCGCTGACGCCATGAATTCGCTAGCGACGTCATATGCCTAGCTGCAAACGGCTAAAGGGTCGGCTCCGTTGCATTAACCCCGGCCGTATAATGAGGGGGCGGTTTGTTGAGGAGCCGTCCTGTTGTCTCTGTTCAAGCGCCGTCGCTTTCCGGTTGAGATCATCCTTCTGTGCGTGCGCTGGTACTGCAAGTACGGCATCAGCTATCGCGATCTCGCCGAGATGATGCGGGAACGCGGTGTCGCTGTTGATCCATCCACGATCTTCCGTTGGGTTCAGCGCTATGCTCCCGAGATCGAGAAGCGGATCAGACCCTACCAGGGACCTCGCTCAGGATCCTGGAGGGTGGACGAGACCTTGTATTTGATGAGCGTTGCGGGTCATTCCCACAGCATGAGGCCGGGATAGCTCGAATGAGACGTAAGACAGAAGTCTGCGACATAGATGGTGCGCCCGGCCTCACCACGCGCCCAGCTGAGATCGGACGGTATCAAAGGCCATCCCATGAGGACAAGCCTGCATTGACAAGGTTGATCAGCGCAAGGGGCTTTTCTGACGAGAGGAAGCTCTATGACGGTGTTCGTCGGCATTGATGTCGCAAAGGAGAGACTGGATTGCGCGGTTATCGTTCACGGCCGCGAGCGGCCCATTGGCCAGAAGTCCTTTCCCAATCCCTAGATGGCATTGAGAGAGCAGCCGCTTGGGTGATGAAGGTTTCCAAGGTTGAGGCTTTGGGAGTTCATGCGGTCCTCGAGCCGACAGCGGCCTACCATGAACTCGCGGCCCGATGGCTACCGGCCAAAGGCATGACGGTTTCCCTCGTCAATCCCGCGCAAATCCGCAGCTTCGCCAAGGGCATGGCAGTCTTGAGCAAGACCGACCAGATCGATGCGGTGCTCCTGGCGCGCTACGGCTGTCTGGTCCGACCGAGAGCATGGACCCCTCCCGCCGAGCCCCTCGTCGAGCTGCAAGCCCTGCTCGCGCGGCTGGATGACCTGGAGGGCGATCTTCGCCGGGAGCAGAACCGATATGAGCAGGCCTGTGTTCGTGGCTGCTCCAGTGCGATCAAGCGCTTCTTTATTACCAGCATCAAGGCCCTCAAAGCTCAGTGTAAACTGCTGCAGGCAGCGATTGCCGAGCATTTTACCGCTCACACGGATTTGCAGGCGGATCTGGAGAGACTGCGCACGATTCCAGCAGTGGGTCCAAAGACGGCGATGCGAATGCTTGCTCTGCTGCGTAGCCACCCATTCGAGACTGCTCGTCAAGCCGCAGCCTTTCTGGGACTGGTGCCAATTGAACGGCAGTCCGGGAAGAGCGTTCGAGGAAGGCCGCGGCTCTCGAAAGCCGGCAACTCCCGGCTGCGCGCCGCGCTTTGCATGGCAGCTGTGGTTGCCACAAAGCTGAACCCGGACATCAAAGCCCAGCAACAGCGGCTGCTTGAGCGAGGCAAGGCCAAGATGTCGACCTTAGGGGCCGCGATGCGCAAACTGGTTCATATCTGCTTTGGCGTGCTTAAGAGCGGAGACATTTACCAGTTCCCAGGTGCCCATCGGCCTTGACCGCTCAGACGGTATCTACGTCCGCGTCGGGGGCACCTGGAAGTACTTGTTTCGCGCAGTCGACAAGCATGGGCGGCTGGTCGCCTCCATGCTGTCCGATCGTCGGAATACCGACGCCGCTTACCGCTTCCTGCATAAGGCCATAAAGGCGATGAGCCACTCCCCACCATCGTCCATCACCACGGACAAACTGGCGTCGTATCCCAAGGCCATCCAGCGCCTGCAAAACGACGAGCTGTTGCCGAAAGGTGTGGTACACCGCACCTCGAAATATCTGAATAACATCCTCAAGGCGGATCATGGCGCGCTCAAGCGCGTCATCCGTCCAACGCGCGGTTTCCAGAGCATGGAAACCGCCGCCGCGACCCTAAAGGGTTTTGAAATCATACGTATGATCCGCCGCGGTCATTACAACAAGCGGGGATGGCGAGCGGCAAGCGAAGTCCGTCTGGTCAATCAGCTCTTCGGTTTTGCTGCCTGAGTGGCCCGTTAAACTGGGTCCGTTATGCCGCTTTCAAGTTACTGCAACGGTGCCCAACCGCGCAGAGGGCGACATGGCGGCCGGCAGCGCACGCGCCTGACAGCGGGCGGCCCGTCAGGCAATCCTGTCGGCCAGCTCCGTTTCGCGCGTCAGGGTCATGGCCCGGTCGCGCCCGGCCGCCTTGGCGAGATAAAGGGCCTGATCCGCCCGCTGCACAATTGCTTCGGCGCTGTCCGAGGCGGACGCAGCAGTGAGCCCCGCGCTGGCCGTGTAGACGATGCTCGACCGGCCGCTCCCGAGCGGCAGGGGCGGGATGTCCGCGCTGAGCCTGTGAAGCAGTCCCTCCGCCCCGCCGATGTCCAGGCCCGGCAGGAGCAGCATGAACTCCTCCCCGCCGATCCGGCCGAATGAGCCGGCGTTTCCAAGGCGGTGCCGCATCAGGTCGGCGAACTGCTTCAGCACCGCGTCGCCCGCCGGATGCCCGAAGCGGTCGTTGATGTTCTTGAACCGGTCGATGTCGACCAGCGCCAAGCAGAACGGCTCCGTCGCCATGTCGGCCAAGGCGCGGTCCAAAAGGCCGAACATCTGCCGGCGGTTGGCCAGCCCGGTGAGCGGGTCGGTCTCGGCCGCCTGCCGCAAGGTTTTCTCGTTGTGCTTGAGCGCGGTGATGTCGGTGCCCACGATGAGAATCCAGCCGTTGGGCAGGACGGTCTGGTTCATGAAGAACCAGCGCCCGTCCATGAGGTCCGTCTCGAACGCCTGATGCGGCCCGATCTTGCGCCGGCGGGTGTAGATGTCGGCGATGAAGGCCTCGAGGTCCCCGCACTCGATCACGGTTCCGGTCCGATGCTCGAAGCCGTAGCGCAGCAGCTCCGATAGGGTGAACGAGCCCTCCTGGCCGCCGAGAAAGATCTCGCGGTAGACGGCATTGGCGTATTGCAGCCGGTCCTGCTCATCAAACAGCCCGACCGCCTGCTGGCTGTTCGCCCACCCCTGCAGCAGCGGAGCCAGCCAATCGTCCTGCCGTGAAGGCGTGAAACTGTCCTCAGGTTGCATGGGCAACTCGGGTGGGGTTCCAAATCTGGTCAACAGGGCATTCCGAACCGGGGATCCCGAATCCTGCCCGGGTCGCATGTTCCGCCACGGCCCGCTCCCGTCAAGCCGTGGATGTTCCGCGGCGGAGCCTCCGGAGGTCGATGGTTAATGTGACGGGATCCTGATCGGGCCGGCGGCATCTTGGCCGCCCCCTGCGCGGGATCTGAGCGGCCTGCCCGTCGAACAAGGCACCGTGGCTGGAAGTTGTAGCCTGCAAGCGCCCGCCGCCCCGCCTCCTGACCGATGGGGGACGGCCATGCCTCGCTATTACTTTCACCTGCGCTCCAAGGACAGCTTCGTCTGGGATAAGGAGGGGGGGGCATTGTCAACTTGACCAGATTTGCCCTGCTTTGAGGGATTCTGTCCCAAGGTCCAGGACGTACTTTCAATAACTTAGGTCTGGTCGTTACGCCCTCAACCCGTCCTGATTTGCTCAAGTTGACAATGCCCTCTCGCTTGAGCGCGTAGAACGCCATCCTGAGGGCCTCCGGGGTGATGTGATGGAAGAGCGCCGTGAACTTCTCCTTCTTTCTGTGCCTTGCGGCTTGCCGTATGCGGGCCAGCACCTGGGACACACTTTCCCGGTCCTGAGCCCGGCATGTGCTGTGCTGGTCCGCCTTCCCCTTGGTCCTGCCCTTGGCTCCCCCTGCTCCGCTGCTGGTGACCCAGCTTTGTTCGCAAGGTTCGTCGCTACTATGGCAGGATCTGACTCCTCGGGACCGTTCATCACCGGCTTCGGCTCCTCGCCTTCCGATGCGGACCAGCCGTGGCACGCCACTCTGGCCAATCCCGAGGCCTCCCGGTTCCCGTGCAAGGAGCGTCCATGCATGCCAGGGTCTCTGACCACGTCGGGTCGAGCCGGCCCTCGCGCTGTCGCGCCGGCTCATGTTGCCTTCCGCATACAAGAAGAACGTCGGCACCCGAAAAGCGTCACTTTCGCGGCTCAATGGCTGGCCTGCATGCTCCCCTGTCAACCCTTCACAGGCGGCCTCACAGCCGACCGCGCATGACTCGGGGCCAATGTGGATCGCTACTCCTTCATTGTGATGGACTTGCACCATCTACTCCTTGCCGGTCTCCCGGCGCACTCTTGCGCTGACCCCTGATGGTGATGACTTGTCTGAGCGCCCAGCTCCGGCGCGATGAGCTGAGTGCCGACACCGAAGGTCTGTCGGTCCGATTGACAGCAGGGCTGGTAAAGGATCACCATCCTGGCGTGGGGGCAGCATGTGGATGGCTGCCATGAACCATTTCGACAACATTCTGAACTGGAAGCTGAAGCAGGGCTCACACACGTTCCCTGGCCAGGACGGCGGCACCTGCATCAATGAAGCGGCCATTGTAGCGGCCGGTTTTCCGTACCAGCCGGTGCGCGCGATCGAGGACATGCCGGCGTGCTTCTCGCGCCCGATCTGCCGGCTGGCGATGCAGCTGAACGACGAGGCTTCGGATGAGGAGCGCCAGCACCTGCTGCCCTTTGTAACCCGCTTGGCCTGCGCCGACACGCCCAAGGTCGAGCAGGAGCGGGAAGCTTACATTGCCGCACGCATGCGCTGGCGACTGCCAATCCGGGAGGGCATCAGGGTTCTTGAAGGGGCGCTGGCCATCGGCCGGCAGGCTGATGTGTTGGCCCCCGAGGAGGTGAGGACGCGACTGGACGGAGTTCAGCAGCAGGCCTCAACGCCCACTTCAGTGGACGAGCATCCGCTGTTCGCGAAGATCAAGACCTGGTTTGGAACGAAAGACACGGCGTCTGCTGGCTGACCACTCAACGAGTGAGGGCTGGAGGCGAGAAGGTTCAGGAGGCGGCATGACGGCGTCCTGGGACAAACAGCGAATGGAGGTACTGACGCGCCTTTGGCTGGCCGGCGAGACGGCCCGTATGATTGCGGAGAAACTGGGTGGGGGCGTCACGCGCAATGCCGTGATCGGGAAGGCTCATCGTCTCGGGCTGACAGGCAAACAGGGCAGTAAGAACGCAGCTCTCAAGCGTGCTCGGGCATTCCGTCCCGGAGTGAGCGATCGGCAACTCCAGCGCAGGCCTAAGAACCGTGCACGCTGATGACAGGAGGAAATTGGTTCGAAGGGAGCCATCGGGTCGCCGCGCGGAGTGGCGCCGGGGGCTGTATTGTCGCCTGCTGTGAGCGGACGCTGAGTTCTCTGGCAGGTTCTGACGCGTTGCTCATGGCGAGCCATGAAATGGCACGTTCCGGAAGTAAGCCGAACTTCTGCAAAGGCGCAACGAGCGGACCTTTAGTTGTTCCGCCCAACGTTACACTTTTGACCCGTTATCAGACGTTCCGCGGTCCGTAGAGGCCCGGCAGTATGAAACATAACCGTCGGGCCTCGCGAAGGGCGTCTGCGGCGATAGGCTCGTGCCCATCGCTCCGCTGAGGCTTCTGCCGTCATGTACTGCCGAGCTGTGACTCCGCCAGCGACCTTGAGGATCTCACTCCAGGCCCAGGATCTCCTCGCTTCCCATGCTCCGTGTGCTCCTGGCGCTCGTGCCTTCGTCGAGCTGGAACGCGATCTTCAGGATCACCCGAAACTGAGTGACCTGCTCGTTCTCCACCACGGCCTCGAACTCCTTGACCCAGACGGAGCGAATATTGTGCAGCGTCTGTGCGACGCGCTCGACCGCCTGGCGCGTCGCATCCTCCCAACTGTCCGGCGACTGGGACGACAACTCCACCATTTTCACAATCGACATGTCTCCCTCCTTCGCTTCGGCGCCTCAGCAGCGCCTAAAGGGACAAGCTCATAAAAGGGTAGCCGTTCCTGGTCAGGGGAGCTTCTCCCGGCCCCATTCCCGTGCACCTGGCTCTCTGCATAACGCTGGTGCCCAGGACCCTCAGGCAACCCGGCTGCTTCCGTCGATCTGATACAGGCAAACGTGCTATTCTGGCCGGGCCTGCCCTCGGTTCGAAGCGGATTGGTCCCATGACGCACCGTTACGTTCAGCAGCTGCAGAAAGCCCGCGAGCGGCTGGTCGCGCACCGGCGCGAGATGGCCGAGATCATCATCAACACGGCAGCCTTCATCCCTGAGAGAGCCGTCGAGTTCACCGAGATCCAGGACGCGATCAAGTCGATCGACGAGGCGATCGAGGATGAAGCCAAGCGGGCCGGCACCGTGCTTCGTGACGAAGACAGTGTTTAGTGCGCCATCAGGACCGGAACGGTGGTGTTGGACAGAATGTGGCTGGTGGCTTCGCCGAAGATGAACTGCCGCAGCCAGCTCTGGGTGTGGGCGCCTTTGACCAGCAGATCGCACCCGAGCGATACCGCTGCCGCCAGAATGGCTTCGCCGGCATGACCATGCGGATTGGGCAAGGACCTCGTCTCCACCGACAGGCCGTTGCGCGTGAGGGTGCGGCTGAGATCCTGTGGCGATGGGCCTGACACGCCCCAGTCGTCGAAATCGACTACGACGATCCGCTGCGCCTGAGCCAGGAGCGGCATCGCCAGGGCGACGGTGCGGGGCGTCTCCGTGCTGCGGTTCCAGGCGATCACCACGGTCGTGCCCAGGGTAGCAGGTGGGGTCGGAGGCACCAGCAGCATTGGCCGGCCGCTCTCGAACAGCGCAGCTTCGATCGTGGGCGGGCGCGGGTGATTGGTCTGGTCGCTCGATCGTCCGAGCACGGTAATGTCGAAGGCCCGTGCATAGTGGCCGACGAAGTCGTCCTCGGCCAGATCGCCGCTGCGCCAGCCGAAGCAAAGCCCTGATGGCCCTGTGTCGGTTCGGGGAACGTCGTGAGTGGTCATGAAGATCTCAAAGAGGCGGCGGGAGGCCTCGGCCCGCTGCCGCTGCACCTCAGGATTAAGAAATGACAGGTCACCAACAGCAATGTCGGAGGCGATGTAGGGCGGCAGGTTGGGGGTTAATCGCCATGCCTTCCCGGTAGCCATCGAGGGCGCGCCCCAGGAGCAGCGCGGTCTCAAGGACCGGCTGAATGAGACGATGCTCTTCCACCGGAACCAGGATCGACTTCATGGCTCATCCCCATACTGACGATGGCAGCGCAGAAGCTGGGGAGGATTATACTCTTTCGGCTGGGCGTTGTCGCGGGAGGCGAGAGGGCTTGTGCCTGCTCTTGTCGTTCGCAAGCCAAGGCGACATCCGCGTCAGGTACGAGCGCATCGCTGGTGTTGTCACGTTAACTGAAATCGGGCGCAGTGAGGCAAGCGCGGTCACCTGACGGCTCACGCGGCAATGCTGGCTGCAGACTTCCATTCCGCCATGGCGGCGAGACGATGCAGATGGGTGACAAGAGCAGAGCGGCGGGAGCGGGTTGGAACGAACAGGTTGCGGACGGCGGAAAACACGGAGGTGAACCTCTGTAATCCGCCCGATGAGCGAAAGCCCTGCATCGCCCGCTCGCGCCGGCGCAAGGGCAGATGTGAATTCTCCGCCCGGTTATTCAATCCCTTGTGCGAACGGTGCTCGACTGCCGGCATGACCTGACGCTGAGCAGCCGCGTAGGAGCCGAGCTTGTCGGTAATCATCCGCTTGGGCGGGCAGCCCTGCTTCTTCAGTAGACGCTTCAGCAAGCGCTTGGCGGCCTTGGTGTCACGGCGTGTCTGGACGATCTCATCGAGCACGTAACCATCCTGATCCACCGCCCGCCAGAGCCAATGCTTCTGGCCCGAGATCGTGACCACGACCTCATCCAAGTGCCAGATGTCACGCCGGCTGGGTGCCTTGCGCCGGAGGCGGCGAGCGTACGCCGGTCCGAACTTCAGAGCCCAGCGCCGGACCGTCTCATAAGACACGATGATGCCGCGCCCGAGCAGCATCTCCTCGACCAGCCGCAGGCTCAGAGGGAACCGAAAGTACAACCAGACCGCATAGGCGATGATCTCAGGCGGAAAGCGGTGGCGCTTGTAGCTGACAGGCTTGGTCACGCCGGCCCGTCTACACGGTGGCAGTCAAACTCGAGTTAATGTGACAACACCATAACACCACCGATATGACCCAGCAGGAGATCGCTTTTCAGCTTGGGGTCAATCAGGGGCGCGTGAACGAAGTCATTCGCCGAGGAAAATGGCTGACTGAGGATCCGCAATCCGAGGAGGCCCAAGCGCGAGATAAGGCGAAAGCCCGAATGAAGCGGATGCAGTCGGAGGATACGCCAATTCCGCGCAAGCAGCCCGTTGCGACAGGTGTTGAGGAAGGGCCCAAAAAGCTGAAGGCGAAGCCGGCCAATTCGGCACAGTTGTCGATCGACGACTTCCTTAAGGTATCCGACGAATAAATGGAATCTTGTATCAGGGGGAGCCTGCTCCGCTGGTCACGATCAGTTCAAGCCGCGGTAGATCGGTGTGGTGCATCAGCAGCACACCGATCTTGTGTGCGAGCTGGTGAGCCGATTTGGTGAAAACCGAATTGGTGACCACAACCGCATAGGGTGCATCCTGAAAGGTTGCTGTGGCATAGGCTTCTTGTACCGCCTTGTTGCCGACAGTTTCGTTATAGAACTTGCACTGGTTCACAACCCGTCGGTCTTCCTTCTCGGCAATGATGTCAGCGCCCTGGTCGCCTGATCCGGGCGTCAGCGCAGCGCGCCATCCACCCTCCTGTAGCACCTCCCGGCAGTAGAGCTCAAATTCCCTGCCGGTCATCGTGTCTTCGAATTCGACTGTTGGCTCGGCTGGCTGGTGTCGATCGATGATCCGGTTAATGCGTGTCCGCAGGCGGGCGATGGACCGCTTCGAATCCTTGGCCAGGAGGTGCTCAACTTTCTTGCGCTGGAATTCCGGCACGAGCGTCTTCTTGATGAAGCTGTTGAGATGCTTATCCCACCCCTCCTCAGAGACATTCCCATATTCGTCAGGTGAGAGCATATGGGCGCGTTTGGTTGCTAACGTCCTGACATGTGTCAGTGCCGCTCGGTCCGTCAGGTCATAGATGAGCAGGACCGAGTGGACCTTGGTGAGGCGCAGGAACAATAGCAGGGCCAGCCCGATCCAGGCGGCAACCGGCTGGAGATACCAGCCTATACCGAGGAGGAAGAGCAGAACGGCGCTGAACGCCTTGTGTCTCCAGAGGTAGCGAAACATTCCCTTATCCGTCAGTCGGCGAAGGGTTCCCGTGTGACTGCGAGAGATTAGATAGCCGACTGGGGTTACCAGCTGCCTCGCAAAGACTTTGGCCGACAGAAACTCACAGGATTATTTCGGCTGCGACTGACTGGAGAACCGGATCCGGTCGAGAATTTGACCGGCGAACTCCTGCAACTCTTCGGCAGAGCTGGACTAATCCCGCGGGAAGACGAAGAGCACGGTATGAAGCAGAGTCATCAACGCGCTGGTTTGCCATGCACTGCGGTTACTCACTAATAGCGTTGGTACCTCATGGGTTGGCGCGGTGCTCTTCGCCTGAATGACGGATGCGCTCTCAGCCAGCATTCCATGGGAGCGTCACAGTGTCAGTCGACCCCTTTTCAGTAACTTGGGCGAATCCCAACATTCTCTCCTTCCTTAAGGGCACCAGCTGCACTTCGAGGGACCTGAGTGCGTACGTCACAGAAGGCGCCCGATGATATTGTGATCGGCCAAGCGCTTTGTGCGGATGCGGCGAAGTTTTTCCTTCTTGATCGGATCGGAAGGGACAAAACCATTTGGATCACTGCCCACAACCGCTCGATAATCCGCGATATTCTCATTGGCGCGACGCAAGGAACGCGATGTTTCCTCAACGAAGGTGTCAGAGACCGTAATAGTATACTTGATATCGACCTTGCGCTTGCCCTCGGCGATGTCGTCGCATTGAAGCTCCTTGATAACGCCGTCAGCTTTGAGGTTCTCCATGCCTTCCGTGATGCGGCGCATTGCATCACGCGGACGCTTGGTTGAAAGGGCCGATCCGTCAATGACCTCGCGGGCATAGATCACGTGCATGTGCGGGTTCATGCGATGATAAAGCACATCGTGATTGAGCCGCATGTAAATCCAACGTTCGATCGGCCCACGCATCTTCATGACGGCTTCGTAGTTCATCTGACGGAAGTCCAGATGCATCATGGCTTGCGAGACGAGCCAATTAAACTGGACCGTCGATTTCGCCCGCTCCTTGCCCCTGTTGGCGAATGCAAGCTGGGGGAAGGCAGCGCTCGAGATCACGCGTTCATGGATCTCGCCATCATCCCCCACATCTGTTCGAATGATTTCGACGGTAGACTGGTGAAGGATAGTGAGTGCCTCGACGATCTCGTAGTAGCTGTACGTGTGACCGGTTCGGGCGAGCTCAGTCTTTACCTCGTTGATGCTGAACGAGACATTGACCTCGTCCTTAGCGCTGAGGCTGATCCGGTTACGCATTGCGGCGATGCGGCGGATAACCCATTCGACTAGCCGCTCGCGCTCGCCAGGGTACTGCTCGCTTTCTTTGCCGTTCTTGTCCTTGATACGGGCTGGCTTGAGGGTGACCTGATAGACCTTGCCCGCGAGCGTGAATGTCCGCTCCAAGGTCTTCAGGTATTTCCCGTCCTTGAGATCGTCGGAGGCGCGGGAGGGAATGGAACGGGGAGCCACGTCCCATAAAGAGATTGTATTAGTGATTCCGGGTTCTTCTACCACCCACAGCTCGCCTTGCAGGCTTTCGTGGATGATGGTCCTGGGCTTCAAAGCCTTCGACATGCTGGGTCTCCTCGCCGGTCAAGGTACTTAGGACTTCAAACCATACAATGCTAAATCGCTGAACCATCTGCATTTGCTGCGGCGCATGGTAGGTCTGAGCCGCACATTCAGTAGGTTTGGATCGCACTTGTAGTAGGTCTGGGTCGCGCTTACGGGACTGGCGAATGTTCGAGAGGCTCCTCGGTCAGAGAATCGAGGACTTGGTCATAAGCGGTTGGGGAATCTCCGATTTCAAGCTCATACTCTAAGTGCGAGTCAAACCTACTAGCCGAGTGGGGTGGGAGTGGTCGCAAACCTAAGTGCCGTTCAGACTTCTCACGATAGAGGCGATCGCGACTCAAACCTTCCCGACAGGGGGCTGGGGCAGGGGATCAGGCTCGGTTTCCCGAACGTGCGGGTCAAACCTACCGAATCTGGCGGTTCGGGGAGTAGGTTTGGATCGCGGATGGGGATGGGTGCGACTCAGACCTACTGAGATCGTGTGTCAGACCTACCGAGGTCGCGTGTCATGCCTACTGAGTCCGCGGCTCAGACCTACTAAACGTTGTCGAGGGATTTGACAGTAAAGCCAGAGGGTTAGCTTTTATTAGTCAGTTTCATGATGAGGCTGGCTATGAGTAGTGCGTTCGAACTTCTGCAGACTATGGGGAGGGTGTCCCGTCCTCAGCAAGCTGCAATCGCGGAACAGGGCATCGGCGAAGGTCGCTGGACAAGGGATCAGGTCGCGGCATTCTTCGAGCTCCCGGACCGGGAAGCTAGCCCTAAGCAGCGGCGTCCCCGAACTCCTGCAGTGACACGTCGGAAACGGCTGTCTCGGCGCCGCTGCTCCTTCAGTCGGTACGTTCGGCGGTTCAGTATCGACGTGTTGGTTCATCCCGGTCTGAGCACCGGAGCGGTTACGACCCTGGTGTACCTGATCTCCCGTTGCGGCCGGTACAAGCAATTTCAGACATGCACTTCGTGGCTGGCGGCCGACCTCGGCGTGTCTCCAAGGACCATCCAGAACCATTACCGCCAACTCGAGCAGGCTGGCTTTCTGGTTCGCTCCAGCCCGGATCGGCTTGGGCGGACAACGATCTACCTGACCAACTTGGTTGAGGCCCGCCCTGCTCAAAAAGAACAGGCTCAACGCGTTGCTCAGCACGGGGAGGGTGCGAAAATTTGTTCGCCCACCAATGAGACAGATTCAAAAGAAAGGCGCATATCACACACCCAAAGGGAAAGCCCTAATTGCGAAGCGCCCTGGCTCTCTGAGCTTCAAAGGATGTCCGAAGCGAAGCGTGCGCCCATCAGAGCCACTTCGGCCGTGGTCTCGCATAAATCTGCCCGAAAGCGGCATCCGCCTGACTCTTCATTTGAGGCGTCTAACCCACGGGTATGGTTAACGGAGCCTTATCGTTGGACAGGCAGCAAAACGCCCTCACCGAGAGGTCGTGGCAGACCCCGACTAGGGGCGGTTGAAGCCCCGGCTCAAGAAATCGGATCACAATTAGATTAGTGGTCTATTTGTCTGTTTTGATAGATATCTGGTTATAATACACGAAAGATACGTTATGAGGGCAAGTGTGCCGACAACTGGAAACCAACTTAAAGCCGCTCGTGCGTTTAGTGAGATGGATCAATCCGACTTAGCCGAGCGAGCAGGGGTGAACGTCAACACGTTCCGCAACATGGAGGCTTCTGGCACAGGACCGATAGCCGGGAGAGCCCAGAACATACACGTGGTTCAAGCGGTTCTCGAAGCTGCGGGGATTGAGTTCCTCAACGATGGGCAACCTAAATGTCCGCGTCCGGAAGCAGGCAGAGGCGTAAGCATGAACTACACGCTTTTTCGGCTTGCGCCTGGCAGCTATGACGTGCTGCTCGATGGAGCAGTTATCGCCAGTCTCGTCCGGAGTGGCAAAACGGACGAAGCCACATGGACAGTGGAGCTCTTTACAGAAGCTCCTCCAGACGAAAGACCCGCTCCCTTCACAGAGACAGAGCACACCTTTGGCAGCCTAGACGAGGCTCAAGGATGGCTCTGGCGCACTGAAAATCAGTAATGCAGGTGGGAAGGGCTAGGCATGGCTGACGTCATTCAGTTCCCGCAGCGGGCCGTAACACAGACCCTACACTTCGACGAAAAGCATGCCTTTGGCGAAATCGGAGGTCTGATGCTCTCCCTCGTGCAGGAGCAGGGCAATGAGAGCGCACCCATCAGCCTTGTACTGCTTGGAGGTGTTGGTGGGTTCTTCCTGCTGGAGTCTTTCGAGCCGACCCCGCAGGGCTTCGATTCAGCCAAAATCGCCGGTGACATCACACTGCGCGCTCTGGCTGTCGGTCATGATAACTGGTCAGAGTAGTCCCGCATTCGCGCTGGCCGCGCACAAGCACAGTTGTCTGGGCCGATGACCTTTGGGCCAAGATGATCTTCGGGGTCTGAGCATGGGTGCAGACGATCATCAACGTCTTGGTCATACCAGGGTGCAACGTGTGACCCATCGGCTGAGATCCTGGACCTGACGGCGGATAGCAGCAAGGGGTCGACGGCTAAACTGGGCCTCTAACGCTCCCTTTACCTCTCATGCCTAAATCTTCGGGGATCCTTCGCCGCACTCAACCCGCGGCATCCGGGTGCCTAGAGATCATGCGACCGACCTCGAAACCACCGTCTGATGCGCCAACTCCCCCGGTTCAGAACACCGAACCGCCGGTGCAACGTTCTTCCCTCGCACTTGATCAACAGCGGCACGCCGCCCCCTCGTGGCCGACGCCCTGGGCTGCTGCGGGCTTGCCGGCGCCGGGTTGGTGGGACGCCTTCGTTGTCGACAGAAATCTCGTTTTGACCCGGACACCCGATCATCCGGGCCGGAGATTGCAGCAAGAACCAAAACAGAAAGAACCCGATTTGAACCGCCGCAGCCCTATTTCCAAGCGCCGCTCTTCAGAATCTGTGCAGCCCTCCGCGTTACGGACGGTCGAGCAGTTGCTGTCGCCTCCACAGTCCCGGCCGCAGCCGGATCCAGTTGTGCATCACCAGCTTGCCCAGATTAAGGCCGAGTTCGGAAGCAACCCAGAAAACATCACCGCATTGGACGCCCAGTCTGAAGGACAGACCCCAACGGCTGCAGGCTGTGCTGAGGTGGTTCCTTCGGCAGAGGCTCCGGACGCGAGCGAGGTTGAGGTAGGCGCCCTCCATAATGAAGGCGTGACACCCGACGGTTTTGTCTCCCGTTTTCAGAACACGTTCTGGACAGCACCAGTTGGCTTGTCCTTCTCCTGGCAACCCAGCTCATGGCAGGCCGACGCTTCTGCCGTTCAGCCGATAGTATCGGATGATCCTCCCACAGCAGCAGTAACTGAAGATGGCCCCGGCTCGATCCATGGAACTGCAGCGAACGAGTTCATTGAGGAAGCAGAGTTCGTCGAGACGGAAGAGTCCTCCATCGGATGCGAAGCGGCTTCAGCTGCACCGATCGACATCAAGGTCGTTGATCTGGATCTCGGGTACTTAGCTCTCTATCCCGACGAGCTTCGCTCCGTCATTGAGACTTTAGCTGAACCGACTTCCACCGCTGCCAAAGCCGGAAGCGCAGTTGCGCCTGTTGGGGCTGCTGATAACGCCGAGATGACGGAGCCTGACGTTAGCGTCGAGGCTGAGGTCAACGATCATTCTCATCTGACCATCGATGTCTCTGCACCTGAACCTGCCCCGGACAATCTGATGGCACCGCTGCCGTCCCTGGAAGGCTCAATCAATCAGGATGCATTCACGGCTTCAGAGATCCAGTCCGATGAGATTGTCTCAGATCTAAGCTCTATGACTGAGGTGGACGAGGACTGTATAGAGGTCGAAACCGACCCGGAAACGCAGGATGACCGAGAACCGGGGATTGAGGCTGAAGCAGAAGCTTCCCTTCCGTCGGCAGAAATCATCATGCTGCCCAAGCCTGTCACGCATCGGGAGGTTATCCCTGCCTACGAGTTGCCCGACATCGGCTATCTGACCGAGGCACCGGAAAGGGAAGGGGAGGTCCTGACCGAGGATATCCTCGAAGAAGCGGCTGGCCGGCTCGAAAGGGTCATCCGCGATTTTGGCGTCCGGGGTGACGTCATTCATGTCCATCCGGGACCGGTGGTGACCCTTTACGAGTTCGAGCCAGCCCCTGGCATCAAGTCGTCGCGTGTGATCGCGCTGACCGAGGACATTGCCCGCTCGATGAGCGCGGTCTCCGCCCGTGTCGCGGTGATTCCGGGCCGCAATGCCATCGGAGTCGAGTTACCCAACCAGCAGCGCGAGAAGGTTTACCTGCGCGAAATTCTGGAGTCGGAGGAGTTCAGGAATTCAACACAGAAAATGCCGCTGTGCCTGGGCAAGACCATCGGCGGCGAGCCGGTGATCGCCGACCTCGCCCGCATGCCTCACCTCTTAGTCGCCGGCACCACCGGGTCGGGCAAGTCGGTGGCGATCAACACCATGATCCTGTCCTTGCTGTATCGCTTCACGCCGGAGCAGTGCCGCCTGATCATGGTGGATCCCAAGATGCTCGAGCTCTCCGTCTACGACGGCATCCCGCACCTGCTCACCCCGGTCGTCACCGACCCGAAGAAGGCGATCATTGCCTTGCGGTGGGCGGTGCGAGAGATGGAAGATCGTTATAAGAAGATGGCGAAGCTCGGTGTGCGCAACATCGATGGCTTCAATGCCCGTGTCTCGGAAGCGCGCGAGAAGGGGGAAGTCATCACGCGAACAGTGCAAACAGGCTTCGACAAGAACACCGGGGAGCTGACCTATACGGAAGAGGTCATGGACCTCACGTCCTTGCCCTACATCGTGGTGATCGTCGACGAGATGGCCGACCTGATGATGGTGGCCGGCAAGGAGATCGAGGGCGCGATCCAGCGCCTGGCCCAGATGGCGCGGGCGGCGGGCATCCACGTGATCCTGGCGACGCAGCGCCCGAGCGTGGACGTGATCACCGGCACGATCAAGGCGAACTTCCCGACAAGGATCTCGTTCCAGGTGACGTCGAAGATCGACAGCCGCACGATCCTCGGCGAGATGGGCGCCGAGCAGCTCTTGGGACAAGGCGACATGCTGTACATGGCCGGCGGCGGGCGGATCACGCGCGTGCACGGGCCGTTCTGCTCCGACGAGGAGGTGGAGAAGGTGGTGGCGCATCTCAAGCGCCAGGCCAAGCCTGTTTACGTGGAAGCTGTCACCGCCGAGGATGAGGAGCAAGAGGAACCCGAGGAAACGCCGGTCTTCGACGACGGTGAGATGGGGCTAGGATCGGGCGAGCTGTTCGACCAGGCCGTCTCGATCGTGGTCAGACACAAGAAGGCCTCAACCTCGTACATCCAGCGCCGGCTGCAGATCGGCTACAACCGCGCCGCCTCAATCATGGAGCGGATGGAGAAGGAGGGCATCGTCGGACCCGCTAATCATGCGGGCAAGCGCGAGATCCTCGTTGGAACGGGTGGAGCAGACGAGGACTGAGACTGGCAGCATGCCGGACTGGCACACGCGAACGAGCATCGGCTCAGCCTCTAGCAGTCGGTGTAGCCTGCCAGTCTTATCTCATCTCCACACCGTGGCCCCGGGGAGCGCTTGGCGCTTCCCGGGGTCCCATTTTAGATCCCCGTTTCCCAGACCATCAGCTGCTTGTGTCGCCTGCACACCGTGCAAAGCCCATTTCTCTGGGAAAAGAGGCATGGCCTGAAGTGGTTGTCCCAAGTGAGACGCCGCAACCAACAAGAAAGCGCTGCCTAACTAGGCAGCGCTTTCTTACTTGTCAGGCCCAGTCTGAGGTTATTGAGCTGCCCTCTTCATCGGCTCATGAGGTTCTTCAGCGAGAGGCTCCGCCTCTGGAGGAGTGGACGTTTCCTTCGTTGCTTTCAAGAGACCAGATTGCTCAAGCGAGCGGCTGAGAGCAACAATGACGTCGTCAGCAGCAGATCCATTGCTTGCGTGCGGGGCTGCCTGGGATTGGTCCAGCATATCGAGCACCGCCTCGACCTGCTGGCTTGAGAGGGGCACCTCGTGGTGCGACTGAAGGCCATTGAGCGCGATGTAGCGCCATTCGTAAGTGTATTCAGTAGTCACCTCGGGTCCGAGCCAAGTCGGAACCTCGAAGGCTTCTGCCTGCTGAGCGTCGGTGAACTCGACGGTGATGAGATCAAAGCTGCTGGGATATACGACACGGTCGAGCTGTATCGCATAGTTGAGACCGCTTTGAGGTGGCAGATGAAGCTGGTCATAGGAGATCTGCCCAATGCAAAGACCAAACAAGGCCTCGGCATGTTCGCGCGGAAGGGGAGCAAGCTTTTCCACCGGATCCCCCGACCTATCCTGCCCTGACAGAACAAAGTGAGCTTGATCAGCCTCCAGCCGAATCAGTTGGTCTTTGCCAGGCTGGGACGAGAGGTAACCCTCGACGATCTGACGGTCGACTCCTCGCTCTCTTGCAAGGAGGCGAGCGATGCATGGAGACACAAGGAAGCGTCGAATAGCCTTCATGAGAGCACCTGAGAACAATATGACATCGGAACACGGGATGCATCGTCTGCTCCAAACTGTTTACAAAGAATGAGCGCGATACCTTCCTAGGAATTGACGCCGCGCCGTCAGACCCAAATCAAAAAGCCCAGGATCGCTCCGGGGCTCTTCGCGTGTGATGCAGGAGACGAGAACAGGGTCGGTGCCGTGAAAGCGTCACCGTGCCACCGGCGTTAACTCCTCGTTGACCATACCTCCCTCACATTAGCTGAGGTCTCTGGGAGGTGGTGAGATGCGGGTGTTGCTGATCGAGGATGACATCTCTGTCGCTCAAAGCATTGAGCTCATGCTCCAGCGCCTCAATGTCCAGATCTCCATGGCCGATCTGGGCGAGCACGGCATCGATCTCGGCCGGCTCCCCGATTACGACATCATCCTGCTCGATCTCGACCTCCCGGACATGTCAGGCTATGAGGTCCTGCAACAGCTGCGGCTTGCCAAGGTGATCACGCCCGTCCTGATCCTCTCAGGCCTCGACGAGATCCAAAACAAGGTCAGAGGCCTCGGCTATGGCGCCGATGATTACCTCACCAAGCCGTTTCACAAGGATGAACTCATCGCCCGCATGCAGGCCATCATCCGCCGCTCGTCCGATCAGGCCGAAGCCGTCCTGCAATGCGGCGATCTGACGGTCAAACCTCGGACTCAACAGGCTGAGGTCGGAGGCCGCCGGGTGAACCTGACCGGCACGGAGTACAAGGTCCTGGCGCTTCTGGCTCAGCGCCAGGGCAGCACGTTGACCAAAGAGATGCTCCTCAATCATCTGTATAGCGGTCTGGATGAACCGGAGATCAAGATCATCGACGTGTTCATCTGCAAGCTGCGCAAGAAGCTCGCGGAGGCTTCAGGGGGCAGGGACTACATCGAGACGGTCTGGGGCCGCGGCTACATGCTGCGAGAGCCGCAGCTCGTCAAGCTGGCAAGCTAAGTCTCAGGACCACGATCCCCACCCACATCCGCTGCCCTGCGTTCTGTCAGCGGATTGCAGGTTTTCTGGATTCAAGTGCCTCTGTGGAGCCCGTTTGCTCACTCCGATCAGTGGCAACATCGCGACTTGTCGGACTGAGAACGCCCCAACTGAAGCCTCTTCCAAACTCCAGTCGGGGCGCATGCGATGCCGGTTGCAACACCACACCACCATCCTACTCTGCCCCTGATGAGCGTCAACGGCTGTCGATATAGAGGCACCCTGTCTGAAGGCCGAGCACCAGACCTCCCACTAGGGCGCATACGATAGGTCTCGACACCGACCGAGGAAGATGATTGCAGACCGTGCTTAGGCAAGTGTGCCAGAGCACAGTGTGATGGATTGGCGCCAAGCCTTTATCGTGCCGCTCTTCTCACCCGTTTGAAACCGTTGGTTAACCATGGAGGTGCATGCTTTTCCATGTGCTTCAAGGGCTGGGCGGGCTTCCTCTGACCTGGAGACAGTTGCTCATGGCGGATAAGCGGTTCACCGACACGATCGAGGAGAAGGTGGCCTTGATCGCCCCGACAGTGAAGGCGATCGAGTTCGGCGGCGATCAGTCCTACCTTCGTGAATTGCAGGCGCTCCTCAGACAGCATCTGGCGAGCCTTGTTGTCTTGTTCGAGCGAGATCCCGGCCTGGATGCCGCAACAACCGATCTGTACGCGGCGGCGGCTGCTGTTGTGAACGACACCACAGCAGCCTCCCAGCCTCTGGCCCGCAAACGCCGTCTGCTCAACGAAGCTCAAGCACGCTTCCAGGAGCGCATCGCGACCGCACGCCCGAATGGAAGAAGAGCCTGTGCCGATTGGCGACAGAAGGAACTCTTTCTTGCCGCCTGATCCAGGCCCGGGTTCCGCCTCAGCCCTCAATGGGCCGGAACCCAGTCGCAATAGTCACAGGATCCTGTGCTGCCCCCAAGATCCTGTGAATTCGTTCCGTCATGGTTATTGAGACTGCGGCCTTCTGGTGTTTTCAATCTTGGGCGGCAAACCCGTTGCCCATCGACTGACTGCTAGATTGCCCGCGCATCAGAAGGATCTCACCCATGGCGAAAGCTGCAACCAAGACGACAGCCAAGAAGGCGCCGGCCCGCAAAGCGGCCGCATCGCAAGCAGAACCGACTAAGACGGCCAGAACTGCCGACGCCGGAGCTAAGAGGTCTACGAAGGTCGCAGCACCGAAGGCGGCAGTCAAGGCAGCCCCCAAGGGCGCAAAGACATCCACTGGCACCTCGGCTGGCGCGATCCTGACCCTGCGCCACATTGCCGAGCAGTTGTCGGAAGTGCACGAGCTTCCCAAGCGCCAGGCCAACGAAATCCTGACGCAAGTCATCGAGATGATCGCCAAGAGCTTGAAGAAGGGCGACAAGATCCGCCTGAGCGGTCTCGGCATCCTGCAGGTGCGCAAGCGCGCCGCCCGCACCGGTCGCAACCCGCAGACTGGCGAGCCGATCAAGATCAAAGCCTCCAAGAAGATCGCCTTCCGGCCTGCGAAGGAGCTCAAAGAGGCGGTCTAGCCGGGAGCCGTAACCGGATGGCTGAAGCGCGCCCCCCACCCCGCCGGCACGCTGGCGGGGTGGGCCTGTTGTTGCGTCCGTTCAGGAGAGATGCTGAGCGAAGTGCTTGTTCATCTCGAACATGCTGACCTTGCTCTTGCCGCCGAATACAGCCTGAAGTTTCTCATCCGCAAGGATTTCCCGCTTGTTTTCGGGGTTCTGCAAATTGTTGGACTTGATGTAATCCCACACTTTGCTCACCACTTCCGTACGTGGCAGTGGCGAGGACCCGACCACCGCCGCGAGTTCATTCGAGGGCGTTGTCACGTTAACTGCCGCCAAGCGCGTTAAGGCCAATTTGCCCGCCAGACAGGCTCAAGCAGCAATGTTGGCCGCGGACTTCCATTCCGCCATGGCGGTGAGGCGGTGAAGATGGGTGGCATGGGCGGAGCGGCGGGAACGTGGCGGAACAAAGAGGTTGCGGACAGCAGAGAACACGCTGACAAATCTCTGTAGGTCTCCCGGCGCGCGAAAGCCCTGCATCACCCGCTCTCGCTTTCGCAACGGAACATGCGAATTCTCGGCCCTGTTATTCAGGCCCTTATGCGACCAGTGATCGACCCCTGGCATAACCTCTCGCTTGGCGGCTCCGTAAGAGCCGAGTTTATCGGTGATGATGCGCTTGGGTGCCACGCCCTGCTTCTTCAGTAGACGCTTCAGCAAGCGCTTGGCGGCCTTGGTGTCACGGCGTGTCTGGACGATCTCGTCAAGCACATAGCCGTCCTGGTCGACGGCCCGCCAGAGCCAGTGCTTCTGGCCCGCGATCGTGATCACGACCTCGTCGAGGTGCCAGATGTCGCGGCGGCTCGGCCTCTTGCGCCGGAGGCGGCGCGCGTAGTCCGGCCCGAACTTCAGCGCCCAGCGCCGGACGGTCTCATAGGAGACGACGATGCCGCGCTCGAGCAGCATCTCCTCGACCAGTCGCAGGCTCAGAGGAAAGCGAAAATACAACCACACTGCATGGGCAATGATCTCAGACGGGAACCGATGGCGCTTGTAGCTGACAGACTTGGTCATGCCGGCCCGTCTACACAGTCGCAATCAATCCCGAGTTAACGTGACAACGCCGG
>NZ_QDGA01000076.1 GCF_003347665.1 Microvirga calopogonii
TAGGGCCTGCGGGTTGATCATCGGTGTTGCGAGCTCAGTCATCCCTTCGATCTGCATGTAACGGTGCTGGAGCTGCCAGTCGTCATTGGCCTCCAGCAGCACCGCGCCGATCAGACGCCTGATGCTGTCCTCGTTCGGGAAGATGCCCACCACATCGGCCCGCCGTTTGATCTCCTTGTTCAAGCGCTCCAGCGGGTTCGTGCTATGCAGCTTCGTCCGGTGCTGGGCCGGGAAGCTCATATAGGCCAGCACGTCGTCCATGCTGTCGTCGACGAAGACCTTGAGCTTGGGCCAGCGGTTGTGGAGTTGGTCGGCAAAATGCGAGAGGCTGGCCCGGGCCGCCGCCGGATCGGGCTGCTGGAAGGCTTGGCGTAGCCCGGCCGCTACCATGGTCTGGTGCGCCTTCGGCACGTAGGCGAGCGCATTGCGGGTCCAATGCACCCGGCACCTTTGCCAGGTCGCGCCCAGCACCCGCCGGATGGCGGCCTTGAGGCCCTCATGCGCGTCCGAGATCACCAGCTTGATGCCCGTGAGCCCGCGCTTGACCAGATCGCGCAGAAAGTCGGTCCAGAAGATCTCCGCCTCGCTCGGACCGATGTGCAGCCCGACGATCTCGCGCCGGCCCTCGGTCGTGACCGCCACTGCCACTATGACGGCCACCGAGACGACGCGGCCGCCCTCCCGCACCTTGAGGTAGGTGGCATCAAGCCATAGATATGGCCATTCTCCGGCGAGCGGGCGCCGCAGGAAGCCCATCACCCGCTCGTCGATGTCCTTGCAGAGCTTGGACACCGAGGACTTCGAGATGCCGCTCAGGCCCATGGCCTGGACCAGATCGTCGACACGGCGCGTGCTGACGCCGGCAATCCAGGCTTCCTGGATCACCGCCACGAGCGCCTTCTCGGCCGTGCGCCGAGGCTCGAGGAAGCCGGGGAAATAGGCGCCGGTGCGCAGCTTGGGGATCTTGAGGTTCAGGGTGCCCAGGCGGGTGTCGAGCGCCCGCTCGCGATAGCCATTGCGGTAGGTGGCCCGCTCGCCGCTGCGTTCATACCGGGCGGCACCAATCACGCCCTCGACATCGGCTTCCATCAGGATCTGGAGCACGCTTTCGGCGACACTGCGCAGAAAGTCGCCGTCGTCGGCCTTCGCCATCAGTTCAGCCAGTGGTAGTCTGTCATCGGTCATTGGGGTTCCTTCAGCTGGGGTGCAGTCGAGCAACTCCACCATAGCCGGTCCTCCCAATGACCACCTCATCCCATCACCCGGCGCGTCAGCAAATTTCCACCACCAGCGCGGACTCTACCGTCGCGGCGCGGGCTCCTGAACGCGGTCCAATCAAAGTCCTGAATCCTTTGAGCACCAACGATTCACATCCGTGATGCACCCGGCAGTTGCCGCTCCCTGACCCCAGGCACGCTGGCCCGTTTTCCTCCCGCCGCGCATGGCTCCTCTCCCTAGGCCATTCTGCGCCTCCTCATGGCGAGGAGTTCGACGGCGAGGTCGATCTTGCCGGCTTTGACCATGCGGATGAGCGCGCGGAAGTAGCCGCCCGGGTTCTTGATCCGGCTCTCGCCGCCGTTTCGAGCCACGTCGTCCTCGTAGAGCTGCAGGGTGTAGATCACGGCGATCGCCGCCCTGACGGTGCCGATCTCCTCCACCGCCTCGGCCCAGGCGCTCTCATGCGCTCCAAGCGAGGCGCGCAGGTAGCGGCCGGCTGCGACGATGTCGGCCATATCCCGCACCGGCTGGCCGTAGTCGCTCAAGGTCGGGCAGGCCTCAAGGATCAATTCCGGTGATAGGTGCTCGGCCGGTTGTTCGGTAGAACGAACCGGCTCAGCTTTCTTCGGAAAGCCCTTGTTACAAGACTTACTAGGGGATCCGTTGTTGTTATTAGTGTGGCGGCACTGAGTTCCGGCACAGCCCGCTTGATAATACGCTTCCTCGCACGCACTCCTAAGGGATTTCCACTCGTCCAGAATATCGATCGGCATGGCCTTCGTGCTGCGCAACGGGGTCCGCGCCAGCAACCCTCTAAGCCGCTCCTCAAGATCGGAGCGATCCAGGTCAGGGAACTCGCGTGACAGGCTCCCGAGCGCCTCCTGGGCGGCTCGTCTGGCGATTGTAATCTCGTCAAAGGTGCGCTTGCGTGCTTCCCGGGCCTGCTTCTGCTCGATCAGACGCTCAGCCCACTCCCCTCGCCTGGCATAGATGGGGGTCAGGTCGAAGCCAAAAGCATCGACGATCTCGCCAGCTAAGTCTTTGATGGCATAGCGCTTCCCGTTAGGAGATTCCTTTGGGACAATCAGTTGCTGGTCGATGAGGACACGGAAAGCCTTGCGGATCCCCCTCTCAGACATCCCTGTTCGGCTGACCAAGTAATCGTTGGATGGCCAGACCAGAAGTCGCTCCCACTCCTGCTCGCCCCAGCAGGCGACGAGCTCGGACAGAACCGATCGGGGTCCATTCCGCAATTCCAGAGCCTTGGCCGCTTCCCGGGCGGCCGCCGATAGTTCTTTGCGCGTCACTGTGCGCCCGGTTTCGAGCGCAAGCTCTCTCGCGGCCAGAGCGGCATGTCTCAGCCGCCGGCCTCCTGACGATGCAAGCTGCATCGTTCCCTCCTGGTTGAGGGCAAAGCGGGAGCGTTCACCGAAACCGATGCTCTTGACACTCAGCTTGTCGGGATGGCATAAGGAGATTGTCACATCTTTACTTATGCCCACCCTCGCGGTGGTCTCCAAAGGCCCTCGAAGTTTCCAGCTTCGTGGGCCTTTTGCTTTGCCTGGGTTACGTCACAGTCTTCAGCTCCTTACGAACGAAGGCTGCTTCGAGCGCATGGGTGATAGCGACTTGGCGCGAGGGGAAGAGACCGCTCTCGACGGCTTCGTCGATGGCAGTGCCGATTTCTCGAGGAAGCCAAACATTGGTTTCCCGGTCTCCCCTCTCCCGCCGTGTCTGACGGAGACGTTGAGCTCGCTTGCGACTCGCTGCATCAGCCATTGCGTACATCCATGATACTCGTAGCGATACGAGGATTGCCCGATTCTGGGGTGGCTGTGGAGTCTGAGCGCAAGAATCCATTCACAATAATTGGATTCTTCGTTAGAAAACTCCTTTAGGCAGAATCAATTAGCGCAAAAAGCCGAATCAATTCGCAAGTAAAAGGCTGGTTCCATGCGATCTGGCTTTACGCACTTGATTCTACCTCCTGAGTTATGGGGCGTTCCCCTCGAGGCACATCTCGACTTTCCTCTCTCCAGGACTCAATGTTGTACCTTGAAGACTGGATGCCAGAAGCAATCCTACAATTAATATTTGCGATAGACTCAAGAGAGCCAATTTTTGGCGGAGTGCCCGAGAGGTGCTCGTCCGACCTATGACCACTGGAACCTTATCGGACTTCGACGGGGATTGAAGGGTGATACCCCGATAGGGCGAAGAGGAACTCCACCTGAAACGACCCAGCCGCGTAGATCTATTTCACGCGAACAGTGACATCTCAACTTGGCTGCCGAGCGAATTTCGCCGAACACCCCAGTATGGAACCTAGAACTGCGCTCACGGAGTTGAACTGGGCGCATCGCTTTTTCTGCCAAACGTCGCTTACTTAACAGTATTCTGTCATGATCCGTTCGGGTAAGATCGGCTTATAATCTCCTAGGGATGGGTCTGTGTCACTGCGCACCCTCAAAGCAATTTTCGGGGCCGTTACTGTCTGCTTCCTTGTGGCGAGCGCCTATCTTGCGGTGCTGGTGACCGAACGTCAGAAGGTCTTAGAAGATATCACGCACTATAACCCGGCTTGGCAGGCCAGCCAGGCGGTGTCAGAGTTCATGCGCCTCGAGCGCCGGTTAGATGCTTTCAACGTCCCCGGCCGAGGTGTCGACAAGGACGAAGTTGAGCTCCGCTTCGACATCCTGCTTAGCAGGGCAAAGCTGCTCAGCGAGGGTCGCTTCCAAAGCATCATTCAAGGCGATCCTGATCAGCAGACTACTCTCCGCCGTTTGGCTGATGTCTTGGTTTTAGTGCAGCCTCTCATGGCAGAACTCGAGCGCCCTGGCTCCGTCCAGCAGACGCTTCAGCTGTTAGAACCGCTGGAGCCGCGGTTGCTACAGCTCGCATCATATGCCCAAATTCGTGGAGGTGAACGGATCGCCCAGGATCAGCAAGAGCTCAATCGCCTGTACTGGATCTTCTCAGGACTATCGCTCGGTCTGATCCTGCTTGGGCTGATCCTGATTGGCCTCTTCAGCCGCCATAATCAATTGCTGCAACGAGCGCATAGAGATCTCCATGCTCTCACGGGTCATCTCGCTCATGCCGCCAGCCACGATGCTTTGACCGGACTGGCGAACCGCGTGCTCTTCCATGAGCAACTGGAGATGTATCTCGGCAGGTGGCGGCAAGCAGGCATCCAATTCGCTGTCCTATGCTTGGATCTTGATCGGTTCAAGAGCGTCAATGATACACTAGGTCATGAGATCGGAGATGCGCTTCTGAGGGTCGTCGCGGATCGGCTGCGGAACTGCCTGCGCGATGGCGACATCGTTGCTCGCCTTGGTGGCGACGAGTTCGGTATCCTGCTGGAGGCTAAGGTCGGGCTCGAAACCTACACTGTCCTTGCGAAGCGCATTGTGGAGCGGTTGAGCGCCCCCTACTCTGTCGATGGGCGTGAGATCGTCATTGGCACCAGCGTCGGCATTGCTTCGGTCGAACCAGACATTGTAGCGCCTGACCAAATGCTGAAGCGTGCAGATCTTGCCCTGTACGCGGCTAAATCCCAGGGCCGTGGCATGTTCTGCTACTTCGAGCCGAGCATGGAGGCGCGATTGGATGAACGACAGTCGCTTGAAATCGACTTGCGCAAGGCTCTGGCGAATGATGAGTTCGAGCTGTTTTTCCAGCCTCAGGTCAATCTCAAGCTCAATGAGATCAATGGCTTCGAGGCACTCCTTCGCTGGCGCCATCCCAGGTGGGGGAAGGTGTCACCGGCAGAGTATATCCCGGTCGCCGAGGACATTGGGTTGATTTCACCTCTTGGCGAATGGGTCATACGGACGGCTTGCGCTGAAGCAGTCAATTGGCCACGGGACATCAAGGTTGCCGTCAATCTCTCGCCTGTTCAGTTCCGCAATGGGACGCTGGTCGAAAGCGTGCGCAATGCACTGGAGAGTACGGGGCTTGCTCCAAGACGGCTCGAGCTGGAGATCACGGAAACGTCCCTGCTCGATGAGAACGAAGCGACGATGGCGGCTCTCCATGAGCTGCGCCGGCTGGGCGTGCAGATCGCCATCGATGATTTTGGAACGGGCTATTCGTCTCTCAGCTATCTCCGCAGTTTTCCGTTCGACCGGATTAAAGTCGATCGGTCGTTTGTGCGGGATCTCTCATTACGGCGTGATGCAATGACGATTGTACAATCGATCGCAAGCCTTGGGGCTGGCCTCGGTATGTCCACTGTTGCTGAGGGCATTGAGACAAAGGAGCAACTTACACAGGTTCGGACGGCGGGCTACACGGAGGCTCAGGGCTACTACTTCGGACGTCCTAAGCCAGCCCATGAGCTGGTTTATACACTCGACCCAGTGTTACCGGTACCATCAGCGTAACTCGTAGGTGACGATTCGGAGTGCATCATGAGCGACCATCCTGAATGGACTGACGTCTTTGCTGGAAGATCCAGTCGTGATAGGAAAATTTAGGCGGCTGGATAGCGGTCCTTCAAAGCCACCGGAAAGAGAACCGGCGACGGGAGCAGGGTGAATGAAGACATATTGCGAGTTTACGTTCGAAGCCGCGCATTCGGTGGCGCCCTATTCCGGGCTTCACGGGGGCACCGTTGCGTTAACCTTGGCAGTTTAGAGGAAGGCGGCTATCTGAGGAGCCGCCCTGTTGTCTCTGTTCAAGCGCCGTCGCTTTCCCGTCGAGATCATCCTGCTGTGCGTGCGCTGGTACTGCAAGTACGGCATCAGCTATCGCGATCTGGCTGAGATGATGCAAGAGCGCGGTGTGGAGATCGACCCGAGCACGATCTTTCGTTGGGTGCAGCGCTATGCGCCAGAGCTTGAGAAGCGGGTTCGCCGATACCAGGGACATCGGTCCGGCTCCTGGAGGGTGGATGAGACCTATGTGCGGGTCGGCGGGAAATGGAAATATCTGTTTCGTGCGGTCGACAAGCACGGCCAGCTGATCGACTTCATGCTGTCAGCCAGGCGCACCACCAGGGCTGCCTATCGCTTCCTGCGCAAAGCCCTGAGGACAGTGAGCGACTATCCGCCATTCTCGATTACGACTGACAAACTGGCGTCGTATCCCAAGGCAATTCAGCGCCTGCAGAAGGAAGGCCTGCTATCGACAAATGTTGAGCACCGGACATCAAAATATTTGAATAACACCATTGAGGCCGATCATGGAGCGCTCAAGCGTGTAATCCGGCCGACCCGCGGCTTCCAGAGGATGAAAACTGCCTCCGCCACCATCAAAGACTTCGAGGTGATGCGGATGATCCGCCGCGGCCATTGTGGCCTGGCACAGCGCGGCGTGACAGGCGAAATCCGTCTTGTGAACCGGATCTTCGGTCTTGCGGCCTGAATGACCCATTCGACTGGGTTCGTTTTGTCCTTTTCAAGTTAACGCAACAAAGCCGTGTAAAAACGCCGACGTGTCGCTCGTTGAAGCAACTTTATGTCTTAAGAGGCCGAGTAGGCCGGAGATCTCACGGCCGATGAGGTTGATGTTGTACAAATAGTTCGTCGAGCTCGGACCGATTCGCGTTTGACACAGGCTGGGTCAGGCAGAGAAATTCCCTGACCTTTCAGAAGGTGTGGTGTTCCGATCTTAAGCTGACATTCGACCTACTTCCGCCTCGTGCCAGTTGCCGACCTTTCGGCCAATCAGGTCAAGAATGTCCGGTCGTGCGTGGCACTCGTGGCTCGATCGGCGTGAGACCGTGCAATCCTAGAATGTCCTCAAGGGCGCGTGCTCCGGCAAGGACGCGTCCCTCGGCGCGGACACGACCGACAGTCTGCAATCCAACAGGGCGGCCGTCGCGGGTGAAGCCGCACGGCAGGCTGAGGGCTGGTGACGCCGTCAGGGTGATCGCGTAAGCGATCGCCAGCCACTCGACATAGTTCGAAAACGTGTGACCAGCGCACTGGCTCACGTAGCGTTCCTCCGCCGGATAGGCGGCCACAATCGTCGCTGGACACAGAAGCAGGTCGTAGGTGTCGAAGAAGGCGTTCATGCGCCGAAACAAGGCGGCGCGCTGGTTCTCTGCCCGGACGACATCGGCCATCGTGTAGTTCAGGCCCTGCTCGATGTTCCAGATTACCTCCGGCTTCATCTTGTCCCGATGGTTCTGCAAGAGCCCGGCATAGCTGACGGCAAATGTCATGCCGCGCAGGACCTGGAAGGCATCATGGGCCTCTGAGAGGTCGGGATGCGCCTCCTCGACGATGGTACCCAGCTCCGTGAACCGTTCGGCCGCGGCCCGGCAGATGGCGGCCACCTCCGGGTCGACCGGCGTGATGCCGAGATCGGGCGAGAAGGCGATCCGCGCCGGTCGCCAGCCGGAACGGGCTGCGGCCAGAAAGCTTTCGGTTCTGGGCAGCGACAGGGGATCCCCCGGGCTCTCGCCGGTCATGGCATCGAGAAGGAGGGCGGTGTCCTCGACGGTCCGGCCCATGGGACCTTTCACACTGAGGAGCCGGTCAATCTTGGCCCCAGGATTGCTGGCCACCCGGCCCGGGCTCGGCCGCAGGCCGACCACGCCGCAGAAGCTGGCTGGGTTGCGCAGACTGCCGCCGAGGTCGGATCCCTGCGCCACCCAAGCCGTCCCGGTGGCGAGCGCGACGGCGGCCCCGCCCGACGAGCCCGCGGCGGACAGCGCCGTGTTCCACGGGTTCAGCGTCGCGCCGAACACCTCGTTGAAGGTGTTGCCGCCCGCGCCGAACTCCGGCGTATTGGACTTGGCATAGATCAGCCCGCCTTCAGCTTCGATGGTGTTCACCAGGATGTCGGAGGCTTCGGGGACAAAGTCGGCGAAAATCGGCGAGCCGTAGGTGGTGCGCACGCCCGCCACGTCGGTCAGGTCCTTGATCGGCACAGGCAGCCCCGCCAGCAGGCCCCGCTCGTTCGGGGGGCGCTGCATCAGCCGGCGGGCCTGTTCGCGAGCACGGTCGAAGCAGAGGATCGGCAGCGCGTTGACGGCGCTGTCCACGGCAGCCACTCGGGTCTCAAGGGTGTCTAAGCAATCGAGCGGCGTGACCTCTCCCCGTCTTAGAAGGTCGACGGCCGCACAGGCTGTTAGTTTTATCAAGTTCTCATCACATGCCATGATCGTCTCACCCGTCGGCCAGTACGTGCCATGAGAGCCTCAGCTAGATTTCAGTTTACAACCCATAAAGGTCCGTTCTGGGTCTTGGTTGTGTCAAAACGCAGATGGGACGCATCTTCGCGCAATCTTATGTTTTGCTCACCTGTCCAAACCGGGATTTCCCAGGCTTAGGAAGCCAAAATTGTACAAATAGTTCGTCAAAGTCAGGCGTGGTGGAGTTTTTACACAAGCAGGGTCACGCACTGAAGTTCCTAGCTCCCTCGGAACGTCCGGTTATGTGAGGATTGCTGCCCTTGGGCTTAGGTCTCAGGTGTTCCATCAAGACACCTTCCGAGCTCAAACCATACCCCACGCTAAGCCCCCGCCGGCGCACAGGTGGATGGAATTTTGCGATAGCTGTTTTACGGAAGCGTCTGCTGGCGCTGCTCTCGGACCAAGAGCTTCCAGAACCCTTGGGTCCGGTAAGCTAGCCAGACGGGAACCTTCTCCTGCCCGTCGCATCGAATGTCAGGTCGAAGGTGATTGGGCGGCCATTCGCTACAAGCGTAGATCGACGCAGCCCAGGAGAATGTCATGGAACAGCTTCTTTCGACATCCCTTACAAGACGACGTGCGGTCCTTGGGCTTGCGCTGGCTGCTGCCCCAGTGGCTTTGGCCGAGGCGGATCTCGCGTACGCCCAAGCCAAGCCAGCCGAGCCCGAGACAAAGCCTGAGAAAAGCCTGTACGAGCGGCTGGGTGGCGTCTTCGCCATCGCAGCGGTGGTGGATCACTTCAGCGACGCCGTCGTGAAGAACCCGATCGTCGGCCAGAAGTCCAAGAACCCGCAACTGCGGGACTGGCACACGAAGAACCTGGAACGACTGCCCGGCCTCAAGTTCATGCGGACGCTGTGGGTCTGCAACGCTGCGGGTGGGCCGTTCCAGTTCACGGCCACCAAGCCCGGCACGACGCCGCTCGGCCTGGAGGAGGCGCACCGCGACCTTCGGATCTCGCCCGCCGAATTCGATGCGGTTGCGGCGGAGCTCGGACGGACCCTGGACTTCTTCAAGGTCCCGAAGCGCGAGAAGGCCGAAGTCATGGCTGCCTTCGCTGCCCATAAAGACGAGGTCACGGCTGGCTATGTCCGGCGCTGAATGCGGCTAGCGGTCCGCCGATCAGAGCCGATACGGGGGTCAAGTTCACCATGATGTTCTCCTCATGTGGAGACGGCGTGCTTGACCTAAGGAACGGAACCAGTCGCATGCTGATCCTGCTCCTGATCGAGGATCAGGGTTCTGATGTCGGTGAGCACCAGGTCCGGGTCTAAGAAATCCAGGCTGTAGATGTTGCGGATCTGGCCCGAGGCATCGATCAGGAAGGCGCGGAAGATGTGGTACAGTGGGCCACCTGCCGCGTTGGGCTCGGGCTTGGCACTGACCGTCTGGCCGTAGGCGGCGAGCACGGGCGTGAGTGCCGAGCGGTCCGGGGCCGTGAGGAAGAGCCAGTCGGGGGCGCCGGTTTCATCGGACCGCCAAGCCGCCGCATATTCGGCTAGAACTCCCGGTGTGTCATGATCCGGGTCAAAGCTCAGCGAGACCAGCTGCATGCGCTGGGCCAACCGTGCATCCTTGGCGGCGAGGTCCTGCAACAGTGACAACTGTAACGTCGCGGTCGGGCAGATATCGCCGCAGCGCGTGTACATGAACGCCAGGACGGTGATCCGCCCCTGAAGGAGGTCGGTCAGATCATGTCCTTGCCCCCTCTCATCCAGGACACGCCCTCCGGCGGCGGGGCGGATGGCCGGAAGCCGATAGCTTCCAGGCTCCGGCAGAGCGAAGGCGTAGCCAGCGCTCGGGTTGCTCCCCTGCCCGGTGTTTGGCCTGCCCTCGTGCAGATCATGGGCCGATGCTGCCAACGGTACCCCACACAGCACGGTGGCCAGAACCAGACGGGCGACAGCAAGGCTCGGCATCGGATCCCTCCCCTGGCGAGGGCAAGGCGGGAGCCTTGAGCGCCCGCCCGCAGTTCGTCAGCTTGCGTAGAGTTTCGAGGAACCGAATGACATCATGTGCGGACGGCCGAGCCCCTCGCGCATGAAATCGACCTCGAACCGTGGTGCCAGTTCCTTTCCGTCCCAGGTGTAGGCTTTCAGGAACTGCTCGCCGTCGGTGCCCGTCTTGTCCCAGTTCGAGAGCAGCGAGCTGGTATAGTAGAGACGCTTCCCGTCCCAGCTCTGCGAGACCATGTTGACCTGACCGCCGACCTTCCGTTCGTAGATCTGCTTCGGCTTATGCGGGTCGGAGACGTCGAAGACCCGGGTCATGCCATCCATGAAGCTGTCGACGAACAGCGTCCGGTCGTCGGCGCTCAGGCTGATGTCGACCGGAACCGGCAGCTTGGTCGGATCGCCCACATCCGCCACCGCCTCGGCTTTCCAGTCGCCGTCCGCATCCTCGTACACGAGCCATAGCTTCGAGGTCAGGGCGGTCGAGGTGAAGGCATAATTGTTATACGGTCCCCAGGCCCAGCGGATCTCAAGCGGCGCACCCGGAACATTGAACACCTTCTTCGGCGTGCGGGCATGGAAGTCCCATAGGACCATGGTCTGGCCGAAGTGCTTCATCGCCTCCTCGTCCTTCATGACCTCGCCGAGCGGGCGCATGTAGTTGTTGAAGCCTGTGAAGGACGAACTGAGCATGACGTTCTTCCGGAGAAGCACGCGAGCATCGTAGCCATAGCCGTCCGCGATCTTCTCGACGGCCGCGCCTTGGGTGTTCTCGGCGGTCGGCAGCCAGTGCGTGGTGATGTACTGCCCGTCATTGCTGTACTCGACCAGGCCGGTACGCCCGTCATGGTTCTTGTTGGACAGCCCCGGAATGAGCATGCGGCCCGGCAGGGCATAGGCGCCATGCGCGCCGACCACGCCGCCGCTCTTCTCGACAAAGTCGTCGATCGTCTTGACCAGCTTCGGATTGGCCGGGTTCGTCGCTACGTCGAAGATGTGGATTTTGCTGTCGGACAGGCCCGCAACCCAGAAGTAGGGGAGCCCGCAAGGTTTGTGCAATAAACCTCGGTAAACCGGACAAAGCAGGAACATAGAAGGTGATGGACAGGGGTGGCCGCCGCCCGCGCCGCTCGCTCTGTGGACAGCGGCCAAACAGGATTCGGCACCCGGCTCTCGTCAATCCCATAATCCCGGCCCGGACCCCGGCCTCCTTTTGATCATGACGCCGGGGCTGTGTAGGGGCGTACAATGGCACAACGTGGCTTGCTGACTGATGATGAATGCCAACTCGTGTTCGGTGTCCCTCGGCAGGAACACCCGATCATCAAGCACTATACCCTCAGCCAAGATGACCTTGAGATAGAGCAGTATCTCGCCGGTCTCGACCAAGCGCTCGTAGTCCTTGGCCAGCCGCCGGTTGGTGGTCAGCCAACCGATGGTCCGCTCCACCACCCACCTTCGCGCGAGCACCTGAAAGCCACTCGGGCGCGTCGGCGGCTCCGCGTCAGCCCGCATCCAGACGCCGCCGCTCCACCAGTGTTGCGGAATGGACAGCTTCCATCCGAGCGCTCTGGACAACCAGTCCTTCAGCCCGCGATAAGCGGTGTCGGCCCACAGGCGCTCAATGGCCGGAAAGAGATGTTGCAGCCCCTCCAGCAGGAGTTCGGCCCCTGCGCGATCATGGATGTCAGCGGGATGCACGCTGTTCTTCAGCAGGTTGCCTGGCTCCGTTGCATTAACCTCGGCCGTATAGCGAAGAGCGGTTTATCAAGGATCCGCTCCCGTGTCTCTGTTCAAGCGCCGTCGCTTTCCTGTTGAGATCATCCTGCTGTGCGTGCGCTGGTACTGCAAGTACGGGATCAGCTACCGTGATCTGGCTGAAATGATGTCCGAGCGCGGTGTCGGCGTCAGTCCAAGCACGATCTTTCGCTGGGTTCAACGCTATGCCCCGGAGATCGAGAAGAGGATCCGCCCGTACCAAGGAAAGCGGTCCGGATCATGGCGCGTGGATGAGACTTACGTGCGGGTCGGCGGGCGCTGGCGATATTTGTTCCGAGCGGTCGATAAACAGGGCCGTCTGATCGGCTCTATGCTGGCCGATCGGCGCGATACCGAAGCGGCTTATCGCTTCCTGCGCAAAGCCCTGCGAGCGGTGAGTGACTATCCTCCTTCATCCATCACGACCGACAAACTGGCGTCGTATCCCAAGGCGATCCTGCGCCTGCAGAACGAAGGGCTTCTGCCGAACGATGTGGTACACCGCACCTCGAAATATCTGAATAACATTCTTGAGGCGGAGCATGGCGCGCTCAAGCGCGTGATCCGTCCGACACGCGGCTTCCAGAGCATGAAAACCGCCGCCGCAACTCTGACGGGCTTCGAAGTCATGCGCATGATCCGCCGCGGTCATTACAACAAGCGGGGATGTCGAGCGACAAGCGAAGTCCGTCTCATTAATCAGCTCTTCGGTCTAGCAGCCTGAATGACCCGCCCGACGGCGTTCGTTATGCCCTTTCAAGTTGCTGCAACAGTGCCAGCAGCCTGTGCTCGTGGACGGCTTTCGACCCTTGCGACTGCCGCAAGCCTTCGCTCGCGCCGCATAGCGCAACTGACTCATAAAAAGCGCAAGTTCCTCATTCGTTCTATCTTAGCGTGTCAATGGGAACAGTTCTTGCGCTAGCCCCTAATGGGCGCAGCTCTTGTTCTGATCCCAAGTCGCTTCAACAGGCTTATTGCAAATGATTTGCAAGTGCATTAAGTGCCTAACCGATCCTGGAGGAGACGATAATGAAGCTGCTGCCCCTGCTGGTCCTTGCAACCTTGTTCTTCACTACATCGTCCCCTCATGGAGCCGAGGGCAAGTTCAAGGTCATCACCACCTTCACGATCATCGCCGATATGGCGCAGAATGTGGCCGGCGATGCCGCTCTCGTGGAGTCGATCACCAAGGCGGGCGCGGAGATCCACAACTACCAGCCGACGCCGGGCGATATCCTGCGGGCGCAGGATGCCCAGCTCATCCTGTGGAACGGCCTCAATCTTGAGCTCTGGTTCGAGAAGTTCCTCCGCAATCTGAAGGAGGTGCCCAGCGTCGTCGTCTCTGAGGGCGTGACGCCGATGGGGATCCAGGAGGGGCCCTATACCGGCAAGCCTAATCCCCATGCCTGGATGTCGCCCAGCGACGCCCTCATCTATGTCGACAACATTCGTGATGCATTCGCCAAGCACGATCCTAAGCATGCAGAGACCTACCGGACCAATGCGGAGGCCTACAAGGCGAAGATCCAGGCCACCGTCGCGCCGATCCGGTCGACCCTGGCAGCTATCCCCGAGCAGCGCCGCTGGCTTGTAACGAGCGAGGGGGCATTCAGCTATCTCGCCCGCGATTTTGGCCTGAAGGAGGTCTATCTCTGGCCGATCAACGCCGATCAGCAGGGTACGCCGCGGCAGGTGCGCAAGGTCATCGATGCCGTGCGGGCCAACGCCATCCCGGCTGTGTTCTCGGAGAGCACCGTCTCGCCCGATCCGGCGCGGCAGGTGGCCCGCGAGACCAGCACCAAATACGGCGGCGTTCTCTACGTCGACTCCCTGAGCGATGCCACAGGTCCGGTGCCGACCTATCTTGATCTCCTGCGCGTCACCTCGGAGACCATCGCCAAGGGACTGGCCGAATGAACGCTCCCACCCGACGAGCCGACCCTCGTTCAGGCGCCGCCGACGCGGGACTTGCCGTCAGTGGTGCAACCGTCACCTATCGCAATGGGCATACGGCTCTTCGGGACGTGAGCTTTGTGATCCCGCGGGGTACCATTACGGCTCTGGTGGGGGTCAATGGCAGCGGCAAGTCGACCTTGTTCAAGGCCGTGATGGGTTTTGTTCCCGTGTCCCCCGGCTCGATCTCGATCCTCGGCGGCTCCGTGGCCCAGGCGCTCAAGAGCAATATCGTCGCCTATGTGCCCCAGAGTGAGGACGTCGACTGGAACTTCCCCGTTCTGGTCGAGGACGTGGTGATGATGGGCCGCTACGGCCACATGAACCTGCTGCGTCTGCCCCGGCGCCACGACCACGAGGCGGTGGACGCGGCGCTGGAACGGGTCGGCATGAAGGCCTTCCGGAAGCGCCAGATCGGCGAGCTTTCGGGTGGTCAGAAGAAGCGGGTCTTCTTGGCACGCGCCTTGGCGCAGCACGCCAGTGTCATTCTCCTCGATGAGCCCTTCACCGGTGTCGACGTGACCACGGAGGAGGCCATCATCGTGCTCCTGCGCGGCCTTCGCGACGAAGGCCGCGTGATCCTGGTCTCAACCCACAATCTCGGTAGCGTGCCTGAGTTCTGTGATCGTGCGGTGCTGCTGAACCGGACCGTGCTCGCTGCCGGGCTGACGGAAGAGGTGTTCACGCAGGCCAACCTGGAAAAGGCCTTCGGCGGCGTGCTCCGGCACTTCGTCTTCGACGCCAGTCGTCACGCGGGCGCCGCTTCGGTCGATGTCATCTCCGACGACGAGCGGCCGCTGGTCATCTACGCGGACAAAGCCTCGGATGGAACGCAGCAGGATTCGGCCAAAGCACCACCAGCCGGGAGCGAGCGCACCTGATGACCCAGCTCCTGGAGCCGTTTTCCTACGAGTACATGGTCAATGCTATGTGGGTGAGTGCCCTCGTCGGGGCGGTCTGCGCCTTCCTATCCGCCTATCTGATGCTCAAGGGCTGGTCGCTGATCGGCGATGCGCTCTCACACTCCATCGTCCCAGGCGTCGCCGGCGCCTACATGCTCGGCCTGCCCTTCTCCGTTGGGGCGTTCCTCTCCGGTGCGCTGGCCGCGGGTGCCATGCTCTTCCTGAACCAGCGCACGAAGCTCAAGGAGGACGCTATCATCGGGCTGATCTTCACCTCGTTCTTCGGGCTTGGGCTGTTCATGGTGTCGCTCTCGCCCACCTCCGTGAATATCCAGACCATCGTCCTCGGCAACATTCTGGCCGTCACGCCCGAGGATACGCTGCAACTCGTCGTCATCGCAGGCGTGTCTCTCGCCATTCTGCTGGTGAAGTGGAAGGACCTGCTCGTCACCTTCTTCGACGAGAACCATGCCCGCTCGGTCGGCCTCAATCCCTCCGCTATGAAAGTCCTGTTCTTCACTCTGCTCAGCGCCTGCACGGTCGCGGCGCTGCAGACAGTCGGGGCCTTCCTGGTGATCGCCATGGTGGTGACGCCGGGTGCCACGGCGTACCTCCTGACCGACCGCTTTCCACGACTGATCCTGATCAGCGTGGCGGTCGGCGCGCTTTCAAGCGGCATCGGCGCCTATCTCAGCTACTTTCTCGATGGCGCCACCGGCGGCATCATCATCGTCCTGCAGACACTGGTTTTCCTGACCGCCTTCTTCCTGGCGCCCAAGCATGGGCTGCTTGCCGCCCGCCGGCGCATGCGGGCCGCATCAGAGGCGAGCCCATGACCGGACTGGTCGACACGCTCGTCTTGCCGTTCACCTTCCCGTTCATGCGGGAAGCCCTTGTGATCGCCGTGCTGGTGGCCGTTCCAACGGCGTTGCTGTCGTGCTTCCTGGTGCTCAAGGGCTGGTCGCTGATGGGGGATGCGGTCTCGCATGCGGTGCTGCCCGGCGTTGTTCTGTCCTACATCGCGGGCCTTCCCCTGGCAGTGGGCGCCTTCGCGTCCGGCATGGTCTGTGCGCTCGTCACCGGCTATCTGAAGGAGAACAGTCGCATCAAGGAGGACACGGTCATGGGCATCGTGTTCTCCGGCATGTTCGGCCTCGGCATCGTGCTCTACACCAAAGTCGAGACGGAGGTGCATCTCGACCACATCCTTTTTGGCGACATGCTCGGCGTGGCTTGGCCAGACCTGTTGCAGAGCGGGGTCATCGCCGCGGTCGTGCTGGTCATCATTGCCATGAAGTGGCGGGATCTGCTGCTGCATGCCTTCGATCCGCAGCAGGCCCAAGCCATGGGCCTGCCGGTGCGGCGCCTCCATTACGGCTTCTTGTCCCTGCTCTCCCTGACGATTGTGGGCGCGCTCACCGCAACCGGCATTATTCTGACCATTGCCCTGCTGATCACGCCGGGCGCGGTGGCGTTTCTGCTGACGAAACGGTTCGGGACGATGCTGGTCGTGTCGGTGCTGGTCGCCGCGGTGGCATCGTTCACTGGTGTCTATCTCAGCTTCTTCATCGACAGCGCCCCCGCTCCAACCATCGTTCTGCTGATGACCGGCACTTTCCTTGCAGCATTCTTCTGTTGGAGTCGGTTCGTCATTCCTGCCCATAGCCGTGCGGCGGAGTGACGGTCGCGGCAACCCTCGGTCAGCTGCGGCGCATTGATCAGTGCACGGCTTCGGTGCCGGCGCGTCCTTGAAGCGTTTGAGCGAACCTCTCTCGGCTGGGGCGCTTTCTTTCAGCCAGAGACGAAACCTTTACTCTGTCAGCTCAGGATATTCCCACCGGGCCTAACAATCCGGTGCGGAGCTCTACCCTCCGCTCAACGCCCTGGTTGAGGTTTCAGACAGCCCTCAGCCGGGGCGTTTTCATTTCTGTTGGATACGGATCGTTTACCGCGCACCTCTATACAGCCGGCATCGGCTGATCGCTGAGATCGGTCTACGGATAGCGCGGAGCGCCATCCCGCTTCGCATGCGCCCTGGCCAGGAGATCGACCCTCTTGGCCAGGGCGCTTCATTTCGGCCTTCGCTTGACCTGGACAGACGAGGTCCACGACGGGGCGCGATTGACGGGTTGAGGGGAGAACCCGACCAAGTTCATCGATGAGAGGGCTTGGGGTTGCTGGGCTTGGTCGTGAGTACGGCCGACGGCCGATGATGAAAGGTGCTCCTCTCCCGGTGAACCGTCAATGAATTGAGAGAGCTACCCCTTTGCCGAGAGACGATCGTTCCCGGCGCTCAAAAGAATGAGGACCGCGCCTGACCTTCTCGTCATGTCCGCGGCTTCGCACCGCCGCTCGGATCCTGCGCCAGAACCGCTTCTTGATGCCCACAATCTCCTACGGTGGAAAGCCCCCCACTCGTCGCCATCGTTCTTTGAGCGGATGCTGCGGCGGGCCATGTTTCGCGCTCCTCATCCAGTTCAAGCCCCTTCACGCATTTCTCAGTCGCCGCGACCCACGCATAGGCCTTGGCGATGACGCCCTCACGGTTTGGAGCCATGATCAGCGTTGGGCGCTGCTGAGGCAGCGCCGCGAACGTCATTGGGGCAACCGGCGGATTGTACAGAAGCCGGTGCCCTCGCGAGGTCAATCCGCACCCTATCAACACTAGGGCCTCCGACGATCATGGACTGCGTAAGGTCGGTCTCTGCTCGATCCTGTGTCCGTGGCATACCTGTCGGCTGCCGGTGCACTCCGCGCTCCATCTGAATGGCAGCCGTAAGCTGGGAGCCTCGTTTGGCCTTGTAGAAGGAACTTTATCTCAACATTGAGATTAAATGATGGAGGGCCGGTTGGGTAGGGGCGGGGCCCTCGGTTGCGTAGCCCTTCGCGTCGCGAACAGGCGCGAAGGGTTTTGTTTGGCCAAGCTGAAGCCTCTTAGAGCCGAGGTCCTTCTTTTAGCGGGAGCCAATTGTCCCCGCCCTGGCTTCTCTGCCCCTGGACGCCCCGTCTCCGTGGTAATGGCGGGTGAGGAGGCCTTTCTTGTCTCGATCCTGTCATTCGGGCCGGACGAGTTCCACGCGGGATCGGATCCTAGACTTCCATCGTGGGCAGGACGCCATCGATCTGCGCACCATCGACGCGAACACCGACCGGAGCGGGAACAATTCCTTCAAGTTCATTGGACCAATGCTTTCTCGGACAGGGCCGGCGAGCTTCGCATCCGCGATCTGGGCCATCATGTGATCGTTCAAGGCGATGTCGATGGCGACGGCAGAAGCGACTTCGAGATCCTCGTCAGGGATGTCGGGATCCTCTCCAAGGCTGATTTCATCCTCTGATCTTCGATGTCTGATGATGGAAGCGCTCTCTCACCAGGGTGGGCGCTTCCGCGCGAGTGAGGTCGAATTATTCTTCTAGAGCAACCTGTCTCGACGCTGACGCTGATCCGCCAATTGAGTGCCCCACGAAACCTCATGCTTCCCAACCTGCTACGGCTATCCCCTCGCCTGTTGCTGAGACGAAGCCAACAGGTGGATGGGCTGAATTGGCAGACCTGATGGGCAACCCATAAACGAGCAGGATTGTAAGGGAATGGAGAGTGGGCTTCTGAGTGCAGTCTGGGCCCAACATGATCGGATCTGATCAATAGATTGATGATGCCGATCGGACATGATGAATTCACGGCTCATTGGATCCGTAGCGATGTACGCGCGATCACCCGTCTGCCCGCGGTTCCGGGAGCCCTCATCACATAGCGTACCTCGTATGCTCCGGGCTTGCTGGGGGCCCGGAGGGTGACAGATGACTTATCAGGGGTAGCATCGCGGTAATCGATAAAAGCATCGGGAGCCGTGCCGACGGGAGCAATGGCGACCCGATCCCCATCGCCCTTGGGGCCAGTGATGGCGATGGTCACCTCGGACCCGGGCCTGGCCTGATCCGGCGCGGAGATGCTGGCCACGGCCGGCTCCACCATAATCGGGGTCGAGGCAAGCACCTTGTAGACGCCGTTCGCTTCTAAGACGAAGCGGACCTCATAAGGCCCAGGCTCGCCCGGCAGCCGCAGCGAGACCTGTTGCCGGTCCGGGCGGTGATAGGCTCCGGAAATCCACGCCCTCTCCTCCGCCCCCTGCTTCACCACGCCGATGAAGCTGTCCCCGCTCCCTGTTCCGCTGAAGCTGACTTGGATGGTGGCTCCGGCCATGCCGCGGGCTGGGGCCATCACCGAGGCGCTGGCAGCCGTCACTTCCACCTGCTTTGCCGCGAGGATCTTCGGGTCGAGACCCGAGACATACCGGACTTCGTAGAACCCTGGCTCGACCGGAAGATGCAGCGGTGCCGGGGAGTCGTTGTTGGCATACCGCCATGCTCCGGCCTCATAGGCCCTCGCGTCGGCTCCAGCCTTCGCCAGTCCGACCCAATCCTCCGGGGCGTTTGGGCCTGTGAACGTCACCGCAATTTCGGACCCGGCCACGCCCTGGGCCGGAGCGTTGAGCGTGGCCGTCACGGGTGTCACCGTGATCTTGCCCCGGGCGAGGATCGCCCCGCTCGCATCCGACACATAGCGCAACTCGTAATCGCCCGATTCTCCGGGGACGCGAACCCTGAGGGGATTGCCGTCACGCGTGTAGCCAAAATGCCGGGTTTCGCGGCCATTGCCATTCGGCTGGGCAAAAACGATGTAGTCGTCCTTGCCGTTCGGGCCGGTCCATTTCACCTCGAGGGTTTCGGTGGCGGGAACGCTCGCGCGTGCCGGCTGGAGACTGGCTTTGGGGCGGTCGGCAGTCAGCGTTACGACGATTTTCAGCGGGGCATTCTTCATGACCTCGACGTCACTCTGCCCTGTTCTCGTGTCGGTGACAGCCGAGATGCGGTAGTGCCCAGGCGCCAAGGTGATTGAGCCCGAGACATTCTCGGCGATCATCCCAGAGCCGCCGATCTTCGTGACGGTGAACACCGCAGAAGACACCGGGTGCCCGCCTTCCGTGGCTTCGAGCGGAATGGAGCGCGTCTCGCCAGCAGGCCGTGGCTTAGCCTGCTCCGTAATTCTCAGAGCCTGACCAAGCTCACTCGAATTCGAGGCCCCCTCGCGGCCGACTGTCCTGACGGCGATGCAGGACAGAGGCTTTCGCTCCACCATGGAAATGCTGAACCTAACCACCTTCGGCTTTCGGTCCACTCGTCCCCAGATGCCGTTTGACTGATCGAGCGCCATCGGCGCTGAGCCACACTCCTGGGCCCTAACGGGATAAAAAGCGAGGAGGCCGCTGAGAAAAGCAGGTCCAATCGTCCAATAACGTTTCATGATCTCACGCTCAGACAGTACCATGCCACTGGTACAGAAATAGCGCAGCAAGTCCGATAATCCCTACAACTTGTCGGACATTGGGACAGTCAAGTTATGGAGCCAAACAGATCGTAAGCTCTCGACTGATACCGAGCGAATAGAAAAGATCCTTGTGCGGCTGAGGTGTCAGCCGACACCTTGGAATGAGAATACTGGGATTCAGGCAGCTTTGGACATTAATAATGAGACAAACGGGCCGTTTAATTTCTCATTTCAGATGCCAGTTCTAATCGGTGCCCTCTCCGCTGCCGCCAATTCCGCCTCCAAAATCCACGACCAATGTTGGACGGCGCCCGTCTCAAAAGAAATGTACAAAACCATCCAGTTTCTCAATTCAAATGTATATTCTCGAATTAAGTGCTCAAAGCTAAGTGCTTGAAAACGCTCACCACGACGTCTCACACCAAGATGTCAACGGACAGCAACGAAAGAGGACCTTCCCAGGAACGCGACGACCATTGATGCCACTGCGCCGCTCGCGTCCGTTGGCGATGAGATTCTGTCGAAATGCGGACTGTGTTGAAGTGATCAGTTGAACCCACCCATTCATACCGGGCTTGTCGGCGCAGAAATCCTAAGTCGGCTGTCCAGATCGAGGTCAAACCGGCTACTGGAGTTAACGTGGGCGTAAATCAGAGGCATGAGACTGCGATGGTCTTGACGCCAGTCGGACGGGCGCTGATATGGCGCATGGCTTTTCGGCTGGACGCGTCAGGGCAAGGGTGGTGAATGGTGGGACGGGTTCGGGGCCGAAAGAGTTCCCGCGAGAAAATTCTCGACGCGGCTGCGGAGCTGGTGAGCGAGATCGGGTCGGGGCGGCTGACGCTGGAAGCCGTGGCCGAACGGGCGGGTCTCAGCAAGGGTGGGCTGCTCTACAACTTTCCTACCAAGGACGCGCTGCTTCAGGCCATGATCCAGCGCCTCGTGGATGAGGTTTCGGCGGAACGGGAGGCGCTCCGAGGTCGGGCCGAGCCCGGGCGCAACCTGGAAGCGCGCCTGTGCACGGCAGCGCTGCTCAAGCTGCGCGAGGGCCGAAGGAGGTCGCCAACGGCATGCTGGCGGCGTCGGCCGAGAACCCGCGTCTGCTCGATCCCGTGCGCGAGGTCATTAAGGCGACCCTGGAGACCCTAGAGCATCGAACGCAAAAGTGGGAAACGACTTTGCGTGGAAAGATGCAGGAAAGCAAAAGCTTAGAGCATCGGACGTGAGTTCGAATTTGCGTCCGATGCTCTAAAAGCCACGTCGGACGATCTGGACGCGGCGCTGGTGGGCTGGCTGGCCATTGAGGGCCTGAACAGCCTGGAAATGCACGACCTCAGTCCCTTCTCGGAGGAGGAGCACGCGCAGGTCGTCCAAGCGGTCAACCGCCTGCTACGCAAGGGCATCGCTGAGTAGAGCTCGCAGGCGCAACACCACTGGGGAAGAATTAAACCGGAATTTAGGTGATGGGGCTGACCAGGCGACGTTGTGTGACGGCATCGTTGTGATCTCGGCGCCGTCCTTAAATTTGACACCAGCAATCACCTTCGACAACTGATTTTCGCCGCCATGATGGGCTTGAACACCATCAGCCGGGCGGTGTTGGTGACAGTGAGCCCTTGGTGCGCACGGTGCGATGCCGCACCGTGGCGAACACACTCTCAATGGGGTTTGTCGTGCGCAGATGGATCCAGTGCACGGCGGGCCAGTCGAAGAAGGCCAAGAGCGTCCGCTGGTCCTTGCGCACGCACTCTACCGCCTTGGGGTAGCGGGGGATGCGTTCCGCTCGCAGACAGGCTGGCGTCGTGTGATGGAAGCTGCCATCGCCGTTGATGCGCTCAACCGCATGCTCGAGCTTGGACGCCCGAAGTCCGTCAGTACGCATCGCTTAAGCAAGGCCTGGGGAGTGCTCAGTGCGTATCCCAACCGATCCGTGGAATACGGTTGCTGCGGATCATGCACGAGCGAGCCCCCTGTTGGCTGCGACTTGCACCGGGGATAATACGCAAAGGCAGCGATCGGGGAGCCAAGAGGCTAGTTCGTCTCCCCGATCTGCCCGCAATGTTCTGATTTGGAGAAGTACGTGATGCAGGCTGCTGGGCGCCCATTCCCTCCATCGTTCGACGATGAATTCCGCTTCGTTTCGAAGAGCTACTGGTCTGGCGCAGGGATGTTCGCCGGTTCCGGAGCGATCTGGTTCCTCCGCACCTGGAGGAGCGCCTCCTCGATCTCGTGCAATTAGCGCCTTCCGTCGGCAACAGTCAGCCCTGGCGGTTCGTACGGGTGAAAAGCGAGAAGGCTCGGGACGTTGTACGCACCAGCTTTGAGCAATGCAACCGGAAGGCGCTTGCCGGTTTCGAGGGTGCGCGCGCCAAGGCTTACGCCGAACTCAAGTGAAGTAGTTTGGACTTAATCTGACAGACGGTGTCGTTAGGCTGAGGCATGAGCCGAGGTCGGGCGCGGAGTGGTCGGGGTGCGTAGCGCCCGGCCTCGGCGTTCACAAGGACCACTGTCATGACCACCGAGCAGAAGATCATTCGCGCCAAGCTCGGCCTTTTGGAGCTGGCCAAGCAGCTCGGCAACGTGAGCCAGGCCTGCCACATGATGGGCTATTCCCGCGACAGCTTCTACCGCTTCAAGGAACTCTACGAGACCGGCGGCGAGCTCGCCCTGCAGGAGCTGACCCGGCGCAAGCCGCTGCTGGCCAACCGCACCCCGCCCGAGGTGGAGGCCGTCATCGTCGAGCTGTCCCTGGAGCAGCCGGCCTTCGGCCAGATCCGGATCGCCAACGAGATGCGCAAGCGCGGCCATTCGATCTCACCGGCCGGCGTGCGTGGGGTGTGGCAGCGGCACGATCTCGAGACGATGAAGAAGCGGCTCAAAGCCCTGGAAGCCAAGGTGGCGCAGGAAGGCCTGATCCTGACGGAGAGCCAGGTGGCAGCCCTGGAGAAGGCCAAGGCCGAGAAGGATGCGCATGGTGAGTTCGAGAGCGAATGCCCCGGCTACTGTGGGGCGCAGGACACCTTTTACGTGGGCACCATGAAAGGGGTGGGGCGCATCGACCAGCAGACCTTCATCGACACCTACACCAAGGTGGCGTTCGCCAAACTGTACGACCGCAAGACACCGATCACGGCCGCCGACCTGCTCAACGATCGGGTTCTCCCCTTCTTCGATGCCTATGAGGTGAAGCTGTGTCGGGTGCTCACCGACCGCGGCACCGAGTACTGCGGGAACCCCGAGCGCCACGAATATGAGCTGTATCTCGCGGTCGAGGACGTGGATCACACCCGGACCAAGACCAAGAGCCCACAGACCAACGGCATTGTGGAGCGCTTCCACAAGACGGTGCTGGACGAGTTCTATCGCGTGGCCTTCCGCAAGAAGATCTATGGCTTGATCGCTGAACTCCAGACTGATCTCGATGCTTGGGTTCGCAGTTATAATGAGGAACGGCCGCACCAGGGGCGGTGGTGCTTTGGCAAGACGCCGATGCAAACCTTCATGGATGGCATGCCGCTGGCAAAGGAGAAGATGATTGCAGCCTGATCCTGTCGGACAGGCTCGACCCGATCACTCTCAGACGCCAAATGTCAGATCAAATACCGACTACTACA
>NZ_QDGA01000077.1 GCF_003347665.1 Microvirga calopogonii
GCTCTACCGCGAGGATCGCCTGATGAGCGGAACGCTCCAGGTCGGTGAGCGACAGACTGGGATTGCTCGGCTGCGATCCCCCGTGATGGCCGTGGTCAATCCTGTCGGCGGACTTGTGCCGCCGCGCTCGATGCTGGTGGCTCTCGCAACCGTTCCAGGTCTGTCCTGCGAGGTTCTGGAGTACGCGGGCGGCCGCGGCCCGATGCTGCAGCATGTCGGTCCTCTTGTGGCTCCTGTCGCGCATCAGCAACTCTGGCCGAAACTTGCCGCTTGGGCTGAGCAATCGCAATAGAACCTGCGCCGAGGTCTGGGGCGCGCCATCCAAGGTCCGCCAAGCGGCCTGTGTCACCATCGAAACCGTGCCAGGCCGATCAGGCCGGTCACGGACCGCGCCCGTACCAGTTCCAGCCTTCCTGGGTCGATGTTGGCCTCAGCCTACGGATTGCGCACCAGGTCCGGCAGCGCCTGCACCAGGGCTCGCGGATCGAACGGTTTCTGCCAGCGTGGAATGTCCTGGTACTGAGCCGGCACAGTGGCTTGGTCATACCCGGTGGCGAATACGACCGGGATGCCCCGGGCTGCGAGGGCCCTCATGACTGGGAAGACCATCTTGCCGTCCAGGTTGATGTCGAGAATGGCGGCATCCAGGCGCTCGCCGGTGGCCAGGATCGCCTGCACCTCATCACGGCTTGGCACCGGCCCGACCACCTCGGCTCCGAGCGCATGCAGTGCTCGGCCAATGTCCCGGGCGATGAAGTACTCGTCCTCAGCAACCAGCACCCGGCAGTTCGCCAGGGCATCTCGCGGTAGAGTGGTCATCCATCGTCCTCTCGCAGATCCTCGTCAGGGACTTGGGCAAGCTAACCTGAAAGAAGTCGCCCCAGTTTAACACAGGTTGTCGGATTATGCTGTCGGATGTGCTCCAATCACCGCTCGGTTCCAGAAAGCCCTGGTCCCAAAGCCTGACGATTACGATCGACCTTCTGATCCAACTGCCGACCCCAGGATTAGAGGGTACGCAAAGGCTTGGCTTCCAAGGAAAAGCTGGTTTGGGCCGATCGTCGCAGTGTGCAAGTGAGAGCAGCCTTTGCACGCCTTGCTGCGTTGACTTGCGACACCCTTGTCGAGATTGCTCGCCTCAGGCTTCGGGACATCACGTCGGATCATCTGCGGGCCAGGTTGGACCCTTGCTTCGATGGCGAGTGACAGACCTCATCTGACCGTTACCCATAATAGCTTCGGGCGCTTCCCAGGAGCCCGCGAGTTGGACAAGATCGCGGGCGGACACCCGTTGTTGCCCGTGCTCGAAGTTCTGCCAGCCGCAGTGTACACCACCGATGCCGCGGGGCGGATCACCTTCTACAACCAGGCCGCTGTCGACTTGTGGGGGTGGCGCCCGGAAATTGGAGAAACTGAATGGTGCGGCTCCTGGCGCTTGTACTGGCCGGATGGGCGGCCGATGCCGCACGATCAATGCCCCATGGCGATCGCGCTGAAAGAGAACCGGGCCATCCATGACGGCGAGGCCATTGCTGAGCGCCCCGATGGCACACGGGTTCCCTTTCTGGCTTCTCCGACCCCGCTGCACGACGCCACCGGAGCGGTGATCGGCGCGGTCAACATGCTGGTCGATGTGACCCGGCGCAAGCGCAGTGAGGAGCACCAGAAGGTGCTGATGGCCGAGTTACAGCATCGGGTCCGGAACACGCTCGCGGTGATCCGCTCGATCGCATGTCAGACGGCGGAGACCAGCGAGTCGGTGGAGGGCTACGCCATGCACTTCGCGGGCCGGCTCGATGCCTTTGCCCGGGTGCAGGCCGCCGTGACGCGCGATCCCAGCGCCGGGATCGATCTGGCATCCCTGGTCGCCGAGGAGTTGCTCACCTGCGCGGCTCAGGAAGGCAAGCAGCTCAACCTGTCAGGGCCCGCCATTCGCCTTCAGCCGAGGGCAGCCGAGATCTTGGGCTTGGCGATCCACGAGCTGGCAACCAACGCGGTCAAGTATGGGGCGCTGGCGAGCCCGCGTGGGCATGTAGCGGTGGCTTGGCGCTTGGAGGACAAGGATGGCGAGCAGCGCCTGAAGATCGAATGGACGGAGACGGGGGTGCCGGTCCTCTCGCTTGCGCCCCGGCGCAGCGGCTTCGGGACCGAGCTTCTAACGCAGACCTTACCCTACCAGCTCAGAGGAACAACGACGCTGACGTTCAAGCCAGGCGGACTGCAATGTACCATCGAGTTCCCGGCCAAGGGGGTGTTGCAGTAGCAGGAGTTGGCTGATCGGTGCGACTGGCGTGCCCGATGCTGCAACCCTCTTTGTGCGCGTCCTATTTGTGATCCAAACAGCCAACAGGAACGGCAGCTAATGGCACGGGGCTGACCTTATCTCAAGTTTCGTAGTTGCAAGAAAAGCGGACCTTCATATGGCCACACCCAATGGCTCAGGTTACCCTGACCGGACGTTGAACGGCTCCTTCTTGCCCGAGAAACAAAAAGGCCGCCTCTGGGAGGCGACCTTCTCATAATCCGAGCGTATCCAGCGTCACGGCACGATCCTGCCTACAAAGGCCAATGGTCTCCTTGCGGATCCTTAAAGCCGTCGCGCTCTCCGCCTAGCGAACGATGCCTCGCCGTCCGTGACCCAGAAGAAGCCGATAGGCTAGCCGGGCCGCGACGCGCGCCGTCTGGTCGTCCCGATCGAGGACCGGGTTCAACTCGGCAATGTCGGCGAGCGCGAGCTTGCCGGAGGATATGACGTCATCGATTAGGTCCTCGATGATCTCAAGCGCCACGCCTCTCGCCGCTGGCGCCGATACTCCAGGGGCGACTGCCGCGGGCAGCACATCGAGATCGATCGACAGGTAGACTTTGTCCGCCGCGATCAATTTCTGCGCCAGCCCTGCGCGAAAGTCTGGGCTTTCGCTTTGCCGCATCTCTTCGTCGAGCCGGTACTCGACACCAAGCTGGCCGGCCCGGTCAAATAACGCCGTGGTGTTGGAAAGCTCGCTGATGCCGAAACAGAGATAATTGAACGCGGTGCCATGCCCCGAGCAGAACTCGGCGATCTGGCGGAACGGTGTGCCCGAGTTAGGAACGGGCGCAAGACGCAGGTCGAAATGCGCATCGAGATTGATCACAAGGATCCTTGTCGTGGCAAGCCGGTCGCTCAGATGTTTTGCCAGGCCGAGAAAGCTGCCATAGGCGACCTCGTGCCCACCGCCGAGAACAACGGGGCGCATATCGCGGTCGAGCAGCGTGGCAACAGCATCGGCGAGACGCTCCTGTGCGCCTGAAAGGTCTCCATCCGTGCAGGCGACATCTCCCGCCTCAAAAATTTCGGCGGGGTGATGCACCGGCAGCCGTTCCAGCATGCGGCGGATGGCGGCAGGCCCTTGGGCCGCTCCGAGACGGCCGAAGTTGCGGCGCACGCCTTCGTCGCTGGCAAAGCCGATGAGAGCGGATCCACCCCGGACGTCGGAAGTGAGCGGGCGTATGACATCCTTGACGCGGAAGACCGGCCCGACCTCGCCTTGGTCACTCGGCAGACCCACTGGGGCCGCCTCAGATTCTTTGAATGTCATGAGATATCAGTTCCGCGTGATGACAGCCTGCAGGAACGAACGCGTGCGCGGGTTCTGCGGGGAGCTGAATACCTGCTCGGGCGGACCGGCCTCGATGATTTGCCCAGCATCCATGACCATGACCACGTCGGCGACCTCGCGGGCGAAGCCCATCTCGTGTGTCACCACGATCATAGTCATGCCCTCCCGCGCGAGCGCCTTCATCACCTGCAGGACCTCGCCCACGAGTTCGGGATCGAGAGCCGAGGTCGGCTCGTCGAACAGCATGACGCGCGGCTGCATGGCGAGTGCACGGGCGATCGCCACCCGTTGCTTCTGGCCGCCTGAGAGCGTCGACGGATAGGCGGCTGCCTTTTGGGCAAGACCGACCTTGGCGAGAAGTTCATGCGCCTGCGCGTCGGCCTGGGCCTTCGACATTTTGCGCAGCTGACGAGGTCCGACAGTGACATTCTCCAGGACCGTCAGGTGCGGGAACAGATTGAAGGACTGGAACACCATTCCGACCTGCATGCGCAGGGCATTGAGCTCGCGATCGGGGATGAGCTGGCCGTTCTTGACCAGATCCGTTCCGCAGATCGTAATCGACCCTTCCTGGGGCACCTCGAGCGCATTGCAGCAGCGCAGGAGTGTACTCTTGCCTGAGCCGGATGGACCGATGATGACGACAACCTGCGACGGCTGCACCGACAGGGCGACATCATTCAGGACTCGGTGTGAGCCGAAGCTCTTTCCGATGCCGCGCACCGCCACGATAGGATTTGCGGTAGTGCTCATTGCACGACTCCCCCGGCGCGAAGCCGCGTTTCCATATGGCGCAGCAGAAGGCCAGTCAGGCTGGTGAGGATCAGGTAGACGAAAGCGATGGCCAAATAGACCTCGAGGGAGCGGTATGAGACCGAAATGATCTTCTGCCCCTCGTGCATGAGGTCCGCGATGGTCAAAAGCGAGACGAGCGCGGAGTTCTTGATGAGCGCGATGAACTCGTTGCCAAGCGGCGGGATCATGCGAACCACCGCCTGCGGTAGGATAATGATGCGCATCGCTTCCCGGTAGGACATGCCGAGAGAGCGCGCGGCCTCCATCTGGCCGCGGTCGATCGACTGGATGGCGCCGCGGACGATCTCCGACACATAGGCGCCCGAATAGATGCCGAGGCCCAGCACGCCGCAGACGAAGGCGGGCAGCAGGATGTTGAACTGCGGCAGGCCGAAGAACAGCAGGAACAGCTGTACCAGAAGTGGCGTGCCCCGGATGAAGGTGACGTAGCCCGTCGCAAGGCCATAGACCAGCCTCTTGCTCGGATCGAGCCGCGCGATGCCGATGAGAAGGCCGAGTACGCAGCCGAGCAGGAGCGAGGCAGCCGTTATCTCAATGGTGACGACGGCGCCGTGAACCAGCTGGGGCCAGCCCTGCCAGACGGGAGTGAAATCTAAAGTCATCCGGGACACGCTCGCTAGTGATTAGGAGATCAATTGCCGGCCTCGAACCATTTCTGGACGAGCTTGTCGTAACTGCCGTCGGCCTTGACCTTGGCGAGGGCGCCGTTCAGCTCCTTCGTCAGTTCGGGCAGGTCCTTGCGGACGGCCATGCCGTACTCCTCGACCGTGAGCTGCTTGTCGATCACCTTCACGCCCGGGCGGCTCTGCGCGAAGAGCTTCGCGGCCGGCTTGCCGGTCACGGCGGCATCAACGCGACCGATCTCGACCAGGCTGAACATCTCCTGGTTCTTCTCGACTTCGACGCGCTCCACCTTCGGGAACTTCTCCTGCAGGTAGGCGACTGACTTGGTGCCGACCTGGACCGACACCTTCTTGCCGTCGAGATCCTCAGGCCCCTTGATCGTGGTGTTGTCCTTCTTCACGAGCATCACGAGACCGCCTGGATAGTAAGAGTCTGTGAAGTCGACGACTTTTTTCCGTTCATCGGTGATGTAAATGGCCGAGACAGCCATGTCGAAGCGCTTGGCGAGCATGCCGGGAATAAGGCCTTTGAAGTCGATAGAGGTCCATTCGACCTTCTTGCCCATCTTCTCGGCCAGGGCCTCAACGAGTTCGATGTCGAAGCCCGCCAGCTTGCCGTCCTTTTGGAACTCGAACGGCATAAAGGTCGCATCGGTCGCAACGCGCAGCGTGTCAGGTGTCTGAGCCTGCGCGACGCTCACACAGGCCAGTGCCCCGACTAGGCCGAGAGCTAACTTACGAAGTAACGTCATGTGGTACCCCTCTGTTGTTGACGTTCAGACTTGGTGGAGACACAGCGAGATGGCTTTCGCCGCCTCGATGGTTTGTTGCACGAGTTCATTGCGCCGATTGCCGACGCGCGTGCTCGGGATCATGAGGCTGATGCTGCCTTCGAGGCGTTCGCCCGGCGAAAAAATCGGCGCGCTTGCGCCCCAGACGCCGGGATCGACCTCGCCTTCACTCTCCGCATAGCCGTTTGCGCGGATCGCCTTCAACTCGCGGAGGAGGGCCGAGCGTTCGTCAGGGTTCCCGCCGAGAAGCCGGTCGCAGACTTCGTCCTGCACCGATTGAGGCAAGAAGGCCAGCAAAGCCTTCGCCGAAGCGCCGCGGCTTAGGGGCTGCGAGCGTCCTTTGCTGTACGAACAACGCAGGGACAGCGGGCTCTCGATCATCTCGACGCAATAGACGTCTGTGCCGAGCGCCTTCATCAGGCCGACGCTCTCCTGTGTGCGCAGGGACAGGCGCTGCATCTCGGGCAATGCCAAAGCCAGAACATGCGACGTCCGATCAAAATTCTGCGCGATCCGCATGCAGACCGGGCCCGGGCCGTATCCAATATCGCGCCCGAGGTCGACGATGAAGCCGCTCTCTTTCAGAGAGGTGAGATGCCGGTAGGCACTCGACAGCGGAATGCCGGCAAGTTCACTAACCCGCTTTGCGGACAGAGGCTCCTTCGCGGTCGCAACCGTTGCTAGCACATCCAAAACCCGTTCCGCACCCGACATCCAGATCCTCAAATTCTCACTTGTCGGGAGTACTATTATCAAAATTTGAGAAAAACAAGCCCGTCAGTTCGTGGTATGGCGGCAACTCCAGCGGTCACTGGATCGGCTACAGGTTTTAATAGGGGACGTCGCAATGCCAGCGATATCCCCTTAAACGAAGACCGTGAGGCATCGCGGTATGCCGCCGTTGTGATCGCTCATGATCGAGGAGTAGGAACACATCGAAATGTCGCTTGTTGGCACTTCTCGCAAGTAAGCCGAATGTCAGTTCTAAAGCGCTTTTGGTTTCAGTGTAGGGCATAGCCGGCGTGCCTGAACCAGCCTTGGGCATCTTTTGCAGTGATGGTGTCGAGGGCGGGTTTGAGCTCTTCTTCCAAGGCTTCGAGAGTGCGTGGCGCTTTGGCCTTGAGCGGCTCTTTCATCTTCGCGAGTTAAACTGGAATTTAGGTGATGGGGTCGATCAAGCGACGTTGTGCGTCGGCACCGGAATGATCTCGGCGCCGTCCTGGAATTTGACACCGGCGATCACCTTCGGCAACTGGTTTTCGCCCATCAGCCGCCGCCAGGTTTTCGAAGCCGCCATGATGAGCTTGAACACCATCAGACGAGCGGTGGTCGGCGACAGCGAGCCCTTGGTGCGCACAGTCCGGTGCCGCACGGTCGCAAACACGCTCTCAATCGGGTTCGTGGTCCGCAGATGGATCCAGTGCTCAGCCGGCCAGTCAAAGAAGGCCAGCAGCGCCCGCTGGTCCTTGCGCACGCACGCCACGGCCTTGGGATAGCGTGCGCCATAGGCGTCCTCGAACAGATCGATGGCGACCTCGGCCTGGGCTCGTGTCGGCGCGAGATAGATCTCCCGCAGGGCCACCTTCATGCCGGGCTGCACCGATTTCGGCACTTTGTTGAGCACGTTAGCCGTCTTATGCAGCCAACAGCGCTGATGGTGCGTGCCGGGAAAGAGCTCGTCGAGCGCCTTCCAGAAGCCGAGCGCCCCATCTCCAACCGCAATGTGAGGTGCAATGGACAGGCCTCGCCGCTTGATCTCAACCAGAAGCTCGCGCCAGCTCTGGGCGCTCTCGCGCGCGCCGGCCTGGAAGCCGACCAGTTCCTTCTTGCCCTCTGGGGTGGCGCCGATCAGCACCAGGATGCATTCGGCCTGATCCGTCATGCGGGCCTGGAGGTAGACGCCATCGGCCCAGACGTAGACGTACCGGCGCGCTGACAGATCCCGGGCCTGCCAGCGTTGGTACTCGCCCTGCCATTCGCTCGTGAGCCGAGAGATGACGGAAGGCGACAGGTTCGGCGCGTCCTTGCCGAGCAAGGCGGCCAAAGCTTCCTGGAAGTCGCCGGTGGAGAGCCCGCGCAGGTACAGGATCGGCAGCAGCGCATCCAGGCTCCGGGTGCGCCGCGCCCATTTCGGCAGGATCGCCGAGGAGAAGCGGATGCGGTCGGCATCGTCCGTGGCGCCGCGGTCGCGGATCTTGACCCGGCGGACCGCCACCGGGCCGATGCCGGTCTGGATGGCGCGTTCAGGTCCGTGGCCGTGCCGGACCAGGCGCTCACGGCCATCCGGCAGCTTCAGGTCGCGCATGCTGGAAAGATAAGCCTCGGCCTCGATCTCGATGGCTTGGGCCAGGAGCTTGCGGGCGCCGGCTCGGAGAAGATCGGTCAGGGGATCCTCAATCGTGTCGGGCTGACGAAGGGGGACAATGTTGGTAGTGTCGGTCATGACGTATCGCTCTTCTTGAAGAGGTTCTGGCAGGCTGGACACCCGCCTCGATACGTCGCCTTTCTCAAACCGTCATCACCCACATTCCGAAATAACTCCATCTTCGCCCAGGCGGGTTCGATCGGGTTGAACTCCGGTGAGTAGCGTGGAAGGTACAACAGCCCAATCCCAGCCCGGTCGAGCAGGTCCCGCACTTCTGTGGCGTGATGCGGGCGCAGGTTGTCCATCACCAGAATGGCATCGGGTTTCACCTGCCGGAGCCTGGGCACCAGCACCTGCTCAAGATAGGCCAGCAGCACAGAAGTCGAGGTCGAGGCCTCGATGCTCATCGTGGCAATCAGGCCCTCACAGGCGAGTGCACCCAACACTGTCAGGCGCTGCCACGAGCCGAGCGGGATCGAGCCATAGGCGCGCTGCCCGCGTGGGGCTCGCGCATGGGTGCGCGCCATCTTGGTGGTGACGCCGCTTTCATCCAGGAACACCAAGCGTTCGACAGGAAGGGCGCTCATCTGCTGGCGATAAGCCTCGCGCTCGGCGGCAATCTCGGGCCGCTCCTGCTCGGCCGCCCGAAGCGTCTTTTTTTAGGACGCAGCTTGAGGCGCTTGAGCGCCTCGCAGATCACCGCCAGGCACACCGTCACACCCGTGCGCTCGGCCAGGCGCTCGCGGTACTCGCGCAGCAGGGCGTCATTGTCCTCCAGCACGAGCTGGCGCAGCACCTCCAGAACGGCCGCATTCAGGCGCGAGGGCACGCCGCCGCTGTGCGGCTTGGGGGCACGCCGGCCCTCCTCGCGCTCCTGGCGGCGCCAGTTCGACACGGTGGCGGGACAGACCTGAAAGCGGCGGGCGATCTCGACCTGAGGAAGGTCGCCGCGCTCGCAAGCGACTAGAACACGCTTACGCAGATCAGGAGAATAGGGCTGGGGCATGGCTCGCCTCCTGGGCCATATCCCAGTCAACGCGCAGCCCACCCGAATGGATTCAAGTCCAGATCAAAAGCGCTTTAGCTGCGAACTGCGAACGTTGCTGGAGGGCAGGGGATCGTCAGTGCGTGACCCGATCCAGACGTTCGCAATCTGCCGAGGAAGTTGGAGAAGGTGTGGCACGGATATTCAGGGAGGCAGCCCTGCGTCTTCCAGCCGGCGCCGCAAGTGCTGACGCAGCAGAGGGTCACGATAGCGCTCCTGGAAAACGAAGCGGGACACGGTGAAGTTCGGCTTGCTCGCCAGTGCTTCCTTCACAAGCCTGCCGGCCTCCTCGGGCCGGCCGAGCGCCATCAGCGCAGCCGCCCGATACAACCGCGAGCGGAAGGTCTGGAACACGAGCCGGCCCAGCGCCTCAAGCGCCTCTCCGCAGCGACCGAGTGCGTAGTAGGCCATGCCGCGCTCCTCGATGCACCAAACCGGCAGGAGGGGATCGAGCGCCTCCGCCTCGTCGAGCAGCCGCAACGCCTCTTCGGGCTCCCCGCTAAACGTCGCGACGGCTGCGCACCGGGCCTTGATGTAGGCATCGGACGGGTTCAGCTCCATCGCCCGCCGCATCAGCCGCGCGGCCTGATCGAAGTCGCCCTTGAGCAACTCGAAGAAGGACGCGATCCGGTTGGCCTCAGCGTCGCACGGGTCCAACTCCAGGGCGCGGCAGATGTCGGGCTCGCCACTCTCGGGAAAGCTGAACTCCGGCAGGTCGGACGCCGCGCAGACCCGCCAAGCATACGCCGTCGCGTAGCTCGGGTCGAGCTCGATGGCGCGAGTGAAGCATTTCACCGCCTCGCGGGAGTGCTCCTCCAGCACGCCGCCGAGACGATGGTGCTCGATGCCGTGCAAGAGGCACTCGAACGCGGACATGTTCTCGGGTGGCTTGCGGCGGGCCGTGATCATGCTGGCGTCTTCCACGCGGCCGAACACGGTGGCCGCGATTCTCGCCGCGGCGCTGTCGAGTAGATCCAAGACCTCCATGAACGGTCGGGCGATCTTGTCGCTCCAGACCACCGAGCCACTCTCCGTCTCCGTGAGTGTCAGACCGATCCGCACCTGATCAGCGAGCTTCCTGACCTGCCCCTCCAGGACGTACCGCACCCCCAGCGTAGTGCCGACCTTGATCGGATCGGCGTCGGCCAGGGCAAAGCTGGCGCTGCGGGAGCTGACGAACAGCCGCCGGAAGCGGGCCAGCTCGACAATCAGCTCGTCGGTCAGTCCTTCGGCCAGGAACCGCTGGTCCTCGTCCCCACCCATGACGCGGAAGGGCAGGACCGCGAGTGACAACGGGCGCTTCTCCCCGGCGGTCGGAGTCCGTGTCGGCGCAGATTGCAGCCTATGCCGCGCCAGCTCCTCCCGCAGACAATAGATGCGGATCGGCTCCGACAGGTTCTTGAGGCGCCGCTCGCCGAGGTCATCGAAGGCGAAAGGCGAATTGCGCCGGATGTTGTCGAAGAAGGTCCCGCTCACGCAGATACTGTCGGGTTCCGCCTCCTGCTGGATGCGGGTTGCAACGTTCACTCCGTCGCCAATGAGATCGTCGCCCTGGACGACGACGTCGGCGAGATGCAAACCAAACCGTAGCTTCAGCGGATCGCCATCTGGGCGGCTGGCCAGCCCATTGCGGATTCGGTCGCGCCGCGCAGGGCATTGATCGCGCTTCTGAACTCCGCCAGGCAAGCATCGCCCGCTGTGTTGAAGACCCTCCCACCGAGGGAGGATACCTGCTCCTCGATCAGCGCTTGGCAGCGAGCCAGTCGCTCGGCCGTGTGCTCTTCGGCGTCTTCCATCAGGGATGAGTAGCCGACGATATCGGCCACCATGATCGCGGCGAGGCGGCGCTGCATGCCGAACTCCCGATGCCAGTGCTATGCGGACCCGTTCCCCACGGCGGTGCAGGGCAGAAGGCCCCGGCCGCCTTACCAATTTACGCCGTGAGGGGCGGGAGTGCGAGGGGCCCGTCACAGTGCCGGGTCCAAAAATGGCCGGAAACGTAGGCGCCCCGCCCCTCATCCGGCGTGTGGTCGAGACCAATCTGCGCCGGGAGGCCGGGTGATGGCTGCGGCGCGGCGCTCCACCTCCAGCGGACTGGCTGCCGTCATTCACATCCAGGGCAGGGCGCTCGGTGTCGATGACCCTCCCTGTCGCTGCGGCGGGACAGGACCAGACGCCGCCAAATGGTCTCTGGACGAAGCGCCCATTGCAAAGCACCATCACCTTTCGACGGCCTTCTTCGTGGTGATGCCATGACCGACCCTCAGGATCAGAAGGTGCAGCGACGTCTCGCGGTGATCCTCGCGACTGACGTGGTGGGCTTCTCCACCCTGATGGGCCAAGACGAGGAAGGCACCCTCGCGAGGATCAAGAGCCTACGCAGGGAAGTCATCGAGCCGAAGGTGGATGCCCACCATGGCCGCGTGGTCAAGACGACGGGTGACGGCATCCTGGCCGAGTTCACGAGCCCCGTGGAGGCGGTCCGCTGCGCAGTGGAGGTTCAGCAGGCCGTCGCAGTCAAGGATCCTCAAGGCGCCGCCCAGGCTCTCCGGCTTCGCATCGGAATCAATTTGGGCGACATCATCATCGAGGATGACGGTGACATCTACGGCGACGGCGTGAATGTGGCAGCGCGCCTGGAGCAGATGGCGGAGCCGGGTGGCGTCTGGCTGTCGGGCAAGGTCTACGAGGAGGTGAGGGACAAGCTCCCCTACGCGTTTGCCGATCGCGGCGAGCAGACGGCCCGGAACATCGCCCGCCCGGTGCGGGTGTACAGCCTCCTCGGGGAGAAGCGAAAGCACGGTTCGCCTGCCGAGAAGCCAAGCCGACCAGCCATCGCCATCCTGCCGTTTGCGAACGCCGACGATGATCCTGGGCGGCGGTACTTCAGTAACGGATTTACCGAAGACATCATTGTCGAACTCTCCCGCTTCCGGCAACTTGCCGTAATATCAGGCAGTACCTCCTTCCGGTTTCGGGATGCCGATGCGAGATCCCTGGGTAAGACCCTCGGCGTCCAGTTCGTTCTCGAAGGCAGTGTGAGACGGTGGGGCCGCCAGATCCGGATTTTCTGTCAGCTTGTTGATGCGTTCAGCGGGGAGCACATCTGGACCGAGCGCTTTGATCGCGACGAGCAGGAGATCTTTGAGGTGCAGGATCAGCTCGTCCGAGTGATCGTCGGAACGCTCGTGGGGCGGGTGCAAGCAGCCGGGGCCGAGCGGGCACGCAGCAAGCCTCCGGCCAATCTCGCAGCGTACGAATGTGTCTTGCGCGGCAACGCCCTGCCGATGGGCGATCTGCACGCAGAGGACGAGGCGCGACGCTGGTACCGCAAGGCCATCAAGCTCGATCCGGGCTACGGCCGTGCCTATGCTAAGCTGGCACATTACCTCCAGCTTGAATGGTTCCGCGACGTCAATGTGTGAATCAGCACCGAATACAGACCCTTGAGCCGACTGTAATTACGCACATGACGTTGCTCGCGAATTCGTAGCATCGGCGGGGTCATCATCGGCGCCGATAATGACCCCGCCGGATCGCCATTTTGTGTCGATAACCCCGGGTCTTGCGCTTCCCATGACGGGGGTCAAAGTTTCGGTGCCGATTCACAGTGAGGAGTACCCAGACGAATTTGTGCTTAGGGGGTTCAATCGGTTTTCTGAACCCCGTGTTCTTCCTGCACGGCACGCCATATGCGGAGGACGGCTTCAATTGTTTGGTTTGCATCCTCCTCGGTGGTGAGAGCCGAGATGACTGAGATCCGCATCACCCATCGACCGCGCCATTGCGCCCCGCCCATGAAGCAGGTGCCGTCCGTCTGAATCCGTCGAATTGTTCGAAGGGTCAGGTCATCTCCGATCTCGGGCGAGGCGTTCGTGCCAAAACGAACGAGAATCTGATTCAGCACGACCTCGTTCACCACAGTGAGGCCCGGCTCAGAGGCAAGACCATCAGCAATCCGCCGGGCAAGACGGCAGTGACGCTCTACCATGGCCCCGATACCCTCGCGACCCAGGTGTTTGATCATGGCCCAGGTCGCAAATCCTCGCGCTCGCCGGGATAGCTCGGGAACGAAATGGGACGGGTCACGCTCGCCTTCAGAAACCGAAGGAAGGTAGCTGGCCGAAATTGTCATCGCTCGTCGATGGGCTTCGGCATCACGAACAATGGCGTATCCGCAATCGTACGGGGTTTGCAGCCATTTGTGGCCATCGGTAGCCCAGGAGTCAGCGTCGTCCATGGCCTCAGCAAGACCTGCCTTCTCCGCACAGGCGCGAGCCCAGAGGCCGAAAGCTCCGTCCACGTGAATCCAGGCTCCGTGTGCTCGGGCCAAAGGGATCAGGTCACGGAAGGAGTCGAACGCTCCTGTGTTCACCTGCCCGGCTTGCATGATCACGATCACTGGACCGGTGCAGTTTCGGAGGGCTTCAGAGAGGGAGGATGGTATCATCTTCCCTGCTTCATCTGCCTTCACGCTGATCACACGATCATGGCCCAGTCCCAGGAATTGTAACGCCGAGAAGACCGTTGCATGAGCTTCTTCTCCGAGCAGCACAGAAATAGGTGGAGCCCCGAAGAGACCCTTGGCTTCCACATCCCAGCCGACCTGCTTGAGAACTTCACCCCTTGCGGCAGCAAGACAAACGAGATTGGCGACTGTTGCTCCAGTCACGAAGCCTACTGACGCTTGTCGCGGCAAATCGAGGAGGTCCAGCAGCCAGCGGGCGGCAATCGTTTCAACTGCCGCCGCCGCAGGTGCCGCCGTGTGGTTTCCGGCATTCTGTCCCCAAACAGAGGTTAGCCAGTCAGCCGCCACTCCGACTGGGTGTGAGGCCCCAATCACCCAACCGAAAAAGCGCGGGCCGGTCATTGCATGCAACCCTGGAGAGGCTCGGGTCACTAGGTCGGAAAGGACGAGATCCGCAGGGGTGCCAGTTTCTGGGGTGAGTGCTTCGAATGTCTTCAGTGCCTCCTGATAGGTGATTTGAGGGCGTTGTGGGCGGTCTCCGACTGAGGTCCGGAACGTCGTCGCATGAGCCGCGACCTTCTCAAAGAGACTTGTTGCTTCCAGGCTTGCGCTGTTCATAGGTCGTCCTCCCATGACACCTGAGCAGCTATTGATGCTGCAAACGGGATGTCGAATGTCCGACTTCGCCAAGACGCCTGATATCCTAACCAAATCAGAGGGTGGTACATGGTATCTCGATCTACGCGGCTGAGAATCTTGCAAATCGTTTGAAGTCCACCCACGTCAAAGGGAAGAAGATCGGTCATGCTGAAGCGTCTGTCCGCCCTCGTGTTGCCCACGGTCCTGACTTGGGGTGTTTTCCTTTCCGTCAGCCTGATTTCTGCTGGCCCGGCGCTGGCGAACAAGATCATCGGGAACGGCTAAGCTTGGTGCTGCTGGAGACCTTGAGACTACCTGAGGGCAGGGTGCCTCCCCACCGCCCAGGCGAGTGCCTCCTCCAAGCGGTCATCACCCCAGAAGATCTCGTTACCCACCGCGAATGTCGGAGAGCCAAAGATCCCAAGCTGACGTGCAGCATCCGTTTCCTGGTCGTATTGTGCTCGGGTCTCAGGCGAGTTGGCGAGGTTGATAATCTCGTTCGGATCTCTGCCATGGACCCTGATGATCGCCTGCAAGCTCTCATCCGCTCCGAGCATCTGCCCTTCAAACCATTTTTCGAAGCTCGTTAGGGTGTATTCTCGTCCCCAGCCCTGGCTGAATGCGACAATCGCCACCCGGTTCGCCAGTTGGTCTGGGTCAGTCGGCCAGATTGTCGGCTTTTCGAACGGAATGCCATGCGACCGGGCGCGTCGTTCAACGTCGCGGAAGATATAGGTCATCTTGGTCGGCTGAGTCCGGAGCGAGTATCCTTTCTCCGTCATCAGATCTCGGACGCTGAAAGGTCGCCAGCGAACCTCGACTCCAGCTTCTTCGGCCAGTTTGTCGATCCGCATGACCGAGAGATACGCGTAGCAGCTTCCGAAAAAGTAGAAGAAGTCCATCTGAGGCATCGCGGCCCTCCGCAACTGGGATGGTCGTTTCCGACCCTTTCATCTCCAAGTTACCTTGGCGAAGTCTGGGCCGCAGCAGTAACAAGGCCGACTAATCCGTATGCTCTCGACGATGTGCGATTGCCTTTCAAACAAGATCTTCAGCCTGTCTGGCTTACGATAATCGCCAGATCGCCCATATCCTTCAAACTGCTTTTGGAGAGTGGCACGAGATGCTGGCTCGTTGCGCCTTGAACAGGATCACCATTCAGCATTGGGATCGAACAGTTGGATGGCCTCCACAGGATTGATCGCCGAGATCGCATGCTTGTAGACAATTTGAGCGCTGTTCCCTCTGACAAGTTGGACCGTGAAGTTGTCGAACTGTTTGATTTGACCCTGAAGTCTGATCCCATTCACAAGGAACATCGTTACCTCTACCCTGTGGTCTCGAAGATGTGCCAGGAACATGTGTTGGGGGGTGACGTGCTTGGTGCGGCCACTTCTCTAATCCTTGTACAAGCGTCCGTGCGCATTGGCCGCTTGGAATGCCGAGGTGCTGATCAAGTAAGTCGCAGTTGATCCTGGCGTGTGGCGGCAAAGCAGTTTTAGGGTCTGCTGCTGTTCATCCTCGTGGCAAGCCGTTCCAGGCCCAATCTAAGCTTCTCCATATGGGCCTCGCGAGATGGGTACGTCCGCGCAAGTTTCTCAAGGCCCAGCCTGAGCTTTTCCATCTGCTCGTCGGGTGTTGGGACCTGTAGCTCAGGAGGCGGGGATATCAAGGTGGATGGAACCGGCGGCATCGGCACATCCAAAGAGGGAGGCGCCGATGAAGATGGCGGCTGCTGGTCCGCCGTAGCAAGTCTCACGCGTGGAGCGGACGGTTTGATAACGGCTCTGCTTCCCACCCGCTTCTGTACCGCTCCTTTCCGCACGGTCCGATAACGCTTCTTCACCGTTTTGTGGACGTGGCTCTTATCCCGAGCCTCTACAGCGAGGCCAAGGTGGGGTTGCGTCGGATTAGGCGCAGACCACCCGAGTACCAATGCAATTGAAAACACCCGAACAAGCTTTGTTCGCATTGTTCCCTTCGCTCCCGGATCAAGGTCTCCAGCACGCGGTGGAATAACGACAGACCTGGGTATTTGACCGCAGCGATTGATTGATCCGCAACCACCGTCTCGGGAGCATAGGCGGTACGGTTTGTACCGCCTCTGGGGTAGGGCGACTGTCATGAAGGGGGCATGCACGGCCCAATACACAGATGGATGGTTCCCGACCGCCTCGGGTTAGGATGGTCAAAGGTCTCGAACTCCTCCCAATGAGCTTTAGACAAAGATGCGGCTTGAAAGGGCACTGGTTCTTGGAGTGCTGCTAATATCCCTTCCACATGCCCGGTGTGGCAATCTCCAAAAGATGCCCATCAGGGTCACGGAAATAGACGCTGACGCCGCCCCTCGGCCATTGGGTGCGGCCTTCGAGTGAAACTCCCGCCTCAGTCAGATGCCGCTGCCACTCCTCAAGCTCGTCCGCCGAGGTTGAGAATGCGACGTGCATGGGGCCTTGGCCGTCATGGGGTGGGATTGATCCACCAGGAGTCTCGATGGGCTGGAGAGACCCACCCTGCGGGAATAGCAGAAGCACGCCATTGCCGCCCACATCGTAGGCCCGCATCCGGTGATCCTCGTGGATGCAGGGCAGGCCGAGCACGTTACCATAGAAGGCGGCAGCGCGGTCGAGATCGGCGACATACAAGGCGGTCTCAAGCACACGGCTAAGCTTCGGCATCTTTCGCTCCATATCCGGACCAGAGCAACACCAAAATCGCGGCGGGGAGCAGACCCCCTGATTGGGATTGCCGGACCTGCCGTAACGCGGTCTTAACGCGCTTGGTATTCCACTCGGCCCAACTTCACGGGACCGGTCACTCCAGAATTAGTGCGATCCCGAAGCAGACCTGGAGGGAGTCTATGCTGAGTCGGAGCGAGGATGCGGCGCTACTTCTGGGCCGCTTGCTTATCGCGGCGCTGTACCTGCCTTCTGGCTACAACCGGCTGATGAGCTTTTCGTCGTTTGCGGGTTCGCTCGCCGCCAAGGGGATACCATATTCCGAGATTGTTGCTGGCGTGCTGGTTGCTGCCGAGTTTCTCGGTCCTGTGGCCCTGATCATTGGTTTGTGGCCGCGCTGGACGGCTCTGGCATTGATTGGCTTTACCGCCACGATGCTGTGGCTGGCACATGGTCCTTCAATAGGGACACTGGTGTTTCGTCCTCGCCAGAACGTGGAGGTTTTCCAGAACCTCGCAATCGTTGGAGGACTACTGCTCTACTTTGCCTGTGGGCCAGGAATGTGGAGCCGGACGCATCTTCGATAAGACCGACCGATGATCAGGTTTCTCCAGCGGGATGAGCATCAGACCCACAAGTAGAATCCACTCCTGGGTCTGACGCTTCAGCCAAAGGAACCGTCATCTTTAGCGGGAGAGTTCGCCTTCCACTTCGACGATGGAGAGTGCGGACTTGAAGCCCGCCTGTTCGGCAGCCTTCCGAATGGCCTCAGCCACGTCTGAGGAGTGGACCTCGACTGTCTCGCCGGTCTTCGAATCCACGAACATGATCTTCATGGCGTTCCCTTCTGGCTCGCCATGGGAGACCACATACGAGTTCTTCGTAGCGAGCCGATGGACGAGGCCAGCATCCCGGAGGAAGTCGAGGGCGCGATAGATCGTGACGGGGGCTAAGCGCTTCCTGTCGCTGCTGAGACGATCAACGAGATCATAGGCACCGACCGGGCCTCCGCTCTGGACGAGTTCGCGATAAACGCGCTCGCGGATCGGCGTCAGACGTAGATCCTTCTCGCGGCACAGATCTTGCGCACGCCGGAGGAGATCTTCATCTTCCTGCTTCTTCGTGGTTTGGGTGCTCATCGGTCTTGTTCCTGTTATTACGCAACAGGTAGACCATACGCACAAAACTGCCCCTCGACAATGTGCTATCATTGCTCGGCATGCTGCCCGTTGTGTATAATGGTTTAGTCTCAAACAGACAACCCAGGCGCTGTGATGGCACCAATGACGGGAAGACTTGGTACGGCATCAAACAGCTATCAGGAGTGTCGTCGCCAACATGACGGTCCCGAAGATAATCACGGAGCCTGTCCAATCGGACCGCTGAGGCTTACTATGGAAGTTCAACTCGCCAAGCATCGCTCTCTCTGATAGGTTGATTGTTCCTTCTTTGTTCTTATATTAGTTCCTCTGCTTGAGATTGGTCAAGGCACTGCGGAGGCACGGACGCGGACCGCCGAATTGCGTTTAAGATAGTCGAAAACGGCTGTCTGAAGCGCAATCACTGCCTCTTCGAGCCGTCTGGAGGTTGCAACTGGATCACTTCCGAGACATCCCAATTTGTGCAATGGGTCGTCGATGCAAGCAGCAACTTCCAATCTCCTAACCCTTCTTTCCATCGGCCTTGTTCAACTCTTGGCGGTGATTTCGCCAGGGCCAAGCTTCCTCATCACGGCACGGACAGCGGTGGCTCAGTCGCGTGCCGATGGTGTCAAGGTGGCGCTGGGATTGGGGGCCGGAACGGTTTTGTGGGCAGTTGCGGCAGTCCTTGGCTTAAGCGTCCTTTTTAGAGCACTGCCGCCGCTATTCATCGGGATGAAGGTACTGGGAGCATTGTTCCTTCTCTGGATCGCTTTCCAGATCTTCCGTCATGCGGCAGATCCCATCGCTCTTGATAGCCCGAAAGGTGAAACAGTTACCAAGCCATTCATAAAAGGCTTTTTCACCCAGATCTCCAACCCAAAGGTTGCAGTATTCTTTGGCTCCATCTTCATTGCCATGCTGCCTGCCCAGGTGCCGCTTTGGATGACGGTAGCGCTCGTGGTTATCGTCTCTTTCAACGAGGTCTGGTGGTATTCTGTCGTAGCGCTGTTCTTCGGTTCGGCCCGCGTTCGCAGGTTCTATATCGGCGCAAAGCGGTGGATCGACCGGCTAACGGGGGTGTTCCTTGGTGCATTGGGCTTGCGGCTTCTATGGGCCGCACGGGAAATTGCTTAATGCAGGGGAGGGAGCTTAAGCCTCTTAGCAACCCATCTGATGGCAGTTGGTGCCTTCAGATCCTGGCGATGCGCAGCTATTGTTCTCGATCTGGAACGCCTTGCAGCGGACACTTCGACATTTTTCCAATGCTCTCCAGGATCAACTGGTGGGCTGGCAAGCTGCGGCTCAAACGGTTTGCGTCCAGGTCCTCAACAACTCTCTCGCGTATCTCGCTGAAGGGAACATGACGCGGGGCACAATGAGTAGCGATGAACTCGTGGTACCGGTCGACAACCCCGCGAATGAACACGGCGCAGTCTGATGCAGGATCACGTCGTACCTGACACGCCGCATAGAGCTGATTGCCGTCCCATTGTGGCTCAGCGTGAGCACTTCCAAAGAGTGCGGCAGCAGAAATAAGGCGAACCAATCCAGATGCCCTCATGGGATAATCCCACCGAACAGCCAGAACATGAGGCAGAGGAGCGATAGACAGGACAAATCCAGCCCAGCCGCCCCCCATTGAGTGACGCGCCGCTCCCAAATATGGGTCAAATGCTCTGCTTCTTCGGTCAAGGCAGCCCTCAAAAAGGCGTGGAACCTTCTGCGAGCGTACCAGCCACTTCCGAGCAGAATGATTGCCAACCATCCGAAGATGATCGCCAGATACCATAGAGGATCTCGAAGGCTTCCAATCGTCACGTCATCTTCTCGCGACAGGAGCGGCAGCTACGATCTACCGGTTAGACACTCTAAGTTGGGTGGCCCTGGTCGGGTTCATCGTGAAGAAGCACCGGAGCAATAAAAAGGCCGCTCGTCCAGAGCGGCCTCTCGCGGTTTTTCGACCGGGCGCTCAGGCAGCAGCCTTCTTCCGTCCGCGCTTAGCAGGCACCTTTGCAGGGGCGCTCTCCGCTTTATCACTGGCGGCTGCCTTGGAGCGCATTTGGCCCAAGCCCAGGCTCTTCGCCAATTCAGAGCGCTTGGCCGCATAGTTTGCGGCTACCATCGGGTAGTCACGGGGTAGGTCCCACTTCACACGGTAAGCTTCGGGTGTGAGACCAAGCTTTGTGAGATGCCGCTTGAGCGACTTGTACTGTTTCCCGTCTTCCAGGCTGATCAGAAAATCTGGGGTGATCGACTTCCTTACTGAAATGGCAGGTGTCGGCTTAGTCTCTTCCTGCTTGGCAGCAGGCTGACCAATGTTCTGGATAGCAGCATGGACGCTACCGATGAGGCTCGGAAGCTCAGAAGCCTGGACAGAGTTGTTGCTGACGAAGGCGGATACAATATCAGCCGCAAGCTCAATGTAGTTTGGGGTAGTTGAATTATTAGACATTAGAGAAGCCTTTGATTGAGGTGCTCGCAGGAGCAGTCCCCTCATGTACTCACCCGAAAGTTGCGGGTGGGAAGTAAGAGGCACCTATCGCTGCGGCGGGCGAAATGCAAGGGAAGGGCGTATATCAAAGCGCTTCCGTGAGGTTCACTTTGAAATAGTATGGCCAATCTCTCTGTCACGACGGGCGTGAAGAGGGCAGCGGTCGAGCCAAGATAAAAGCAGTTTGAACTTCATACTCCGGGTGGCGGCACTGGTAACCGGGGCATAAACCGACGCTTCGTCGAAGCACGGGGTCTTTGAAATCATTCGAAACCGCTTGAACCAGGGTTGGAGTCAGCATGCTCAACGAACTACAATTCACGCGTTTCGGGCGACAGCGGGAGCAGTTTCAGCGCCAACAGGACGCGCGAGCAAAGCAACAGAAGCACACGGACTCTCGCGCATTCGAGGAGAACGTCGCGGAAGTCTTCCAGGAGGGAGATAAAGCGATTGCGGCGTGGACCTCGGCTGCCGACAAATACAGCTACGACGAGTTTCTCGTAGAGGATCACCATACGGCTGACGATATGGTGGGCATTCTATTCGCCGCTTTGAACCGCATGAAGGAAGAGCGAGATCAAGCGATCTCACTCATCTCTACCCTGGTGAAAGAACGGACCCGTATTCGAGCCCATATGACTACAAAGGGCCGTTCGCCCGAAAAGCCGAACTCACTGTACCGAAATGTCGGACCTAATGAGAATTGTCCGGACTTCCTCCTGAAGACTGCCCGCATGGCATACCGCAAACAGTTCCATCCCGATGTCCATCCGAAGCGAGACTGGGCAGAGGCAGAGAATCGTTTCAAGGAAGTGGAGGCGGTGTTCGCAGAGATTATGCTTCTACGATACGACTGATGTCAGTTGCACCGGCTGTCGCTCTCTTCTGCTTTTTGGCGATGCGGGATTGAGGCGTTGGCGCATCTCCTTGCCCGTCTTGAACACAGGAGCAACTTTCTCCGACACTGCAACGAGATCCCCTGTCTTAGGGTTGCGACCCGTCCGAGCATCGCGTTTCTTGACTGTAAACGTGCCGAAGCCACGAAGCTCAACCCGGTTCCCTTGCGCAAGCGCATCACCAATGGTGCCGAGGATCGCGTTCACAATCTTCTCGACATCCCGCTGATACAGGTGCGGATTTTGCTTGGCGAGCTTCTGGACCAGTTCGGATTTAATCATGACTGCCGTAAGTAACTGAAAATGTGAATTTTTAGGAAGGTGGCAGAGCACCATCAGGTCGTCAAGCAACTGGATGGGGAGAACGAATAGGCGCTCGCGGGCACCCGCTACTCAAGATCCGTGCCAACAATATGGATTGCGGTGCAAAAATCCGCCTCTGCCTCGAAAGCTCCCTCGTCGTTCGTATCATAGAAATGCATGGCGAGAAGGTCGGTTCGGGTAATGTGACCTTCCAGATTGTTCTCCAATATGTATGCCTCGACGGCTCTTGTTTCGGCAGGCGAAACCAGCGCTGTTTCATCTTGGAATACGGTTGCTTCGTAAAACCGGATTTTGAACGCGAAGGGGGCTGCGTCGTTGCGAAAACAGATTGCAATAACTGGATTGGGCGCGGCCTCGCACTGTCTGAGCTTGCGATCTGAAATAATAGTGAGGGCTTGCTCGTAGGTACATCCATCGTAAAGAGTGATCTTTGGGGGTGAGATTGTCATGAAGTTCTTTCATATCAGGATAAGGCATCGGCTCGATGTAAATCGTAGGTGCTCGTTCTTGGACGAGTGATCTTGTCTCTATTGCTCTGCGACGTGGCCAGACAGGGGCCAGCGCAAGAACTGATGGGGTAGACGCCCCCCAACGGCCTCGGTGTGCCACAGTGGAGGTGTTGATCAGCACCACTTAAGAGAGGCGTCCATGGGAGAGGTTAGCACAATCGGTTTGGATCTGGCGAAGAATGTCTTCCAGGTGCACGGAGCCGATGCCTCCGGAGCGGTCCTGTTCCGCAAGAAGCTGCGGCGGCACCAGGTGCTCACGTTCTTCGCAGCCCAACCATCCTGCACGGTGGCCATGGAGGCCTGCGGCAGCTCGCATTATTGGGCGCGCGAGATCCGCAGGCTTGGTCATCAGGTTCGATTGATCCCGCCGGCATACGTGAAGCCCTTTGTGAAGCGCCAGAAGAATGATGCGGCCGATGCCGAGGCGATCTGCGAGGCGGCCCAGCGCCCGACCATGCGCTTTGTGGCGCCCAAGAGCGAACAGGCTCAAGCCGCAGCGATCGTGTTCCGGGCTCGCGACCTCCTGGTGCGGCAGCGAACCCAGATCATCAATGCCCTACGCGGGCATCTGGCCGAGTTCGGGCTCATCGTGGCCAAAGGCCCGGCTCACGTTCCGCACCTGGTGCAGGCTGTCGAGGATGAGGCGGAGCCGATCCCGGAGCTCGCCCGACCCATTCTCCGGATGCTGGTCGCGACGCTCCACCGGCTGGATGAGCAGATTGCAGGTTTGGACCGCGAGGTCGCCCGGCGGGCCAAGGAGGATGAGACGGCGCGGCGGCTGATGACCATTCCTGGGGTCGGGCCGGTCACCGCAGTGGCCCTGGCGGCGCTGGCCCCTCCAGCTGAGACCTTGAGGTGCGGGAGGGACTTCGCCGCGTGGGTCGGGCTTACTCCACTCCAACGCTCCACAGGCGGCAAGCAGAAGCTCGGGGCCACCTCGAAAATGGGCGAGCGAACGCTGCGCCGCCTGCTGATCATCGGCGCGAACAGTGTCTTACTCCAGGTTGCTCGCAACGGAGCGCCGTCGGGATCATGGATTGCCCGGATGGTGGCACACAAGCCGCCGATGCTGGTGCGCGTGGCGCTGGCCAATAAGATGGCTCGCATCGTCTGGGCGCTGCTGGCACGCGGTGAAGTCTATCGGGCTCCGGCCGCGGCTGCGTAGGCAGTTGCGACCGAGGGGCTGTTGGGGCGTAGGAAGGTCGAAGGAGAGAGATGGCGCAACGGTCATTGAGACGGGATCAGACAAACCAGCTTGGGTACGAGAGCTTCGAGCGCGTAGAATTGATTGGGACCTGATCCGCGTACTCCCATCCGGGCCCGCGGCGTATGATCGGCCGCACTCGAGGCCGCACACATGTCCGCATCCGACCTGCGCGCTGTATCAAACCTGAAGATTCT
>NZ_QDGA01000078.1 GCF_003347665.1 Microvirga calopogonii
CCAGTTCGTCGGCAGAGCCCATTCGAGGCCGCCACCGACGGCCCAGCCGGTGTCGTTGTCCGTGTAGGCGACACCACCGGTGGCGTAGATCAGCACGCGATCGAAGGCGACACCGGCGCGCAGGCGGGTCGAACCCCACCAATCCGCAGAGTCCTCAAACCGGCCGGGAACGAAGGTGCCGCCGGCAAAGCCCGGACCCGGAATGAACACCGCATTGTTGTTGCCGTTGTCGATCCCCTGGATGTCGGTCTCGACACCGATCACGAACGAGCCGATCTGGTAGTTGTAGCCGATCTGGCCACCGCCGGTGAAGGCACCGTCGTTGTTGTTGTCGAAGATGAGCGTGCCCCCGGCGAGGCCGACAGGCATGCCAGGTCCTCCGAGGAACACAGGGTCATTGTTGCTGTTCCGCCAGCCCCAGCCCAAGTTGCCGCCGATATAGAAGCCGGTCCAGGTGAAGATCGGAGCAGCAATGATCGGGGCAGGCGGCGGCGCCTGGCGCGGAAGGTCGGCAGCGGACACGGACGAGACAGCCGCCGTGGAGAGGGCTGTTGCGGCGAGTAGACTGAGAATACGGGTTTTCATGAGTAATTTCCTTGTGGACGAAGAGTCACAGGAACAGAGTACGGCTCAGCTACCAAGAATGGCTATAGCAAAGATGCAACACTTGGCTGGGTTCTACTATTTTGGCCAGTATAGCTGATATGAATATGCGCATACTATCTCGTGAATACTTTTGTCGGATTTGACACTTTTGTCGGATTTGACACACCGCGTGGGACATGACCTGCTGGCTTGACTTCGGCGTAACCCCGAAGGCGAGGAGATCACTCAACCCTGCCCTGCAACGGGCAGGGTTTTTTATGGCATTGCCGTTGCGACCGTTCGTTCCCTCACATGGCCGTCCCGCAATTTGCGAACTGCCTTCCGACGCGTGCATGAGGCTGCTAGAAACAGCGGATCATAGAAATTTAGTCCAGCTCTAATCGGCAACGGTGTTGTGTTTCTTCCCCCTGCTGACCAGATGAGCAACGCCGCAGGCTCGAAGCCGCCAAGGCCTGTCTGGCTCGTCATGAGAGGCAAAGCCGCATCACCCTGCGCTTGCTCGTCCTCGTGAGCGCCATCCTTTTGGCTCTGGTGGTGAGCCGTCTTCGGGCCGTGGGGTCTCACTAAGACTCTTCTAAGCTCGTCAGAGATGCTGCTGATCAGCATGCATATCCTGCTCAACAACCTGCGCCGGAAGGATGGTAGCCCCTTTCAGCCATAGAGACGGATCCTGTATTCCCGGTCGATCGGCAGGGAGTACGCTGCTTCTCAAACGCTTTGCCAATGGCCATCGACGGGCGTGGGTTGCAGAAAAGGTCCAGGGACCGTCCCGTGTGGTCAAGCACGACGCCACGATTCGCTTATCGTCCTGTCTCGTGTGAGTGCCGTGCATCCCACCCCGTGACAGCAAGGAGGATCCGATGCGTCTCCATGTGAACTCTTCGACACTGCTGACGTCTGTGGCGACAACCGGCGTCGTCCTACTCTCGACCATGGCCGTCGCACAGCCGCTGACGTTCAGGGTCAATCCGGCCTCGGGCGGCGGGACCAGCTATCCGGACCTGGGCTATGCCGTGAATCCAGCAAATCTCCGCCCGGCGTGACACACGTGGGTTATACCCAGAATGGATGGCTCCAGGTTCCGGCCGACAACCTTCATCGGACCACGCTATGCTGAGCCCAGCGGGACCAAGATCCGCCGTGGAAGCCTCGTTCCGGACTGGATCGATACGGGCGACATGCAGAGCATCTCGATCCGCGGACTCTCGGCAGGGCCCCAGTACGTCTACTTCATCTCGCCCGACCAGAAGATCGTCGTGGTGGATCCGCAGTCCCGCCGGATCATGCGTGTGATCCGGTGATCCGGCGCATCTGACGGGAACGTCGTTGGCTCCTCGGTCAGATGCCGCCGGAAGTGGCAAGCAGGTCGCAGGAACTTAAGCCGCCTGATGGCGACCCCGCATCAAGGAACGATGGAACTGTCCGGCATGTGATCAGGCCCCAGCAATACTGTTGGTGATGGACGCGCCGCGTATCGCAGCCAGAGAGAGCCTTGGTGCGCGTCGGCCAAAGGACCGCTAATGGGATGGTCCGGCCGTGCTCCTGCCCCGCTTGTTCGTAAGCTGTGGGGCTTCGAGCCACGCAAGGAGCACGTCCCATGTCACGGTCTTCTGCCTCTTCCGCCATTGCCACGCTCGGTATCGATCTGGGCAAGAACAGCTTCCACCTCGTCGGCCAGGATGAGCGCGGTGCCATCGTGCTGCGGATCAAGCTCTCCCGCGCCCAGCTCTCCCAGCGCCTGGCCAATTGGTGTTGCCACCGGCATGAACCTGTCGAAGGCGGTCATTCTGCTCCGGCGTCCGCTTGAGGCCCCGGTGCGGGACATCTGCCGCTTCGACGTCGTCGCGGTCGACCGCAGCGACCTCGTGTTCGAGGCGCTGTTGCTGATGACGAAGCACGACAAGCGGCGCCTCGCGATCCGTTCGAACGGTGACTATCTCGGCTTTCTGGAGGACATCGACATCCTCGGCCTGTTCGCGGGCAACTCCCAACTGATCCCGGGGCGGATCGAGCGCGCACGCAGCATCGATGATCTGGCCGCTGCCGCCCAGGACATTCAGGCACAGGTCGAGCGCCTGCACCGGCAGGGAATAAAGGTCGACGTGATCGCCGAGATGACGTCCGACCTGAACCGGCGGTTGCTCACGCATCTCTTCGGGATGACAGCTCCTCCATCAATCCGCGAGGCCGGCAGCCTCCTGTTGATGGGATCCGAAGGGCGTGGCGAGCAGACGGTCCGAACCGACCAGGACAACGCCATCCTTCTGGACAGGGATGTTCCAGCAGCCGACCTTGCCCAATTCCGCGAGGCGTTCACTGTCGCATTGGACGGGTTCGGGTTCCCACCCTGTCCCGGGAATGTCATGGTGCGCAATCCGGTCTGGTCCCAGCCCCTCGACAGCTTCATCCGCCGACTCAAGACGTGGGTTCTCCAGGGGATGCCGAGGCCGTGGCGGGCTCGGCGAATATCCTCACCCGGGCAAAGCAGGCTTTGTTCGAACTCATGCGTGGCGAGGCCGCTCTCCTGGCACGGTTCGCATCGCTGATCGAGACCTTCGCGACACCCAACCTGGGCGTTCTCGGCACCATCATGGCCACCGTCGGCGCCGGTCCGGACGCAGTCGACATCAAGAAGGCCGGAACGTTCCCGATCGTGCACGGCGTGCGTACGCTCGCGATCGAGAAGGGCATCTTCGAGACACCGACGGCAGCCCGGATCGAGGCGCTCGTCAGGGCTGGCGTCTTGGAGCCTGCGTTCGGACGGGAGTTGACCAGCGCGCTGCACGTCTTCATGGAGTTCCGGCTCCGCTCACAGATCCAGGCCTTGCACAAAGGAGCAATGGAGACCGAGTCCATACTGCGCCTGGATGGGATAACCACGGTGGAACGGGACATTCTGCGCGATGCCCTCCGGGTGGTTCGCCAGTTCCGCGACTTGATCCGCAGCCGCTACCATCTCGGAGCGTTCTGAGTGGGACGCTGGCTGCGCAACCTGTTCTATCGCGCGACCCTGGCGGACCATGCCTACCGCTTCCTGTTCGAGCCGGGACCGCCGGACGAGGTTGTGGTCCTGGATTGCGAGACGACCGGGCTCAACCCGCGGCACGACGAGGTGATCGCCGTCGCGGCGATCGTGATCCGCGGCAGCCGCATCGTGACGAGCGAAGCCTACAAGGCCATCATCAGGGCCGACAGGGTACCGCCCCCTGAGTCCATCAAGGTCCACCGACTCCGGGCGCGTGACGTGGCCGAGGGGCGCCCCATGCACGAGGTGTTGCCGGAGCTGCTCCGATTCATTGGGGGCCGTCCCATTGTCGGCTATTACGTGGATTTCGATGTCCGCATGCTCGACAAGTATGTTCTCCGGTACATCGAGGCGAAGCTGCCCAATCGCCGCATCGAGGTCTCGGAGATCTACTACGCCCTTAAGTATGGCGGTGCCCCACCCGGGACGGTGCTTGACCTCCGGTTCCAGTCGATCCTGTCGGACCTGGGTATCCCCACACTCGGGCAACACGATGCCTTCAACGATGCCCTAATGACGGCCATGATGTACGGACAGCTCAGGGATATGCGACAGCGAGGGGTCCGCATCGGACGTGATCGAGCCTTCCAGCAGGAGGCTCCGATCGGCGCTTGAGTTCAGCTCATGGAGCGTCGGCCAGGAACGTCAGGCCCCTTGGCGCCGGTGGGACTCTTGCTTCCGATCGGCAAAGCTTCACGCGGCCCCTCCGTAAAAATACGGAGTTTCGCTTTGTTCCTCAGCAACGATACTGGCCCGAGACAGCGTAAATTCTTGGATAAGCGTAGCCCCAGACGATGATGACCAATCATGGAGGGAAACATGTCCAATCACGCCAGCCAGCAATACCGGAGGTACTCGCCCGGCCTTGACCTGATGATGAAAGAGGTCGCGCGGACGCTGGGCCACATCGACCTCGAGCATCAGGTCGAATTGGAGAAGGTCGAGAACAGCGCCAGCGCCAAGGAAATCAAGCAGTCAATCAGGGAAAAACTCGTGGTCGCCCACCGTGAGAGGCGTCAGCCCTATGTCGACCTGTTGAACCAGCTCTGGATGCAGCAACGCGGTCAGTCCTTCGCGGCCTGAATGCGCCAGGGCGCAGGCCCGTCCCGGTGCCGTGAGGTCCCATGCCCGCGAAGCTACGATGGCCCGCCCCCGATCCCGCAACGCATGAGGAGGAACGCACGATGGCCCGCAATCCCATGCCCCCCTTCCGCCCCAGCGGCGGAATGTTCCCCGGCGATCCCTTCCTGTCGCTGCGCCACGAGATGAACCGCCTCTTCGACGATGTCTTCCGCGCCGCCGCTCTGCCTGCGGCAGCCGGCAGTGAGGGCCAGGGCGACGTCGGCACATTCGTCAATGCCAGCATGAATGTTTCGGAGACGGACAAGGAGATCCGCATCACGGCCGAGCTGCCGGGCGTTGCCGAGCAGGACATCGACGTCAGCCTCGATGATGACGTGCTCACCATCCGGGGCGAGAAGAAGTTCGAACGCACGGACGACAAGGAGAACTTCCACTTCGTCGAGCGCTCCTACGGCACCTTCCAGCGCTCGCTGCGGCTGCCCTATGCTGTCGATTCCGAGCAGGTCAGAGCCAGTTTCGAGAATGGCGTCCTGACCGTGACCGTGCCGAAGACTGGACAGCCGGAGCGCTCGCGCCGGATTCAGGTTCAAGGACGAGGCGCACCCGGTCAGGGTGCCACGGGAGGACAACAGGCAACTGGGACATCGGGACAATCACGATGACACGAAATCCGGCTGAAACCCGTTCGCATGATCGGCGATCCCCGTCCGATGCCTAGCAGGCCGGCAATGACGGACGCGTCGCTGTCACGTGGTACAATTGCCCGGATCAGCCTTGGGAGGATGGCCATGCCCAGGATGAAAGCGGCCATTTTCGTCGAGCCCGGCCGCATCGCTTTGGATGAGAAACCGATCCCGGAGATCGGTCCGCTCGATGCCCTCGTCCGCATCACCACGACGACGATCTGCGGCACGGACATCCACATCCTCAAGGGCGAGTACCCGGTGGCTCGTGGGCTCACCATCGGACACGAACCGGTCGGCATCATCGAGAAGCTCGGCTCGGCTGTACAGGGCTACCACGAGGGTCAGCGGGTCATCGCCGGCGCCATCACGCCGAGCGGGCACAGCGCGGCCTGTCTGTGCGGCTGCCACTCGCAGGACGGAGCCGGCACGAAGCATGGCTGGAAGCCCATGGGCGGCTGGAAGTTCGGCAACACCATCGACGGCTGTCAGGCCGAATACGTGCGCGTGCCCGACGCCATGGCGAACCTTGCCTTGGTGCCGAACGGCCTGACCGACGAGCAGGTGCTCATGTGCCCGGACATCCTGTCGACCGGTTTCTCCGGCGAGGAAAGCGGGCGCATCCGCATCGGCGACACGGTCGCTGTCTTCGCTCAAGGCCCGATCGGGCTCTGCGCCACGGCCGGTGCAAGACTGATGGGCGCCACCACCATCATCGCGGTCGAAAGTGTGCCGGAGCGGATCGAGGTATCGCGACGGATGGGCGCGGACCATGTGGTCGACTTCACGAAGGCGGATCCGGTCGAGGAGATCAGGCGCCTCACCTATGGGCGCGGCGTCGATGTGTCCATCGAGGCGCTCGGACGCCAGCAGACCTTCGAGGCGGCGCTGCGCGTGCTCCGCCCGGCGGCACCCTGTCGTCGCTCGGCGTGTATTCGCAGGATCTCAAGATCCCGCTCGACGGCTACCTGGCCGGGCTGGGGGATCATACGATCCGCACCACGCTCTGTCCGGGCGGCAAGGAACGGATGCGTTGGCTGATCGGTGCGATCGCCTCGGGACGCGTCGACACGCACCCGCTCGTGACGCATCGCTTCACGCTCGACCGGATCGAGGAGGCCTACGACCTGTTCTCCCATCAGCGGGACGGCGTGCTGAAGGTCGCGATCACGCCGTAGCTCCGCCGGGGATCGCTCCGGACTAGGTTTGCAGGACGTACGTGCCCGGGGCCTCGCACAGGACGGGATAGCCCCGAGATTGCGCCCCCAGCGCGGGAGGGTTCGCTGGTTTGCTGGAATGCGCGGCGAGCCAGCACGTCCATTCCGGCCACCACGAGCCCTCATGGTAGGGTGCGGTCCTGGTCCAGGTGTCCTGATCCAGGTAGTGGTCCGTGGCGGATTTCGTCAGAACCTGGAAGCGCCCTCCCGGCCGGCCCGGATCCGCCACGATGCCAGCATTATGGCCTTCCCTCGTGAGAAGGAAGGTCACATCGGTGTCGGCCAGGAGGTGGATCTTGAACGCTGAGCGCCACGGCGCCACGTGGTCGCGCTCGGTGCCGACCGCAAAGATCGGTACGCGGATGTCGCTAACGGCAATGGGACGCCTGTCGACCCGGAAGCGGCCTTCGGCCAGATCATTGTCGAGAAAGAGCTGTTCCAGGTAATCCGCGTGCATGCGGTAGGGCATGCGGGTGGCATCGGCGTTCCAGGCCATGAGATCGTTCAGTGGCGTCCGCTCGCCCATCAGGTAATGGCGGACGAGCCTTGACCAGATGAGATCGTTCGAGCGCAGGAGTTGGAAGGCGCCTGCCATCTGGCGCGTGTCGAGGTAACCCTGGCTGCGCATCAGATCCTCCAGGAAGTGGACTTGGCTCTCATTGATGAACAAAGTGAGCTCTCCGGCCTCCCGGAAGTCGACCTGCGCTGCCAGCAGAGACACGGTCTGCAGGCGTTCGTCCTTGTCACGCGCCATGGCGGCTGCGGCAATCGACAGGAGTGTGCCCCCTAGGCAGTAGCCGACGGCGTGGACCTTGTGGTTCGGCACGATGGCGTTGATTGCATCGAGCGCGGCCATGACTCCGAGTTGTCGGTAGTCGTCCAGTCCGAGGTCCCGATCCTCCGCCGTCGGGTTCTTCCAGGAGATCATGAGTACAGTGAAACCCTGATCCGTCAGGTACCGAACGAGGGAGTTCTCCGGGGACAAGTCGAGGATGTAGTACTTCATGATCCAGGCGGGCACGATCAGGACGGGTTCGGGCCTGACTTTCGCGGTCGTGGGTGCATACTGGATCAGCTCGATGAGGCGGTTGCGGAAGATCACCTCGCCGGGCGTCACGGCCACATTGCGGCCGACCTGGAAGCCTTCCGTGCCAGCCGGAGGTTTTGAGCGAACGATCCTTTCCCAGTCATCTTTGAGGTTCCGCAGGCCCTGCACGAGGTTCTGGCCACCCGTTTCCAGAATGCGCCTCTGCACGACCGGGTTGGTCGCCACGACGTTCGAGGGCGATGCCATGTCGAGAATCTGGCGCGAGATGAACTCGACCACGGCCTCATGTTGATTGGTGACCCCGTCGATATCGGTCGTCGCGTCATGCCACCACTGCTGCTGCAGCAGGAAGGCTTGGTGGATGATGTTGAAGGGCCAACGCTGCCACTCGTCTCCTGCGAAGCGGCGATCCTGAGGAAGCGCCTCGATGCAAGGTTCGCAGGTGCCACCGTCCAGGCCGCAACGGGAGGCAAACTGCGTCAGCCGGGTCCACTGGCGGGCTGCCCTTGCGGCGAGTTCGACCTGCTTGCCGGGCGAGATGGTTAGATGGACAGCCCAGTCCATGTAGGCGGCAGTGAGCGCCGCCGGCGACAAGCCGCCCGTGAGGCGGGCAAGGCCAGCATGGGCAGCATGATCAAGGGCATCCCGGACCTGGTGAAGCTCGGCATCATCCGACATGTTGGTCGAGGGCGTCGCGGGGGAGGGGGTCTACGGCCATACCCGCCTGAGGGAGCGGGTGTTCGGCGGCGCCACGCGGGACATGCTCACCGCCTCGGAAAGGCCGATCCTGGTGGCCCAGTGAGGACGGACCGTCGCAACCGGAGGCGCACATGGCCGTGCATGCACGAACCGCACCGGGCGGTCATGACGCGGGAACCGTGGAGGTCGTCCCTGCGGGCTTGACGGGCCTGGACGAGGTCGAGGCCCAGCGCCGCCTCGCACGGCATGGCCCCAATGCCATTGAGGGGAAGCGCTCCCGTGGCCTCGTCGAGATCGTCCGCGGGATCCTGCGCGAGCCGATGTTCCTGCTCCTGCTGGCCGCGGCGGGCCTTTACCTGATGCTCGGCGACATCGGGGAAGGCCTGTTCATGACGGCCGGCGCCGCCGTGACGATCGGCCTGGTGGTGCTGCAAGAGGCCAGGAGCGAACGGGCGCTGGCCGCCCTGCGCGAGCTGGCCGAGCCCTTCGCCCGGGTGATCCGCGGTGGGACCGAACGCCGCGTCGCGGCGCGCGACCTCGTGCCAGGCGATCTCGTCCTGGTCGGCGAGGGGGAGCGTCTGCTGGCCGATGGCCTCCTGATCGCGGGCGACGCGCTGACGGTCGATGAGTCCGCGCTCACCGGAGAGTCGGTCCCGGTGTCCAAACGTCCCCATGCTCGTGAAGCGGCTCGAGATCCGTCTCGCCGCGACCTCGATCGGTGCCTGATCGGTGGCGCGGCCCTGTTCGGCATCGGCTGGGGCCTCGTTGGTCTCTGCCCCGGTCAGGACTTGTCGCTACCTCTCGTATTCCCTCTCGGCAGGCCGGTCCCAGACCGAAATGGCGTCTGATGGTCCCAGCCCACAGCCGACGCGACTTGTAAGCGCGTCGACTGGAAGAAAACAGGGCTACTGGGCGGCCGGAGCCCGTTCGAACGTCCCGGTCATCGGGTGACGACCGGCGCTGCGCCGTCGGCCGCACGCGCCGCCGCTTCCCTAAGTTCGAGTTTAGCCAATCAAGTGGCGTGACAGAGTGCGTAAACTAAGCATCGCTGAAGCGCCCGTGAGGGTTTTGGCGTTTTGTGCCGGTGCCGGGACGTGAGTAAACCCGTTTCACGCCAGATCTGCCGCCGCACGGCTGCCAGTGCATCCGCAAACGTCGGATGAGACTTGCGGTACCAGCTGTCGATCAAAACAGCCGTGCGGGCGCGTTGCCCGAGTTGGCCTGCCAGCAGGGTCACGATCGAGAACAGCCCGAACAGACAGGGGGTGGTGCGGGCCACGGCACGATCCGACCATTGCCGTTGCGTCTCCACACCCAGATGAGCGCGGGCCTCCTGGAACGTGACCTCGACCTGCCAGCGCAGGATGAACCAGCGGATGATCTGCAGCGGGTCGCGCTTCGGATCGGTGCACAGCAAGGCCTGCGGCGAGAAGCGGCCGAGCGGATCGCGCAGCAGCACCCAGCGGATCGGCACGACGGGTCTTCCGCTATGGCGCCACACGGCGGTGGCGGAGCAGAACTCAACCACGCGGTCTCCTTCCCCATACCAGCCGGGCACCGTGACGCGTTGCCAGCGCGTGCTCGTCCGCATCAGCACCTCGGACAGGTTGGGCAAGCGAGCGCCTTTAGTGCGGGGACGGCCGCTTGTCCCTGGTCGACGCGGTGGGGCTGGTTCATAGAGGGCAGCGTCCAGTCGAAGTCGGGTAATGCAGATCACACCCTGACGGGACAGAGCCGCGAGCAACTCAAGGGCGGCAAAGCCCATGTCGGTGACCAGCACCAGCTCGCGCTCAGGCAGCCAGCGCCGCACCTGCAGCACCATCTGCCGGGCCCAGTCGGTCAGCTTCTTATGCCGGTGTCCCCGCTCACGGCAGTAGCGCTCCGAGGGCGCCAGGGCGGTGAGGAACGGCAAGGCCCATGTGCGGGCCGCCCACGGGATGGGCGCCAGCAGCATGAGGCTGAGCCAGCGCAGGCCCGAGGCTTTGACGAAGTGGGCGTCGGAGGAACGCACTGGGTCGCGGTAGATGCCCTTGGCTTTGATGCGTTTGCCGCGCCGACGCTCGATGGTGTCGTCGAGACCGAGAATGACCGGACCCGCCGGGACAAAGGCATGGATCAGCAGGCCCAGCAAGAGCCGGGCCGCCTCGCGTGTGCTCCAGCGAGCCCGGCTGAGCACGCGATGATAATTGACGAAGTGGCGCTCGCGGCTGAGGCCACAGATGCGCAGGATGCTGGTCACGACGTGTTAGACAATGGTGCAAAGTTTCCGCTCAGTTTTGTCCATACGATTGCCCGCGCAGCTTTGCGCCATCGCACGGCGGGTCCGACGTTGAAGCCCTCAGCCTGATCTGGATAGGCCAGACCGGCGAAGGAAGAGGACCACGATGGCCAAGCTTTGCACGAGGCGCCGACCTCTGCGCCTTGAGGTCGGCTTCGAGGTCAGACGGGGCAGTCGGGATGTGGTGGGACGCGCCTACGAGCGCCTCTTGCCCCTGCGCACCTGGGCCCTGCCATCAAGCGCGCTGACACCCATTTCCGAGGGAGCAGACGATGAGAACTCCACACCTGAGAGCCGTTTCGGCGCCGCGGACCCTGCAGGTCGCCCTTTATGCCCGCGTCTCCTCCGACCAGCAGGCTGAGCATCACACCATGGACAGCCAACTGGCCGAGTTGACCGCCCGAGTGGCCCAGGACGGCCACGACGTGCGGGAGGATTTGCGGTTCATCGACAACGGCCACAGCGGCGCCAGCCTGATTCGTCCAGCCTTGGAGCGTCTGCGCGATCTCGTGGCGCTATCGGCCATTGATCTTGTCTACGTCCATGCCCCGGATCGCTTGGCCCGCAGCTACGCGCATCAGGTTCTGCTGCTCGAAGAATTTACCCAAGCGGGCACCCAGGTTGTCTTCCTCAATCGCGCGATCGGGAGCACGCCCGAGGACAGTTTGCTGCTGCAATTACAGGGCATGTTCGCCGAGTACGAGAGGGCCAAGGTGCTGGAGCGCAGCCGGCGCGGCAAGCGCCACCGTGCCCAAACCGGGGCCGTCAGCGTCCTATCTCGGGCCCCTTTTGGCTATCGCTACATCACGCGTGAAGCGGGTGGGGGAGCCGCACGCTACGAGATTGATGAGGAGCCGGCTCGGATCGTGCGCCAGATCTTCACCTGGGTCGGGCATGAGCGCTTGACGCTGGCGGGGGTCGGCCGGCGCCTGCACGCCAGCGGGGTTCCCAGCCCGACCGGTCGACCGCACTGGAGCCGGGCCATGATCTATACCATGCTGCGCAACCCGGCCTATGCCGGCCAGGCGGTCTATGGTCGGCGCCAATGCGTGCCGTGGCAGCCTCCGCTTCATCCGCCGCGTAGCCATGAGGGCCTACCGCGGCGGCCCTGTCGGCAAGTGCCAGCGGCACCCGAGCGGCACATCAGCATTGCGGTGCCAGCCCTTGTTGACGAAGACCTCTTTGCGAGCGTCGCCGAGCGGCTGGAAGAGAACCGAAAGCGTCATCGCGAGCGTCTTGTGGGCGCTCAGTACCTGCTGCGAGGCCTGCTGGTCTGTCAGAAATGCGGCTATGGATTCACGGGGCAACGATCCAGCGGGCCGTGGAGCTACTATCGCTGTTGCGGCACCGACCGGACCCGGTTCCATGGTGCCCGGCAATGTGATGCTCGGCTGGTGGCGGTTGATCAGCTCGATGAGGCGGTCTGGAGGGAGGTCTGTCGGCTGCTCGACGACCCGACGCGGGTGATCGAGGAGTATCAACGGCGCCTGGATGCGATTCAAGCAACGCCGCAGCGGTTCGAACTCGATGCTCTCAGCCGTCAGCTGGCCAAGGCGCGCCGCGCGATCGAGCGGCTGATCGACAGCTACACGGAGGGCTTGATTGAGAAGCCTGAATTCGAGCCGCGCCTGGCCGTGTTGCGCTGCCGGACAGCCCGGCTGGAAGCCGAAGCCAAGGCTCACCAGGAAGCCGGTGATCAGATCCGCTCGCTGCACCTCGCCATTGGTAAACTCGACCTGTTTGCTACGATGGTGCGCGACCGACTGACGAGTGCAGATTGGGCGACGAGGCGCGATATCATCTGTACTCTCGTCAAGCGCATCGAGGTTGCCGATGATGTTGTCCGGGTGGTCTTCCGGGTTGATCCTGGCTCATCGGGTACGTCCGCGACCCGCCGGAATTTGCACCATTGTCTAACACGTCACGGTGCGCTTGCCGGGCGCCAGGATGGCTCCGATAAGCAGGGTCTCGGCATGGCGCCAGGTCCGGTGGCAAAAGAGCGGCGCAAAGGCTACAATGATCGCGGCGAAGCGGGCGGGCAGGTGCAGCATGGCGGTGTCTCTTGGCGGAAACGCTGCCAGTCTACCGCATCGTTCGCTTCGCCGCCCCTCGCTCCCACATCACCCGTCAGAAATGGCCAAACTCGAGCTAAGCCTGCGCTCGTCCTCGGCCGTCAGCTTCGGCGGATCGAGCTTGATCGTCAGCTTGTCGATCGTGCCGGTGAACGGGAACGGCACCTGGTAGTCGCGGTCGTCCACCGGGGTCGGGCCGCTGATGCCGATCCCGAACCGCTGGTCGAGCAGCAGCGAGAGGGGAACGGTCCGCTCCAGCTTCTGCGTCGACACGACCTTGCCGTCCACTGCCAGCGTTCCCGTGCCGCCACGGCCAATACCGCTCAGGTCGTCATAGGCCAGCGTCGCCGCGCCGAGCCCGTCGTACCTGAAGTCGAACGCGACTGTGTGCTCGCCGGGCGACAGCGCCTCGGGGCCTATCCCTCCCGCCTATGCAAACCCTATCTGCGCCGGCAGAAGAATGATGCTGCAGATGCGGCGGCAATATGCGAGGCCGTCACACGGCCGTCGATGCGCTTCGTTCCGGTCGAGAGCCCGCAGCAGCAGAGCACCCTCATGCTGCACGGAGCCCGCGATCTCCTGATCGGGCAGCGGGCAGCCCTGATCAATGCCCTGCGCGGTCACTTCACCGAGTTGGGCATCGTGGTGGCGCAGGGCGCTCGCAATACGCGCCAACTGATTGCCCTTATCGATGATGACGCCAGTCCCGATCTCCCCGCCACTGCCCGGATGGCCCTCCAGCCTCTGGCGGCGATATTGCTTGGGATAGAGGCGCAGATTGCAAAGCTCGACAAAGCCATTCTGACGGCCCATCGCAGTGATCCAGTGAGCACGAGGCTCGCCGGCATTCCGGGCATCGACCCGATTGTGGCCTCTTGTCTCGCGGCCAGTGTCCCCGACGCCAGCTTGTTCCAAGGCAGCCGGGAGTTTGCCGCCTATCTCGGCCTTGTGCCGCGGCAGCACTCAACCGGCGGCAAGCCGCGGCTGGGCTCCATCTCCAAGATGGGCAATCGGCACCTGCGCAAGCTGCTGGTCGTGGGCGCGCACGCGGCGCTCGACAGCATGAAGTCCGGCAAGACCCGGACGGCCTTGGCGGACTGGGCCCGGATCCTCCTGGCCAAGAAGCCATTCAAGGTGGTGGCCGTCGCCTTGGCCAACAAGATGGCCCGGACCGCCTGGGCGGTGATGGCCAGAAGCACGGCTTACGAGCCGGGGAGCACGGGAGCTGCCGCGCCGGCGGCCTCATAGACGACCAACTCACAACCATTCGCCCCTCGGGGCATCCAGTTGGCACGGTGACGATGAGATGATGTGAAGCCACAGCGGATATGGACCGCCGAAACCGGAGAACCCGTGGTGCTGTCTTGCGGCAGTCGAGCACGATAATGTGAGAGGGACCAGCTTCCAGCGGAAAACATCAGGGCCTGCGGTCATGCAGCACCGCTCTCAAAGGCCGGAGACATGACCGCACCCGCCCCGCTAGGCCCAAGCATCATCAACAATCACGTTGCCAAACGGGCGCCATCCAGACATGACGATGTCCACGCTGCGGACCCTGCGCAACCCCGGTATCCCGAAGCGCCCCGACACGTCGAACGGCATCGCGACTTTCGACGTCGCCGATCTGTCACCGTTCACACTCGAACTCCGCACGAGGAAGCCATGAAGATCTCAGATGTCCGCGAAAAGGCCTTCGCAATGCCGCTCAACGACCCGGCCTATCCGCGCCCGCCCTACCGCTTCTACAACCGCGAATACGTGGTCATCACCTATCGAACCGATCCGGACGCCCTCCGAGCCGTGGTGCCCGAACCGCTGGAGGTGGTTGGCGATACCGTGGCCTACGAGTTCATCCGCATGCCGGACTCGACCGGCTTCGGCGACTACACCGAGACTGGACAGGTGATCCCCGTGCGCTTCACCACACCGTCGGGCGAGGTGCAGGAGGGCGGCTACGTACATGCCATGTACCTCGACGACAATTCGCCGATCGCCGGCGGCCGGGAGATCTGGGGCTTTCCGAAGAAGCTCGCGAGCCCCCGGATCATCCATGAGCAGGAGACGCTCGTGGGCACCCTGCATTACGGCTCCGTGCCCTGCGTCGTCGCCACGATGGGCTACAAGCATCGCGAGGCCGATCCGGCGCCTATCAGGAACGCCATGGCGAAGCCCGCCTTCATGATCAAGATCATCCCGCATGTGGACTGCACGCCGCGCATCTGCGAGCTCGTGCGGTACTACCTGGAGGACGTGACCCTGAAGGGGGCCTGGACCGGACCTGCGGCTTTGCAGCTCTTTGAGCACGCCATGTGCGACGTGGCCCGGCTGCCCATCAAGGAGGTGGTGTCCGCCAGCCATTACATCGCCGATCTCACCCTCGGGCTCGGGGAGGTCGTCTACGACTATCTCGCCGACGACCGCAAACTCTGAAAGGAGACCGTCATGTCCCAGTTCGATCCAAGGACTGCGAGCGGCATACGGGTTTTAAAAATCATGCGCATAATCCGCCGCGGTCATTACAACAGGCGGGGATGTCGAGCGACAGGCGAAATACGCCTCGTCAATCGCCTCTTCGGTCTTGCAGTTCCGAGGCCGGTACGGTTCTTGGCCACGAGGTGACCATGCGCCGGCGGAAGCCTTGCGCGCACGACCATGAGAGTCGCGAAAACGCAGGCTCCAGCCCCAAGCGCCGCACGGTGTGAGCGCTTAGGACCAAGTGGCATGGAAATGATGCACGGGTCCGGGCCCGCGTCCGATCTGGAGTTCATCGGAAGCCCCGATGGCGGCGCTGATGAAGCTCTTGGCCACAGTAACCGCGTCGCCGAGCGATAGACCTTTGGCAAGCCCGGCTGCAATGGCCGAGGACAGGGTGCAGCCGGTGCCATGCGTGTTGCGCGTGCCGATGCGAGGAGCTGCAAAGCGCTGCATGCCGTGCTGATTCATGAGAATGTCGGTGCTCTCCAGTCCTGTGCCGTGGCCACCTTTCACCAGAACAGCTTTGGGACCCAAAGCGAGGATGCGTTCAGCCTGGCGGCACATGGTCTGCTCGTCCTGGGCCGGCGGCTCATCGAGGAGGGCCGCGGCCTCCGGAAGATTGGGTGTGACGAGCAGCGCCATGGGAAGCAAGATGCGCCGCAGCGTGTCGATGGCCTGCGGCACGAGCAGTCGATTGCCACTTGCCGCCAGCATCACGGGATCAAGTACGATCCGCGCGGCGCTGTAGTGCGCAAGGCCTTCCGCCACAACTTCGATGACAGCGGGTTGTGATAGCATGCCGATCTTTACCGCATTGACTGTGAGATCGGAGAAGACGCTGTCGATCTGCTGCTTGACGAAGGCGGGCGGAACATCGTGAATGCCCTGAACGCCAAGGGTGTTCTGCGCCGTGAGCGCAGTGATCACACTGGCACCGTAGACGCCTAGCGCCGAAAAGGTCTTGAGGTCTGCCTGGATGCCGGCGCCGCCCCCTGAATCCGAGCCCGCGATAGTGACGGCGACAGCGGTCATGCCGGAGCATTCCGCGAGTTCAGGGCCTGATTTACCATATGCCGCAGCCGCCAGTGGCAGCTTGCCGGACGAGCGCAACAGGACCCCAGCTGCCCGTCCTTTCCGGATCGATGATATCGTAGCGCCTGAGATCACCTGTGGTTATGAGACCCTCCCATGAGTGATGAGAGTTGGCGTATCGAGATTGAAGAGTGCGTCGAGGAAAGCCGGCTGGAATGTCCCCAGCCCCCTTGCGTCCCGCGCGGCGATCTCGCCTGCGACGCGCGTGACGAGCAGAGCCGCAGCCGCCGCTTCGAGTGCGCTGCTATGCAGGGCCGTGAAGGCTGCCACGAGGGCGGTTCCGGCGCATCCCATGGCGGTCACGCGGGTCATCAGCGAGTGACCGTTCTTGACGCGAATGATGCGGGCGCCATCCGTAATCAAGTCGACCGCGCCGGTTAGGGCCACGATCGTGCCTTGAGCTTTGGCGAAGGACTGCACGGTTTCAGGCGTCGCATCCTTGCCGGCGAGAGCCGCGAGCTCGCCCGCATCGCAGCGAAGGACACGCGGCCTGCCCGCAAGACAGGCGCGGGCAAACTTCTGGCGGGGTGGGGAGGCGTCGGCGAAGACTGGATCGAGTACCCAGGGCTTGGCATGAGCGTGCGCGGTCGCGATAGCTTGTGGGATCGCGGCACGGCGGTCAGCGTCGAGCGTGCCCAGATTGACGAGAAGCGCGGCGGAGCGGCTGGTAAAAGCCGGGACTTCCGCTAATGCGACGGTCAGCGATGGAATCCCGCCAGCGGCGAGCAGAAGATTGGCTGTGAGGGTTTGTGCCACTGCGCTCGTGATCGCATGCACGCGCGTGCGCTCACCGCGAAGGCGGTTGAGCAGATGCCCGGACAATTCTGGAAGACTGAAAGCATCCGATAGGGACGCTGGTTTGCTCGTCATCTCGCAATCCCTCCGCCGGCATAATCCGGATCAGGTTCGATGGGTTGGTCTCGGCGAGACCTCTCAGCGCGAACGGGCACCCCAAGGAGATGCCGCCGTAATAATTGCTCCGCCATCCTTTGACAAGAACCAATCTTGTCAGCTCAGTTCCGCTCTTGACAGCTGAGATTACGTCCACGAGGATCGCATCCGTTCCGAGGGGAGCCCTGTAAGGGGCTGAGAGTCGGCTGATTCGCCGTGACCCTTGAACCTGATCCGGGTCGTACCGGCGGAGGGACTGGAACTATCGAGCAACACAACGAATCCCTCAGCTCGCTTTGCCCGGATCTCCCTTTGTCCAAGAGGAGAGATCCAGTGATCGTTCATATCGACAAGCCCAAGGGCGCTCCCCAGTCCGTCACCACTGGCCCGATTCAGGGATTATGCAAGGTCTATGCCATGCCGGCAGATCGCCCAGATATCCGGGTTCCCTTCCGCGCGATTATCCTGACGGATCCCAGCGAAGCGCATGTGCGCGTTTACGACTCCTCCGGCCCTTATACCCAGGACGATGCAGCCATCGATCTCGCTAAAGGTCTTCCGCTCGTGCGCGAGCCGTGGATCACAGCGCGGAACTATGCGGCGGTCGCGCCGCGGCCCGTGAAACCTGAGGACAACGGAAACGTCTCGGCCGACGCACTTGTGGCGCCATGCCCGGCCGAGCGCGTCGTGCGCCGTGCCGCTTCCGGTCAACTCGTAACCCAATACGAGTTCGCCCGGGCCGGGGTCATCACAGAGGAAATGATCTACGTCGCGCACCGAGAGAACCTCTGCCGCGAAGCGATGCTGGCGAACGCGGAGGCAAAGATTGCCGATGGCGAGAGCTTCGGGGCTGCCATTCCCCCCTTCATCACGCCCGAGTTCGTGCGCCAGGAGGTAGCCCGAGGCCGCGCCATCATTCCGGCCAACATCAACCATCCGGAACTGGAGCCGATGGCAATCGGGCGCAACTTCCTGGTCAAGATCAACGCCAATATCGGCAACTCCGCCGTGGTCTCGACGGCAGCCGACGAGGTGGAAAAGCTCGTCTGGGCGATCCGCTGGGGCGCCGACACGGTGATGGACCTCTCAACCGGCCGCAACATCCACAACATCCGCTCCTGGATCCTGCGCAACTCGCCGGTGCCCATCGGCACAGTGCCGATCTACCAGGCCCTGGAGAAGGTGGGCGGTGATCCGGTGAAGCTCGATTGGGAGGTGTTCAAGGACACGTTGATCGAACAGGCCGAACAGGGCGTCGATTACTGCACCATTCATGCGGGCGTGCGCCTGCCTTATGTGCCGCTCACGGCCAACCGCGTCACGGGCATCGTCTCCCGTGGCGGCTCGATCATGGCGCGCTGGTGCCTGGCGCACCACAAGGAAAGCTTCCTCTACGAGCGCTTTGATGAGATCTGCGACATCATGCGGGCCTACGACGTCTCCTTCTCATTGGGTGATGGATTGCGCCCTGGATCGATCGCCGATGCGAACGATGCGGCACAGTTCGCGGAACTCGAGACCCTGGGAGAGCTCACAAAGGTTGCGTGGAATAAGGGCTGCCAAGTCATGATCGAAGGGCCCGGCCATGTGCCGATGCACAAGATCAAAGTCAATATGGACAAGCAACTCCGCGAATGTGGCGAAGCGCCCTTCTACACCCTTGGTCCACTCACCACAGACATCGCACCGGGATATGACCACATCACGTCCGGCATCGGCGCCGCCATGATCGGCTGGTTTGGCACGGCGATGCTCTGCTACGTGACACCCAAGGAACATCTGGGGCTGCCAAACCGGGACGATGTGAAGACCGGAGTGATCACCTACAAGATCGCAGCCCATGCCGCCGACCTTGCGAAGGGACATCCGGCCGCACAGGTTCGGGACGACGCCTTGTCCCGGGCCCGCTTCGACTTCCGCTGGGAGGATCAGTTCAATCTCTCCCTCGATCCAGACACGGCTCGTGCCTATCATGACGAGACCTTGCCGAAGGACGCACACAAGGCGGCGCATTTCTGCTCGATGTGCGGCCCGAAGTTCTGCTCGATGAAGATCACGCAGGATCTGCGGGCCGAAGTGGCGGCGATGACCCCTGAGGTTCAGGAGCAATTAGCCGGCATGCGCGCTAAGAGCCGCGAGTTCCTGGCTGGCGGCGGACAACTCTACGTCCCCGCCGCGGAGTAGCGCAATGCGTATCCGTGTCATTGGCGCCGGAGTCGCTGGCCTGACAGCGGCGCTGGAGTTGGCCGAGCGGGGCGCCAGGGTTGAGGTGATTGACCGTGGCCCGCACCTCGGTGCGGCTGCCTGCTCCTGGTGTGCGGGCGGAATGCTCGCGCCCTGGTGTGAGCGCGAGAGCTCGGAACCTGTCGTGGCAGAACTGGGCCGTCGTGCGATCGATTGGTGGCTGCGGCGATGTCCAGGGACCACCCGCAAGGGTACGTTGGTGATCGCCCGGCCCCGCGACGCGGGCGACCTCACTCACTTTGCGCGCCGAACGGAACGCTTTGACTGGGTCGACGGGGATCGGATTGCTGATCTCGAGCCTGATCTGGCAGGACGGTTCCACAAAGGCCTGTTCTTCGCGGACGAAGCACACCTTGACCCCCGGAGCGCACTGACCGCACTCGCCGCGCGTCTTGTAGACCTTGGTGTCTCTCTACGGTTTGGTGCCGAGGCCCCTACCGGGGATAGCGATGTGGATCGCATCATCGACTGTCGCGGCTTTGCCGCACAGGGCGATCTTCCGGACTTGCGCGGCGTCAAGGGCGAGATGCTGCTTGTCAGAACACACGAGATCTCCCTCCAGCGTCCTGTCCGCCTCCTTCATCCGCGCATCGCTCTCTACATCGTGCCGCGTGAGAAGGGGCTCTTCATGATCGGAGCGACGATGATTGAGAGCTCAGATCGAAGTCGTGTCACAGTGCGCTCGGCGGTCGAGCTCCTCAACGGAGCGTACTCTGTCCATCCGGCCTTCGGCGAGGCCGAGATTGTCGAGTTTGGCGCCGATGTCAGGCCCGCCTTTCCTGACAACCTGCCCGCGATTCGGGACTGCGGCCGAACGATCTACTTCAACGGCCTGTACCGTCACGGATTTTTGCTCGCTCCTGCCTTCGCGACCCGGGTCGCCGATGCAGTATTCCACCTAGAGCGACTATGGAGATGACGCATGAGGATTATCGTGAATGGTGAGGAGCGTGAGATTGAGGAGCGGCTCCTGTCGCGCGCTCTGTGTGAGCTCGACTTCGGCGATGCCGTTGTGGCCACGGCCGTCAATGAACGGTTCGTGCCCGCATCCCAACGATCGGCCATCGCGCTGAACGACGGCGATCGCATCGAAGTTCTCGCGCCGATGCAAGGAGGCTGAGGCATGCTGTTGTATAATGTCGAACTTGCGTCACCCTTGATGCTGGGAACCGCCCAGTATCCATCCCCCGCCATCGTGGCAGCGGCAGTTCGAGCCTCGGGTGCGGAGGTGGTGACTGTCTCGCTCCGGCGCGAGGCGAGCGGCAATCTGGCAGGACAGGCCTTCTGGTCTATCATTCGCGATCTTGGCACACGCGTTCTGCCCAACACTGCTGGGTGCCGCACGGTCAAGGAGGCGGTCACGACGGCCCATATGGCCCGGGAGGTCTTCGGGACGCCGTGGATCAAACTCGAGGTGATCGGCGAGGAGGATACCCTCCAGCCGGATGTCTTCGGCTTGGTCGAAGCCGCGCGAGTTCTGACTGAAGAAGGCTTCCAGGTCTTTCCATATACGACGGAGGACCTCGTTGTGGCCGAACGCCTGCTCGCGGCGGGCTGTCGCGTTCTGATGCCTTGGGGTGCACCGATCGGCTCAGGCAGAGGTCTCAATAATGTCTTCGGGTTGAAGATGCTCCGGGCCCACTTTCCCGATGTGCCGCTTGTGGTCGATGCAGGAATTGGACTGCCCTCACACGCCGCAGCAGCGATGGAGCTTGGAGTCGACGCAGTTCTTTTGAACACCGCGGTCGCCAAGGCCGGTGATCCGGTCGGGATGGCCAAGGCATTCGCCCTGGCGGTTGAGGCTGGACGGCTGGCACAGCACGCCATTCCGATGGAACCACGGGAGATGGCGCGCCCGTCGACTCCGGTTTTGGGCAGGGCGTTGCTGGCATGACCCTCGTGCTCGACCCCTTCTATCTCATTGTCGATAACGCGGATTGGGTGCGACGCCTAGTGCCGCTCGGCGTAAAACTCATTCAACTTCGCATCAAGAATGTGTCCGATGCCGCAATCGCACGTCAGATTAGAGAGGCGAAGATCTGTTGCGAACAGCATGGCGCTCAACTCGTGGTCAACGATCATTGGAGGCTTGCCATTGCGAAAGGCTGCACCTTCGTTCACCTCGGACAGGAAGATCTCGCGGGCGCGAATCTGCCGGCCATTCGAAAGGCGGGCATTCGGCTGGGTGTGAGTACGCATGACCACAGCGAACTCAAGCAGGCGCTCTCAGCTGCGCCGGACTACGTTGCTCTGGGACCCATCTTTCCGACAGACCTGAAGCAGATGCCCTGGGCTCCCCAAGGCCTGCGCCGCATCACGGAATGGAAGCAGCTCATTGGCGAGATTCCACTCGTTGCGATCGGTGGGCTCACCATCGACCGCATCCCAGGCGTTCTGGATGCTGGCGCTGACAGTGCGGCGGTGGTGACGGACATTCTCCGGCACCCGGACCCGGAGCAACAAACCCGCCGTTGGATCGCATTGACGAGGATTATGGGATGACTACTCGCTATGCACGACAGATCGTGCTCCCGGAGGTGGGCGAGACTGGCCAGGCCAAGCTTGCGTCATCCTCGGTGCTGGTCGTCGGGGCCGGCGGCCTTGGATGTCCCGTCCTGCAATATCTCACGGCCGCCGGTGTCGGACGCCTCACGCTCGTCGACCATGACCGCGTTGACGAGAGCAACCTTCACCGGCAGCCCCTTTATCGCAAGACCGACATTGGTCAGCTGAAGGTCGAGGTGGCTCAGACGGCACTCAAAGCTCTCAATCCGTCAGTGATCGTTGACGCGCTTGCCATCTATCTTGATCCCGCCGCAGCACAGGGTCTCGTGAGGGGCGCGGATGTCATTGTGGATGCCGCCGATAGCATCGCGGTCACGTACATTCTGAGCGATGCCTGTAAGGCAGCATGCAAACCTTTGGTCAGTGCGTCCTGTGTAGGCTTGAAGGGCTATGTTGGCGCCTTCTGTGCCGGCGCTCCGAGCTACCGCTCCGTATTTCCGGATATTCCTCAGAACCTCGGGAACTGTGCCACGCTAGGGGTCCTAGGCTCGGTTGCGGGCATGCTCGGTGGCTTGCAGGCGCAGATGGTGTTAGCACTGATTCTGGGCCTTGATCCGTCACCACTTGGGCAGTTGATTTCGGTGGATCTGCAAAAGCTAGAGTTTGGCGGATTTTCGTTCCTGGATGCGCCGGAGGCGCCTGGTTCCGCGCCGCCCTTTATCGCGCAATCTGATGTCACCGCCAACGACATTGTCTTCGAGCTCAGAAGCCTTGCTGAGGTGTCGGTCTCGCCATTTCCGCAGGCCCGCCGCGCAACCATTGACACGATCGTTGAGCAGAGCCGGGATGTCTCACAATTGAGCCGGGTTGTGCTCTGCTGCCGCAGCGGTTCAAGAGCGTGGCGGGCAGCGGACCTGCTGAGGGACCAGGGACACCAGAAACTGGCGCTCATCGCAATGGGCGATATCGATGAGCTGTGTTCGCAGAGCGTTTGAGCCGTTTGATGGCTGGCACTGTTGCAGCAACTTGAAAGGGCATAACGAACGCCGTCGGGCGGGTCATTCAGGCTGCTAGACCGAAGAGCTGATTAATGAGACGGACTTCGCCTGTCGCCTGACGTTTTCGCTGGACGCAGTGACCGCGGCGGATCATGCGCATGACTTCGAAACCTCCGATGGTGGCGGAGGCTGTCTTCATCGTCTGGAAGCCACGCGTCGGCCGGATCATCCGCTTGAGCGCGCCATGATCCGCCTCGAGGATGTTGTTGAGGTATTTCGAGGTGCGATGTTCGACATCCTGCGGCAGCAGCCCTTCGTCCTGCAGGCGTCGGATGGCCTTCGGATAGGATGCCAGTTTGTCGGTCGTGATCGAGGACGGCGGATAATCGCTCATCGCCTTAAGGGCTTTGCGCAGGAAGCGATAAGCGGCTCCAGTATCACGCCGGCCGGACAGCATGGAGGCAATCAGACGACCGTGCTTGTCGACCGCTCGGAACAAGTACCGCCAGTGCCCACCCACTCGGACATAGGTCTCGTCCACTCGCCACGAACCTGAGCGAGGCCCGTGGTTTGGTCGCATCCGCTTCTCAATCTCCGGGGCATAGCGTTGGACCCAACGAAAGATCGTGCTTGGATTAACGCTGACACCGCGCTCGGACATC
>NZ_QDGA01000079.1 GCF_003347665.1 Microvirga calopogonii
TAAAGCGCTTTTGATCTGGCCTTGAATCCATTGTGGTGGTCTGTGCGTTGACTGGGATATGGCCCAGGAGGCGAGCCATGTCCCAGGCCTATTCCGCCGATTTGCGTGAGCGCGTTCTGGTCGCCTGCGAACGCGGCGACCTTCCTCAGGTCGAGATCGCCCGCCGCTTCCAGGTTTGCCCGGCCACCGTGTCGAACTGGCGCCGCCAGGAGCGCGAGGAAGGCCGGCGTGCTGCGAAGCCGCACAGTGGCGGCGTGCCCTCGCGCCTGGATGCGGCGGTTCTCGAGGTGCTGCGTCAGCTCGTGATCGAGGACAATGACGCACTGTTGCGTGAGTACCGTGAGCGCCTGGCTGAGCGAACGGGCGTGACGGTGTGCCTGGCGGTGATCTGCGAGGCGCTCAAGCGCCTCAAGCTGCGTCCGAAAAAAAGACGCTTCGGGCGGCCGAGCAGGAGCGGCCCGAGGTTGCTGCCGAGCGTGAGGCTTACCGCCAGCAGATGAGCGTGCTTCCCGCGGAACGCTTGGTGTTCCTGGATGAGAGCGGGGTAACGACTAAGATGGCCCGAACCCATGCGCGAGCCCCACGGGGGCAGCGGGCGTACGGCTCGATCCCGCTGGGCTCCTGGCAGCGGCTGACGGTCTTGGGTGCGCTCGCGTGTGAGGGCCTGGTTGCCACGATGAGCATCGAGGCCTCGACTTCTACCTCCGTGTTACTCGCCTATCTCGAGCAGATCCTGGTACCGGCTCTCAAACGCACCAAGTCGGATGCCATTCTGGTGATGGACAACCTGCGCCCGCACCACGCCATCGAAGTGCAGGACCTGCTCGATCAGGCTGGGATTGGACTGCTGTACCTGCCGCGCTACTCGCCCGAGTTCAACCCGATCGAGCACGCCTGGGCCAAGGTGAAAGAGCGGCTCAAAGCCAAAGCCGCACGCACTCTCGAAGCCTTGGAAGCAGAGCTCAAACCCGCCCTCGACAGCATCACCGCAAAAGATGCCAAAGGCTGGATCAGGCATGCCGGCTATGCTCTACACTGAAACCAAAAGCGCTTTAGTCTCATCACCGTAGCGGCAGGCCGCCCAGACTCCTCAACGAGCGTCGACCGCATCAGTCCTTCCGGTGGTCCGCAGAATGCTCTCGGCCTTTCGATGATCATGGCGATGCCTGGGAGATGGTAATGGCTCGACCACGCCTCCGTTCCCGGAGACGTCATCAAGACATTGATCCAGGTCAAGGCGGTTGCAGATCGACGTGCAATTCTTGGTGGCTCTTGAACCCTATAGTGGTTGCTCGAACCCGCCCGAAAGAGCAACTTGAGGCTTGTCCCATGGAAGGAAAGTCTTGCTCACCCTGACGATGAGGTGCGAGAGATGGCGAGAATGCTTTTGACAACAACGTTCGCAGCGGCATGCCTTATCGGCAGCCCGGCCCAAGCCGAAATCGTTGGGAAGGTTCGAACCGATTGGGTCGGCAACGATATCGTGATCGAGGCCATCCAGGATCCCAAGGTCCAGGGCGTGACCTGTCACCTGACCTATTTCGATCGCAGCCTGATCGACCGCTTGCAGCAGGGGAACTGGTTCGAAGATCCGTCCAACTCGGCCATCGCCTGTCAAACGACCGGACCAGTGACCATCGGCAACATCGACCTCGATCGTGCCGGTGAGGAGGTCTTTACCGAGAGCCGCAGCCTGATCTTCAAGAAGCTGGTGGTGAACCGCATCTATGACCGGCAGAACAACGCGCTGATTTACCTCGCTCATACCCGGCAGGTGCAACAGGGCAGCGCCAAGATGTCGATCTCGACCGTACCTCTCTACAACATGCAGGCGACCTGGACGAAAGGGCGCCCGCAGTAACAGATCAAGGGGGCTCCCGATTTGGTCCACGACTTTGATCTTCCCGTACTGATGATGCTTGAAGCGGAAATTGCCGGTCCATGGCGTACCGCGCCCGCTCGAACCCCGGCTTGATGGATTGGAAGCGATCGTGGAGGCACGCGACTACTCCGCCACCGAGACCTTGCGCGACGGGCGCAGCGTTGAAATCCGTACCCTCAGGCCCGAGGACCGGGCGAGCCTGCTCGCCTCCGTCGGGCGAACAAGCAAGCAATCCCTTTATCAGGCCGGAGGCCGCCTGGGTCTTCAGGGGACCGGGCGAGACAGCATGCACCCGAATATGTTTGTGCCCCAGTTCATAGGCGAGATAGCGGACGGCGCTTTCCAGCGCCGCCTTCACGGGACCCATGAGATTGTAGTTCGGCACCACCTTGTCGGCACCGTGGTAGCTCATGGCGAGAAGCGTGCCGCCCTCTTTCATCAGCGGTTCGGCCAAGCGGGCCATGCGGATGAAGGAATGGCAGGAGATATCCATCGCCACCTTGAAGCCTTCGTCCGAGCTGTCGACGAGCCGCCCCTGCAGATCCTCCTTCGGCGCGAACGCGATGGAATGCAGCGCGATGTCGAGGCTGCCCCAGGTCGTGCGGATCTGCTCGAAGACGCCCTCAAGCTGACCACTCTGCGCCACGTCGCAGGGCGCGAAGATCGCAGCCCCGAGTTCCTCGGCGAGAGGCTCGACAAAGGGCTTTGCTTTCTCGTTGAGATAAGTGACGGCAAGATCGGCGCCGAGCTCACGGAAGACCCGCGCACAGCCATAGGCGATCGAATGCTCGTTGGCGATGCCGACGACGAGGACCTTCTTGCCGTGCAGGATCTTCGATTGGATGGCGGCTTTGCTCAGTTCATTGGGTCGATCCTTCATGAGCTTCTCTATCTTGATCGCTATCGAACCGGGACTGGTCGGATCAGGACACCTCCTGGGGGCGTTTTCTCCTTCGCGTGACTGCTGGCCCAACCGCCCCTAGGCCGGGGCTAATCACATTGGTCGCCTGGCGCATGGCATCGGTCAGGACCGTTCTGACGTTGCGCAGGCGATCCTGGGCCGCTGTGTCAAGCGGACTAATGACTGTCACAACTCGTTCGAGCATGCTCCTCAACATTTCGATGTCGGCTGGCGTCGCTCGGGACAGCAGTTGGGGAAGTGCTGTGATTGCCGCGGCAGCGTCGAGCCGCATAAGGCGGGCCTGCTGCCGGATCGCCTGCTTGAACTCAGCCAACGATATGACCTTGGCATTCGAGACATTCTCCTCGCGTAGGCGGCGGATCAGGTTGAAACCGCGCTCATCGACCCAGCCGAGCGTGTCACCGATATAGTACAAGGCACGTACACCGGCCTCGAACAGGCCGCCCTTGGCCATCTCACGGCGCAGGCGGTCGGCCTCCGCCGCCCGGAACGCCCGATGCTCGGGCGTGTCACCGGGATGCTGTCGGGGTTCGCTCGTGTCCCTTGCATCCATGCCCGCCCAGGCCTGCACCCAGGGCGATCCGTAGATGACATTGAATGTCTGCTCATACATGTTGTCACGCCACAGGCGCCATTGATCGAGCGAGGCTTCAACTGCCCGGGAGAGCCTCTCCTGCTGGTGCAGAAGGGTATTGTCCGGGGACACCGGCTTGCGGTTCTCGCGCACCTTCTGTGCCTCGCCGGCGATCCAGCCCATCCATGGATTGCGATCCGAGGCGAGTTCATAGGGGACGCGCAGCGGATGCAGGCGTGCCAGATTGTGCGCCAATTGTGGCGTGACGCTTGCCCGGACCCACGGCTGGACGAAACTCCGATAAAGACTGAGGTTGATCTCCGAAATGCGTGCCACCGCGGCAAAGTGCCGGTCGCTCTCGACATCGGGCCTGACGATCTCCCGGACATCCGCCACGCTGCGCCTTTCCAACGACAGCACGTAATCGCCGTAGGCGAGATCCGAGTTGAGCGTGTCTGGGCCCTTTTCCCGCAACTCGGCCTGATAGATGCCGGACGGCAGGACGTCGACGAAGTCGATGTTCGCCTCGAACTCCTTGTGCTCCTTGCGGCCCACGCTGCCTGAGACAAAGATGCCAAGATGGCCGATGCTGTCGTGGAGAGCATAGACGATGGTCTGATTGTGCGCCCGCACGTCCTCATCATCCCGATAGAGGTCGGTGATCCAGCCGAGCGCCTGGGGCGGTGGCGAAATGTTATCGCCTTGGGAACAAAAAACCAGAATCGGAGACTGGATATTGCGCAAGTCGATGCGTATCCCGTCGGACGTGACAAGTCCCGCCGTGGATAGCTTGTTGCCGATGAACAGGTTGTCGACAATGTATTGTATCTCGACATCGTTCAGGAACACGTGGCCGCCCCAATACTTCTCGAACGCGAGATACCGCTCGCGCTCGGTGTCGACCTTTGAGAAGAGGTTGTACTGCTTGGTCCAGAGGGTATTGGTCGGGTTGAGGTTCTCGAAATTCTGAACGAGCCAGGCGCCGTCAAAGCGGCCTGCCCCCAGATCGCTGGTCAGGGCCGTCAGCCAGCTGCCGCCGAGCAGTCCGCCCGAGTAGCGCATCGGGTTCCGGCCAGGCCAGCCGGCCCAGTATGACACAGGCGATCCGGCGACGATGATCGGGCCGAACAGCTCGGGCCTGACCGCGGCAGTCATCAGAATCTGCCAGCCGGCCTGACAGTTAGCGATCACAACCGGCTTGCCTTCGCTCTCGGGATGCCGGGCGATCACCCGTTCCAGGAAGGCGGCATCGGCCCGCATGACGTCCTCGACGGTCTGGCCAGGCACAGGATCTGGGGTGAACCCGACAAGGTAGCAGGGATGGCCAGCCCCGAGAGCGGCGCCGATCTCGCTGTCAGCTTTGAAGCCGCCGATGCCAGGGCCATGCCCAGCTCGCGGATCGACCACCACGAAAGGGCGCTTGCGAGGGTCGATCTCAACCCCCTCGGGTGGAATGATGCGGGCAAGGCCATAGTTGACCGGCCGCTCCAATGTGGGGCCGAACATGACGATCTCAGCCTCAAAGCTCAGGACGTTCGGTGTAACCTGAGCCAGATGCTCCAAATACTGGTTGCCGCGTTCGCGCATGACATCGGCGTAGAGCAAGCCACGCTGCCAGAGGTCAATCGCGTACTCGGATGCGGCGTTGGCAAAGTTGACAGATTGGGACGTTGGCCGATCAAGCGTTCGTTGGAGATCCATGCCTACCTCCAGCAATTGAGATCTTCGAGCATCACCGTGGGTTCTTTTGATCCGATGGGACTCAACGGTCCAGCGCAACGGTCAGAATGCCACGACGGCGATACCTACACAGCTTTAACGGGCCGCCCATTCGATCAAGCGCTGTTTGGGTCAAGTCGGCTGCGTGAAACAAGGCAGGTTCCGCTTGAGATCTTTTCGGCCTGGCATCACGCCGCCGGACCCGGCACTCATGCACATAGGCCCATGCCTATTTCGTTTTAAGAATACCAGAATCAGCCCATGGCGGCTTTGATCGAGATCAATCAGACCTGCGCTCACCATTCGTAACAGCGTCGATAAAGGCTCGGCCCATTAGACTGTGGCAACCTCCACCGCGACATCGCCTCAATTTGCAGCGTATTCTAGCACATCGTGCCGATAAAGTGGATCCGGTTTTCGCTAGCGCGGTCCTTCGGATCCGCGTCGAGCGATGCGCCACTTTTGCCAAAGAGCAACGGATGAGTCTCGAAAGTGAATTCCAATTTCAGCTCTAAGGCTCTATACTCTAGGATGGCCCGAGACGGCGGCTGCGTTGCTGTGAGGCGGCGACGCTGCATCGGCGTTCGTATTGATCCAGATCAATGCGACCGGTTGCCTCTCACGCAAGAGTTCGCGTACCGGCATGACCTGGCCGATTTCGACCTACTGTGGGGAATCCGGGCCAAATTTCAGTCTTGCGAACCGGCCCCAGCTCTGGCCAGGACATAGCGCCTCCGAGGGAGAGTCGAATGTCCTTCCGACTGCAGACTGCTCGAGCTTTAGGCATTATTCTTACGTTTGTCTCCGTGCCGGTTGTCACATGGGCACTGGGTGTTTCCGACGGAAGACTCCTGATCGTTAGCGCGCAGGCGCAACCAAAACTGCCCGATCCTCTCGAAAAGGCCCGCACCGCGGTGGAAAGCCTGATCGCGCGGCTGCGCGGTAGCGAGATGCCCGAAGGCATCGTGAAAGCGAATGGCCGCCTTGAGGCAACACAAGTCGATGTCTCGGCGAAATATCCCGGCCGGCTGGCGACGTTGACCGTAGACGAGGGCGACGAGGTCACCGCCGGCCAAGTGGTCGGCACCATATCGTCGCCGGAGACAGAAGCCGAGCTGCGTTCCGCGCAGGCGCGGCTGCTCAAGGCGAAACAGCAGCTGACGGCAGTGACCGCGCTCATCGCACAAAGGCAGAGCGAGTTGGACACTGCCAGGGCGGATTACGATCGTGGCAAGAAGCTGCTTCAGACCGGGAACATCCCAATGCAGCTGCTGGATCAGCGCCGCAATCGAACCGATCAGGCGGACGCAGCCTATGTTGCAGCCAATGCTGATCGTGACGCCGCTGAATCGGAAATCAAGGCTGCAACGGGAGAGGTCGAGCGGCTCCAGTCGATCCTGGCCGACCTGGTTCTCCTGTCTCCGAGGAGTGGGCGCGTGCAGTACCGGCTCGCTCGCGCAGGTGAAGTGATCGGCGCAGGACAGCGCGTCTTGACCATCTTGGACCTCAAGGATGTCTACATGACGGTTTATCTGCCCGCGAAAGACGCCGGCAGGCTTTCGATAGGCGACGAGGCGCGCACGATTCTCGACCCGGTCCCGGAATATGTCTTTCCTTCCGCGGTCAGCTTCGTCGCCACGGAAGCCCAGTTCACGCCCAAGAGCGTGGAGACGGCCGAGGAGCGTGAGAAGCTGATGTTCCGTGTCAAGCTCCAGGCCGATCCCGCAGTTCTGGATAAATATCATCGCGCCGTGAAGACCGGCATTCGTGGCCTCGGCTTTGTCCGCACCGATCCCAAGATTGCCTGGCCCGACGAGCTTAACGTGAAGCTTCCCCAATGACCGACTTCATCATCAGGCTCGAGCAGGTCACGCACCGTTACGGAAAGACAGTCGCCCTCGACGATCTCACGCTCGACATCCCTGCTCGCTGCATGGTCGGGCTGATCGGGCCGGACGGCGTCGGCAAATCCACCTTGCTGGCGCTGGCCTCCGGCGTCCGCAAGATTCAGAGTGGAAAGGTGATCGCGCTTGACGGAGACATGGCAGATGAGGGCCATCGCCGGGCGAGCTGCAATCGGATTGCCTACATGCCGCAAGGGCTCGGCCGCAACCTCTACCCGACGCTCAGTATTTTCGACAACATCGATTTCTTCGGCCGGTTGTTCGGACAGGGTGCCGCCGAGCGGCGCACGCGCATCGACGACCTCCTGCACGCAACCGGCCTCGATCCGTTTCCGGACCGCCCCTGCGGCAAGCTGTCGGGAGGCATGAAGCAGAAGGTCAGCCTGTGCTGTTCGTTGATGCACGATCCGGATCTGTTGGTCCTCGACGAACCGACGACAGGCGTTGACCCCCTCTCCCGCCGGCAGTTCTGGGAGCTGATCAGCTCGATCCGCGTCCGTCGGCCGAATATGAGCGTGATCGTCGCCACCGCCTACATGGACGAGGCCAGTCAATTCGACTGGCTGGCTGCGATGGACGATGGCAAGGTCATTGCGCAGGGTGCGCCGAAGGAGATCCTCGCTCGGGCGGGAAAGGGCAACCTCGACGACGCCTTCATCGCGCTGCTTCCGCCGGAGAAACGGGCCGCACACCAGGAGGTTGTCGTTCGGCCGCGGGTCGCGACTGATGACGAGACTCCCGCCATCGAAGTAGAGGGACTCACACGCCGCTTCGGCGATTTCGTTGCGGTCGATCATGTAAGCTTTCGCATCGGGCGCGGCGAGATTTTCGGCTTTCTCGGCTCGAATGGCTGCGGCAAGACAACAACCATGAAAATGATGACAGGGCTTCTTCCCGTCACCGAAGGCTCGGCGAAACTGTTCGGGGAGCCGATGGGCGCCGCCGACATCGAAGCGCGTCAGAACGTCGGATACATGTCGCAGGCATTCTCGCTCTACAACGAGCTCACCGTTCGACAGAATCTCTACCTGCATGCACACCTCTACCATCTCCCTCCGAACGAGGTGGAGGAACGGATCGCGGAGCTGCTGGAGCGCTATGATCTGAAGAGTGTGGCCGAGGCCAAGCCAGAGAGCCTGCCGCTTGGCCTGAAGCAGAGACTTCAGCTTGCCGTGGCCGTGCTGCACCGGCCGCCCATCCTCATTCTCGACGAGCCCACCTCTGGCGTCGATCCCGTCGCGCGAGACGCGTTCTGGCGCACGCTGATCGATCTCTCGCGCGATGACGGCGTTACCATCTTTCTTTCGACCCATTTCATGAACGAGGCCGACCGCTGCGATCGCATCTCGCTGATGCATCGCGGCCGGGTGCTGGCGGTCGGCGCGCCGCAGGAGCTGGTGAGGGAGCGCGGCAGCAAGTCGCTCGAGGACGCCTTCATCTCCTATCTGGAGGAGGCGGCCGCCGCGGAAGAAGAAAAGACGAAACAGGAAAAGAAAACCCAGCCGGCGCCACAACCGACAGCAGAAGTGGCAACTCCACCGTCAAGGCATGCCTCCGTCCATGGCTCGAGGCGCTTCGATCCCGGCAGGCTATGGGCTTATTCTCGGCTCGAGACCATGCAGATCTTACGGGATCCCATTCGGTTGACTTTCGCGTTGCTTGGTCCTGTCATCCTGATGTTCGCCATGGGCTTCGGCATTACCTTCGACGTCGAGAACCTGAAATACGCAGCCTTCGACCAGGACCGGACCCCGGAAAGCCGGCGGCTGCTCGAGAACTTCTCCGGATCCCGTTACTTCTCCGAGCAGCCCCCGATCAGCTCCCCCGCGGAGGTGGAGCAGCGGATGAGAAGCGGAGAGCTGGCGGTCGTCATTGAAATTCCCGAGGGCTTCGGCCGGGACCTTGCAAGCGCGCGTCCACCCGATGTTGCCGTCTGGGTCGATGGGGCCATGCCCTTCCGCGGCGAGACCGCCAAAGGCTACGTGACCGGCCTGGCCCTGCAGTACGCCAGGGATCTCGTCACGGAACGCCTCGGCCCGAACACAGCTTCGAACGTCTACCTCGGTGGGCTCAATCTGGAAAATCGTTTCCGCTACAACCAGGCCTTCAAGAGCGTCTTCAGTATGGTCCCGAGCGTCATCATGATGATGCTGGTCCTGATACCTGCCATCATGGCGACGGTTGCCGTCGTCCGCGAGAAGGAGACGGGGTCAATCGCCAACTTCCGCTCGACGCCTGTCAGCAAGCTCGAGTTCCTGGTCGGCAAGCAGTTCCCTTACATCGCTGTCGCCATGGTGTCTTTCGGCCTCCTGCTGCTGATGTCGTACTTTGTCTTCCATGTCCCCATTACAGGAAGCTTCGGCGCGCTTGTGCTGGGAGCTCTGATCTATGTGACCGCGACGACCGCGTTCGGCCAACTCATCTCGACCTTCACCCAGACACAAGTCTCGGCCATTTTCGCGTGCGTCGTCCTCTCGGTCATTCCGACCGTGAATTTCTCAGGCCTGCTCGTGCCCGTATCGTCCCTCTCCGGTCAGGGAAGACTTATCGGGATGGCGTTTCCGGCCGCCTGGTTTCAGCCCATCACGATCGGGATCTTCGACAAGGCCCTTGGCTTTGCGGATGTGTGGGGCAGTCTGCTCGTCATCGCAGGCTTCGCGCTCGTCTATCTCTTGGCGGCCCTTACAGTGCTGAAGAAGCAGGAGGCCTGAGATGTTGCAGAACAGCCAGGCAGCCCCTCCGCAACAACTCACCCCTGAGCAGGTGACGCGTCCACAACGGTCCAAGCCAAAACAGGTGAGTGCATTCCGCACGCATCTGGCGAATATCTTTCAGCTGCTGATCAAGGAGTTGCGCAGCATCCGCTCCGACCCGATCTTGCTGGTACTGGTCGCCTATGCGTTCACCTTTGCCATCTACGCCGCCGCCACCGGTGCTAGGACCGAAGCGACCAATCTTGCCGTCGGATTGGTCGACGAAGATCGTTCCGACCTGTCGCGCCGCATTGCGGACGGTCTCACACCCCCGACATTCCAGCCTGCCGTGGACATCGCCGCGACCGAGATCGACTCGTCGATGGAGGCGCAACGTTTTGTCTTCGTCATCGAGATTCCGCCAAAGTTCCAGACGGATATTCTGGCCGGGCGGCAGCCCTCGGTTCAAATCAATGTCGATGCCACCGCCGTCGCCCAGGCTTTCCTTGGCATGACGTACATTCAGAATGTCATCGTCAACTATGTCTCGGATTTCGTTACCGGACGTGAAGGGCTGGTCGGCATACCGGTCAAATTTGTGACCCGCGTCAAGTTCAATCCGAACATGGAGTCGAGCTGGTTCACCTCGGTGATGCAGATCATCAGCAATCTCACCATGCTAACCGTCATCCTGACCGGCGCAGCACTCATCCGAGAGCGTGAGCAAGGCACTGTGGAGCACCTCCTGGTGATGCCCGTGGTTCCGGTCGAGATCATGCTTGCGAAGATCCTGGCGAACGGGATCGTTATTCTCGTAGCGGCTCAACTGTCGCTGATGTTTGTCGTGCAATGGTGGCTCAAGGTGCCGATTGCCGGATCGCCCCTGCTGTTCCTCGCCGGTTCCTGTATCTTTGTCATCGCTGTGGCGGCGCTTGGAATCTTTCTTGGTACGGTCGCCTCCACAATGGGCCAGTTCGGCCTTCTTGCCTTACCCGTGCTGCTAGTGCAGATGCTGCTCTCCGGCAGTACGACACCGATGGAAAGCATGCCGGTCTGGCTGCAGTACGTGATGAAGACCATCAGCCCGACACCGCATTTCGTGGAGTTTGCCAAGAATGTGCTCTATCGCGGCGCGGCCTTCCCGCTCGTCTGGCAACAGCTTTTGGCCGTTGGTGTTATTGGCGCTGTCTATTTCGGCTTTACCCTGCACCGCTTCCGCCGGGTTATTTTCGGAAGCTGAAAGATCGGACTGCAATAGCCGGTGGATTGAATGCCGGTTGTGATCCTGAGCGACGTCGATGGGGTGCGTGAACCTTCGAGGAGGAAGTCATGGACAAGATGATCATGGTTGTCTTCGACAATGAGACGAAAGCCTATGAAGCATCTCGAGCGCTTGCGGACCTGCACCGCGAGGGCAGTCTGGCTGTCTATTCGGGCGCAGTGATTGTGAAGGATGCCGGCGGGCAGGTATCGGTCAGGCAGGCGGGTGATCAGGGACCGCTTGGGACGGCGCTCGGTATGGCAACGGGCGCATTGATCGGCGCTTTGGGCGGCCCAGTTGGCCTCGCGGCAGGGGCAGCGGTCGGCGCGGTCGGCGGCTCGTTCGCTGATCTCGTCAACCTCGGTGTCGGCGTGGATTTCCTCGACGATGTCTCCCGGCAGCTCAGTCCAGGCAAGGCTGCCATCGTCGCCGAGATCGAAGAGGAATGGGTCACACCGCTCGATACCCGCATGGAAGCGCTTGGCGGCACCATATGCCGGAGACCGCGCGCTGAAGTTATCGATGTGAAGATGGAGCGCGACGCAGCATTGCTGCAAACCGAATTCGACAAGCTTCAGGCCGAGCTCGATCAGGCCCATGGCGAGGCGAAGGCCAGGCTGCAGGCGAAGGTCAAAGATGCCAAGGCGAGGCTGAAGGTTGCGCAGAATCGCGCCAGGGCGCAAGCCGACGAAATGGACCGAGAGGTACAAGCCAAAATCTGGGCTCTGCACGATCAGGCGTCGAGGGCCGCGGGCGATGCGAAGGCGCGCATCGAGAAGCGGATCGACGAGATGAAGGCTGACTACCAAGTTCGGTCCGATAAGCTGCGACAGGCCTGGCACCTCACGCGGGAAGCGCTTACCACGTCGTCCTCGGCGCAACGTCGCTGAATCCCTTGCCGCCGTACCGCATTCCAGCGGCTTTCTCAGCCGGAGGAGCGGTACAGCGGCAAGTTCACGCCGGAGCTCCTCGCCGTTCAAAGTGACTGAGATCGACCTCTGCCATCCGGCCTATGGCAGCCTACGGTTCACCTCAGGCTTCATGGCATCATCATGAGAGCAACGGACGTGCAGTCGGGCTCACGCCCGATGTTTCAAGGTGGTGTTTCGAGAATCTTTTCACAAAAAACCGTTTTCACTATCGTGTTCGATACTCAAAGTGGGTCACCATAAGTCTTGCGACGCAGGAAATGCCAAGTGCGAGGCGGAGGAGGCTGCTCGCGATGACGCAGACGAAGTTTCAGGCCCTCGGTTACCCTGAATGGGCTGGTCACCGACAGATGGAGTATCGGAAGGCTAAAAATGAGTAGGGCCATGCTTCGGGAGATGTCGCGGCCACGGCGTCGGGCTTCGGACGGGGCGAATCCTGTGCAGACTGCCAGTGCACGGCTCGCGCCATCTCACATTTGCCTCTTTTTGTCCCTAATCGCTATTCGTGCGCCATATTTGGCATCGAGTTCTCCACGAAGCACGAGGGCCGGGTTTCAACCGGAGCGGGGACGAGCAGATGGACAAAGCGCTTGCGGTACTGAGGGCCGGATTACGGCTTTGCGCGATTGTGCCCTTGGGCATGGCGCTGGCTTCCTGCTCGGGATTAGGGCTGATGTCAGGCGTCGGAGATGCCAAGCCGCACGTCGGCGTGGCCAGTGCGCATCTCCGGCCCGTTCACGGCGTGGACATCTCACGATGGCAAGGAAAGGTGGACTGGGCAGCCCTGCGTGACGGAGGCACCCGCTTCGCCTTCATCAAGGCCACTGAGGGCGGGGATCACATCGATCCGAGGTTCGCCGAGAACTGGGAAGGCGCCCGCAACGCGGGTGTCCTGCGTGGCGCCTATCACTTCGTGTATTGGTGCCGGCCTGCCGAGGAGCAGGCTGCCTGGTTCAGGAGGAACGTGCAGCCGGAGGCCGACGCTCTCCCTCCGGTGCTTGATGCCGAATGGAACGGCGCGTCTCCTTCCTGTGGCAGGAAGATCCCGCGTGACAAGGCGTTGGCCATGATCCGGGTCATGTTGCGCGAGATGGAGGCCCACACGGGCAAGAAACCGATCATCTACACGGACGTCACCTTCCACAGGGAAGTCCTCGAGGGCGAGTTCAAGGACTATCCGTTCTGGATACGAAGCACCGCCGCCGAGCCGCAGGTCCGCTACAACGACCGTCAGTGGACCTTCTGGCAGTTCACGACCACGGGAAGGGTTCCCGGCGTTGCCGGAAACGTGGACCGCAACGCCTTCCATGGCACCGAGGCGCAGTGGAGCGATTTCGTAGGCGGCTCCGCCAATATCCAGATCGCAGAGGGCACGATATCCAAAGGAGCGAAGAGCGTCACCGAGGCATCGTGGTCAGGGCTTCCCGACGACTGAGGGAGCGCGGGCTACTTTCGGGAACGAGGTTGCCGAAAGCGGATGGGCAAGCCCGTCTGTTCGGACATGAGAGATCGTTCAGCACGCTCTCGATCACTGCGGTCATGCGCCGCTAACGGTGCATGACGACTTTCATCGTACCCACGTCGACCACGGCAGGCGTGTTGGTGACCTCGCCACCGATGCCGCAGCCTGGGTTCTGATGCTGACGCCGCAACAGGCCTGTCGCAAGGCCGGCATGGCATCCAAGCACTTCTGGCTCCGAAAGCTGTTGCAGAACTTTTGGCGACCTACTTAGAGCCTTTTTCGGCGGAGCTGATCCGGTTCACCGTCAAGAATGCGGCCGAGCCAAAGAGAAGAGCTGATTCCACGCAAGGGGAATCAGCTCTAAGCAGTTGCTACCGATGCGCTTTGTCAGGCCACATTCAATCCTGCTCAAGTTGCCGGGATAGGGCCTCACGCCTGCTGCATGCCCCCTCTTCCATGCGGCGAGCCATGGCAATAGCGCCGGAAGGGGGCCTCCGCACCCAGAGCCGGCCGCTCCGGGCCTTTTCGAAGCCATATTGGTAGAGCCTTTGCATATAGGCTGTGTCGAAACCCGCCGAGGTTGAGGACGGCACATCCTGGTCGATGAAGGTCAGGTTGAACCGGAAGCCATTTCGCTGGGCGGCGGCATAGGTTCCAAAGAGGACGGCCCTTGTCTGTGCTTTGACGGATGTCGAGGCCGCCCGCCCGCCGATCTCCGCGGCCCTGTCCGGCACGACCTGGAAATCTGGATCGATCTTGTTGTTCATCAGCACATAGACATTCACGCGTGGTCCCCGGAGCGGTGGTGCGCTCGAGAGCAACACCACGTCCGGCAACGTGAACACGGGTGCCATGACTGCGCCATCGACATGCATCTCTTCGAAGCGCCTGCCGTTTGCCTCGGCGTCGATGAGCCTGGGGGGAAACACGCCAGGCACGCTTGCGGACGCCGCCAGAACATCGCGGAAGAGGCCGAGGGCCTGCGGCGAGCCACTCGATGCGATCCGGCCCATGTCCCAGATCACCGCCCGCTGCGAATCCAGATTTGTCGTGACGACAAACAACCGCCGGCCGTTCGCGTGCGCGGCCGCGACCTCGGCCAGCATCGCGTCATCCACGGAGCGGGCGATCAGTTCGCGCAGGCGCCTGCCCCCGAACAGGGAAGAGCCAAAGACGACGTTCAGAAGGTCCGGAGAGTCGAGAAGGCTCTCGGCGACACCGCTGGTGTAAACCTCACGCAGCTTGGCGTCATACGACGGGCCGAGAAACGCAAAGGGCGCAATAAGGGCGCCGGTGCTGACACCCGATACGAAGGTAAATTCAGGCCGGGTTCCAGTCGCCGTCCATCCGTTTAGGACGCCTGCCCCGTACGCCCCGTAGGCACCGCCCCCGGACAGAGCCAGGTAGGTGAGCGGCATCCGGGTCGGCCTTGCCGCGAGGGAGGCCGCGAGAGCGCTTGCATCGGCACGGAACGCTGCAGCGGGCTCGTCAGCGTATCTGCGGACTCCTGGAATGCCCAGGACTTCGGACGAGGCTGCATCGACGGCCGTATAGGGCGTTCGTGGAAGTGTTCCGCACGCAGCAAGGCTGAACAGCCCGAGGAGCCCCATGGTCGCTCCCATGGACCAGGATCGCCGTTTCAGTTCAGAGAGACTGGGCCAAGTGCATCGCATCGTGGACCTACCTCGTGCTCGTGGATCTCGCAGGATGGACTGCCGTCAACTCAACGATGTCGGAGCGGTCGGACAGTCGCTACGCCGTTCTGTCTCGGCCGAGCTTTACGCGGCCATCAACAGAGTGACCACGATCGCGTCGTCGACACCCACCTCGGGAGGCGATCAGACACGGTACAACTGTGCCGCGCGGCAAAAATACCGTCAAGTTGGCCGGGTGGTCACAGGAAGCGAGCAAAGGTGGAGGATGGGACCGTCTCGCCATGCTCGTTCTGCCACCCACCGCCATCCTACGGCAGTCATCAGGAGGATGGATCGAAACCGTTGCTGCGAACTTTTGGGGCGGTATCTGAATTGATGCACGAGGGCACGTGCCAAACGGCGAAGGGTAATTTAGGGTCAAGCTAGGAAACGCCCTGCCCTATGGAAAGCTTCCTATTCCGTCTCTCAGCAGGCACGCGCCTTGCTCCCGGGATGCGCCAGCAAGTCGCCCTCCGCCCTGCTTTATCTTTTCAGTCCACCGGCAGCGCTGTCTCGGGCCTGCGATAGGCGAAGTGCAGCTATCATTCTTGCGCCCGGAGTCGGCATCGGCCAGTGGAGTTTCTGGGATGAGGTCCGATGACCTACTCGCCCCGCTTCACCCGCACCCACTCCCGTTTGAGGATCGCTTGCGAGACCTGGATGATTTCGCGGCTGACGATGTCGATACATTCCTCGATATTCCCGTCGGGCGAGGGTGATCGAAGCTGGTCGACCGCTTGGCTCATCAAACCCTTGAGCTGCTGATGATCTCTCTCCAGCGGGTTCAACATGAGATCGATCTTGGACACGGTCCGCAGCAGGCTCTCCACGCGTCTGAACAGCTCGGCATCCCGGGCGATGACGGTGCCGATCGGCTCTTCCACAGTGTGGCGCACGGCTGCCGTGGTGAGAAGCTGCGAATTGAGGCTTGCCACAAGGTCGCGCATCGTCTCGATCCACCTCTGTCGGTTGACCGACAGCACGTTTGCCTTGAACTCGATTCTCGCGTTCCTCGTGTTGACGAAGGCGCCGGCAATCGAGGCGATCATCGCGTTGCTTGCGAAGACCAGGGTGATCCATTGCGGATTGATGTCCATGATCGTTATCCTCGGATTTGGGCTTTCGCTGGCTCCTTCGACATTGATTCCGGGTGTCCGCTAGCTGGACAGACGGACCGGGGACGAAAGGCTACGGTCCATGGCATCAGCTCATCGGCTCGTTGCACTCTACGCTGCTTCATGCGCCGCCTCCACGAATGGCTCTTCCTTGAACTGGGAGGGTGCCTTGATGCGGAACCAGGCCACGTACAGCGCCGGCAGGAACAGGAGCGTCAGCAGCGTGCCCATGATGATGCCGCCCATCATGGCGTAGGCCATCGGTCCCCAAAACACCTCGCGTGAGATCGGGATCAGCGCCAGGCTCGCCGCCGCCGCGGTCAGCAGGATCGGCCGCGTCCGGTGCATGGTGGCCTCGACCACAGCCTCCCATGCGGCCCAGCCCTCCCGCCGCAGGTCCTCGATCTGCACAACCAGGATCACCGAGTTGCGGATCAGGATTCCGACCAGCGCCAGCACGCCAAGGATCGCCACGAAGCCCAGAGGAGCCCCGCTGGGCAGCATCGCCGCCACCACGCCGATCAGCCCAAGTGGGGCGACCGCCACCACCAGGAACAGCCGCGAGAAGCTCTGGAGCTGAACCATCAGGATCGTCGCCATGATGAACAGCATGAGCGGGACCACCGCCGCAATTGGCCCTTGGGACTTGGCGCTCTCCTCCACGGGACCGCCTATAGCTACCTGATAGCCCGCCGGGAGCGTGCGGACGAACTCCCGCACCTTGGGCTCGAGCTGCTGTACCACTGTCGCCGGCTGGGTCGTGTCGGCGATGCTGCCCCTGACGGTGATGGTCGGCAGCCGGTTGCGGCGCCAGATCACCGGCTGCTCGAGTTCGTAATGGAAGGTCGCGACGGCCGCCAGCGGCACGGACTGGCCGCTCCGGCCCGGCAGTTGCAGGTTCTGGAGCGTCTCGATCGACTGCCGCTCGGCCGAGCGCGCCCGATCGACCACGTCGACCAGATAAATCGAGTCGCGCACCTGGGTGATGCTCTTGCCGCCCACGATGCCGTTGAGGGCTCCAGCGATGTCCTGCGAGGTTACGCCGAGCTGGCGGGCCTTATCCTGGAGCACATCTACCTTCACGACTCGGGCGGGCTCGTTCCAATTGAAGCCGATGTCGGCGACCAGGGGATGCTCGCCCACGAGAGTCGCGAGCTGCTGGGCCAGCTCCCTCACCTTCTGGACATCGGGCCCGCTGAGCCGGTACTGCACCGGACGTCCGGCCGGCGGCCCCAACGCCAACAGGTCCACGTAAACGTCCATGCCGGCGAACTCCTGTCGGGCCAGGGTCTTGATCCTGGTCCGGAGGCGCTCACGGGCCTCGATGCTCTTGGTGACGATGACGATCTGGCCGTAGTTGGGGTTCGCCGGCTGAGGGTCGAACGAGAGGATGAACCGCACGGCGCCCTGGCCGACATAGGACGACCAGTGATCGATGTCGGGGTCGCCCGCGAGCTTGGCCTCGAAGCGATCCATCTGCGCCTTCGTCTCGGCGATTGAGGCGTTCTGCGGCAAGGTGAAGTCGACGAGGAGCTCGTTGCGGTCCGAGGACGGGAAGAATTGCTGCTGGACGAAACGCATGCCGTAGAGCGAGGCGCCGAACATCGCAACCGTCACGCCGATGGTGAGCCAACGCCAGCGCATGGCCCCGACGAGGACCTGCGAGAACATCGTCCCGAGGCGGCTCGGCCTGTCATGATGTTTCTTCATCGTATTCGGGAGCAGCGTCACGCCGAGCAAGGGTGCGAACAGCACCGCGACGATCCACGACAACAACAGCGAGACCGCGATCACCACGAACAACGTGAAGGTGTACTCGCCCGCGTTGCTGCTGTTGAGGCCGACCGGGATGAAGCTCGCGACGGTGACAAGTGTTCCAGTGAGCATCGGGAACGCCGTGGAGGTGTAGACGGCGGTGGCGGCCTTGCGCAGGGTGTCGCCGGCCTCAAGCCGTGCCACCATCATCTCGACGGCGATCATGGCGTCGTCTACGAGAAGACCGAGCGCGATGATGAGAGCCCCGAGCGAGATGCGCTGCAGCGAGATGCCGAGATACTGCATGACCATGAAGGTCATGGCGAGCACGAGCGGGATCGACAGCGCGACCACGAACCCGGCCCGCATGCCGAGACTGACGAAGCTGACCACCAGCACGATCGCCACAGCCTCGAACAGAGCCTTGGTGAAGCCTCCGACTGCTTCCTCGACCACAACGGGTTGATCGGCCACGAGATGCACGCCGACGCCGATGGGCAGTTCGCCGATGATCCGATCCATCTGCTTCTCCAGCGCCTTGCCGAACTCCAGCAGGTTCGCGCCGGTCTTCATGCCGATGGCAAGCCCGATGGCAGGCTGGCCGTTGAACCGGAACAATGCCTGCGGGGGGTCGACATAACCGCGGCGAATGGTGGCGATGTCGCTGAGGCGGAAGAAGCGGTCGTTGATGCGCAGGTTGAGGCCGCGCAGGCTTTCCTCCGACGTGAACTGTCCCGTCACCCGGACGCTGATGCGCTCAGCACCGGCCTGAATGACGCCGGAGGGCGTGATGGCGTTCTGGGCCTGGAGCGTCTGAACCACATCCTGCTCGCTGATGCCGAGGGCGGCGATCTCGCGTGTCGAGAACTCCAGAAAGATCACCTCGTCCTGGACGCCGATCAGGTTGACCTTGCCGACATTGGGCACCGTGAGCACCTTGGCCCGGACGTCCTCGACATAGTCGCGCAATTGCCGCTGCGTCAATCCGTCGGCAGTGAATGCGTACACGTTGCCGAATACGTCGCCGAAATCGTCATTGAAGAAGGGCCCCACGACACCTTGGGGAAGCTCCCGTCTGACGTCGTTGACCATGTTCCGAACCTTCATCCAGACGCCCGGCACGTCGCGGCTTTTGACCGTGTCCTTCAAGTTGACGTAGATCACGGTCTGGCCCGGCGTGGTCTGGCTGCGGACGTAGTCGAGCGAGTCGAGCTCCTCGAGCTTCTTCTCGATCCGGTCGGTGATCTGGCGGGCGGTGTCCTCGACCGTGGCGCCGGGCCACTGAGCGGCAATCACCATCGTCTTGATGGTGAACGATGGGTCCTCCTCGCGACCCAGGGTCATGTACGCGAGGACGCCGGCGATGGCTGACACGATCATGAAGTACCAGACGAGGGAGCGATGCTCGAGCGCCCAGTCGGACAGGTTGAAACGGCTTTTCATTGGGAAGCCTCGTCTGCGATCTTGACTGCTTGATTGAAGGTCAGGCTGTGCACGCCGGCGGTGACCACACGCGTGCCGGGTGTAAGCCCATCCATGACCCGGACGGCGGCCCCGTCCCTGGCGACAATCGTCACGGCGCGGGTCGACACCGTCCGGAGGGCCGGGTCGACGACCCACACCATCGTCCTGCCGTCCCGCTCCAGCAGGGCCGAGACGGGCAGCTCCATGCCCAGGACAGCGCGCGTCCTGACCGTCGCGGTGATGGTCGTTCCAAGCCGGAAAGTCTCCGGCGGATTGGCGAGGGTGATCCTCACCCGCTGCGTGCGGGTGGTGGGATCCGCCTGCGGGGCGATCTCCCGCACCGATCCGGTCGCCTGCATAGAGGGGTCCAATTGCAGGGCGATGTCCAAACGATCGCCTGGCTTGAGTTCCCGCGCGATGCTGTCGGGCAGATCGACCACCGCTTCGCGGATGTCCGGGCGAGCCACGGTGACGACCGTCTGTCCCGGCTGGACCACCTGACCGAGCTCCGCCGCAGTGACGGTGACAGCACCATCGAAATCGGCGCGCAGCTCGGTGTAGCCGAGTTGCTCCTGGGCTTTGTCGAGGTTTGCCTTGGCACTCGTGACGCCGGCCTCCGCGGTCTCGCGGGCCTCCCTCGCAGCGTCGTACTGGGCCTGGTTGGCAATGTTCTGCTGGAGCAGCGTGCGTTGGCGGGTTTCGGTCGCGGCGGCATTCTCCAGGCGGGCGGTGGCGCTTGCGAGGTCGGCCTGCGCCGATCGCACCGCAAGCTGGTAGGCGACCGGATCAAGCGTGGCGAGGCGCTGCCCCTTCCTGACGATGTCACCGACATTGACGTCACGGCTGATGATGCGTCCGAGCACCCGGAAGCCAAGATCGGATCTGTATCGGGGCTCGACGGTTCCGGCGAAGCCTGCCGTCTGTAAGGCCTGTGAGGTCACTGCGATGGAGAGAACCGGCCGGGGTGCCGGCGCCTCGGCGTGCTGCTGGTCCTGGCAGGCGGCGAGCAAGCCAACCGAGCCCAGGGCTGCCAGGGATATGAGGATCGGTTTCATAGGGCCGCTCCTTCGGTGAACGCGACAACCTGTCGGGGCCGCAGGAACTGTGCCCCGGCGGTCACGACGACCTCGCCAGGCTCGAGACCCTCTCGCACGACGACCTTTCCAAGATCGTAGCCTTCGACGGTGATGGTCTTCAGCGACACCGTTTTGGTCTGAGGATCGACTGTCCACACGGCCGCGTGCCCATTCTCGCTGGAAAGGGCGCTCCACGGGACCATCACGAGCTCACGGAGCTGGAACCGGCCTTCACCAACGATGGCAGCCCCAAGTGTCATTGACGCCGGCGGATGCTCGATGCCGACCTTGACTTTAACGGTGCCGCTGGATGGATCCACGGTCGGTGAAACCTCGCGCACAGTGCCCTTGGCTTTGACGGCCGGATCGGACACCAGCGTCAATGCGATCGCGGGATCGGCGGGTTCGCGGGTAAAGATCGACTCGTAGACGTTGAACACCGCGTCGCGCGGGCCATCCTGGGCGATCGAGAAGACAGTCTGCGCCACTTGCACCACCTGCCCCGCCTCAGCGGTCCGGGCCGTGATGACACCGGCAACGCCCGCCCGCAGGACCGTGTCGGAAAGATGGTCGCGGGCGGTGCCGAGCTGCGCCTTCGCATTGTCGAGCGCGGCCTGGGCCGTGAGGTAGGCTTCCTGGGCTTGGTCATGCTCTCGCTTGGTCGTGTAGCCCCTGGTGAGGAGGACCTCCTGACGTTTGTAGGTGGAGGTCGCCTGGCGGAGCGTGGCTTCGGCAGCCTGAACGGCGGCCTCGGCGGCGGTCAGCGTTGCCTGCTGTTGCTGCGGATCGAGTCTGGCCAGCACCTGGTCGGCGGTCACGTGGTCGCCGACATTGACCAAGCGTTCGCTGATGCGGCCAGCCACCCGAAAGGACAGATCGCTCTCGACCTGAGCGCGAACCTCACCCGTCAATCGCACGGGCGGCGCATAATCGGCTAAGGCAACCGTCTCGACCTGCACCATGGTCGGACGGCTCTGCGGCTGGCTCGTCTGTTTCTGGCAGGCGGCAAGCCCCAGGGCAATCACCGCCATTGAGGCTGCCGGGGCAAAGCGGCAGGTGTCTGCACGGAAGCAGGAAGTCATCGATCCACTCGGCTGTTAGCACTGCTGGTTGCGAAATTGCGGGCAATGAGGTGGCAGGCGACCTCAAATCCCGCGTGGCTCCCGTGGCGCGTCCGGTTGCGGTCGGCAGATTGCGCCACGGAGGCCGGTCTGTTGGGCGTGACGACGCCAACCTCGATCACACTGGCATCCTTCTCCGGACCGGCCTCCAAAGGAGACGCAAGCACATAGGAACTGATCGAATGCCAGTTGCATTAGAGCCTTCCATCCGAACGACCCTATTGTGGGTGGTCGCTGAGGCTGAGGAGCGGGCGTATCGTGCTGCCCTATCTCATATTGAACGTATAAGTCATTTCGACTATATAGTCAATACGAAATTTGAGAAGTCGTGTAATGAGGATTCCCCATGGCGAAGATTGACGCGGCCCGCAGGGCAGAGATCGGTCGGGAGAAGCGTGCCAGGACACGGTCGCAGATCCTCGAAGCGGGCACGATGCTCCTTGCCGAGCGGCCGCCCGAGGCGCTCACGGTGGATGCGATCGTGGAAGCGGCGGGCGTCGCGAAGGGGACGTTCTACTATCACTTCCAGAGCATCGAGGAGCTGGCTGCCGCGGTAGGCGCAAAGCTCGGGGAGAGCTTTGACGATCTGTTGACCGCCGCCAGACTTGAGCTGCCCGATCCCATCGCGCGTCTGTCCTTTGCCTTCACGCAATTCCTGGAGAAGGCGACCTCGGATCCTGCCTGGGCACGGCTTGTGGTCCAGAGCGCGCAGACTCCTACTGAGTTCGCCCGCGGCATTCGCGCTCATCTCAAGGCCGATCTCACTGAGGCGATCGACCAGGGCCGCCTGACCATTCGGGACGTGGAACTGGCTGCCGACATCGTCCTCGGCATCTGGCTCCAAGTCGTGCGTGGCAGTCTTGAGGGACGGGCCGCGTCGGATCTGTCTGACTTGGCTCTCGGTGCCGTTCTGCGCGCCCTCGGGGCGTCCCAGCCGATGATGGGAATCGTGTCTGACGGGGTTGGCTAGTCAAGCCGGACAACGACCTAATCCCGTCCGCTTGGCGGGCGGATGTGCCACGGCAGGTATCTGGGCTCGACCAGATAAGCGAAGATTTTCTGCCGAGGTCTGGATCGACCTGTCACTTCGCGGTCCAGCCGCCATCCATCGAGATGTTCGCACCCGAGATCTGGCTCGCCGCGTCCGAGCACAGGAACACGGCCAGCGCCGCGACCTGATCGACGGTCACGAACTGCTTGGTGGGCTGCGCCTCCAGCAGCACGTCGTTGATCACCTGCTCCTTGGTCAGCCCGCGCGCCTTCATGGTGTCGGGGATCTGCTTTTCGACCAGCGGCGTCCAGACATAGCCGGGGCTGATGCAGTTGACCGTGATCCCGTCGGTCGCCACCTCGAGCGCCACCGTCTTGGTGAGGCCGGCGATGCCGTGCTTGGCCGCCACATAGGCCGACTTGAACGGCGAGGCCACGAGCGAATGGGCCGAGGCCGTGTTGATGATGCGGCCCCATTGGCGCGCCTTCATGCCCGGCACCGCGGCGCGGATCGCGTGGAACGCGGACGACAGGTTGATGGCGATGATCTGGTCCCATTTCTCGACCGGGAAGTTCTCCACCGGCGAGACGAACTGGATGCCCGCGTTGTTGACGAGGATGTCGACGCCCCCGAAGGTGCGCTCGGCCAGGCGGATCATCTCCTCGATCTCGTGCGGCTTCGACATGTCGGCCGGCGAATGGATCGCCTTGACGCCGAACTCGCTCTCGATGGCGGCACGCTCCTTCTCGATGGCGTCCGCATCGCCGAAGCCGTTGATGACCACATTGGCGCCCTCCTTGGCGAGAGCGCGGGCGATGGCGAGGCCGATGCCGCTGGTCGAGCCTGTCACGACAGCAGT
>NZ_QDGA01000008.1 GCF_003347665.1 Microvirga calopogonii
ACATCCAAGGTCTGAGCCCGTTGCATGATCTGGCCCGTGTCCAGCGCCAGCTCCCACTCACATCCGGTCGCTGCGCGCACGCAGCCGCACCATCATCCCGCTTGCAGCGGACGAGGGCTCAGGCGACGGGACCCTTCTGTAGTGCGGCATGCCAAGCCCTATTGCACATCGGTCCGTCCTCCTGGATCCGCCGGACCTGATCAGGGTCCAGCGAAGCACATCCACTCAGTCGTGCCGTGCCTTACGCAGACCTCATCACGGCACCCTCGATGATCACCCCAGCGGTCACATACTTCCACAGCGCGACGAGAAGTTTGCGGGCCAGCGCCACGATCATCGGCTTCTTCAGGCGCCCGCCGTTGCGCCGGACACGCTCCTGGAACCACTGGCTCAGGGCTGAGGCGGGCTGATGGCGCAGCCACAACCAGGCGAGCTGGATCATGGTGGTGCGCAGGCGTGGGTTGCCGGCCTTCGACACGCCTTGCTCGCGATCAATCGATCCGCTCTTCCAGGGGGTGGGGGCCAGGCCCGCATAGGCCGCCACCTGCCGGCGATTGGCGAAGGTGCGGAACAGGCCCTCCGCCCACAGAACAGCGGCGGCTTCCTGACCGATGCCTTTCAGGGGAAGCAGTCGCCCCGGTGGCACGGCGCCGGCCTCCTCATGGGCAGAGGCAAGCAGCTGGTCCCGCTCGGCTTCCACCGCCTTGATCTGTTCCAGCAGCAGCTCCAGCCGATCGAGTTCGCGGCTGATCTGGGTCTTCAGGTGCACTGGCAGCGGCCGGCCATCACCGGTCGTGAGCGCCTCGAGCCGTGTTCTGCGGTCGCGGTGCAGGGGCTCATAGTCGCCGATCCCCTGCGCGAACAGCAGGCCCTTGATCCGGTTGACGTGCTGAACGCGCTCGGCCGTGAGCGTCTTGCGCTCGCGGCTGATGCGGCGCCGATCCTCCTGCTCAGGCGTGGGAGCCCGGACCATCGCACACACCCGCGGCTCCCCACGCTTGTAGGCCAGCAGCGTGCGCACCAGGGCCTCGCCGTCGATCTTGTCGGTCTTGGCCCGCCGGCAGCGGCGCGAGACCGCAATCGAGGCGGGATCGACCACATGGCTCTCGATCCCCTCGCTCTCCAGCACGCGATGGATCCAGAACCCATCCAGACCCGCCTCCTGGATGACAATGATCGGAAATAGCTGACCGGTTCGAGTGCGCGCTTTCTCCTGCAACTGAGCAAGCCGCGTCAGCAGGCCGGCCACATCGCCGCCGCGCACGCTGTGCTTGGACATTGTCTCCCCGGCCCCGGGCGACAGGGACGTGATCAGCCAGACCGAACGACTGAGTTCCAGTGAGACGAAGATTGCGCCAAGATGGGTGCGGATAGCGGTTTGCTCAAATCGGGGCTCAACGGACATCGGTTGGTCTCCAGCGTGAGTGGATATCGCAACCTCACTCTGCCAGAGAGTGGACCGCTATCCACCCCCATAGGATCTCTTAGGAGCGAAGCGTCTCGAGGCCCCGGACGATGTCCGGGCACGAGGGCGTCTCCAGTGTTCTCTGGACGATCCTTCGAGACGCCGCTGCGCTGCTCCTCAGGATGAGGGCTGTGGGATAGGAGATGAGCGTTCCGCTTCCATCCTCTCCCCGTCATGGCCGGCCTTGTGCCGGCCATCCCGATTGTTTGACGCGCGGCGCTCTTCGGATCGGGATCACCGGCACGAGGCCGGTGATGACGTGGTGGGTGAGATCACTGTTNCGATTGTTTGACGCGCGGCGCTCTTCGGATCGGGATCACCGGCACGAGGCCGGTGATGACGTGGTGGGTGAGATCACTGTTGTGTTCTCACTTTGTTCTTGACAGGCCGTGCAACCTTAGCTATATCATTGCCCAGATCTGCTCCTGACGAGGGGCGCGCTTCGCGAGGCGTCGCAAGTTGTGGGAGCAGGCACGGTCCTGTCCGCCGGTCACGCAGCCGGCGCCAGGAGGCCCTTGGCAGCCGTGTGCTGGTCCAAGTCTAAACGCCTAAAAGAACCGTGCGCGAAGCGGCCGTCCGGCTCTTCCATCAACACACCAGTAGCGAGCCGGGCTGCCCGACGCGCCACCCTCGAACCCTGACGGCTCGCAGCGCAAGCTGCGGGCCCACAGGTGCTGGCTCTTTGACAGAGACACATCCACCGTCATCCCGGGGCCGCGCAGCGGAACCCGGGACCCAGAACCGCTGATGATGCAGCAGGAGACGCGACGCGGCTCGCCCTGTCTCGAGACGTCGCGGTTCTGGGTTCCCGCCTGCGCGGGAATGACAAGGCGCCGGTGCCGGTGCGATAGCCGGCATCCGACCCGGATGGACCACGGAGCCAAGGCTCGGCCAAACCACATGCCGAGAGAAATCGCCCCGCTCCCATCCGGCTGCCGGTCACAGACGCCCTATCGATGCGCCGGGCAACCACATTCCCGCCGCCCGGGTCCCCTATGATCGCGGGATCGAGGCTCATTCCGCCTTGACCTGAGGCGCGCGATCCACCATGAGGGTTTGCAAGGTTTTTGACCCAACCCTGGCCTTGCGCCGGGGTTTTTTTATGTGAGGCTTGAACGATGGCGAACGTGGTTGTCGTGGGCGCCCAGTGGGGCGACGAAGGCAAGGGCAAGATCGTCGATTGGTTGTCCGAACAGGCGGACGTAGTCGTGCGGTTCCAGGGCGGGCACAATGCCGGCCATACCCTCGTGATCGGCGACAAGGTCTACAAGCTGTCGCTGCTGCCCTCCGGCGTGGTGCGTCCGGGCAAGCTCTCGGTTATCGGCAACGGCGTCGTGCTCGATCCGCATGCGCTGGCGAGCGAGGTGGAGCGGCTTGGCGAGCAGGGCGTCTCGATCACCCGCGACAACCTTCGCGTCGCCGAGAACGCCACGCTGATTCTCTCCATCCACCGCGAACTCGATGCGCTGCGCGAAAGCGGCAGCGCCGGCACGAAGATCGGCACCACCAAGCGCGGCATCGGTCCAGCCTACGAGGACAAGGTCGGCCGCCGCGCCATCCGCCTCATGGACCTCGCCGATCTCTCGACCCTGCCGGAGAAGATCGAGCGGCTGCTCACCCATCACAATGCGCTCCGCCGCGGGTTCGGCCTCGATGAGTTCGGCGCGGACACGATCTACGAGGAGCTCGCCTCCGTCGCGCCGAAGGTGCTGCCCTACATGGATGCGGTATGGCGCCTGCTCGACGACGAGCGCCGGGCCGGCAAGCGCATCCTGTTCGAGGGCGCGCAGGGCGCGCTGCTCGATGTGGATCACGGCACCTATCCCTTCGTCACCTCGTCCAACACGGTGGCCGGACAGGCGGCGACCGGCTCGGGCCTCGGCCCGGGCGGTGTCGGATACGTGCTCGGGATCGCCAAGGCCTATACGACCCGCGTGGGCGAGGGGCCGTTCCCGACCGAGCTGTTCGACGAGACCGGCGAGCTGATCGGCCAGAAGGGCAAGGAGTTCGGCGTGGTGACGGGCCGCAAGCGCCGCTGCGGCTGGTTCGATGCCACGCTCGTTCGCCAGACGGTGCGCACCTCCGGCATCGACGGCATCGCGCTCACCAAGCTCGACATCCTCGACGGTTTCGAGACGATCAAGATCGGCGTCGGCTACAAGCTCGATGGCGAGACGATCGACTACTTCCCCGCCAGCCAGGGCGCTCAGGCGCGCGTCGAGCCGATCTATGAAGAGATCGAGGGCTGGAGCGGGTCGACCGCAGGGGCGCGCTCCTGGGCCGACCTGCCGGCCCAGGCCATCAAATATGTCCGCCGCATCGAGGAACTGATCGGGGCGCCCGTCGCCGTGCTCTCCACCTCGCCGGAGCGTGACGACACAATCCTGATGAAGAACCCCTTTGAGGGTTGACGACGGAGCCACGGCGGGTCATTCCCAAAGCGAAATGGCAGATTATTACCCTCTCATCGCCCGAGCCGTCGAAGGCTTGCCCGAGCAGACCCCCGATAAGCGGCGCGCCGTCTACGAGCGCGCCCGCACGGCTCTGATCGGGCAGCTGCGCTCCCTCAATCCGCCGCTCTCCGAGGCGGAGATCCAGCAGGAGGGCCGATCCCTCGACGAGGCCATCACCCGCGTCGAGGCGGATTACGCTGCACCTCCGGCCGGCTTCGATGCCGACGCATTCTCGAACATGCTGGTGGACGATCAGCCGGCCTCATCAGGCTCACGGGGCGCAGGCTCGGTCCACGGCCTGCGCGCGCCGGCTCCCCGGGCCTCCGCGGAGACGGCAGCCGAAGAGACCTATCCCGAGCCCGCGGTGGCGCGCCCCAAGGTCGACAGCCGTCCCCATCCGGCCATGCAGAGCAAGGGACGGACGCGGACCATCATCTTCGGATCGGTGCTGGCGCTCGTGATCGCTGCCATCGCGGCCTTCGCGTTCCTGTGGCGCGACAGGCCCGAGGACCTCACTCCCGAAGCTCCTGTCGCCGAGGCGCCGCAGCCGTCGGCTCCGCCCGCCGATGCCAAGATCAACGAGCGCGTCGGCGGTCAGGCTCCTCCCGCGACCGCTCCCGTCACGGCGCCCCGCCAGGAGGCGGGCGCGGTGCAGCGCGCGGTCTTCTACGAGGAGGACCCGACCAATCCGCAGGCGCCCAAGGCGCTGGTCGGGCGCGTCACGTGGCGTCTCGAAGACGTGAATCCCGGTCAGGGCCAGCCGCTCGAGAAAGCAGTCAACGCGCTGATCGAGGTGCCTGACGCCGGACTGACCATGCGCATGGTGCTGAGGCGCAACCTCGACACGACGCTGCCCGCTTCGCACACGGTCGAACTCACCTTCACCACCCGTCAGGGTGACGCCAATCGCGTCATCCGGGATGTGGGATTGCTGCAGTTCAAGGACGAGGAAGCCGCCCGTGGAACCCCCGTGGCCGGGCTGCCTGTGCCGGTGCGCGAGAACCTGTTCCTGATCGGCCTTTCGAATCTGCAAGTCGATGTGGCGCGCAACACCCAGCTGTTCGTGCGCCGCAACTGGATCGACCTGCCGGTCCGGATGGCCTCCGGCCAACGGGCGATCCTGAGCTTCGAGAAGGGCGGCTCCGGCACCCAGATCCTCAACGATGCCTTCAATCAGTGGCAATAGGCCGTCCCATCGCGACAGCAAAAAAGCCGCGCATCCAGCGCGGCTTTTTTAATGGTACCGAGATCGGCCGGGCTTAAGCGTCGGCCGACGAAGTCTCGATCTGGGTCAGGTTCTTCTTGACCGCTTCCTGGATCTTCTCGAATGCCCGGACCTCGATCTGACGGACCCGTTCGCGGGACACGCCGAACTCGGTGGAGAGTTCCTCGAGGGTGATCGGATCGTCCGAGAGACGGCGCGCCTCGAAGATGCGGCGCTCGCGCGGATTGAGCACGGAGAGCGCCGAGCGCAGAGCGGACAGCCGGTTCTGGCCTTCCTCCTCTTCGACGAGCACCTGCTCCTGGCTCTGGCCGTTGTCGACCAGCCAGTCCTGCCATTCGCCGCCGCCTTCGCCTTCATCGCGCAAAGGCGCATTGAGGGAAGCGTCGCCGCCGAGACGGCGGTTCATATCCACCACGTCCTGCTCGGTCACGCCGAGCTGCGTGGCGATCTGCTTCACGTGCTCGGGACGGAGATCGCCTTCCTCGAACGCGGAGATGCGGCCCTTCGCCTTGCGCAGGTTGAAGAACAGTTTCTTCTGGTTCGCCGTGGTCCCCATCTTCACGAGGGACCAGGATCGCAGAATGTACTCTTGAATGGCCGCCTTGATCCACCACATGGCATATGTGGCGAGACGGAAGCCCTTATCGGGTTCGAAGCGTTTGACGGCCTGCATGAGGCCGACATTGCCTTCCGACACGACCTCGCCGATCGGCAGACCGTAGCCGCGATAGCCCATGGCGATCTTGGCGACGAGGCGCAGATGTGATGTCACGAGCTTATGGGCCGCTTCGCGATCTCCATGCTCGCGCCAACGTTTGGCGAGCATGTATTCCTCATGCGGCTCAAGCATGGGGAAGCGACGGATTTCGTCGAGATAGCGCGAAAGGCCCCCTTCATTGGCAAGCACCGGAAGCGCTGTAGCCATCTTTTCTCCTCCTTTGGCTCCCTCACCACGAGGCAAGCCTGGGGCGGCCCCCTCCATGGCCGGCCACCCTTCCCCCTATATAAGCGGTTTCACCGTGTCAGAATAGAGGCGTCAGGCTTCAAGACGTGGTGAACGCTCCAGGCTCGCAAGGGTGCCAGCGTGACCTGATTTTGCGACGGATTGACGCTAAATCTCCGTTCGCAAGGCTTGGAGAAGCCCGGCCATATCCGGGGGCAGGGGGCTCTCGAAGCGCAGGAATTCCCCGCTGCGCGGATGCTCGAAGCCGAGGATCGCGGCATGCAGGGTCTGCCGGCCAAGGGCGCGCAACGCCTCCTTCTGCGGCTCCGAGAGCCGGTTCGCCTTGGTCTTGAAGCCGGAGCCATAGGTCGCGTCTCCGAGAAGCGGATGGCCGAGATGGGCCATGTGGACCCGGATCTGATGGGTGCGCCCCGTCTCCAGCTCGCATCGAACCAGGCTCGCAATGGGTTGCGCCGGCGGCAGGCCTTCCAGAACCTCGTAATGGGTGATCGCATAGCGGCCGCGGTCCTCGCCCACTACGACGATCTTCTCGCGGTTGTGCGTGCTGCGGGCAAGCGCCGCCTCCACGGTTCCCCGGCGCCGTTCCGGCACGCCCCAGAGGATCGCCAGATAGGCACGCTCCAGGGGGCCGGTCCGGCCATGGTCGGCGAATTGCGCCGCCAGCGCCTGGTGGGCGAGATCGTTCTTGGCGACCACCAGGAGACCCGACGTGTCCTTGTCGAGGCGGTGGACGATGCCGGGCCGCTTCACGCCGCCGATCCCCGACAGGCTCTCCCCGCAATGGGCGATGAGGGCGTTCACCAACGTGCCGGAATCGTGACCCGCGGCCGGATGCACCACGAGACCCGCCGGCTTGTCGATGACGATCACGTCGGCGTCCTCGTATACGATGGTGAGATCGATCGCCTCGCCGGCCGGCTCGGCCGGAACGGCCGGCGGTACCGTCAGGGCGATCCGGGCGCCGCCGCCGACCTTCCGGTTAGGGTCGAGCACCAGCGCGCCGTCGACCGCAACCTGTCCGTCGCGAATGAGCGCCTGCAGTCGGCTTCGCGACAGATCGACCTGAAGGCGCGCCAATACCCGGTCCAGCCGTTCGGCCGGCATATCGTCTTCCAAGAGCCATTCCTGGCGCGTCGCTTCGTTCACCGCATCCTCGTTTTACCTGGGCCGTTCGCTTTTTTCAGCAAAAGGACTTGAAGGGATTCCGAAGGGTGGTTATACGAGCGGCCTCCACCTTGCTAGCTCCCTTCGTCTAGCGGTCTAGGACGTCGCCCTCTCACGGCGAAAACAGGGGTTCGAGTCCCCTAGGGAGCGCCAAAGGTAAGCTGTTGAAATCGCTGCGTTTTAGCTTCTGAGAACCCTGTGGCTACACAGGATTCTACACATGCCGCGATACCTCTGGCAGAGAGCCTCAGGCTACGTTTTTCAAATCACCCCACCTCAACGATTCCTTGACCGTTTCAGTGCTACACCCTTCCGGATCAAACTTGGCCGTATACCTGCGGCCGAGGCACGGCGTCGTGCCTGCATCCTTGCAGGCTATGCCGTTACCAGAATGGAGAGTAGGGACGTGTCGAGGGAATTGGTGTCCCGGGGACTAGCCGCCGTAGCTGCGCAGCTTGAGGCCCTTCGCCGGGAGGAGTGGGGGGCGGGTCTCAAGAGTTTGACTGCCAACACCCAATGGCGTGAGGAGGCCGAGCACGGATCAGGTGATCCGGAGATCATCCAGATCTTCAAGGCCGCTGAGGCTAAGCACATAGCGCATCGCGATGCCATCCGTTCCGCCCGTGCCCGCCTCGACATCATTGGAGCCGAGATCAGGAAAGACGGTGAGGAATGGCACCAAGAGCGTGCAATATATGATCGAACAGTTGACCGCCTTGCGACCCTGAAAGGCAAAGTTGCAGAGGACTTGCCTCTCCTCAGTGTCTGTGCCGCCGAGATCATCAAGACCAAGAGTGACGCTCTTGGAGAGGGGTCGGGATATATCGCGCGGCTCCAGCGTGCCGTTCGAACCTTCGTTGCAATCATCGGTGACAAGGCTGTCGACGCCTATGTTCCCAGCGATCTCCAAACCTTCACAGCAGTCCTTGGACGCCTCCCTTCAACTTGGAATACGGACAAGCGGCTCCGAGACTTGCAGCCGTTGGACATCATCGAGAGGGCCAAATCGATCCGTGACCTGAAGCCCATTTCGAAGACAACTGTATCAGAATACTTGGCTGAATTCCGCCATGTCTGGAAAGTGATCCGGGCGACGTATCCGGATCATGTACGCGCGCTTGGACACGAAGATGTGCCCATCACATTGCCCCGCTCGGCGGCCCGCCCGGTCACGCGCGAGGGGCTTGACGTTGAAAAGCTCAATATCTTTCTCGCCCGGGCAGCAAGGGAAAGGCGCCCTGATGATCGCTTCATTCCTTTGCTTGGGGTGCTGACAGGTGCGCGCTTGGGAGAGCTCGTGGGCCTTCAAGTTGCGGATGTGCAGCCATTCCAGTCTCACTGGACTCTCAGTCTCGTCGAGGACATTGAGGGCGAGGATGGGGAGGTTGAGGAACGACAGATCAAGAATGACGGTAGCCGGCGCGTGATAGCACTTCCTGACGCGATTCTCGGCACTGGCTTCCTCGAGTGGGTTGCTGGCCTTCGTTCCGGTACCTTGTGGCCGCAGCTATCGCGTGCCGTACGACCCCATGCAACAGCCTCGAAGCGCATGGCACGTACCATGAAGGAGCTTGGGATCCACGAAGCGCGCGGCCAAACGTTTCACAGCCTTCGGCATGGCTGCAAGGACTGGCTCAGGTCGCAAAAAGTGGACCTTCGAACGATCGACATCCAACTTGGACATGCTCACAAGGATGTCGGTGCCACATATGGCTCCAAGTCTCTTCGTGTCGACGAGATCCGAACTCTTGCCACAGTGCCCCTGCCAGAAGGTCTTGACCTCTCACCATACTACGCACCGTTCTCGCCAATGCCTGCCAGGAAGATAGGTCGTCCCCGGAAGGCATCTGCAATTGGAACCTAGTGCCGTTCCTGAACAACGGGTGGGCTGGTCCTGAACCGTACTACCGTCCTCCGCGGGAACAGGATTCCAAGTCCTGTGCGGAAGGTCAGGGTTACGCCTGATCCACAATGAAACCCCTTCACTGCCCTCGAAGCCCAGGTCGCACAGACCCTGAGCATAGTGAGGGCTCTTCACTACTTAACGGGCTGACTGATGAGACTGGTTGAACTTTTCTGCGGCGCAGGTGGGATGTCGCTGGGCTTCAAGCGCGCGGGATTCGCTATCATAAGAGGCTACGACTATTGGCAGCCCGCACTCGATATCCACGAAGCAAACCTGGGATCCCTGCTTCGCAAGGTGAACGGGTACAAGAAGGCTCGTCAAGCCAACCTAGGGCGGTTTGACGGAGAATCCCCAGAACTCGGAGACATTCTCTCCATCATCCCAGAAATCTTGGAGTTGGCTCCGGACGTCATCGTCGGTGGCCCTCCCTGCCAGCCGTGGTCCTCGGCAGGGCAGCGGAAAGGGGAAGAAGACGAGCGTGCCAAGCTCACTGATGCGTTTGCCTACATTGTGGCATTGGTGAAGCCCAGGTACTTCGTCATGGAGAACGTGCAGGGTCTCAGGCGTTACGGCATCTTCAACCGCATCACGGCAATCCTTCGAAACGCCGGATATGGATTGACGGAGAGGGTCTTGGACGCATCGTACTATGGCGTCGGCCAATCGCGTAAAAGGCTGATCCTGGCGGGATGTCTCGGCGAAGCAGATGGCTGGCTCCTTGATCATCTCGACGCAGCAAAATCTCCCAAGCAGATGACCGTTGCCGATGTCCTCGGCCCGGATTTCGGCCGAGTCTATTTTCGCCGTGGTCACAACGAGGGAGAGCGACGTTCGCTGTGGTCCTCGGCTGAGCCAGCACCATCGATCACTTCCACGTTCAGGCGCAGTACTGGCGATGCCGGATATGCGCTGAGGGAAGCAGATATCCGTGTGCTGGATACGCTTGATGAGACAGCGCTTCAGGAAACCTGTCGTCTCTTTTGGCTTATGCCAGGCGGGATGAGCAGCGCCGGAACGCGGCGAGCGGATCAGCCTGCTCCAACGATCTCACATGGAGTCCGCGAGCGTCCTGGGGCAAGCTACCGGCCGAAGGCCAATGACGTCATTGATTTGGACAAGCTACCGATTCCGACCTTTGAGCAGCTCTCACTCATTGGAGGCTTTCCTTCAAAGTGGGACTGGTCGCCTGGCAAGTCGGAGTCGAACAAAATGCAGGCTTTGGCAAACGCCGTTCCTCCGCCGCTCGCCGAGGCAATTGGGAAATGCATCATGGCTCATTCCAAAGGCGAGCGGCCGGCCGTGATCGATATGAAAGTACCGAAACCCTTCGTGACTTGGCTCCGGAGGAACAAGCCGATGGACGAGGATCGGCGGAAACAGGTTCTCTCGGAGTTCAAGGCTGTTCAGCAGCTTGTAGGGCAGCGTACGTTCCTAGACGTCGACGCGGCACTGTCGTTCCTTGAAACGGTCCCCGAGTTCAAGGTTTTGGGTACGACAAGGAAGTCGAATCTCCGCGGTGCATTGCGTCTTTACGCGGAGTGCGATGCGGATCCCAATAGGTAGCGCAAGTCATGCCGTGACAGACCCTGTGTGACAGGCCGGAGCGCACCAACCCATTGACGGGACACTAATTATTCGGATGTGTCCCGTTTTCCCATATCAATAGGAATAACTCATCTCAGGCGCAGGGCTTGACCCTCGCGCGGTTCGGCATTCCCCTCAAAGAGAGCCCTGCTCCAAGCAATCATTGGCGACGGGTCGTAGTGAAGGATCGTCATGGTTGGCATAGGCCAGTGAGGGGGACGCCGTGAGTATCAACCTGGAAGCCTTCGAGTGGCTCCGGAAACGCACTTATGCGCATGCAAGGACATGCGGCGAATCTGGTCGTGAAAAGAATGCGCTAGAGGCTTGGTGTAACCAGCAACTCCAGGCTTGGCTCGCAAAGCATCCAGAAAGGGAGGAGATAGAACCCTCCCACGTCGCCGCAACAGCGCGCAGCGTGGCTCAGTATGTATCGAAGAACTACAAGCCGCATCGAGCGCCGCCGAAGTCGACGCGGGACCAGCGATTAACCGAACAGCGATTATCGACATGGGCTGCCGACGAGGTTCGAAGGGAGGGGAAGCGACCGACGACCCGCCGCGTTGCTAGTGCTATGGGGGTATCGAAAAGCAAGGCCGGGCGTCTTCTCGCCCGGGAAGACGTTGCTCCAGTCCGGGATCGGCGGAAGGCACCTCTCCGTTCTGTGGCTCTTCAGGTTCTCAAGACCCTGGAGGCGATGCTGCCTCGGGAATCAAGTACTGTGGTCAGCTTGGACGATCTCGCTGGCCGGATCTGGCCCAGGTCAACCAATGAAGCAACTGGCCGGCAGCACCGGAAGCGCATCAGGGATGCGTTGTCCGAGATCGAGACGGCTCGTTTAGGATTCAACATCGTCCCGTCCTCCACGCTCGCTGCCGTTCAACGGGGACGCCGCTGGAAGCCTGGGCAGGCGAACGCAGCGCTCGCTGCGGCGGAGGCAGCGCCAGGCCTCTTGTACCCGATCGATGCGCTTCCAGAGCGTCCAGTTGGAGGCTCGTTCTGGGCCTCACCTGAAATCCAAGACGTCATGATGATGCTCCGGATTGCGGCACAGGAGCGCCTGCCGTTTCACCCTCTCGCACGCTTCATCCATGCCCATAGGCTGGTGATTGATCCTCAGCCATTGCTGGATATCGCGTGGCGCTTCTCTCAGCCCGAGTATTCCCGGGACGGGATGCTGGAGCAGATGCGCCGCAAGGCTTCGCATCTCATCGATCCGCGATGGAATGATGGGCGGCGTTATCTGTACGGGCCTCTACATAGGCTAGTGAACAGCATTCACTTGCTTACAGAGGATGGGTACTGGGGAAGGCCGGCACCAGATGCCTTGGACACGGCCCTGCGCGTCACGCATTACCTGGATCATGTCGATGAGAGTGCCCGGACCCGGATCGACATGCTCCGAGCGATTATTGAAGCGCTTTGGGAAAACGACGACAGGATGGATCCCAAGGCTGCCGTAGTGGCGTGCAGACAGCTAGCCTTGGCTGAGGAGGCTGGGCAGTGGACGCCTGCTGATGGCCACCTTCTCAGGCCCGAACCAACGTTTGCGAAGGCGCTCGAAGTGCAAGATGACATCCCGTTCTGAGGGATGTGACACACCATGCCATGATAACTCGCTGAAAGGTAATCATATTTAGGATCGTGTCCCGATTTCCCATATCAATAGATAGATGATGGTGATGAGGAAGAGGCCCTTCCCACTCCCTCAGCGCGTGTTCCGAGGGAGCGAGATCAGCGGTCAGCGTCGAATGGATTGACAGGCTGAAGGCGGAGTTCTTTAATCGGTGCATGGGGGCTGCGATCCCCTCACGAGGCGCCAGGCCCAAGAATCGCGTCCAGCTCTCCTTCAGCAAGGACGCGTCATCATGCCGTCAATCAACGCCATTTCCATCGACAAGCTCGCCCGCCTGATCGGCACGCCCAAGTGCCCGGTCCTCATCGATGTCCAGACCGACGAGGACTTCGCCGCCGACCCGCGCCTGATCGCGGGTGCCGTTCGCCGCCCGTGGTCCCAGGCCTCCGAGTGGGCCAAGGAGTTCACGGGTCGCTCCGTCATCGTCATCTGCCAGAAGGGGCTGAAGATCAGCCAGGGTGTCGCCGCCTGGCTCCGGCACGAGGGCATTCCGGCCGATTCACTCGAGGGCGGTGCCCTTGCATGGGCGCAGGCCGGCCTCCCGATGGTGCCGGAGGCCGTGCTGCCGCCCCGCGATGCCCAGGGACGCACCGTCTGGGTGACGCGGGCCCGCCCCAAGGTCGACCGGATCGCCTGTCCCTGGCTGATCCGCCGCTTCGTCGACCCGCAGGCCGTGTTCCTGTTCGTCGCCCCATCCGAGGTCCCGACCGTGGCCCAGCGCTTCGGGGCCGCCGCGTTCGACATCGAGGGCGATGACGTGTTCTGGAGCCATCGCGGCGAGAAATGCACCTTCGACACCATGGTCGAGGAGTTCGGCCTCGCGACGGAACCGCTCCTGCGGCTCGCCGCCATCGTGCGCGGCGCCGACACGGCCCGGCCCGATCTGGTGCCTGAGGCCTCGGGCCTGCTGGCGGCCTCGCTCGGGCTGTCGCGCATGTACGCCGACGACCTCGAGCAGCTCGAGGCCGGGATGGCACTGTACGACGCCTTCTACCGTTGGTGCCGGGATGCCACCGACGAGACCCACAACTGGCCTGTGAGAAAGCCCGGAGCCTGACATGACGGACACAGCGACGATCGCGAAGGCGCACGGAGGCACCGTGAAAGCATCCCATGGCGTGAGCCTCGCCGAAGCTTTCCGGGTCTGGGCACGCGTCGCGATGCTCAGCTTCGGCGGCCCCGCCGGCCAGATCGCGGTCATGCACCGGATCATTGTCGAGGAGAAGCGCTGGATCGGCGAGAACCGTTTCCTGCACGCCCTGAACTACTGCATGCTCCTGCCCGGCCCCGAGGCGCAGCAGCTTGCCACCTACATCGGCTGGCTCATGCACCGCACCCTCGGCGGCCTCATCGCCGGCGTGCTGTTCGTCGTGCCGGGCGTGATCTCGATCATGGCGCTCAGCATCGTCTACGCCCTGTTCGGCAAGGTCGGCATCGTCTCGGCCCTGTTCTTCGGCCTCAAGGCCGCGGTGCTCGCTGTCGTGCTCCAGGCGGTGGTGCGGATCGGGTCGAAGTCCCTCAAGAACCGGATCATGGTCGGCCTCGCGGCGGCCGCCTTCGTCGCGATCTTCTTCCTCGGCGTGCCGTTCCCGGTCATCGTCCTCACGGCCGGCATCATCGGGTTCTTCGGCGGACGGGCCGGGATCCCGGCCTTCCAGGTCGGGGGCGGGCACGGCGCCGCCAAGGACGGCAAGCAGGTTGCGGATGCCGATGCCTTGCTGGGCGAGGAGCTGCCCGAGCACGCCCGCCCGACAGTCGCCCGGGCCCTGTGGGTCTCCGCGGTCTGCCTTGCCCTGTGGCTGGTGCCCGTCGCGCTGCTGCTGGTGACGCTCGGCCCCGACAACGTGTTCAGCCGGATTGCCACCTTCTTCTCGACCATGGCGGTCGTGACCTTCGGCGGCGCCTACGCGGTCCTGGCTTACGTCGCCCAGCAGGCGGTCGAGAACTACCACTGGCTCCAGCCCGGCGAGATGCTCGACGGCCTCGGCATGGCCGAGACCACGCCAGGTCCGCTGATCATGGTGCTCCAGTTCGTCGGCTTCATGGGCGCGTTCCGCGATCCCGGTTTGCTGTCGCCGCTCACCGCAGGGGTGCTCGGGGGACTGCTCGCCACCTGGGTGACCTTCGTGCCGTGCTTCCTGTTCATCTTCCTGGGCGCCCCGTTCATCGAGGCGCTGAGGGGCAACCAGGCCTTGCACGGCGCCCTGTCCGCCATCACGGCGGCCGTGGTCGGCGTGGTGTTGAACCTCGCGGTCTGGTTCGCGATCCACACGGTGTTCCGTGAGACGTGGCCCGTCCGGAGCCTCGGCCTGTCCTTCGATGCCCCCGTGCTTGCGAGCGTCGATCCCTGGGCGCTGCTGCTCTCGGCGGCGGCGGTGATCGCCATGTTCCGGTTCAAGGCCGGCATGATCCCGACGCTTGCCGCCTGCTCGGCCGCGGGCATCGTTCTCTACCTGCTCGGGGTGATCGCATGAGGCCAGGAACGGAACTCCCTATCCTCGTCATTGCGATGATGCTTCTGCCGGGCTGGGCTCTGGCGCAGGGAAGGGACGCTGCCGACGCGTACCATCGGATGAAGGGGCGCGAGATCGCTTCCCGCTTCATCGGCATGGAGCTGACCGACGAAATTCATTGGGCCTACGTCTTCGAGAAGGGCGGCCACCTGAAGTCCGTGGCGATGGGAAAGGCGGGCACGGGAACCTGGAAGGTGGACAAGGACGAGCTGTGCCTGAACCGACCGCCCGACGAGCCGCGCTGCTACGAGGTCTGGAACTCCGGCACGAAGGTTCAGCTCCGGTACGAGCCGGCCCTGCCCGAGGAGGGAATCCTTCAGAAGCCGCAGAAGCGGCAGTGAGAGCCTGCCGGGGCACCAGCCGCCCAGGAGCGGGAGAAACGGGGGCGACACAGGGAGAGTATGATGCGGATCCTGACCAGTGTTGCGGTTCTTGGACTACTTGTCGGCACGCCTGCGCTGGGTGCCGAGGAATGGCAGCAGGCCATCGCCAGCGGCCTCGGCAAGCAGGGCGCAGAGATGCCCGGCGGCGTGTACCGCGTGGGCCTGCCGCGGACCGACCTCGAGGTCACCCTTGATGGCGTGGGGATCAAGCCGGCCCTGGCCCTCGGCTCGTGGCTCGCGTTCAAGCCGATGGGCAACGAGGTGATGGTCATGGGCGATCTCGTCCTGACCCAGGAGGAGATCAACCCGGTGCTGGCCCGCCTGGAGCAGGGCGGGGTGGAGATCACGGCGCTCCACAATCACCTCCTGCGCGCCTCGCCGGCCACGATGTACATGCACGTCCACGGCCACGGTGATCCGGGCAAGCTGGCCACGACCCTGCGGGAGGCGCTCAACGCGAGCAAGACGCCGTTCGGGGCCGAGACCGCAGGCATCTCGCCGCAGGCGGCCGCGCAGGCGACGACGACCGCGTCGACCGGATCGGCACCGGACCTCGATACGGCCGCCATCGATCAGGCGCTCGGACGCAAGGGCAAGATGAACGGGGGCGTGTATCAGGTGAGCGTGCCCCGGGCGGAGGCGGTCAAGGACAGCGGCATGGAGGTGCCGGAGGCGATGGGCTCGGCCATCGCCATCAACTTCCAGCCGACCGGATCCGGCAAGGCCGCGATCACGGGGGACTTCGTGCTCACGGCGGACGAGGTGAACCCGGTCATCAAGGCCCTGCAATCGAATAGCATCGAGGTGACGGCGCTCCACAACCACATGCTCAACGACGAGCCGCGCCTGTTCTTCATGCACTTCTGGGCCAACGACGATGCGCAGAAGCTGGCCAAGGGGCTGCGGGCCGCGCTTGACCAGGTGAAGGTGGCCAAGGGGTGAGCGGCATCGCGCCGGGGACCATGCTCCGGAAGCCCGGGGATGCGGAGCCGGGAGCAGGCGGCAGGACCGTTCCCGGGACAGGCTCCCGAATCCTGCCCCGCAAGGGACTCCCGCCCGACATCAGGCGGGTTCTCGTGGCGCGGTCGCTGCGGGCGTTCGGCGACGGCTACGTTGCGATCCTACTGCCCGTGCATCTCTCGCGGCTCGGCTACGATGCCTTCGGGGTCGGCCTGATCTCGACCGCGTCATTGCTCGGCTCGGCCCTGTTGACGCTCGCCCTCGGGATGGTGGCCTACCGCGTCCAGCGGCGCCGGGCCCTGCTGGCCGCGGGCCTCCTGATGGCGGCGACCGGGCTCGGGTTCGCCGGGATCGAGGCTTTCTGGCCGCTGCTCGTGATCGCCTTTGTCGGCACGCTCAATCCGTCCGGCGGCGACGTCAGCGTCTTCCTGCCCCTCGAGCACACCGTCCTTTCGCATGTCGTCGCCGACGAGAACCGGACGGCGGCGTTCGCCCGCTACAGTTTCGTCGGGGCCTTCTTCGGCGCCTTGGGAGCACTCTCGGTGGGTTCCGTCGATTGGGTTGCTCCGGTCGTTGCGCCATCGACCATGGTGACCGCCTTGTTCGGCCTGTACGGCGGCATCGGGCTGCTCACGTTCCTGCTCTACCGCCACCTTTCACCTCAGGTCGAGGCGGGCACCGACAACCCGCCGGCGCCGCTGGGTCCCTCGCGCGGGATCGTCTACCGCTTGGCGGCCCTGTTCTCGGTCGACGCCTTCGGCGGCGGGCTGGTCATCAACGCGTTGCTCACGATCTGGCTCAGCGAGCGGTTCGGCATCGGCGTCGCCACCATCGGGGCGATCTTCTTCGTCACCAGCCTGTGCTCCGCCGTGTCGTATTTCGCGGCGGTGCCGCTGGCCAAGCGGTTCGGGCTGATCAACACCATGGTGTTCACCCACCTGCCGTCGAGCGTCTTCCTGGTGCTGACCGCCTTCGCGCCGACGATCTGGATGGCGTTCGGGCTCCTGATCCTGCGCAGCCTGCTGTCCCAGATGGATGTCCCGACCCGGTCCTCCTACGTCATGGCGGTAGTCACGCCGGAGGAGCGGCCGGCGGCCGCGAGCGTGACGGCCGTGCCCCGGAGCCTGGCCTCAGCCGTTGCCCCGCTCCTGTCCGGCTGGCTGCTGACGGTGTCACCCTTCGGCTGGCCGCTCGTGCTCGCCGGCACCCTGAAGGCGGCGTACGACCTGACGCTGCTATGGCAGTTCTCGGCCATCAAGCCGCCGGAGGAACGCTGATGAGCGTGTTGACCACACGGTTGTTGCTGGCGGCAGACCTCGTCGTGGCCGCACTGGCCGTCGCCTGGGTGCTCGGCATGGCCTACGTGCTTACCGACTGAGCGTTCCGGCGCTTCCCTCAGCGGGTGGGGCGGGGGGGTGCCGGCGCCTCGGGGATCATCGGCGGGTCGAAGGTCAGGGCCCTTGCCCTCTCCTCGTCGGTCGGAACGAGGCCGATCAGCCGCCCGAACCCGGTCGGATCGATCTCGTACTCGGCAGGGAGGACGAGCAGGATCAGGATCGCGGCGGCGGACGCGGCGGCAAGGGCAACCGAGCCGGCCAGCTTGCGGGCTGACGGCAGAGGATGGCGACGGCTGACCGCATCCGTCATGACAGGGCCGTCGCCGGGGCTGCGAGGTCGATGACGCCCTGCACCAGCATGATCGCGCCGAGCACCCCCACGAGGCCGGCCGAGGCCAGCGGCAGGCGCCGCAACAGTCGGTCCGACAGGTTGATCCGCTTGGAGGCGTGATGCACGCCCCAGGCGGCCGCGACGCCGATGGACACCATTGTGATCGCCAGCCCCAGGCTGAAGGCGGCCACCGTCGCGGCGCCGAGGGTGAACTGGCCGAGCTGAAGGCAGATCAGCAGCACGGTGATCGAGGCCGGGCAGGGGATCAGGCCACCGGTGATGCCGAACAGCGCGATCTGGGCCGTGGTGACGTTGCCGCCGTTGGCTGCAAGCTGGCGGGCGATCTGCTCGGCGTGCTCACGCTCGTGGGCGTCCTCGTCGTGCTCGGCATGATCGTGATTGTGCTCATGCCCATGATCGTGCTCGGCAAAGGTCACCTTGTAGGTGTGGGCGTGGTCGCCGTGCGCCAGACGGAGCCGGGCCGTGAACTCATGCGGCTCAGGGATCTCGCCTGCGGATTCGAGGTAGCCGTCCCGCTCGACGAACCGGAACCGCTCGCCCGAGCCGTCCTCGCGCTCGGTCGTGACCAGCACGTCCTCGGCCTTCCATGGGTTGCCACTCACGGCGCGCAGCCGCCAGCGGGGCGGCACGCCGTCCTCGAAGATCGAGAGCTCCACGACGCCATGGCCCGTGTCGATGGTCCTCACCTCGTCATGATGATGGTGACTGTCGTGATCATGGTGCCCATGGCCATGGTGATGGTGCCCATGAGGGTGACGGCGGAACCAGCCCAGGCTCTGGCCCGTGCGCCAGAGCATCCAGGCGGCGATGCCGAGGATGATCACGCCCGAGGCGATCAGCAGCCAGGCCTCGAAATGCGAGTTCAGGATTTCCTTGCCGAGCGACAGGCCGAGCATGGCCACGATCCAGACGATCAGCGAGTGGGAGAGGGCGGCACAGACGCCGAGCAGGATGGCCTGCCCGATGGTGCCGCGGATGGCCACGATGTAGGCGGCCATCATGGTCTTGGAGTGGCCGGGTTCCAGCCCATGCAGGGCACCGAGCAGGACGGCAAAGGGAAGGTACAGCCAGCCGTTGCCCCCGGACTGAAGGATTTGGGCAATATCGGGCATCGGGGTCTCAAAGGTACTTGGTCAGGGTCTTGAACTCGGCGAGCGCGGCCTTCGTCCCGCGGCCGTTCTGGCCGGCGACATCCTCCAGGCAGTGGTCGATGTGGTCCTGGATCAGCTCGCGCTTGGCGTTGGAAATCGCCTTCTCCACCGCATGGAGCTGCTGGGCGAGATCGACGCAGGGGCGGCCCACCTCGATCATCTGGATGACGGAGGCGAGGTGGCCGTGGGCCCGCTTGAGGCGGGCGATGATGTCGGGATGGCTTGCATGGATCATGCGGATGTCCTATCCCCCTGGAGGGGATAAGGCAAGCGGGTTGCTGCTTGGCAGGCCTTCGCCGCGTTCCAAGGTCGCGGCCCCGCACATTCAATCCGGTCAGGGATCACCCATGCTCGACGTTCTCGCCAACCGCACCTATCGCCACCTGTTCGCGGCCCAGGTCATCGCGCTCGCCGGCACCGGCCTGCTGACGGTCGCGCTCGGCCTGCTGGCCTTCGAGCTCGCCGGGGCGGACGCGGGCGTGGTTCTCGGCACCGCGCTGGCCATCAAGATGGTCGCCTATGTCGGCGTGGCGCCCGTCGTCGGTGCCTTCGCCAACCAGCTCCCGCGCCGCGCCTTCCTGGTGTCCATGGATCTCGTACGCGCGGCGATCGCGCTGCTGCTGCCGTTCATCACCGAGGTCTGGCAGATCTACGTCCTGATCTTCCTGCTGCAATCGGCCTCGGCGGCGTTCACGCCGACCTTCCAGGCCACCATCCCCGACGTCCTGCCGGAGGAGAGGGACTACACCCGGGCGCTCTCTCTTTCCCGATTGGCCTATGACATGGAGAGCCTGCTCAGCCCGGCGCTGGCGGCTGCCCTTCTGACAGTGATCAGCTTTCACTGGCTGTTCGGCGGCACGGTGGTCGGATTCCTGTGCTCGGCCGCTCTCGTCCTTTCCGTCCGGCTGCCGCAGCCGGCCCGGTCCGAGCGGAAAGGCGGGATCTACGACAAGACCACGCGCGGATTGCGCATCTATCTCAAGACGCCCCGCCTGCGCGGCCTTCTCGCCCTCAACCTCTCCGTCGCGGCGGCGGGGGCCATGGTGATCGTCAACACCGTCGTCATCGTCCGCGGCGTACTGGGGCTGCCGGAGAACGACGTCGCGGTGGCGCTCGGCTGCTTCGGCGGCGGCTCGATGGTGGCGGCGCTCCTGCTGCCGCGCCTGCTCGACAAGATGCCCGATCGATCGGTGATGCTGCCGGCCGCTGGCCTGCTCGGGGCGGTGCTCGTCATCTTCGCCGCGGCGACTTGGCGCGGCGGGATCGATTGGATCGACCTGCTCGTCATCTGGACCGTGCTCGGGATCGGCTACTCGGCCACGCAGACTCCGACCGGACGCCTTTTGCGCCGTTCGGCCCAAGCCGAGGATCGCCCGGCTCTCTTCGCGGCGCAGTTCGCGCTCTCGCATGCCTGCTGGCTCCTGACCTATCCACTGGCCGGCTGGCTCGGACGCGAGGTCGGCATTCCCGTAACCCTGGGGGCGCTCGGCTTGGTGACCCTGGTCGGCTTCATCCTAGCGGCTTGGCTCTGGCCTGCGGACGATCCCGAGGAGATCGCCCATGCCCATCCCGACCTGCCACCGGACCATCCGCACCTGCGGGAACATCGGGGCCACGGCCACGCCCATGCGTTCACGATCGACGACCTTCACCGCCGCTGGCCGTCATCGCGGTGAGCCATGGTGGCGCATGGCATAAGGGCTGCTTGGTCGTCGGCCATCGGAGGCCTCCTCGTTGACCGGGCGCATGGCATCGGCGATCTCCGCCGCCGTCGCGTCCGGGTACCGATCCATGACCCGTCTGAGGGTGTTCGTGAGACCCGCCTCCCGCTCCATGCCTTCGGCAAGGATGCGCTTGAGGTCGTCGTGTCGGTCGGTCATGTCACGGCTTCTCCCCTGGTTGGACGATTTCTCCAGCCGGGCGTGCATGGCCCGTTAAGCGCGGATCGCAGGATAATCCATGTTGCCGCCGAGCGGGAATCACTTCGCGGCGAGGCAGCGGATGGAGAGAGACACGTCGCCTGTCTCAGGAATGCCATGATGCACACCTAGGCCGTGCGACTTGCATCAGGCGGACCGCGTCCTAACTCAGGGTGTCCTGTTCCTTGTGTCCGTTAACCGCCAATCAACACCGCGATCTTAAATCCTCTTCATGACCAAAGCGTCCCTCCTGAATGGCCTTCGCCTCATCATCGCCCTCGCGGTGATGCTGAGCGCGTTGCCGTTCCTGCGCGGGGCGCCACCGATGCATGAGGTCGGCTCAGCCCAGATCATGGACAGCCTAGCGCCCGCAGATGCCCCGGATGAGATCGGGCACGGGCACAGCCATGACGACGATGTGGACCCGCCTGACCATCGGCACGGCCACGGCTCCGAGCACAAGGACCACTCCCACGTCACGATGGGGCTCGCGGCTGCGCCGGCATCCTTGAAGGCTCCGGACGGCAAGCTCCTGCGCCAGTGGGAGGAGGGCCGTCCGCCGTCCCATCTCTCGTTCCGGCTCGACCGGCCACCATGTCCGTTATTCGTCGCCTGAACATGCTGGCCGCGTGACCGCGGCCATTCCCGACGAACGAATTATGGACATTTCCTATGCACAGACCTCTTCCCGGAGGCTGGTCGTGGCCGCCTGCCGTGCGCCCGCCGACCGCCTTCTTCCTCGCGCTCGCCGCAGCCCTCCTGATGCTCTCGCTCTCCAGCCTGGAGGCGCTCGCCCATGCCGTCGCCGCAGGCGACAAGGGCTACATCCAGGAGATCACCGGGGTTCACCTGATCCCCTTCGTCTATCTCGGCGCCAAGCACATGGTGACCGGCTACGACCACATCCTGTTCCTGCTCGGGGTGATCTTCTTCCTCTACCGGGCCAAGGACATCGGGCTCTACGTCAGCCTGTTCGCGATCGGCCACTCGGTGACGATGATCTTCGGCGTGCTCTACGGGGTCAGCGTCAGCGCCTACCTGATCGACGCCATCATCGGCTTCTCAGTCGTCTACAAGGCACTCGACAACCTCGGTGCCTTCCAGCGCTGGTTCGGGTTCCAGCCCAACACCAAGCTGGCAACCCTGATCTTCGGCCTGTTCCACGGCTTCGGCCTCGCGGCGAAGATCCAGGAATACGACGTGTCGCCCGACGGGCTGCTGCCGAACCTGCTCGCCTTCAACGTCGGGGTGGAGATCGGCCAGCTTCTCGCCTTGTCCGCGATCCTGATCCTGATGGGCTACTGGCGCCGCACCGACGGCTTCTTCCGCCACGCCTACACCGCCAACGTCGCGATGATGAGCGCCGGCTTCGTGCTGATCGGCATGCAGCTCACGGGCTATTTCGTCGCAACACCTGCCGCCTGATCCTTCTGAACGAAACCCAAGGAACCTATCGATGTACAACACCGACATGCCAACCCGCGCCCAGCTCCCGTCCTCGGCCCAGCTCGTGCGCTCCACCCTCATCGCCGCCGGGGTCGCTGCGGCGCTCCTCGTCACCGTCGTCCTGCCGTCCGAGTACGGCATTGACCCGACGGGTGCCGGACGGGCGCTGGGCCTCACCGAGATGGGCGAGATCAAGACCCAGTTGGCGGAGGAAGCCGAGGCCGACCGGGTCAAGGACCAGGCCGGCCAGACGCCTGCCGCTCCGGTGGCACCGGCCACGCCGGCCCCGGAGCAGCGGTCGAGTTTGCTCGGCTCCATCTTCGCCCAGCTCGTGATCGGTTCGGCACAGGCCCAGACCCCGGCGGCCAAGACGCAGGAGATCTCGGTCACGCTCCAGCCCGGCGAGGGCACTGAGGTGAAGGCCGACATGAAGCAGGGTGCCAAGCTGACCTATTCCTGGAAGGTCGAGGGCGGCACCGTCAACCACGACACCCACGGCGCAGCCCCGGGCGGCAAGGAGGTCTCCTACTCCAAGGGGCGCGGCGTTCCCGGCGATGAGGGCGAGCTCACGGCAGGCTTCGACGGCGGCCACGGCTGGTTCTGGCGCAACCGTGGTTCGGCCCCGGTCACGGTCAAGCTGACGGCGACCGGGGAATTCGGCAGCCTCAAGCAGGCGAAGTAAGCGGGCATCCCTGCGCGTCTCCTCCTGGGACGCGCAGGGAACCTGTCACGGACATCCCATGGAACACTGGCTTGAATACCTCGGACTGGCAGGGACGGCCTTCCTGTCGGCGACGATCTTCCCGTTTCAGTCGGAGGTGGTCCTGCTCGGCATGCTGATGGCCGAGCACTACCAGGTCGGGCTGCTGGTTCTGGCCGCGAGCCTCGGCAACATCCTGGGTTCCTGCGTGAACTGGTACCTGGGCCGCTTCATCGCGCATTTCGAGGGCCGACGCTGGTTCCCGGTCACCAGGGAGCAGGTCGCCAAGGCGGAGAAGTGGTATCACCGCTACGGCCGCTGGACTCTGCTCCTGTCATGGGCACCGATCATCGGCGACCCGCTCACCATCGTGGCGGGTGTCCTGCGCGAGCCTTTCCCGGTATTCCTGGCCCTGGTGGTGGTGGCCAAGACGGCCCGCTACCTGGTGGTCGCGGCACTCACGCTGGGCTGGATGTAGGCATGGAGTTCCTGATCGCGGTCCAGGGCTGGATCCGCCAATCCATCAGCGCGGACCTGAACGCCTTCGCGGCGACCCGCGACTGGGCGGCCCTGTTCCTCATCCTGCCGCTCGGAATCGCGTTCGGCGCCGTTCATGCGCTCACGCCCGGCCATGGCAAGACGGTCCTCGCCTCGTACCTGGTCGGCTCGCGCCTGGCGGTCCTCCGTGGTGTCGGCGTCGCCGGGGCGCTCGCCCTGACGCACGTCGGCTCGGCCGTGATCATCGCGCTCACCGCCGCCCCGCTGATCACGCGCACCCTTGGCGGGGCCGGGCAGTCCCCGGTCCTCGAGGGCCTGAGCCGGGGCCTGCTGGGGCTGGTCGGCCTGTGGTTCCTCGTTCGTGCATTCAAGGGACGGGAGCATGCCCATCATGAAGGGGTCATGGTCGGCGTCGTCGCCGGGCTTGTCCCGTGTCCCCTGACGCTGTTCGCCATGTTCCTCGCCTTGGCCCGCGGCGTTCCGGAGGCCGGGCTGACGTTCGCGCTCTCGATGTTCCTGGGCGTCGGCCTGACCCTCGCGGCGGTCGCCGCGCTGGTCGTGCTGGCCCGCGGTTGGTTCATGCGCAAGGTGGCAGACCATGGGGCTTCCATCGAGCGGCTGTCACAATGGCTGGAAGGATTGACCGGAGTGGCGCTTGTTGCCATCGGCATCAGGGAAATCTGGTTCTGATCGGCGGGCGGCCTCAAGGGCCCTTGGCCCGGAATTGCCGCTCCACCGGAATCTGTCCGGAGGTTCTGATGAGGCGTGCCACGAGAGCCAGCGCGACCACAACGTAGATGCCCCCCATAGGAACCCACATGATGAGCCCTGCAAGCCGCTGGTCGTCGAGCGGTAGGATGCCCCAAGCGGCACCGCGCATGGCCATCAGGGGGTACCAGGGCCGGGGCGACAGGGTCAGGAGGATGCCCAGGCCGCCCGTGTGCAGGAAGGTGAAGAAGAGCAACACCGCCGCGAACCCGGCGGCACCCGGCATCCGGCGGCTCTCGAGGATCGCGTGCCAGAACATCAGGCTGACCGCCAGGAGCGAGGCGTACATCACTAGGTGCATCCCGGTGCTCAGGAGGGCTGCCTCGTAGAGGGCCGGAACATGCCAGAACCAGATGTTGAAGCCATAGAGCAGGAAGCCGACGACCAGATAGGCGTGCGGCTGCGGCCCCGCCGCGGCGGATCCCAAAGCGGCAACCCTTGCATGAAGGCCACGCGGCAGGCCTGCCAGCAGCGTTCGGCCGGGATGGCTCAGGGCAAGGAACAGGGGAGCTCCGACCACCAAGAGGACGTGTTGGACCATGTGGGCCCAGGCCAGGGTCGAGGCCATCCGGCAGAGCGGCGACATCAGGGCGACGACCAGGCAGCCGATCCCGGCCGCGAAGAGGGCGGCCCGGGCAAGGGGCGGCCTGTCCGTCCCTGAGGCGGTGCCCGCCGCCGCCAGTCCGTGGGCATACAGCCCCGTGGCGAGGGCCAGGGGAATGACGATCGCGGGAGCGAAGCTCCACGCGGCCCAGATGCGGTCCGGCCTGGCTTCAGGCAGGCTGGCAAGGCAGAGGGTGAAAAGGTCGATGGGACCGCCGGCCTCCGCGGCGACGGACCCGCTTCCGGACAGCATCGCGAGAAGACAGCCGAGGGCCATGGGAGTGGGGCTGAAAGGTGGAACCCGGCACTTGAACATGCACCCTCCCTCGGCAAGCGGTGCCGTGACAACGTCGGGCCGCAGTCTTTGTTCTCTCCTTTCCGCCTCGCTCCAGGGCGAAAGGCGGCGGCCGGACGCAGCCGTCGACTGCCGCGCACGGAGGGGGAGGCCCATGGCTCGGTCCCGGGTTGAGGGAATCGGGACCGGAAGGTACGCCTGATCGGGCCTGGACGGGCGATTCGGACCATGGGAAGGGATCGTTCGGGGTTTGGCAGCCCTTTCGCGTCCAGTGTTTACTTCCTGTCCTGCCCGGGGGCCGATGACCAAGTTCGTTCCAGATCTCGATGACGAGGCCCTCCGGTGCCTCGTGGAGTCCCTCACGGAAAACGGGCAGGCGGTCTCCCTCTTCGATGCCGAGGACAACCTGCGGTACGCCAACAGGACCTACCAGGGCATGTTCCTCGGCGACTACGACGGCCCGTTCACCTTCACCGGCATCGTCCGGCATGCGGCCCGAAACGGGCTCGGCGTGCGGATCGACGGCAACGACGTGGAGGCCTTCCTCGCCCGGACGCTGCCGCGGCGACGGAGCGTGCCCCGCAAGTCGTTCGAGACCGACCTGGTCGATGGCCGCTGGTTCTGGATCGACCATACGGTGCTTCCGAACGGCTGGGTGCTATCCGTCGGGGCCGACATCACGGCCCTGAAGCGCAACGAGAAGTCCCTGCGGCAGGCGCACGAGGCGGCGCTCGAGGCATCCCGGACCGATCCCCTCACGGGACTGCCGAACAGACGGCACATCCTGGATTTGCTCGATGGGGCGCTGGCGGAGGATGCAGCCACGGGAGCCGGCCTCTCGATCGCCGTGCTCGACATCGACCGTTTCAAGGCGGTCAACGACGCGCATGGGCACGAGGCGGGCGACGCCGTCCTTCGGCATTTCGCCGACGTCTGCCGCGAGAGGGTGCGGGACGGGGACGTGCTGGGCCGGATGGGGGGCGAGGAGTTCCTGTTGGTCCTTCCGGGCGCCGGACCCGGCCAGGCCTCCGCCATCGTCGACCGGATCAGGGACGGCTTCCCCCCGGCCAGGCTCGACGGGGAGGGGACCGGGCTGCCCTGCACCTTCAGTGCTGGGATCGCCGAGTCCTTGGCGGGGGACGACCGGAGTTCGATATTACGGCGGGCCGACCGCGCCCTGTACGCCGCCAAGGGCGAGGGGCGGAACCGCACTATGATCGGGGTCGCGACAGGTTGAGGACTACGCCGGCTCGTCTATGGCTGCGGCACCACTCATGCCCATCCACGGGATGTCACACCTTCTGGAAAGTCTGGCTGGAGGTCGTGATCATCCATGCCAGGACCGCCAAGGCGAAGATCACGTAGACGTCTCCCATCAGGACCCACTTATCAGCCCGGCAAGGAACTGATTGTCGAGCGGCAGGATGCCTCGGGAGGCAGCACCAATGGCGCGATCCGCCCGATCTTGGCTGCCATCCATCGCCTTTTTGACCATCGGTATCTCCATGGCTTGTCCCACTCTCCGCCGGCAGACACGATGAGATAGCCAGCCATAGTGATATCGCCTCTCCGAGGCTCATCCCCAAGCTGGCAAGGGGAGGCAATGCCTCCCCGTTGACCCCACCGCTGTCGGCCCCGCCGACTGAAAGGACAAGCGATGATGTGTGATGCGGACATAGCCGTCCTCGACGAAATCATGGAGGAAGCCACGGACGAAGTGAACGCCACCGTGCTTGCCTTTCTCTGCGGCGAAGTTGGCGAGGCGGAGCGTGATGCGGCCTTGGCTCGCTGGAGGAAGACGCATGCATATTGGATGGGCATCCGCTTGGCGCGAAGGGCTGCGGATGAGTCGGGAACATCTGCATGACAATGCGGGCAGTGCACGTACGGCTCCCTCCTGGCTTGGCGATCGCTCTTGATGCTGCCGCAACCTCCGAGGGGGTCTCACCTACGGGCTGGGTACGCGCTGCCTTGGTCCGCGCACTTCCCGTCGGTAGTGATGGCTGTTCACTGCCTCCATCTCCCCGGCGTCGCCCGGCCGTTGCCCCTCAAGAGGATCTGGCCGTCATCGCCCGCCTGATCGGGGAGGTCGGCCGAGCCACGGGAGCGACGATCCAACTCGCCCGATCCCTCCGGGAATGTGGGAGTATGGAAGCACACGCCGATACCGAGGCGGTCTTGAAGGGATTGCGGTCGGCCCAAGCTGACCTCGTGACTGTTGTATCTGTGCTCCGTGAGACTCCTGCCCTGATGAGCGCACCTGGTCATGAGGGCCGCGCATGATCGCGGGCGCCACCCGAGGTCAAGGGGGGCCTGCGCTCGCCCGTCACCTCCTGTCCCGGAAAGGAGGGCAGGCGGTGGAGCTCATGGAACCCCGGGGCTTGGCCGCCGCCGATCTCGGTGGACAACTCCGTGAACTGGTCGCGGCCGCAGCACACGGGCGGACGGATCGCCCAGTCCATCACGTCCACATCGATCCACCGCCCGGCTGTTCTGATCCGGCGGCTGTGATGAAGCGCTTCCTTCATCTCTACGAACTGGAATTTGGCCTCACCGAAGCGCACCGCTGCGGTGTGCGCCACCGCAAGGAAGGTCGGGATCACTGGCATGTAGTTTGGTCTCTTGTCGGATCTGACGGAAGGGTCATCGATCTCAGACATGACCATGCCAGGCGGGAGAAGGTCAGCCGCCTTGTAGAGTATCAGTGCGGGCTGCCTTGGACCAAAGGCAAGCACAACCGCGCGGTAGCCCAGGCACTCCAGCGCGAAGGACGTGCCGACGTCGCTGCGGCGATGAAAGCTGCCGGCCTTCTGGATGGCAGACGGCCGATCGCAACGTCAACCCCCCGGGAACGTGCGCAGGCTGAGCGCACCCAAGTTCCGCTCGCAGAGGTTCGCAACCGCGTACTTGCCGCGTGGCGTGCCTCAGACGATGGCGCCACATTCGCGACTGCACTCGGGTCTCTTGGCCTACGCCTCGCTTCGGGGACCCGTGGTCCTGTCCTCGTCGACCGTTCCGGAGCGACCCACGGGCTGACGCGCAGCCTGTCTGCGGCTGCCCGCAAGGACGGCGACCGCATCACCGCGGCCGCAGTCCGCGCCCGTCTCTCAGGGTTGCACATCCCTACAATCGCGGAGGTTCGCAATGGTCGATATCAAGCAGAAACCCAGTCCGGCCGAGGCGATCTACCGCGAGGCGAGGACAGCCCGGGAAACCTCGCAGCAGCTTCTGCCGCTCCTCTCGCTCGTGGCAGAGCAGGAGGACGAGAAGAACCCGTTGGACGAAATCCAGAATCTTCTCGGCTCAATCCTGTCCGTATTACAGAACCAGAGCGAGGTTCTCGCACGCCTCGAGGCCGTATCCGCCAGCGTGCTGCCGTCGCAGCCCTCGCAAGCCTCGACGTCCGGGAATTGACTTTCCAGGCTGCCGCACTCGCGGCCGGCAGCCGGAGGTCCAATAATGTACTCGGTTCACTGAGCGGAGGTGCATTGATGGCACACGGACTGAAACCCGCACGCAATCTCGACTACAAAACGCAGCTCCTCTCTGACGTGGCGCCGAAAGGATTCGATGCAGCCGCTTGGCGCGATGATCTCCACCTGATCCGGCCTGCGGGTCCTGGCCAGCGAACCAGCAGGATCCTTTTGAGAGATGGCGGATGGATTGAGATTGACGAGGCGGCAGGCGTTGTTCGGACGTGGGGACCCCAGGGGCGCTCCGATGCCTTGGCGGCCGCCCTCGCGGCCTCTGGGGGCTGGGACACAAAACGTCTGACCCGCACTGCCACGATTGCAAGGAGTTCCCATGAACCCCGCCAGGAACGCTTGTCCGAGGCTCAGGCAGAAGCCCTGGTAAGGTGGTGGCAGGATCGTGGTTACAGTGCAACGGCGGCACCGGACGGATGCTGGATCAGTGCCGGCTCCTCAAGGATCAGGGATACAGGTGATTGCCTGGAGATTCACGGCCCCGTCAGCGACGACGCAATCAAGGCATTGGTCACGAAGGCGCGCGAGGCTTGGGGTGGGGGCGCCGTGCTGACAGGCCCATGGTCGCAGGCTGATCAGGACCGCGTTTGGCTTGAAGCCCAGCGCCAGGGTGTCGTGCTCGAGGGCTGCCACCCGTCCGACGCCGCACAGCAGGCATGGGCGAGGGAGACCGCAACCTCCAAGGCGCAGGCTGAGACCATTGGACTTGTGCGGGCCGGCGCCCGGGAGGCCCAGGACCTCCTGGCGGGGACCCGGGGTGATCCCGCGGCACTCGGCCGCCTGCCTCCGGAGCTCCAAGTCTTCGTCGGGTCATATCTCGATGATGACCAGCGCCTGGAATTGGCCCAATCCGAGGTCGCCGACGTCGTTCCCGAACTCAATCGGTTCAAGGCTCTTGGCCGACGGGAGATGGAACAGATCGAGCGGCGCAGAGCAGAGGATCACAATGGAAAATCCAGCCGCCTTGGCTTCGATCCGCCGCCGAAGGACTTCGGTGCCGATGTCGCCAAGCATGCCGTTGCGCCCTTGGATGTGCCCTGATGCGTGACCCCGAGGCCCAACTGCTGCGCAGGTATGTGCTCGAACGAGCCGCAGGGCAGATCCCTGCCGCTGAGTTCGTCCGGCTCGAGGAGGTAGCGCCGGGCCTAGGCGGTTGGATCAAGTGTGATGAGAGGACCGCAAAGGAGTCGGAGCATTGGCGCCGTCTCCGGAAACCAGGGGCGTTGTGGTGTCCGGTTCTTGGAAACCACCTCGGCATCGCACAGGATGTGGCGTTGCAGGCGTATTTCCTGACCGTTCCCGAGGACGGATGGCCGCGTCTCGCCAGCGAGGTACGGCGACGTCCGTCGCAATGCCTTCGCCGCTGGCGGGATGCCGGGCGCCGAATCCTTAGAGCATCGGCTGCCCAAACGTCAGGGGCGCTGCCGCCTCCCGGGAGATTGGCAGGCTGGCCAGCGCGACGCGGCACTGGTCCCCGCAGCCTGCTCTCACATCGCTTTCCTACCTGACCACTTTCCGGTTCGCATGGTAGGCGATGGGTTGCTCATGTACAGGAATGATGGAATGGAAACCATCATGCAGGTTCCTGGCCATCTTCACGATGGTTTGGGTTAGCCGAATGATGTCCTCCTTCTTTTCTCCCTTAAGAAGCTGCCCGACGGTGACAGAGGTGTCCCCACTGTCATCGATGTATTTCTGGTCCACGGTCGCTCCCTTGTGCGTATAGACGTGCCGACGATGGAACATGATCTTGGCATGTTCAGCATCGGAGGGGCTGACTCTCTTCAAGATATCGATATCGAAATCGCGCTTCAGATCTTCAGGGATCTTGTCAATCTGCTGGAAGTTGGCTCGCCCCCATTTTTCCTTGCGGGCAGGAGCCATTGGTACTTGCGCAACAAGCTGCCGCGCATAGTTCCGACCTACAGAATCGAACACATCTACTGCATCCTTGAGCGCCGTGGTTGCCTTGCCACCCCCAAGAAGCTCTGTCCGGATTGCCTCGATATCCTGTTCCAGCATCTGGGTATCGTTCCGAGTTCCACAGGTGGAACAGTACCCAAACCTTCCCAGAATGTCATTCTGCGTTCCACACGCGTCGCAACTGAAACGAGTCTGGCGTGTCACCTCGACGAAGAACTCGGGAGGCGCAGATTTGCCCTCATCCCGGGAGCCGTGCGTCTTTTCGATCAAATCTGCAACCTTGATGGAGAACTCTCCATCTTGGTCCAGGCTCTGCACGTGGTGATAAAATGCGCAGCAGGATTCGACAAAGGCTACTTGGGCGTCGCTCAAGCACAGATGAGGCTCTATGTGGACCCCACAGTAGGGACAGACTGCATTTGTGATTAGGCCTGGCGCGGCAGTCCTCCAATACCCGGCGCATTTGGGGCACTTGCGGCCCCACATTGCCCGCTGGTCCGACGCAATGAGGATTGGAACGCAAGTGTGATGAGGACGCTGGGGGGCTGGCTCAGACCCAAATGCTCCCGCAGGGATCCCTTGAGGAAGACACCAGATCCCGTAGATCGCCCAAGGAAATGGCGATGAGCAGGAGGCGCCGAAGGAATACACCCGCTGTCCTTGGGCGTCGATCGAGGTCTTGATCGAGACAGTGAAGTCCGTAGTTGGAATGCTCTGGAAGTCCTCGTCCAATTTGTTCCCCTACCCAGCCCAGCAGATTTCGTTGCGGGTCACCTTATAAAAGGTAGGAGGGTTCTATCCAAGGACGGCGCCATCCCTCGCCAGCGGGATAGAAGGCAATGACGGGCAGTACCAGGGTGGCTCACCCGAGGCAGTCTAATTCCCTGAGTCGCGAGTGCCTGAAGGGGCCTCCAAACGTTGACAGTTAAGCCACGCTTGCCTACACAGGTGTCGACACAGGCCTCTGGAAAGAAGTTAGCTTTTCCAACAACTTAAGCGTGGAATCTTCTCTCCGTCCCCTAGGGAGCGCCAAAGGTTCGAAGCTGCAGCTCACCTTGTCTCGGAGGTTCGAGCACTTTCCGTGAGTATCTTTCGATTTGGCTGCTCGTTATGGAGCGTTCCGCGCCTTCTTGGGCGAGGAGCCGCACCAATGACATCGAGCTACGCTTCCGAAGGGTGACGGGCGGCTTCTCGTCCCGCACCCATTGCGATGTCCTTGTCCGCTGGATGACGTCAGAGATCCTCCGACACCCATGTCCTATCGGGTGCCTACGCGGATGGAGCTTGCATTATCATCTGTATCATCTGTCCGGAGTGGTGGGCGCTCGTCTTCCGAACGGTGACGCGAAAAGCAAGAGGCGCATTTCAAGGCTGTCCCAGATTTCTCATCTCGATGCTGGAGAGGACCGGGACACGGCCTCAGATGAATGACGCGTCTCTTGGCACAAAGCTCGAGTTCTGGGTCATCAGGTTTCCCGGCACGCCTTTGATCATGGCCTCGCCATTGATGACGATGCGGTCTGCGAATGCAGGACCCCTGTCCCGGAGCTTGTGAGGTTCGAAGGAGGCTGAGTGTCGATCTCTTGTGGTGTTCACCCATGGTCTTTCGACACAAGCAAGTTGGGCGTCCCATAGAATGGAACGTTCGCGCCACGCCTCCCGGGAGTCGGACGCGATCTGGCCGTAGTACTTTGCACGTTTGCACGGATCGAGATCTTCACCACCAGAGGTAGAGATATCTGACTTACAGTTGCAATTGGGCGATTCCGCTCAGCAAATGAAGAAAAGGTTAATATTTATCCGCTTGCATCGCTGCAATTCTAACATGCGCTTACGCAAGATAATATCGAGACAGGCTGCCTGAATTCCTTAGATAGATAGTATTATCTGAGTTATTGTCAGTATATCTTTTTCATTCCGTTAGATGGTTAACGGGATGGTCTCATATTATTGAGAATGCGACCCTGTTCACGTCGTGATGTCCGCTGCGGATGTTCTGCTTACCTCGCGGAATATATGGGTTTTACTGCAAGAAGACCCGAGGCTTTAGCTTCAGAAAATAATCCCGGCTCAGTAATTCCCTACAGGCACCTCCCCAATTGGAGAGCTGTCAGCCGGTTTGGTTTGTCCTTAGATGTCTTTAACATTGTAACATTCGCCTGAATTCCGTTGGGGCTTGGGCGTCTGTAAGAGGACAGAAGGGGACGTCACCATGAATAAGCCCGTTTTCGACAAGGTCACCGGCAAGCCTGTCAAGGTCAGCAATGCGATCGACGAGACGTTCCCGGGCAATGCGGGGCGGACAGAGGCTGCGAAGCCGGCTCTCGATTTTATGACTGATGAGCTGGACGGGCGGCGCTCCATCGTCGTGGACGCTGCTCCAGTGACGACTTCTTCATCGTGGGGGCATGCGACTTCGTCCATCGGTGAGGCAAGTTCCTCCGCTCCGGCGCCGGTGCCCGGCGCATCATCGGCGATTGATGACGGCAATGGCGACTTCCTTGCGGTATCCGATGCGACCTTTGACTTTGCCTCGTCGCAGTCGGATGGGGCTCTCTTCCCGCAGCAAGATAAAGCTGCTGGCACGCTGATTTCGTCGGGCGATGAAGAGAAGGTCGTGGTCGGCGAGGCATCCGACGCGGCCTCGACTGCCTCTTTTGAGGCGTATCCGGCGCAGGTCGGTCTGCTTGCTATTGAGGAGCCAGAGACCGATCCGCCGACCGATCTTCGCTTTACCGGTAGCACGACGATATCCGAAAGCATTGGCTTGGGAACTCGGCTAGGGCGGTTGCTGGCCAACGACGTCAGCTCGTATTCGTTCTCGGGCGGCAATGCTGGTATCGGGGTCAAATCGTTCAGCGCCGGAACATGGGATCTCTACGTTAAAGATCCGTCTCTGCTGAATTACGAGAATCTCGGCCCTGACAAGACCTTCAGTGTTACCGTCAGGGCGACAGACAAATGGGGGAACCCTTCTGAACCATTGATCGTCACGTTCACAATTACGGACGCTCCAGAGCCGCCGACCGACCTTTCACTGTCGATATCCGAGATTGACGAAAATTCACCGCTGGGAACTTTTGCCGGGAATCTGTCCGGAACCTCGAACGAGGGAGGTCCTCTGGAATGGATGCTCATTGACCCTGCAGGGCAGGCCACGTTTCGTATCGTCAACAATGGCACCAATAACGCGTATCTCGAGGTGATCAATCCCGCGGCTCTCGATTATGAGAACTACGCGGACCATAACTTCTCGTTCCAAATGAGGGCGAAGAGCGTCGATGGTGCGACCGTCGCCTTCAAGACGTTCACCTTGAGGCTCAATGATAAGAATGATGCCCCGCGGAATCTCCAAGTCAGGGGCAATAGCTTCCTTGGGTCGATCGACGAAACCAATCAGGCCGGTACAGTACTGGCGTCGATCTCGGTGGTCGACGAGCTTGCCGACAAGCCCAATCTCCAGTTCACCATGTCGGGGTTGGGAGCTCAGTATTTCGATTTCTCCTCTACGAACGGTTACATCACTGGCTTGAAGTTGAAGCAGGGAGCTCACATCGATCTTGCTGAACATCCCAACGGTATCCCCGTGACGGTGACCGTGTACGATCCCTCAACGAACACGACACTTCAGCAGTCGGTCACCTTTGGTATCTGGAATATCAACGAGAAGCCTGAGATCCATGTGGCGCCAGGCACGGAACGCACGATTTCGTCATCTAACGATGCCATCGCGATGCCTTTTACCGGCGTCACGCTGTTCGACCCCGACGATCTGGATGCTCCTCAACTTCCGCAGGTGCTGACGCTTACGATCGCGTTCAATAAGAACTACGGGGACTTGACTAACGCAGATGCGGCGGTCGATGTCATTACGGGCGACACATGGAAGTACTATAAATTCCAGGGCACGGCAGAAGCCCTCCAGTATGTTCTGCAGCACCTCGGGTACAATCCGGCTGACGGACAGGCCACGAGCACACACTTTGATATCCTTCTCAGCGACGGCTTTGAGACTGTCGCGAACCAACAAATCCACGTCGACGCTGCCCTCAATCATGCGCCGACGCTCACCATCGATTCCGGCGAAGAGTTGGTCTATATGTCGGACGACGGACCAGCGATGCGGGCGTTCGAACTAATCTGGGTCGGAGATGCGGACGGCGACGACCTTACGCTGACGATCTCGTTCCTGAAGGCCAACGGCGCTCTCGGCATTCCGAATGGCGTAGCCTTTGATCTGGCCGATGGTGGGACGACACGGACCTACACCTTCCACGGCAGCGCTACATTCCTTGAAGATCTGTTGTCTCAGCTGACCTGGAACCAGACGGATGGCGTGTTGAGCAACACCCGGTTCACACTGACTCTCTCTGACGGAAACACCACCGTTACGAACAACATGCGCGAGGTGGTGATCAATGCGGCGCCGACCATCGACTTCGCCGATGGCACCAGGAGCACCGCAGCGGTTGACAATGGCAATCCGGTCAAGCCGTTCCGGGGAATCGATCTCAACGATCGCGAGAACGATTGGCTAACGGTCACGATCTCCTTCACGGAAGATCACGGTGTCTTGGCGGGGGCGACAGGCGCGACCACCTTTTCCGACCCCATGACGGGACTTAAGTACTATGTTTTCCACGGCAGGGCGAATGACCTCGACGCAATCTTGCGGAATGTGACGTTCGACCCGCGCAACGGCTTTGCCAATACCACGCCGTTCCATATCTCGGTCGAGGACGCAACGCATACGCCGATTCTTGACGAGGTGCAGGTCATCACGTCGACGGCTTCCGGCAACACCAATGCAGCGCCGACGATTACCGTGGCGGGCTCGGGTGTTACTCCCGCGACGGATACGGGTGCCCCCGTCTCGCCATTCGCGGGCGTTACTCTGTTCGATGCGGTAAACGATGCTCTGACCGTAACTGTCTCTTTTGATCCGCTCCATGGCTTTCTGTTGAACTCGCCCGTGAACGGCATTTCCGATGGTCATATACTAACTTACACTTTCAGAGGCACGTACGCCGACGTTCAGAACATCCTGCAGGGCCTAAAGTTTGATCCTCTAGATGGGCAAGCGAACGAGACGGTCTTCAAGATCACGGTGAAGGACAACTCGCATCAGGCGATCACCAACAGCCAGATCAAGGTCGTCACCGAGATTGCCGGCGGCGCCGGATCCAACCACGCACCGGATCTGTACGTGGTCGAGGGCCTGAAAACGGTTCCTGCGACCGATACCGGCACTCCGGTGAACCCCTTCGTGGGCGTTAGGCTGACGGACCAGGACGGCGACACCCTGACCGTCACGCTCGCCTTCACCAATTCGCATGGAGCCTTGGGCAACCTTGATACAACGTCGCCGCTTTACTCCGGAACGACGCTCAACGGCGATCTGCGGACGTATTTCTTCCAAGGCACGGCGAGTGAGCTTCAAAGCCTCCTACAGGGACTGTCCTTCAATCCGACCGATGGCGTCGCCAACACGACACAATTCTCGATTACCGCGAAGGATGCTCTGCATCAGGCGGTCGAGAATCATGATATCCGTGTCGAGACTTCGGTAAGCGGTGGCGCGGGCACGAATCTCGCGCCGACGATCCGCATCGTGGGTGAGGCGACAACCTACGCTCAGGATAACGGTGCAGCCGTCTATCCGTTCATGGCTGTTCGCCTGAACGATACGGAGAACGACTGGCTGACGGTGACGGTGACGTTCCAGGACACCCGTGGGGTTCTCGGCAATGCCGAGTTCGGCACTAGTGTGCTGGATCCCATCAGCGGCTTCCGCACTTATACGTTCACCGGCCGCGCCGGCTTCGTCGAAGGCCTCCTGCACAACCTGACCTTCAACCCGACCGACAATTCGGCCTCGAACGGGAATATCACGACCGGCTTCACCATCACGGTGAAGGACGAACAGCACCAGGCCGTCGGCAACAACGCGATCCAAGTTGTGACCCAGCACGGCTCGGGCACGAACATGGCACCGTGGATTTCCGTTGCCGGCACCGGCGTGACGAACGCGACCGATACAGGGGCGCCTGTAAAGCCGTTTGCGAATGCCTCCACGACCGTTGACCTGTTCGACTACGAGGACAATTGGCTGACTCTCACAGTGTCCTTCCGCCGGGCCGACGGCGAGCTGCGGAACACCAGCGCCGCCAACGGGATCTCCGATCTCGGCGAAATCCGCACCTACATCTTCTCCGGTCGGGCAGAGGATCTCGAAACCATCCTGAACAACCTGACCTTCGACCCCACGGATGGGGTCGCCAACACCACCACCTTCACCCTCGGCTTGCAGGACGGCTATCACGAGCCCGTGACCAATAGGCAGGTCCAGGTGGTGACTTCTCTGGGCACCTCGACAACCAACACGCCGCCGCGCATCACGGTAGATCCGCTCAAGACGACTTGGAATATCGCCGATATCCAGACCACGAAGCCGTTCGATGGCATCGATCTCGTCGATGACCAGAACGACGACCTGACCGTGACGGCGTCCTTCCTCGATGCGCGCGGCGCCTTGAGCATGGCTGCTATCACGGGCGTGACCATCACTGATAACGGTGCGAGCAATCCCGGCGGGATCCGCAGCTTCACCCTCGGAGGCAAGGCCGATAACATCGAACAGGTGCTGAAGCTCGCGATCTTCGATCCGGCGGACGGAACCACCAACTCAACGAGGTTCACCATCTCGGTGAAGGACGCCACTCACCAGGCCGTCAGCAACCAGGATATCGTCGTCAATTCCACGGTGGCCAGTGCGCCGAGCGCTCCGACCTGGGACAATGGTCAACTGGAGGCCAGCATCCCGGAGAACTCCACGGGCGTGCTGCCGTTCCATCTCACGGCGACGGACCCGAACGGCGATCCGATCCATTATGTCGCCGTCGCAATGCCGGGCGACGACAACGCCTACTTCGTCATTGCCCCGGATGGCCAGATCAGCGTGGCCTCCACCCAGACTCTCGATTTCGAGAACAAGTCGACCTACACCATCTACGTGCGGGCGGTCGATACTAACGGCAATGAAGGCATCGTCCAGCAGCTTAAGATCAACCTTCTCGACAAGAACGAGGCCCTGACGAACGCGACCTTCAACGTCGTCTCCTCGATTGCCGAGAACGCGCCACCGATCACCACCGTCGTCGCCACGGTTGCGAGCGTTGACGATCCGGATCTGCCAGGCCCGAACGAGAACTTCGTGTTCTCGCTTGTTCAGTCCAACGGCCAGCCTTACACAGGTCCGTTCCAGATCAATGCTGCGACCGGTCAGATCACGGTGTCCGGCACGCTTCCGGACGTGAGCACCCCGACCCCAATGACTCTCTGGGTGAAGATCGCCGACCACGGCGGAGTCAGCGACGCATCCGGTGCGTCCTTCAACATCATCCGGCCGATCACCTTCACGATAAATCCAGTGGACGTGATCGGCACCAAGCCGACCGATCCCACTATCGTGAACAATTTCGTCGGGCCGCTCACCGATGACGCGTGGGATGAAATGGGAGTCGCGCGCGTCCATTCCGATGCTCCCTCCGGACATGCGGTCACCTACGAGCTCGAGAATACCTACGGGAATTTGTTCACCGTCGATAGCGACGGAAGCGTATTCTTCTCCGGAACCGTCAACTACGAGACGGCTGCCGGCGTGACGGTTGTGAATGCAGGTCAGGCCACCGAGCAGAAATACTTCCTGCTCCGGATCCGAGCCAAGGATACGGTAACCGGTGAGTATTCCCAAAATTATACCGACATGAAGGTTTACATCAACGATGTGAACGAAGTTCCTGAGGCGAGCTACACCCCGGTCAGTGGCGTCGTTGTAGGGGCCGGGGATGGAACGCGTGTCGCCAGCATCGCGATCAGCGATCCGGACACCCGTCCGACCTTCCGCGACTTCCACTACCAGCTCGTGACCGATGCGACGGGCAATACCGCCTACACCGGCACCGACTTCGGCGTCGACGTCAACGGCAACATCGTCGTGAATGGTGCTCTGACGGCTGGAACCAAAACTCTCTTCGTGAAGATCACGGATGGTATCGGGACTGGTGCCAACACCATCATTCAGTCCGTGACCATTCAGATCGGCAATGCTGCGCCCAACACGCCGCCTGAAGCCCCGGAGGTGAATACTGTCGTCGGGATTATGACACTAACCGACGATATGGCATATAGTTCACAAGTGATCGCCCAGGTTCATTCAAATGATGATGGTCAGGGTGGATCGATTACTTATGAGCTTGAGAATCGGTTCGGACTTAAGTTCACCGTTCTGAACAGCGGTCGAATCATCTACACGGGCAATACAGACTACGATGCGACGACCAACGGCCTCACAGTTGTGAACGCAGGCCAAGCCAACGAGGAGAAGTACTTCCTGCTCAGAGTGCGGGCAAAGGAGACAGTCACCGGCAATACGTCCGATTGGACTGAGGTCAAGGTTTACGTTCAGGACGTAAACGAGGCGCCGCAGGCGAGCTACACGCCGGTTGACGGGATCGTCGTGGGAACTCAAACGGGAATCGCCGTCGCGAACATCACGATCAGCGATCCGGACACTCGTCCGACCTTCCGCGACTTCCACTACAGGCTCGTCACGTCGCAGACGGATAGCAGCACCTACGCGGGCACCGATTTCCGCGTCGATGCGAGCGGCAACATTGTCGTGAACGGTGCGCTGACCGCCGGAAACAAGACGCTCTACGTCGAGATTTCCGATGGCGTCGGTGCAGCCGCCAATACGTTCATCCAGGCTGTGACGGTCAATGTCGGGGATGGCAACATCGCGCCGGTGATCGTTGTCGACGCCGGCGGTACGACGGAATGGGGACCCATCGGCGATACCTCGACGGTTCAGCCGTTCCATGATGTGTCCTTCCAGGATGACGACTTTGAACCGGGCGACGTCGTTACGGTGTTCATCAGCCTCGACGGCGCCAATGGCATCTTCACCAGTGCCTTGGACTTGGGCGTGCAGGGGGTCGATTATGTCTATGACCCATTGAGCGATCCATACACGTTCATGGTCAGGGGATCGCTCAGTTGGGTGAACCAGATCGTCAAGCAGCTGACCTTCAATCCGACGGATCAGTATGTGGGATCGCAGAACAGGATAACGCAGTTCGCCATCAGCATGACTGACGGTGACGGTGTCTCGGCTAATCCGCTGACGGTCACCGTCGAAGATACGCCTGCCAACGTTGCGCCGACGCTGACGATTGACAACGATGCCGAGCACTTCGCTGTTTTGGATAATGGCCAAGGCAGCGCCGGTGTGGTGAAACCCTTCATCGGTCTTGATCTCGACGACAGTGAGAACAACACCATTTTCCTGAAGGTGACGTTCGACGGCGACAACGGAACCCTTGGAATCCCGTCGACCTCGGGCACTGGAGTGACCGTCGGGCACACCAATCCCAATTCGCAGGGTTTCGTGACCTACACCTTCAGCGGCAAGGCAGCTGACCTCGAAGCCTTCCTGGACGCCGTCACCTTCGATGCGTCCAACAACTCCGCCGCCGGCGGGCTGGTCACGACGACATTCACCTTCGCCTTGACGGATGGCCTGCATCCGCTTGCCAATGCGCCGGAATCGGTGACGGTCGTGACGGAGTCGAGCGCCAACGGACGCCCGACCATCACCTTCGCCGAAGGCACGAGGGAGACGAATGCCACGGATAATGGTCTGTCGGTTTATCCTTTCCGCGGCATCGATGTCGGAGATCCGGAGAGCAACCAGCTTACCGTCAAGATCTCGTTCCTGGTGGGCCGAGGAGGCCTCATCGACCAGGATGGCAACACTCTTCTCGGCAACGAGACGGAGATGCCTGGGCGGGTGACCTACACGTTCTTCGGCACTCCCGATGCTCTTGATGTCCTCTTGCGTGGCCTTCGGTTCAACCCCACGAACGATCAACCCGGTGACACGCAGATCACGGTCTCCGTCAGCGATGCGTGGCACCTACCGACCTCGGAAAGCGTCACGGTTCACACGTCCCACGGGGACGACAGTGGGAATCACGCGCCCACCATCGATATCGTACTTGGGACGGAGACAACCCAGGCGACGAGCGACGGTCCGGCGGTATATCCCTTCCGGGGGGTCGATATCGCGGACGCGGAAAATGATGTTCTGACGCTCACGATCTCTGTCGCTCTGGGCACTGGCAGCCTCACAGGTGCAGGCCTTCCCGCGCCGTCGATAGGAGGAAACGGTTTCTCAACCTACATCCTCACCGGTACGGCTGACGCACTGAACGCGATCCTGCACGGCATCTCGTTCAATCCGGCGGATGGTCAGACGAGCACGGATCCGATCACGACCAGCTTCTCGATCTCGGTACAGGATGCAAATCACGCCCCTGTGACGGATTCGGTGGATGTTGTGACCTCCCAGGGTGGTCAGGGCACCACGAACCTTCCACCCGTCATCGATATTGCGGCCGGCACGGAGACGACCGATGCAACCGACAATGGATCGGCAGTCTATCTTTTCCGTGGCGTCGATATCATCGAGCAGGATAACGACTCGATTGTCCTGACCATCAAGTTCAACGAGGCGGACGGTCAGCTGTCCGGCTTCGGCTCGCGACAGGTCATCACGTCGCTCGTGAACGGCATCCGGACTTACATCGTCACCGGTACCCAAGATGAACTAGACGCGTTCCTGCACGACCTCGCGTTCAATCCAGCCAACGATCTGGCGCTGAACGCATCAAGTGGCGTAGACACGATCTTCGACATTTCGGTCCAGGACGCGTTCCATCCGCCGTACCCGGCGCAGGTGACGGTGCATACGAGGCACGGCACGGATGCGGCCAACGCGCAACCGACCGTGGCGTTCTTCCCCGGAACGCAGGTCACGCCGGCGACCGATGACGGCCCGGCCGTGGCTCCCTTCCGCGGTATCGATCTGACGGATACCGACAACGATCTCCTGGTCGTCAAGGTTTCCTTCGATTCCGACTTGGGAACCCTGACCGGTTGGGAAGTCGATCCGGACGTGGTGCTGACCTATGCGGGCAGCATCGCCACGTTCACCTTCACCGGGAGGGCGGACGAGATTGAGAGCATCCTGCAGGCTCTCCGCTACGATCCTGATCAGGATACTCCTGCTCACCACACGGTGGGTCAGCATGTCATCACGATCTCGGTCCAGGACGCGACCCACCCGTCGGTCACCACCACGGCCACGGTGAACGTGACCGATGGAGGCTCGGCGGGCGACGTGAACAACAATCCGTCCGCTCCGGCTTGGTCGGGCCCTGCACCATCCATCCTCGAGACGGCTTCGGCTGGATCCCCGGTCGGCACCCTGAACGCTTCGGACCAGGATACGGGCGACACGGTCACGATCGGGTTCTGGTACAACAACGCCTTGCATCAGGTCAGCCAGGACAATCGGTTCCTGATCGACAATGGCGTGGTGAAGGTGCTCAACGCGGCTGTCGATCAGAACAGCGACTTGTACTATGTCGTGCGGTCGGTCGATACCCACGGCGGCTTCGCCCAGAGCACCATTTCCATCCACGTGGATGATGTGGACGGCAACCAGGCACCTATCGTGGACGGCGTCAGCAACGGCAGCGGGGCGCCGGCTCTGACGATCGGCTTCCTGGAAACGCTTCAGGCCACCCAGCTCGGTGGCGCAGATCGTCGCGCACGACGACGGCAGACCGGCCGATCTGCGGTACTACTGGGACTATACGGGTACCCTGTTCACCCTCGACCAGAGCACCGGCCAGATCACGCTGACGGGAGCACTCGACTTCGAGACCCAGACCACGCTCAGCTGGACCTTCAACGTCTGGGCGAAGGACCAGCAGGGCAACAGCAGCGGCCTCGAGTCGGTTCACAAGGCCATCACGATCAATCTGGAGGACGTCAACGAGGCGCCGACAGCGGTGACATTCGGGACGTTTGCGACGCTCCGGGTCGGAGATCAGGATGACACTGGTCTTGTCGTTGTTGGTTCAAACGATCCTGACGTGCTGAACGATCAGTTCCGGATAAACCACTACAAGTTCCTGGTGAACGGTAGCCTGAGCCTCACGAGCGCGGACGGTCTGTTCGAGATCGATGAAGCTTCGGGTCAGGTGCGCCTGACACGCGCCCTCGTCGACACGGACGCGAACACCAGTCACAGCTTCACTGTCGTAGCCTACGATGCGGCTCATCCCGAGCTTCAGGTGGCGTCGGCAGAGCAGACCGTGACGATTGCACCCCGCACGATGACGGATCCGACGGAGTTCCATCTGACGGATAACGTGATCGGTGAGTTCCCGGGACCGGATACGGTGATAGGCGACTTTGAGACCGATGTGGCTGGAGACTACGTCTACAAGATCGTTCTGGAAGACGGGACGCTTGTGGACAGCGACGGTCACTTCAAGATCGAAGGCGGGCAGTTGCTGAACGACACTCGTGTGGGGATCGATTACGAAGCCACGCCGGATTACCTCGTGACCGTGCGGATGATGAGAGTGGATGCCACCGATCCCGACGATTGGCATCTGGACCAGCAGCTCACCATCACAGTGCTCGATACCTTTGGGGAAACCACGACGGGTCTGGCGGGTAACGATCTGATCCTTGGGGATCTAGGCAACGACGTCCTGAGTGGTGGTGGTGGCGGCAACGACACGCTCTCGGGCGGAGCCGGGCGCGACCAGCTGACGGGCGGAGCGGGCGACGACGTCTTCGTGTTCGACCGGCCGGCAAGCTTGACGAACCGCGACGTGATCGTGGACTTCAAGGCCCAGGGCGCAGACCAGATCCGGCTCAGCGCTTCCGTGTTTAACCTAGGCGCCACACTGGGTGACCTGCTGGACAGCCAGTTCATAGTGGGCACCGAGGCGACCACGCGTCAGCAGCGGATCATCTACGACACCTCGGGCTCGGTGGGGCGGCTCTACTACGACCGGGACGGCAGCGCGACGACCTTCAGCAAGGTCGAGATCCTCAGCTTCCGGGCGCCTTTCCACAAGCCGGTACTCACCCTCGCCGACTTCGACATCATCGCGTAACGGAAAAACGTAACGGGAGGCAGGTTTTTACTAGACCACCTCCCGTTTATAACGATATAACGATTAAAACCTCTATTCTTGGGGACTCAGGACCATGGCTACATATACTTTGCGTGTCGCAGCGATTCCGGGAATTTCAACCCAACCGGGCAGCGCGACCAGCCTTCAATTCAGCGAAAACATCACGTCTGGGACCGTTATCGGTAAGTTGATCCCTGATTCGGCCAATTCAGGCATGATTGCGGCTTGGAACGCTGACAAAGGTGCTGCAGGCTTAGCCTTCAATGAAGTCGTGGATGTCGCCAATGGCGTCGATGGCAATAATGGAGATCGCTTCAAAATCATAAAGGCGACGATTGCCGATCCTGGTGGCCGCTGGGCTGTCGGCGATTGGATCGTGGTGATCGATCAGGCCGTGGATTCCGTAACCGGTGCGAGCAAATTCGACTATGAAGATGTCGAGAACCCGCTTGGGACCGGCATGCAGTTTCGGGGAACCGGCGGAACTCACACCTGGAATATCAACTACTCGACTTCATTAACTGACGTGAACGAGGCGCCGAAGAACGTCGTTCACAACGGCGCTCCGGTTACAAGTGGCCAGCAGGGCGTCGTCGTTGGCGCCTTGAGCGCTTACGACGAGGATGACGCCTACTGGACCAACGATGCTGCGGTCATCACCTACGCCGTTGATGCGGGCCTCAACAGCAACCTTTTCGAAATCGTCGCTGGCGCCGGTGGACCTACGTTGAAGGTGAAGGATGGCCAGGCACTGACCTATGCAGGTGCGCCGAAAACCGATGCGACTGGCCATTATTACGAGGTCAATATCCGCGTCACCGACGGTGGCGGATATGTCGGCGGAGCCCAGAATCCGACCGCGTCTCCCGCGCAGTCCCGCGTTGAGACCGTGAAGGTTTATGTGGCGCAGGGGAACCAGCCTCCTTCGCCCCCGAGCTACACGGGTACGCCGACGGTGGCCGAGAACGCGAGCTCGACCACGGTGGGCACGATCGTGACGGTGGGCGGCTCGACCGATCCGGAAGGGCAGGCGGTCACCTACGCGCTGTCGAGCACGGCGGGCGCCAATCCGGGCAACCGCTTCGTGGTGGCAGCAGACGGCAAGATCACCCTGGCGACGGGCATGACGCTGGACTACGAGGCGGCCGACCTGCAGACGGACGCGAACGGCAAGTACTATGTCGTGAAGGTGGTGGCCAGCGACGGCCCCAACGTCTCGACGGATAAGGACGTAAAGATCTACGTCACGAACGTGAATGAGGCGCCGGGGACGGCGACCTACACCTCGAACGGTGCGATCAACGAGACGGCGGCGAACAACACGCCGGTGGGCACGCTCGCCGCGACGGATCCGGACGGCACCACGCCGACCTTCAAGTTCGTCAACGCCCAGGCGGGCTCGAACGGGCTGATCAGCTCGGACGGCGCGTTCAAGATCGTGGGCGGCCAGATCCAGGTCAACGACGCGACCCAGATCCAGGTGACGACGGGCAGCAGCCGCACCTTCAGCTACCAGGTCGTGGCCACCGACGGCGCGCTCGACTCGGCCACGGCGACGACGGTGGGCATCACGGTCAACAACGTCAACCAGGCGCCAACCGACCCGACGGCTGCTGCGACCATCAATGAGCGTTCCGGCAACGGTACGACCGTTCTTGCGATGGACGACTTCGATGACAACGGTGAGGCGATTTCCTACACCTTTGCCGTCGCACAGGATGCCGCTCATAAGATCAGCCTGGACGGAAAGTTCCGGATCGAGGGCAACAAGATCGTTGTCAACGGCACGCTCTCGGAAGTGGCGCAGGACACGACCCTGCCGAACTATGCCATCGTCGCCGATGACAACTCGGGTGCGCCGAACGGGACCGTCACGGGCAACGTGTCCATCACCGTGAAGAACGTGCCGCTCCTGTCCATCGCTGCGGTCACCACCGGTCCTGTCACAGAAGGTGATGCCGGGACCGTCGATTATGTCTTCCGTGTGACCCGTGACTCCACGGGCAGTGGATCGTCGGTCAAGTGGACCGTCAGCGGTACCGGGATCAATGCTGATGACTTCGAAGTCCTAAGCGACACCATTACCTTCAGTCCAACCGATACCTTCAAGGATATCGTCCTGAAGGTGAAGGCTGATCGGGTTGCGGAACTCAACGAGAACTTCACGGTCACTCTGTCTGATCTGCAAGGAGCGGACATCAACCCTGGCCAAGGCAGCGCGACGGGCTCGATCACCGATGATGACAATGCTCCAAGCTTCCTGATCCGTACTGGAGAGGATTCGCATAGCGGCAATGTCGGGACCGCCATCGCCAATGTCCTGGCAGGCGTCGACATCGAGGATCTCGACGGTGACGAGCTCACCCTGACCGTGTCGTTCCAGAACGTGAGGGGTGCGCTCACTGGGATGGTGACCGGTGGTGGCGTGACCGTCACTGACAATGGGGGGCTGGCGGCACTCGCCAGTACACATTGAAGGGATCCGCGGATGCGATTGAGACCCTGCTCGCTGCGGTCACCTTCACGGCGGATTCCGCAGGACAGACGGACTTCTCGTTCACCCTGACGGACACGTTCAACCCGCTCAAGACCTTCACCAACGCGGTGAATGTCGTCGGCACGGTGCCGGGCAACAACCCGCCTCCAACTCCGTCTGGCATGCACGAAGTGCACGAAAGCAAGACCGATGGCTTCGTCGTCAAGACGCTCGCACCCACCGACGGCGAAGGGACCACGATTGGCTACACCTTCGCGGATCATATTAATGGGAACGACAAGGTCAGCGCGGACAACCGGTACGAGATCGTCGGAAACGAGATCCGTGTGCATGGTGCGGGCTGGGTTGGCGTCACTGCAGACTTCACCGACACCTACCGCATCACGGCTACTGACGGTGTCACTCCTGTCACCGGCGTTGTGACAATCAAAGTGAAGAACAATGTCGGCCCGGCGATCACTTCGATCGCTGCGTCCGGCAGCGGTCAGGCCGGTTCGAACAACACGATCGTCGTTAGCGAGAATGCTGGCGCGGTCGAGATCGGCACCGTGACGGCTTCCGACCAGGATGCCCTTCTGGACGGTCGTACGCTGTCCTACTCGCTGGTCGACACGCATAATGGCTTGTTCACGATCGATGCCACCACCGGCAAGATCAAGATCGCCAATGCGGATCGGCTGCCGGTCGGCGCTGACACACCGTATCAGCTGACGATCCGGGTTTCGGATGGCAGCGACGGGGATATGGTGACACAAACGGTCACTGTCGTCGTGAAGGATGTGCCGGTCAACACTCCCAACAGTGCCCCGACAGGTCTGACGCTGAGCAATGCTTCCGTCCTGGAGTATACTCTGCCGGGTCCGAATGCGGAGATCGGCACGTTCAGCGCAACCGACGCGAACAATGATGTCCTCACCTACACGCTTCTCGACAATGCAGGCGGTCGTTTCGCCATTGCCTCGGGCACCAATAAGCTCGTGCTGGCGGGACCTGGCGTCAACTTCGAGGAGGCCAAGTCTCACCAGATCAAGGTGAGGGTCGATGACGGCAAGGGTGGTGTGCAGGATCAGGTCTTCACCATCAATGTTGGGGATCAGCTCACCCTGAACAAGCGCGGCACGAAGAAGGCCGACAAGATGAACGGCTCCGCCTTGGACGACATCCTCAAAGGCGGTACCGGCACCGCGAAGGATACCATCAAGGGTCTGGCCGGCGACGACCAGCTCTTCGGCGAGGGCGGCGACGATTCTCTCCTGGGTGGTGACGGCCTTGACACTCTGTCTGGCGGCGCAGGTAACGACACCCTGAAGGGCGAGGCCGGCAAGGACCTCCTCAAGGGCGAGGCAGGCGATGACAAGATGTTCGGTGGCCTCGGCAACGATGCTCTCTTCGGTGGTAAGGGCAACGATATCCTGAAGGGCGACGCCGACGACGACGTCCTCTACGGCGAGGAAGGCAACGACAAGCTCTATGGCGGCGCGGGTAACGATACCTTCGTCTTCAACAAGAAGACCAGCAAGACGACGAACTTCGACCAGATCTTCGACTTCAAGTCGGGTCAGGACAAGCTCTTCCTCGACAACGCCATCTTCAAGAAGCTTGGGACGACCGGTACGTTCGATGTCCCTGCAAAGCTCGACGTCACGATGTTCCGTATCAACAAGGCCAAGGACAAGAACGACTACCTGGTCTATAAGGGCGGCGTTCTTTACTACGACACCAACGGTTCCGCTAATGGTGGCGAGGTCGAGATCGTCAAGGTCAAGGGCCTGAAGGTCACGGATATCTGGGTCATCTGACGAGCCCCATCGGCTTTACCCTCAACCCCGGCGGGTCTCCTGCCGGGGCTTCTTCGTTGTCACACCGAATGAATTCCGGCTTGGCATTCGCTCTTCAAAGAATGGCGCATCGGAGTGAGTAGGGGGGCAACGACCGAGCTGACAGCTTTCGAGCCGGACCTGTCGAGAGGCTTTGGTGCGAGAGCTTTGTCATTGCGGCCGACAAGGCGGCAATCGAGAAAGACACATCGTCGACAGACGGATCATTCCCTGAAAGGGATTAGCGTTCTTTTAGGGTTTGGTTAGCTGGCTTTTAAGATAAGCGAGGTGTTCACCGCCTTCGCGGCTCATATATCGCGGTGAGAAAAGCAAAAGTCATATCTCCTCAGTAGACGGTCATGGACGATACGCTGGATCAGGACGCCGAAGCGGCGCCTCACATCGATTCCATCATTGACCAGACTTGGCGCTCGACCAAGCTCGAGGAGCTGGAGAATGCCCTCAACACCTTCGTGTCGCCCCAGCGTCTGACCCCGGCATCGCGCGACAGGCCGGCAGGCGGCATGTTCGGGTATCGGGGGCACTTCGACCTGGGCATCTTCCGGGTCCACGTTGAAAGCGATGTCGAGATCGATCAGTCCCCGGAGGAGGCCGACGATCGAATGGCTTTCGTGGTCGGCCCGAGCGAACCCAGTCAGCTTAAGATCAACCGGGAATCCTTCACGATCTCACAGCGTCATGGCGTGATCTTCTCCTCCGGACCGCAGCGGATCCTCACGATCCCGAAGGATGCCGAGCATCGTGTCCTCATCACGAGCCGGCACAAGATCGCGGAATGCTGCGCCAAGCTCCTCGGCCATGATCTTCCGGGCTTTCTCGATTTCGACATCGGCGTTGATCTGGAAACTCCGCCTGGACACAGCTGGCTGAGGCTTCTTGAATATGTGGAGACGGAGTTGTCCGATCCGGAAGCCCTTATCAGGCAATCGCCCATAGCCTGGCGTCAATTCGAGCAGTCTCTGATCACCGGACTTCTTCTGTCTCAACGTCACACATACACCGATGCGCTCCTGCGACCCCAATCCGCGGCGGCACCATTTTATGTGAAACGCGCCGAAGCTTACATCGAAGCGCATTACTCCGACCCCTTGTCGCTCGCGGACATTGCCACCTATGCGGGGGTGAGCGCCAGGAGCCTGCAGAATGGATTCCAGAGCTTCCGCGGCATGACACCCATGGCCTTTCTCCGGTCGGTTCGCCTGCAGCACGTGAACAAGGCCTTGCTCGCGGCGGATCCGGCTGTGGGCACCGTGACGGAGATCGCGCTGGCCTGCGGCTTCGGCCATCTGGGCGAATTCGGTGCTCTCTACAAGCGCACATTCGGTGAAACGCCGAGGCAGACCCTTTCAAAGGTGATCTATCGTTGAAGTCCACCTGTGCCGGACCAGCAGGGACAGCCACGGCTCGCCATAATCAGGCCGGGCGACGCTCCGTTGCACAGGCTTTTCCGGGAGTCAAAAGGTCAAGGTGAGGAAACTGCCGTAGCCCGTTCCTGACGAGAACATCAATGGCTCTCTATGAAAGGTGGTTCCAGATGGGTCTGTTCCGCGAAACCATGTTTCAGTTTTCCGCCTTGCCGAATGCTGGTCAAGCATCAAACCGATGGAGTCAAAGCGTTTTCTGCGCATTCTCGACAAGTCGTTCGCTTTTCCGATTTCCGCAGAGGAAGAGCGGTGCCACTTTTTCTGCTCAGCCGGGAGGGGCGATCAGCTTCGACGAACTGAGATGGCTCAGGCCGGTATGTACTTTTGGGAAGAAGCAATGCCAAAAGATCGGGACTGCATTGGACTGTCGAGATTGCCACTTGCGGCCCTCTTCACACGCTGGAGCTTAGGATTATCCCTGCAAAAGCTTAAGCACACCTCTCCCCATACTGTGCGGTTCTACCTGATCCGTGGCCGCATTCTCTTCAGTGTTGGTCGACATGATCAGGCCATAGACGATTTCAGAAATGCCCTGCGATTGAACTGGCGGCACGAGAAGGCCGCTTTCTGGCTCAACAAGGCGACCCGTACGATTCCGCAAACTGGTGGAACGCGATCTCTGACCTGACCTTTGTGCACGATCAGAGACGTCAGAGTGAATGCCCATCGTTCATATGATCGACGGGGCTCTTTGGATCGCTTGATTGCAAACCGGCATGATCGGCTCCGGTCACCGCTGTCCATTTCGGCGTTACGCGCGGCTCCGCTAGGGCATCGGATCCAAAGCTGGACCTCCTTTTGGCATCCCATCCGATGCTTCTTCTCTGAGCCTGCGCATCATTCACCACGGAGAAGCGCGTCCACCTTTCGCTCACGCGGTCCTTCGGATCACTGGCATGGCCTTCCGGGCCCGCATGACGCGCAAGAGCATTTTCCGGTGAAGTGGATCCGGTTCACCGCCAAAAAATGCGACTCATCGAAAAGCAGAGAGGGCTCCACGCCAGTGGAAACAGCCCTGGCGCATCGTGCGGAATCTGGGGGGCGCACCCGTGAAGAGCAGGTTCGGTTTTCACGAACCTGGTCCAATGGATCTCTGAAGCGGCTCCGCCGATCGATGTCGGACAATGTCCCGGCTGAGAAAGCGGAGCATCGTTCGAACACGCGCGGCCGCGCCCCAAGATGTGCATTTCCAAAAGATGATCCTCGGACATGGCATGTGAGTTCACATGCCATGTCCGAGGCTCGGGCGGCCGGTTTCTCCTGATCTGAACAGACCGCCATCCATGCCGAAATCATCCCCATTGTTGGATGCCGCCATACTTGTGGAGGCGATCACACGGCAGAATGAGGCCGACAAGATCGTCGATACCGTTCTCGACGGTCTCAGCGAACGCTTCGGATACGAGAATATCATGCTGCTTCTTCACGATGCGTCGCGCGGGGGTCTGATCCCTCGCGGAAGTCGCGGTTACGAACGGGCGGGCGCCGGATCGCAGGTGCCCGTTGGTGACGGGTTTATCGGCGTGGTTCCATCCGATGGGCGCATCCTTGATGCCGCTGACATGAGTGACGTGACGCCGCATGCCGATAGGGCCCGGTCCGGATGGCATGAAGGGCGGCCACACGGGGCGACGGCATGGCCAAGTTTGCCGGATTCAATGAGCCGGATCGGCATTCCGATGATCGTGCAGGGAAAAGTCACGGGTGTTCTGCTCGCCGAAAGCCGGGAGCGCTTCGCCTTCAGCGCCGACGACAAGGCCATCATGACGATCGTCGCATCCCAGGCTGGAGCTTCCCTCTGCCTGGCGGAAAGTCTGGCGAACGAAGGGCAGGATTCTAAGGCTCACACTTCGTTCGATCAACCGGCGGGGCGCGTTTTCCGAGTGTCGTATCACACGCTGGACGATAGTATTTTCATCGACAACGAATACCTCATCAAGGGCGTCGCGGGCCGCTTGCTGATGTTCATGCTCGATGCTCATCAGCGCGAGGGCCGAGACGAATTCACCAACCGCGAGCTTCGGCTTTCAGCCACGATGCGGTTGCCCAAGGTCAAGGACAATCTCGACACGAGATTGCTGCTGCTCCGGCGCCGCCTGGAAGAGAAGGGAGCGCCGATCAGGCTCATGCGCGTCGGACGTGGAAGGATTGGACTCCGGCTCCACGGTTTCCCGCTCCTCGACCGCGTGGAGATTTAGGCGGCGTGTGACCGCTCGACGACGTGCTCTTCAGGAAGCGGAGGGCCTCGCGCCTCGCGCCGATCCAAGCGCTTGTCAGCGAAAAGGTGCGACCGCTCTTGACCTCGCTCAGGCCATTCCTTCCACGGCCGCGACAAGTCGCTCGATGTCCTCCGGCCGGGAGAGCCTGTGGTCGCCATCCTTGATCAGGGTCAGCGACACGCTGTCTCCAGGCAGGTGCTCGACGAGCCGGAGGGCATGGTCCCAGGGCACGTCGGGATCTTCCATGCCCTGCAGGATATGAACCGGGCAGCCGGTCTGGATCGGGCCGTCGAGGAGGAGGTGCTGGCGCCCGTCCTCGATCAGCTTCCATGTGATCGGGTAGGGATCGTCCGAATAGGCGGAAGGCCGGTGATAGACCCCTGTCTCCTGCACGCTCTTGCGGAGAGCGTCGGGGAAGCGGTCCCACATGAGCCGCTCCGTCATGTCGACCGCCGGCGCGATGAGAACCATTCCCGCAGGGGCGATCTCGGGCCGCTTCGCCATGAGATGGCGGGCCGCCAGCAGACTGATCCACCCCCCCATGGACGAGCCGACGAAGATGGGCCGCTCTCTCACGAACCGCTCGATCACGGAAAGTGCGTCCTCGAGCCAGCGGGAGATGGTCCCGTCCTCGAAGGCCGCCCCTGATTCGCCATGGCCGCTATAATCGAACCGCAGGAAAGCGCGGCCGTTCGCCTGTGCCCACGCATCGAGGGCGCTCGCCTTGGTGGCGCGCATGTCGGATTTGAACCCCCCGAGCCACACGACGGGCGGCCCCTTGCCCTCCCGGGATAAAACGGCGATGGGGCGGGCATCCTGGCCTACCGTGACGCTTTGCGGCATGGTTAACTCATCCTCAACTGCTTTGAAGCAACCGTTTCTAGACGATTCCTTTGAGAAGGCTCTTACATCCGTGAGTTTTTCAACGCGACCCGGCGGAGGGATGGCATTTCCGTCCTCCCATGTGCATCCGCTGGAGGGTCGGACCATCCTGCAGATCGTGCCCGAACTCGAGGCCGGCGGAGCCGAGCGCACCACGGTCGATATCGCCGAAGGCCTCGTCCATGCCGGCGCCCGCGCCCTCGTGGCCACGGAGGGCGGACGGCTCGTCGGCGAGCTTCAGACCAAGGGCGGCGTGTGGATCCCGTTCCCGGCCGCGACGAAGAACCCATTCGCCATGCTCGTCAACGTGCGAAAGCTCGCCCGGATCTGCCATCACGAGCGGGTCTCCCTGGTGCATGCCCGCTCGCGGGCGCCCGCCTGGGTGGGCCTGGGGGCTGCGCGCTCCATGAACATTCCCTTCGTCACCACCTATCACGGCAGCTATTCCGGCCGCTCGGCGGTCAAGGTCCTGTACAATTCCGTGATGGCGCGCGGCGACGCGGTCATCGCCAATTCCCACTATACCGGCGAGCTGATCCGCTCGGTCTACCCCCAGGCCGGGGACCGTATCCGGGTCATCCACCGGGGAACCGATTTTTCCGTCTTCTCGCCCCATGCGGTGGCGCCGGAGCGGATCGAGGCCCTGCGGAAGGCCTGGGAGGTCGCCCCGCATGAGCGCGTGGTCCTGCTGGCGGCCCGGCTCACCGGCTGGAAGGGACAGAAGGTCCTGATCGAAGCGGCGGCCCGGCTGCGCGATGCCGGCCTGACCGATGTGGCCTACATCCTTGCGGGCGACCCCCAGGGGAGGGATGCCTATGTGAAGGATCTCGACGGCCTGATCGCGGCGCGCAAGCTGAAGGGGATCGTGCGCCGGGTCGGGCACTGCACCGACATGCCGGCCGCCTTCCTGGCGGCTTCCGTCGTCACCGTGCCGTCCACGGAGCCGGAGGCCTTCGGCCGCTCAGCCGTGGAGGCCCAAGCCATGGGAACGCCCGTGGTGGTGTCCGATCTCGGAGCGGTGCCCGAGACGGTTCTGGCCCCGCCAGCCGTTCCGCCGCACGAGCGGACGGGCTGGCGGATCCCGGCCGGAGACGTCGAGGCCCTGGCCGAGGCGGTCGGTGCGGCGCTGAGCCTGGGGGCGAGCGCGAGGATTGCCCTTGGGGCCAGGGCCCGGTCCCATGTGGAGCGTCATTTTTCGCTCGAGCGCATGATATCCAGCACCCTGGATGTGTATTCGGCCCTCCTGACGGGCCGTTTTACTCATAGAACGAGTTGACTTCCCGCAGATTTGCGCGAAATGTCGATTCATTCGTGGCAAGGCTGAGCCTACCAGCAGGGATTCCTCCGGAGTCCCCGGTCCCCAGCCTAGCCCTCAACAGGAGATACGAGCCATTCGCAGACCAATGAGAGCCATGCCGGTGCCGCAGAAGGACGGACCGCGCGCCAACCGAGACATTCGCGGTGTTCGCGAAGTGCAGCTGATCGACGATGCAGGGCAGAACCGGGGCGTTGTGCCTTTCTTCGATGCCCTCAAGGTTGCCGAAGAGGCCGGCCTTGATCTCGTGGAGATCTCGCCGAACGCCAATCCTCCCGTCTGCAAGATCCTCGATTACGGCAAGTTCCGCTTTCTCGAGCAGAAGAAGGCCGCCGAGGCGCGCAAGAAGCAGAAGACGGTCGAGGTCAAGGAAATCAAGCTGCGTCCCGGCATCGATGACCACGATTACGAGGTCAAGATGAAGGCCATGAAGGGCTTCTTCGAGGAAGGCAACAAGGTGAAGATCACCCTGCGCTTCCGTGGCCGCGAGATGGCGCACCAATCCCTCGGCCTGAAGGTTCTGGACCGGGTCAAGGCCGATGTGGGCGATCTCGCCAAGGTCGAGATGGAGCCGAACTTCGAGGGCCGTCAGGTCGTCATGGTCCTGGCACCGCGCTAAGGGTACGCTTTCTCAGGCGAAATTCATGGCCGTCGGGGCTCCGGCGGCCATTGCTTTTTGGGCGTCCTTCTGTCATAAGCCGCCCTTCATTGAACCGCCCGGCTGTTAGGGCTGCCGTGGCGGTTCGTTTTGCTCAATGCAGCAATGAAAAGGCCAAGGTGCGGCTTGCCGCCCCGGACGCCTGTCCAAAGGAGAGCCAAATGCCCAAGCTGAAGACGAAGTCTGGCGCGAAAAAGCGCTTCAAGATCACTGGCACCGGCAAGGTCGTTTACGCCCAGGCCGGCAAGCGCCACGGGATGATCAAGCGGACCAAGAAGCAGATCCGCAACCTGCGCGGCACCACGACCCTGTTCGAGGGCGATGCGTACAACGTGAAGAAGTACTTCCTGCCGAACGGCTAAGGCGGTTCTTTTCCCACATCCCGGATTTTGAAGGAGTTTTTCCATGGCCCGCGTCAAACGGGGCGTTACCGCCCACGCCAAGCACAAGAAGGTTTTCAAGGCCGCCAAGGGTTTCTACGGCCGCCGCAAGAACACGATCCGCATCGCCAAGCAGGCGGTCGAGAAGAGCATGCAATATGCCACTCGCGACCGTCGCAACAAGAAGCGCACCTTCCGCGCTCTCTGGATCCAGCGTCTCAACGCTGCCGTCCGCACGCATGGCTTGACCTATTCCCGATTTATCGACGGTCTCGGCAAGGCTGGGATCGAGGTCGATCGCAAGGTCCTGTCCGAAATGGCCATCCATGAGCCGGCGGCTTTCGCTGCCTACGTGGACGCCGCCAAGGCCGCCCTGCCGCAGCAGGCTGCCTAAGGTCGGATAGACCAGATTTCGGTGCGGCTGGCCGGTTCAGCCGCACCGCCTTTCTCCCCCTTCTCCGAGACCATTCGCGCTGACGGCCTTTTTGCGCTGTCGGTCGCCATTTCGCGGCTCGGAAGACTTGACGGTTCCCGCGCCGCGCCTCACTCAAGGCGCCTGCATTTGGCGCTCGCATCTGGCCAGGGACCGATGACCGATCTCAATCAACTCGAACGTGACCTGCTCACCCAGGTCGATGCCGCCGGCGACGAAGCGGCTCTCGAAACCGTGCGCGTCTCCGCTCTCGGCAAGAAGGGCTCCGTCTCCGAACTCCTGAAGACCCTCGGCTCCATGACGCCGGAGGAGCGCAAGGAGCGCGGGCCCCTCATCAACGGCCTGCGCGACAAGGTGCAGACCGCCATCGCGGCCAGGAAGGACACGCTCGCCGAAGCCGCGCTCGAAGCGCGCCTGTCCGCCGAGCGCATCGACGTGACGCTGCCCGTCCCCGAGGCGCCCGAGGCCCGGGGTCGCATCCATCCCATCAGCCAGGTGATCGAGGAACTGACGGCGATCTTCGCCGATATGGGCTTCTCCGTGGCCGAGGGGCCGGACATCGAGACGGATTATCTCAACTTCACGGCGCTCAACTTCCCCGAAGGGCACCCGGCCCGCGAGATGCACGACACCTTCTTCCTCGCTCCCGACGAGAAGGGCGAGCGCAAGGTGCTGCGGACGCATACCTCGCCGGTGCAGATCCGGACGATGACGTCCAAGGCGCCGCCGATCCGCGTGATCATTCCGGGACGCACCTATCGCCACGACTCGGACCAGACCCACACGCCCATGTTCCACCAGGTGGAAGGCCTCGTCATCGACAGGCAGGCCAACATCGCGCACATGAAGTGGGTCCTGGAGGAGTTCTGCAAGGCCTTCTTCGAGGTCGAGCAGGTGAAAATGCGCTTCCGCCCGTCCTTCTTCCCCTTCACGGAGCCGTCCGCCGAAGTGGACATCCAGTGTTCGCGCAAGGGCGGCGAAATCCGCTTCGGCGAGGGCACCGACTGGCTCGAGATCCTCGGCTGCGGCATGGTCCACCCGAACGTGCTGCGCAATTGCGGCCTCGATCCCGACGAGTACCAGGGCTTCGCCTGGGGCATGGGCATCGACCGCATCGCCATGCTGAAATACGGCATGCCGGACCTGCGTCCCTTCTTCGAGGCCGATGTGCGCTGGCTGAACCATTACGGCTTCCGCCCGCTCGACATCCCGAGCCTCGTGAGCGGATTGACGTCCTGATGATCGCGCGCGAGCCCATGCAGCCCTCTCCCTCCTTGTGGGGGAGAGATGGAGAGGGGGGTAGCAACGGGTCGACGGGGTACTCCGATCAACCCGATGGCGCCGTACCCCCCTCCCTGGCCCTCCCCCACAAGGGGGGAGGGGATGGCCCCGCGCATGCTCGCGTGAAGCCGCAAATGCGGTCGCAGGCCCGGCGGATGCGCCGTGAGATGACCCCTGCCGAGCGCAAGCTCTGGCATGCTCTCAAGGCTCACCGGTTTCAGGCGCTTCATTTCCGCCGTCAGGTGCCAATCGGACCTTATGTGGCGGATTTCATCTGTCATGCCGCAAGGCTCGTGATCGAAGTTGATGGAGCCCAACATGGTTTCGACCGGCATATCGATCAGGATCGGACGAGAGATGCTTGGTTCCAGGCGCAGGGCTATCAGGTCCTTCGCTTTTGGAACCACGACGTCATGACGGCGCTCGCCAGCGTTCTCGATACGATCTTCGCAAATATCCCATCCAACCTGCCGATTGCAGGAGATACAGCATGAAATTCACCCTCTCCTGGCTGAAGGATCATCTCGACACCTCGGCCTCCCTCGACGAGATCGTCGAGACGCTCACCCGCATCGGCCTGGAGGTCGAAGGGGTTGAGGACAAGGCGAAGACGCTGGCGCCGTACAAGGTGGCCTATGTGATCTCCGCCGTGCAGCACCCCAATGCCGATCGCCTGCGCGTCTGCATGGTCGATACGGGCGAAGGCGCGCCGATCCAGGTCGTGTGCGGTGCCCCCAACGCCCGCACCGGCATGAAGAGCGTGTTCGCGCCTCCCGGCACGTACATTCCGGGGAAGAACATCACGCTCGGCGTCGGCACCATCCGCGGTGTCGAGAGCGCCGGCATGCTGTGCTCCGCGGCGGAACTGGAGATCTCCGACGATCACGACGGCATCATCGACCTGCCCAGCGATGCACCGGTCGGCGTTCCCTACGCGGCCTATGAGGGCCTCGACGATCCGGTGATCGAGATCAACCTCACGCCGAACCGTCCCGACTGCACGTCCATCCACGGCATCGCCCGCGACCTCGCGGCCGCCGGCCTCGGCACGCTCAAGAGCGACACCATCGCGCCTGTCCCGGGCAAGGGCGCTTGCCCGGTCTCTGTGACGATCGAGGACGAGAAGCTCTGTCCGGCCTTCGCGTTGCGTCTCGTGCGCGGCGTGAAGAACGGTCCGTCGCCGGAATGGATGCAGCGCCGCCTGCTGTCCATCGGTCTTCGCCCGATCAATGCGCTGGTGGACATCACCAACTACATGACCTTCGACCGGGGCCGTCCGCTCCACGTCTTCGATGCGAAGAAGGTGAAGGGCAACCTCACCGTCCGCCGCGCGAAGGAGGGCGAGGAGGTGCTGGCGCTCGACACCCGCACCTACAAGCTCGATCCGGGCATCGTGGTGATCGCCGACGAGAACGGCGTCGAATCCATCGGCGGCATCATGGGCGGCGAGCATTCGGGCTGCGACGAGAATACGACCGACGTGCTGATCGAATCGGCGCTCTGGGATCCGCTCAACATCGCGCAGACCGGCCGCAAGCTAGGGATCATCACCGATGCGCGCTACCGCTTCGAGCGCGGCGTCGACCCGGCCTTCACCGTGCCGGGTCTCGATCTCGCCACCAAGCTGGTCATGGACCTGTGCGGCGGTGAGCCGTCCGAGGCTCTCGTCGCTGGCCAGGTGCCGGACAACCGGCTCACGGTCGAGTTCCCATGGTCGGAAGTGCCGCGCCTGTCGGGCCTCGACGTAAAGCCTGCCGAATCCGAGGCGATCCTCAAAAAGCTCGGGTTCGGCATCCACGGATCGGGCGAGCGCGTCAGCGTGACAGTGCCGTCCTGGCGCCCGGACATCGACGGCAAGGCGGATCTGGTCGAGGAGGTCATCCGCATCGCGGGCGTCGACCGCATCGAGCCGCAGCCGCTGCCGCGCCTCGAAGCCGCCGTTGCAAAGCCCATCCTGACCCTGATCCAGAAGCGCACGCGCCTCGCCCGCCGCTCGCTGGCCGTGCGCGGGCTCGTGGAAGCCGTCACCTGGTCCTTCATCGCCAAGAGCGAGGCGGAGCTGTTCGGTGGCGGAGATGCGCGGCTTGCGCTCGCCAACCCGATCGCGGCGGAGCTTTCCGACATGCGTCCGAGTCTTCTGCCGGGCCTGCTCAAGGCCGCGCAGCGCAACGCGGATCGCGGCTTCGGTGACGTGGCGCTGTTCGAGGTCGGCCAGACCTTCGCGTCCGACGAGCCGGAAGGCCAGTCGATCAAGGCCGCCGCCGTGCGTCGTGGCACGGCGCGGGCGGAGGGCGTCGGCCGTCACTGGGATGGCGGTGCCGAGACCGTCGATGCCTTCGACGCCAAGGCGGACGTGCTGGCGCTGCTCGCGACGCTCGGCATTCCCTCCGGCGGTCTCCAGATCGTCCCCGGCGGTCCGGCCTGGTTCCATCCCGGCCGCTCGGGCACGCTGCAGTTCGGGCCCAAGAATGTCGTCGGCGCTTTCGGTGAGGTTCATCCGAAGGTGCTGAAGGCGCTCGACCTGAAGGGGCCGCTGGTCGCATTCGAGCTCGACCTCAACGCGCTGCCGCCACCCAAGGCGAAGCCGACCAAGATGAAGCCGAAGCTCAACCTGCCCGACTTCCAGCCGCTCACCCGCGACTTCGCCTTCGTGGTTGGCCGCAACGTGGCTGCCGGCGACATCGTGAAGGCGGCGCAAGGGGCCGAGCGCCAGCTGATCGTGGGCGTCGACGTGTTCGACATCTACGAGGGCACCGGCATCGACCCGGACAAGAAGTCCGTGGCCATCGCCGTCACCCTGCAGCCGACCGAGAAGACGCTCACCGATGTCGAGATCGAGGCCGTCTCGGCCAAGATCGTCGGGGAAGTGTCGAAGAAGACCGGCGCGGTTTTGCGCGGCTGATTCCAAAGTGGTCATCCTGGGCGAGCGTAAGCGAGACCCGGGATGGCCGCCCAACTCTCCCCGTCATGGCCGGGCTTGTCCTGGCCATCCCGATGCTGTGAAGCGCCGCGCTTTTCCAATCGGGATCACCGGCACAAGGCCGGTGATGACGTGACAGGTGCTCTCGATGACCACTGGTTGGGCAATCAGACGCCGGAGCCACTCAACGGGTTCCCCTCATCCCACTCGTATCGAACCGTATCGAACCGCATCGCGCGGGCATCGACCATCAGCAATCGGCCCACGAGGCTCTCGCCGAAGCCGACGATTTCCCGGATCACTTCCATGGCCATCAGGCTCCCCATGACCCCGGCCAGGGCGCCGAGCACGCCGGCCTCCGCGCAGGTCGGGATCGCCCCGGGAGGGGGCGGGGAGGGGAAGAGGCAGCGATAGGTGGGGTTCGGTCTGCCGTCAGGGCCATTCTCGTGAGCCCGGATCGTGGTGAGCGAGCCGTCGAACTGGCCCAGGGCCGCCGTCACCAAGGGCTTCCTCTCGAAAAAGCAGGCATCCGACACCGCATAGCGGGTGTCGAAATTGTCCGAGCCGTCGGCCACGATGTCGTAGCGGCCGATCAGGTCCCGGGCGTTGTCAGGCGTGAGCCGGGTCACATGGGGTTCGACCGTCACGTGCGGGTTGAGGCGCCCGACGGCCTCGGCCGCGCTCTCCGCCTTGGGCCGGCCGAGATCAGGCACGGAATGAATCACCTGCCGCTGCAAATTGGAGAGGCTCACCGCATCGTCGTCGACGATGCCGATGGTGCCGATGCCGGCTGCGGCGAGGTACTGGATCAGGGGCGCGCCCAGGCCGCCGGCCCCGATCACGAGCACGCGAGCGGCCTTCAGCTTCAGTTGGCCCGGCCCTCCTACGTCGCGGAGAACGAGGTGGCGGGCATAACGGTCGATTTCGTCGGATGTGAGCGGCATATCGTGACCTTACGGGATTGGCCCCTGCTATCAACCATTCGTCAGCATCCGACCCAAAAGTGGAAGGCACTTTTGGGGTTTATCGGATGCTTCGTTTTAGGCTGACGCATCGTGCGGAAAACCGGGACCACTTTTCCGCACGATGCGTGAAGGGAAATAACGTGCCGTCTTGACAGGAGCCTTGGCGTTGTGACCCTTGCCGTGCCATCGTCATGGGGCAACCGGCACCAAGCCGGCGTCTAACAGGGAACAAAGCCGATGACAGTAACCAAGTTCGGCCTCGCGCTCGCGGGCCTCGCCTTCTCCGCTTCGGCTGCCTTCGCGCAGCAAGCGGCCTTCAAGCCCGCGGTCGTGTACGATCTCGGCGGCAAATTCGACAAATCCTTCAACGAGGGCGTTCACACGGGCGCCGAGAAGTTCAAGAAGGACACCGGCACCGATTACCGCGATTTCGAGCCGCAGAACGACGCCCAGCGCGAGCAGGCCCTGCGCCGCTTCGCCCGCGACGGTTTCTCGCCCATCGTGGCCGTCGGCTTTTCCCAGGAAACCGCTCTGAAGAAGGTCGCCGAGGAGTTCCCGAAGACCCAGTTCGCCATCATCGACGCCGTCGTCGAGAAGCCCAACGTGGAATCCATCGTGTTCAAGGAGCACGAGGGCTCGTTCCTGGTCGGCCTTCTGGCGGCTCAGGCTTCCAAGTCCGGCAAGGTCGGCTTCGTGGGCGGCATGGACATCCCGCTCATCCGCAAGTTCGCCTGCGGCTACGTCCAGGGCGTGAAATACGCCAAGAAGGACGCCGAGGTGTTCCAGAACATGACCGGCACCACGGGTGCGGCCTGGAATGATCCTGTGAAGGGCGGCGAGCTCGCCAAGAGCCAGATCGATCGCGGCGCCGACGTGATCTACCATGCGGCCGGCGGTACGGGCGTGGGCGTGATGCGCGCTGCCGCCGACGCGGGCAAGCTCGGCATCGGCGTCGACTCGAACCAGAACGGCCTGCATCCCGGCAAGATCCTGACCTCCATGGTCAAGCGCGTGGACGTGGCCACCTACAACGTCTTCGACCAGGCCAAGAAGGGCTCCTTCAAGGGCGGTCTCCAGGTTCTCGGCCTCAAGGAAGACGGCGTGGCCTGGGCGCTCGACGACAACAACAAGTCGCTGATCACCCCCGACATGAAGGCCGCCGCCGACAAGGCCGCCGAAGGCATCAAGTCCGGCTCCATCCAGGTGCACGACTACATGTCGGACTCCAAGTGCCCGATGTAAGATGATGCATGTTTTGGCCGCAGGCCCGCAAAGGTCTGCGGCCAAATCTTTTTCGACCCATTTTTGTTTTTCCGATAAGATCCGGCTCTCGTTTCATCATTGCCGGCAGATCATTCGAGGCCGATGTCTCCAGCCATTGAACTCATCGCCATCAACAAGAGCTTCGGCGCCGTTCATGCCAACCGGGATGTGAACCTGCGCGTCGAGCGCGGCACGATCCACGGCATCGTCGGCGAGAACGGCGCGGGGAAATCGACCCTGATGTCGATCCTGTACGGCTTCTACGAGGCGGATTCCGGCGAGATCCGCGTCAACGGCAAGCCGATTTCCATCCGCTCCCCCAACGACGCCATCCATGCCGGCATCGGCATGGTTCACCAGCACTTCATGCTGGTCGAGCCCCTGAGTGTCGTCGACAACGTGATGCTCGGCGCCGAGGGCGGCGCCATGCTGCGCGCGGGCGAAGCCAAGGCACGGGCCGAACTCGCCCGGCTCGCCAGGGATTACGGCCTGGAAATCGACGTGGACGCCATTGTGGGCGACCTTTCGGTCGGTCTGCAGCAGCGTGTCGAGATCCTGAAGGCCCTCTATCGCGGCGCCGATATCCTCATCCTCGACGAGCCGACGGCCGTGCTCACGCCGGCTGAGGCCGATGCGCTGTTCGAGCTGCTCCGCTCGCTCAAGAAGCAGGGCAAGACGGTCATCCTCATCACGCACAAGCTGCGCGAGATCATGGCGATCACCGACCGCGTCTCGGTCATGCGTCGCGGCGAGATGGTGGCGAGCGTCGAGACCGCCGACACCTCGCCGCCGGAGCTTGCGGAGCTGATGGTGGGACGCCGCGTGCTCCTGCGCGTGGAGAAGGCGGAGAAGACGCCCGGTGCGCCGCTGCTCGAGATCGGCGATCTGTCCGTCGTCGATTCCCGCGGCGTGATGCGCGTGGCGAATGCGTCCTTCACCGTTCGTGCGGGCGAGATCGTCGGCATCGCAGGCGTCGCCGGCAACGGCCAGAGCGAGTTGCTGGAAGCCATCGCGGGCATGCGCCAGCCTGCGGTCGGCTCGATCCGGCTTGAGGGACGGGACATCCCGTACTCGGAGCATAACCCGCATCGCATGCGCCAGCTCGGCCTGCTGCATGTACCGGAAGACCGGCTGCGCATGGGGCTCGTCCCGGCCTTTCCGGCGTTCGAGAGCGCCATCCTCGGTTTCAGCGACGAGCCTCGGCTCGGCCGCGGGCCGATCCTCGATCACGACCGCCTGATCGCGGATCTTGAGAAGAAGATGGAGCAATACGATGTGCGCCCGCCCGCGCCGAGGCTGAAATCGTCGAAGTTTTCCGGCGGCAACCAGCAGAAGATCGTGCTCGCGCGTGAGATCGAGCGCAATCCGAAGGTGCTCCTCGTCGGCCAGCCGACGCGCGGCGTCGACATTGGAGCCATCGAGTTCATTCACCGTCGCCTGATCGCTTTGCGCGATGCGGGCGTCGCCATCCTGCTCGTCTCGGTGGAGCTGGACGAGATCATGAACCTGTCGGATCGCATCCTCACCATGTGCGGCGGCAGGATCACGGGCGAGCGCAAGGCCTCCGAGACCAACGAGCAGGACCTCGGCCTGCTCATGGCCGGCGTGACGGACGAGGCGGCATGATGCAACCGCGCCTGACCCTTGTCACACTCGGCGTTGCAGACCTGGCGAAGTCCCGCGCCTTCTACGAGGCCTGGGGGTGGAAGGCATCTTCCGCGAGCCAACCCAGCGTCGCCTTCTTCCAGGCGAATGGCCTGGCGCTTGCTCTGTTCGGCCGCGCCGATCTTGCAAAGGATGCCGGCGTCGAGGACAAGCCTACCGGCTTTGCAGCCATCACGCTCGCTTACAATGCCCGCTCCAAGCAGGAGGCCGATGAGGTCTATGCCCTCGCCGTGAAGGCGGGCGCACGTCCCGTCAAGCCGCTGCAGGATGTTTTCTGGGGCGGCTACTCGGGCTATTTCGCCGATCCCGACGGGCATCTCTGGGAAGTCGCCTGGAACCCGTTCTTTCCTCTCGATGAGCAGGGTCACATGTTCCTGCCGGATTCTCAGACGTGAGCGCTCCTCTCGACCTGCCCAAATGGGCCGATACGGTTCTCGTTCCCGCCATCTCCGTGGTGGCGGCTTTTCTCGTCGCCGGTCTCGTCGTGCTCGGCATCGGCGAGAATCCGCTCTCGGCAACCCGCTACCTGATCCAGGGAAGCCTCGGCACCGGGGAGGGGCTGGGCTTCACCCTGTTCTACATGACCGACTTCATCTTCGTCGGGCTGGCGGTTGCGGTCGCCTATCACGCCGGGCTGTTCAACATCGGCGGCGAAGGGCAGGCGACTCTCGCGGGCCTCGGCATCGCGCTGGTCCTCAACAATCTCACTTTCCTGCCGGGCTTCCTGCTGATCCCGCTCGGCATTCTGGGCGCTGCCGCCTTCGGCGCCGCCTGGGCGGCCGTGCCCGGCTATCTCCAGGCGAAGCGTGGCAGTCACATCGTGATCACGACGATCATGTTCAACTGGCTCGCCAGCGTGCTGATCGTCTACCTGCTCGTGAACGTGCTGCGCGAGCCTCAATCCATGAATCCGGAAACCCGCGCCTTCCCGGAGGCGGCGAACATTCCCTTCATGCATGACGTCTTCGCCGCCTTCGGTATCGAAATCCCAGCCTCGCAGCTCAACCTCACGCTGGTGCTGGCCTTGGCGGCGTCCTATTTCGTGTGGCTTCTCATCTACCGCTCGCGCCTCGGCTATGCGATCCGCGTCGTCGGTTCCAATCCCACGGCGGCGGTCTATGCGGGCATCTCGCCTGCGCGGATCATCATCATCGCGATGGTGATCTCCGGCGCGCTGGCGGGCGGCCTCGCGGTCAACGAACTCATGGGCTACCAGCACCGCCTGCTGCTCGAATTTACCTCCGGCTACGGCTTCGTCGGCATCGCGGTGGCGCTCATGGGACGAGCGCACCCGGTCGGCATCATCCTGGCCTCGCTGCTCTTCGGCATTCTCTACCAGGGCGGCGCGGAGCTGGCCTTCGAGCAGCCGGCCATCACCCGCGACATGGTGGTGGTGATTGGCGGCATCATCATTCTGTTCGCCGGCGCCCTCGACGGGCTGTTCCGGCGCCTTGTGGCGCACCTGTTCACGCGTCAGAAGCTGGCGAGGGCCTGAGCCATGGAACTCAGCTCTCTCGTCGCGGTCTTCGACTCGGCCCTGCGCCTCTCGATCCCGCTTCTTGCCGCCTGCCTGGCCGGGCTCTGGTCCGAGCGCTCGGGCGTGGTGGATATCGGCCTTGAAGGCAAGATGCTGGTGGCGGCCTTCGCGGCGGCGGCGGCAGCCTACGCCTTCGGATCGGCCTGGGTCGGCCTGATCGCCGGCATCGGCGCATCCGTGGTCTTCGGTCTGATCCACGGCTTCGCGTCCATCAGCCAGCGCGGTAACCAGATCGTCTCGGGCGTCGCGATCAACATGCTGGCGGCGGGCTTGACCGCCATCGTGGGCAATGCCTGGTACAACCAGGGCGGACGCACGCCGCCGCTGGAGGGCGACCAGCGCTTCGCCGATGTGATCTTCGGCCATTCGGCGCTGGTCTATGTGGTGCTGCTCGCCGTGCCGGTCACCTGGTTCGTGCTGGGGCGCACCCGCTTCGGCCTTCGCCTGCGCGCCGTCGGTGAGAACCCCGCCGCCGTCGATACGGCGGGCATTTCGGTCACCGGCCTGCGCTACACCGCCGTCGTCATCGGGGGCATTCTCTGCGGCATCGGCGGCACCTATCTCTCCGTCGGGCAATCGGCGGGCTTTTTGAACAACATGACGGCCGGCAAGGGCTTCATCGCGCTCGCCGCGTTGATTTTCGCCAAATGGCGGGCGTGGCCGGCGCTCGGCGCGTGCTTCCTCTTCGGCCTGCTCGATGCCATCGCCATTCGCCTGCAGGGCATTTCCCTGCCGGGAATCGGCGAAGTGCCGGTTCAGGCCATTCAGGCACTGCCCTATCTCATGACGGTCATCCTGCTCGCAGGCGTCATCGGCAAGGCGATCCCGCCGCGGGCTGCGGGCGTGCCCTATGTGAAGGAGCGCTGAGCATGGCATCGTTGGACACCCTGTTCGAAGCCGCCAAGTCGATCCAGGCCAAGGCGTATGCGCCGTATTCGCGCTTCAAGGTCGGCGCCGCGATCGCCACGCCCGACGGCAGGATCTTTGCCGGCTGCAACGTGGAGAACGCGGCATATCCGGTCGGATCCTGCGCCGAAGCGGGCGCCATCTCGGCCATGATCGCGGCTGGCGAGAGCCGCATCGCGGAGATCGTCGTGATGGGCGAGGGCGAGCATCTCGTCACACCCTGCGGCGGCTGCCGCCAGCGCATCCGGGAATTCGCCGCTCCCGACACGCCCATTCACATCGCGGGTCCCGAGGGGATCCGGAAACGCTTTACGCTCGACGAGCTGTTGCCCTTCTCCTTCGGGCCGGACAATTTGACGGATCGTTGAGTTGGGTCCGGGATCGATTGCGACAATGAGAGGAAGGTCCGTGGTTCGGGCCTGAAACGATGACGATGCACCAGATGATTCAGGAAGCGGCCGCATTCGTGCGCGCCCGCGGCTTCGACGGCCATTTCGATGCGGCTTTCGTGCTCGGCACGGGGCTCGGCACGCTCGTCGATGAAGTGACGGACGCGGTAAGCCTGCCTTACTCCGAGATTCCGCATTTTCCGAGGAGCGGCGTCTCCGGCCATGCAGGCAAGCTCGTCGCCGGCACGCTCGAAGGCAAGCGGGTGCTGCTGTTTCAGGGCCGCGCGCATTACTATGAGACGGGCGATGCGGGGGCGATGCGCCTGCCCGTCGCTGTCGTGAAGGAACTCGGCATTCCGGTCTTCGTTGCCACCAACGCCGCAGGCTCCGTGCGTGCCGACATCCGCCCCGGAAGCCTCGTGGCGATCAGCGATCACCTCAATCTCTCGGGCGGCAATCCGCTGCTGCGCGATCACACGGAAGGGCGCTTCGTCTCGCTCACCAACGCCTATGACGCGGACTTGCGCCAGGTGCTGCAGCACGCGGCGAAGAAGAGTGGCATCGTGGTGCCCGAAGGCGTTTATGCCTGGCTGTCCGGCCCGAGCTTCGAGACGCCGGCCGAGATCAGGATGGTGCAGATCCTTGGCGGCGATCTCGTCGGCATGTCCACGGTGCCGGAAGTGATCCTCGCGCGCTATTACGGCCTGAAGGTCGCCGCCATCTCCGTCGTCACGAACCTTGCTGCCGGGATCGAAGGCGCTTCGCCCTCGCATCAGGAAACCAAGGACACGGCGGCGGAAGCGTCGGAGAAGTTCAAGCGTCTCATTCGGTCCTTCGTTGCGGAGCTGTCCCATGTCTGATGCGCAAATAGCCGAGCGCGCCCTTCGTAGTCTCGATCTCACCGATCTCACCGACAACTGCACGGATCAGGCCATCGATGCCCTGTGCAAGAAGGCGCTCGATCCGCGCGGGCCGGTGGCGGCCGTGTGCGTGTGGCCGCAATTCGTCAAGCGCTCGCAGGAAAATCTCAGAGGCTCGCCCGTGCGCATCGCCACGGTGGTGAATTTTCCCGCCGGCGGCGAGGATGTGAGCCGCGTCACGGACGATACGCAGGAGGCGCTGTCCGACGGCGCCAACGAGATCGATCTCGTGCTGCCCTACGACGCCCTGCGCCGAGGCGATGTTGCCGTTGCCTCCGAGATGGTGGAGGCCGTGCGTGATCTCGTCGATCACGGGCGCCTGCTCAAGGTGATCCTGGAAACGGGCGAGCTGAAGGATCCGAAGCTGATCGAGCAGGCGAGCCGCCTCGCCATCGACGCGGGTGCGGACTTCATCAAGACCTCGACGGGCAAGACACCGGTTTCGGCGACGCCCGAGGCGGCCGAGATCATGCTCAATGCCATCAAAACGTCGGGCAAGCCCGTCGGCCTCAAGCCCTCCGGCGGCATCCGCACCGTGACTGACGCGAAGATCTATCTCGACCTCGCCGACCGCGTCATGGGGCCGGGTTGGGCGACGCCGCGGACATTCCGCATCGGGGCGAGCAGCGTTTACGACACGCTGATCGCCGCCATCGAAGGACGGGCCGGGACAGCGGCCACTGGTACTTACTGACATGACGCTTCTTCCGCAGGAAATCATCCGCCACAAGCGCGACGGCGGCGCCCTCGATGCCGAGCATATCGAACACTTCATCGAGGGCCTCACGGCAGGCCGCGTCACCGAGGGCCAGGCGGCGTCCTTCGCCATGGCGATCTTCTTCCGGGGGCTCTCCGTGCCGGAGCGCGTGGCGCTCACGCGCGCGATGATGAATTCCGGAACGGTGCTCACCTGGGACCTGCCGGGTCCGGTGCTCGACAAGCACTCAACGGGCGGCGTCGGCGATACGGTCAGTCTCGCGCTCGGTCCTGCCGTCGCGGCCTGCGGCGGCTACGTGCCGATGATTTCTGGGCGCGGTCTCGGTCACACGGGCGGCACCCTCGACAAGTTCGATTCCATTCCGGGTTATGTCACTCAACCCGATATCGACACGTTCCGTCGTGTCACGCGTGCAGTAGGCTGCGCGATCATCGGCCAGACGGCCGATCTCGCGCCTGCGGACAAGCGCCTCTACGCCATCCGCGATGTGACGGCGACCGTGGAATCCATCGATCTCATCACCGCGTCGATTCTTTCGAAGAAGCTGGCCGCAGGGCTGCAGGGCCTCGTGATGGACGTGAAGTTCGGATCCGGCGCCTTCATGGACAATGCGGACGATGCGCGAAAGCTGGCCGAGAGTCTGGTGCTCGTCGCCAACGGAGCGGGCCTTCCCACGAGCGCGCTTCTCACGGACATGAACGAGTCGCTGGCCTCCGCTGCCGGCAACGCGGTCGAGATGGCCTATGCGGTCGACTACCTGACGGGCCGTCGCCGCGAAAAGCGCTTCCATAAGGTGACGGTGGAACTCTCCGCCGAAATGCTGCTGCTCGGCAAGCTCGCCGTGACCATCGAGGATGCGCGCGAAAAAATCGAGCATGCGATCACCTCCGGCAAGGCGGCTGAGATTTTTCAGCGCATGGTGACCGCGCTGGGCGGCCCAAGCGATTTTCTGGAAAAACACAAGACGCACCTGCAGGCGGCTCCCGTCGTGCGCGCCGTTCACGCCGAGCGCTCCGGGACCGTACAGAAGGTCGCCGCGCGTGCGATCGGCGTCGCCGTCGTTGCCCTCGGCGGCGGCCGCACGCGTCCGCAGGATCCGATCGACCATGCGGTGGGACTGACGGAACTCGCGGCCATCGGCGAGATGGTCGATGCGCAACGTCCGCTCGCCATCGTGCATGCACGTAGCGAGGAAGCCGCCGAGGCGGCGGCGCGCGCCGTTCGCGCCGCCTACACCATCGGTGACGGCAAGGCCGCTCCCGGACCCGCCATCCTGGAACGGATCGGAGCAACCGCATGAGCCTTCTCGTTGCCGTCACCTGGGAGACGCAGCCCTGGGTCGAGCGTTTCACTCGCCATCTGCCCGACCGGGACATCGTCGTCCTGGGCGAGGATTTCGACAGGAGCGCCGTTCGCTATGTGGCGACCTGGGGGCCGAAGCCGGGAAGTCTTTCTGGGCTTCCCAAGCTAGAAGCGATCTTCTCGCTCGGCGCAGGCGTCGATCACCTGATGAGTTATCCGGACCTGCCCGACGTGCCCATCGTGCGCGTGGCGCAGGACGATCTCACCCATCGTATGAGCGAATACATGGTGCTGCATTGCCTCATGTATCTGCGCGAGCAGCGCCGCTTCGACGAGGACCAGAAGGCGAAGCGCTGGAATCCCGACCGCGCTCCTCCAATTGCCGGGGACGTGCGCGTCGGCATCATGGGCTTCGGCGTGCTCGGGCAGGATGCGGCGCGCAAGCTGAAGGAGATGGGCTTCGACGTCGCCGGCTGGAGCCGAACGCCGAAATCCGTCGAAGGGTTCGAAGTCTATGCGGGCGACGAGGGTTTGACGCCGTTCCTCAACCGCACCGACATCCTCATTGCTCTCATGCCGCTCACGCCCGAGACGAAGGGCATCCTCAACCGGTCCCTGTTCGAGAAGCTCGCGCGCGACGGCAGGCTCGGTGGACCGGTCCTGATCAATGCGGGGCGCGGCAAGCTGCAGGTGGAATCCGATATCCTCGCCTGTCTCGACGACGGTACCCTGATGGCTGCCACGCTCGACGTGTTCGAGACCGAACCCCTGCCGGAGAGCTCACCGCTTTGGACGCACCCGCGCGTGACGATCACGCCGCACAACTCGGCGACGAGCGAACCGGAAGCGACGGCGCGCTACATCGCGCAGCAGATCCGCCGTCATGAGGCCGGAGAGGCGTTCGAGAACGTGGTGGATCGGACGCGCGGGTATTGAGGACGGTTTCCGCAATTCGCCGTCATCACCGGCCTTGTGCCGGTGATCTCGATCGGAAAGGCACGGCGCTTCACCATATCGGGATGGCCGGCACAAGACCGGCCATGACGTGAGGAGGTGGTGCATCGCAATCATTCCGGGTTCGGCTCTCCCGAGCCGCCCCGGAATGACAGCGCTGTCAACCTACCCGCTTGATCGAACTGATCGGCCCGTAGCTCGTCCTGCGAATGCGCTCCTCGGCAGCAGCCAGCGGCTCGATCATCACGGTCATGCTGTGGCCGGTGGCGTGGATGAAGTTGGTTGCGTCCATCATCAGCCCTACATGGCCCTTCCAGAACACGAGGTCGCCGCGCCTGAGGCCGCTCAGATCCGGCTTCACCTCGACGGGAGATCCAAGCTCGCGCTCCTGCATGTCGCTGTCGCGCGGGGCCTTGATGCCGGCGGCCGTCAAGACGGTCTGGGCGAGCCCCGAGCAGTCGATGCCGAGGCTCGTCTTGCCGCCCCAGAGATAGGGCGTGTGCAGGAAGCGCTCGGCCACGCCCACGTAATCCGTCTCAAAAGCATCGAGACCGCTCAGGTGCGCGGCGAAGACCCAGCCGCCGGTGGCCAAGCGCGCGTAATTGCCTTCCGCTTCCGTGACAGCAACCTTGGAATTCAGCGTCAGGTAATCCTGAAAGGGCAGCTTCAGGTTGGGGCCGGGATAGACGAAGGTGCGGACGGCACTGACCTTGTGGGTCGGTTCCGGTCCCGGCTGGCCGAGGGCGTCGCTCGGCAGGTACCCTACATAACCGTCATGGTGGAGCTGCACCCAGGCCCAGCCCTCATGCTCGTCGTAGACGGTCACGCTTTCCCCGAAGATCGCCTGCGTGTCCACGGGCGCCTCGCGGGACGGGTGGCGGTGCAGGGGCGAGAAGGTCGCGACGACGCGCTTGACCGTACCGGCCGTGAAGCGCTCGGCCGTGACCTGCCCGCGCAGGCGCTCATCGGCGAGATCCTCACGGACGGGCGTGATGCGGCGGTCGAAACTCATCGGGGCAACTCCTGAACGATCATGCCGTCTTTCTAATCTCTTCGGTGGCACAAGGCCATTGGCTCATGAACCGTAGCGCTCCTTCAGGAGAGCGTACATGGCGCGCGCCGCCTGAACCTCGCCACCCTCGGGACGCGCGGGCTTGGTCGAGCTGTTCCAGGCGAAGATGTCGAAATGCACATGGGCCTTGGCCGACGACACGAAGCGGCGCAGGAACAGGGCCGCGGTGATCGATCCGCCCATCGGCCCGCCCGTGTTGTTCATGTCGGCGAACTTGGAATCGAGCTGGCTCTGATAGGGCGCCCAGAGCGGCATGCGCCACACGGGGTCGTTCACTGCCGTGCCATGGCGGGCAATGTCGGCGGCGAGCGCATCGTCGTCGGTGTAGAACGGCGGCAGCTCGGGGCCGAGCGCCACGCGGGCCGCGCCCGTCAGCGTCGCGAAATCGACGAGAAGGTCCGGGCTCTCCTCGTCCGCCAGCGCCAGGGCATCGGCCAGGATCAGCCGGCCCTCGGCATCCGTGTTGCCGATCTCGACGCTGATGCCCTTGCGGCTCGGCAGAATGTCGCCGGGGCGGAAGGCATTGCTGGAGATGGAATTCTCGACGGCGGGAATCAGCACGCGCAGGCGCACCGGGAGCTTGGCGTCCATGATCATGGAGGCCAGCGCGAGGGTTGCGGCCGCGCCGCCCATGTCCTTGCGCATGAGTAGCATGGACGAGGCGGGCTTGATGTCGAGGCCGCCGGTATCGAAGGCGACGCCCTTGCCGACGAGCGTGATGCGCGGCGCATCCGCCTTGCCCCAGGTGAAATCGATGAGACGCGGCGGAATGGCCGATGCGCGCCCGACCGCATGGATCATCGGAAAGTTCTGCTTGAGCAGATCGTCGCCGACGATGCTGGTGAAGGAAGCGCCATGCTTCTCCGCGAGCTGACGCGCCGCCGCCTCGATCCCGTCCGGGCCGAGATCGCTGGTCGGCGTGTTGACGAGATCGCGGCTCGTCACGACCGCGTTGGCGATGTGCGAGACTTCCTCGGCATCGACGCCTTCGGGCACTACCAGGCGAACAGCTTTCTCGCGGCGTGTGCGGTAGCGGCTGAAGCTGTAGCTTCCGAGCAGCCAGGCGAGGGTGGCGAGCGTCGCGTTCGGCGCATCCGTCTCGAAGCGATAGATGCCGTCCGGCAGGAGGGTCGGAAGCTTGCCGACGAGAAACGGATCGTTGTGTTTTGCATCGGCGCCATTGAGACCAAAGACGATGCCCGTGAGGCCGCCATCGGCATCCGGCAGCAGGCAATGGCTCCCGGCCTTGCCTTCGAAGCCTTGGGCCTTCGCGAAGCCCTGCGCCAATCGCGGGAGCTGTCCCGCAATCTCTGGCCAGGTCTGCTCGGTCACGAGCCAGACCGGCTTCGAGGCGTCGGTCGCGGAGGCGAGAAGAGGATGGGGCATCGGCTTTGACCTAACGATGGAAGAATTGGGAGCAGGATTAAATGGGTGATGGCATGCGCGTCATCCGATCGCATGCTCGCGCACGATGCGTGCAAGACCTGCAATGAGCGCGTGCTGCATGTCCTTCGTCTTCGCCTCGATGCCGTGGCGCTTGAGCGCATGGATGTAGAGCTCCGCGCGTTCCGGTGCGGCCAGGATCGTGACGGAGGAGGGGCGGCCGAACTGCGACAGCGCGCCGTTGATCTCGTCGCCCGTCAGCAGCCCGGAGAGGTAAGGCGCCAGCAGATTGCTGTTCATCCGCCCCGAGACCACGGACGCGCGGGCGCTGAACAGGAGATGCAGCAGGCCGACCCTGTTCTCGCCGCTGTTGCGGTCCGCCGCATCGAGGCCGAGATCGAAACCCTTCGGGTCTTCCGGCTCGGTGGCCGGGCGGCCGATCATGGAATGCTCGCGCAGCAGCGCATACATCTCGCCTGTCATGTAGGTGGCGAAGCGCTCGATGCGCCCGTTCTTCATTTCGATCCATTTCGGATGCGTGCCGGCCGAGCAGATCAATCCGTTCTCGATCCCGGCGCCGAGAACCAGCGTTTCCTCGCCGCGCATCACGTCGGCGGCACCGGGCGCGGGCTCGCAGAACAGGCCGGGGATGATGTATCCCTTGCGGCCGTTCTCCAGATCCACAGGCGCGAGCGCTCGGGCGATTTCGGCCGGGCCCGCGGGGCAGACGGCATAGGGCGCTTCGACCCAGCCCTCGCGGCTCCCCACCATGCCGACGAGAAGAACCGGAGCGTCCGGTTCCGCCTTCAGCCAATGTCCGCACTGGCGCAGGAACACATCGCGATGCTGGCCCCGTCGGAGGGCCGACACGCCCTCATCCGACGAGACCTGATCGAGAATGGTCTCGCCCTCGATCAGATAGCCACGGAAGCGGGTCGTTCCCCAATCGGCGACGATGAAGCGCAAGGCTGATGATCCCCGGTTAACGCGTTCCGTACATCCGGTCGCCGGCATCGCCGAGCCCCGGCACGATATAGCCGTGGTCGTTGAGGCGCTCGTCGATGGATGCGGTCCAGATATGCACGTCGGGATGCGCGCCGCGCAGCTTCTCGATGCCCTCGGGTGCTGCGAGCAGGCAGACGAAGCGCAGGTCCTTGGCGCCGCGCTCCTTCAGCCGGTCGATGGCGGCAACGGCCGAGTTCGCGGTCGCCAGCATCGGGTCGAGCACCAGCACCATGCGGTCGGCGAGGTCGGACGGAGCCTTGAAATAATATTCTACTGCCTGGAGCGATTCCGGATCGCGGTAGAGGCCGATATGGGCGACGCGTGCCGCCGGAACCAGCGTGAGCATCCCGTCGAGGAAGCCGACGCCGGCGCGCAGGATCGGAGCGAAGACGAGCTTCTTGCCGGCGATCTGCGCGCCTTCCATGGTGGTGAGCGGCGTCTCGATCTGGATGCGCTCCATGGGCAGGTCGCGGGTGACCTCGTAGCAGAGCAGCATGCCGATCTCGTTGAGGAGCTGGCGAAAGCCTTTCGTCGAGCGTTCCTTGTCCCGCATCAGCGTCAGCTTGTGCTGAACCAGCGGATGATCGACCACGGTAACGCCCTGCATGTTCTTATCCTCTTTGATCGTCGTATGCTGATTCATCTAAAGCATCGGACGTGAATGCGAAGCCATTCGATGTTTCAAGGTTTTGGTTTTGCGCATCTTTTCACGCAAACCCGGTTCCCGCTTTTGGGTTCGGTGCTCTAGAACACCGTCCCGTCGCTGATCACGCTGAGGGGAGGCGAGCCGTCGCCGCGCTTCTCCCTCGCGAGCCTGCGCCCCGTCGCCCAGGTGCCGCCTTCGAGCACCTTGGCGAGAGGGAAGTCCTTCGCGGCGAATCCTAGCTTCGTGCGGATCGGTTCGGCAATGCGGTCGAGAAGGGCCACGGTCAAGGCCCGCCATTCCACCACGAGCTCGGAATCGACCGCGTGGGGACGGGCTGCGTCCGCCGGATCCTTCAGGGCGATCACGCCCGTGTCGAGAAAAAGCCCCCCGTTGCGATATTCGGGCAGGCCCGTGAGGCCGTCGATGTCGACGACGGTGAAGCCCGCCCATTCGAGCGGCTCGATCAGTGAATAGGAGAGCCACTGGGACAGCTTGTGGAAGGGGATCAGCCCCTTCGTGACGTCCGGCGCTTCGACCAGGGGATGGCGCCAGGTGTCGCCGAGATCGATGCCGCCGAGCGTGATGCGGCCCGGCCAGATGGGACCGAGATGGGTGAGGAGGGCTTCCAGAATCGCCGTCGCCTTGATGCTGTCGTCTTCGGCCGTGGCGGCGATGACATCGACGAGACCGCCCGGTCTCGGATCGTCGACCTGTCCGAAAATGTCGGGATTCGTCGCAACCACGCGTCCGAGGCGGTTGAGCAGGGCGGCGCGGCCCTCGAGGCCGACGAGCGGATTGTCGGCCGAGACCTGGAAGCCTTCGGCCAGATCCTCGGGCGTGAGCGTCATCAGCACATCGGCATCGACTCGGAAAGGATCCTCCGGCCTGCTGGAAAAGGCGCCGCTCACGAACATGTCGAAGCTTGCGACCGCCAGGCCTTCGGACCGGTTATAGGTTTCGCCCGTGCGTCCTTCCTCGTAGCGCCATTGCGCCCCCGCGCCCGCATCGAGCAGAACGGACACGATGGCGAGATCGAAGGCGGCGCGGGCCATGTCGGCGGCGGTTCCCCAGGGCGCGCCGTGCATCACCGCATCCCAGCGGTCGTGGCCGCCGGCGGAGAAATGGCGCCAGCGGGCATGGAACGGGATATCGAGGGAAGGATAGGCCTCGCGGATCGTCTTCACGACCTCGTCGGCGCAAGCCTCCAGGTGGTCGAGATCGACCGAGAAGTGCTTGAGGCGGCCCTCGAGCCCGGCCTCGAGGAGCTGATGCGACCGCTCCCGCACCGCTGCGGCAGTCAGCAGGCTTCGGGCGGCTTCGGTCTCGGAAGACGATTCAGGCTGGTCGGTCACGCAGGGCTCCGGTGCTCTCGGGTCGGGAGCGATAGCATAGTATCGGCCGAGCGCAGCATCCCGGCGCTCGGCCGTTTGACGAGAAGGTTAAAGGCCAAGCGTCAGAACCGCTCCAGGTCGCGGCCCTTCACCTGCGTCAGCTCGGCCGGGTCGGGCGCGCCGTCGGGCGTGTAGTAACCGGCGGCCTTCTTGGCCTCCAGCTCCACCTGCGCATCCGGCGGCACGAGCTCGGCCGGGATCGGCACGCGCTCCACCACCTCGATGCCGGAGTCGGTAATGGCGTCGTACTTCATGTTGGACATGGACATGAGCCGGTCGATGCGGCGGATGCCGAGCCAGTGCAGCACATCCGGCATGAGCTGCTGGAACCGTGCATCCTGCACGCCGGCCACGCACTCGGTGCGCTCGAAATAGGTGGCGGCCTGATCGCCGCCCTCCTGGCGCTTGCGGGCATTGTAGACCAGGAACTTGGTGACTTCGCCGAGCGCACGGCCTTCCTTGCGGTTGTAGGCGATCACGCCGACGCCGCCCTCTTGCGCCTCCCGGACGCATTCCTCGATGCCGTGCACGAGGTAGGGTCGGCAGGTGCAGATGTCGGAGCCGAACACGTCGGAGCCGTTGCACTCGTCGTGGACGCGGCAGGCGATGCGGGTCTTGGGGTCGCTCAGGCGTGAGACGTCGCCCACCACATAGACTGTGGTGTTGCCGATGGGCGGCAGGAAGACGTTCATGTCGGGCCGCGTGACGAGTTCCGGGAACATGCCACCCGTCTGCTCGAACAGGGTGCGGCGCAATTCGCCCTCGGAACAGCCGAACCGTTGCGCGATGCCCGGCAGGTACCAGACGGGGTCGACCGCGATCTTCGTGACCGAGATGTCGCCCGAATCATGCAGGAAGCCGCCATCGGCCTTGAGCCGCTTCGCTCCCATGGCGGAGAGGATTTCGGGCATGTTGAGCCGCGCCTTGGTGACGGCGATGCTGGGCCGGATGTCGAGGCCGCCGGCGATCTCGTCCTTGTAGATCTCGCCGACCATATGGCCCCAGGGATCGAGGGACACGATCCTGCCGGGCTCGAACCATTGCGGATGCGGGCCGATCTCGGCAGTCGGGTGCGTGTTGTGGAGATCCGGTCGCGCCAGCGGGTTGAGGGCCCGGGCCGAGATGGCGAGCGCCCGGTACAGGGAATAGGAACCACCATGGGCGCCGATCACGTTGCGGTCGGCCGGATTGGTGACGGTGCCGATGATCGGGCCACGCTCCTTGGGATCCTGTGCCCCCCATTTGATCGGATGCTTGATGGTGCCTGCGTTCGGCTCGGGGTGGGAGGTGAGCCGGATATGGGTCGAGCGGTTAGGCGAGCTCATGAACGATCTTCCACGCAAAAACGGGAAGACTCCCTCAACGGATCGTCGGAGAGCCTCCATACGATCTGTGGAAGACTGATCCAAAGTTTCGGTGCCGTCAATGGCGCCCGCCGAGGGTGCGGCAGCTTGGCTCTTTTTGAGGATGTGGCGCAATTGTCCTTACGTCATCACCGGCCTTGTGCCGGTGATCCCGATGACCTGAAGCGCCGAGCCTCATCGGATCGGGATGGTCGGGACAAGCCCGGCCATGACGCGGAGGATTAGAGCCAAGACCTCCCCTTGCCCGGATTCCTCACCCCCAGATGCTCCAGCACGCTCGCCCCGATATCGGCAAAGCTCTCCCGCCGCCCGATGGCTCCCTGCGCCATACCCCGCCCGAAGCTCAGGATCGGCACGTGCTCGCGAGTATGGTCGGAGCCGCGCCAGGAGGGGTCGTTGCCGTGGTCGGCGGTGATGATGACGAGGTCGCCGTCCTGAAGAGCAGCCTCGATTTCAGGGACACGCCTGTCGAACGCCTCCAGGGCGGCGGCATAGCCGGGAATGTCGCGGCGATGGCCGAACTCGCTGTCGAAATCCACCAGGTTGGCGAAGACGAAGCCGCCGTCGGGCAGGTCCTGCAGCGCCGCGATCGCGGCGGACAGGCAGGCATCGTTACCGTTGGGTTTCACCTCCTTGCCCGTCGAGCGATGGGCGAAGATGTCGCCGATCTTGCCGACGGTGACCACGGAGCGGCCCGCCTTCGCGAGCGTGTCGAGGATGGTGTCGGCGGGTGTCGGCGTGGCAAAATCCTTGCGATTGCCGGTGCGCTTGAAGCCCGTCTCGGGCGAGCCGATGAAGGGGCGGGCGATCACGCGGCCGATCTTGTATTCGTCGCAAAGTTCGCGGCCGATCCGGCAGAGATCGTAGAGCCGCTCCAGCCCGAAGGTTTCCTCGTGGGCCGCGATCTGCAGCACGCTGTCGACCGAGGTGTAGACGATCGGCTTGCCGCTGCGCATGTGCTCGGCGCCGAGCTCGTCGATGACGGCGGTGCCCGAGGCATGCTTGTTGCCGAGGATGCCGGGGAGGTTGCCGCGCTCGATGAGAGCGGCCGTCAGTTGCTCCGGAAAGGACGGGATCGTGTTGGGGAAATAACCCCAATCGAAGGTGACGGGAACGCCCGCGATCTCCCAATGGCCCGAGGGCGTATCCTTGCCTTTAGAGGTCTCGACGCCATAGCCCCAGGCGCCTTTCAGCGCGCCCTTCGGGGCCAGGTTCGGCGGCATGCGGCCCGTCGAGGCCTCGCAGGCAAGTCCGAGGCCGAGCGCCGTCATGTGCGGCAGGTCGAGTAGGCCCTGGCGCAAACCGGCCTGATCGCCACGGCCCGCGGCGCAGGCTTCGGCGATGTGCCCGACCGTATCGGCCCCGGCGTCGCCATAGGCAGCCGCGTCCTCCGCCCCGCCGATACCGACGGAATCGAGCACGATGAGTAGAGCGCGAGGCATGAATTCTCCTTCGGTCATGAGACCAGGCCAGTGGTTATAAGCGATCAATGCGATGGAGGCGACAGGCCGTTTGGATGGCTCCGGATGGGGCGTTCCTGAACGAAAAAGCCCCGGCGGTTTCCCGCCGGGGCTTGGATCTGGGGTTCTTCGGAACTTAGACGATGAAGAAGTGGTCGAAGGTCAACTTCAGCTTCTTGGAGAGCGTCGCGATCGTCTCCTGCCCGCCGGCCGCCGAACCGTTGGAGTCGTACCAGAGCACGCCCTTCTTCGAGTCGTAGCCGACATAGTCGTTGCCGTCCTTGGCTTTGTCGCCGAGCACGAAGTTCGCCTTCTTGAGCTTTACCGGGCTGGCCAGGGAACCGGCCTTGCCGAGCTTCTTGAAGATGGCGTTGTCGAGGTAGATCACATCCTCGCCGACCTTGAAGTCGGTGATCTTGTCGACGTTCGACTTGCCGAGCTTCGTGCTGAACACGAAGGCGTCCTTGCCGAGACCGCCGGTCAGCGTGTCCTTGCCGAGCTTACCGTCCAGGATGTCGGCGCCAATGCCACCGATGAGCTTGTCGTTCTTCTTGGCACCGTCCACGCTCTCGGCGACGTCGGTCACGCCGACGACAAATTCCTTCTCGAACGAGAGGTTGCCGGCATCCGTGACCTTCACCTTGATCTTGTGCGAGGCCGCCGTCTCGTAGTCGAGCTTGGAAGCATCGGCCACCACGATCTTGCCGTTCTCGATCTTGAACGCGCCGCCGGCATTGTCGGAGAGCGAGAAAGTGAAGCTGTCGCCCAGATCGGGATCGAAGGCGCGCAGGTCGCCCACCACGGTGCCCGCCACGGAGTTCTCGGCAACTGCCGACTTAGACAGGGTGATGTCTGTCGGAGCTTCGTTGACGTTGCCGACAGCGACGGTGATCGCCTGCGTGAAGCTGGCCCCGGCAGCGTCGGTCACCTTGATGTTCAGGGTGAAAGTGCCGTTCGGATAGGCTTCGCGGTCCAGCACCGTGCCGGCCTTCAGTTTGAGGGTGCTGAAGCCGTCTTGATCGGCGACGATCTCGAAGGGCGAGTTCTGATCGATGATCTGGAAGGTATGAGAGTCATCATCATCCCAATCGGTGGCGACCAGGGCACCGATGATGCGACCGGCTTCGCCGAGTTCGTCCAACGCGATAGCGGTCGTAAAAGCGTCATCGTCAATGTGCACTTCCAAGCCTGTCGGCGCATGGTTTTCGTGGGGCGGCACATCGACGTTGACCGTGACCTGTTGCCAGACGGACAGATGGCCGGCGCCCGAATCCGTCGACTTGATCCACAGGGTCTGAGCGCCGCTGAGCGCTGCCAGGAGACCGGCATTGCGAACCACGAGCTTGCCGGCATCGTTTCCGGTGCCGATCGCGAAGGCGCTGTTCGTGACCAGGGTGTCGAGGCCATCGCCGGTGACAATCGCGTAGGTATGGGTGTCCCCTACATCCTGATCGATCGTGCGCAGGGCCTGGAAGGCGGTGCCGGTGGGGGCGTTCCGCCAGACCGCAGTGGTGACATACCCGCCGTGCCAAAGTCGATGGCTGTCGGAGCTTCGTTGACGTTGCTTACATTGACCGTGATCGTCTGCTCATAGGTCAGGCTGGGTCCGTCGACGACTTCTGCCTTGATCTTGAAGGTGAAGGTGCCCCCCGGAAAAGCCTCGCGGTCGAACGCGACCTTCTGCACGAGTCGGTCTTCGGAAATCTCGAACAATTCCGCGAGTGCGTCGGCATCCGGGTTTCCGGGGCCTCCCGCCGCGACCAGGGTATAAGTGTACCCTACGTCATCCCCACCCGTCTGGAGGATGTCGCCCAAATTGAGCGGATCGGCATTTTCGGTGATGGCGAGCGTCGTCTGCGCGTTCACGGTGATGCTCGTCGGTCCGTCGACCACGTTGTCTACTATGCAGTCAATCGGTCGGACGGTGGTGTTGTCTCCGGTTAAGCTGTTGTCGGTGACCTTGATGTCGAAGTTGTCGACGCCCGAGCCCTCAAAATCAAGGGTCTGACCATCTTTCAGCTTGAAGAAGAACTTCCCGGCATCGGCGCCCGTGCCGTTTACAATTTCGAATGGCACGACAGCCAGTTGATCAGGTTCCAATGGCTTTACGAGAGACACAGTGTAGCTGTGGTCCGGATCGAAGCCGTCGAACACGACCTCGCCGATGATCCGTCCAGGTTGGCCGTTCTCAAGAATATGGATATTTGTAGCGGGACTGGCGTCGCCGACCTTGATCTTGATGTTGGATGGCGCGGCGAGTGTCGAATACGACATGAAGGTGTCTCTGATACCGAAAGTGATTAGCTCTATCTTTGATATGATATATTGTTAAATATCCGTTACGTCAATCATCATTGGCATGGAAGGCCGGCTCGATCCTGTAGAACCGTTAAGGCCTGCTGTCTGCCGCTACTGCTGGTCGGCGAACCTGCCGGGGTGGTGATGCGCGAATGGGCTTCCTATTCCCGAACGGCGTGCGATGCCGCCGTTTCGAGGTTGAAGGCGGCGGCGAAGAGGGCCTTGGTGTAGTCGGTCCGGGGGGCGGCGAAGATGCTCTCGGCGGATCCTTCCTCGACGATCTTGCCGTTCTGCATCACCACCACGTGGTTGGCGAGCGCCCGCACCACCTTGAGATCGTGACTGATGAACATGTAGGCGAGGTCGCGCCGCTTCTGCAGATCGCGCAGCAACTCGACGATCTGCGCCTGTACCGACATGTCGAGCGCCGAGGTCGGCTCGTCGAGCATGATGAATTGCGGTTCGAGCGCCATGGCGCGGGCGATGGCGATGCGCTGGCGCTGGCCGCCGGAGAACTCGTGCGGGTAGCGGTCCATGGTGGAGGGATCGAGGCCCACGTCCTGCAAGGCTCGCGCGACGATGTCGCGACGCTGCGCGTAGGTGAGGCCCTTGTCCTGAACGAGCAGCCCTTCCTCCACGATCTCGGCGATGGACATGCGGGGCGAGAGGGAGCCGTAAGGATCCTGGAACACCACCTGCAGGTCCTTGCGCAGGGGGCGGATCTCCTTCCCGCGCATGCCGTCGATGCGGTTGCCGAGGAAGACGACGGGGCCTTCCGACTGCACGAGGCGCAGGATGGCGAGGCCGAGCGTCGTCTTGCCGGAGCCGGATTCGCCCACCACGCCGACGGTCTCGCCCCTGCGCACGCGCACGGAAACGCCGTCGACGGCCTTCACATGGCCTACGGTCTTCTGGAAGAAGCCGCGCTTGATCGGAAACCACACCTTGATGGGCCCGGCATCGACGATGACCGGCGCATCCTTCGACACCGGATTGGCGCGGCCCTTCGGCTCTGCGGCGAGGAGCCGTTGCGTGTAAGGATGCTGCGGATTGCCGAACACCTCCGCGACGGTTCCCTGCTCGACGATTTTGCCCTTCAGCATCACGCAGACCCGGTCGGCGATCTTGCGCACGATGCCGAGATCATGGGTGATGAAGAGCATCGACATGTTGAGCCTGCTCTTCAGCTCGGCGAGCAGCTTCAGGATCTGGGCCTGCACGGTCACGTCGAGCGCCGTGGTGGGCTCGTCGGCGATGAAGAGATCGGGCTCGTTGGCGAGCGCCATGGCGATCATCACGCGCTGGCGCTGCCCGCCGGAGAGCTGGTGCGGATAGGCGTCGAGCCGCGATTCCGCATCGCGGATGCCGACGAGGGTGAGAAGCTCGAGCGTGCGGGCGCGCGCCTGACGGTCGGACAGGCCACGGTGCAGCTTCAGGATTTCGCCGATCTGCCGCTCGATGGTGTGGAGCGGGTTGAGCGAGGTCATCGGCTCCTGGAACACCATGGTGATGTCGTCGCCGCGCACCTTTCGCATCTCGTCCTCGTCGGCGGCGACCAGGTCCTTGCCCTTGAACAGGATGCGGCCCGAGGGATGATGCGCGGACGGGTAGGGCAGGAGCTTGAGTGCCGACAGGGCGGTGACGGACTTGCCCGACCCGGATTCTCCCACCAGCGCCACCGTCTCGCCTGGCATGACGTCGAAGGATACGCGATCGACCGCCAGCATGTCGCCGCCGCCCTGGCGGAAGGCGACGGAGAGGTCTTGGACGGAGAGGAGGGGCTCGGTCATCGAAACGTCTTCCGCGGGTCGAAGGCGTCGCGCACCGCTTCGCCGATGAAGATGAGGAGGCTGAGCATGATGGCGATCACGAAGAAGCCCGCGAGGCCGAGCCACGGCGCCTGAAGGTTCGCCTTGCCCTGCGCCAGCAACTCGCCGAGCGAGGGCGAGCCGGGCGGAAGTCCGAAGCCGAGGAAGTCGAGCGAGGTGAGCGTCGTGATCGAGCCGTTGATGATGAACGGCATGAAGGTCAGCGTCGCCACCATGGCGTTCGGCAGGAGATGCTTGAACATGATGGTGCCGTTGGACAGGCCCAAGGCGCGTGCGGCGCGCACGTATTCGAAGTTTCGCGCGCGCAGGAATTCGGCGCGCACCACGCCTACGAGTGACACCCAGGAGAAGAGCAGCAGGATGCCGAGCAGCACGAAGAAGCTCGGCGTGATCACGGCCGAGATGATGATGAGGAGATAGAGCGAAGGGATCGCTGTCCAGATCTCGATGAAGCGCTGGAACAGCAGGTCGGTCCAGCCGCCGTAATAGCCCTGCACCGCACCGGCAAGGATGCCCACGATGGACGAGATGCCGGCGAGCGTCAGCCCGAACAGCACGGAGATGCGGAAGCCGTAGATGAGGCGCGCCACGACGTCGCGTCCCTGGTCGTCGGTGCCGAGCCAGTTCCACTCGATATCCTTGCAGCCGGTGCCGCCGGTGCGCTCCGCGATGGGGCGGCATTGCTCGTCGGTGAGCATCCATGTGGGCGGCGCGGGCGCGGGGACGGGCAGGTCGAGATTGTGCGTGTTGTAGGAGAACCGGACCGGCGCCCAGAGCAGCCAGCCGTTGTCCTGGATCTCCTTGGCGATGATCGGATCGCGATAATCGGTCTGCGCCAGGAAGCCGCCGAACTTCTCCTCCGGGTAGTCCACGAAGGCCGGGTAAAGCAGCTCGCCCTTGTAGGAGGCGAGGATCGGCTTGTCGTTCGCGATCAGCTCCGCGAACAGGCTCAGCACGAACAGGATCATGAAGATCCAGAACGACCAGTATCCGCGCCGATTGGCCTTGAAGTTCTGCAGGCGCCGCCGATTGAGAGGCGAGAGCCTGATGAAGCCTTCCTTCGGCAGGGGCGGAGCCACGGGCGACGAGGCCGGCGAGACGACGGGCACGTTCTCGTTCATCTCACGCCTCCCTTGCCGTTGTCATCCCCGGCGGCCCACAAGGGCCGAGAAGGGGATCCATAGCGCCGAGCGTGTGAGTGGATTCCCTTCCCCTTCGCTACGCTCCGGCCGGGAACGACACTGAGGTGTGATGGATGCTCCATCTCACGCCTCCCTGGTCTCGAAATCGATCCGCGGGTCGATCCAGGTATAGGTGAGGTCGGACACCAGGTTCACGGCCAGGCCCACCAGCGAGAAGATGTAGAGATTGGCGAAGACCACCGGGTAGTCGCGGTTCACGATGGACTCGAAGGACAGAAGCCCGAGCCCGTCGAGGGAGAAGATGGTTTCGATGAGAAGCGCTCCGGCGAAGAAGGCGCCGATGAAGGCTCCCGGAAAGCCCGCGATGACGATGAGCATGGCATTGCGGAACACGTGGCCGTAGAGGACCTGCCGCTCGGACAATCCCTTCATGCGCGCCGTGAGCACGTATTGCTTGCGGATCTCGTCGAGGAACGAGTTCTTCGTCAGCAGGGTCGAGGTGGCGAAGGCGCCCAGCGCCATGGCGGTGATCGGCAGCACCAGATGCCAGAAGTAATCGACGATCTGCCAATACCAGGGCATGAGGGACCAGCTCTCCGAGGTCAGGCCGCGCAACGGGAAGATCTGCCAGAACGAGCCGCCGGCGAAGAGCACGATCAGGAGGATCGCGAAGAGAAAGCCCGGAATGGCATAGCCGATGATGACGACGGCGGAGGTCCAGATGTCGAAGGAGGAGCCGTCCTGCACGGCCTTCTTGATGCCGAGCGGGATCGAGATCGCATAGGACAGGAGCGTCATCCAGAGCCCGAGGCTGATGGAAACGGGCAGCTTCTCCTTGATCAGTTCCAGAACCGAGATGTCGCGGAAGTAGCTCTTGCCGAAGTCGAAGCGGGCATAATCCCACAGCATCTTCAGGAAACGCTCATAGGCTGGCTTGTCGAAGCCGAACTGCGCTTCGAGCTGCTTGATGAATTGCGGGTCGAGGCCCTGCGCGCCGCGATAGCGGGAGGTGTCGCCCCCGCCTGCGCCCGCGCCTCCGGGGCTCTGGACGCCGAAATCGCCGCCGCCGCCGGAGATACGGGAAGACGTGCTGGAATCCTGTCCCTGCAGCTGCGCGATGATGCGCTCGACCGGGCCGCCGGGGGCGAACTGCACCAGGGCGAAGGAGATGAGCATGATCCCGAGGATGGTCGGGATCATGAGGAGAATGCGGCGTGCGATATAGGCGAGCATCAAGCGCCTGCGAACTTAAGGCCGATGCGGCCGAGGTGGGGGGCGTTGAAGCCTGACGCGTGTTTCGAGCCGTTCGTGTCCAAGCCTTATCCTCTTCCGATCCGCTTCGCCTTCTCGGCATCGTACCACCAAGTTCCCGGTGCGCCCGATGAGAGACGGGGCTTGGTCTCGGGGCGGGAGAACTGGTCCCAATAGGCAAGCCATTCGCTGGCCCGGTACCACATGGGGACCCAATAATGGCCCGAACGGAGGACCCGGTCCAGGGCACGGCAGGCGACGTTCAGCTCCTGGCGCGACTTGGCGTTGCCGATTGTCTCGATGAGTGCGTCCACGGCCGGGTTGTCGATCCCGGCGAGGTTCTGCGAGCCAGGCCTCTTGCCGGCAGCCGATCCGTAGACGATGCGCAGGCTGTCCCCGGGCGTGGACGAGCCGACGAGATTGCGGCTCGCCATGTCGAAATCGTACTCGTCCATCCGGCGCTGGTACTGCGCCGCATCGACGATGCGCGACGTGGCGTCGATGCCGAGCCGCTTCAGGTTCGCCTGGAATGGCTGCGTGTGCGGCTGAAGCGAGGGTTGGAAATCGAGGAACTCGATCCTGAAGGGTTGCCCGTTCGGCAGTTTCAGCGCTCCGCCCTCGCGCTTGCATCCCGCTTCGCGCAGCAGCTCGTCGGCACGGCGCAGAAGGCGCCGGTCCTGGCCGGATCCGTCGGACACGGGAGGCAGAACGGGATCGCCGAAGACGCTGGCCGGGAGCGTGCCGCGAAACGGTTCGAGCAGCGCCAGCTCTTCCGGCGAGGGCTTGCCGACCGCCTTCATGTCGCTGTTCTCGAAGAACGATGTCGTGCGCCTGAACAGGCCGAACATGATGTTGGCGTTCGTCCATTCGAAGTCGAAGGCGAGGCCGATGGCTTCGCGGATGCGTGGGTCCTTGAAGGCGTCCCGGCGCGTGTTGAAGTACCAGCCCTGGATCGTCGAGGGCGCGTCGTTCGAGATCTCTTCCTTCTTCACCTTGCCTTCGCGCACGGCCGGAAAATCGTAGCCCGTCGACCAGATGCGGGACGTGTATTCCTCGTTGTAGTTGAGCGTGCCGTTCTTGAACGCCTCGAAGGCCACGGTGCGGTCGCGGAAATATTCGTAGCGGACGTGCTCGAAATTGTTCTGGCCCACATTCACCGGCAGGTCCTTGGCCCAGTAATCAGGAACGCGGTCGAACTCGATGAAGCGCCCGACCTCGAAGCGTCCGACCTTGTAGGGGCCGGAGCCGAGCGGCGCTTCCAGCGTGGAGGCCTCGAAATCCTTCCCCTGCCAGTAGCGCTCGGAGAAGATCGGCATGCCGCCGACGATGAGGTGGATGTCGCGGCTGCGCTGCGGCGTGAACCGGACGAGCAGGACATCGTCCGCCTCCGCTTCCGCCGAGGCCATCTGGGTCAGGAGCTGGTTGAAGACCGGATGACCCTTGGTCTTCAGGATGTTGAGCGAGAAGGCCGCATCCTTCGCGGTCAGCTTCGAGCCGTCGTGGAAGCGTGCTTCGGGGCGCAGGATGAAGCGGTAGGTGAGCTTGTCTTCCGAGATGCGCACGCTCTTCGCCACAAGCCCGTACAGCGCATCGGGCTCGTCGCCCGAGCCGGCCATCAGGCTGTCGAAGGTGCTCGTCATTCCGGCCGCGCCGTCGCCGCGCAGCACGAAGACGTTGAGCGTGTTGAAGGTGTCGAAGTTCTGGTTGCCGGTGGTCTGCTTGATCTGGATCGCCAGCGTGCCGCCTTTGGGCGCATTCGGGTTGACGTAATCGAAATGCTTGAAGTTGGGCGCGTATTTCAACTCGCCGAAGCTTGAGAGACCATACGTCTCGGTTTCACCCACCAGCGCCAGAGCGTTGCGCGGCAGCAAGGAAAGAGCGGCACCTGCCGCTCCCGTCATGAGAATGGTCCGGCGGCTGATGTCCCTCATCGCGGTGCTCCCGTCTTGGCGGCCTTGGCTTCATCGTACCACCAGATGGTCGGGAAGGCGGCACCGCCGTAGCGCGGCATCGTCTCGGGATGGGAGTAGCGGTTCCAGCGCGCCGTGCGCTGCTTCAGCGAGGTCCATTGCGGCACCACGTAATCGTGGGCGAGCAGAACGCGGTCGAGCGCTTTCGTTGCGGCCACGAGATCCTCGCGGTCCGTGGCGAAGATCACCTTGTCGATCAGCGCGTCGATGCCGGGATCGGCAATGCCGGCGAGGTTGCGGGAGCCTTCCCGTGACGCGGCCTGCGATCCCCAGAATTCGCGCTGCTCGTTGCCGGGCGAGAGGGATTGCGGCCAGAGGCCGGTGGCGATGTCGAAATCGAAGGAGCGGGTGCGGTTGGTGTATTGCACGTCGTCGATGGTGCGCACGCTCGCGGCGATGCCCAGCCGCTCCAGGGATGCCTTGTAGGGCAGGAACACGCGCTCCTCGTTGGGGCTGCTGCTGAGCAGTTCCGCGCTCAGCACCTCGCCCTTGGCGTTGACGCGGCGGCCGTTCTTCACCTCCCACCCGGCTTCCTTGAGCAGGCGATCCGCCTCGCGCAGATTGTTGCGGATCGCTTCGGGCGAGTCGTTGACCGGGTTCTTGTAGGGCGCCGTGAAGACGCTCGCCGGCACCTTGTCGCGAACGCTCTCCAGGATCTCCAGTTCCTTGCCTTCGGGCAGGCCCGACGAGGCTAGGTCGAGCCCGTAGAAATAGCTCGAGGGGCGCTCATAGAGACCGTAAAAGATCGTCTTGTTCAGTTCCTCGAAGGGAAAGGCCAGGTTGAAGGCCCGGCGGACGCGCTGATCCTTGTACTTGTCACGCCGCATGTTGAGCACGAAGGCCTGCATGACGCCCGTGGCGCGGAACGGGAATTCTTCCAGGACGACGCGGCCTTCCTGGCGTGCCGGGAAGTCGTAGCCCGTGGCCCAGTTGCGGGCGCTGTTCTCGGTACGGAAGTCGAGGCGATCCGCCTTGAAGGCTTCGAGCAGCACCGTCGCGTCGCGATAGTACTCGTAGCGGATCTCGTCGAAATTGTTCTGCCCCACATTCACGTTGATCTTTTCGCCCCAGTAATCCTTCACGCGCTCGTAAGACGCGTTGCGGCCCGCGTCGAAATTCTTGAGGCGATAGGGGCCCGAACCGAGCGGCGGTTCGAGCGTGGTCTGCGTCACGTCGCGCTTGCGTCCGTCCGGCGCGGTGCCTTCCCACCAATGCTTCGGAAGGATGTTCAGCTGGCCCATGATCTGCGGCAGCTCGCGATTGCCTTTCTGGTTGAACGTGAACTTGACCTCGCGCTCGCCGGTCTTCTCAGCCTTGACGACGTTCGCATAGTAGAAGGCGTAAGTCGGGCTGTTCGCCTTCAGGCTCTCGAAGGAAAAGATCACGTCATCCGCCGTCACCGGCCGGCCGTCGTGCCACTTGGCTTCCGGGCGCAGGCGGAAGCTCACCGAGGAATAATCCTCCGGATAGGAGAAGGATTCGGCGAGCAGGCCGTAGGCCGCGTTCGCCTCGTCGAGGGCGGCGGTGGTCAGGGTTTCGTAGATCAGGCCGAGCCCCTGCTCGGGCGATCCCTTCACGCCCGCGACCACGATGTTGAAGCTGTCGAAGGTGCCGAGCGCGCCCAGGCGCACCAGACCGCCCTTCGGAGCGTTCGGGTTGACGTAGTCGAAATGCGGGAAGCCCTGAGGATATTTGGGCTCGTCGAGGAGGGCCGCACCGTGCCGCCATGAGGCTTCCTGGGCTGCGAGAGGGGTGAAGGCGAGGCAGGCAGCGAGGAAGCTCGGCAGAAGGGTACGGATCACAAGGCGTCTCCTGAAAGGGCGAGGCGTCTGTCGTCAGCTTACATTTTGGGCGCGGCGGGTCGAGCGCAAGGGATAAACCGTAAATGCCGCGAGCGCCTAAAAGAAAAGCCGGGCAGCAAGCCCGGCTTTCCGAAATGCGATCGATGCGAATGACTTACTGGGCAGCCGGGAGCGGAACCGGGTTGTCCGAGAGGGTCCGCAGGTAAGCCAGCAGATCCGCCCGGTCCTTGGCTCCGGCAAGGCCCGCGAAGGCCATGATGGTGCCGGGGGTGGCCTGCTTCGGGTTGTGGACGAAGGCGTCCAGGGCCTCGTAGGTCCAGTTGCCGCCATGGGCCTTCATGCCGGCCGAGTAGTTGAAGCCCTCGTGCGAGGCGACCGGGCGTCCGACGACGCCGTAGAGGTTCGGGCCGACCTTGTTCGGGCCGCCTTTTTCGAGGGTGTGGCAGGCGGCGCACTTCTTGGACTGAGCCTGGCCCTTCGCCGGATCGGCGCTGGCCAGGAGGACCGGAAGCGGCTGTGCCGGCTCTGCGGGAGCGGCACCACCGCCAGCGGCAGCCGCTTCGGGGGCCGGGAGATCGTATCCGGGGACAGCGGGCTTATGGGGAGCAAACAGGCCGCCGGCGATAACGTTGACGCCGACCACGAAGAGAAGCGAACCGAAAACGGCGCCCGCGATCTTATTGGTCTCGATATTCATCAGTTAGGCTCTCCTCGCCTTCGTACACCGGCGAAATCAGCGCAGCAGAACGGATCCGCGGGCGGATGCCCACGACAGGGCCGTTGCTTAGCCGTAGTGATGGGGTTTTGACAATGGGGTTTCCAGGAGTTTTCGCCGTTCTCGTGGTCGCAGCACGGGTGCCGAACGCCTTGAACCGCTCGAAGGTTCGGTTCCGGCCGATGACGACAAGCCCCGCCCTCCGCTTTTCGGTCCGATGCTGACTTGAGGGCAGGGGCATCGGATGAATCCCAAAAGTGCATTCCACTTTCGGGTCCGATGCTCTAAGGACGCGCAGTTTCCTTGAAGACCGCACCATGTCCGATCCCATCGTCCTGATCCCCTCCCGCCTTGCCGCGACCCGTCTGCCGAACAAGCCTCTGGCCGAGATCGCCGGCGAACCCATGATCGTCCATGTATGGCGGCGGGCCGTCGAGGCGGGAATCGGGCCCGTGGCCGTGGCGACCGACGCCCCCGAGATCGCCGAAGCGGTGACCAGGGCAGGGGGGAGCGCGGTCATGACCCGGACGGACCACGCCTCCGGCTCCGATCGCATCTTCGAGGCTGTGGAAAAGCTCGACCCGGACGGGCGGCATGACGTGATCGTGAACGTTCAGGGAGACCTGCCGACCATCGATCCGGCGGCGATTGCGGCCTCCATCGTCCCGCTCTCCGATCCGGAGGTCGACATCGCGACTCTCGTGGCGGTCATCGCCCGGGAGGAGGAGAAGACCAATCCCAACGTGGTGAAGATGGTGGGCAGCCCGCTCTCGGCTGGACATTTCCGCGCCCTCTACTTCACCCGTGCGACCGCGCCCTACGGCGAAGGTCCGCTTTATCACCACATCGGCCTCTATGCCTATCGCCGCAAGGCGTTGCAGCGTTTCGTCGGCCTCAAGCCGTCGCCCCTGGAGACGCGCGAGAAACTGGAGCAGCTGCGGGCGCTGGAAGCCGGCATGAGGATCGATGCCGTCGTGGTCGATGACGTGCCGCTCGGCGTCGACACCCCTCACGATCTGGAAAGGGCGCGCGAGATCATCGCGGCCAGAATGATTGGGTCCCGGAGGACATCATGAGCAAGCTTATTTCCTTCCAAGGTGAGCTGGGCGCCAATTCCCACACGGCCTGTTCGGAGGCGCGCCCCGACTGGGAGCCGCTCCCCTGTCCGACCTTCGAGGATGCCCTGGCAGCCGTGAACGAGGGAACGGCGGGCCTCGCCATGATCCCCATCGAGAACTCCATCGCCGGGCGCGTGGCCGACATCCACCACATGCTGCCGACCTCCGGGCTGCATATCGTCGGCGAGCATTTCCTGCCGATCCACTTCCATCTCATGGCGATCCCGGGCGCGGATCTCGGCACCGTCAAGGACGTCTACAGCCATGTCCACGCCCTGGGGCAGTGCCGCAAGATCATCCGGAAGCTTGGGCTCAAGGCCCACGTGGCCGGCGACACCGCGGGCTCGGCCCGCGAGGTGTCGGAGTGGGAGGATCCGACCCGGGCATCGCTGTCGCCCCGCATGGCGGCCGACATCTACGGCCTGAAGATCCTGCTGGAGAACGTGGAGGACGAGGCGCACAACACCACCCGCTTCGTCATCCTGTCGAAGACGCCGTATTGGGCGCCCGCCAGGCAGGGGCCGACCGTGACCTCCTTCGTGTTCCGCGTCCGCAACCTGCCTGCCGCGCTCTACAAGGCTTTGGGTGGTTTTGCGACCAACGGCATCAACATGACGAAGCTCGAGAGCTACATGCTCGAAGGCGAGTTCCTGGCGACGCAGTTCTACGCCGAGGTGGACGGCCACCCGGAGGACGCCAATCTCAAGCGGGCCCTGGAGGAGCTGGAATTCTTCTCCCGCGAACTGCGCATTCTCGGCGTCTACCCGGCCGATCCGTTCCGGGAGAAGATCAAGGAAGCGGCCGAGTGACCATCCTCATCCGCGAAGCGGTTGGGGGTGATATCGAAGGGATCGCCAGGGTCCACGTCCAGGGCTGGCGTGAATCCTACAAGGATTTCCTGCGCCCCGAGGCGCTCGCGGGCCTCTCCGTCGAAGAGCGGATGCGGATGTGGGAAAGCGCCTTCGCGCAGCCGGATCCACGGGCCAGGCTTCTCGTCGCGGAGACGGATAGCGGCGAGATCGTCGGCTTTGCCCGTGGCGGGCCGATCCGCGACGGTGCCGAACTGCTCGGCACCGAGGCCGAGCTCTTCGCCATCTACCTGCTCGACAAGGTCAAGCGCCAGGGTATCGGCCGCGGGCTGATGGGTGGCGTTCTCGATCATCTCGGTCGGCACGGCTTCCGCTCGGCCGGCCTGTGGGTGCTGAAGGACAATCTCGCCGCCCGTCGCTTCTACGAGGCCCTGGGCGGGCAACCGGGCGCCGAACAATCCTTCGACCTGCGCGGCCAGATGGTCGTCGAGGTCGCCTACCGGTTCGAGTTGGCGACGCAGCCTTAGAGGCGCAGTTCCCACAATCTCATCGTCGTCGCTCCACCTGGAAATGACTCGCTTCCCGCAACGCTCTCCCGTCATGGCCGGGCTCGTCTGGGCCATCTCGGTCTGCTGTGGCCACCCCCGCAGCCCTCATCCTGAGGAGCGAAGCGTCTCGAAGGACGAGGGCGTCCCCGTGCTCTCTGGACGATCCTTCGAGACGCCGCTGGCGCGGCTCCTCAGGATGAGGTCAGAGAGGGTGATCGAGCGAACGTTATGTTCTCACTTTGTTCTTGACAAGCTTCCTAGGCTCGGCTATATCGTTCTCTATTCCCGCCCGGCGAGGGGCGCGCTCGCGAGGCGTCGCAAGAACGGGGCGGGAAGCGGTCCGGTCGCAGGCCTCGCAACCCTGTGGCCGGAGGCCCTTGGTGCCTGTGGGCTGCCAAGTCGAAACGCCTAAAAGAACCGCGTGCAAGACGCCGTCCGGCTCTTCCACTCTCACAGACACAGCGAGCCGGATGGTCCTGGCACCCTCCCTCGATCCCTGCAGGCTCGCAGCACAAGCTGCGGGCCCGCAGGTGCTGGCTCTTTGACATCAGACACAACCCCCGTCATCCCGGGGCCGCGGAAGCGGAACCCGGGACCCAGAGCCGCCGACGGTGCAGCAGGAGACGCGACGCGGCTCGCCCTGTCTTGAGACGTCGCGGTTCTGGGTTCCCGCCTGCGCGGGAATGACAAGGGCGCAGGTTTCCGCGCCGTTCTCGGCGCATGGTCCCGGATCGCCTTCACCACCCCTCGCGAATGACGCCCTTCAAACGCGCCTAATTCTTCACCCACTCCCGGACCAAATGGTTGGCGATCGCGATCGGCGAGGGGGCGTCGAATTGCTCGTGGGTGCCCTCCAGCATGCGCCTGACATCGTCCTTCGTGAACCAGCGGGCGTCCTCCAGCTCCTCACCGTCGAAGGTGATCTCCTCGGTGAGCGCTTCGCCGATGCAGCCGATCATGATGTTCGACGGGAAGGGCCAGGGCTGGGAGGTCATGTAGCGCACCGCGCCGACCCGGATGCCGGCTTCCTCGAACGTCTCCCGGCGGACCGCATCCTCGATGGTCTCGCCCGGCTCCAGGAAGCCCGCGAGGCAGGAATACATCTTCTCGGCAAAGCGCGGCTGGCGGCCCATGAGGCATTTGTCGCCCCGCGTGATCAGCATGATCACCACCGGATCGGTGCGGGGAAAGTGCTGGGCGCCGCAAGCACCGCAATCGCGCCGGAAGCCGGCCTGGGCGAGTTGCGTCGGCGCGCCACAATTGGCGCAGAAGCGATGCCGCCGGTGCCAGTCCAGCAGGGATTTCGCCATCGCGAGCAGCCCGAGCTCCTCCGCCGGAACGAGGCCGCGCACGGCGATGGAGCGCAGGTCCACGACTGCGAAGGCCGGATCGTCCAGGAAGGATTCAGCCGCCTCCGGCGCGGCCAGGGTCGCCACCACGGGACGGTCTCCGAGCGTGCCGAGAAAGACCTGCTCCTGATGGCCGGGGAGGCGGCCCAGAATGGAGGAGGGAAGGAGGCTCGTTCCAGGCTCGCCGGCCTGGAGGACCGGCAGGTCGCCGGCCAGGACCACCATGGCGGTGCGCGGATCCCGCGCCGCATTGGCAAGCGCTTCCGGGTCCCGCTCGGCGCTGTGGCGGACGAGCGGGTTCGTGATGTAGGCGATGGGTCGGGTCATGGGGTCAGGCCGCTGCGAAAAGGGCTGCGGCGCGCTCGATCAGGGCCGTCGCCGCGTGGTCGGGATAAGGCGTGCGGGTGCCGTGTCCCCAGACGGGGCCGGGCCAGGCCGGATCGGAGCGGAAGCGCCCGATAACGTGCACATGAAGCTGCGTCACGATGTTGCCCAGCGCACCCACATTCACCTTGTCGGGCTTGGAGAGCTCCAGCATCACCTTGGTGGCGATGCGGATCTCCTGGGCAAGCTGCGCGTAATCGGCCTCCGAGAGGTCGGTGAACTCGCTCGCTCCCGCGATGCGCGGCACCAGCACGAACCAGGGAAAGCGCGCATCGTTCAGAAACAGGACGGACGAGAGGGCGAGGTCGCCGACGGGGATCGTGTCGGCTTCGAGCCGGGAATCGAGCGTGAATGTCATAGCGCTATGTAACCGAGCCTGCGGCTTCGTGTCAGCCTGAACCTCGCATGTCATCCCCGGCGCACGGAGTGCGGGAAGGGGATCCACGATCAGGCGCTGAGCGATGGGTTCCCTTCCCCTCCGCTGCGCTTCGGCCGGGAATGACACGGATGGCGGTGGAGAGCGGGGATGGCCGTGGGGGCGGCTCGTTTCCAACTTGCGTTTCTCGGGCAATACGCCCATATAGCCCGTGGGAGGTTGGCGAGGGACGTCTCACTCGCCAACCGGGTCAGGTCCGGAAGGAAGCAGCCCTAACGAGACCGAACGGGTCTTCGTCCAGCCTCCCACCTTTTAAGATTCTCCAAAGCCTTGCAGTCGATGGACGATACCACAGCCGGCACGCCCCTGAACGACGAGCCGGCCCTGCCGGGCTTCCCCGCCGCGCCCGCTTCAGCAGCGCCGGCCTCCCCCTATCGCGTCCTTGCCCGAAAATACCGCCCTCGCACCTTCGATGACCTGATCGGTCAGGAAGCGATGGTGCGCACCCTCTCGAACGCTTTCGAGACCGGGCGCATTCCGCAGGCTTGGATGCTCACCGGCGTCCGCGGCGTCGGCAAGACCACCACGGCCCGCATTCTGGCCCGCGGCCTCAACTACCAGAAGGCGGACGGCACCGGTCAGCCTACCATCCACATGCCGGAACTCGGCGTGCACTGCCAGGCGATCATGGAATCGCGGCACGTGGACGTGCTGGAGATGGACGCCGCGTCCCATACGGGCATCGACGACGTCCGCCAGATCATCGACGGCATCCGCTATTCGCCGGTCTCGGCCCGCTACAAGGTCTACATCATCGACGAGGTCCACATGCTCTCCGAGAAGGCGTTCAACGCCTTCCTGAAGACGCTGGAGGAGCCTCCGCCGCACGCGAAGTTCATCTTCGCCACCACCGAAATCCGCAAAGTCCCGGTTACGATCCTGTCCCGCTGCCAGCGCTTCGACCTGCGCCGCATCGAGGCCGACAAGCTCGTGGCCCATCTCGGCCGCATCTGCACCGCCGAGGGCGTGCAGGCCGATGCGGAAGCGCTCGCCGCCATCGCCCGCGCGGCGGAAGGCTCGGCGCGCGATTCCCTGTCGCTGATGGACCAGGCCATCGCGCACGGCGCCGGCGTGGTGACGCCCGACACGGTGCGCGACATGCTGGGGCTCGCCGACCGCACTCAGGTGATCGATCTCTTCGAGGCCGTGATGCGCGGCGACGTGCCGGCCGCCTTCGCAGGCCTGCGCTCGCAATACGATGCCGGTGCGGATCCCGCCGTGATCCTGTCCGATCTGGCGGCCTTCTCGCACGTCGTCACCCGCCTCAAGCTGATCCCGGAAGCCGCGAAGGATCCGGCCCTCTCCGAGATCGAGCGGACGCGCGGCACCGAGTACGCCCAGAAGCTATCCGTGCGGACCCTGTCGCGCGCCTGGCAGATCCTCCTGAAGGGCATTCCCGAGGTGCAATCCTCAAACCGCCCCATCGCGGCGGCCGAGATGGTGATCGTTCGCCTTGCCTATGCGGCCGACCTGCCGACGCCGGACGAAGCCCTGCGCGCCTTGAAGGACGGCGCGCCGGTTCCCGCCGGCGGTCCTTCCGCGCCTTCGCCCCGGCCGTCCGGTCCCACCACCTCCGGCAACATGGCGCTTGCGACATCCCAGCCCTATCCGCAGCCGAGGCCCCAGGCCGCCGTGCAGACCGAGCCGACCATGCGGCTTCGCCGCTTCGAGGACGTGGTGGCCTTGGCCGGCGAGAAGCGCGAGATCGTGCTGAAGGCGCAGCTCGAACGGGACGTGCGCCTCGTGCGCTTCGAGGAGGGCCGCATTGAGCTCAGCCTCACCGAGACCGGCAGCCGCACCATCGCCAACGACCTCACCCGCGCCCTCCAGCAATGGACCGGTGAGCGCTGGATGGTCGCTCTGTCCTCGGAGGAGGGCCAGGCGACCCTGCATGAGAAGGCGGTCGAGGCCGAGCGCGAGCGCAAGGAAGGCGCCGCCAATCATCCGCTCGTGCAGGCGGTGCTGACGAAGTTCCCCGGCGCGCAGATCGTGAACGTGATCGAACGGGCGGAGAAGCCCGGCGAGGATGCGGAAACCGAGATCCTCGGCGAGGCCGATGCGCTGGCCGCGCACGAGGCCGAGGACGACGACGATCTTTTCTGATTTTCTTTTGAGATTGAGGATACGGTCATGAAGGACATCATGGGACTGATGAAGCAGGCTCAGGCCATGCAGCAGAAGCTGCAGGACGCCCAGGCCGAGCTCGACACCCTCGAAGTCGACGGCACCGCCGGCGGCGGCGTCGTGACCGTGAAGGTGACCGGCAAGGGCAGCCTGAAATCCATCAACATCGATCCCTCGCTCATGAATCCTGACGAGAAGGAGATCCTCGAGGATCTCATCGTCGCGGCCATGAACGATGCCCGCGGCAAGGCCGAGCGCGTCACCCAGGAGCGCATGGAAAGCATCACCAAGGGCCTGCCGCTGCCTCCGGGCCTGAAGCTGTTCTGAGACATCGATGGCCCAGCACGTTGCCGGTCCCGAGATCGAGCGCCTGATCCAGCTCCTCGCCCGCCTGCCGGGCCTGGGGCCTCGGTCCGCGCGGCGCGCGGCGCTCCATCTCATCAAGAAGCGCGAGACGCTGCTCAACCCGTTGAGCGATGCCATGCGCATCGCCAACGAGCGCATCGTCGTGTGCTCGTCCTGCGGCAACGTCGATACGTCGGATCCCTGCACGATCTGCCGGGATGCCAAGCGCGATCCGTCCATCCTCGTGGTGGTGGAGGACGTGTCCGATCTCTGGGCGCTGGAGCGGTCCGGCGCGGTCAACGCCAGGTATCACGTACTCGGCGGCGTGCTCTCGCCGCTCGACGGCGTTCGGCCCGAGCACCTGAACCTGGAGCGCCTCGTCGCCCGTGCGTCCGAACCCGGCGTGAACGAGGTGATCCTGGCGCTCAACGCCACGGTCGACGGCCAGACCACGGCCCATTACATCACCGAGCTGCTCGCCCATCTGCCCGTGAAGGTGACGAAGCTCGCCCACGGCGTACCCGTCGGCGGCGAACTCGACTATCTCGACGAGGGCACGCTCTCGGCGGCGATCCGGCAGCGCACGTCGTTTTGAAGCGGCTCTGATTCCTCCGATGTCATCACCGGGCTTGTCCCGGTGATCTCGATTGGAGAGGCGCTCCCCACACCGCTGTCATTCCGGGGCGCCCCAGGCGAACCCGGAACCCATAATCACGACGCGGAAGGAAAGAGCGAGCAGCGTTGCGCCTCTTCCTGCGCCGTCAGCGGCTATGGGTTCCGGGTTCCGCTTCGCGGCCCCGGAATGACAAGCGCGGATCTCATGCGAGCCGCAGATGATGACGTGACAGGCCGGAGCGCCGTTGCTAATCAGGCGGCAACGAAACCCTGACCCGAGTTGCCCATGTCCACCGCTGATCTCGCCCGCACCATCGACGCCGCCTGGGAAGACCGGGCTAACGTCAACCCTTCGACGACCGGCGCCGTCCGTGAAGCCGTCGAGGAGTCGATGAACCTTCTCGATTCCGGCAAGGCCCGTGTGGCCGAGAAGACCGGCGGCGAGTGGCAGGTGCATCAATGGCTGAAGAAGGCCGTGCTGCTGTCCTTCCGCCTCAACGACATGGAAGTGATCGGCGGCGGCCCGGGCGAGGCCACGTGGTGGGACAAGGTGCCGTCCAAGTTCGCCGGATGGGGTGAGAACCGCTTTCGGGCCGCGGGCTTCCGCGCCGTTCCGAACTGCACCGCGCGGCGCGGCGCCTATATCGCGCCCGGCGTGGTGCTGATGCCGTCCTTCGTCAATCTCGGCGCCTATGTGGACGAGAACACCATGGTCGATACCTGGGCGACGGTCGGCTCCTGCGCCCAGATCGGCAAGAACGTGCACCTCTCCGGCGGCGTCGGCATCGGCGGCGTGCTGGAGCCACTCCAGGCCAACCCCACCATCATCGAGGACAACTGCTTCATCGGCGCCCGCTCCGAGGTGGTGGAAGGCGTGGTCGTGGGCGAGGGCTCGGTGCTCTCCATGGGCGTGTTCATCTCGGCCTCGACCAAGATCATCGACCGCAACACCGGCGAGGTTTTTGTGGGCCGCGTGCCGCCGTATTCGGTCGTCGTCCCCGGCTCGCTCCCCGGCAAGCCGCTCCCGGACGGCACCCCCGGCCCGTCGCTCTACTGCGCCGTCATCGTGAAGCGCGTCGATGCGCAGACGCGGGCAAAGACAGGGATCAACGAGCTGTTGCGGGACTGATCTGAAACATTGTATCTGTCTAGCTCGGTGACATTCTGGGCTAGGCAGATATGTGGGCTGTACTGAGATTTTTCTTCAGCTTTCAGGGCCGCATCGGACGGCTTCAATTCCTCTATGGCATCCTGTTCTGGGCTGCAGCGCTGACCGTTGCATTTACTGTTTATCTCGAGACGATCTGGTTCTGCTTATCACCTTTGACCCTCATCGTTCTGGTGGCAGCTGTCTCATGCACAGCGCTGCAAGTGAAGCGATTTCATGATCGGAACCGTACTGGTTGGCGTGTGAGCATCTTCTGCATTCTGTTCCTGACCACAGCCATTTTCCCTGTTTCGTTAGCTACGCTCCTATTGGTTTCCATTGAACACATGGTTGAGTTGCTGATTATGGCTGGCACAAGAGGGCCAAACCATTATGGTCCTGCTCAGCAGCCACCTCCTGAACCTGTGCCAGCATGACCTCCCATACTCCGCTTTCCCTCGCCCAATCCCTCCTGCGCTGCCCCTCTGTGACGCCTGAGGAGGGCGGGGCGCTGGCCTTCATCGAGGACGTGCTGAAGGAGGCGGGGTTCGAGGTTCACCGGCCGGTCTTTTCCGAGCCCGGTACGCCCGATGTCGAGAACCTCTATGCCCGCTACGGCAAGGGTGAGCCCTACCTGCTCTTTGCCGGACATACGGATGTGGTGCCGCCGGGCGATGTGAGCCGGTGGCAATACGATCCGTTCGGCGGTGAGATCCATGGCGGCGAGCTTTATGGGCGTGGCGCGGTCGACATGAAGGGCGGCATCGCCTGCATGATGGCGGCGGCGCTTGCCTTCATTCGCGACAACCCGGATTTCAAGGGCTCCATCGGTTTCCTGATCACGGGAGACGAGGAGGGGCCGGCCGTCAACGGCACGGTGAAGCTCCTCGAATGGGCGAAGGGCCGCGGCGAGCGGTTCGATCATTGCATCCTCGGCGAGCCCACCAATCCGAACCAGCTCGGCGACATGATCAAGATCGGGCGGCGCGGGTCGCTCACGGGCCGGATCGTGGTCGAGGGCAAGCAGGGGCATGTGGCCTATCCGCATCTCGCGGACAATCCCATTCCGGGCATGATGCGCCTGCTCGACGGGCTGCTGAAGGAGCCGCTCGATCGGGGCACGGACCATTTCGACGCCTCGAACCTCGAAGTGACCACCATCGACGTCGGCAATCCCGCCGCCAACGTGATCCCGGCGGAGGCGAAGGCGACCTTCAACATCCGGTTCAACGATCTCTGGACGCCCCAAAGCCTTGAGGCGGAGATCGAGCGCCGCCTGCGCGAGGCCGCCGGCAACACGGTGCGCTACACCCTGACGATGGAGCCGACCAACGCGGTCGCCTTCCTCACGCCGCCGAATGCCTTCGTGGGCTTCATTGCCGATGCCATCAAGGCTGAGACTGGCTCGCAGCCGAAGCTCTCCACCACGGGCGGCACGTCGGATGCTCGCTTCATTGTGAAGTACTGCCCCGTGGTCGAATTCGGCCTCGTCGGACAGACCATGCACCAGATCGACGAGCGGGTGGCCGTCGCCGATTTGGATCGTCTCGCAACGGTTTACCGCAAGGTGCTTGAAGCCTATTTCGCCGCGTGAGCCCAAATTTGGAACTTGACTGTTTAGACTAAAGTCGAAGAATAGCCGGAACGTTTTATCGGGTCCGTCCATTTCCGAGGGCAATCGTCTTCGAAGAAGGGGCCGCTCATGATCGTTACGGCTGATGAGGTCAACCGCTCGTTCCGGGGAACGCTCGACCTGCTCAACAGCAGGTCAGAGGGCCTGAAGTCCTTCGACATGAGCGAGCGGGGCTTCTGGCGCTCCTTCACGGCGATCTGGCTGACGCTCCCGGCCTATGTCGTATCCCTTGCCTTCGAGCGCCTCCGCCTCGGTCTCCTGCAGCCGGACCGGCCTCTTCTCGATAGCTTCTGGATCGATCTCGTCGTCGCTCTCGGCCATGTGGCGGGCTTCGTCGCCCTGCCGGTCGCCATGATCTGGATCGCCCGGTGGTTTCGGCTCGAGAAGGCCTATGTGCCCTTCGTGATCGTGACGAACTGGATCTCCGTCATCGGCATGCTGCTCCTGTCGGTGCCGGCCATGCTCATGCTGCTCGGCTGGGCGCCTCCAGGGCTCGCCAGCCTGTTCGGCCTCGCCTTCGCGATCATCATCGTGCGGCTGCAATGGTTCGCCACCAAGGCGACCCTGAACCTCGCGAGCCTGCCGGCCCTCGGCGTCGTGGTGCTTGGCATCGTGCTCAATTCCATGATCGGAACCGCGATGCGGGGGCTTTTAGGCTAAAGCATCGAACGCAAAAGTGGGAACCGGTTTTGCGTGTAAAGATGCGACAAACAAAACCTTAAAGCGTCGGATAATCGACGCCGATCAGGTAAAGCCCCGTCGATGGGGCCATCGGCCCGCAGCGTCTGCGGTCGCGGGCGTCGAGGGCCGCGCGCACATCCTCCACCGACCAGCGTCCCGCGCCGGCCCGCTCCAGGGTCCCCGTCATGGAGCGCACCTGATGGTGCAGGAACGAACGGGCGGAGGCATAGATGCGGATCTCGTCGCCGATCCGCTCCACATCGAGCCGATCGAGGGTCCGGACCGGGCTGTTGGCCTGGCATTCCGCGGCCCGGAACGTGGTGAAATCGTGCCGCCCGATCAGCGTCTGTGCGGCCTCGTGCATCGCGTCGGCATCGAGCTTCCAGGCCACGTGCCAGACCCGGCTCGCGTCCAGGGCCGGAGGCGCGCGGCGGTTGAGGATGCGATAGACGTAGTGGCGCTTCACGGCGGAGAGGCGGGCGTGGAACGTCTCGGGTACGACCTGGGCCGAAAGGATCGCCACGGGGGCCGGCCGCAGGTGGGAGTTGGTGGCGTCGCGGACCGTGTCCGGCCGCCATTCCTTGTCCAGGTCCACGTGAACGACCTGGTGGGTGGCATGAACCCCCGAATCCGTCCTTCCTGCGCAATGGATTCGGACGGCCGCGCCCGTAAAGCGCGCGATGGCATCCTCCACCGCCTGCTGCACGGAGAGCCCGTTCGTCTGATGCTGCCAACCGGTGAAGGGCGTGCCGTCATATTCGACGACAAGCTTGTAGCGAGGCATGTTATTTCAGTTCTGCAAAGGCTCTGGCGTAAGTGACCGAGCCGTGAGCCTCTTTCCCGGTGTCGGAAAGGGCAAGGGCCTGAAGATAGGGTCCGTCATAGAGCGTCTTGAGCCTGCGCGCCAGCGCTGTCGAGAAGCCGAAGCGGCCATAGTAACCCGGCTCGCCCAGCACGAGCACGAGGTCGAACCCCTTGGCCTTCATCCGTTTCAGGCCCTCTTCGATGAGAAAGGCTCCCACGCCTTGCCGCTGGTGAGCGGGAATCACTGCAAGAGGAGCCAAGCCGCACCCTTTGACGAAAGGAGCGTCGTCGAGGAACAGACGGGAGAAGGCAATATGCCCGACCGCTTTCGCTCCATAAGCCGTGAGGGACAGGATGAGGTCGCCGTCATTGCGCAGGCGCTGGACGAGACTGGCTTCAGCCAATTGCCCGAAAGCAGCCTGGTAAATCGCGCAGAGGCCAGCCCAGTCGGCGGATTCCTCCAGACGAAGCCTCATGCCGGACCTCACGCGAATCTGGCGCCCGGACCAAGCCTCACTCCCCGCAGGAATTCTTCGAAAGCCACGGGGCCTTTGCCGGCACGCTGAACCTGAATCAGGCGGATCGCACCCTCGCCACAGGATATTGTACCATCGTTGTCGAGCAGTGTCGCGGGCAAAGCTGAACCTTTTCCCAAGACCGCTCTGAGAACCTTCACCCGCTCCGGGCCTTTGCCGAAATCGGCCGTGAAATAGGCCCCCGGAAAGGGAGAAAGGCCGCGAATGTGGTCGTGGACCGCCTGCGCCGGCTTCGACCACTCGATCCGCGCGTCCTCGTTCTTGAGCTTGTGGGCGTAGGTCACGCCCTCCTCGGGCTGGGGCGTGAAGCCCAAACCCCCACGGGAGAGGGCGGCGAGCGCCCGCACCATGAGGTCGGCACCGAGGACCATGAGGCGGTCGTGGAGCTCGCCCGCGTTCATGTCCGGCGCGATCGCCACCCGCTCGACCATGGCGACGGGGCCGGTATCCAGGCCCTCCTCCATCTTCATCACGGCGACGCCGGTCTCCCGGTCGCCGGCCATGATGGCACGCTGGATCGGCGCCGCGCCGCGCCAGCGGGGGAGCAGGGAGGCGTGAAGGTTGAGGCAGCCGAGTTCCGGCGCCTCCAGGACGGCCTTCGGCAGCAGCATGCCGTAGGCCACCACCACCGCCACGTCGGCGTCGTGGCTGCGGAAAATCTCGGCGGCTTCCTCCGTGCGCAGGGTTTTCGGCGTCAGCACCGGAAAGCCGAAACGGTCCGCCATCCGGTGGACCGGGGAGGGCTTCAGCTCCATGCCACGGCCGGCCGCTGCGGGCGCGCGGGTATAGACGGCCACCACGTCATGGCCCTGGCCGACGATCTCGGACAGGGTCGGCACGGCGAAATCCGGCGTGCCCATGAAGACGACGCGCAGGCTCATGCCCCGGCCTCGCGCTTGGCGGCTTTCTTGAACTTAGTCATCACCCGGTCGCGCTTGAGCTTCGACAGGTAGTCGATGAACAGCACCCCGTTCAGATGGTCGATCTCATGCTGCACGCAGGTGGCGAGCAGCCCGTCCGCATCCTGCTCGATGGTCTCGCCCTGCAGGTTCATGAACCGGAACCGCACCCGGTCGGGGCGCTCGACCTCCTCGTAATATTCGGGGATCGACAGGCAACCCTCCTCGTAGACCCGCTTCTCCTCCGACGCCCAGGTGATCTCCGGATTGATGAGCACCATCGGCTGGCGCTCGTCGTCGGACTTGGACACGTCCATGGTCACCATGCGGACCGGCACGCCGATCTGGATGGCAGCCAAGCCGACGCCGGGGGCGTCGTACATGGTTTCCAGCATGTCGTCGGCCAGCTGGCGGATCTCGCTCGTGATTTCCTTGATGGGTTCGGAAACCAGGCGGAGCTTGGAATCGGGGATGATGACGAGGGGTCTGATGCTCATGATCGCGGGAGATAAGCGCTTGAGGATGGATGGTCAAATCGTTCGTCTTGAGCATCGGACCCAAAAGTGGACCCACTTTTGGGGACTCATCCGATGCGTATCATTCCTGAGTGCATCGTTTTCGCGGAAAAGTGGATTCCACTTTTCCGCACGAGGCACTTGTGTTCGGATGCGTCCGTCAACCGGAACCATAGAGCCCATGAACGATGTCGTCGTGATCCTCGGCCAAACTCCCCTGACCTGGGGGCAGATCGTCATGGGCATGGCCGGGCTGAGCCTCGTCCTGCTCCTGCTCGTGACGATGCTTCTCCTGCGGACGCGCCGGGAGAGGGCCCTGGAGGCCGCCATTGCGGACGAGCGGGCACGGGAGATGGACGACAAGGTGGCCGAACTCACCCGCATCCAGTCGGAAATGACCGGACGGATGCGCACGATGGCCGAGGTCTTCGGCTCCCGCCAAAGCGATTTCGTCCGGATGATTTCGGAACGGATCGATGGATTGCAGCACCGGGTCGGGCAAGGGCTGGAGGCATCCACGCGTCACCAGACGGAAAATCTCTCGAAGCTCAACGAGCGTCTCGCCGTGATCGACGCGGCGCAGCAGAACCTGACGAGCCTCACCGGCGAGATCGTGGGTCTGAAGGACATTCTCTCCAACAAGCAGACCCGGGGCGCCTACGGACAGGGGCGGATGGAGGCGATCGTCCGCGACGGGCTTCCGTCCAATGCCTTCGAGTTCCAGGCGACCCTGTCGAACCGTACAAGGCCCGACTGCCTCGTGCGCCTGCCGGGCGACGAGCGCGGTCTCGTGATCGACGCCAAGTTCCCCCTGGAGGGTTTCACCCTCTTCCGGGAGTCCAAGGGCGATGAGGCGCGCAGCCGCGCGGCCGCCAAGGTTCGCAACGACATGCTCGTCCATGTGAAGGACATCGCGGAAAAGTACCTGATCCCGGGCGAGACCCAGGATATCGCCATGCTCTTCGTTCCGGCGGAATCGATCTATGCGGATCTGGCCGAACATTTCGACGATGTAGTCCAGAAGGCGCATCGCGCCCGCATCGTCATCGTGTCGCCGTCGCTTCTGACCCTCGCCATCCAGGTGATGCAGGCGCTCGTCCGTGATGCCCGCATCCGCGAGGAGGCGAGGGTGATCCAGGTCGAGGTGCAGAAGCTCCTGGAGGATGTGGTGCGCCTGGACGCCCGGGTGGCGAAGCTCGACACCCACTTCCGGCAGGCTCAGGAGGACGTGTCGCAGATCCGGGTCTCGGCCGACAAGATCGTCAAGCGCGGCCAGAAGATCGAGACCCTCGAATTCGACGAGGATGAGGCCGAGGCCCGGGCCGAGTGGCTGCGCCTTCAGGGTCGTAATCTCCGGGCCGTGGAATAAAAGGATCCGACATACGTTCATGAGCGTTGGCGCCGGGAACCGCCTTTCTCCCGCAACGTTCTTCCCACGCTGCACGAGACGCCATGGGATGATGGCGTTCGATGATCGGTACATCACGGATTTTGGGAAGGATTGCGCTATGGGCCTTTTCTCGAAGGACATCAAGTCTTTGGATGATCTCTTCATCCACACCCTGCAGGACATCTACTACGCCGAGCAGCAGATCACGAAGGCGCTGCCGGAGATGATCGAGAAGGCGAGCGACCCGCAGCTGAAGCAGGCGTTCCAGACCCATCTCGGCGAAACCCAGCAGCAGATCCAGATGGTCGAGCAGGTGTTCCGCATGCATGGCCACGACCCGAAGGGCGTGACCTGCCCGGCAATCGACGGCATCATCGACGAAGCCCAGGACATTGCCGGCGACATCGACGACCCGCAGGTTCTCGATGCGGCGCTCCTGGCCGCCGCGCAGGCCGTGGAGCACTACGAGATCACCCGCTACGGCACGCTCGTCGCCTGGGCGAAGCAGCTCGGCCGCGAAGATTGCGCCGGCGTCCTGCATCAGATCCTGGATCAGGAAAAGTCCACTGACCAGAAGCTCAACCGGATCGCCGAGAGCAAGATCAACACGAAGGCCGCATAGGGCCTTCGTTCGATGAAACGGAAATGGCCTCCGAAAGGGGGCCATTTTTATTTTGGCACTATGATCCCTCGCACGTCATCACCGGCCTCGTGCCGGTGATCTCGATCCGGAAGGCGCCGCGTTTCAAGCAATCGGGATGGCCGGGACAAGCCCGGCCATGACGTCGAGAGGTAGCGTCGATCCCGCCTCTACTTTACCGGCAACGCATAGGCGCGCAAAAACTCCGCCAGATCATTCGTGATGTAATCGATCTCCGGCGTCCGGACGGCCTCCTGTTCGAAGCTCTCCCGGAACGGGTCGAAGGTTTTGGGCACGATGAGCGTGGTCGTCATGCCGAGTTCGTGCGGAACCGTGAGGTTCTTGGCGATATCCTCGAACATGGCCGCGCGTGCCGGCTCCACCCCGTGCTTGTCGAGGAAGACTTCGTAGGCGCGCCGGTCGGGCTTGGGCACGAAGTTCGAGGCGGCGATGTCGAACACGTCCTCGAAATGGTCGAGGATGCCGATCTTCCTCGCCACGTTCTCCGCGTGCTTCCGGGAGCCGTTGGTGAGGATGAGCTTGCGGCCCGGCAGCTTCTCGATGGCGTCGCCCAGGCTTTGATTCAATTCGATATCCGTGTGGTCGATATCGTGGGCGAAGTCGAGGAAGTCGGCCGGGTCGATGTCGTGTTCCTCGATCAGCGCCCGCAAGGTCGTGCCATGCTTATGATAAAAGTACTTCTGCAGAGCTTTGGCAGAGAGACCGTCGATGCCGAACAGGTTTGCGACATAAAGCGTGATCCGCTCGTCGACCTGGGGCCAGACCCGCGAGGTGTGCGGATAGAGCGTATTGTCCAGGTCGAAGACCCACGTCTCCACATGCGCGAAGGGGCGGGATTCAGCGGACGACAGGTGGTTTTCGGCAGACGGCTTAACGTTCATGGATCCCAAAGACGACAATGGGGCCGTGCGGCCCCACTGACTAATATATAGGCTCTTTCGACCCATCCGTGAAGGGTGACGCTCTCCAGCATCGGACCCAAAAGTGGACTTGCACTTTTGGGATTCATCCGATGCTTCGTCTATCAATGAGAGCATCGTTCGGGCCGGAAAACCGGGTCCACTTTTCCGGACGATGCTCTACCCCCTCCGGATCAGCGTGCCTGCGCCATGGTCGGTGAACAGCTCCAGCAGGACCGCATGGGACACCTTGCCGTCGAGGATGACCACCGCTTCCACGCCCTTCTCCAAGGCATAGATGCAGGTCTCGATCTTCGGGATCATGCCGTCCGTGATGGTGCCGTCGGCGATCAGTCGGCGGCAATCCTCGATGGTCATCTCAGGGATAAGGTTCTTATTCTTGTCGAGAACGCCTGGAACGTCCGTGAGCAGCAGGAGGCGCTTGGCCGTCATGGCGCCGGCGATGGCGCCCGCGAAGGTGTCGGCATTGACGTTGTAGGTCTGGCCGTCATGCCCGGTCGCGACCGGGGCGAGGACGGGGATCAGCTCGGCCTGGAGAACCTGGTCCAGGACGGCGCGGTTCACATGCTCCGGCTCGCCGACGAAGCCGAGATCCACCACCTTCTCGATGTTGGAATCGGGATCGACGGCCGTACGGGTCACCTTCCGGGCGGTGACCATGTTGCCGTCCTTGCCGGAGAGGCCTACCGCCTTGCCGCCCTCGGCGCCGATCCAGCCGACGATCTGCTTGTTGATGGAGCCCGCGAGCACCATCTCGACGACCTCGACCGTGGCTTCGTCCGTGACGCGCAGGCCGCCCTTGAACTCGGACTTGATTCCGAGCTTTTCGAGCATCTTGCCGATCTGCGGCCCGCCGCCATGGACGATGATCGGCTTGATGCCCGATTGTTCGAGCAGGACCACGTCCTCGGCGAAGTCCTCGGCCGCGGCGCGGTCGCCCATGGCGTGGCCGCCATACTTGATCACCACCACCTGCTGGTCATAGCGCTGCATGTGCGGCAGGGCCTGCACGAGCACCTCCGCCTGCACATGAACGTCGGGAAGGGGGATGGACGGATCGGACATGAACGGCTCCGGCGCGGGGATCGGGATCAAACGGCCTGCCTTCTAGAGCATCGGACCCGAAAGTGGAATGCACTTTTGGGATCCATCCGATGCTTCGGCTTGGAAACTGGCGCATCGTCCGATGCGCTGGCTCAAGAACAGGCGGCTGCAAACAGGAGTTCAGGCTCTCAGGCGGAGAAGGGCCGAGATTCCGACCAGGAGCCAGCCCACCATGAGGAGGATGCCGCCCGTCGGCGCGGCCCTGGGGAAGAGCGCCACCCCGGAGAAGGCGCGGCGAGAAAGGTCGCCGCAGAACAGGATCAGGCCGAGAACCAGCACATAGCCGGCGATCTGGGCCAGCATGGGGTTCACGGCCCCGGCGCCCAGCAGGGCGACGAGGGCCAGTAGGGCAGGGGCGTGAAACAGCAGGAACTGCGCCGCCGTGGCGAGGTTTCCGCCCGTGATGTGAGCTGCGGCCGCCGACAGGCCGACACCGAGAAGGCCCGAGAGCGAGGCCAGGACGATCAGGATCCGGGCGGCGAGGTTCATCCCGCGCCTCTTTCACTCAGGAGCTTGGCGATCCCGGCGCGCAGCTCGGGGATGCCGAAGCCCGTGCGGCTCGACGTCGGCAGGATCTCGGGGAAGGCGGCGGCGCGCTTCTCGATCTTCTGGAGCGTGTCGGCCATGCGCTTGTCGAGCTCGTCCTTCTTCAGCTCATCGGCTTTCGTCAGGACGATCTGGTAGGAGACGGCGGCCGTGCCGAGGGTCTCGAGAACCGCCTCGTCCACCGGCTTGATGCCGTGGCGGGCGTCGATCAGCACGTAGACGCGGGCGAGGCTCGCGCGGCCGCGAAGGTAGTCGTGGATCAGTTGAGTCCAGGCCGCGACCTTCTGCTTGTCGACGGCCGCATAGCCGTAGCCGGGCATGTCGACCAGGTGGAAGCGGTCGTTGATGTTGAAGAAGTTGAGCTGCTGCGTGCGGCCCGGCGTATGCGACGTGCGGGCAAGCGTGTTGCGCCCGGTCAACGCATTCACGAGGCTCGACTTGCCGACATTGGAGCGGCCCGCGAAGGCGATCTCCACCTTGCTCATGGGCGGCAGGTTCTTCAGCGAGTTCGCGGCCCAGATGAAATCCGCCTCGCCGGCAAAGATCTTGCGGCCGATCTCGAGAAAGGGGTCGGTATCAGGTTCCATATCGGTCATGGGGTCCTTATCGGCGCTTGGTGACCGGAGTTCAAGGCACCTCGCTCAAGCTTTTCCGGCCGTCAGGGCGTCGAAGCCCAGAACGGTTCCGCCTTCGTGAGCTTCCTGGAGGCTTTTTCGGCCTGGGACAGGAGCTTGCGTTCGCGGTTTTTCGTGTCGCCGGCAGCCTTACGGACCCATTTTCGGAAGGGCGGGTCGAGCAGAGTTTTGCCCACTTCGATATCGTTTAGCTTGCCCAGCGTGTCCTGCAGGCCTTCGAGAAGGTCCAGCATCGCCTTGCGGCTCTTCCGCGCCGGAATGCCGGGAAACAGGGTGGCGAAGAACTCCACGCCGTAGCGCAGCTTCTTGATGCGGATACGAAGCTTGTGGCGGTCTTCCCCGTTCAGGTCGGCCATCCGCTTTGCGCCCTTCCGGATCCTCCGCCAGCGGAGCGAGAGTTCCTCGGCGGCCAGCGCCCGAGCAGGCAGTTCTCGCGCAGCCCTGGCGGACGGCTTGCTTCGCGTGAGCCACCGACCGGACTCGATCCATGTCGCGGCCTTCAGGATCGCCCGCATGAAGCGGGGCCTCGACAGGGTCTTCATGAGCCTTTCGAAGGTTTTTGCCCGCAGCCGTTCGGTTTCCTCCAGCACCTGCGGGCCCTTGTCCTGGTCGTCGGCCTTCCGCAGCCGCGCGACCAGTACGTCGAGGTCGCGGACCAAGCCGAGTTTCCTGCCCGCCCATCGAAGCTCGGTCCGGACGGTCTCGCTGTCCCGGTCCCGCAGCATCGGCCTAAACAGCGAGACGGCCGCATTGAGCCGCCTGAACCCGACCCGCATCTGATGCACCAGCTCGGGATCATTGCCCCGGCGCAGGAGCGCCTCGTTCCGGATGATCTGGGACAGGCAGGCACGCGCGATCGTCTGGAACGCTTCGGCGCACGAGGCCTGGGTCGGAATGACGATCCGGCCCGCCTTGACCGGTGCGCCGTCGGCCTGGCCGAGAAGCCGGTAGCCACGCTCTGATTTCGTCACCGGAGAGAGACGGAGCGGGAGGCTGTCGGCGAGATCGTCGGCCAGCGCGAAAAGGGCGGACGGGCTGCCCTCCTTCAATTCCAGCTCGACCTCGCAGAAATGCTCGGCACCGGCTTCGGTCGACGTTCTGGCCTCGTCCAGGGCGAGTTCGATCGTGGCGCCGTCGCGTTCGATCTCGAAGGCTTGGCGGTCCGTGTCCACGGTGAAAACAGGCTTCAGGCCTCGGCGGAGGTCATCCTTGGCCACGAGTGGAGCAAGGGGCGTGCCGGCGGCGGCCGCGAGATCGGGTCCATCGTCGACCGGGGTTTCCCATTCGCCCCGGTCGAGGGCGAGCCCCCGCGCCTTGCGTTCCGCCTTGATGGTCTGGGTACGGTGCCCGTCCCGCTGCCGGACCCGGAGGGTCAGTCCGGCCTTGTGCAGGGCGCAGTCCGGCGAATCGTAATAGACGGCGTGGAGGGCTCCGCCCTGGTCGGGGAGTGCCCGGGCCTGGGCCATCAGGGGATGGCGGAGGAGCTCGCCCGCGGTATCCGCGGCGAGTTCAAGCTTCAGCTCGATCTCGCTGGTCCTTTCATGGCCCGTCTTGTCCTGCCATCCGGCATTCATGGCCAACCGCATCTCCGGTTTCTTCTTAGGCCATCATGTAGAGCGATGCCCGACGAAAGCCACGTGGAAGATCTCTGGCAGGGCCTTTCAGACAGCGGCTACCAGAAATGTACCACTCTTCTCCAAAACCGGAGGAGTGCATTCGGGCTTTGCGCCGCCATGCTTGGTCGTCGTGACAATGACGAAAGCTCGAACATGACGGACGCCCCCATTCTCATCCGCTCGGTCGAGGTCCTCTCCGACGATTGGGCCATCCTCAAGAAATTTACGTTCGACTACCGGCGCCGGGACGGCAGCCTGGAGCGGCAGGTGCGGCAGACCTATGACCGCGGCCATGGCGCCGTGATCCTGCCCTACGATCCTGAGCGCGGCACGGTGCTGCTCGTCCGGCAGTTCCGGCTGCCCGCCTATGTGAGCGGCCACTCGGAGCCCCTGATCGAGGCCTGCGCGGGGCTCCTCGACAAGGATGACCCGGAAACCTGCATCCGCCGCGAGGCGGAGGAGGAGCTCGGCTACCGGCTGCGCGAGGCCGAGCCCGTCTTCCACGCCTTCATGAGCCCGGGCAGCGTGACCGAGAGACTCATGTTCTTCATCGCCCGATATTCGCCGGATGACCGCATCGGGCAGGGTGGGGGCGACAGGCATGAGGGGGAGGATATCGAGGTGCTGGAAATGGCGCTCGATGAAGCCCTCGGCATGGTCGATCAGGGTCGCATAATCGACGGCAAGACCATCATGCTGCTGCAGCACCTGAAGCTGAAAGGGCTTGTGGGAGACTGAGCCTCGTCGAGCGGGCAAAGAAAAACCCCGGGCTCAGCCCGGGGTTCTTTGTTGGTTTCGATCGGTTGCCGGTCAGCCCTTGGCGGGGCTGGCCTTGCGGCTGAAGGTCTTGCGCAGGTTGTCCCAGAGCTCGATCTTCACGCCGTTGCGGCGCATGATGAAGCCCTGCTGGGTGACCGAGAGGAGGTTGTTCCAGGCCCAGTAGATCACGAGGCCGGCCGGGAACGAGCCGAGCATGAAGGTGAAGATCACCGGCATCCAGGAGAAGACCTGCTTCTGCACCGGGTCCGGCGGCTCCGGGTTCATCTTCATCTGCAGCCACATGGTGAAGCCCATGATGATCGGCCAGACGCCGAGCATCAGGAAGTGGCCGATCACCGGCACGGCGCCCGGGTTGTAGGGCAGGAGGCCGAACAGGTTGAAGATCGAGGTCGGATCGGGTGCCGCGAGGTCGCGGATCCAGCCGAAGAACGGCGCATGGCGCATTTCGATGGTGACGAAGAGCACCTTGTAGAGCGCGAAGAACACCGGGATCTGGATCAGCACCGGCCAGCAACCGGCGACCGGGTTGATCTTCTCCTTGCGGTAGAGCTCCATCAGCGCCTGCTGCTGCTTCATCTTGTCGTCGGCATAGCGCTCGCGGATCGAGGCCATCTCCGGCTGCACCGCCTTCATCTTCGCCATGGACCGATAGGACTTGCTGGCGAGCGGGAAGAACAGGCCCTTCAGGATCACGGTCACGAGGAGGATCGCGATGCCGAAATTGCCGAACAGGCGGAAGAAGAAGTCCAGAACCTTAAAGAGCGGCTTGGTGATGAAGTAGAACCAGCCCCAATCGATCAGGAGATCGAAGTTCTTGATGTTCAGGGCGCTGTGATAGGCGTCGACGGTCGCGACTTCCTTGGCGCCGGCGAAGAGGCGCTGGGTCACTTCCGTGGTGGCGCCGGGCTGGAGCGTCTGGGACGCACCGGCCACGGTTGCCTGGTAGGTGCGATCCGCCGTCTGGCCCTGCTGCGACGTGAAGGAACCCTGGAAGGGCTGCGTCTGGTCGGGAATGACGGCCGCCGCCCAGTACTTGTCGGTGATGCCGAGGAAGCCGCCGGTAACCGAATCCCAGATCTGGCCGACCGTGCTGCCGCCCGAGATCGGCTCCTTCTTGTCCAGGTTCGCGTAGGTGACTTCCTGGAGGCCGTTGTCGCCGAGCACGCCGATCATGCCTTCGTGCAGCACGTAATAGCCGAGGGTCACGGGTTTTCCGTGGCGGGAGACGAGGCTGTAGGATTGCAGCGTCACGGGAGCCGAGCCCCGGTTCTCGACCGCATCCTTGACCGTGAACATGTACTTGTCGTCCACCGAGATCGTGCGGCGGAAGACCAGGCCCTGGTCGTTCTGCCAGGTCAGGGTCACGGGGCTGCCGGGAGTGAGCGAGGTCTTGTCGGCCGTCCAGACCGTGTTCTGGTTCGGCAGGCTGCCGGCCTGGGTGCCGATCCAGCCGAATTCCGCGTAATACGGGTTCTGGGTGCCGGTGGGCGACAGGAGCACGATGATCGGGCTCTTGGGGTCCACCGTCTCGCGGTAATGCTTGAGGGACACGTCGTCGACGCGACCGCCGCGCAGGTTGATCGAGCCGGAGATCGCCGGCGTGTCGATGGTGATGCGCGGCGAGGCGGCAAGCGCCGCCTCACGGGATTGAACGGTCGGGGCCGCCGGAGTGCTCGGGACGGTTCCCGGCACGGTCGGGGAGGCTCCGCCAGCCTGGCTCGGGCTCGCCGGCGGGTTCGGCGCCGTGGGGTTCACCTGCGTGGATTGCGCCTGCTGGGCGGCCTGCCGCTGCTTCTCGGCCTGAGGTGCCGCATAAAAGTATTGCCAGCCTAGCAAGATCGCCAGCGATAGCGCGATGGCGACGATGAGGTTTCTGTTGTCTTCACGCATGGGAATGTCCGCGACGCTCGCCGTTGGTGGGAGGTGAGGAAGGGGGCCGACGCTCTGCTGGCGGTGCGCTTCTCGGCTTGGTGACCGTCCGCAGCGCGCGTCTCAGATCGTCGATGAGCAGATCGAAATCGGCGGAGAGGATATCGCGTCGTCCAATGATGACGACGTCCGCATCGATATTCGCGTAATCCTGGACTGCCGCAGGAATGGCGGCCCGGAGCCGGCGCTTGATCCGGTTGCGTTCGGTGGCATGGCCGACACGCTTCGTGACCGTGAGGCCGAAGCGCAGGCCGAGGCCGGAGCCCTCGCGCAGCCGAGCCTGAACCGACATCCGCTCGGTATGAAAGCGGCGGCCAGAGGCCGCCGCGACGAAGTCAGGTCTTTTCGTCAGACGCCCGAGGCTTAGCTCTGCGCGAGGCTCGCGCATCGGGCAATCCTAGGCTGCTTACGCCGAAAGGCGCTTGCGGCCATGGGCGCGGCGAGCGGCAATGACCTTGCGGCCACCCTTGGTCGCCATGCGCGCACGGAAGCCGTGGCGGCGCTTGCGAACCAGCTTGCTCGGTTGATACGTCCTCTTCACGGCACATCTCCGGTCGAATGGGGCAGCGGTGCTCGATGGCTCGCGCCCGTCTGGTTAAATGGGGGTTGCCCCCGAAACTGTCTCGAAAAAACGATCAGCGCCCCAGAAGAGCGCTGTCAGCTTGCGGGCTTATGAAGGAACGGAGGGGCAAAGTCAACGCTGCTCTGGCCCTTATGCGGCAATCGGCCCGGCGATGACGCTTCACGCGCCAAAGTCCCGGCAAGCCCGTAGGCCCGCGCGCCGCCGGGCGCTAGATAGAGCCTGAAATCAGGGAGAAGTCGTGTTCGATCCGCAACGGAACCCCCATAGCCCAAAGGGAGCGGGCCGTCTCCTGCGCATGCTGCCGCTCGGGCTTCTCGTTCTGGTCGTGGGAGCCGTCTTCGCATCGGGCCTCCACCGATCCTTCACCTTCGAGACCTTCATGCACTATCAAGCCTGGCTGCAGGACCATGTCGCCGCCCATCGCCTGGCCATGCTCGGGTTGTTCGGTGCGATCTACGTGGCGGCGGTCACCCTTTCCCTGCCGGTTTCCGCTCTGCTGACGACCCTCGGCGGCTATCTGTTCGGCTGGGCGGTGGGCGGGCTTGCGGCCTCCGTGGCGGCCACCCTGGGCGCGACTGGCCTCTTTCTGATTGCCCGGACGTCCCTGGGAGGACCTCTCCTGCAGGGCGCGGGCTTTCGGATCCAGGCCCTCGCGGCGGGCTTTCGAAGGCAGGCTTTCTTCTATCTTCTTTCCCTGCGCCTCATTCCCGCAGTGCCTTTCTGGCTGACGAATCTCGCCGCGGCCTTCTTCGGCATGCCCGCGAGAACCTTCGTGCTGGCGACCCAATTGGGCATCCTGCCGGTATCTTTCGCTTTCGCCTTCGCCGGCTCGGGCCTCGACGAGGCGTTGTCCCTGCACGGGAAACTCCTGGCCGATTGCGTGGCGGCCGGTCGAAGCGATTGCACGGTGGACTTCGATCCCCGGAGCCTGTTGACGCCGGAGCTCCTGATCGCTCTAGCTATATTGGGAGTTCTGGCACTGGTGCCGGTCGCGCTGAAGAACCGGCGCAGGCGCATCGCCGACGAGAGTTGATGGTCGAGCAGGCAGGAATGAGGGCATCGGACCCGGAGGTGAACCACGCTTTCGGGGTTGCTCCATTCCTGTCACCCGTTATTCATCCCCATGTTGGGGGTGGCGGTGGCGTTTCTCGAATCGTCGGCCCACAATTCATGACCGCGGCGACCGGCCTTCAGGGTCCGCCGCCTGGAATGAAACGGGAATGAGCCGCGAGCCGACCACTCTCACAGGACGCATCCTGAGCCAGTTCGGGCTCTCCGCGCGCCTGCTCCTGCTGACCGTGCTCTTCGTGATGATCGCGGAAGTGCTCATCTATGTGCCCTCCGTGGCCAATTTCCGGCTGACTTGGCTGAACGACCGTCTGGCGGCGGCACAGATCGCCGCCATGGTTCTCGATGCCGCGCCCGAGGAAACCCTGTCGGAGGAACTGGAGCTGCGCCTCCTGCACGGGGTCGGCGCCAAGGCCATCGCCCTGAAGGGGGGCGGGCGGCGAAGCCTGCTGGCCTCGGGCGACATGCCGCCCGAAGTGAGCAAGACGGTCGATCTACGCGACACCAATTGGGTGACCCTGGTGCAGGACGCATTCTCCGTCCTCTTCAATCCGGCGGACAAGCCGATTCGCGTCATCGGAGCCGGCATGGGGGTGGAGTTCGTCGAGATGATCCTCGATCAGGCGCCCCTGCGCCATGCCATGATCAGGTTCTCGCGCAACATCCTGTTCCTGTCCCTGTTCATCTCCGGCATTACGGCGTTTCTCGTCTACCTCGCCCTGCAATGGGTGATCGTGCGTCCCGTGCGGCGGCTCACCGGTAACATCGCGGAATTCTCCAGCAATCCGGAGGATGCGTCACGGGTCATCCAGCCGACCGCCCGCGTCGACGAGATCGGTCTGGCCGAACAGGCGCTCGCCCGCATGGAGACGACGCTCGCCGACGAGCTGCGCCAGAAGCGCCGCCTGGCCCAGCTGGGGCTGGCGGTCAGCAAGATCAATCACGAGCTGCGCAACATGCTCACCACGGCGCAGCTCCTCACGGATCGTCTGGACAACGTGAGCGACGAGAGCGTCCAACGCATCGCCCCCAGGCTCGTCAACACCCTCGACCGGGCCATCGCCTTCTGCGAGACCACCCTGGCCTATGGCCGCGCCACGGAACCCCTGCCGCAGCGGCGTCTGACTCCCCTGGCGCCCCTGATCGCGGAACTGTCGAACCTCACGGACCTCGCGCCGGAGGTCGGCATCGCCTTCGACGCCAAGGTGCCCGATGACCTGATGGTCGATGCCGACCCGGACCAGCTCTCCCGGGTTCTGGTGAACGTGGTCCGCAATGCGGTCCAGGCCCTGAGCCAGACCGGATCGCCCGAGGGACGGCCCCGGATCGACGTGTCGGCTTCCCGAGAGGGCAGCACAGTGTGCATCCTCATCCAAGACAATGGCCCGGGCATTCCCGACCGGGCGAAGGCGACCCTGTTCACGCCCTTCCAGGGCTCGGCCCAGAAGGGGGGCACCGGCCTGGGGCTTCCCATCGCGGCGGAACTCGTTCAGCTCCACGGCGGGACGATCATGCTCGACGAGAGCCGCGGCAGGACTTGCTTCAAGATCTCGATTCCGGATCGGCCATCCTCGTCGGGATCAAACTGAAGCTTTCCGCACATCTTCTGCACGAAGAGGCTTGCCAAGCGGATCAGATGCCTCTATGTCAGCGGCCTCGGCGAACGTTGCTCCCCGCAACAACCGGCCGACAATGCGCCCGTAGCTCAGCTGGATAGAGCACCAGACTACGAATCTGGGGGTCAGAGGTTCGAATCCTTTCGGGCGCGCCATTTTCCTCTCTACAATCGACGAAGACGAGAGTTCGATGCTCGGTTCCTGAGTGTCTGAATGCTTTCGCGCTCCCCGCGTCATCGCCAGCCTGACGCCGGCCATCCACCTCTTTATGCCAACTCTCCGCCCTCATCTGAGGAGGCGCGTAGCGCCGTCTCGAAGGAGGATCCAGTGCACTCCGAAATATCCTTCGAGACGCAGCTTCGCCGCTCCTCAGGATGAGGGGGAGGGTGTTTCGTGAGAGCCTCGATCCCGACTCCGGGATCGGCGTCAGCACGAGACCCCTTGAGCGTCATCCAGGCCTTGAGGGTTCTAAACCTCGGCCGCCGGAGTTATGCCGAGGTCATTGAGCTTGGCTCGAACCTCCGTGACCGACCGTTTCAGCTTCAGGCTGATCACCGAGACCGGGGCTCCTTCCCGAGCGAGGGACAGAAGGGCTTGGACGGCCTCGTAACTCCAATGGTCTCCGGCGGGATTCATGGTGTGCTTCTCCCTTTGAACGAAGCGCAAGCGTCCGTCGCAAGTGCGGCGAGATGATGAAATGGCGGTTTGGGAAACGCTTCCGCCGCAACCTTAGCCGAGGATGCGCGTTCCTTGTGGAGGCAACGCACACCAAGGACCGCAACATGAGCATTCTCTGGACCATCATCATCGGCTTCGTGGCAGGTATAATCGCTAAATGGATCATGCCCGGACGGAACGAACCCTCCGGCTTCATCATGACGACCATCCTCGGCATCGTCGGTGCCGTGGTCGCCACCTATCTCGGGCAGGCACTGGGCTGGTACCGGGCCGACGAGGGCGCCGGCTTCATCGGTGCCATCGTGGGCGCCATCATCGTGCTCTTCATCTATGGCCTGATCGTCGGACGCCGCTCGTCGACGTCGTCGTACTGATCGGTTCCAGGATCGAGATCAAAGCATCGGACGTGAATTCGAATGCACGTCCGATGCTTTAGTTTTTGTTCTTCGCATCTATTCACGCAAAACCGGTTCCCACTTTTGCGTTCGACGCTCTAACGCCAAGGGCCACAGCGAGACTGTGGCCCTTCTTGCATGACGAGATCCCGAAAGCGGTGTCCGCTTCCGGGTCTGATGTTTTAGCCGTGATGAGCGATGCGGTCCTGATCGTGCGAGCCCATGAGGGCCGCCTTGACGGGGCAATTGCCCACATAGCCGCGCCAGGCGAGATAGGAGCCGCCTGCAAGCGCGAGGATGTTCAGGAGGGGGTTGGGGCGCGGTTTGGCGGCGGCCGCCGCAAGGCCGAGGCCGGCCAGCATATAGGCCCCACGCTCGACCGTGCTGAGGTTGGGCTCTCCGTCCATCATGTTCGACACGTCGGTTCTCCTTGATTGATCTTGGCCGAACGCGACGCGAAGCCGTGTTGTTCCTCGCAAAACAAGAGCTGCGAAACGGCAGGAACCCCGAAGCTTGACCTTCGTTGAGTCCACGCCCAACGAAGGAGTTATCACGATGGCAGCCAAGGAAAAGACCCTGAACGACCTGTTCCTTCATACCCTGAAGGACGTCTACTATGCCGAGAAGCAGATCCTGAAGGCTCTGCCGCGGATGGCGAAGAACGCCGATTCGGAAGAGCTGAAGCAGGCCTTCGAGACCCATCGCGAAGAAACCGAAGGCCAGATCGAGCGTCTGGAGAAGGTGTTCGAGATGCTCGGCAAGCCGGCTCGCGGCGTGCAGTGCGAAGCCATCAACGGCATCATCGAGGAAGGCAAGGAAGTCATGGAGGACTTCGCCGACAGCGAGGCTCTCGATGCCGGCATCCTGGCCGCCGCGCAGGCCGTCGAGCATTACGAGATCACCCGCTACGGCTCTCTGAAGACCTGGGCCGGCGAGCTGGGCCTGAACGACGCAATGAAGCTTCTCGACCAGAACCTCGAAGAGGAGAAGAAGACCGACAAGCTGCTGACCCAGCTTGCCGAGGCGCGCGTGAACATCAAGGCCGCCTAAGTCGCACTTTCAAAAGGAGGCCTCGCGCTCGCGCAGCGCTAGGCCTTCCTGTTGGAGGCACAGCCTCAATGCCGATGAGCCGGATCCGGTGCGACCTTCGTGTCCAGGGTCAGGCGCATGGATCCCGACGGCGTGATCTCGAGCGAGGCTCTCATCGTGTCGGGGTATTCCACCAGATGCAGGAAGGCCAGAAGCCTCAGGCGCACGATGGCGGGAAATTGCTCCAGGCAATGCACCATGTTCCGGGACGCGCGATCGATCAGCTCGTCCTGGACGATGCAGGCGAGGGGAGGATTCTCTTCAGGCAGCGACATGCGGCACCCGTTCCAGGACAGGGGACATCTGGGCATCGCGGACGAGCATCGAGCCGCGCAATCCGGCGAGGCGGACAACCTTCTCCAGGCTCTCCCGAGAAATCGTGATCGCCGCCGCGATGCAGGGCTGGCCTTCGATCATGGTCGGAAGGCCGAGGGGCTTCACCTTGAAGCCGGCCTGCTGCCAGCGGGGCAGCCACCACATCTCGACCACCGCCGTGAGCTCCGTGATGCCTTCCTCCAGGCAGAACTGCTGCACGGCCGCGAGAAGGCGGCAATCCGTTCGTCCCATGCGCCGTTCCTTGACGACGAAGTATCGCGTCCACTCGAAGATGTGGTCGGCCCGGGGAAGGCCCCGTTGCGCCATGTGGCCGAAGACCTCGCTCAGCATGTGGGGCAGAGCGGTCGGGTAGAGCCTCTGCCCCCCTACCACCCGGTCCTGGTCGATGGCGAGGAGGTAGACCGCGTTGCCGTTGTCGTAGACATCGATCTCGCGTCCATCGGGGCGGTGCAGGTCGCGCCATCCACGCTCCTTGACGAAGACCTCATGCCGGAGGCGGAAGTATTCTTCCAATCTTCCATGGTATAAATGCTCGTTTTCCTTGGAAATCACATGAATTTTCGTCATCGGATGCCGTTCCCCCTTATTTATCAAGGGGGAATTCTTCCCGCGTTCGACTGAAGAAAGATATTGTAGGAAATTACAGGTGAGGCTTCACAGCCGGATCAGCTTGTACTGGAGCGCCCGTGCCACGGCCTGTGTCTTGTTGACCGCTTCGAGCTTCTGGCAGGCGCTGACGATGTGGGCCGTGACCGTGCGCTCGGTGATGCCGAGGATCTCGCCCGTGTCCGCTGCCGATTTCCCGGCTGCGGCCCAGATCAGGGTTTCGCGCTCGCGGGGCGTGAGCAGGCTCGGGCCGATCGGCGGCTGGGCCTCGAACAGCCGCCGGGCGCGCTCGAAGGCATACATGGCCATCAGGTGAAGGGCGGGCTTCGTCCGAGGGGAGAGGTCCAGGTCCACGCCGCTCATGGAAAAGCAGGCCTCGTAGCCGTTGATCCCATGAATGGGCAGGCAGAAGCCGTCCCGCATCCGGAAATCCGTGGCCCGGTCCATGACCTCGGCGGCCTTCCGCTCCGTCGCACGGTTGTAGGGCGCCTCCGACCACTCGAAGGGCTGGGTGGTGTTCTTGCAAAGGCGGATGATCGGATCCGACCTCACGTAATCCTGCTTGGCATAGATATCGAACCAGCCCATGGGCCACTTCTTGAGCAGGACGACCTGTTCGAAACGCTCCTTCGGGTTCGGCAGGCCCGTCATGATGAAGTTTTCGAAACCGAAGAGGGAAAAGGTCCGTGCGACCGCCTCCACCACGTCGTCCGGGCTGGTCAGGTCATCGAGGCTGTCGATGAACGCGAAGGCTTCCGTCGCATAGTCGAAGGCGCGGCCGCTCAAGGGCATCTCCGAGAGATATACAACCTACATGATATTTAGTAACATGATGCAACCGCTAGGTTAATCCTAGCCTCATGCTACCAAAGGTTATACAATTCGCGTAAGGAGTACAAGATAGCCAGAGGCAGGAGCGCTCTTTGCAGAAGAAGTCACCCAACGAGGTCGATCGGCATATCGGCAGCCGTGTCAGGGCAAGGCGGATCATGCTCGGGATGAGCCAGGAGAAGCTTGCCGATGCCTTGGGGCTCACGTTCCAGCAGGTCCAGAAATATGAGAAGGGTGCGAACCGCATCGGCGCGAGCCGTCTGCTCCACATCGCGGGGATATTGGACGTGAGCTTCGAGTTCTTCTTCGAGGGGATTCCCGGCCTGCGCGCGGGCGGGTTCTCCGACGACAGTCTGGTGGCCGAGTTTCTGACGCGCTCGGACAGCGACCGCCTCGTGCGCGGCTTCCTTAAACTGAAGGACGAGGAGGCCCGACGCAAGGTGGCTGACCTCGTCGACTGGCTCGCATCGGCCGGGTAGGGCAGCTGAGCGGCTGTCTCTCCGGCAAGAAGACCTCAGCCTCTAAAGCATTGAGCATGGGAGACCTTCGGAACCTGCCGCGCTTCTAATGGTTACTCACTCACGATTGAAAGAGGTTGACCATGGGCGTGGGACAGCAGAACACCGACAGGCAGCAGGACAACGGCAACGAGGATTGGGATGCGCTCAAGGGGGATGTCGGCAACATCGCGGACGCCGCAGTTGAGCGCAGCCGGTACTTCATCGATTCCGCCCGGGAGCAGGCGACCGATTACGTCGACCGCCGCAAGGACGATATTGCGCAGTCTGTTGCCGATTTCGCCAACTCCTTGCGCGAATCCACTCATTCCTTCGACGAGCGGCCGAATATCCGCGCCGTCGTCGACACGGCGGCCGAAGGATTGGAGCAGCTTGCGGGATCCATTCGCGAGCGCACCTTCGCGGATTTCTTCAACGACTTCGAAGACGTCGTCCGCCGTCGTCCGGCAACCGTGGCGGCCGCATCCGTCGCCATAGGCTTCCTGGCCGCACGCTTCATCAAGAGCACGGCGGAGGATCTTCGCTATGACGACGTGCGTGCAAGCCAAGCTCAGAATGCACGGTCGCGTGCGCAGCAGGCCCAGCGCTCGCGCTCCGGCGCCTGACGGAGGTCGTCATGCAGGGCAACGGCAACCAAACGATCCAGGGTCTCGTGGGTGAGGCGCTGCGGGAATCGACCGATCTCGCACAGAAGGAATTCACGCTCTTCAAGACCGAGGTATCCCAGAACATCCGCACGCTTTTCATGGGACTCGCCATGGTGGTCGTGGCGGCGATCTTCGCCATCGCTGCCGTCATGCTGCTGACCGACTCCCTGGTGAAGTGGCTGGCGACCGTCGTCCATTCGGAAGCGCTCGCCGCGCTCATCGTCGGCGGCGTGCTGGCCGTGATCGCCATCGGCCTCGGGCTGTGGGGACGCAGCGCCATGTCGTCGTCCACGCTCACGCCGAAGCGGACGATGCACTCGCTCAAGCGCGATGCGGAAGTCCTGTCGGAAAGGGGTGCATGATGACGTCACAGAATCTGCAGGAACTGGAGAGCGACATCGAGCGCAGTCGCGCTCAGCTCGACCAGACCATCGATCGTCTCCAGAACAAGATGACGGTCTCCGGTGTGGTCGATGACATGCTCGGCACCGCCAGAAACGGCCAGTATGGGCCGCTTTACGACAAGGTTCTGGACACGGTCAGACGCAATCCCGTGCCGGTCATGCTGATCGCCATGGGCGTTGGGCTTCTCGCCTATCGACTCGGTCGGTCCGTCGCGCCTCGGAGAACCCGTCTGATCGCGGCCGATGAGGATCTGATCACGGAAGAGCATCTTCTGATGGAGGCGGAGGATCCCCGCCTCTACGGCGCAGAGGCCGCGTCGCTGAACACGTCCGATCCGATGTTCGAGCGCCCGGGCACGAGTTCCCGATTTTGATGGATGAAACAGGAGTTTTCCATGGCCAATAGCAAGAACGAAACCGGCAAGCCGAGCGGAGCTCAGTCGGGCACGACAGGAAACGTTTCTGCCGGAACGTCGGTGGGCAATATCGGCGAGCCGCCGATGCCGCAGTCGCATGAGCAGCGGTCGACCCAAGGTTCCGGAGCTCAAGGCTCCGGCGCGACCGGCGGCAATCAGGCGTCGGGCCAGCAGAAGGGTCAATCCTCCCAGCAGAATGCGCAGTCTCAGGGCGAATCGATCACAGACAAGGCTCAGCAGGCTGCGGATCAGGCGCGGCAGAAGGCGGGAGAGGCCTATGAGGGTGCTTCCGACTGGGCACGCGACACCTATGAGCGTGCCTCTCACTGGGCCTCGGACACCTATGAAGGTCAGCGCCGTCGCATGAACCAGATGGGCGGGCGGTCAGCTCGCGCCTTCGGTAACGCCCGTGGTGGCGTCCAGAGCTACGTGTCCGAGAACCCGATGGTCGTCGGCCTTGTGGGCCTTGCCGCGGGCCTTCTTCTGGGCGCCCTGCTGCCGCGCACCCGTCGCGAGAACGAGATGTTCGGCGAATGGGCGGACGAGGTTCGTAACCAGGGGCTTCGCTATGCCCGCGATGCCGCCAACCGCGGCCGCGAGTATGTCGAGGATACCTTCAGCGGCGATGAAGCGCGCTTCAGCCGGCACGAGAGCGAGTTCAACGGTCAGCGCGATGCCAATCGCCATTGATGCTTGATCGGTCGGACCGAAACGAGAAGCGCCGGCTTAGGCCGGCGTTTTTCATTGGCGCAGAAGATGCGTGAGACGTTGATCTGACAGCTGATCAAGCGGGCGCGCAAAAATAACAACGGCCACGGCGAGATGATGTGCGTACATCCGGCATCATCATCTCGGCATCGTGACCGCTTCTGGCAGACGATTGTTCCGCCAGGTTGACATCGAGATAGGAATGAAGCCTCGGGTTTCAAGTGCCATATGGCACCTGCACTCGCGGAGTTTCGATTTCTTAACCGTAATCCTCCAAAAAATCGGTTTGACGAAGTTCACGCTGGAACGAGCCGCTGTCGAACTTGTTGCTCTTGCACAAGGAAAAGATTTCCTATCGCCGAGTCTTCTGGGAGAGTTGTGATCCCGTCGAAGGATTGGGTGCTGGAGTTGGGTATGCGTATTCTGATCCTGGAAGACGATCCGTGGATTGCGACCGACCTGCAGGCGATCCTCGAGGCGGACGGGCACGAGATCGTCGATTCCTTAAGTTCCCTCGACGAAGCCTACCGGCATCTCGATGATGAGTTCGATTGCGCGCTGCTCGACATCGATGTGATCGGCGGCAAGAGTTTCGGCGTGGCGGAAGCTCTCGCCCAGCGGCGGATCCCTTTCGTCTTCGTATCGGCGTCCCAGCCCTCCGACCTGCCTCAAGCCCTCCAGCAGGCGGCGTTCGTGGCAAAGCCTTTCGAGGAGCGGACGCTTCTCGAATCTGTCGATCATCTCTCCCTCAACCGCTTGCCTTGCTGACGGCATCGCAGGAACCTGTCGCGACCTGATGGCGTCATCTCCCGTCATGCAAGATTCCCGCTTCGGCTTCTGCTGCAAATACATCCCCGAGGACGGCGACGCCCAAACGGCGCGGGCGATGAACACGAGCACGGTCACGATGGCCTATCTCGGCCGCCTTGATCCGAAGGGCGCTTACGACAAGATCAGCGCCGTCGTGGCCCATAATCTCGAAGCGTTCCGACTGCAGATCGCCCATGTGGCGACGCGGCCGAAGATCGAGCGACTGCATCGCCTGTCGAGCGATCTTCTCCCCGGCTACACTCATGCCAGCTGCAAGGATATCTACCGCGATCCGGATCTGCGCCGCCTGATCGAAACAAGGCTTGCCGCCATGGGAGAGTTCGCGCGCGACAACGATGTGCGGCTCAGCATGCATCCGGGCCAGTTCTGCGTCATCGCCTCCGCCAACCCATCCGCGGCCGCCAACGGGTTGGCGGAGTTCGAATACCATGTCGAGGTCATGGCGCTCATGGGATATGGCCAGGGGTGGCATCCCCATGGCGCGCACATCAACATTCATGGCGGCGCGAAAGCTCTCGGTGCGGAGGGGATTCGGGGCGGTCTCGCGCACCTGTCGCGCACGGCCCGCAACCTGATCACGATCGAGAACGACGAAGTCAGCTTCGGCCTCGACGATCTCCTGCCTCTCGCGGACGACGTGCCGCTCGTTCTCGATCTCCATCATCACTGGATCATGAGCCGGGGCGAATACATCGAGCCGGAGGATCCCCGGATCGCGCGCATCGTCGACTCCTGGCGCGGCGTGCGTCCGGTGAGCCATGTCAGCGTCTCCCGGGAGGACCTGCTGCCCGATCCGGATACGGAAGCGCTTCCGGACTTTCAAGCTCTGGTTGCGGCCGGGATCAAGCCGAAGGACCTGCGGGCCCACTCGGACCTCATGTGGAACAGAGCGGTCAATGATCTCGTGATACGCCACCTGTCCTGGTCGGATTTCGAAATCGAGGCCAAGCTCAAGAACATCGCCTCGGAAGGCCTGTCTCACCATTTGGCGTTCCGGCAGGCGGCAGATGCCGAACGGACATAATATTTCGTTTCCCGGTGTTTTGCGGGAACCAAACCGATTTGGCAGCGTTGTCGGACATTGTGCAGTGAATCAAGAAGCCGATGTCCGCCGATCCCTCCACGGTTCTCCTCGTCGAAGACGAACCTCTCATCCGCCTGTTCATCTCAGATCTGCTCGAGGATGCCGGCTTCAGGGTGGTCGAGGCTGCCAATGCCACGGAGGCGATCGTCCTGCTGGAGGCGGGGCTGCCGGTTAACGTTCTTCTGACGGACGTGGACATGCCTCAGGGGTGCAATGGCTTCGAACTCGCGCATCGGGTCCACCGTTCCTGGCCGGAGACCGAGATCCTCATCATGTCAGGCCGGCAATGGCCTTCAGAGGGCGATATCCCGCCGGGTGCCGCATTTCTTGCCAAGCCGTGCCCCAATGAGGCCATTGTGTCCCATGTGGCCTCCGCAGCGGAGCGAACCCGGCGCTTCGGCCATGTTGCCAAAAATCCACGACCGACGGTCGATCACGCGGGGAATATCGTTCCCTTTCCGAAAAGCGCCTAAATTCCTGAACTGCGGCTTGCTGCTGGCGCTGAGCGGACATAAGCTCTGCCGGAATTGACCTCCCGTCAGGGGGCTGGGCTCCGGCAATGCAGCCGAGGGGTCCGACCGAAGGCTGGTCAATGAGCTTTTCGGGCCTGGTTCAGGGCTGTCGACGAGCTTTCCCATACCATTCCCGGAGGAATAAATGCCGACCAAGACTACAGACGGAAAAGCCAGTGCGAAGAAGGCTGCCACGAAGACCGAAGGCTCGAAGCCCAACGCTCTTCAGAAGCCCTTGCAGCCGTCCAAGGAACTGGCCGCCATCGTAGGCTCGGATCCGCTGCCGCGCGGTGAGGTCGTGAGCAAGATCTGGGATTACATCAAGAAGAACAACCTTCAGAATCCCGAGAACAAGCGCGAGATCCTGGCTGACGACAAGCTGCAGCCGATCTTCGGCAAGCCGAAGGTGACGATGTTCGAGATGAACAAGCATCTCGCCCAGCACCTGAAATAAGCTTATCGCCGGTAAGCTCGATCATGAATCCTGCCGCCACCGCGTGAGCGGCAGGATATCCGGCCTCTGGCCGGGCGCTTTTTTCCAGGGGTCCACCGCCCAGGCCGTGCCCGTCCGCTTCTCGGCGATCACGGCGGTGAAATGCGGGTAGCGCCCATCGAGGAAGAAACCACGCGATTCCGGATATAGCACCGCATGATGGGTCAGAAGCCCCTGTTCCTGCAGCACCAGGAGCACGCTCGTGGTATTCGCGGTCTCGTCCAGACAATCCATCTGACCATAGACGCCCGACATCTGGGGCGGTGAGCCCGGCGTATCGGGCCTGCCCCCGAGCGAAGTGGCGAGATAGGCCGTATAGGAGCGGATCACCTCGGCGAGAGCCTGGCGTTCCGCATCGGGCGAGCCCTGGTTGGCCCTGAGCGTTTCTTTTGCCCTGCTCAGCCATGCTCCATCGACCGAAATCGCCATTCTCCGCACGCAACCATAGCCATGGCAGGCGATGATCCGGCTCCCCGACGGCCCCACATAGCCCTGCTGGTTGAACCAGCTTTGGGCGGGCAGGGACGCGGCCTCGGCCGACGAAGCCATGAACAACAGGAAGGGCAGGGATTTCAAAATGAGAAGTGGCGTCGCTCTCATGATGAGTTTACCTATCCGCGAGAGGTTGCAGCTATCCTTGGCCATATAGATCGGGCGGCTCATCCGCCCATAGGTCAAGCTTGCGAACCTGCCGCGACTCTGGAGTTCTCATGTCCCGCATCGTCTTCCTGAACGGATCCTTCCTGCCGATCGAAGAGGCCAAGGTGCCTTTCATGGATCGAGGCTTTATGTTCGGGGACGGCGTCTATGAGGGCATCGGCATGCTCGACGGGCGCCTGATCGACAACGAGGCGCATCTGGAGCGCCTGGAGCGTTCGCTCGCCGAGATCCGCATTCCCAACCCCTACACCAGGGCCGAGTGGACCCGCCTCCAGGAGGAACTCGCCCGCCGCAACGGCATGACCGAAGGCTTCATCTATTTCCAGGTGACCCGCGGGGTCGCCGAGCGGGATTTCTTCTTCCCTGACGATTCTAAGCCCACGGTGGCGATGTTCACCCAGGCCAAGTCCATCGCCGACGCACCCGCGGCCCGGACCGGGATTGCCGTCGTGACCGTGCCTGACCTGCGCTGGCAGCGGCGGGACATCAAGTCGATCAACCTGCTCGCCCAGGTCCTTGCCAAGCAGGCGGCCAAGGAGGCGGGCGCCCAGGAGGCCTGGCTGGTGGAGGAGGGCTTCGTGACGGAAGGGGGCTCGTCGAGCGCCTTCATCGTGACGAAGCAGGGCAGCATCGTCGTGCGCCCGCTCTCGAACGCCATCCTGCCCGGCATCACGCGCAAGTCCCTGCTCAGGCTCTCGCAGGAGGACGGGGTCGTCCTGGAGGAGCGCCGCTTCACGGTCGAGGAGGCCTATGATGCGGCCGAAGCCTTCATGACCAGCGCCTCGAACTTCGTTCTTCCCATCGTGTCCATCGACGGGCGTCCGGTTGCGGACGGCAAGCCCGGTCCGGTCACGAAGCGGCTGCGCGCGCTCTACCTGCAGATGGCCGGCGCAAAGGCCATGGCGGCCGAATAGCTTTGCCGGAACCCGCTCCTGGGTCACCCGTTGCCTTTCCAAAGGAGCGACCCATGAAGCGTATGCTGGTCTTATCCACGATCCTGGCCGCCGGCTTCGGCACGGCGGCCCTGGCGCAGAATCCCGAGGTTCTGAAGCAGCAGGCCCCGAACATGCCTGCGCCGAGCCAGATGCCGGCCGAGAAGGTCGAACCCGACAGCAACCTCTCCGGTCAGAACAACGGCCCGGCCGAAACGGGGTCGACCAATACCCTCAGTGACAAGCTGGAGCGCTCCGACGGGGTGATCCGCCCGCCGGCGAACATCTCTCCCGACAACACCGTGCGTCCGCCGGTGCCGAATCCCGGAACCACGCCGGTGATCCCCCCGCCGGGCAGCCCCGGCGGCAATCAGCAGGTCGAACCCAAGTAATCCTGAAGCTTGATAGTGCTTAAGCCTGGCGGGGAAGGGCTACTTCCCCGCCGAACGGCGGCGCTTGCCTTCGCGGGAGCGGTTATTCTCCGGCGTCTTCCCGTTGCCTGAGTTGTTGTTGTCGCTCTTCATGATCTGAGCGGCGACTTCCGTGATCTGGCGGCGCAGCTCGTCGGTCTGGCTTCCCGAGCTTTCCAGGCCCGTCAGCCGGGTCTGGGCCTCGTCCCGCTCTCTTTCGATCTCACGGATCCGCTGCTCCAGGATCAGGCCGCGCTCCTGCTCGGCAGCAAGGCTCTTGGCCAGTTCGGCGAGGCGCAGGCGCTCGTCGGAGAGCTCGCTGTGGCGCTCGCCCAAGGCCCGTTCGAAGTCGTTGCCCCGGGCCGTCTGGGTCATCAGGCGGGTTTCAAGGTCCGAGATGGTGATGCGCTTGGTGTCGAGCTCGCTCAGGGAGGCCGTGAGGCGGCGCTGGGCGTCGGTGAAGTCCGTCTCCAGGCGGGCGACCTTGTCCTCCAGATGGAGAAGCTCGTTCTTGAGCTTCGCGCGTTCGGTCTGGGCGATGTCGAGTTCCATGCGGGTGTTGGAAAGCTCGTCCAGGGTTGCCCGGTGGGCGTTTTCGAGAGCCGTCAGAGTCTCGCGGGTGCCCGAGAGATAGGCCTGCGTCTGGGTCTGATCGGCCTCGGCGGCCGCGAGCCGGGTCTGCGTCTCCGCAAGCCGGGTCTCGAGTTCGGATACCGTGCGATCCCGCTCCGCGAGGGTGGCCTCCAGGGCCTCGATCCGGATGGCCCGCCGGCCGAGCTCTTCCATGCTCTCGTGCTTGGTCGCCAAGGCCTCCTCGGCCTTGCGCTCGATCCGCCGCTGCATCACCGCGAATTCGGCCCGCAGGTGGTCCTTCTCGGCCGTCAGTTCCGAGATCGACATGGGAAACAGCGCCTCGGCCCTGCGGCGGGCGAGACGCTCCGCGCGGGCATTGACGGCGGGGATGATGAGAAGCGCGATGAGGGATGCTGCGACGAACCCCAGCGCAAAGATCATGATGCTTTCGATCACGCGGACGCCAACTCCAAAATGCTTGACCGTTAACGCTCAAGCACCTTGCCTTGTGCCTGCGCAGCTTTCCAGAGCGAGAATGCTCCAGACCGCCCGTTGTAGCGCATCCGAGGACGGTTTCCACTGGCGTCGCGGCAACTCGCCCCAGAGTTTAGTGAGCATTCCTCCCCACGTCATCACCGGGCCTGCCCCGGTGATCCCGATTGTGTCGAGCGCGGCGCTCTTCCAATCGGATGGCCGGCACGAGGCCGGCCATGACGTCGCAGGGACCTCGAGGTCCCATGAATTTCGTGTCCCTGGAGAGCCTAGAAGGGGTTCCAGGTCGGTTCCGGCGTGAACTTCAGGTAGCCGACATTGACGCCGAGGCGGGCTCCGACGCCCGCCCGGATCGGGACCACGATCATCTCGTCCGCCGCAACGGCCGTGACGCCAAAGCCGCCGATGAAATAGGCGGAGCCGTCGATGCCCACGAAACGCTTATAGAGGGCATCCGTAAAGGGCATGTTGTAGACCAGCATCATGGTGCGGGCACCGTCGCCGCCCACATCGAAGCCGAGGGACGGCCCCTGCCAGAACACCTTGCGGTCACCGGCGTTGCGGGTGAAGAGCTTGCCCTCGCCGTAGCGCAATCCACCGAAGAACGCCCCGGAGGCTTCCTGGCCCAGGATGTAGCCGTTGGGTTCGCCCCAGCGCCGGATCGCCTCCTGCAGGGCGAGGGCGAGGCCGCGGGAGGCGGAGCCGAAGAACTGGTGGCCCGACTCGACCAGTTCGTTGGAATTGAAGGAGTTGGGTCCGCCGGGATTGCTCGCATAGGCGCGTTGAACGGTTTGAGCGGAGGCCGGCAGGGGCAGGGCGCCGACCAGAGCGGCGAAGGCCGCTGCCGCAAGAAAATTGGACCGGGAGCGCATGGGCTATCTCCTCGCATGAGACAGGGGACAATCCGGCTCATAAGTCCGGAAAGCTGCTATCGAGGTTCGAACCTTAAGATCATCAACCCTAACAATCTCTGTACGGCGTGCCTTTCGGGAAGGCACGATTCATCATCCGGGTCGAAAAACTCCCGGAAGGGCTGCGGGATGACGGGATTTCAGGCCGCCGAGGCGGAAACCGGCAGGTCGAGGCGCGAGGCCAGGGCGTTGTCGCCGATCGCCGCGAACGGTCCGTTCCGGTAGCCCCTGTCCTCGTGGCCATAGGTCAGGGGAACGCCGCCGGGGCCGACGACGCTGCCGCCCGCGCAGGTCAGAATGTGGTCGCCCGCCGCCGTATCCCATTCCATTGTCGGGCCGCAGCGCACATAGACGTCCGCCTCGCCGGACGCGATGAGGCAGAATTTCAGGGCCGACGATGTCATGCGCCGCGTGCCGATGGACAGGGCCGAGAGGCAGACTTCCGTGGCGCTGTCGCCATGACGGCGGCTCACCAAGGCGACGAGGTCCGTCTCGGGCGCGGGGCGGACCTTCGCGTCGCGCCAGCCGAACTCTGCCGTCCCGTCGGGCAGGGGACTCGTCCGGGCCGTCGCACCGGCGATCCAGATCGACCCCATGGCTGGAGCGGCCACGACGGCCGCCACGGGCCTCTTACCCCGGATCAGGGCGATATTGACGCTGTACTCCCCGGTGCCGCGGATGAAGTCGCCCGTGCCGTCGAGGGGATCGACCAGGAAGAAGGAGTGATCGACGGGTCCGGTGCTGCAGGTTTCCTCGGCCACGACCGGCACTCCGGGCCAGGCTTCCTCCAGGCGCTTGAGGATCAGTTGTTCGGCTGCGAGATCCGCCGCCGTGGTCGGGGTTCCGTCGTCCTTGATGCGCTTGTCGAGAAAAGCGGTCTCCATGCCGCGCAGAATGCGGCCCGCCTCCACGGCGATGTGAGCGAGCTTCAGGGCGATTTCGTCGGGGTTCTGACCATCGAAGCGCATCATAGGTTTGTGCCCGTTCCCTTGAGATCTGTCGATCTCTTTTTGCCCGCTTCCCAAAGAACTCATAGCCGGGTATCCGGGTTCACGTTCTCTTTCCTGTTTGGCTGTATGGGTACGCGTCGAAATTCCGATTTCATGAACATATAGCTGACATTACGGTGCCTCCGGAGCCCTCATGGCCACGATCTCGCTCGATTCGCTCGACCTCGCCGCTCTCCTCTGCTCGCGCGTCTGCCATGACGTGATTTCGCCGGTGGGCGCGATCGTCAACGGGCTGGAGGTTCTCGAGGACGACAGCGATGCCTCCATGCGCGATTTCGCGCTCGACCTGATCCAGAAGAGCGCTAAACAGGCCTCCGCGCGTCTCCAGTTCGCGCGCCTCGCCTTCGGGGCCGCCGGATCGGCAGGCGCCTCCATCGATCTCGGCGATGCCGAGCAGGTGGCCCGGGGGCTCTTCCTGGACGACAAGATCAGCTTTTCCTGGTCGTCGCCCCGGCTCCTGTTCCCGAAGAACCGGGTGAAGCTGCTTCTCAATCTGGTCATGATTGCCACCACGGCGATCCCGCGGGGCGGCTCGATTGCCGTGACGGTGACGGGTGACGCGGAGAACTGCGCCTTCACACTCGTGTCGAAGGGCCTGAACGCCCGCATTCCCGCGCATTCCGAAGCGCTGCTCGCCGGGAGTTCCGAGACCGGCACGGTCGATGCCCACGGCATCCAGATCTATTACGCCGGCATGGTGGCGCGCGCCTCGAACATGAGCATCGCCTTCGGCATCGAGGGCGACGAGGTGACGATCAAGGCTGCGACCGTCTGATTTACGCCTTGTAGGCGACGAGGACCGCGCCCGATGCGATGAGCGCGATGCCGATCCAGTTCGGCATCGCCAGCTTCTCCCCCAGAAAGATCACGCCGAACAGGGCGACGAGCACGACGCTGAGCTTGTCGATCGGAGCGACGCGCGCCGCATCCCCGAGCTTCAGGGCCCGGAAGTAGCAGAGCCAGGATGCGCCTGTGGCGAGCCCGGAGAGGACGAGGAAAAGATAGGTCCTGCCGGAAACGGATGCCGGGGCCTGCCACTGGCCCGTTCCGAACAGGATTCCGCCGAGCACGACCAGGATCACGATCGTTCGGATGAAGGTCGCGAAATCCGAATTGATGTTTTCGATGCCGACCTTTGCGAAGATCGCCGTCAGGGCCGCGAAAGCCGCGGAGAGCAGGGCCCAGAACTGCCACGACAATAGAACGGTTTTCATGTGAACCTCCATGCTCGTGCGACCCTGCACCGATGGCGCACTCACGAATGCAGGAAGCATCGGATCCGATGCTCAAGCGTCAACAAAAAAGCCCGGCTCGAGCCGGGCTTTTTTGAATTCCTGCCGATCGCGACGATCAGATCGCGATGCGCTCTTCCGCCTCGTTCGGCTCGCGCAGCACGTAGCCGCGGCCCCAGACCGTTTCGATGTAGTTGCGGCCCTGCGAGGCATTGGCAAGCTTCTTGCGCAGCTTGCAGATGAACACGTCGATGATCTTCAGCTCCGGCTCGTCCATGCCGCCGTAAAGGTGGTTGAGGAACATCTCCTTCGTCAGGGTCGTGCCCTTGCGGAGGGAGAGGAGCTCCAGCATCTGGTATTCCTTGCCGGTCAGGTGCACGCGGGCGCCGCCGACTTCGACCGTCTTGGTGTCGAGGTTCACGATCAGATCGCCGGTGGTGATCACCGACTGGGCGTGACCCTTCGAACGGCGGACGATCGCATGGATGCGGGCCACCATCTCGTCCTTGTGGAACGGCTTGGTGAGATAATCGTCGGCGCCGAAGCCGAGGCCCTTCACCTTGTCCTCAATGCCGGCCATGCCGGAGAGAATCAGGATCGGCGTCTTCACCTTCGCGACGCGAAGCGTCCGCAGAACCTCGTAGCCCGACATGTCGGGGAGGTTCAGGTCGAGAAGGATGATGTCGTAATCGTAGAGTTTGCCGAGGTCGATGCCCTCTTCGCCGAGATCCGTCGTATAAATGTTGAAGTTCTCGGACTTCAGCATCAGTTCGATGCTTTGCGCAGTCGCGCTGTCGTCTTCGATCAGAAGTACGCGCATGTTCAATCCCCAGCCCTTGCCCTTGAGCCTTCGAGCAGCGGACAGCCACCCATCCACCACCGGGCCTGCGGCGGATGCTCTTTTGAACTGATTCGAAACGCTAATTCAGAATGGTTAACAAACACTGATTCTGGGATGCAAGCGCTTAACGACCTGGAGAGGCAGATCATCTGCCGAAGGCGATTAACCTGTGGATTCTGGGTAACCATAGGGAACCGCCTCACATCATCCCAAATTCTTGTAACCTAAGCGTTTCAGGTGAACCCGGAGGCGGATCCGAAGCGGCCGCTTCCGGGATCGGGCCAGTCTTAACGAAATCGGTAAACGAAACGTTTACGAGGCTGGCCGGCAGCCCTCCGGGCGAGCTGTATCTCCAAGGAGAGCTCTCAGGATAGGAAATTTTTTGTCGCAGCCGGTAAGGAAAGCTCAACTTCCATGGGCGAAGGTGACGCATGTCTGGCGGATAACTGAGCGATCCGTGAGATGCAGTGAAACAGCGACGTGTGGAGTTCAATCAAGATGAAGTCGCGGGATACGCTCATCCGCCTCAAGCGCTTTCAGGTCGACGAGAAGCGTCGGCGGGTGGCGCAGATCGAGATGATGATCTCTGAGTTCGACCGCATGGCGGCTGACCTGGACCGGGAAATCGCCGCGGAGGAGCAGAAGGCCGGCATCGCCGACCCCAACCACTTTGCCTATCCGACCTATGCGCGCGCTGCGGCCCAAAGGCGGGACAACCTTCGCCACTCGGCCCAGAACCTGCACATCCAGCTCGACGATGCGAAAGCCGAACTCGGCGAAGCTTTCGAGGAGCTGAAGAAGGCCGAGAGCCTGGAAGACCGCGAGCGGACCCTCGATGCCGCCATCGCCCAAGCCGGGCACGGTCGCGCGGTTCGCGCCTCGGCCTGATCGTCTTGCTCATCGAATTTGGGGGAGGGCGTGTCCGAACAGGACGCGCCCTTTTCCTATTCCCGACCGCCCAGGACCGGAATGTGAGGCGCTGCTTCCAGGGGAAGGACGCCGAGGAGGCGTGGATCGTCGGCGACCTCGATGGCGCGACGATAAGGCGTGAAGCCCGAGCGTATGTAGAAGGGCAAGGCGCCCGGCGAATCGAGCGTGCACGTATGAACGAAGAGGCGCTCCACCGGCCGGGAGAAGGCCCGCTCGACGGCCTCGTGCATCAGGAAGCGTCCGGCGCCCCGGCCGATGAAGCCGGGGACAAGCCCGAGGAAGGCCAGCTCGGCCTCTTCCTTGGGGCGGAAATCGAGTTCGAGCAGGCCCACATCGGCCGTCCCATCATGCAGGGCATAGGCTTCGACCTCGGGATCGTCGAGGATGGCGGCCAATTCGGCATCAGGCATCATCGCCCGGCTGAACCAGAGCCATGGTTCCCCGATCGTCCTGAACAGGGCCCGGTAGCGGGGATGGTCCCGGTCGATGCGCTGAAGGCTCCAGTCCTCAGGCTTCTCGAATGGAGAAAGGGTGGGGCGGCTTCGCATCTCCAGATAGGTGACGATGGTCGCGATCTTGCCCGACGGCAGATCGGTATAGCCATCGAGGTTGAGAGCCGCTGCAGGTTCCGCCGTCATGGGTCCATGCCTTTTGGAATCGGTGAGGAAGGGAGCTGCGCTGCCTGATAAAGAGCTTGTCCCCCGACGTCACGCCCCTTCGGACGACCATCATGCGTTCGTTCGTCTCTCTTTTGTAGCGGGCATCTGCCTTGGACCTTATGTCATGTCCGGGGAAGGCATAATCCCCTTGCAGAACAAAGGGATTGTAGGCACAGAGGAAACAACGAGGGAGTTCCGCCGGCTCGATGAAGAATGTGCGTGAGTTCATTTGGCCCGTGATCGGGCTGCTTGCAGTCGTCGTGTCGGGCTGGCTTCTTTATCGTGAACTGCGGGGGATGTCGCTCGACGATGTCTGGGACAGCCTGACTGCCGTTCCGGCACATCGCTATGCTCTCGCGGCACTCTCCACTCTCGTCGCATATGCGGCCCTGGCCTGGTACGACCGGATCGCCCTGCTGCATTTGGGCGTGCGCCATATTTCGTGGCTGTTCGTGTCGATCACGTCGTTCACGACCTACGCCCTCTCCCACAACATCGGCGCCTCGGTCTTTTCCGGCGCCGTGGTGCGCTATCGGGCTTATACGTCGAAAGGCTTGGGCGCCCCCCAGATCGCCGTGCTGGTGGCCCTCTGCTCCTTCACCTTCGGCCTCGGCACCATTCTGCTCGGCGGAGTGGCCCTGGTGGCGGACCCGACCCTGCTGCACCGGCTCGAGGATCTTCTGCCGTCCATGCTGACCAACCCGGCGACGGCTCGCGTCGTCGGGTTTCTGCTCCTCGGGTTCGTCGCGCTCTACGTGGTGGGGTCCATTCTGCATCTGCCGCCGCTCGTCATCCGCAAGGCCAAGCTGGAATATCCCCGGCCCGCCGTGATGGTGCGCCAGCTGATCGCTGCGCCGCTCGAACTCCTGGGGGCCGCCGGCATCATCTATTTCGTGCTCCCGGCCCATCTGGAGCCGAGCTTCATCATCGTGCTCGCGGTCTTCCTGGCCTCCTTCTCGGCCGCCCTGGTCAGCCATGCGCCCGGAGGACTCGGGGTGTTCGAGCTGGTCTTCCTGACGGCCATGCCGGACATCCCCAAGGCCGACGTCTTGGCGGCGCTCATCATCTTCCGCCTCTTCTACCTCCTGATCCCCTTCGCGCTCTCGCTCGTGGTCGTGCTGATGTTCGAGCGTGCGCGTCTGGCGCAGGCCTGGCGCGGGCGGGCGGGCGCCCCCGACGGCGCTGTGCCGCCGCCGCCTCTGTCCTCCTCCGAAAAATGAGCCCTTTCTGGCGGCGCCTGCGCTTCGGCCTCTCGACGCTGCTTGGCGTCAGGCGGCTTGGTTTCTTCATCCCGTACCGCTATGCGGGGAGCGTCGACGCGCAGGACTATCCAGCCTTGCGCCCGCTCTTCGAGGCGGCGGGGCCCCGCTTTTCCGCAGTGCTCGACTCGATCGATCGTCACGCGGACGATCTGCGCTCCATTCTGCGGGGCAGGGGACCTGCGCGCTTCGACCAGAGCTGGTTTCCCCGCCTCGACGCGGCCGCCGCCTATGCCCTCGTCCGCCGTGAGAAGCCGCGCAGGATCGTGGAGATCGGCTCCGGCCATTCGACCCGCTTCATGGCCCAGGCGGTCCAGGATGGGGCGCTTCCCACCCGGATCACCTGCATCGACCCCGCTCCCCGGGCGAGCCTGCGCAAGCTCGATGTCGAGCATCGGCAGGCGCTCCTGCGGGACGCGGATCCGGGTGTGTTCGAAGCGCTGGAGGCCGGGGACATCCTCTTCATCGATTCAAGCCACATCGCCATGCCCGGCACCGATGTGGACCGTCTGTTCCTCGATGTGCTGCCCCGTCTTGCGAGCGGGACCCTGGTTCATATCCACGACATCGCGCTCCCGCATGCCTATCCGGCGGTCTGGGACTGGCGCGGGTATAACGAGCAGCTGCTCGTCGGGGCCCTGCTGCAGGGAGACGGCTACGAACTCCTTTTCGCAAGCCATCATGTGGTGCGAACCAACGGTGATGCCCTGTCAAAGGGCATTCTGGCGGAGTTGCCCCTTGTCCCCGGCGCGCACGAGACGAGCCTCTGGCTGCGGAAGCGCTGATCAGGCGGCGACCGTAGGCCTCTGACCCGGCTCCGGCACGGCGATGCCGGCGTCCATGTATTCGTTCAGCTTGTTGCGCAGGGTGCGGATCGAGATGCCCAATATCCGCGCCGCGTGCGTCCTGTTGCCGAAGCAGAAGGAGAGGGTGTCGAGGATGAGGTGACGCTCCACGTCGGCGATGGTGCGTCCGACCAGGATGCGCCTCAAGGCATCCATGGCCTGTTCCGCTTCGGGCATCGAACCTGCATTCGTATGGGGTGAGCCTTGCTGTTCCAACGAATCCGGGATGCCGAGCACGATACGAGCCTGCCTTAAGGGAAGTGATTCAGGAGTATATGCTCATTCTATGGTTAGGAAGGTCTTAACGGCCGAGCTTCCCGTCAACGAAAAAGGCGCCGGTCGGGTGACGGCGCCTTTTCAGGAGGGTCTCTGGGATGCTTACTGGCGGTATTGCTGGATGCGCGTGGTGCGCAGGCCGGCCAGGCCATGCTGGTCGATGGACATCTGCCAGCTCAGGAATTCCTCGGTGGTCAGCGTGTAGCGCTGGCAGGCCTCCTCGAGGCTGAGCAATCCGCCGCGGACGGCGGCGACGACCTCGGCCTTGCGACGAATGACCCAGCGGCGGGTGCTGGACGGGGGAAGGTCGGCAATCGTCAGGGGACTGCCGTCGGGCCCAATGACATACTTGACCCTTGGGCGGTGGGGTTCGGTCATGATACGCTCACACAAAAATTCAACGACCTTTGACAGGCTCGAACCTACGTGACGGGACTTAATGTTTCCCTAAGCCCATCAGGTGGTTACGAGGATGCCTAAGCTTAGCCATAAACGTTAACGTTGGCTTATTGCGGCGCATTTTCCCTTTAAGAATTGTGGCGCGGGAGCATCGGGTCCGAAAAACGGGGCCACCCTCTTTGGATCCTCTCCGATGCCCGTCCTCTAGGCCGGCCCTCGTTGCACTTGGGCCCGGGATGGCCGCATCGGCGAAAATCGGGTCCACTTTTCAGCACGATGCGTTATAGAAGGGCTTTGCAACCCCTCCCGTGCGCCGCCTTGAACGGCGCCTCTGGATGGAAACATGCTCAATTCACTTGATCTTCCCACCGATCCCTCCAAGACCCGCGTCGTCGTCGCGATGTCGGGCGGCGTGGACTCCTCCGTTGTCGCGGCCCTGCTCAAGCGCGAGGGCTACGATGTCCTCGGCATCACGCTCCAGCTCTACGACCACGGGGCCGCCGCGCACCGAAAGGGCGCCTGCTGCGCCGGCCAGGACATCTACGATGCCCGGCGGGTGGCGGAGGCCATCGGCATCCCCCATTATGTGCTCGACTACGAGGCCCGCTTCCGCGAGGCCGTGATCGACCGCTTCACCCAGAGCTATCTGGCGGGCGAGACGCCTATCCCGTGCGTCGAGTGCAACCGCTCGATCAAGTTCCGCGATCTCCTGGAGACCGCCCGGGAGCTCGGAGCCGATGTGCTCGCCACGGGCCATTACGTGGCGAGCCGCGCCTTGCCCGACGGTCGCCGGGCGCTTCACCGGGCCGCCGACCCGGATCGGGACCAGAGCTACTTCCTCTATGCCACGACTCCGGAGCAGCTGGACCTCCTGCGCTTCCCCTTGGGCGAGCTGCCCAAGGAAAAGACCCGCGAGCTGGCGCGCGAATTCGGCCTCACCGTGGCCGAGAAGGAGGATAGCCAGGACATCTGCTTCGTCACGCAGGGGCGCTACAGCGACGTGATCGAGCGGCTGAAGCCCGGTGCCGTGCAGGGCGGGGAGATCGTCCATGTGGACGGCCGCGTGCTCGGCCGCCACGAGGGGATCATCCATTACACGGTGGGGCAGCGGAAGGGGCTCGGCCTCTCCGTGGGCGAGCCGCTCTATGTGGTCCGCCTGGACGCCAAGGAGGCCCGTGTCGTCGTCGGCCCACGGGAGGCGCTGGCCACCCGCCTGATCCGCATGACCGACGTGAACTGGCTCGGCGACGTTCCCCTGGAGGCCTTGGGCGAGGAGGGCATGGAGGTGGCCGTGCGTGTCCGCTCCACGCGTGAGCCGCGCCCGGCGCTCTTGAGATCCACAGGAACCCACACTACGGTCGAGCTGTTATCGGCGGAAGACGGGGTGTCTCCCGGTCAAGCTTGTGTCATCTATGAGAGCGATGCTCCCCGGGCACGCGTGCTTGGCGGGGGCACCATTGCTCGGACACTTGCCGAAGCCGCACCCGCCGCGGCCTGAGGTGCTTAACCAGGGATAGTTTATGTCGGATGGAGCGACCACCGTCCTGATGCGCAAGGCTTATGCGCGTTGGGCCCCGATCTATGACCTCGTCTACGACAAGCTGACCGAACCGGCCGCCCGCGCGGCGGTGAACGCCGCGGTCGCCTGCGGTCCTAAGGTGCTGGAGGCGGGCGTCGGAACGGGCCTGTCCCTCGGCTACTACCCCAGGCATGCGGAGGTCTATGGGGTCGATCTCTCCGAAGACATGCTGCGCCGAGCCCAGGACAAGGTGGAGAAGAAGGGGCTCAGCCACGTGAAGAGCCTGCAGGTGATGGATGTCACTCATCTGGGCTTTCCGGACGAGAGCTTCGATGCCGTCACGGCCCAGTTCATCATCACCCTCGTGCCGGAGCCCGAAACGGCTCTCGACGAGTTCATGCGCGTGCTGAAGCCGGGCGGCGAGATCGTGCTCGCCAATCACTGGGGCCAACCCTCGGGCCCGATTGCGGCCCTAGAGGAATTGGCATCGCCCGTTGCCAAGGCCATCGGCTGGAGTTCGGCCTTCAAGGCGGCCCGGGTCGAGGACTGGGCCCGCAGGACCGGCCGCATGGAGGTCGTGGAGCTGCGAACCCTGTTCCCGGTCGGCTTCTTCAAGCTCATGAGGATCAGGAAGCAGGCGTGAGTAGGGGAGGGGCCGAAGCCGGATGGGCCCAAGGGCCTGCCGCCAGGGCGTCCGGCGCGATCGAGGTGACTTTCGAGGCTTGAGCCCTATTTGCTGTGAGGCATCGAGCGGAAAAGCGAATCCGGTTTTCCGCGCGAACGATGCGTCCTTCGAAGATCGGAGCATCGGATCGATCCGATGCTCCGGGGCTGCCATCTGCTCATAAGCGAAAGCCACTGCCATGCGTCTCTTCATGTTCACCTCCCAGGCCAAGGACGACCTGCACGCGTTTGCAGGCGATGAGTCAGGCAGCAAGCTCCCGGCCAAATATGGACCCTGGGGGCTGACCGGCACGCTGGGCTCCCGCGAGACTCCGCCGCACAAGTTCCCGCGCAAGGCCATCGAGCAGGCGATCTCGACCGATGGTTTCCAGCTCTGGCGCATGAAGCCGAAGGGCTGAGGGAACCGCCGACCCGGCTCCGAAGATCACGACCTGAAGCGCGCCGCATAAATCCGCAGCTTTGCCGCGCGTCTTCCTTGACACTAGGGGGCAATCTTCCCTATATCGCCCATGCCTGACGCGGGGCTAAGCCCCGCTTCCTGGGGCGGAGTAGCTCAGTTGGTCAGAGCAGAGGAATCATAATCCTTGTGTCGGGGGTTCAAATCCCTCCTCCGCTACCACTCAATGGCTAAGTCATTGAAATTAAATATCAATTCGGCGATATTATTTCCTTTATAGTAGCGCCTCCAGCGCAAAAAGCCCAATAATCTCAATAGTTGCAGCTGATCAGCGGCTAGTTGATGTTCGATAGGTACCGCACTTATTCGCGATCAAACGTAAGCAGCTGGCGTTCGCTTCCCAAGCGTAGATAAATTGCGGTGACCTCAGCGTGTGAGCAAACATCCACTCCCGTCGCGAATGTCTGCTTTTAACCCCAAGCTGAAGTTGGCGAGGGTATGGCAGACCGTGACTAACGTGGCGTCGACGGTGAGTCAGGTGAGTTTGGTGATGCCGCCACTGCTCACGGAGGCGAGCAGCTCCACAATGCGCCTTCCGCCAAGCCTCAGCTCAGGGGCGACCTCGGCCAGTGGCACGAGCACGAAGGCGCGTTCCGCCGCATAGGGGTGGGGAAGTGTCAGAGCGGGGGTGCCGATCTCCAAGTCACCATAGGTCAGGATATCAATGTCGATTGCTCGGGGACCCCACTTGGTCTCACGGATGCGCCCAAGCTCCTGTTCGACGCGTAGGCAAAGAGCCAGAAGGTCTTCCGGCGAGAGATCGGTCTCGGCAAGGGCACAGGCATTCACAAACCAGTCCTGAGCAACAGGCCCCCACGGCTCGGTGCGAAAGTCGGCTGAGCGAGCCACAATCGGTGCTCCGCCTCGATCAAGAGCAGAAAGAGCCCTGGCAATGTTGCCGCGCTTGTCGCCCAAGTTGCTGCCTAGGCTGAGCGCCACCTTAGCCATCGCGCGAGCGCCGGATCTCGACCGCAACGCTGTCGAGGATGAACGGAACCGGCGCCTCAGGCTTCTCGACCCGCACCGTCAGAGACGTAATCCGCGGAAATCGTTCCAGCACGCCTGCGGCGATGGCCTCCGCCAGGCCTTCGATGGTGTAAAAGCGGCGCGTGGTGCCGACCTCATAGGCCAGCTTGGCAAGGCTCGCATAGCAGACGGACTGGTGATAGTCGTCCGCCTGCCCGGCGGGCCTGAGATCGAGAGCGCAGGTGAGGCTCACGTAAAAGCGCTGCCCCAGGCGCGCCTCCTCGGCGTGAACGCCATGGTGGGCATAGAGCGCCAGCCGGGAGAGTATAATCGTATCGGTCAAAGTTGGTCTCTCAACAGAATATCGGCGACCCGACACGCTTCGACGTGAGCCCTCACGACGTGAACCCGAAGGATGTCCGCGCCCCGCGACACCGCCGCGAGATGTGCGCCCAGGGTCCCGTACAGCCGGTCGCGCGGCGACACCTCGGGCTTGTAGAAGCGGCCAAGAACCGATTTGCGGGAGGCTCCCACCAGAACGGGGAAGCCTATGGCCTTGAGTTCGGGCAGGCGGCGCAAGGCCTCGAGGTTCTGATCGGCCGTCTTGCCGAAGCCGATGCCGGGATCAAGGATCAGATGCGTGTCCGGAATGCCGGCCCGCCGGGCGAGGTTCAGGGAACGCTCGAAGAAGCGCTGCATGTCCGCCATGAGATCGAGCGAAGGATCCGCCTCCGCCCGATTGTGCATGACGACCGCCATAGCCCCATGCGCGGCCACGGTGGCGGCCATATCGGGATCGTACTGGAATCCCCAGATGTCGTTCACGATCCTGGCGCCCGCCGCCAAGGCCGCGCGAGCGGTCGCAGCCCGGTAGGTGTCGATCGACATGGGCACATTGAGAATGCCGGCGAGGTCGCGGATGACAGGAATAATGCGCCGCTGTTCCTCCTCAGCTCCAACCGGCGTGTGTCCCGGGCGCGTGGACTCCCCACCGATATCGATGATGTCGGCCCCAGCGTCCTCTATCTCGCGGGCATGTCGAAGCGCGGCCTCGTGGTCGCTGAACAGGCCCCCATCCGAGAACGAGTCGGGCGTGACGTTCAGGATGCCCATGATCAGGGTGCGCGAGCCCAGACGGGTCAAGGTTGGTGACATGGTCGATCCCGAATTCATCAGACGCCTCGCTTGTTGCCCCAGGCGAGGATCCGCATGGTGTCTTCCGCATAACGCCTTTCGGGAACGGGTTCGCCGGTGGTCAAGGCCGACCCGGCCAGGAGACGTCCGAGGGCGGAGATGTCGACACTGTCATGCGGCACGCCGAAGCGGACGGCGCAGGCTCGCGCGGAGTCGAGCTCCTTTTTGTGACGCTGACCGTAGTCGAAAGACACGAGGCGGGTGAGGGTTCGCTCCGCCGCGACCTTATGTGCTAGGGTGCCGGAGTCCAATCCGGTGGAACGGATGACGAGGGTCTTCACGGGGGCTCCTTGTTCTGACCGGGTAGGCTGCGACCGGATCGGCTCGGGGGCCGATAAGCATGAGACGGAGCGCACCTGCAAAGGAGCCATCCGCTTTCCCGCGTAGAAAGACCTGTGTCGAGAGGAAGTCAACTCCACGTGGGCCGGAAAAACCGTTGCGCTGGAAGGAGGCTGACCGGGGGCGAGCGGCAGCCAAAGTACGACTGCCGCACACGCCATCACGAAAGCCGATCTTAGAACGCGATCGGCAAATCCGGGAGTTGCCACCTGACGAGTAGCTGAAGATGCGCGCGCATTGGGTCTGGCCATATCGGCCGTGAGCTGGCGCAGTGAGTGACCCGCTATATGCTTGCAAGCATGATCCTGGATCGAGGACTGAAAAGAAATGTAAGCACAGCAGCTTGATCAGTCAGAGGAGGGGCATACGTCCATGCCGAATGCGGGGTCAAGTGCCACGCCGATGCACAGTTTTTGCTTGCCGCTACTGCTGGCGCCGGGCAGATCGGGCACCTCGCAGATCTGGGAACGACCGCTATTTGCACTAAGCGGACGCTGCCCGTAATCCCTGGCTGGAGCCGAAAGAGCGTAACTGGAACCGTATAGAGTACTGTTGGGCGGATTGCGGTATCGGTCCTCCGCTACCAAACTTTCTAAGGCCTCTATCTTCAAAAAATTACTGAAAATACTGGCGCGGCGGCACAGCGGCCTGTCGCGGCCGTTGCTCTTCAACGACCGCTTCATCTCGCCTTCCGCAGATCCGGATCGGATTTGCAGATCAATGCGTCTTCATACAGGCCGGGCCCAAAGCACTCCTGCTTGAGCAGGGCCTGCGTATTGGGTCCAACCAGCTCGTTCATGGTCCAGAGTTAGCCCGCCGGATCCGACTGTCGTGCCAGAAGGTTGCGTTCCACACTCTGCAAATGAGTGCGCATTGCTGCGGCAGCGGCATTCATGTCTCGGTTCTCGATGGCAGCGATGATTGCTTCGTGCTCGCTGAAGCTGTGATGATCAGGCTCCGGCTTGACGGGGTTCGATCTGAGCCGACCCCATGTGACCGCCCGGCGCAGGGCGTTCAGCATGTCGAACAATCCGAGCAACGGCGTATTCTGCGTCGCTTCCGCAATGGTGCGATGAAGGCGGGTGTCCCAGTTTTCATATTGCCGCCACGTGGCGGCTTCCCGCGTCCGGGTCTGACACAGTCTCAACTCGGCGAGGTGCATGGGAGTCGCCGTCAGAGCCGCTGCCCGGGCGATCTCTGGCTCGATGATGAGGCGCGCCCGCATCAGTTCCGCCGGATTGGTCCGCTTCGCCAAGGCCGCGATATCCGAGAGGCTGTCGGTGGGGCGGTTCCCCAGGAAGGTGCCTTTTCCGACATGGCGCCAAATCTGCCCCTCGGCTTCGAGTGCTCCCAGCGCTTTTCTCAACTCCGTCCGGGTGATGCCCAAGGCGACAGCCAAGTCCCGCTCTGGCGGCAGGCGTCCATCTTCAGGTAGTTCGGCCTGTGCGAGATAGGCCCTGAGTTGGGTGACAACGCCCCGATTGGATCCTGCCTCACTGTACATTTGCATCTTCTGGTCTCAACCAATCCGATATTGGTTGGATCTTCTAGCTGAATATTGCATCTCGTCAACTGAAATAAAGCTTGACACCAATTCAGCCAATTGCAACCAATACAATATTGGTCGCGAAAGGTGCGGCTGAGAGCAAGAGCGGGTCAACCGCCCAAACAATGGGAGAGAAACATGTTCAAGGGCTTACTGAGCTTGAAGACAGGCGCCGCAGTTCTCGCGATTGGTACGGCGCTCATGACATCGAACGTAGCGGAAGCAGCCAAGGTTCGCGTGGTCTATGGCGATATCCCCAGCGTGGAATCCCTGCATCTCCTGGCGGCCTTCGAGCGCGCCAAGGAAAAGGGCGTCGACATCGAAATGACCTACCTGAAATCCGAGGACATCGCCGCTCAGGCCGTGGTCGGCGGCCAGGCGGACATTGGCGTCGGCGGTCCTTACGCGCTCGTTCAGAAGGTCAAGGCTCCGATACGGATGTTCATGCAGCTTTCGACGCTGCGCTTCTACCCGGCCGTGAACGGCGAGTTCTACAAGACCTGGAAGGATCTCAACGGGCAGGAAGTAGCCGTTCACTCGCGCGGCTCCGGCACCGAGGCCATCATGAAGCTGATGGAACAGCGGCAGGGCATCAAGTTCTCCAAGATCAGCTACATCCCGGGTGCCGAGGTGCGCACAGGCGCTCTGCTCCAAGGGAACATCAAGGCTTCCATCGTCGATTCCTCGGGCCGCCGCCTCCTCGAAACTCAGGCTCCCGGCAAGTTCGTCATCCTGCCTCTCGAAGGCGTGAATGCCACCGACGAAGCTTTGTTCGCCAACACGAACTTTCTCGAGAAGAATGCGGCGGATGTCGACAAGATCGTCGAGGCCATTCTCACCACATGGCGCGACGTGACGGACAATCCGGCCGTGGTTGCCGAGTGGCGGGCCAAGTACAACCTGCTGCCCGACCTGCCTGCTTCGCAGGCGGGCGACATCAGGCCTTATTTCGAGGAGCTCGCGAAGGGCAGGGCCTTCCCGCTCAATGGCGGCGGCGCGACAGCGGCGAAGGACGACTTCGCCTTCTACACCCTCTCGGGCCAGCTCACGGGTGAGCCCTCCAGCCTGAAGGTGGAGGACTTCTGGGACACCCGCCCGCTGGATCGCGCTCTGGCCAAAATCGGTTCCAAGTAAGGAGCCGAAATGATGGTTTCCTCCCAAGTGAACGGCCCCGTGCGGGCCGTCCATCCGCCGGTGGGCTGGGGCTTCAGCCTCGGCCACCTGTTCACCAGCCACCCGATCGCCACGAGAATGGCATCGCTCGGATTGTTCTTTCTCATCTGGGAGATCGCCGGGCGTGTGCCGATCAGCTATGCCTTCCCAACCTTTCTCGATACGCTTTATGCCTTTGCCACCATACTGTTCGATGGCAGCCTGGTGCTGGCCTATGGCTCGACGCTGCAGCCGCTGCTCATTGGAATCGTGATTTCGGGCGTCATCGGGGTCGGGCTCGGTATCGTGATGGGGCTGTCACGGAAGGCGGAGTGGCTCGTGGCGCCGCTCTTCATCGTTCTTCAGTCTGCTCCCATGGCGGCCCTCATTCCGCTCATCACGTTCGTGTACGGCATCGGCTTGATGGCGAAGGTTCTCGCAGTCGTCATGCTGGCACTGCCCGTCATCGTGCTGAACGGCTACAAGGCCGTACGGAACGCCAGTCCCTCCCTGGTGGCCATGTGCCGTTCGTTCCAGGGCACGCGATTCCAGCAGATCACCAAGATCATCATTCCCGATGCAAGTCCGGTGATCTTCGCAGGGCTCCGCCTCGGTCTCGCCGCTGGCTTCATCGGCGTCATCCTGGCTGAGCTTCTGATCACGCCGACCGGCATTGGAGATCTCATCACCTACCATCGGTCCGTGGCCAACTACGCCGAAATGTATGCTGCCGTGGTTTCCATCATCCTGGTCTCGACCCTGACGCTCGCGGCTCTTGAAGCCTTCGAGGTCCGTGTGCTGCGCCCCGAAAAGAAGAGAGGCTGACATGACCGTTTCCACCGCTTCCATCGATGCCATGCCTCGGATACAAACCGACAGTGCTGTCGAGGTACGCAGCATCTGCAAGACTTATGGTGAAGTCGAAGCGCTCCGCCTGATCGATCTCGACTTTCCACGGGGCAAGCTTACGACACTGCTCGGCCCCTCCGGCTGCGGCAAGACTACCCTGCTCAAGATCATTGCCGGCTTGGTCGAACCGACATCGGGCGAAGTGCGCGTGAACGGCAAGATCATCACCGGCCCTGGGCCGGAGCGCGCCTTCGTTTTCCAGGACTTCGCCCTGATGCCGTGGGCGACGGTGATGCGCAATGTGGCCTTCGGTCTGGAGCTGAAGGGCATGGGTAAGGCGGAACGCCAATCCATTGCCCGTCATTACATCGCCGAGGTCGGCCTCACAGGCTTCGAGGACAAGTACCCGCACGAACTCTCGGGTGGCATGCGCCAGCGCGTCGGTCTTGCCCGTGCCTTCGCGGTCAATGCTGATGTGTTGCTGCTCGACGAACCGTTCTCGGCTGTGGACGAGCAGAACCGCCGCAAATTCCAGGAGGACCTGCTGCAACTGGTGGAGAAAGAGCGCAAGACGTTCATTTTCGTGACGCACAGCATCGAAGAGGCCGTCTACGTATCCGACCGCATCGTGCTGCTCTCGCGACGGCCGAGCCGCGTTGCACAGATCATCGAGCCGAGGATCGATCGCACGGTCTCTCCCGATGCGATCCGCCGTGACCAGGGCTATCTCGATACCGTCGAGGAGATCTGGCAGGGCCTCAAGCACTACGTCGATTGAGGGAGGCGGCCATGACTGTTTATGGATACCGGGTGCCGATGATGGCATCCCTTCTGGTCTGGTGCCTGCTCTGGGAGCTCGTCGGGCAGTCTGACCTGATGTTCCTGGTGCCGCCGCTCTCAAGCGTGCTGATGGCCGGCATCACGATGGTGCAGACCGGAACATGGCAGGCGGCAGCGCTGATCACTCTGCACAGCTTTGCCATCGGAATGGCGCTGGCTATCGTTGTCGGCATCACGCTGGGCGTGCTGATGGGGCGGTTCAAGGCCGTGGACGAACTGTTCAGCATCTGGGTCAACATCTTCGTCAGCGCGCCGCTTTCGGCCCTGGTTCCGGTGTTGATGATCCTGTTCGGCATGGGTGAGACCACGGTGATCGTCACGGTCTTTCTCTTCGCGGTGTGGATCATCGTGTTGGACACGCGAGCGGGCATTCAACATGTCCCGAACTCGCTTATCGAGATGGGGCGGTGCTACGGTGCCTCTCCCTTCGCTCTTTACGGGAAAATCGTTCTCCTTGCCGCACTGCCGGAGATCCTCGCGGGGATCAGACTCGGCCTCGTGCGCGGCGTAAAGGGTGTTGTGATCGGCCAGCTTCTGGTGGCGATCATCGGTTATGGCGAACTGTTTGAACTCTATTCACGCAGCTTCGACATGGAGAACTTCTGGGCATTGACGATCATCCTCTTCGCCGCGGCGATGCTGATGTCGGCAGCCATTGAACACATTGAGAAAAAAGTCGACTACTACGCAGGAGTAAGATGATGAACGCGCCTCTCGCCATGACCGGCTATGTCATTCAGCCGGCCCCTGTTGCGACCTTGCCTGTGCAGGGCAGCGACAAGCTTTTCCCGATCCATCGCATCTATTGCGTCGGCCGCAACTATGCCGAGCATGCGATCGAGATGGGCCACGATCCTTCCAAGGAGCCGCCGTTCTTCTTCCAGAAGAATCCGGACAACATCGTCACGGATGGCAAGTTCTCGTATCCGAGCCAATCATCGGATGTGCATCACGAAATCGAAATGGTCGTGGCGCTTGCCAAGGGGGGCGACAACATCCCGGTCGAAACTGCTCTCGATCACGTCTTCGGCTACGGCGTTGGTCTCGACATGACCCGTCGCGACCTTCAGGGTGAGGCCAAAAAGCTGGGGCGGCCGTGGGAAGTCGGCAAGGCCTTCGAAGCGTCCGCTCCCTGCGGGCCGCTGGTTCCGGCCGGCGAAATCGGGCATCCGACGTCCGGCGCAGTGACGCTGAAGGTCAATGGAGAGCTCCGTCAGCAGGGCGACCTCAATCAGTTGATCTGGAAGGTGCCGGAGATGATCTCTTACCTTTCGGGCCTGTTCACCCTGCAGCCGGGCGACATCATCATGACCGGTACGCCGGCAGGCGTCGGTGCCGTCGTGCGCGGCGATGTTCTGGAAGGCTTCGTCGAGGGCGTCGGAAAGATCGAGGTCGTCGTTGTCTGACCGGTTCCGCCTGTCCTGAGACGTCTCGACAAGGCCGAGCGTTTTGCAAAGCCGCAGCACATTCCTGTGTGCTGCGGCGCAATTATAGGGCGGGACAACCGCCAGCATATCAAGCAGGAGCCACAAGTGGCGAAGATCAAGGTAGCCAATCCGGTCGTCGAGCTCGACGGCGACGAGATGACCCGCATTATCTGGCACTTCATCAAAGAGAAGCTGATCCACCCCTATCTCGACATCGACCTGAAGTACTACGACCTGAGCGTCGAGCACCGCGACGCCACCAACGACCGGGTCACGGTCGAGGCCGCCGAGGCGATCAAGAAGTACGGCGTCGGCGTCAAATGCGCCACCATCACGCCGGACGAGGGCCGGGTGAAGGAGTTCAACCTCAAGGAGATGTGGAAGTCGCCCAACGGCACGATCCGCAACATCCTCGGCGGCGTGATCTTCCGCGAGCCGATCATCTGCAGGAACGTGCCGCGCCTCGTGCCCGGCTGGACCCAGCCGATCATCGTCGGCCGCCACGCCTTCGGCGACCAGTACCGCGCCACCGACTTCAAGGTGCCGGGCAAGGGCCGCCTGTCGATCAAGTTCGAGGGCGAGGACGGCACGGTGATCGAGAAGGAGGTGTTCAAGTTCCCGGATGCCGGCGTCGCCATGGCGATGTACAACCTCGACGAGTCGATCCGCGAGTTCGCGCGCGCGTCGATGAACTACGGCCTGAACCGCAAGTACCCGGTCTATCTCTCCACCAAGAACACCATCCTCAAGGCCTATGACGGCCGCTTCAAGGACATCTTCGAGGAGGTGTACCAGAACGAGTTCAAGGCCAAGTTCGACGCCGCCGGCATCATCTACGAGCACCGCCTGATCGACGACATGGTGGCCTCGGCGCTGAAGTGGTCGGGCGGCTATGTCTGGGCGTGCAAGAACTACGACGGCGACGTGCAGTCCGACACGGTGGCGCAGGGCTTCGGCTCGCTCGGCCTGATGACCTCGGTGCTGATGACGCCGGACGGCCGGACGGTGGAGGCGGAGGCCGCCCACGGCACGGTGACGCGCCACTACCGCGAGCACCAGAAGGGCAAGGAGACCTCGACGAACTCGATCGCGTCGATCTTCGCCTGGACCCGCGGCTTGGCGCACCGGGCCAAGCTCGACGACAACGCCGAGCTCGCCCGCTTCGCCGCCACCCTGGAGAAGGTCTGCGTCGACACGGTCGAGGCCGGCTTCATGACCAAGGACCTGGCGCTGCTGGTCGG
>NZ_QDGA01000080.1 GCF_003347665.1 Microvirga calopogonii
CGCGGCCGCATCCTGAATCGATTCTTTGGAGTTAGTCAGGTTGTCGAAAGCTGAACCGGTCATGATGAGATTCGGGACGCAGCGATCGTCGGCCAGGTGGGCTGGAAAGAGAATGTGGGGCGATCAACAAGCAGTGCACTCAGAGCACGGTTGTGGAGGAGTTGGTAACCCGGCGAATGCTCATCACCATTATCGCTGGTGACTACATATCGTGACGCCCTTGTCGCGGATGCAACTTCATGTCTGAGGAGCCACAATGCCAGTCAGTAACGCCAACATCCTTTTCTCGCAGTCCGCTCAGACAAGGTCAGAGCCGGTATCGGCTTTCGACGAGACTCAGCAAAGCGCATCTCGGTTTGAGGCGATGCTGATCATGTCCCTGCTAGAGGACAAGACCTGTCCGTCGGAACTCCGTGACCCGCTGGCGCGGGAATCCGCTTCGACGGCGGGAGCATTGTCCCGGGAGCATTCGGAATCCGTGTCAGATGCCGAGTCGTCGTTGGAGTACTTGGCCCAGCACCCATTGGACCTGCTGCCGCAAAATATGAGGGTAGCTATTGAGTCGATGGATCGGGGGCCGGAGCCCTCTGAGATCGCCAACCCTTCTGTTGCACAGGCGCCCGTTAAAAGCGAGAGAATCACGTGGAATAGCGGCTCACTGACCCAGGCCGAGTTGGAGATTGTAGCAGTGCTGAACCGCCACAAGGACCAAGCTCCACTCAGTTGGGATTCATTGGCAGATAAAGCCAACGATCCCTCTACGCCCCCGGATTTGAAAGCGGCGATCAAGGGATTGCAGCAGGATCCAGAGCTGTTTTATGCGATCGGCTCGCAGGGCGATGGCCGCTGCGGTGGCAAGATCACGGCGAAGGACTTGTCCGGATTCTCCCGCCATCACTCCCAAGTTGCCGAATTTCAGGATAAGCAGGCACAAAGCTACGTTCAGAACTACATTCCATCCGACAGCACGGGTGATCCGCAGCCGTCCGCCATGACTCGGAGCGACGCATTACGCGAGCTTTACCGATACTCTGAAAACCTGCCCGAAAACTTGAGTCTGGCTGAATTCAAGCAGATCGTCGAGGGTGAATCAAAATCTGGCAAATGTCCACCCCAGGTCATTGCGGCGGCTCAGTACTTCGTCAGCCACTCGGATGAATGGAAGCAGTTATATGGTGGTGGAATAGACAAGGTGCACAAAGAGGACTTTCTTCAAGTCGCTTCTTCGTCGATGAGTCTCACGCGTACCGAGCTTGAGACGTTAGAAACAATTAAGAGCAATCAGGACGCCTTCTTTGGAAGCGGTGACCTGACGCGTGACAAGCTCGCGAGGATGGCGGAGGACAAAAGCCTCGACCCGAAAGTGCAGGAGGCGGCCTCTCAGTTGCTCTCTGATCCTCTGCTGTTCAGTCAGCTTAACAATGCGATCACAGGCTATGAGACCAATAATTCATTCTTCGACTTCGGCGGTGGCCACACGGTCGACTCCGGTGACATCAGCAATGAAGACTTTGCTCAGTTCTACCAAAGCATGTCGCTGGCGAACCGCACGGTCCAGCAGTCAAAGACCCATGTGCCCGAAACCGCTGCGGAACAAAACGCGGTTTCGGATATGCTGGCGGGCCGGACGGACCAGCCTGACACCAAGTCACCGAAGAAAAACGGTGGGGCTTTTATTCACGCCGTCGGGGACGCGCTCAAGATAGTGTCGCCAGTGCTCGATTGGGCGGCGACGGCGGTGGGTTTGTTGAGCTTCGTTCCAGTGCTTGGCCAAGTGGCCGATGCCGTCTCAATGGCGCTTGCGTGTGAGGCGCAGGCAGCAAATCTTCTCCGCACTGCCATTACCGGAGGCAATATGAAGCTTGCGCTGGAAGAAGCTGGGATTAGTATCGGAGCGCAAGCGCTCAGCCTTGTCGCAGGGCCCGAGGTAAAGTTGGCAATCCGCAACGGGCTGGTCAAAAAGGTAATGGAAGAGGCTGCAACGGCTGGGATCGATCTGCCGATTTCCGTCGCACAAACCTATGCCGAAGACTATTTAAACAACCTGGAAGCTCGCCTTGCGGCCTGAGCCTCCAAGGTACAAGGGTGATCGGCACACCGCCCTTTTCTTGTTCCGGCATTTACCTGGCGGGCAAAGTACGTTCACATTTGGCCCTTGAGAAAGTAGTGTACCTCGAACTAGGAAGCCAGTTGACAAATTCTGCGGGCCACAGCAGAGCGAACCATCAGCGCCCTGCGATGTGTGTTTTGGAATGGCGAGCGCGTGAGAACGTTGAGCGTCGCGCCGCCAACTCGATTGCGCCGTAGATACTGGCTCTCTGATATGCCGGCAATTGGCGAGGCCGCCGTTGATAGTTACCACGCTGCTTCGTATTTGTGGGAGGCAGCGTGGTAACTATCCGGCTAACCTTTCGAAGTGATCCGGACTAATGTAGTCGAGCGCTGAGTGACGCCGGACGGGGTTGTAACAGCCATCAATGTAACGGCCGATCGGCTGCTTGGCCTCGGAATTCGGCTGAAAGACGGTGCGTCAGTCCAGCTCGGATTCCGAAGTCTTGAAGAAGGTCTCGACAGCGGTGTTGTTGAAGCGATTGCTTTTCTCGGACAATGAGATCCGAATGCTGTATTTGGTCGGCTCCGCCTGACAGGCCGTCGGACAATATTGATGCGGGGCGAGTTCATCGACAATTGCTCCGATTATCACATCCATTTCGGAAGTCTCTTCGTGCCACTCGGGGTAGCGAACGGCTAGCGAGTTCGGGTTGATACACTAGGCGGATTCCGCGTTATGGTGATCGGTTTGATCAGGCCGCCACGCGGCCATCGTCCTGACCAGTAGCATGCGTGTCATCCCACGCAGGACACCCCGCAGACTGTCCGGCGCGCAGACGATGGTGTTCTGAGTCCTCTGCAACGCGATTCGCTGTGTCGCCACCGCCGGCTTGCGGCTCGCCTTGATGACACGCAGGAACTCAACCGTGCCATCCCGGCTTCTGGGCGTGATAGTCCGTTTGCCGGCAAGGGCAGTTTGCGCTGCAATCTGAGCTTCGCGATCCTCGTTCTTTCCACGCCTGCGGCGATCATGCTGATCCGGGGGTGTGATCTCCAGAATCTCGAGGCCTGCGTTCTGCGTATTGAGCAGGAGCTTGGCCCCATAGGTCCCTGTTGACTCAGAGTCGACGCCCTTACAAGGAGCCGAAGGAGCCCATCCAGGCGGGCATCTGATTGTATCCCTGTCGCGTTGTGGGAAAGCTCTCGGCGGGGAGCGCATGATCGAGCTAATCGAGAACGTCGGCGAGGTAAAGATCCTTATGCATGTCAACACCACCTACGACGAGATGAGGCACACGCTCCTGACCACCTTCCATACCGGCTCTCCTGGCTCAGTCGTGGATCGACGGTTCGCCAAGACTGCGTCCATGACAGCGCTGTAACGCAAGAGAACGTCAGGCCCTTTTCGTGGCAAGTGCGGCGGTGAGGCAAACCGGACCGCAAGGCTCCTGGGCAGCCGACAAGATCGACGAAAGACACGGATCTGGTCGATCAGAGTGTGGGTCAGGCCACACCAGGACACCTTGTGGCACCAGCCACTCTAAGAGGTCTATCGCTCTGAGGGTCCGGCGCATAGGAACACTGGTCAGAACAGTTTGCTGTCCGGATGGTCGGTCAGGTCCATCGCAGGATCGCTAGCGCATAGCGCAGTGCCTCCAGGGCCAGCTCCTGGTGCAACCAGTCGCTCACCGCCCAGCCAGCCACTCGTCGGGCTAAGAGATCGAGGATCATGGCCAGATAGTGACTGCCCTCGTTCGCCCACACGTATAACAGATCCGCCGCCCGTTTCTGGTTCGGCGCTGGGCCGAGAAGTCCTGGTCGAGGAGATTGAGTTTACCTCCAGGCCCGCATGACGGATCAGGCCGAATGCATCCTGGTGCTGATCGGCGCCACCCCAGAGGGCAAGAAGGAACTGATCGGCTTCCAGGCCGGCGTGCGCGAGAGCGCCCAGAGCTGGCGCGAGCTTCTGGTCGAGATCAAGCGGCGGGGTTTGTCCGTCCTGCCCCGGATCGCTGTCGGGGATGGAGCTCTCGGCTTCTGGAAGGCGCTCGACGAACTCTTTCNGCACAAGACCGCCAACGTGCTCAACAAGGTGCCGAAATCGGTGCAGCCCGGCATGAAGGTGGCGCTGCGGGAGATCTATCTCGCGCCGACACGAGCCCAGGCCGAGGTCGCCATCGATCTGTTCGCTGAAGCCTATCAGGCGCGCTATCCGAAAGCCGTGGAGTGCGTGCGCAAGGACCAGCGGGCGCTGCTGGCCTTCTTCGATTGGCCGGCTGAGCATTGGATCCATCTGCGGACTACAAACCCAATCGAGAGCGTGTTCGCGACGGTCCGGCACCGGACCGTGCGCACCAAGGGCTCGTTGTCGCCGACCACCGCCCGGCTGATGGTGTTCAAGCTCATCATGGCGGCTTCGAAAACCTGGCGCCGGCTAATGGGCGAAAACCAGTTGCCGAAGGTGATCGCCGGTGTCAAATTCCAGGATGGCAGCGAGGTCATTCCGATGCCAACACACAGCGCCGCCTGATCGGCCCCATCACCTAAATTCCATCATAGCTGGCCCGCTGGTCAGGGCGAGCCGCACCGCGTCATCCTGAAACTCTCTCCGAAACCGTGTGTGGGGCATGGAGGTTCTCCTGCGTCATTGCCGTGCTCTCCATCTTCCGAAGCAGTTCCAGTCGCAGATGAAGACTTCTCGTCATTGCCCAGTCGAAGGCAATCCAGGCTTAGGATCCATCTATCGTGCAACGTCAGCTACAGCATAGCGATGACCGCCTCGCCGATCTTGTCCTGGTCGATCTTCATGCGGCTACTTTCCCACGCCGCGACACGATATTCCTCAGTCATCGGTGGATAAGTGCGTAACCTCTGGAGGTGCATGGTGTTCAAAAGTCGTCATTCTGATCGGTCGGTAATCCTGCTCTGCCTGGGCTGGTACCGGTCCTATAATCTCAGCCTGCGCAATCTTGAGGAGATGATGGCTGAACGCCGCATCTCAGCCGACCATGCAACCATTCCTCGCTGGACGTTTTACCGGCGCCTCAGGCGATCATCGTAACGCCGGCCGAATTATAGCTGCGATATTCCCGGCGCTACAGTGTAGCGACTTGCCGGTCCGACAGGGGTTGCCACCTGACGACGCCAACAATCCTGTAGATAACTTGGTTGCCGTGAGAGCAGCGGCAATTAAGCTTGCTGCCCGGCAGATCCCCCGGCCCTAGCTGAGCTCGCCTCAGTGTATTGCGATTGCGTCCAATGTCGTGACAGCGTGTCGACTGTCAGATCACTCTGACCTGGAATAGACGGGGTCGATCCAGGGCTTGAATGTGGCCGATCAGAACTATGGATTTCTCCAGTCGGCTTCTCGCGGTTAACCCTTTCAGTCGTCGAATCATGGGCGCTGGACACGCTGGGCTGATGAACGCCGGGGACGGCACGCAGGGGAATCGATGCAGGGGGGTGTCATAGTCGGGGCAGGTGGCATTCTGGGTCGCGGACTGGCAGTCTCGATCCGCAAAGGGTCTTCACAGGCTTCTATCAGCGACTATTGCAGTCGCTGAAATGCTCCTGCGACTACCTCTCCGAACAGGCGGTCAAGGCTACTGACACGAGTTGCTTAACCTCTGCCGCTATCCAGGTTTCGTAGCCGACGGTGACGTGCTCAATTTACAACTCAATTTTGAATTTGAGACGAAATGCGAACGCTGCTCGTTGATCACCATACGAACTTTGCACGCGCGGTGCGCGGCGCGCTCGCGGATAGCGGTTTTGCCGTTGATATAGCTTGTACTTTGGAAGAGGCTTCTAACGTATTTTATTGCGCGAGCTACGAAATTCTCCTGCTAGAGTTGGCTCTGCCTGATGGCAATGGCTTGGACTGGCTGAGGAAACTAAGGAGCGGGGGGCATTCAGTTCCTGCCGTCATTATGAGTTGTCTCGATGATTGCGAGAAGCGAATTGAATCTTTCAATGGCGGGGCAGACGATTTTGTGCTCAAGCCGGTCTCTCCTGTTGAGCTCATCGCCAGAATGAGAGCCATTCAGCGCCGGGTAAGACAGGTGGCCGCCCCCGTCCTTGTATTCGGCAACCTCAACTTCGACCCGATCAGCAGAGAGGTTTTCGTTGCAGGCGACCCAGTGATCATAGCACGCCGCGAGCTATGTATTCTTGAGCATCTGCTTAATCGCGCGGGCCGCATCGTGCCGCGTGAGCAGTTGGAGGATCACCTTTATCCGTTCAACGACGAAGTCTCTACCAACGCACTTGAAGTCGGAATTTATCGCTTGCGCGGACATCTGAGTAGGTCAGGTGCGACGCCACGGATAAAGACCGTGCGGGGAGTTGGGTACGTTATTCAATTACCTAAGGCGACATCCGTATGATTGGTGACTGTGAAAGAATCTGTCTTGGAAATGCTTACAACTCGTGATCCTGACATCAATCGGTGGCCGACCCTCGTCGACTGCCTGAGGGCTATCGGTTGTCCGAATTTGGGCCCTCTCCTTTGCACCCTCCTGCTGCTATCTCCGCTTTCTGCCGTGGCTCAAAGCAACGGGGATAAAGGGCCGCGGCGTGCAACGTCCGGTAGCATCAATGCCACGCTGAAGCTTTCCTCGTCGCTCGGGAAGACAGTTCATCTGCCAGCGTCAGCCGCGACCATTTTTGTTGCGGACCCGACTGTTGCGGATTATCAGGCACCCTCAAATGAAACCATCTTCGTCTTTGGCAAGAAATCAGGGCGGACAACCCTATTCGCGTTGAACGACAGGGGTGAGGCCCTCGCCGAGTTGCAGATTGTCGTCACGGAACCGATTGAGGATCTGCGGGATATGTTGAGGGATCAGGTTGGCGACTATCCGATCCGAGTCAAATATACTCCACGCGGCGCAATCCTTAGCGGTACAGCGCCCGACGCAGAAACTGTCGACACGGCGAAAAGGATCGCCGAGCAATATCTCGGGGAAGGCGCCCAGGTCGTCAATAACATTAAAGTCGCTGGCTCCTTGCAGGTGAATTTGAGTGTGCGCGTTGCGGAAGTGTCCCGTGGGGCGATGAACGAACTCGGTATTAACCTGTCCGCCCTCGGTCAAATCGGCAACTTCAAGGTGGGTTTGTTAAGCGGCGGCAACCGTGCGGGCTCAGGAACTGGGAAAGGTGGCGGTACAGCAGAAATCGGATACAACGATGGTAACATCAACATCAGCGCGGTTCTTGACGCACTCGCTAAAGAGAACATTGCTTCTATCTTAGCTGAGCCGAACCTCACGGCGATTTCCGGCGAAACCGCTCGCTTCCTTGTCGGCGGCGAATTTCCCATTCCTGTGCCGCGGGAAAATGGGCAAGTCTCAATTGAATTTCGGCACTTCGGCGTGAGCCTTGAATTCTTACCTACCGTCCTCGACAACAAGCAGATCAATATTCGGGTAAAACCCGAAGTCAGTGACCTCACGTCACAAGGCGCCATTCAAATCAACGGAATTTCCGTGCCGGCAATTTCCACCCGCCGCGCCGATACGGTCGTCGAGCTCGCCAGTGGGCAGAGCTTTGCAATTGGTGGGCTCATCAGGCGTACCACCAGCAATAACATCAGTGCATTTCCCGGGCTCGGGCAGGTGCCGATCCTTGGCGCCCTGTTCCGTTCTTCCTCATTCCAAAAGGAGGAATCAGAACTGGTTATTCTGGTTACTCCGTACATCGTAAGACCAGGGTCGAGCCCCGTCCAGATGAGCGCGCCAACGGATCGAATGGGGTCGCGTTCGGATGGTGGGGAGGCTAAATCGGGTTCGCCCACTCGGCCGCGAGGCCGCGTGACAGTTCGCACGGGCGTGCCAGGCGCCAAGAGCGGCGTCGGCTATATTATCGAATAGCTGTGTTCAAATGAAATTGCGGATCAAAGTTCACCTGGTTGCTCTAGCAGCAAGTCTAAGTGGTTGCGCAAGCCCGCCGATCCGTGTGGAGCCGTCGGCACCCACCCTTATCCGGCAGGAGACCACCGTTCTAACTTTAGAGGGGCTCCACGCCTCGGAACGGCAGCGGTTGCGAGTTTTCCTTCAGAGGGCCAGCCGTGGTCGGCTTGATGCGCTTCATCTGCTTATCAGTGGGTCGCCCAGGCTCGGCGCAGAGGCAGTCCATCAGGCGAAACAGATGGGGATCAGCACATATAACATCCAATTGTTAAGCCAACACAGCAGCCGTGTAGCGCGTATAGAGGCGATCCTCTATCTTGCCCGCCCTCCTGTATGCCCGTCACTTTTCAGTCCGTTATCTGACGAGGTATCCGTCGAACAGACGCTTGGCTGCTCGACGCGCCATAACCTCGCCGTAATGGTGAACGATCCGCGCGATTTACTCGGCAACATGGCTGTCACGCAAAGCGACGGCGATCGTGCGGCCATACCGATCGCAAAATACAGGGAATTTACAATAGACAAGAGTGGTGAATGACGCCATTGGCGTGCGCCCTCGGCGGCGGCTTCATCTTGCTCGCACTGCCTAACGCAGACGCACTCACTTACTGATCCGGATTGGGTAATCTTGAACTACGCGGCATAACGGAAAGTCGGATGCTCGAAGTAGCTGCGGATCCGGTCGGGCAACCTGGCAAGCCGGCGCATGTGGCTGATGAGGGCACGCTTGAGTTCGGGCTTGCTGCGGGCGGGCGGCTTGCGGGTCATAGTCTGTTTCAGGTCAGCGTTCAGGCCCTCGTCCGGGTTCAACTCAGGACTATAGGATGGCAGGGAGAAGACCTCGATCTGCTCCGTGCGCTCGGCCAACCAGTCCCGCACCGCCTGGGCCCGATGGACCGGCAGGTTGTCCCAGATCAGAAACACCTTGCCGTCGGCATCCTGGATGAGCCGCCCGAGAAAGCGGATCAGGCTCGGGGCCTTGAGCGCACCATCGAGCACCATCCAGCGCAGCTCGCCCTTGTTGGTCACAGCCGAGATCAGGCCCAGCCTCGCGCGCTTGTGGCTGGGGCGCACCACCGGCGTCCGGCCTTAGGGGGCGAAGCTGCGGCCGCGCCCATCATCCGAGCGCAGGCCGGTCTCGTCCCCCAGAAGATCGTGCCCTTCTCCCGTCTGGCCTGCGCCACGATGGCCGGATACTCCTGCCGCAGCCAGCGCAGTACGGCCTTCGGTGAGGGCTCATAGGCCCGTCGGAGCGGTGTCTCGGCCGTGAAGCCCCAACGCGCCAAGTAGGTGCTCATCGTACGCACCGCCAGCCGGACCCCACACTGCCGTTCGATCAGCATCCGCACCGCTGCCCGGCTCCACAGGGCGAACGGAAGACCGAGTTCGTCAGGCGTGTGCCGGCGGATCAGCGCGCGGACCTGCGCTTCCTGCTCGGCCTCGAGAAACCGTCCCGTGCCAGGGGCCGGGCCGCGCGGCCCGCTGGCCAACCCCGCCCGGCCCTGCTCGGCGAAGCGGCGGCAGATGTCGAAGACGCCGGTGCGGGTCAGACCTACCTGCGCGGCAATGGCCTCATAGGTCAGCCCGCTCTCGCGCAGGCCGATCACCTGCCGCCGGCGCTCCTCTTGCGCGGCTGCTGGCAGCTTGCGCATATCCACATGCTTCATCCCGCCGACTTGGGGCAACTGACCGCGGATTTCAAGAGCACCCGAGCCGGATCAATATTATCCATAGGCTTTTGACACATGTGATGTATTCAAGGGCGTAGCGGCGGGCGCCGTCCCGGCAGTCGGCGGCGTCGGCGTTACCGCCCTTCAGTTTTTTGTAGTTGTAGAAGGGCGGTTCCGTTGCATTAGCCTTGGCAGTTTAATGGGGGCGGCTGACTAAGCAGCCGCTCCATTGTCTCTGTTCAAGAGGCGCCACTATCCGGTTCAGATCAGCCTGCTGTGTGTGCGCAGGTACTGCAAGTACGGGATCAGCTACCGCGATCTCGCCGAGATGATGCAAGAGCGTGGTGTCTACGTCGACCCGCCCACGATGTTCCGCTGGGTGCAGTGCTATGCGCCTGTGATCGAGAAGTCGGTCCGCCAGCATCAGGGGCACCGGTCCGGCTCGTGGAGCGTGGATGAAACTTATGTGCGGGTTGGAGGCGCTGGACGTATCGGTTCCGAGCGGTCGACAAACACAGTCCGAAGATTGATTTCATCCTGTCAGAGGGCCGGAACACCCGAGCGGCTTGGCGCTTTCTGCGCAAAGCTTGAGGACGATTAGAGACTATTCACCGTCATCCAGAACAGACGATAAACCGGCGTCCTATACCACGGCCACCCGGCGCCTGCAGCGGGGAGGCCTGCTGTAGAGGGATGTTGAACGCCGCACCTCAGAATATTTAACAACATCATCGAGGTGGGTCCCGGAGCGCTCAGGCATCTTATCCGGCGCGACGCGCGGCTTCCAGAGAATGAGAGCAGATTCTGCGACCCTTTAGGGCTTTGAGGTCATGCGCATGATCCGCCGCAGCCATTACGTCCAGACAGGCCGGCGTGACAGGCGAGATCCGTCTTGTGAACCAGCTATTCGGCCTTGCAGTGTGAGTGCCTCAATCAACTGGGTGCGTCTTGCAATTTCCAGGTTAATGCAACAAAGCCCGTGAGATGCATGGTGTGCAGCAATCCATCGCGTGGATGTGTTCCATCGAAAGATTCAATTTTACGAACCTTCTGCAACGTTGCATAGACAGCAGCACCTGACGCGCACCGATCGCGCCACCGCCCTCGTCGCGTGACGGGTGCCCAATACGGACCTGACAACGGGGACTTTGCAAGCGCTCTGACGTGCGGTGGAGACTATGCCGGAATATGAGTTGCAACTGTTCAAATCTTTATAACCAAGTGCCTTAGTCAATCACTCGACCGGGATGAGGGGCAATTTTCGCGACGCGGCTCGGTTGAGGGATCGCGCCGCGTCAGCGTTGAACGCATGATAGGAAGAAACATGAGCGCAGATCAACTTACGAAGGAAATCATCGCCAAGATTGAGAATCACGTCGAGTCGGCCCACTGGGCGATTTCGGCCGTGGCTATATCGGGAAGCGGCGAGATAACGGCCGCCACAGAACTGACCTCACTCGGCTTCGATTCGCTGGGTTTGACTGACCTCATCATTGACCTGGAGCGGTCCTATGGCATCCAAATCGAGTTGGCCGCCGCCGAAGCTTCGTCGAATCTCAGAACTATCGGCGACATCGTGGAGACTGTCCGCGGCTTGCTCGCTAAGGAGGCCTAAATGGACAGACGTGTCGTCATTACCGGAATAGGGGGGCTGTGCGGGCTGGGCACCGACGCCGCCTCGATTTGGAGAGAGATGCGCGAAGGCCGCTCGGCCATCGGCCTGATCACCAATTCTGAGCTTTATGGGCTTAAAGTCAGGATTGGCGCCGAGATTAAGGCGCTGCCGGAGCACGACATCGACCCCAAGCAACTCGTCTCCATGGACCGTTTCAGCCTGCTCGCCGTGCTTGCCGCACGCGAAGCCATGGGTCAGGCCGGACTTTCCCCCGATGCCGAAAATGCTCATCGCTTCGGTGCCGTTGTGGGCGTTTGCGTTTGTGGCTGGGAGGCGATCGAGCAAAACTACAGGGCCCTCCTTTTGGGTGGCGAGAGCCGTGCCGCCACCTTCACTGCACCCAAGGTGATGCCGAGCGCCGCCGCAGGCCAGGTCAGCATGAGCCTTGGTCTGCGTGGGCCGGTCTTCGGCGTCACCTCCGCATGTTCCTCGGCCAACCACGCGTTTGCTTCGGCGGTCGATCAGATCAGGCTCGGCCGAGCCGACGTGATGGTTGCCGGCGGCAGCGACGCGCCGCTCATTTGGGGGGTGTTGATGGCGTGGGAGGCGCTTCGGGTGCTTGCGCCGGATACCTGCCGGCCCTTCTCCGCCGACCGGCGGGGTGTGGTGCTGGGCGAGGGGGCGGGCATGGCCGTGCTGGAAAGTTACGAGCATGCCGCAGCCCGCGGTGCCCCGATCCTTGCCGAGATCGCCGGCATAGGCCTTTCCGCCGACGCCTACAACATCGTCGCGCCGACTGTCCAGGGACCGGAAAGCGCGATGCGCGCCTGCCTTGCTGATGCCGGGCTGAATGCGGACGCTGTCGACTACCTCAACGCGCATGGCAGCGGCACCAAGGCCAACGATCAAACCGAAACAGAAGCGATCAAGCGCGTCTTCGGCGACCATGCCTATACGATGTCCGTCTCTTCCACCAAATCCATGCACGCGCATTGCCTCGGCGCGTCGGGCGCGCTCGAACTGATCGCCTGCGTGATGGCGATCCGTGAGGGCGTCGTGCCCCCGACTGCCAATTATCGTGAGCCGGACACTGATTGCGATCTCGATGTCACACCTAATGTGCCACGCGAGCGCAAGGTGCGCGTGGCTCTGAGCAACGCGTTTGCCTTCGGCGGGACGAACGCAGTTCTAGCCATCAAACAAGCGTAGTCGGGAGACAGTCGGTTCACCGTCTGGGAGTTAATTGACCGCATAGTGTCGCCGGCTCTGATGGGGTGGAGGGCCCCCGATTGCCTCACATGAGAGTGTTCCGGTCGATGATTCATGCCTAGTCCTTCCCGATGAACGCTTCTGCAGTTTCTGTAGAAGTACGCATCCGAGGAAGGACGCATTGCGCTAGTGAGTGAGACTGTGGATGGTCTGTCTATATAGACGTCAATATAGACAGTGCTTTAGGCATGGACATGATGGATGCTCGCCCGGGGCGCGTCAGCAGGATGGAGATCGTCGAGAGCGGTCGCCGGCGGCGGTTCACTGATGAGGCGAAGCTGGCGATTGTGGCGGAAAGCTATAGCGGCCTGCGCCAGGTCACCGCAACGGTGCAGCGCCATGGGATCACGCGCTGGCAGTTGAACGGGTGGCGCAGGGCCGCGCGGGAAGGAAGGCTCGTCAGCCGTTCGACCGACGGCTTTGTTCCGGAACTGATCGTTCCCGCGTCTCGTGGTGCAGTCGCGCAGCCTGCATCGGCTGCACCTATGCAGCCTCTCACACCCGACCACGGTCGCATGGAAGTCATGAGCGCGAACGGCAGGCGTGTGATTGTGGACCGGGGTGTCGACGCCATCTTTTGTCGCAGGACACGGACATTGCTGCTTTGCCCGAGGAGGTCTTGCTTGGGATCTGTGATCGGCTCAATGAAGCCGCACGCAACTGCTTGGGCTATCGCATGCCCAAAGAGCTTCTGATGAGCTCGCCGGATGCGCGACTGCGAGAGCTGTGCATCCCTGACCAGCCCCGCCCTGGCAACTCCTGACCGACCACGGACCGATCACCCACCACTCGTCGCACTTCGGCTTGATTCCACACATTGCCAAACGGGCGCTATCCAGACATGACGATGCCGCCGGTGCCCTGCTCGGCTTGACCAGAGTCGCCGCTCCAGCTACAAGGCCAAGGTGGAGTAGGTCGCGCCGGCTTATTCCCGAGCGTCTCCCCATATCGGCAATATCGCTTGCTTATAGATGATGATATGGCCGTTTCATGCAGTCACTCATCTGGCTTCCTCCTGTTTCGCTCGCAACCCCAGTTCCGATCTTCGGATCTACACCGGATCATCGCCGCTGCCTGGGTGATACAACGCTGTGTTTGCTGGTTGATCCGGATCGCTTCATAGGCATGTTTGTTCACACTGCCACTTCGGGCCGCGGGCGGGATCCATCCGTGAACCGCGAAAAGCGAAACGGCGTGGGGTCCACAATCGGCGGATCTCCGGTCACGAGATCGGCGGCAAGCTGACCGGCTCCAGGACCGATCCCAAACCCATGCCCGGAAAAGCCAGTGGCGATCACGAAGTCCGAAATCCCGTCGACTTGAGAAATCACCGGTACGGCATCAGGCGTCACATCGATCATGCCTGCCCATTGCTGGGCAACCCTCGCCTTTTCAAACACTGGGAACACGGCTTTCATCGCTGCGAGAGCTTGATCGTTGAGGGTAGCCTCTGGCTCGGGATCGAGCACGCGCGCCTGCTCGTAGCGTGAGATTTGGTCGATGGGCTTCTTCTCCGCCATTGACCACTCGTCATAGAAGCGACGGCCGAGCCTCAGCTGGAGCGATTTCCACTCCATCCGCAATGTTGGAAGGAAGTCCCTAAAGAAAGCGAACGTATCTGGGACGATATCGGCGATATTAGCATTTACGCTCGCAATTGTGTACCCGCCGTCCAGGCGCTTGCGGTAGGCAACTTTCGGAAGCCTAGCAGCGCTGATTGGGCCGCCCTCCAGGGCTTCGGTGCGCAGGACAGATGAGCAGACCTTCAATTGTGGCAGTCTAATTCCAAGATCATGGCAAAACAATCGGGACCAGGCCCCACCTGCAAGGACGACAGCATTGCATGTGATTGGCCCCTTCTCTGTAACGACACGGGTGACTCGGCCGGCCGTGGTCTCGACGCCCCGCACTGCGCATTGGGTCAGGATTGTCGCGCCATCACGCCGCGCGGCTTGGGCGATGGCTGGCGCCGCTTTCTGCGGCTCAGCGCGCCCGTCGGATGCTGTATAAAGCGCTCCTTTGAAGCGCCTGTTTGCGCCAGGCATCAGGCTGCTGAGTTCCTCGGAGCCAATGAGGCGGGTATCCAGCTGATAGGGACGTACCAGTTCCAACCAAGCTTCTCTTTTGGCAGCATCTTCGTCGGTGTCGCAGACATAGAGGATCCCCGTTGTGCGGAAGCCAGTTTCAGCTCCAACAAGTTCGTTCATTCCCGTCCACAGGCGCATGCTTTCGATGATGAGAGGGATCTCTCGGGAATCCCTGCCCTGCTTGCGGACCCAGCCCCAATTGCGGCTCGACTGCTCACCTGCGATGTGCCCCTTTTCGCACAACACGACCGAGATGTTTTTCCGGGCTAGGAACAAGGCCGTACTTGTTCCGACGATGCCCCCACCGATGACTACGACATCAGCCTGAGCCGGAATTGCGTTATCGTATGTACCTGAATCGACCTTTGGTCCCATGCCCGTCTATCTCACTGTTTCGTTAGTGGGTTCGATCAGCGTGCGTTTTCCGCTGCGAACATGAATTGAGAGGAAAGAGACCGCTCATCAGTAGCTCTCCCCACGTTGAGGGCAGCGCAAGATCTATGCCTGTTTGTGCGCTAAGGTAGAACCAATAACGGACCTGACCATCGGCTCTGCCGTTGGGCTATGCGGCGCGTGCCAGGATCTTGGTCAGTCGCAGGGGGCGGAAGCCGTCTACGAGCACAGGCTGCTCGCCGGGCAGCGGTGCCGGTGAGATTGATGTGCTCTCAACTCAGAGGCGACACGTGTTTGAGAACATTAGACTGGATCGTCCGTGCTTGGCGGCGGGGAAGGTCCGCGGCCCGTTTCATCTTGTGGGTCGCGTCGCCCTTGTGGAGACCAGCCTGACAACGCCGCCGCAGCGCAGAGTCGGAATACCACTCGATCATGAACAGCGTGCGCTCGAGGCGTCCGAGCTCGCGGAGGGCGCGGGCGAGCTGGCTGGGATTGCGAGAGGCTGCCAGCCGCTTGAGGGTTGCCGATGATGCCCCGATCGTGTCTTAATCGAGGCCGCCAGATGAAGCAGGTTTGTCCGGAAGAGACACAGCACCTTGGTCGTATCTTGGTGGGCCTCAACATACCGTTTCCTGCGCCGCATGTGGGCACGCGCGTAGAAGAAGTGGCCGATCAGCTTGTTGAGCATCGTGATCGCCGCGTCCGTCAGCGTCTGCTCAAGCGTAACGGCTTGGGCCACAAGGGTGACTCGTCTCGTGCGAGCGCCGAAGCCGGCAATCAACCACGCGCGCGTCACATCGCCTTCCCGTACAATCTGACCGAAGCAGCTGATGAGCTGGCTTGGGCTGGTGCCATCGGAACGGTCGAGCAGCACCCGCCGGCGGCGGGGTGGGCTTACCAGGAGCGGCAACGGGCATGCCCGCACGATGCTGATCGAGGCGGGCTGGTCCTACCGCTTGCCGGCGCGCGAGGCGGTCTGCTATCGCGCCCGGGTGGGAGGGTTGCCGGACGAGATCCGAGCGGTAGCCTGGCGGGCGCAGGTTCGGTTGTGCCAACGCCTCCGGCGCCTGATGGCCGCCGGCAAGCCGTTGCTCAAGGTAGCCACCGCGATTGCGCGCGAACTGGCCAGCTTCGTGTGGGACATTGCCCAGAGCGTCTCCATTGCACCTGTCACGCGAAATCAGGGAGCGTAAGCCGCTGCTGACGTGCCGGAATGACGGCCATATGAGCAAATAATCTGGAACAGATCTTGCACTGGTCCTGAGAGGGTCCCCGCACAAAAGGTCCTGACTTCGGCTAAGCCATTCTGCTTCTTTTCTGAAGCTAGGCGTTACTCTTCTACATACTTCGGGTTACCCCGATATCTAAAGGCAGAGGTTGGCAAGACATGACTGAGGAAGAAATCGAAGCGGTTGCGAATGACCTCGCCAAAGTCGGCGGAGCCTCCTGGTATCCCGGACGCAGCCGTGACCTCCTCTTGCGGGTCGTGAGCGACCGTTATCGAGACCGCGCCCGTGTCGCGATCGCGGCCCTCGATCGCTTCAGGGCAAGTAAGGAGCCGGACGCACATCAGAGCGTACCCTCTGACACTCACATCTTGGATCATCAGGGAGGGGCAGGCTCGGGCGATCAGATCGAGATTGGCTCCATCGTTGTATACCGCCCTCCAGGTGATCAGAGGGCACTCCGGTGCCGAGTTGAGAAGCTGGAGGATGGTCGGGCCTATCTGGTGCCGTGCCCCCATCCTGATGTTGGCTGGGTGGCTCTCGACAGCTTTCCTTTGAAGGTTGTACGCGACCAAGGGAAATGAACCACCGGATGCCGGGGGCGAACATGCGCTGTTTCTTTCACCTCGTGAACGGCGACGAGGCCATTCTGGATGACACAGGCGTTGAGGTCTCTGATCTGAAGACGGCAAAAACTGAAGCAGAGAAGGCCATCAGCGAATTGCGCCGGGAGTTCAGCGTGTTTGATGACTGGGTTGGTTGGCGGCTCAACATCGTATCCTCCAACGGAACGCTTCTTTGCTCGCTTCCTCTTGACAAGACTATCCACTGATAAAGATCCCATTCGAGAGCCTCGCGCCTCCGATCTCTTCGGGGATTACTTGGTCTTGCGCGAAGATTGTGGAGCATGAGACTTGAGTCAGGCGAGGATGCCACAAACATGCTCTCTGACCTGAGCAGCCTGTGCGGTCTTGATCAAGCTCTTGCCATTCGCAGTGCCAGGTAGACGACTGTTCTTCTTGTCCTCCGTTGCAGCGGCTCCTGGCCTATAACGCCTGGAAAGGTGCGGGTAGGACCGTTAGCTTGGCTTGAATTGAGGAGTATGTCCCATCAGCACCTTCGTATGCTGGGTATCAGTGTCGGGCGCATCTGGCCTAATCAGAATGGAAACAGAATGTCCTTGAGTGGCAAGGCGTCTGCGGCATTCAAGGCCGAGGTCTCAGCTTCCTCCCGCGTGGAAAAGGTGATCTGTGTCCGATCTCTGCATGTGACCAACCACTCATTCTGCGCCTGGAAAACGACGAAACGCTCTACGTGCGCTAAGTGCATTTATCGCCTCCACTTCGGAGTGACTGCGACAGTAGCATGCCGATCTATCGAGTCGGACGGCTGAATGGGATAAAAGGCGGTGTTGCATTTGAAACCATTTGCAGTTCATGTGAGACTGCCAACCGCGTGCATGCGACCTGACGACGCGTGGCGAAACTCACATCGAGGGCCTGGCAGGCTCCCCTGGCCGGAGGCAACTCCCGAGAGGAGATGCGGGACATGGCACGCCGCAGGCAACTAAGGAGCCCTGCTCCTATGTGCACTTCATGTGAGACTGAGAAGGCTTCCAGTCTCACATGAAGTGCACAAGTCGGCATCCAAATCGCCCAGTCCTATCATGAGGTGCAAAATTGACAGCGGATGTGGGGAATGAGTTGTCGGTGTACTGGTGACCGCCGGTTCTGCTCCGGCCTCTTCAGCTGACCTTGTAAACGTCCGTCCAAAGCTCCGACGCGTCGGGCTCCGGGTTCTCTAGCGAAAACTCCGCCGCTGCATTGACGATTTTGCGCACGTCCTCTTCTTCGGCCTTGAGCACATCCTTCGTCAGGCCGTATCGGTCCACCAGGAACTTGCCGACATGATCGATCGGATCTCGTCGATGCCGCATCTGGTCGACTTCCTCGCGCGTGCGGTACTTGCCCGGGTCTGACATAGAATGACCGCGGTAGCGGTAGGTCATCATCTCAAGCAGGATCGGACCCTTGCCAGAGCGGGCATGCTCGGCCGCGTCGAGCCCCGCAGCCTTCACGGCCTGAATATCCATGCCGTCGACGCGCTTGCCCGGGATGCCGTAGCCCTCGCCTCGCAAGTAGTGGCCGGGTCCGGCGGCGTGGCGCGACACCGAAGTACCCATACCGTACTGGTTGTTCTCGATGACGAACACACAGGGCAGCTTCCACAGCGCGGCCATGTTGAAGGTCTCGTAGACCTGCCCCTGGTTGGCGGCGCCATCGCCCATGAACGTGAGCGAGATGTTGCCGTCGTCCTTGTACTTGTGGGCAAAGGCGACTCCGGCGCCGATCGGCACCTGGGCGCCGACAATGCCATGCCCGCCGAGGAAGTTGCGCTCACGGGCGAACATGTGCATCGATCCGCCTTTGCCATGAGAGTAGCCGTCACGGCGTCCGGTCAGCTCCGCCATGACACGGTTCGGGTCCATGCCGAGCGCCAGCATGAAACCGTGGTCCCGGTAGCTGGTGATGAAGGTATCGTTCGGGCCGGCGGCGGCGACCATGCCGACCGCGATGGCCTCCTGTCCGATGTATAGATGGCAGAAGCCGGCGATCGCGCCGGTACCATAAAGCTGGCCGGTCTTCTCCTCGAAGCGGCGGATGAGCAGCATGTCGCGATAGTGGCGAAGCAGCTCATCCCGCAAGCCCGACTTCTTCGACGCTCGGTCCTCGATATCCATGGATGTCACCTGTTGTTCGTCGATGCGAATGGTTGGAGGGGAGGCTTCTGCCGACAGCCGTTCAGCAGCGTGTCCGCAACTTGGTCGACCCAGACCCGGTCAAGCCTCCAGCCCAGGAGCAGGTGGAGATAAAGGGCACCGAATGCGGCATCGAGAACGGGTTCAAGTTCAAGATCCGCGCGGAATTCGCCACTGTCGATGCCGGCCTGAAGAAGCTTGATGCTCGCGCGTCTCAAGGGATTTGAGTAGTGGTCGAGGAGGGCCTGGTGGGTGTTGGGATCGCCCTGCGCCTCGGCCAGGATGGATGCGATGATCCGTCCGGCCTCGCCGTTCATGACGGACGCCACCGAGTGCAGCAGCGCGCGAAGATCGTCGGCGGCCGATGCCGTTGCCGAAAAGCTGAACCGGGGTGCCACAACCTCCATGAAGCTCTCGACGGCCAACAGGCCCTTGCTGGACCACCATCGATAGATCGTGGTCCGGGCGACGCCGGCATTCAATGCGACAGCATCGATCGAGAAGGCGGTGAGGCCCTGTTCGACGAGGATGGCATAGGCAGCTCGAAGAACGGCTCGCCTCGCCTCTTCACTGCGCGGCCTTCCGGCTGGGCGGGATAGGGTCACGACAATACCTTCGCGGGTCCGGCAGCGTTAGCTGCCACATTAGGCTTCACTGTGTATCGTAATAGTCGGAGCACCTGCCAAGTGCAAGGGTTTCGATGCACTATGTAGCGCAACTCCGCGATGTTGTTCGGAAGCGCGGTCGGAAGTCACCGCGCGTCAAGCCGATGATCCGGGTGAACACCATCAGGAAGGCCCCGGGATCGAGCATAGGCCTGCGCCAGGATATCCCCGCAGCTCTCGGCTGGTCCCTTAAAGAGGCATGGCCCAGTCTGTCCTAAAGCCAACCTTTACGCTTGAAGTAGACGAACGGGATGATGGCTGAGACCACCATCATCGCCAAGGATGCCGGATAGCCGAACAGCCACCCTAATTCCGGCATGTGCTCAAAGTTCATACCGTAGTTCGATGCGATCAAGGTCGGGGGCATCAGGCAGGCCGCCGCCACGGAGAAGATCTTGATTATCTGGTTTTGCTCCAGGTTGATGAGGCCGAGCGAGGCATCGAGCAGGAAGTTGATGTTGCTGGCGATAAAGGTGGCATGATCCGTCAGCGAAGCGACATCGCGGCCTAGGCTCTTGACGTGCTCGCGCGCCTCCTTGCTGGTCCTGACCTGTTGGGTCAAGGCCAGGAAGCTGATCATACGGCCAAGGCTGACGAGACTTTCGCGCGCCTTTACCGTCACATTGTGGTCTACCGAGATCGCATCAAGCACCTCCTCCAGCCCCTTGGTGGAGGCGGCCTTGTGCTTAGCCCGGCGCTTGCGCTCAAGGATCTCCCGGGAGACCTGATCGACACTTCCGCCAACCCATTCCAGCACTTCAGCGATGCGGTCGACATTAGCTTCCAGGAGGGTAATGAGGGTCATGACCCCGCTGGTGCACAGGTCAGGTTGGGTCTTGATGTAGTTGGCGACCGTCCGGAAGGAGCGCGGCTCGGCATAGCGCATCGTCACCAGGCGCCCGTTCGTGAGCACGAAGGTGACGGGGGTGACTTCCGGCGTACCAACTTCCACGCCCCATAGCACGCCAGCCGTCATGTAGGTTGCGCCGTTCTCCACGTACAAGCGGGAGGAGGGCTCGATGTCCTTCATCTCGTCGGCCGTGGGCAGGTCAAGGTTAAGCAGGGCCTCGACCGCCTGTTCCTCCTCAGGAGAGGGGCGGTCGAGGTCGATCCAGACGGCGCTCTCGGGCAGGCTCGTGGTACCCGACACGAGCACGTCATAGTTGTTCTGGGAGCAGTCGTAGACCCGGATCATGACAGCCTTCCTCAGCCGTGCTTTCCGGGGGAGTTGCTCCTGTCCTGGACAGACCGGGCCTCTGCCATATCGGGGTAGAGCAGAAAGGCAACATGCACCCCAATCATTGGGGCGAAGACGAGAAACAGGAGCAGCCAGAGCACGTAAGCCAGGGAACGGTCCTGGTAGACAGGCACGGGCGCGGCAGGCGCGCGGAGGGACGCACGGAGGCGCCGAATATGGAGGGTCATGGGCTCACCTCGGTTCCGACCAGCCGTCAAGGGCCGGTCGCAGGTGAGCCGATCAAGAGATCAGGTGCCTGCACAGGCCCGTGACGGCGTGGTCAATCGACTGTGACTGTCGCTTGGCATGGGGTTCAAAGTTCCAGTGGATCCGCATTCTGCCAAAGCAGACTGCGGGTGGAAAGGCAGATGCGCTTGTTGCGGGTCCCGGTCAAGCCTAAAGTGCGATGACGGTCGCTTACTCGCCGCGCCACGACTATGGCGTCTTCCAAGGTCATAAGACGGGGTTGCTGGGGCGCATGACGCCGGCCAACTATGAGATGTTAACCTTGGCTGTTGTAATATACATGCATCGGCCGCGTTGCGTATCAGCTCGACCCATGCGGGGTGTTTCGCCCTCTGCACTGCCTCAACAAGAGTGACCTCTACTCTCTTATGTTGGGCTACGAGGGTCTATCCAATCTCTGCGCGTCGTCGCAGAGTTCTGCGTTGATCGCGCCAATCTCGTCGAGCGCGCCGCGTAGCTTGCGGGAAAGTGGCGATCAATTGCGCGGCTCGCGGATAGGCGTAATTTGGAACGTAGTCCCTTCGGGGGCGACCGCCGAGCTGAGTGATGGACAGATTTCGCTTCGGACCGTGACCCGGTCCGGGTTATGCAGTAGCAGTTTAGGTGCCCATATCGTTTGTAAGTCTCGATCAGCGAGCCTCGCAGCACCTACTCGATGGGCGGCAAGCCGTGCGCGAGCTTGTGGCGGCGTTTGCGCAAGGCCGCTGATGAAAGGTGTTGGATGTCCATCGGACCGACTCACCAGTCTGTCCGAGCGAATGTAATTACCCAGGCCCTTGCGCGAACGGGAATTCACTGATTCCCTGGTGTGATGGGCCGCAGCGATCTTGAGCGTCTGAGCAAGGAAGAGCTGATCGAGCTGGTGCTGCGGCTGCAGCGGCCGCAGAAGACCTCGCGCACATCGTCCAAGCCGCCCGCGACCGATCGCAAGGAGCGGCGGGATCAGGCCAAACCCGGTGGCGCCAAGCCGGGCCATGAAGGTCACAGCCGGCTCATCAGCACCACGCCCGATGAGGTGGTCGAGCACCGTCCTGACCGGTGCTCCTGCTGCTCAGCCGTCCTGATGGCGGGGCTGCCGGGGGAGACGATCAGCATCCACGAGCAGATTGACCTGCCAGAGGTGGCGCCCCGCGTCACCCAGCATCGGCGCCTGGCGGTGAACTGCCCAGCCTGTGGAACGCGGGTGGTCGCGCCCGTGCCGGACGCCGCCAAGGGGACACCGTTCGGGCCCCGCGTCCATGCCATGGCAACTTATCTCAAGACCTTCCAGGCTCTGTCCTATGAGCGGCTGCAAAGCGCATTCGCCGATCTGTTTGGGCTGACCCTCAGCCAGGGCGGGCTCATGAACCTGCTGCGCCGGGCGCAGAATGCTTTCGTGGCCGAGCGCGACAAGGCCATTGCGGCGTTGCGCCAGGCCCGGGTCGTCGCTTCCGATGAGACCGGCGTCCGGATCGAAGGCTCGAATGCCTACCATTGGGTGTTTCGCTGCCCCAACGCGGTGGTCCATCACGCCTCCCCGACCCGCGGCGCCATCGTGGTCCGGACCATGATGGATGGGCACCGGCCCGAGGTCTGGTGTTCCGATCGCTATAGCGCTCAACAGGGCCACGCCGACGCCCATCAGACCTGCCTGGCCCATCTCGCTCGTGACGTCGCCTATGCCGATGAGGTGAGCGAGGATGTGCTGCCCTCCCGCCTCAAGCTGTGGCTGCACCGGGCCTTTGCCCTGGCTGACGGGATCGGGACCCTCGCCGCCTCGACCCTGGCCCGCAAGCGCCGCGCCCTGGAACGCAGTCTGGATGATATCCTGGCC
>NZ_QDGA01000081.1 GCF_003347665.1 Microvirga calopogonii
CGGCCAGCCTTTGTCATCGTGGATGGCGCGCCGGGCCTGGAGCAGGCGCTCGCGGCCGTGTGGGAGGGTGTGCCCCTGCAGCGCGGCACGGTGCATAAGCACCGCAACCTGCTCGCCCATGCGCCCAAGCGTCTCTACGACGCGATCACGGCGGACTACACCGACATGATCTATGCCGCCACGGCCGAGGAAATTGAGGAGCGCCGCCAGGCCTTTCTCCGCAAATGGCGGCTGCGGCATCGGGCGGTGGCGGACAGCCTGGAGGAGGCGGGCGAGGCGCTGTTTGCTTTCACGACGCTGCCGTCCTCGCAATGGAAGTCGGCCCGCACCACCAATGCCATCGAACGGCTGCACGAGGAGTTCAAGCGGCGGATCAAAACCCAGACGGTGCTGCCCTCGGCTGCCACCGCCGCCATGCTGTTCTGGGCCCTGCTCGCATCCGGTCAGATCACCATGCGCAAGGTCGACGGCTGGAAGACGCTTCCCAAAATCTCATCGAGCCAGGAGATGATTGACGTTGCTGCTTAACCCCATACCCTAAGCATGCCGGAGACCGCGCTACTCCAATTTCTACAGCCCTCGCGCCGCTACCCGCCCCTGGTGTTGTCCTACTCTGAGCCGTCATCCATCCTGTGTGCAATTGTGGACCTCGCATAGCGCAAGGGACCTGGGAGGAACTCTTCGACTACAGGTTTCTTCGTCGAACCGCCAAGAGATTGCTCGTGACCAGATGGGCTAAGCATTTCGCCCACTCAGGAACCGCGACAGGAGAGAAACCTTGTCATCTTTTCGCGGTTTTTCCGTTTCGGGAGTGCGGAGCTCGAGCTTGTAGATGACCCCAATCGGCGCCCGTTCATGCACGACCTCGTATATCGGGATCGGCGGCTGGGCCCGAAATGCGGTCTTAGGTGCTTCGGCAACCGGCTGGGGCGGGGCCACCGCCTTGTCAGGTTTGGCTTTCAGCGGCCGCTTGGGAGCAGCGGCCGGGGATGAAACTGGCTGCACCTTCGGAACGGCTCTGTCACGATCGTCCCCGAAAATGTTTCGCTGCACCCGGTAGCCCGATGCGATCCCGAGATCCACTTTCTCCTCTCGGTACTGAGCCGAAAATCTCCTGGCCGCGGCGGTTAGGTCCCTTCCTAGCTCGGCTGCGGTGAAGGCGCGCACGATGAGACCACAGGCAAACTTCGGCGTCAGCCAGTTCGCGAGGCGGATCACATGTTGCGACTCAGGCTTTCTCACCCTCCCCCGGCTGATCCGAAGATCGGCATCATCGGCCAAGAGCCGGTCAACCCCCATCATCTCGGACCGCCACAACAACGCCGTCTCAACCGCCACGCCGAAGTGACCGAAAGGAAGGATCGTCAGCCGGGAGAGGGCTCCGCCCTGACGGTGCACCTCGATCGTGAGCGAGAGGTCTGGCCCGTTCTTCTTCACGTAGTAAGTTGCCCCGGCGGCGTGATCCTGGCACATCGCCACGTCACCGGCTTGAGCATCAAGAACCCAGTCTTGCATGGTGACCCCTTACCGCATCATCCGAACGGCGCTTGAGCCGACCGACATGGCACCGGAGCCCATCATTTTCGCTCCTCCGCTTGCCATGTTCCAGCCGGTACCCGCCTTCTCTTTCAGATCGGCCTCTGTTTCCTTGCCTGCACCGGTCAGGCCGCCCTGGAACTGAGTAATCTCTTCGGCAAGCTGGAACACGATGCTCGCAGCCTTGGTCGCGAGCCCCCAGGCACCCATGAGGTAGAAAAACGACAACCAATTGGCTTCATCGCCGCCACTGCCGGTTCCGACAAACCAGTTGAACCCACCCTGGGACATGGCGTTCAGGAAGTCCCTGCTGCCGTCCGCGCTGACGCTAGACCCAAGAGCCTTGGAGAAACCAAAGTTCATAATCTCATTGCAGATTACGAAGACGAATCCGGAGGCAGCAAAGACGGCGCCCATATAGAGAATCGAACGCAGACCGGCATGGGCGATGCTCCGGGTTGACTGGAAGATCCAGAAAAATAGGAAGACTGGGAGCAGGGCCAGCGTCAAACCTGCCCGAACCAGGGCATCCAGATACCGTAGCCCGAAGGTAATGGTAAAAAACAGGAATGCCAAGGTCATGATGAACCCTGCGACGACCACCGCGCCCAGAGCTCCCCACGAGGGGTTGTTCATCGACCTGGGGGCCTCCGTAATCAGCCACGTGCCTGAGGCGATGCCAGCAACGCCCATCGAGTGGAACGACCACAGCATCTTGCAGGCGATCTTCAGATGCTCCCTTGCCATGTCAGAGAGGGAACCTGACCCTGTGGAGGGATCAGAGCACGTCCTGTCCTGTAGTCTGGCCTTCGTGATCTGACTTGTCTCCTCGACCAGCATCTTCCCGACCTGGGTCCCGAGCAGCAGAGGTCCGTCCACGAACAGGACCTTAGCCGGGTGTTCATCCCCGGCTTGAGACGAGTTTGACTTGAGAGCTTGCGCGGTCAGCGGGGTGAGGAATACCAGGAATATGACGGCGACCCGACCAATGTACTTGAAGACATCACCATACGCCGAGTTGAAATCTTGAGCTGCCGGCGCACTGATGATCAAGAATATTTTGATCACCAGGATGATCTGGGTGACGACCACAGCAAGGGCTATGATTTCTCTGGTATCTACAAAGAACGAGAACGTCTCACCTGCCAGCCCCATCAGTGCCCCGAAAATCGCCGTGTAGGTCTCACATGACCAGCAGCTTGCGTCCAACTTGGCAACTACCTGTCGAACCCAGCTCCCGGAACCGGCCAGTTCATTCTGGAGGTTTGTCATCATCAACTGATTGGTAATTTTATCGGCAGAGCAATCCGAAGCTCCGCTGCTCATGCAATTCCAATAACCATTCATGAAATCCTGGAGCTGTTTGCCCTTACTCACCAGGGCATCCCGGTTCTCATTAAACTTCTGTTGAAACCATTCGAAGGTTCCGGCCTGAGGCGTCTGCTGCGGCGGAGTTTGAGCATACGCGGATCCCAATCCCAAAGCGGGCAAAAGCCAAATGACAAGGGCCAGTACCGCCAGAAACCCCCAAAAGGTCATGCCGCGTTCAGCCTGATTGCGCATCCGCACCGTCGGCATGATGAAGTTCCTTCCGAAATACATTGACGATTCGCGTTTTAAAATGGTACTGGACCGACCTATAATACATCATCAATGAAAGCCAGAGGGCTAAAAACCCAGCCTTCAGTTCAACCGAAGCAGGTTCGATTCCCCATCTATTCGGCCCTGTTCCTGTAAGCGGCAAACATCCCCACCCATCGACCGTAATGGCTCAAGCTGAACTCCACGCCGACCAGCATCCACAACCGACTGATGCCTTGCAGCGCGCCCTGCAGGCGGAGGATGACTTGCCCGCCGTTTACCCGGCTAGCGAATGGAGCACCGGTAAGAACTATGGGGCGATACTTCTCCTTGACGGTGATGCCGACGACATCACGGCTTGGCGGGTTCTCCTTAAATCCCCCCGCTTCTCGCCTCTCGTGCAAGCCCTCGGCCTCAAATACGACCCTCAGCGTCTGGCATGGCGTATTCCCACTTTAAGAGAGGTCGGCCTCCTATGCGGCTTTTCTCCAGAGGAGGACCGGCGAAAACTCAAGGCGAAGTGCCCGCAACTCGATGTCCTCGACGATCCGATCGCCGCTCCCTGTGTCCACTATCTCAAGGACCGGGACCTTTTCATATTCGTCGGCGGCTTCGGCCATCGGGGATGGGCCAAGAACACCGGCTGGGCCTACAGCGAAAGCGGCTCTCTCTGGTACACCGACTCCGCTCTCAAAGCCGCGGGCCTCTATAAACTCGCCACACCCCAGGCCCGGGCAAAGATCGAGGGGGAACTTGCGGACTTGAAGCTCCTTGCCGCGGTCAAAAAGGGGCTGACCCTTGTGGATGACGTACGACCCTCGTAAGGGCCGCCTTGTTGTTCATGGCGAGGAAGACCTGGGGCCCGCGCTCGAGCGCTACGGCTTCACACCGCGGATGTCCCTGGGCGTGAAGAAAGCCTTTGGCGGGAGGTTCACGACACGAAACCTCAGGGCTGCATGTGACCTCGCGCCCCTTGCTGAGCCGGTTTTAGCCAACGGACTGGCCGCGATCGCATCCAAGCTCCAGTTCCTCGATATTGGGGCCATTGATCTATCGTCCCTCCTGGGACAGATCGTGTCCACTGACAGCAGCGCCGGCAAGAAGAAGGCGGAATCGGACCGGGCGCTTAAGATCGAGCTCCGCTATGTCAAAAAGCAGAAGCGCTTCTTCACCACGCGTGCCGAGGCTGCCAATGACAATGCCTGGACGATAGCCAAGGACGCGGTTTGGGCTACGACCGACCCCGTCGCAGCCTCCCGCTACCGCAAGTGGGGAGACGACGAAACCGAGATCGCGATCCAAACGTTGATCGCGGAGGAGTATGCTGCTTCTGCAGCGGCAAGAACACCGTCTCTGGTTCCTGCTCCCCTGAAGGGACAAAGCTATACGCCGGATCAAATTGCAGGCATCAACTTCGCTACGACGCGGCCATGGGCAGTTCTTGCGGACGACATGGGATACGGCAAGACCATGCAGGCGGTCGGCGTTATCGACGTTCTCCGTCCCCGCTATGTGCTTATCCTCACCCTCGCTTCCGTCACTCCTGCATTTGCAAGAGCCGTCACAGATTGGGTCTCCTACCAGCCTGCCGTCAATCTATTCACCAGCCTTGCGAAGACGCCGGTCCTGCCAGGTGTTACGGTCGCGTCGTACGAGTCTATCCTCAATCATCCGGAACTCCTCGACTATCCTTGGGACTATGCGGTTTTCGACGAGTTCCATAAGCTGAAAAATCAAACGGCGAAGCGCGCAAGAGCAGTCATCGAGAAGCTCGGATACAAGCTGTCTGGAGGGTTGTTCCTCTCGGGCACTCCCCTCACCCGCCGTCCCCAGGACCTCTTTACTCCGCTGCATCTGTCGCTTCCCTAAGCGTTCGATGACTATGGCCGGTTCTCGAAAGTCTACGGGCTCGGGGACTTAGAGTCCGACAACGAGGAGCGCCGGGATCGGCGCAAGACCCTCGGCCGCATCATTATGGGGAGCATCATGCTGCGGCGTCTTAAGAAGGGACTGCCGCCAAAGCGTCGGAGAGCAATCGAGCTCGACGCTATGGACCCTTCCTTGGTGGACCTCCTCAAGGAAGAGAACCTGATCTTCGACTCCTATAAGAACACCGAGAACAAGGTCGAGCGGAAGAAGATTATGACGAAGCTGAACGCCCTTCGGCGCAGGACAGCCTCGTTCAAAATCCCCTACGCCGTCGAATGGGTGATCACGAAGTATGAGCAAGGTGAACCGGTCCTTGTCTTCGCCCACCATCAGGAGATCATCGATCAGCTTGCAGACATCATCTCTGCGTTTGGGCCCAAAATCGCCAAACTCCACGGTGGTGCTAACACGCCGCGAAAGCGGCAGAAGCTCATCGATCAATTCCAAGCTGGCCAGATCGACGTCATCGTCGCAGGCATTCAGGCGGCCGGAACTGGGTTGACGATGACGCGGGCGGCCGAAGTTCTCTTCGTAGAGCTAGACTACGATCCGTTTGCCCTATTGCAGGCCGAGGACCGATCACACCGTCACGGCCAGACCAGGCCGGTCAACATCTGGTACATGGTCATTAAGGGATCGATCGATGCCTATATCTGCAGCATCGTCGACACCAAGCTCCGCATCGCGAACGAGATCTATGGCGACGAGGACCGAGTCTACAGTGCCGTTGGTAACGATCTTGCCATGGCGGCCGCCGCTTGAATTGTCCCCGAATTAAAACGCTGATAAAAACCCCACTAATTCAAAAGACCAAGAGCGGGAATTTCGATTCTCGAATCATGCCACCAGGACGATCCATGCTCAACCGCCGTCAAATCCTTACCGGTCTTGCTGCATCTGCAGGCCTCGCCCATAGCACCCTCGCCCGTGCACAGGTCGCCTTTCCGGTCGGCACACAGTTGATCCCGTCACTTGCCGGCCCTGAAACCCTCGAAATGCCGTCGTTCGAGTTCGAACCGACCGCAGAGGCTCCCACTCTGCCAAACGACATGAGGAACACGGATCTGGCGACAATGACTGCCAAGGCGCCCCTCACCCAGGCAGGCCTACCCGCCCACCGTGGGCTTTGGTTGGTGAACTATAACACCAACGAAGAGGTGAAGACGATCTTCTGGAAAGAGGGCGTCTATGACAAGCCCGCCTACTCCCAACTCTGCCATATGCTTCGAGACTGGCGGGAAAAGGTCACAATGGCGATGGACCCGAAGCTATTCCACCTGCTGTGGGCCATTCAGCACCGCGTCAACTTCCAGCAACCGATCATCATCACCTCTGGGTTCAGAACCAAGGATACGAACGACCTCCTCCGAGCCGAAGGATCGGCGATTAACTCCCTCCATATGCACTCCCAGGCAGCGGACATCGTCGTCAACAAGATGCCGGCGGAGACGATTGCGAAATACGCTCAGGCTATCGGGATCGGGGGGATCGGTCGCTATAGGAATTTTACCCACGTCGATACTGGAAGTATACGTACGTGGGAAGGGTAAATGATATAAGGTGTAACGAACTATGGGTCTGAAAAAGGCGCGGAGAAGTCTGACTCAGTATTGTACTTCTGCTTGCCATCTAAACCTGGGCCTTAAGCTAGGGTCGGCCTCGTGCCAAGCACGCACCTTCAGCTAAGGTTCGCCCAGTGCCACTTCTCGACCTTCTCGTCGTCGTTGGGCACCCTTGCAAACTCCGATGAGCTAGCCACCTTCATGCCGACGAGGCTTGCGGCCGGTCGCGCCCGCAGCACGCCACAGGACCACGAGCCAAGCCTGCCTGCCGATGGACAGCCCCTCAACACTTTCCTCGCCGCCGAATGCCGTCACATCGGGCATCGCGCTCAAGGTCCAGATCGCTGTCCTCGGAGCCGGCCAGGCCGGGCTCTCGGCGGCCTACCATCTCAAGAGGCTGGGATTGGCACCGCACAAGGGTTTTGTGGTGCTCGACCAGTCGCCAGGGCCGGGTGGCGCCTGGCAGGACCGTTGGCCCTCGCTGACCCTCAGTACCGTCAATCGCATCCATGACCTGCCAGGGATGCCCTTTTCCGAGGTGGTCGGCACGAACAGCCCAGAGGTGCGGGCGAGCGTCGCCGTCCCGGAGTATTTCGCGGCCTACGAGAAGCGATTCGAGCTGCCGGTCTATCGGCCGATGACGGTGAAGGTCGTCTGCGACCGGCGCGATCACTTCAGGGTCGAGACGGACCGGATTCAGGTCTCCGCACGCGGGCTCATCAATGCCACGGGAACTTGGGAGAGCCCCTACGTTCCCGACATACCCGGAGCGAAGCGGTTCAAGGGCCGGCAACTGCACACGAAGGATTACCGCACCGCCAAGGAATTCTTGGGCCAGCATGTCATTGTCGTGGGGGCTGGCATCTCGGCGATCCAGTTGCTCGATGAGGTGTCACGCGTCACCGCGACCACCTGGGTGACCCGGAGGGAACCCGAGTTCCGGGATGGTCCCTTCGACGAGAAGGCCGGCCGCGCCGCCGTGGCGTTTGTGGAGGACCGGGTGCGCCGCGGGCTGCCGCCCGCGTCCGTCGTCTCGGTCACCGGGATCCCGGTCACTCCCACCGTCGCAGCGATGCGGGCACGTGGGGTGCTGAACCGGCGCCCTATGTTCAGCGAGATCACGGAGGATGGAGTTCGCTGGCCCGATGGGACCACGCTCCGTGCCGACGTGATCCTGTGGTGCACCGGGTTCCGCAGCTCCCTTGATCATTTGGCACCCCTGATGCTGCGCGAGCCTGGCGGAGGCATTGTCATGACCGGACGGCTGGCGACGCAGGTCGCGAAGGACCCGAGGGTGCATCTGGTGGGCTACGGCCCCTCCGCTTCGACCATCGGGGCCAACCGGGCGGGCCGATCCGCCGCGGAAGAGCTCATGGCATTCCTCGACCTAGCGTGAGCATGGACCGCCCACGGTTCGCCCGCCCTCGAGGCCGGCAACCATCTCGCGCACTTAGGAAGGTCTGAAACGCGTCAGACATTCACATTCCGGCCGCTCAACGAATGTCAGCTCTGACCAGTCGAAGCGGACCAAGGTGATACGTCGCACGAATGCAAGGTGCAGACGAGGCCCCTTGAGAGAGTTCCTGTCATTCAGCCTGGCTCACCGGCGGCGTTCAGGCGAAGGGAGTGCCTGATCTTCGCACAGAACGAAGGTAGGCGATGCACCAGCTTAGGGAAAAGTGCCCCCTTCTTTCGCCAAGTACGAAGGATGACTGCAAAACATCCGCATTGCCCTGCGTCGCCCCGACAGCATGATTACCGGGCTGCCCAGGATTTTGCGCTGGACGGCGCCTTGGCGATCGAACTGGCGGGATGGATCCATCCATGAATGATACGTTGTTTCTGCTGCTTGCAGGCTTGCTCGCGGGCAGCATGAACGCCTTGGCGGGTGGGGGTTCTTTCGTGTCCCTGCCGGCCCTGATCGGCGCGGGGGTGCCTCCGGTCAGCGCCAACGCGACCAGCACGGTCGCGTTGTTCCCAGGAGGCCTCGCCAGCACCTGGGTCTATCGGGACGGACTGAAGGGTGTGTGCGGCGTGCCTCTCGTGCCGGTCGTGATCGTCACGCTGGTGGGAGGCCTTGCCGGAAGTCTGCTGTTGCTGTGGACGCCAGCCGCCGTGTTCGATCAGGTCCTGCCGTGGCTGCTGCTCGTCGCCACGATCATGCTGGCATTTGGCCGGCAGATCGGGCCCGCGCTGCGTGCTCGCTTTCGGGCCGGTCTCACGACGATCCTAGGCCTGCAATTCCTGCTTGGCGTCTACGGAGGCTATTTTGGCGGTGCAGTCGGGCTGATGATGATGGCGGTTTGGAGCATTCTCGACGGGGCCGAGGTCAAGGCTCTGAATGCGCCACGCACCTTGATGGTGAGCGCCGCCAACGGCATTGCCGTCTTGTCCTTCATCGTCGCTGGCGCTGTTGCGTGGATGGCCTGCCTTCTGGTGGGGCTCGGCGCTGTCGCAGGCGGGTGGTGCGGGGCGCATATTGGGCGGAGCCTGCCGCCCAAAATTATTAGGGCAGGGACCCTGGTACTGGCCACCGGAACCACGGTGGCATTCTTCGTGCGGGCCTATGTCTAACCCAACCCCTCGCCGCGCATTGGCGACGAGACTGATCTCAATTACGTGTTCCTTACTGCCCCCAGGCCAAAGAGCGTTCCGTGAGATTATCAATCCGACTTGCAACCACCACTGCCGCCGCATTCCTTTTCGCATCCACTGCAACTGCCGGCGAAACCGCTATGGAATTGGTGGAGGCGTTCCAGCAGACCCTTCCCGACGCCGGGTCCTCGGCCTCTTTAACCAATGCTGAAGTGCCCCTCATAGGGTGTCCACAAGGCGGACAGATGGGCTTGCGTGAGCCGCCTCCCCTTCCGAAAACGGCAAGGCTCCTCATCCCCGGCGGAACGGCTCAGAGACTGGCCTACTACACAGCCAATCCATCGGGCCGCGGCGGCGTTCTCGGCCCAAGGGGTTGGTCTTGCAGAGCCGTGTCAGGGAGCGACGGAGACGCTTTATATGTCACTCCTCCCGAGGCACCCGCGAACTTCGACTATCCCTGGATGGGTCCCCAGATCGTCCGCCGGTTCGCAGAAGGCGGGACCTCGGGACGGTTTGCTGTCGCACGGGTCATTGCCCGAGTGTTCCCGCAAGCCCGCTCATTTGCGGAACGCGTCCGGGACGAAGGAATGGATGATGCGAACGCCTATGTCTTTGCCCCCTGGCCATCGGACAAAATCCGTCACCTGGCTCAGCATGTTGTGAGCTATTCAACTCCAGCCGGACAGAACGGGCTCGGCACGGACGGCCAGGAGCCGGTCCCACCGCTCGCCACTCGTGGCCTCGTATTCCTCATCGGAGATCCTGCTACTGAGCCGTCCGTGCGCCTCCTGAAGGTTCGCCTTTCTGCCAACGATGCCGCACTGTACCCAGCCATTGCCGCCGAGATGCTTGCTTCGTGGACACCACCGGAGAGCCGAGGGTCCCCGGCCTCTGAGCCGACGCCGCCCGGATCGGCAACGGCTGTCGCCTTGGTGAGCGAATTCTATCGGGCACTCGAGCGCGGGGATGGTCGAGCAGCATCGGCTCGAGTGATCGCAGAGAAGCAGGCGAGTGGTCCATTCACAGCTCAAGCCCTGACCAAGTTCTACGGCGCCCTCGACGAGCCCCTCAAACTGCTGTCAGCCGACGAGGCGGGTCCAATGCAGGTAAAGGTTCGTTACCGCTACCGAAGTGGGCGAAAGCCGTGCAATGGCGAGGCAACGGTAAGCCTTGTCCAAACCTCAGAAGGCATTCGGATCGAGAGGATCCAATCCGCCTCCGGGTGCTGATGCAGACCGCTGGCGTCATAGCCGAGACGCCTGCCCTATCCCTGACAGCTATGCGGAATGAACTGGTACTCTTTAAGCGGCCCGCCGGTCAGCTCCTTTACGATCGGCGAGTCGTTCCTTAGGTCAAACACGAACATTGAGGCGTTCGAAGCCGTCACGAACGGTAGTTTGTCTGACGCCAGGATCGCGTCGTCCGGATTGGCTTCTTGCGTCTCTCGCGACCCGGTTGCTTCCGCCGGGCTCCCCTGCATCCACTCGCGGGTAATCGTATAGGTCTTCCCGGCCAGCTGTCCTCGGACCAACACTTGGCCAACGAGGCCCGGAGGTCCCTGTCTCAAAGCGCGAGGCCGGTCTTCGACCTTCTCATCGGTTGAATCGCGATACACGAAATGAAAGCTGTAGTTCCCGCCTGTGGCTTTTAGCTCTTCTCCCTTTTCGGGATCGCGGAAAATCACACGATCTAGGCGACAACGGAAACGTTCCGACAATCGGATCTCGACCTCTGGCGTGGCGTAGCAAGGGATCCCCGTAAGAATGTGCTCGGCATATTCAAAGACACCAGGGACATAGATTTCGATCTCCTTAGGGTAAGGCCGATCGAAGAATGACCGCCGTGCGTCCTTGCGCCTCTCAGCTTCCACGAAGTCGAGCTTCTCGAGTTGGCAGGTGGCTTCAACCCAGCCCGGCTTATAGCGGATGCGGCCTTCCTGTTTCTGCGAAGTGGTCTGCCCGTAGCCAGGAAGCGTTCCAGCAAGGAACACGGCTGCAATGATCAGAATCCTCAACATACAAACTCCGACCTTGATCTCTAGGCTCCGGATTTCATCACAACAGGGAGTGGCTTGCCTAGGGTCCAACTTCCGCGGAGCCAGCCTACCGTTTGCGGCCGGCCGAGGACACCGCCAGAAGATACACTCCAACGATTGCTATTCCTACGCCGACACCCAAAGCGAGATCCGACTCGACAGTTCCGGTAATCGCATCAACCCGCGAACGGCGAACCCCGCTTAATATATGATAGCCTCCAGTTCCCAGTCCCCCGGAGACAGCGCCAATGAGCAGCGCAAAGACTGGGTCCGGTTGCCTATCTTGAGGCGGCTTTTCACTCATCACCGATACCTGAGAGCGGGATTACTCCCGACGCATACTATCTAATTCAAGTTTGTGGAATCTTAATTCGGGAACGAGGCTTCCCTCTCGCCTTTCGCCGCCGCGGTCTCGGGAAGGGCGAAGCAAAATGGGGCGTAAGGTCAGAGAGAGCGGTCTGCAGGCTCCCTGCCCGGACGGGGAGCACTCAAAACCCCAATAGGTTCATTCCTGGGCACCCGATCTGAGATCAGTTGCCCACACAGGAAATCTACATCCCCAGACGATGTGCACATCACGAGATTTCTCAATCCCCAAAACTAGAGAGCACAACATGAATGAAAAAATCCTGGCTCTTGTCTCCCAGGGCGAACAGTCACACATCGCCGTCATCCTGGCCCAGCGCTCCTTGGACCGGCTGCAGCTCGAGATGGAGGCCGCTCGTTCGGCCCTGACGGTTGCCCAGACCCATTATGACGAGCTCGCCGTCTCGGTCACTGGCGAAACCAATCTTCCCCGACCGGCCTTCGACGACATGATCCAAAAGCGTGTCGGAGCCCTCATTGAGCTTGGGCTCGTCGGAGGGGACATTGACTTCACCACCGCAACCATTCCTTCCGTGCAGCCCGCGGTCCTCACCGCCGAATCCCCGACCCAAACGTCAATTTCGTCAACTCCGGCCCCTAACAATCCCTATGGCGATGACCAGCCCCGGTCCCGCTCGGCCTACCAGAAGGGGTATGACGATGGGATCGCCGGCCAGGCAAAGGACATCAACCTTTACAAGCGGCCGTCGGCCCAGACTGCCTATGCCCAAGGCTACGATGCTGGCGCGAGGGACAAAGATGCTGGCGGGGCTGAGGAAACGATCGCACCGCAGATCCTCGCAGACGAGACGGCCGGCAATCTCGGTTCTGATGTAGCCGCCCTTTCCAACGAGACCGAGACCGTCGGCGATGCTGGCGCGGACACCCAGGAGCAGGCTCGATCTTCCCAGAGCGATGAGATCTCCGCTCCTGCCGCCCATACTGCCGTCTCGCCCGGTGCTGAGAGTTCAGCAGACAGCTCGGGAGATGCACGGGGTCAAGATGCGGACATCGTCTCCTTTTCGCCCGACGGAATCTTCATGACCAAGGCCCGCGAGGAGGGCGCACAGGCCGCCCTTGCTAGTGAACCCAAGAGCACCTGTCCCTACGCTCCAGGTCCGCTGCGCCAAAGCTGGGAGGAAGGCTACGACGGCGCCGTCGATCAGCGGCTTCAAGAGATGGCCTCACCTGAGGCTGAACTTAACTCAGGCAACACAGGATCTGTAATCGTGCTGGACCCCGGGGCGAGCCTCACTGCGACGCAATTCGCCCAATCCGACCAGCCGGATGAGAGTATCTTCGACGTCGGCGGTCCCTATGGCGATGAGGTGGGCATGGCTGACGAAGTGACTATCGTCAGCGCTGACAACCTGGACATTCCGCCCTTCTTGCGTCGGGGAGCGGAGGTTCACTGAGCCCGAAAGCCAAGAGCCGGAGCCCTATTGGGCCCCGGCTCCTTTTTTTAACCGCATCCACCAAAACCACGCCTGTCGTCGGGCCACCAGCCTCAGTAGGGCCCAGATCCCGCGCCTCTCGGCTTCCGCTCGATCACGAGCCGCCAGCAAACCACTCGCGCCAGTGATCCTTCCTTTGGCAGCCAGACCGACCAAGTCCGGCAGATTGATTGAGATCCCAAGCGGGTCTGATCGGAACGGGCCATCTATCTCTCGTTTTGCCTCCCGGATGAGCTCGATCGCTCGAAAAGCCGCACCAAGATCGATGCCAGGCCCGACGGCAGCTCGACCCGCCGTTGACGTCAGTCTGGCGAGAAGATCGGGAAAGCGCTCGACAATTAGTTCCCGATCTTCCTCCGCCAACTCTCCGACGACGGCAGCGACCTCTTCGCTACCGCCATTGACAACCGCAGTCTCTAAGCGATGAAGCAGGAAGCGCTCGCGCTCCCTGCACATCTGCTCATGGTCGACCCCTGCCTCTTGAGACTCCTGTTTGTGAAACCCGAAAAAGTCGGTTCCCAGACTCATAGACCGTTCAGGCCTCCACACGGTACTCAGTCTGTTGCTTGATTTGCGACATTTTGGAGGGGACTAAGCCCGCCTCCCGGAATGCCACCACGGCGTCATTCAGCCAGACCCAATAGTTCTTTCTGGCCGCTGACGCCATGAAGGAGCTAAGTCCGAACTTCGAAGCATAGTCAGGGTACTCAAGGTCCTTCATCGCACCCAGTGAAATGCAGTTGGTCTGAATATTCTTCCACACGGAGGTCCTGCAGCGCCCGAGTTTCACTGTCGCAGCACGATGCTCGGCCACAAGCTTCATCAGATCACAGTACTCCGACGAGTCCTCCAGGCCTTCGAACGTGCCTTCATGTTCATTGAACACAATGACATAGCGAGAAATCGGAAGGAAATTGCGGTTGGTTTCGGCAAGCCGGATTAAATCCTTGGCATCCACAAGGCTCTGGGCTTGCGCCGTGACTGGGATGATTAAAACAATCGGTGGGGATTTCTCGAACACAGGTCCAGCGTCGATCTCAACCGCCCAGTTCCAGATCGACGGAAGGACGTTCGCGCCGACGTCGACAAGGACATTGCCCTGCTGAAGAGCCACACCCAGTCTGTCCCAATACGCGAGGCCCGCCTGCTCGTCCAAAAGGGTCGACGTCAACGTGACACCGATACCCAACTCTTCCACCGTGTCCTCTCCGTCCAAAAAGCGGGCAAGCTTCGACTTTGTTTCGCTCCCCTGATCGCCGGCCGTGTCTGCAGCCATCACCCGCAGCGGATGGCCGTGACCTTTGAAAATGTAGTGGATCAACTGGGAGACAAGCGTCTTCCCCTGTCCGCCGGTGCGGGTGCCGACGATGAAGGAGGGCTTTTGACCGTTATTAAAAGCAAGGGTATCCATAGCTAGCCTTTCATGATTGTTCGAATTTGCTCGGCGCGGAGTCGTTAGTCTTCGTCGACCCATGCGAGTAGGTTCTGAAACTCGAGAGGGTTCTCGGTCTGATTGAAGATCAGGACATCCAGGAACTCATGCACCCGGCAGACCTCAAGAAGTTCAGGTTTCGGATCGGGGCATTCCGCGATTAACACGGTCGCCTCATCGTAAATTTCATCCATGTAGTGCCGGACGAAGATCCGGACCCTGCCAGGCGACGGCGCCAGAATGAGCCTCCCGCCCAGCAGGGATTCCTTCGGCACATACTCGCCGAAAATAATGATGGTGAAGCGGCCATCCAGCCTGGTCTGAACCTCAACCCGGTCAGTAACCGGATAGGAAGGGAACTCCCGCTTAAGCAGCGGCCCCACGGGTGGGGGCATTGGGCTCGGCTCTTGAGCCTGAACGCTCATTGAGGTCCTCCGCTTGCCTGCTGGGCTTGAGACGGCGCTCTGATCCGGGTGCTGCCGAGACGCATCATGCGCTCGACGTGAAGACGCTGACGCAGCGCCAGGGCGGCCTCATGAGCACTGTCCCGTACGTCCTTCCAAAGCCGCCGAAATCGGATATCGTCAGGCTCTACTGCATCCGACGACGCAACATGCGCGAGAGCCATGAAGTCACTGGTCAGTCCTCCTTCGACTGCCGCATCGGGAAGACCACCTAGAGCGAAATGCTTCGGCATTTCCGGCGTCTTCTGGCGGCGAGAAAGGGGTGTCGCGTATACCCGGTGAACGTCAGGTCGCCTCAAGCACCCGACGAACATCTCCACCAGACGGCTGCGTCGGACTTCCAACGCCTCCATCGCTTCTGGTGTCATCAACATCAATACTCTCCAAATTCTCGAATCGTGGGCAGTTACGATTCGTGAAACCGTCTGCATTCTATCTCGTTTTTATGCATCTTAAAGCGGTCAGAAGAACTGCAGCTCGCAAATTGCTAAACCATCCACTCTGGTCTAATTCATAGACAGCAACACCATAGGAGCCATCCGATAATGCCTTGCTTCATTCTCAGTGCCGACGGTGAGAGAACCGCCTTGGCGTCTGCCCCACGGGACCTTGATGAAGCCTGCTCCGCCCTTAACTGCAGCGGAATCGAGTTCGTTAGCGGCGTCGACCAGTTTGAGGGAACACCTGCTCAGATGATTGTCGACGAGGACCATGCCGGCAAAAAGCTGCCCCTTAACACAGCCGCTGTTGCCATCCGTGATACTGCCTATGCTTCACGGGGGCTCTCATCCGCCGATCCGATCTTCGGCGCAGTATTGATCCTGACCGGATCTGACCGACTTCGGTAAGCAAGGCATCTAATGAAAAAGGAGGCGCCAGATCCCTCTGGACGCCTCCTATTGCCGGGAAGAGAAGCCTTTTAGGCGGCCATGCCTTGCTGCTGCTGCTGCGAGCGGTTCCGCTGTAGAGCCTGCATTTCGGCAAACTTCAGGCGGCTCGAGTCGATCGCATCCTGCAGAGCCGAAGACATTGCATCACGCTGCGCCGCCTTGGAGAGAACTTTGACGTTCTCCTGCAGGACTTTCGTATCGAAGTAGATAACGCCGCTGTCCTTGTCGTGGAGAGCGTCCTTACCCGTCGAATTCGCAGTGCGATTGACCGCTGCGTTCATGTTGAACGCAAGGAAACGGACCTTGGAGGTCGGCTTCTGCCCCTCCGGAAGCTGCTCCTTGGCCGCGATGGTCCTAGCCATCTCAACCTCGCTCTTGGCGTAGTGCAGCTTCAGATCGCCCTCCTTGGTCACCACAGTCTGGAAACCAGCGAGGCTCTTCACGCCGGCGGCACCTTTGAAGTCCCGCTGGTAGTCGAGCTTGTCACTGATCACCTTCGCAGCCGCCTTCCGGCCGTCCAGGCCTTCAGGGCTACGATCGGACATCAGCGCAGCATGCGAGGTAGCAGCTTCGAGGATCTCCGAGACGGTGGGCTTCTTCACTTCCGTGTTCTGGTTGTCAGCCATTGCTAGACACCTTTTGGCTTAACCGAGCATTGGGCTCAGTAGGTTGCACAGGACGCACCCAGCGGACGAACCTCCACACCAGGCGTACAAGTGCACTCGTCAGGGACGAGCAAACAAATCCTAGCATAAGTTTTCGTCAGTTCAATTCGTAAAATAGCAAACTAATGCAGAATATGTAAATTTAATGCGATGCGGTATAGCGAGGTCTGGGATTGCAACTCAGGCGAGGGCCGCTGACCCGCACATCGCGTGCTCCCAGCACGATCCTGATCTGGTCAGAACGCCATGACTCCGCGACCACCGCAGCCGCGTCGGGCGTATGTCGATTGGGCATTGGGTTGGAATGGGAGAAAGCCCGTTCCATCGTCCCGCAAGTCTCATCGCCTTGCCTAACCCCGCAGGCGCTGACGAATGTCCGATAGCCGAGCGGGATACAGCAGAGCAGACGGCCACCTGTGTCTACAGGTTCCAATCCCCTCGCGGCATCCCGCTCGTCAGCTCGACCGACTTTATGCGGCCGGTCTTACTTCCTGCTCGTCAGCAGCCAGCTTTTCCAGCCCGCGATCGAGCTCGCTTGCCTTGAGCAATAAGTCCGGGTGCTCAAGCGCTTGCTTTGCCGAGAACGCAATCCCCATTCCTGCCTCCACGTTGCCGTGGACCATAATGAAGCGCATTCGCACCCGATCGGTTTGGACTTCGGCAAGACTACCGACCTGCGCCCGGGCCTGCTTGAGTGAGATCGCGGTCGAGTTGGATCGGCAAAGGAGCATCTCCGCATCTTTGATGTACCAGTCGTTGCGGTTCTGCCCATAAACGAAGCAGAAGGCGTAGGTAACATCCTTGGTCCGGTAGATCGCCTGGACAGGGCCGGTTTTGGGGCGAGTCAAAACAGTCTCGGCATCGGTTACCATCTTATGGTTGCCCGCGTTCTTCTTTGCCGAAAATACCTCGGCCAGGAGGCCGATATGCGATTCAATGCTATCACTGGTCAGGTTGGCGTCCGCCTGCTTCCGGAGTTCCCGTTTCTCGACAGCATGCTCTTCGTTGAGGCGGTTGAGCGCTGCCATTTGTGACTCCAGGCTCGCCAGAAGGGCGCTCTTGGACTTCCCGTCAACCCGATAGTTCTCGACCTCCTGAGCCGAGCCCAATATCTGGGTGAAGACCTCAGCGGCGTCCTCTCCCCCGGAAAGCAGCATGTTCTTAAGGCGGGTTTCGCCGCCACCCGAGAGCATCACGCGGTCTTGAAGGGCCTTCGCCCTGGCAAGAGCTTCCTGCTTGAGTGCCATTACGGAGTCGAAAAGCGGATGAGTTGAAACGTCCGTCTGACGGCGCATCGCCTCCATCTTCACCTGCTGGTCCAACGTCTTGACAGACTTGGCCACTGCAATGAACCCGTCGAGCAGATCGCGATTGTTCTGATCCAGGCCAGAGGCCAGGACATGCCCCATGCCACGCTTGATCGAGCTGATGTCAATGGCATGAACGCCGGTCAATTCCGTCACCACCGGAGTGAGGGGCTCGCCATAGACACGGCCGGAGGCGTCCAGGTCCTTCCGGAAGCGCTCCGCCAGGTCGTTGAGACTCGGAACCACTTCGCCAAAGGCTTCGGTCAGGCTCTCCAGCCTATCCCGGCAGCCCAGCAGGAAGTCATAATCCTCTTTCGTTTCGATGCCGGATTGAAGTTTCTGTTGAACCTCCATCAGGAAGGTTTCAGTCTCCTCCTGGACCAGTGAGGTAGTGAAGCGAACCGAAGAGACGCTGCGGCGCAGACCCACTCTCTCGTAAAGTTCCTCATCGGCCCGCTCAAGCACTGTCATGAAGAACCGTTGGAGGCGCAGATCCCCAACCACCTCGCTCCAACGCGCTCTTATAAGAGCCCCGACCCGGCCACTCAGGAGGCTTAGAGCTTTCGGCCGGAAGTCATAGCCTGCGATCGCCCTCAGCCCATTTTCCAAAAGGTCCTGATCCTCCAGGATGGACACCAAAAGGCTCTTCTCATCCTCGGTAAGGTCGCCCTCGAGCAGGGGGGTTGCGATCGCAGGTTTATCGGCCATTGTCGATGGAACCGGTCCCTCGTCAAGAGGCACCGCCTCATCCAGGGCAGAGTTTGTTTCGGGTTCTTGGGTTTGAGTGCCCACTGCCTCAGAGGCTTCCATTACAATGGTGGTCCCCATCGCCCATTCCGGCGCACTTCCGATCCCCCGCTGAGCTTGAGGTGTGGGCTCATCCACAGCATCCAGGACCGGCGTTGAGAACTCGTCGGTCCCCACTGCTTCGACCGCCGGGCTCATGAAGTGATCATAGATCTCCCGCTCGATGTCAGCATCCTCATCGAGCGTCGCTGAGAAGATCCAGCCGTCGATCACATCAGGATGGTCAATTTCTGCCAGACAATCTCGGGATAGCTGAGTCGTATTGGTGATCATGTCGGCCAGCGTTCCGACTGCTTCTCGGACCGAAACCGGGTCATCACTGGTTGCGGCTTGCTCGGACAGCAGATGATAGGCGTCCACCAGCTTACGAGCATCCATAAAGGCGATCCGGCGAGCCTCCTCGTCAACAGTCGCTCCGGCCTCGAAGGTCAGATCTTCCATAGTTTCCTCACCTCGGGGTTCGGCCTCGTCTCCGAGGCTGTTGTCACTCGCAAAGAGTGACTCATCGAAAACGAAATCCTGAGGAATTTCGGATTCCTCCGGGTGTTGCCCCTCATCCTCGTTCATCGCCGTCTCCGCTGCCGCCTGGTCACCACCATCCTCATCCCAAAGGCTTGCATCAGGGGTGAGGTCGATGGGCTCCTCTATCGGAGCTTCCTGCCGAAGTGGCAGCGCGGCGGCTGCCGAGTTGGGATACAAAACAGGAGGAGTCTGTTCTGCCTCATCTCCTCCTCCTTCGTCGTCGTCGAAGACGAACCGCTTCGGCCGCCCAGCCTGCCCAAGTGCAAGAATGTTAATGTCTCGCACCTGCGTCCGGCCCTGCTTCATCTCCAAAGCCTCAATCTTGTCGTCGAGTGTCGCTGCACTCCTGGCGAGCTTGCGCCTGAAAAAATCCATAACCATGCCGATTATCCCTGCGAAAATTGTGATGCTAATCAGAGCAGCGCTTGGCGTTGCCGGTGCCGACCAGTTGAGCGCGAAAATGGTGGCCGAAGCCCCGAGGAGCGGACCTTCTAAGTGATCCCGACGAACCCGCTTAAACAGCGCGTCGAGGCCGGCCGACGCGGGGATCCCAAGAACGAGCCATGCCAATGGGCCCGCTACTAGCGGGATGCCAAGGCTCCATCCGATTATTCCATTAGCGTTCCATACCGTCACCAGAACGCGCCAAAACTCGTCGTGAAGCGGCAGGAAGTCTGCACTCATCTGGACCGAAAACGACCACACGAGAAACGAACTGGCGGTCCAGACCACGAAGTTCCGCCCAAGCCAGAGGCTATGCTCAACGGCTATCGCCAGGATCACACCCGACGCAATTCCCCAGCTTGCTCCCAACCAAAGACCCATGGAGGAGCCTGCAAGCATCGCGATTGCGAGTCCCCGATATAGACGCCGGAAACGCTCAGACCCTGGCAATCGGCGGAGTGTTGCACCCATTGCACTCCAGGCGGCAACAGCGCTCCCCCGCCACGGACGGTTAACTGCCGATGTCATGACCGTCCCGCGCCCGAGAGTGGTCACGACCCTGAGCCAGCCGTGAGAAGACCTCTTCTGCTCCTCGCAAGGCCTGCCTCTCGAAATTCGGTCCCATAAGGGCGTCCAGTCCCTTTGAGCCCGCCTTCGAGAGAACGCCGTCGACATCCTTTAGACTTGCGGGAGCCGTGCCGTCGTTCCCATGGAGTTTCATGCGACCGGAAAAGGCATTCAGCCCCTCTGGCGTTACCAGATCCACTGCCCCATCGAGTGCCTGCTTGCCGACCCCGGACAAAGTACCTTTGACAGAGTTCAACAATCCCTTTGAGCTTGAGGCCTCGTCGGTACTATTAGGCGCTATGTTGGATGTAAGATCCCTGTCCATGGAAACCCCGGAAATGTTGCGTGCGCGAGCCTCCGGCCATTCAGTCGCCCGAATTACGATTCGAGAACGGATCGCCCGAGTTAGGCTGGTAAAATACCTCTGCCTAATTCGGTTTGCCATCTTTATATGTGTAATCCCAATTGCCAATATCGGCCATGCAGAGGTCACCATCCCTTTCCGCCTGACAGAACCGGACCCTCAAGTTCAGCTGCGGCGTATATTAAAGGAGTATGGAATCCCGCTGTGCCGCGCCATGCACCTCTCTGAGGCAGAGCATTGTCGGCAGCCGATTGCTCTCAGCGATGTCATTGAAATCAGAGGCCTTGATGATGCTGGTTCGGCTCATTCCATCTTGGGAGCCGTGATCGACACCGACCGGTTGTCCGTGAGGAATGGCCTTAGGCCAGTGTCCCTGCCCGAGCCCGGATCCCAGATCCGGGTCCAAGCCGTTCCACATTCCGCCTGGAACGGGGACGTCATCCTCGGTCGGGCCGTCGGCGTGATTGTCCCGGTGCCCGGATCAGGCGATCTCACAAGGGACAAGATCACCCTCATCGAGGGTCTCGTAAGGGCATTAGGAACAATCCCCCGCGTCGTGGCCCCTGACTCTTCGGCACAGGCTGCGAGGCCTCGGCCCAACAACGATCGAAAGGCAGGGCATAAGGATCTCTATTTCGGCATGCCCTGGTGAACGCTGCCCCTGACCTGTGCCGGTCAGGGAGAGACTTCTTGAAGCTCTGGCTTTGAGGAGAGTGAAGAAGGGGTCACTGAAACCCCAAAAGAACGGCAGCTCAAGCAGCCGTGCCAAGAACAATAATAAGAACCAGCACGGACTAGACACTGGCCTAGACATCCCCGCGCTGGATCCAATAAAAAGAATAAGAAACGGATCCTGCCATGACTTTCAAGGAAGCTCTCCGGGTCGAGCTCAAGGCCCTGGCCCCCACTGTTGCCTTCATCGTGATCGCTCATGCGATGATCATGTGGGTTTACAACGAGGGCATCTTCGGCGCTCTCGGCGTCCTGCTGGCGCTCGGTGCTGTCAAGATGGCCCTTGTCCTCGGCTGGACCGTCGTGAAGATCGGGGCATTCGTCGCTGCCCTAGCCGCGATCGCCTATGTCTTCATGATGGTATTCTAACCGGAGGGTTCGGCCGACCGTTTCTCCCGATACAGGAAAGCCGCTCATCAGGGGCCTAATGATCTTCACGGGATGCCGGTAACGGAGAGGCCTGCATGACGGAAGAAGCGGACGATCATCTCGGGGTGACGTTTGAGGCGGCCGAACTCGCGACGGGCGAGCCGATGCAGGTCGTCGACTGAGTCGGGCAGCGCGTTTGCCATGGCCCCCTTGACGATGGCGTTGCACTGCTCCTCGGGGTTCAGCTCGGGCGCATAGGCCGGCAAGTACGCCCCTGCATCATCCTGCGCATGCGCTGAGATGAAGTCCCTTGTCGCCCGTGAGCGGTGGGCATTGAGCTGATCCCAGACCACCCGCAGGGGCGCACCGACCTTGCGACGGAAATGCCGCAGGGCCGCGATCACGGTCTCACTTGAGACGCTGGTGCGAAAGTGACGGGCATACAGCCGCCCGTCCGGCGTGACCGCCACGATGCTCGACACCTCGCATCGTTTGCTCACCCGCTGGAGCACCGGGGTCAGCCCGCGCCGGGCCCAGGTCGTGGCTGGCCGCGCCCGGAAGCTGTGGCCCGTCCCATCCACGAGTAAGAGCGTCCGGTGCTCCCGACCTGCCTTTGTTTCAGCGCCACCCAGTCCCGCTTGGGCCAGACCGCGATCACCCGCTCATCGCGCTCCTTGGCCCGGGTGGCCGGACGCTGCACGCTGAAGCCATGCGCCTTGAGCGGCCGTTCCAGATAGCGCGGATGATAATGCACCCCGAACTCGCGCTCGATCACGGCCGCGATGCGGTTGAGCGTCCAGCGTTCGGTGGCAAAGCCGGCCGCGATGGCCCCTCGGTCGAGGAGCCGGCTCAAGCGGGTCCAGGCTTTCTCATCGAGGCGCGCGGGCGGCCCGAGGTTGGGCCGCGCGGCCAGGCCGCGCGGGCCCGCCTGGACGAGCGTGGCGGCCCAGCGGCAGACACTGGCGCGACTGACCCCCACATGCCGGGCGATCTCGGCCTGCGAGAGCTGCCCCTGGCGCAACAGCACCGCGGCTGTTAGGCGCGCTCCTCCATCTGCTCTGCCGTCAAATGCGTCGGTCGCCAAACGTTGCCTTCCATCGCGCACCTCCTCACGATGACGGACACTGCCCTATGTTACACCCGGTGCGTGAAGATCAATAGA
>NZ_QDGA01000082.1 GCF_003347665.1 Microvirga calopogonii
CGGATCGGGCACGAGGAGGCGCTGATGCACCTCGTCTCGTGGCTGAGCCAGTTCCGGGAGGAGCGCAAGCCTATCGCCATCGGGCACCGGGTGGTTCATGGCGGCGAGGCGTTCTCCACTCCTGTGCTGGTCGATGACTCCGTCATTCAGAGGCTTGAGGCGCTCGTGCCGCTTGCACCCTTGCACCAGCCCCACAACCTGGAGCCGATCCGGATCGTGCGCCGCCGCCTGCCGGGGATGCCGCAGGTCGCCTGCTTCGATACCGCCTTCCACCAGACGCAAACGGACATTGCCACCCTGTTCGCCCTGCCGCGCGAGATGCGCGAGCGCGGCGTGCGGCGCTATGGCTTCCATGGCCTGTCCTACGACTACATCGCGTCGGTACTGAAGGACTACGACCCGCAACTCGCGAAGGGACGGGTGATCGTCGCGCATCTTGGTAATGGCGCGAGCCTGTGCGCCCTCAACGGCGGCGTCAGCGCTGCGACGACCATGGGCTTTTCTGCCCTCGACGGTCTGCCAATGGGGACGCGCTGCGGCGCTGTCGATGCCGGGGTGATCTTCTTCATGCTGCGGGAGATGAGGCTCAGCCCGGCGGAGGCCGAGAGCGTGCTGTACAAAAAGTCCGGGCTGCTTGGGGTTTCCGGCATCTCGAACGACATGCGGGTGCTGCGCTCTAAGGCGGCGAGCGATCCGAATGCCAGGCGCGCCATCGACCTGTTCGTGTACCGCATCACCCGAGAGATCGGCTCGCTCGTGGCGGCGCTGGGGGGGCTCGACGGGCTCGTCTTCACCGCGGGTATCGGCGAGAACGACGTGGCGACCCGCGCCGAGGTGATCGCCGGCCTCGGATGGGCCGGGCTCAACCTCGACGAGGCGGCCAACCGCAGTGGCGGCCCACGGATCTCCTCCGGGTCCGGACCCACCGCGTGGGTCATCCCCACCAACGAAGAGCTTGTGATCGCCCGACAGACGCGCAGCGTGCTCGGCGCGACACGGGCCAAACTTGCATCCTGACCACGGAGATTGATGCCATGGAAACCCTGAAGACAAAGCCGGACGAGTCCACCGCCCAGCAGGAGCTTGGGGATGAGACGTTCATGTCGGCGTCCGATCTGCGGAACTACATGACCGAGATGCAGATGGCGAAGGCCACCAAGTCCGTCGAGGGCATGGACCGCGCCGAGAAGGCGCGCCAGGATCTGATCAAGCGCCTGTCTCAGCCCCTCGACCTCACCCCTGAAGCATTGCGGGACATCCTCGTTCCACTCAAGTCCAAGTTGCGGGCTGCAGCAGAACGCGGACAGACCGAGTTGATGGTCATGCGCTTTCCCAATGCGCTGTGCTCGGACCATGGCCGGGCAATCAACAACTCGGATCCGAGTTGGCCCGAGACGCTCACCGGACGCCCGCGTCAGGCCTACGAATTGTGGCGCGACCAGCTCCGTTCCGCCGGCTTCAGGCTGAGCGCTTTAATTATCGAATGGCCGGGCGGTCTGCCGGGAGACGTCGGCTTCTTCCTCAAGTGGGGCGATACCAAGCAGTAAGCTTCTTCGGAAGCCGACATTTGATGGGATAAGAGCAATGCAAGATGTCGAAGCCAAGACCGAGAAGCGGGATGAGGGCGAACAGGATCGCCTGACGCAACTCGCCCGTTCGCAAGCGAAGGTCACGCAAGTCTATCACGAGCGGTGCTTGACGGCATACGAACGCTACTTCGATGCCGTGAAGGCCGCGGGCGAGCCGTTAAGGGACAGTTCGATACGCTCAGCACCGCCTTTAGATCTCTGGCGTGACGCCAGCGCCTACTGGCTCGACTTCACGCAGCGCTCGATCCTGTTCTGGGACACCCTGCGCCAGCGCGGCAACAGCTGGATCGAGCATGAGAAAGCCGGCAAGCCGCCGCTGCTGGCCTTCGAGTGGGAGATGGTCTCGGATGCCCGCACGTTCGAGCGGCCGGTGAACTACGCGCTCGCGCGCATCATCCCGCCGGAGGGCGTCAAGACCGATCCGGAGAGCAGACCCTTCGTCATCATCGATCCGCGGGCTGGCCATGGACCTGGTATCGGTGGCTTCAAGCAGGATTCAGAGGTGGGCGTGGCGCTCAAGGCGAGGCATCCGGTCTACTTCGTGATCTTCTTCCCCGAGCCAGTGCCGGGGCAGACCCTCGCGGATGTGTCCCGCGCCGAGGCCGAGTTCCTCCGCATGGTCGGGGAGCGCCATCCGAAGACCCGCAAGCCGGTCCTGATCGGCAACTGCCAGGGCGGTTGGGCCTCCATGCTCGTCGGCGCGCTCGAACCCGACCTCGTCGGTCCCATCGTGATCAATGGCGCGCCGATGTCCTACTGGGCTGGCAACGATGGCGAGAACCCGATGCGCTATGCCGGGGGCATCCTCGGCGGCACCTGGCCGGCGCTCTTCGCAAGCGATCTCGGGGCGGGCAAGTTCGACGGCGCATACCTTGTCGAGAACTTCGAGTATCTCAACCCGGCCAACACCTATTTCGACAAGTACTACACCCTCTTCTCCAGGATCGACACCGAGCCGGAACGCTTCCTCGAATTCGAGCGGTGGTGGGGCGGGCACTTCCTGATGGGCCGGGACGAGATCCGGTGGATCGTCGAGAACCTGTTCGTCGGCAATAACCTTGCAGATGGTGAGGCGGAGTGGTCCGAGGGGCGTGCCTTCGACCTTCGGGCGATCCAGTCGCCGATCATCCTGTTCGCGTCGCTGGGTGACAACATCACGCCGCCGCAGCAGGCGTTCAACTGGGTGGCCGATCTCTATCCAACCACGGAAGCCCTGAAAGCGAACGGGCAGGTCATCGTCGGCCTGATGCACAAGAGCGTCGGCCATCTCGGAATCTTCGTCTCGGGTGCTGTCGCCAAGCGCGAACACACGCAGATCACCGACCTCGTGGACTACATCGAGCACCTGCCGCCGGGCCTCTACGGCATGCAGATCGAGGAGCAGAAGGCGAATGGGAGCGTGCGCTACGACGTGATGCTGACCGAGCGTCGGGTCGAGGACCTTCAGGTTCTGCAGAAATATGGCCGTAAGGACGAGACGCCCTTCAGGGCGGTCGAGACCGCCTCCGAGGCGCTCGTCTCTGGCTACGAAACCTTTGTCCATCCTGCCGTTTCGGCCGTGGTGACCCCGACCGGCGCGGCGGTGCGGCGGGCGATGCATCCGCAACGGGCGCAGCGCTGGGCGGTCTCGGACCTCAACCCGTTCCTGTGGCCGCTCAAGGGCATGGCCGACATGGCCAAGGCGAACCGGGCTCCGCGGGATAATGACGGTCCGATGGCCATGATGGAACGCTGGACGGCCGCCATGACCTCCGCTTCGTTGGATCTGTATCGCGACCTGCGTGATGCGACGGTCGAGAACACGTTCTTCCGCACCTATGGCCCGGCCGGCATCGGCATGGCCGTCGAGGAGCGGGCAGCCGTCCCGGAGGAGCCCATCGATGTCCGGGATACCCCTCTCGTGAAGGAGGCGCTGTCGCATATCGAGGAGGGGGATCGGACCAAGGGCATCGTCCGGGCGGCGCTGCTGCTGATGAAGGCCGGCACCGGCCGGCGGCGACTCTCGGCCATGAAGCGGGCGCGGGACCTCGTCGGCCATGAGATTGGTCTGATCGACATGTCAGCGGAGGCCGCGCGCGAGATCATCCGCGAGCAATCTTACATTGTCGACTTCGAGCCGGTGAAGGCGCTCCTGGCGCTGCCAAAGCTCCTGCGCACGTCCGCGGACCGGCGCAGGCTGCTCGATCTGCTCGACCGGGTCGAAGGCCGGATCGAGGCCAACGACAAGCAGATCGCCCTGCTGGCGGAGATCAGGCGCCTCCTCGCCGAAGATGGTGCTGACCGCGCAGCGAAAGGCGAGCCGATCACAGTGACACTGGCGGAGGACCGCACCGGAGTCCGCCCCGAGAGGGTGGCAAGCCCGGGCTCTCCCCGTCGGCCGCGTGACCATCGACGCACGAGGGCAAGCTCATGAACGATCAACCGACCGAACTGACCAAAACCGCGATCCAATCGAAGATCCTGCACGGCAAGCGGGCACTGATCATCGGCATCGCCAACGAGCATTCGATTGCCTATGGCTGCGCCCGGATCTTCCGCCAGCTCGGAGCCGACCTCGCGGTCACCTACCTCAACGAGAAGGCTCGGCCTTATGTCGAGCCTCTGGCCAAGGAGCTCGGGGCCTCGGTCTTCGTACCCTGTGACGTGGCACAGAGCGGCCAGCTCGAAGCGGTGTTCGATCAGATCCGCGAGACCTGGGGCAGCCTCGACATCGCGCTTCACTCCATCGCCTTCGCGCCGAAGGAGGATCTGCAGGGCCGGCTCCTCGATAGCTCGGCCGAAGGCTTCAAGGTGGCGATCGACATCTCCTGCCACTCCTTCATCCGCATGGCCCGGCTCGCCGAGCCGTTGATGCCCGAGGGCGGAACGCTCCTGGCAATGAGCTATCACGGTGCCAACAAGGTGGTGCCGAACTACAACCTCATGGGGCCCGTGAAGGCGGCTCTGGAGAGCGCCGTGCGCTACCTGGCCTTTGAGCTAGGCGACAAGCACATCCGGGTGCATGCCGTGTCTCCCGGACCCCTGAAAACCCGCGCGGCATCCGGTCTGAAGGACTTCGACGTGCTTCTCACCGAGGCCATCGAGCGGGCGCCCATCGGCGAGCTGGTCGACATCGACGATGTGGGACTCACGGCCGCCTACCTGACCACGCCGTTCGCCCGGCGGCTCACCGGGACGACGACCTATGTCGATGGCGGGCTCAGCATCATGGCGTGAGGTTGGGCCCCCGTGAGTGTCCGATCAACAGGAGGTCGCGATGACTTCCAATTCCTTGCACCTGAATTGGCGGATCAGCGTCGGTGCCGCCACCCTTTTTCTGGCAGGCGCCGTCTGGGCCCAGGCGCCGGATCAGCAGCCCGTGTCCCATGATCGGCCGATGCTCCGTCAGCCGACGCCTTCGTCCGTTCAGCAGCAGGAAGACGGGCAGGGCGCCGCGGAGAAGCGCGAGACGGAGGCCGACAAGAAGCTGCGTGAGATGGATCGCCGTCTTGCTCGCACCCTGCGCAGCGTCTGCAGCGGATGTGAGCGGTAATCCGACGGGGGAGAGCCATGGACGTATCCGCATCAGCAAAACCCGCTGCCCAGCCGTTCGCGTCCGGGATGCTCAAGGGCCGGGTGGCCGTCATGACCGGCTCGACCAGTGGCATCGGCCTCGGGATCGCCGCAGCCCTCGCGGCGCAAGGCGCCGACGTGCTGTTGAACGGGTTCGGCGACCCGACAGAAATCGACAGGCTCCGCTCGTCACTGGCCGACGCACATGGCGTGCGGCTGTCCTACAGCGCCGCCGACATGGCGAAGCCGGAGGAGATCGACGGGATGATCCCGCAGGCCGCGAACGACCTCGGCAGCGTCGACATCCTCGTCAACAACGCCGGCATCCAGCACACGGCGCTGGTCCGGGAGGTCCCGCTGGAGCGCTGGAACGCGATCCTCGCCATCAACCTCACGGCGGCCTTCTGCGCGATCCGGGCCGTCCTGCCGCGCATGGAGAGCCGCGGCTGGGGCCGGGTCATCAACATCGCCTCGACGCACGGGCTTGTCGCGTCGACGCACAAGGCCGCCTATGTAGCGGCTAAGCACGGCGTGCTGGGGCTGACCAAGGTGGTCGCGCTCGAAATGGCAACCACCGGCGTCACCTGCAATGCTATCTGTCCTGGCTGGGTGCTGACGCCCCTGGTGCAGAAGCAGATCGACGACATCGCCGCGCGGGAGGGCATCAGCGGGGATGCCGCGCGGGCGAGGCTGCTTGGCGAGAAGCAGCCCTCGCTCGAATTCGCCACCCCGGAGCAGATCGGGGCACTGGCCGCCTTCCTCTGCTCCGACGCCGCGGCGCATATCCGCGGCGCCGCCTTGGCAGTCGACGGCGGCTGGACCGCCCAATGAGGAGGTCAGGATGAAGACGATTACTCTTCCAGACGCGGTCGCGATGATCCCCGCAGGGGCCACCCTGATGGTCGGCGGCTTCATGGGCGTCGGGACCCCCGAGCCGGTGGTCGATGAGATCGTGCGGCAGCACAAGGGTGACCTGACGGTCATCGCCAACGACACCGCGGCGCCGGGCATCGGCATCGGCAAGCTGATCACCGCCAAACTCCTGCGCCGGGTGATTGTGAGCCACATCGGCCTCAATCCCGAGACGCAGCAGCAGATGCTCGCAGGCGAGCTGCAGGTGGACCTCGTTCCGCAGGGCACCCTCGCCGAGCGCATCCGCGCCGGCGGCTTCGGCCTCGGCGGCATCCTGACCGCGACGGGTGTCGGCACCATCGCGGCGGAAGGCAAGCAGACGGTGGCCGTGGATGGCCGCGACTACCTGCTGGAGCCTGCCCTGCGGGCGGACTTCGCGCTCGTGCATGCCTTCATCGCCGACTACCTGGGCAACCTCCAGTACGCCCTCACGGCGCGCAACTTCAACCCGCTGATGGCCATGGCCGCAGAGACCGTCGTGGTCCAGGCGGAGAACATTGTGCCGGTGGGCGTCATCGCGCCGGATCATGTCATGACGCCCGCTCCGGTCGTCGACTACCTCATCGCGAAGGGCTGACACCATGGACGCGCAATCCCTCATCGCTAAACGCATCGCGCAGGAGCTGCGCGACGGGATGCTGGTCAACCTCGGCATCGGCATTCCAACCCTCGTGGCCAACTTCGTCCCCAAGGGGATGCATGTCTTCTTCCAGTCCGAGAACGGCCTCATCGGCACCGGGCCGGTAGCCGATCCCGGCATGGCGCTGCCGTGGCTGACCGACGCGGGCGGAAAACCCGTGACCGCGCTGCCGGGGGCGTCGACGTTCGACAGCGCCATGTCCTTCGGCCTGATCCGGGGCGGCCATCTCGACCTCACGGTGCTGGGCGGCCTGCAGGTCGACCGGCATGGACGCCTTGCGAACTGGATGGTGCCGGGCAAGATGGTGCCCGGCATGGGTGGCGCGATGGACCTGGTGGCCGGCGCCAAGCGCGTCATCGTCGCCATGCAGCACACCGCCAAGGGCCGTCCGAAGATCGTCCGGGAGTGCTCATTGCCGCTCACGTCGGACCGGCCGGTGGATCTCGTCGTCACCGAGCTCGCGGTGATCGGCTTCCCCGGTGGTCGAGCGACGCTGCTGGAGACGATGGAGGGGGTCACGGTCGAGGAGGTCGCCAACGCCACCGAAGCCGAACTCGCAATTCCCGCAGGACTATCCGAAACGAGGCCTTCGAAGGTCAGATCCGGTGACATCGCCCCGCCTTCGCTGGGAGAGGCCATATGACCGCATCACTGAAACCCGCCACCCAGCACGATTTGCCCGCGTCCATCACCGCGCCCGGCGAAACCGAGGTTCTCATGACAGTCATGGCGGCGTTCCTGGTTCTCGCCGTGCCGGGCGTCTGCCTGCTGTTCCTGCGCATCCACGTACCTGCTGTTCCCAATCCAGACGCTCGTGCTCGGCAGTCACTGACATCGTGACGATCAAGCCGCCGGTGCCCGTACCCGATGGCGCTTGAACGGGACGACCGCAGCACAGGCAGTAGTGAGTAGAGGCGACGGCATTGCAGGCGAAAGACTACTCGGCCACGGAGACCCTGCGAAGCGGGCTCGCGATAGAAATCCGCGCCCTCAGGCCGGAGGACCGGGCCGGGCTGCTCGCTGCCGTCGGCCGCACCAGCGACCAGTCCCTCTACCGGCGCTTCTTCGCCTTCAAACGCAGCTTCACGGACCAGGAAATCGACTTCTACCTCAATGTCGATTTCGCAGGCCACGTCGCCCTGGTCGCGCTGCTGGACGAGGAGGGCCGGCCGGTGATCGTCGGCGGGTGCCGCTACATCGTGGTGCAACCAGGCCAGGCCGAAGTCGCCTTCGCCGTGGACGATGCCCACCAGGGACAGGGCGTCGGCACCGCCCTGATGCGCCACCTCGCAGCCATCGCCCGCAGCGGCGGGCTCAAGGAACTGATCGCTGACGTCCTGCCTGGGAACACGGCCATGCTGAAGATCTTCAGGGCGAGCGGACTTGGCATCAAGGCCGAGCGGGAGCCGGAGGCCACCCATCTCGTTCTTGACCTGTCGTGACCCGGGCAACCAGTCTGGAGAGCGGGGTCGATAGGAGGCGGCGTACTCAATCTTGCGGTTCCGTTCCGCCGGAACGATCGATGGTGACACTCCTGAGACGTAAGCGTTTGGTCCGCTTCGATGATCAAGAACCGACGTTTATTGAGCTACCGGCATGAATGTCTGACCCAACTCAGATCTTCTATAGTGACGCGGAGCTCGGGTGTGGGAGATGGCTGGATCGCAGGCAAAATCCCGATCGGAGCGGTTCCGTGCTAGACTTGGGCGACGGCATGGCCGCGGTTCGATGTTCGATCCATGCGGGCTCGGCAAGTGCCCCGGCCATCAGCGCATCGACCAACTCGGTTGGCTGCCATGAAGAGGATCGGCCTCGCACTGTCCGGCGGCGGGTTTCGGGCCACCCTGTATCATCTCGGCCTGGTTCGCTTCCTCCACGATGCCGGAATTCTGCCGCACGTGAGCATCATCACGGCGGTGTCCGGCGGGAGCATCATCGCCGCCCATCTCGGCCTCAACTGGAGCCGCTACAACGGCTCGGCCCGTGAGTTCGATGCGGCGGCGTCCGAGTTGCTGGCGTTCACGCGCCTCGACGTGCGCAATCGGATCCTGCGGCGCTACCCGTTGGCTCTCCCCATACGCGGGGCGCGCCGTCTGGCGGGGCTGTCGGACCGTAAGCTGACGCGTCCGGGACTCCTGGAGCAGCACTACGAAAAGTACCTTTATGGCGACACCAGCCTGTTTCAGTTGCCGGAAAGCCCGAGCCTGCACCTCCTCGCCACCAATCTCAGCGAGGGGAGCCTGTGCTCGTTCAACCGCGATGGATTGTGGATTATCCGTCGCGGCGAGAAACAGGCCTTGCGGATCGACCGGATCCCCATCGGTCTTGCCACGGTGCCGATGGCCGTCGCCGCCTCGTCCGCCTTTCCCGGCTTTTTTCCGCCGACCGTGCTGACCGGAGCCGATGTCGGCGCAACGGTCGGTGAGTTCGGCCGGCAAGCCTACACCGACGGCGGTGTCTTCGATAACCTCGGCGTCCGCATGTTTCACTGCCTCGCGCAGGCCTTGGCCGCGGACCAGCTTCCGTGGGACGGCATTCTGGTCAGTGACGCGGGCAGGCCGTTCGAAGTCCAGAGCAGCATCCAGACCAGCGGACTCGTGCGGACCGCCATACGGGCCAGCGACATCCTGATGGACCGGGTCTGGCAACTGGAGACCGAAACCTTCAGGGAGACGCCCGGCTTCGCCTTTGCCCGCATTACCGAGGTCATCGATCCGGAACAGGATCGAGCCGCGTTGCATCCGGAGGTGCAACGGCAGTTGCCGACCGTTCGGACCGACCTGGATCGGTTTTCGCCAATCGAGATCAGCGCTCTGATGCGGCATGGCTACTGTGTCGGCCGTGAGACAACCCGGCGGCACCCGGACCTGTTCGGGGCTGCACTGCCGGACACGCCTGCCCCCGAGCCGACGTTCGAGACATGCGCCACGACGCGGGCCACCGCGAACGGGTCGATGATCCTATCGCCTGGGCATGACCGGAAGGCGCGTAAGTTCCTCGCGTTGTCGGCACGTCGCATTCGGAATGTATTGCTGGATTGGCGCGAGCGGATGGCACGAGCCGCGAAGACCGTGATCGCAACGACTGGAGCAGGCCTTGTTCCGCTGCGGCGTGGGCCGACGGCGGTCACCCGAACGGCACGCACGCTGCATGGTTCGGCGGGGCGCCGCATCTGGAGTACCTTGCTGGATTATCGCGATTGGGTCTCCTACGTCTATATTCCGATCCTGATCCCGATGCTTGTCCTGGCGCCGTACTTCGTGATCCAAGCTTACGAGCGAGCGCATCGGCTCAACCAGATCGTCCAGTCGCTGGCCCAGGAAAACCGGGATCTGCAACAAATGACCCTGCTCTTGGACGGGCCGGTAGCGCCCTTCGGCGGCGCCAGGGCCGAGGAACTCCGCCCGGATGACACGGCGGACCTGACGGGCTTCACCATCCTCCAGGACCTGCGCATCATCGACCTGCGGCATTGGGGTATGGAAGCCGACGGCAGCAAAGACCCCGGCTCCAGCATCTATGGCTATCGACGGCTGAAGGTCCGCAAGGAACCGGAGAGCACGAGCAACACCTTTCGCATCAGCGTTCTGGCCATCAGCCCCGACACGCAGGTCCGGTTTCCCCCGCAGCAATTGAAGCCGGAGTTGTATTCCAGAGGGCTGGCCGGTCCCGGGCCGGACGAGAGTCTGCGCCACTGGGAGGTCGGGGCCGACTTCGGGAAAGTGCCGGCAGGCGAGACCGCCGACCTCATCTACGAGCATCGCTCGCCGGGACTGTTCCTGCGCACCGGGATCGCATCGACGTCACTGACGTTCGACATCGAGGCCGATACCGTCGAGATGGATGCGTGGTTGCTGCTGCCGCGCGGCAGGGAGTACCGGACGTTCCAGTTGATCCGATATCCGACGGCAGGGCGCCAGCCGGTCGAGAGCGTGACGCCTGTCACCGAATTCCGGTCCAATGACTTCACGATCCTCGCCTTCAGGCTGCTGGCGCTGAAGGCCGGGTATAGCTACGATCTCACCTGGTTCTATCGGTAGGTGCGCTGGCGACAGGTGCGACCGCTTTGCGCTCGGCCATCCTGCACGCATCGTGTCTCAAAAAGGCAAGCCTTCGTCCCAAGCAATCAAGCTAGCCGATCGCTGCGGAAGTATAATCAGGGCGATGGGCTAGACGTCAGCGAGCACCGGGACGGTAGCTGGCGGCCAACGGTGCGTTCGGACGCAGTCCTGTTGCCGGAGGCAACAAGCCATGGGCGATTCCTTCCTGAACTATCTGGCGCTGGGCATCCTCTTCTTCGTGGCGATCACGCTGTTCTACGGCATCATCGCCATTCACGACATTCCCTACCGCATCGCCGAGTCGCGCCACCACCCACATCAGGACGCCATTCACGCGGCCGGGTGGGTGAGCCTGTTCATGCTTCACGCCCTGTGGCCCTTCCTGTGGATCTGGGCTATGGCCTACCGCCCTGAACGGGGATGGGGATTCAAGGCGACCCCGGCGGGCGAGCCGGGCCAAACCGAATTGACAGCGGAGGTCGCCGAGTTGCGCCGGCGCGTTACGCAGCTTGAGGCGCAAGCCAAGCCAGACAACATGCCAAGTGCGAAGGCGCCGATCAGTCCCAAACCGTGGCAACGGCGGACCTGCAACAGGACGTGGGAGCCGGCTGATGGAACTGCTGCTCATTCTCATTTACGTTGCGATCTGCGTGGCAGTGTTCAAGCTGTTCCGTATCCCCGTGAACCAGTGGACCCTGTCGACCGCGGCCCTCGGCGGCATCATCGGCATCTTCTTCCTGCTGCTGTTCATGAACTACAACCATCCGTTCACGTCTACCGCCCGCATCTATTTCGCGGTCACGCCGATCCTGCCGGGCGTCAAGGGACGGGTCGTCGAGGTTCCGGTCACCCCGAACGTCAAGCTGAAGGAGGGCGACGTTCTCTTTCGCCTCGATCCGGAGCCCTACCAGTACGTCGTCGATGAGAAGAAGGCATCGCTGGCGGAAGCCGAGCAGAACGTGAAGCAGCTCAAGGCCGCTTTCGACCAAGCCAAAGCAGGGGCCGATCGGGCGCAGTCGCAATTCGAGCTGGCGCAGCAGAACTACGATCGCCAGAACGAGCTGTTCCAGAAGCAGGTCGTCGCGCGAGCCACCCTCGATACGTACGAGCGCAACCTCGAGACGTCACGGCAGAGCATGCTCGGCGCGCGGGCCGAGCAGGAGCGGGCATCCCTTGCCTACTCGTCCGAGATCGGCGGCGTCAACACCACGGTGGCGCAGCTCCAGGCGGAGTTGCGCGATGCCGAATTCGACCTAGCCCAGACGACCGTGCGGGCACCGACCGATGGCTTCGCCACCCAGGTCGCGCTGCGTCCCGGGATGTATGTCGTCCCGGCACCGCTCCGGCCGGCGATCGTGTTCGTCAATGCGGGGCCCCACGACCAACTGCTCGCGGCGGCGTTCCAGCAGAACTCGTTGCAGCGGGTCCATCCCGGCGACACGGCCGAGGTTGCCTTCGCGGCCGTGCCGGGACGGGTCTTCAGGGCCAAGGTCGGCCAGGTCCTTGACGTGATCGCGGCGGGCCAGTTCCAGGCCACGGGCGTGCTCCAGGACTTCGCATCGACGACGCTCAACGACCGGGCCGTCGCGGAAATCGATCTGGTGGACGACATCTCCGCATACCAGATCCCGCTCGGCTCCGCCGCGGAGGTCGCAATCCTGACGGAGCACGCGGAGCACCTGGCGCTGTTGCGGCGCATCCTGCTGCGCATACGGAGTTGGGAGAACTACATCTTCTTCGAGGGCCACTAGCCGAGCCGAGCTCTCCCGGTGGGCCGATCATGACCTCTGGCATTGAGCCGCGCTGGCACGTCGCGCTCACGGTCCTCGTCCTGCTGGGCTTGAACGCGGTGCTGCCCGAGCACCATCGGGCCGCGCCCTTCTGGGTGTCCGTGGCCGCCGTGACGATCGCATGCCTTGCCATGGCTGGCGTCACCTGGGCCGTGGACAAGCCACGCTGGCTCCGGATCGAGACCATCATCATGAGGATCATCACGATCAGTGCCCTGGCCGCGCAGGTGGCGTCGTTGGCGACCGTGATCCATCAGATCGTCGGCGGTGCCGCGCGGCCCTCCGGCCTCACCCTCCTGGCCTCCGGTCTCAACGTTTGGACCAGCATCGTGCTCGCCTTTGCCGTGCTGTTCTGGCAACTCGACCGCGGCGGGCCCGCAGGCCGGATGGAGGATCCGGGCCGCCAGGCCGACTGGCTCTTCCCGGAGGCCGCCAATCCCGAGGCAGTGCGTCCTGGGTGGCAGCCGATGTTCGTCGACTACCTGTTCCTCAGCTTCTCGACCGCAACGGCGTTCAGCACCACCGATGCCGCGCCGCTCACGTCACGGGCGAAGCTGCTGATGATGCTGGAATCCGCGATTGCCCTCACCACGCTGGTCGTCGTCGCTTCCCGCGCGATCAACGCCTTGGGTGCATAAGGCGGTATCGAAACACGTTTGGGTCCGAAGGATCACGACCTGGGATAGGAATGTGGATGGATGGGATCAATGGCCGGGATGCAAGGCGTCGTTCAGGTAGATGCAGGTCAGGACCGTGAAGACGTAGGCCTGCAAGCTCGCAACGAGGAACTCGAACGCGGTCAGCGCGACCGTCATGAACAGGGGCAGGGGAGCCAGCAAGGCGAAGCCCAAGCCGGCCGCGCCGAGCGACACCACGAAGCCGCCGAACACCTTCAAGGCGATGTGCCCGCCGAGCATGTTGGCGAAGAGACGCAGGCTCAACGAGATCGGACGGGCCAGGAAGGAGATCACCTCGATGATGACGACGACCGGCAGCAGCCATTTGGGCACGCCCGAAGGAACGAAAATCCCAAGGAAATGCACGCCGTGCTTCATAGTGCCGTAGACCACCACCGTCCCGATCACCAGTATCGCCAGCGCAAAGGTGACGATGACTTGGCTGGTGACGGTGAAGAAGCCGGGGATCAGCCCGAGCAGGTTGCATGTCAGCACGAACATGAAGAGCGAGAACACGAAGGGGAAGAACCTCATGCCCTCCTGTCCTGCTGTGTCCCGGACGGTGTGTTCGACAAACTCGTGCAGGACCTCCGCCACGGACTGTCCGCGACCGGGGATGACGGCGCGCTTGCGCGTCGCCAGCATCAGGCCGCCCACGATGACTGCTACCGCGGTTATCATGAAGAGGGCCGCATTGGTGACGGCGAAATGCTGTCCAAGAGGAATGATGGGCTTGACGACGAACTGCTCCATGGGGCTCGCCATGGCCGCGTCTCCTGTCGGCAGGGTTCTCAAGAATACTCCCCGAAGCCATAAGCGTAAAGGCAGTACGCTGGCAGGTCCGCTGATCGGACATGGTCGATGATCAGCAAGCTGGAGGAGTCCTCACCGCCACGGCGCGGCAGGCCCAAACTGTGAAGCCGGTGGCCAAAACGATCAAGCGATGAATGCGCGGTGCGCTATGCTCGCAACCACGAACAGCCGATTCCCGCAGGCATTGCATGCAGGCTCTCCAAGTTCGTCGGAAGAGGCGGCATGGTCGTGTTGGTGACTGTTTGTGAATTCCATGAGCCGTACGCCATGGAAGCTGTTGGGGTATCGCACTCCATGATCGGCCCATCCAGGCGCTGACATCATGACGAGGGAGGAATGTCATGGCCACGATGCTGTTCGAACTGATTTCTCCGGAACGGGTGATGTTCTCCGGCGAGGTGCGGGCGGTGATGCTGCCGGCGACTGAGGGCGACATGACCGTCATGCCCGGCCACGAACCGACCATGGTGATGCTCAATCCCGGCATCATCGCAGTGACCGACACCCAGGGACATGGCCACCGTGCCTTCGTCCGTGGCGGCTTCGTCGAGATCACCGGCAGCGGTGTCTCAGTTCTGGCCGAGCGAGCTCTGCCGCCCGAGGAACTCACGCGCGACCGTCTCGACGAGGAGATCCTGCGCTTGGAGACCATGCGCGAGGCCATGGGGAACGATCGAGCGCGGCGGGAAGCAGATTTTGCCATCAGCCGCCTCGAGCAGGTCAAAACGACACTCTCCTTCTAAGGAATGGGAAGCCGACGATGAGGGCTTGATCGTCTCAATTTGAGTGGTGGAGGCACCCTCACGGCGAGCACGCCAAGCCGGCAGAACTGCATCAAGTCCGGGACGCAAAAGCGCTGAGGGGCGATGGCCGCTCACCTGGAGCATCACCAAGTGCTCGAGCGCACCTGGGTGACAGCGGTCGCCATCAGCTCAGCCATCTTCTCGCGGATCTGATCACCGGACTGGTTAACGCCGTTGGCCTCGAAATCGGCCCGCAACTTCTCGACCAAGCCTTCGTCGACCACTCGCGCCACTAGGCTGCTGCTGATCTCGTTGACATAGGAGTCAGCCTTCTCACCCCTAAGGCCAAGTTGGGTGGCCGCCCACTGGCCCAGCAGCTTGTTGCGCCGTGCCAGCGCCCTGAACCGCGCCTCCTCATCATGGACGAACGCTTGCTCGAAGGCCCGCTCGCGATCTTGGAAAAGCGTCATGGGGGTCTCCTGTCCGCGGCGACAACCCGATGCCGAGAATGCCATTATACACGAAACTGGCATTCGCTCGACAGCGGCTATAGCGCGAGGTCGTCGCCTCGCCGTCGGGTACCGGACGGAAATCCGCCGTCACTGCAATGGCCTTAATTTATGATTTAGATCAACGCGATTTGGCCGAGATGTGATATATTCATGTTCGCCTCTGGAGGGTCATTATGGCCCAGCTCGGCGGCCCTCCAGTCAAGCACTCGTCTGCGTGCAGGTCAGATCCTTTGGCGCCGCTTCTTCGGTATCGGGAACATCAAGCTGCGGCTCACGCAGCCGGTTGACATCGCCGATGACGACCGCTGCCCTGCTAGAGTGCTCCATGTGCCTTCGTGCCCAGCTTCCGACTGCGCAGGCGATCATCTCAGCCAAACAGGAGGAGATCATGTGCGAGATCAGGGCGAAGACGGCCATCTTGGTTGCAGCCTCCGCGTTGCTGTGTGCGATCCCCGTTTCGATCGAGAAATCCGATAGCCTGGGCATCAGGGTGACAGCCGACACGGCTCAAGCTCGCATCGGCCATCCCGCGACGCCGGGAAGTGTGGCCGGCGTGGCCCGCCGGAATGCCCGCCGCGGAGGCTATTACGGCTACTATCGTCCCGGCGTCGCCGCAGGCGCGCTCGCGACCGGGGCCATCGCGGCAGGCGCGGGATCCTATTATGGTTATGGATACGGCAATCCAGGGACTTACCGCTACGGATATCCCGCGAATTACGGCTATGGATACAACTACCCTGGGTCCTACGGCTACAGGTATCCCGCGAATTACGGCTACGGATACAACTACCCTGCGAACTATGGCTATAGGTATCCTGCGACCTACGGCTACGGATATGGCAATTCCGCCAGCAATCCGTGCCTGCATCAACAACGGGTCTGGACCGGCTACAACTATCAATGGCAGTGGGTCCGCACCTGCTGAGGCGCAAAGGCAAGCACGCCGCAACCTGCCGGTCGGCGACGCATGATCCGATCGGCCGCGTTTCGACATAGGCCACCGATCGCGATGGGGGGCGCCCGGGGTATCTTGCATACCCGCTCGCACGGGACCTTAGGAAGTATCCCGGCAGCGCCTGCGCCCATGGCGCGGTGACGGTGCCCTCGTGTGGATACACAGGCGATCTCGTCCGAAGACCGCCCCGCCGAATGACGCCGCGATAGTTGACGGGCGCGACGATCCGATCCCGCTTGACGCGCAGCGGTCTCAGGTTGATCTTAACCTGAGACCGGGATGACGATCTCGATGATATCGGACCGGAGCGATCCCAATGTGGGCCTGCCGCCAACGGATCTGTTACCGCGCTCCGTCGTCAGCATCCGTCGCAGATGCCCCGCTCAACAAGACTGTCAATCTGGCGATCCATGCGCTCCATCTCGCCGTCGGCGACCGTGTCGATCGACGAGAAGTCATTCCGCGGCTCCACGAAAACTTCTCGTTCGAGCTCACGCTGGGACGGGATCTTGATTTCCCTGGAGGTCGTCGACGAGCCGGTTCTGTGCTGAGACCAGGCTGGTGCCGCGGCAATCAGGATGCCAAGTGTCAGTGGGATGAAAGCAGCCTTCATGGCATGACTCCCTCAAAGGCTTGAATTGGGTGCGTCTGTATCCTCCTTTCAGGCGCGGCCAATGAAACCATATCGGCAAGCGACTTGCTTGACCGATCAGGACAGTGGCAGAACATTGTGCGACATCATCCCTCCATAATGTGAGCCTCGATGCCCAGCCGAGGCGGAGCGACGTCAACAGGCTGGTGGGATCGCCGAGCGCTAACGAGGACCGTCGTTGGGAGGTGACAAGTCTTCCGAGGAGGAGGCGGCGTGCGACCGCTTCTTGTCCCACGACAGTCCCGATCGAGCGAAGGCGCAGACATAAAGAGGCCAACAAGGATCGATAGGATGACCAGGCTGGCAAGCTGGTGTCCCGGACGGTCCAGCTCTCTTGGTCATGGGTTCCTGGGCTTGCTCCCGCGACACCAGCTTTCCTGACCAAGCCTGGGTTCCCGCGCCGCATCCATTCCAGGTCGCTTGAGGCGTGGGGAGGTTTGCAGGACGGCGTGAGTGTGCGTCTGAGTTGAAGCTAGTTTGGTTCTCAACTGGAGAAGCATCATGACCCGATTGCCTGTTCTGGCGATGGCGGCGTTCAGCCTCTTCGCCTCCCCCTTGCTCCTGATCGCGACGACGTCCCCGGCGGCCGCCCAGCATGACGATTGGAGCACCGACGGATCCGACCTCAGCGACGGGAGCCTGCGGGACCTGCTGCGGGACTGGATCCAGGAACGCAGTGACCGCCGCGACATGCTCATGGATTTGCTCCAGGAGCGCCGGGACCAGCGTGACATGCTCCTGGACCTGCTTCAGGAGCGCCGGGATCGTCGCAGCGAACTCGCGGATCTCCTGCGGGATCATCCGGGCCTGCGGGAGCGTCTGCGCGAACGGCTGGCCTCGCGATCAGACGACGAGGACGGCGGCCTGAGGGAGCGTCTCCGCGAACGATTGGCTTCGCGATCGGACGACGAGGGTGATGACGGCGGTCTGCGGGAGCGCCTGCGCGAGCGCTTGGCCTCCCGATGGGATGACGCGGATCACGGTGGCGGCTTGCGCGGCCGCCTGCGGGAACGCCTAGCCGCGCGCATGGATGGCGGCGGCTGCTACTTCCTTACCCGCAGCCTGCGGGCCCAGGACGGCAGCCTCCTGGTCCTGGTGCGCCGGCGCGTCTGCCGCGACTGATCCGCCGCGACGCTAAACTCAGAGGAGAAGCGATATGAGAAGAGCGTTTGTTGCGGCAGCCGGGCTGATGCTGATCGCCTGGCCTGCCTTCGGCCAGAGCTCGGACGATGCCGACGACCGCGGCTCGTCCTACAGTCGGCAGGATCGCGATATCGATGATCTCCTGCGCGGGCTCGACGGAGGCGGAATGAGACGGGGAGGCCCCATACGCGGCGCCGGTTTTCTGCTGCGCGCCGGGGACGCGACCCTCGCCGTGCGGTGTGATCCGCGCGACTCCATGAGGGCCTGCGTCGAGGCGGCTACGACGTTGCTGGAGCGGGCTCACGCGGGAATGCCGTCAGCCAGTGGTCCGGGCGGGGCAGCTCCCGGTACGCCTCCGTCCAGATCGCCTTGATCGAGTTGATGCAGCGCCGGCCCAACCCGGCGCTGCATGCGCGAATGCTGCTGCTGCTACCTACGTCAGCCATGGGGCACCGAGCCCCTGGGGCGGCATTTGATTCAGGCACGGTAGTGTTCCTGCCCATTGGAGAACGTGAAGGGCCGTCATCTGAAGACGCATGCGAACGCCGCGACGCTGTGGCGCCTCTCCCGCCACGTCGATCGTTGTTGCTCTGCGGCCCACGTCACGGCCATCCAACACATTTGATCAGCGTTCAAAGCATTGTGCCGTAACGAATATCCCGGCGGGATCCTGGAGATTACCGACATCCTTAGCTTGCTTTATGGCTGTGGCGAGTGCGGTGGTAATCGGCCCGAGTTCACGCAAGTAGGCGTCACGTGCCGTCTGGCATGCGTTGGTGGTGTTAAAATCAACACTATGAACGACAGGTGCGAAGTGAACCTGTGAAGGGGGGCCGTACATCATGATTGTTATCAGCAGGACCGACATCACACCTGACCTCCATTAGCCTCGCAAACCGACCTGTCAGGCTCCTGATCATCGAACAAGGTAGTTCATCATCGCGTTCGCCGGAGGGAGCTAGTGGACAGCAATCTCTCCCTTGCGCACGGCAGCCTTGAGGGCGGCATGATCGCGTTCGGTTTGATCGGCATAGGAAAGCGAGAAGGCGCCGATGGCCTCGTCGAAGGCTTCGCTCGAGCCGAGATAGCCGCTGATCACCGCAGCGTCGCCGGTCCTGGCGTGAGCGCGGGCGAGGACCCAGCCACAGGCCTTGGCGTAGTTCATAAGCAGCTCCTGATCCATGGTCTCGACCAGCGGCTTGATCTTGGCGTCCCGCAGGTGCCGCACATAGAACTGCGCGCGAGAGGCTTCAACCGTCACCCATCCCAGGAAGATGTCGGACGCCGGCTGCATCAGGCGTTGGCCCGTCACGATGCGCTGGCCGTGGTGAGCATAGGCGCTCGCTCCGGCATACGGCTCCAGGACGGATGCGGCCGCCTCCTTGAATTGCAGGAAAAGAGGGTCGTTCGAGGCCGACATCATCAGTGTGATCCAGCAACGGCGACCAACGCTGCCGACGCCGACGACCTTGATCGCCGCGTCGACGACACGGTAGCGGTCGAGCAGGACGCGCCGATCATCGGCAATGGACTCCCTGTAGCCCACAAGGGCCTGATCGACGACATGGTGGAACTCGGGCGTCCTGGCGACATCCGGATGATAGATCAGCGGGGGGGCATCGTGAATTCCAACCCGCCCTGCGACGACGTCGGTCAATTTCGGGAAATCCACCTCCGACCCAATCTGCCGCGCAGCCTTGTCGATCCTCCTGCGGGCCCGGTCCCGGTCCCGTGCGGGCTCCATGGCCAGAATGTCCTCCGCGGTGACCCGTGCGTGCCAGACATCGAGAGGGGACATTTTCGAGAATTCCGCCAGCCGCTTCCGATAGCTGCGCGTGCATGCGACGGACGCCTCGCGGGCAGTCCTGTCGGACATCCCGTTGGAACGCGCCGCCAGGACAAACGACGCCGCGAGCCGCTTCACGTCCCACTCCCATGGAGCAGGCAGGGTCTCGTCGAAGTCGTTGATGTCGAAGAGGATGTTGCGCTCCGGCGTGGCAAAGCCACCAAAGTTCATCAGATGGCAATCGCCACAGGCCTGGACCCGAATGCCTGTCGCCGGAGATCCGGCCAGGTCGGCCGCCATCACCACGGCGGCCCCCCGGTAGAAATTCAGGGGCGATTGCACCATGCGCTCGTATCGAATGGGCAGGAGCTCCGGAATGCGACCGGCATCGGCCGCTCTCAGGAGATCGATCGGATCGGGACGCTTGCCATTCTTGTCCCACTTCCGGTGTTCCGCGCGAGGGACGCGCTGGCGGAGGGCTCGGCCAGCCTGCGTGCATTCACCCAACGACGACACCCGGTTGCGGCGGCCGTCTGTCACTTCATTCGAACTGTCATGGTCTCGCAGCGGCTGTTGCCGGTGCAATCCTCGACCCGAAACCATCTCGCTCGATCGAACCGACACGCTCAACCACCTCCCGTTCCGGTCAGGATCCGCGACATAGCCGGCCAAACTCCACCATGCCTAGAGGAGGCCAGAAGGTCACGATAAGCCGACGCCCTTTGACCTCATCCCACCCTGCTCTTATTGACGGAGTGGGCATGGAAAGATCCTTGTTGCCAGGCGCGCACGCCGTCCGTGATGCGCTCGTAGAAATTCGCGTCGCCGACAAGGGCCTCGATGCCCGCCGATCTGAGTCTGTCCCGCACCGGATCGCGCACGCGGGCGAACGCGATGGTAATGCCCCGACCCTGCAAATATCGGATGAAGTTCAAGAGCTCGTCACAGGCACTCGTATCGATGAAGTTTATCGACTCGGCATTGAACAGGACATGGGTCGCAGGCGGACTACTTGCGGCCAGGGCCCTCTTCAAGCCCGCGACGGCATAGCCGATGCTTGCGAAGAACAGATCTCCCCCCGGTCGCCAGATCAGGAGGCCCGGGAACGTCATCGCGTCGCGACGTACGTTGACGTCGCGATAGGCTTCCGTCCCCGGCAACTGGCCGAGCACTGCAACGCGGGGATGGCTCGCGCGGTAAATGAGGAGGAGCAGTGCGAGAACGACCCCGAGGGCGATGCCCTGAAGAACCCCCAGCGTCAGCTCCGCCAGGATGACAATCACGGCCAGGAGAAATTCCCAGCGGTTCCGGTCGTACAGAGCCCGCAGATACTCAGGTTTTGAGAGGTGAAGCATCGCCGCGATCACGATCGCCGCGAGTGCCGGGTGGGGCAGACCGCGAAACAGCGGCGTGAGCAGGATCAGGGTCAGGAAGCACAGGGCAGCAGCGACGAGGTTGGCGATCTGGGTGCGCGCGCCGGCGGCCATCGCCACCGAGGTTTTGGAGAGACTGCCGACGACCAGGAAGCCGCCGAAGAGGCCGCTCGAGACATTGGCGATGCCATGCGCGATCAACTCCTGGTTCGGATCGATAGCGCCCCCGTCCTGCATGGCTGCTGCCTTGGCGGCGCCGAGGGCCTCGGCGTAGCCGACCAGCACGATGGCAAGGGCACCTGGTGCGAGGGCCACGAGGGTGTCCGGGCTCAAGTCAGGCATCGTGAGGTGAGGGAGGCCGGATGGGAGAGGCCCCACCACGCTGATCCCGGCCGCCTCGCCGCCGACAAGGCCGACGAGGATCGTGGCGGCCACCGCAACCACCAGCGCAGCCGGCAGCTTCGGGGCGACATGGCGGAGCAACAGCATGGCGGCGAGGCTGAGCAGGCCTGTTGCCACCGGAGCCGGCGATGCTTCCCACAGGTGCTGCAAGACGAACCAGAGCTTCGTCACGAAGTTGCCGGAGGTGCCGGCGATGCCGAGCAGGTGCGGCACCTGTCCGATGATCGTGACACAGACGAGCCCCTCGATGAAACCGCGCATGACAGGGGTCGGAATGAAGGCCGCGACCCAGCCCATGCGCAGGGCGCCGAAGGCGAGAAAGAAGGCTCCGATCAGGACGGCCAGCGTGCTCGTCAGGAGGTTGTAGTCCGGCGTCCCCTGGGCCACGAGCGCGCCGACCGTCAGTGCCGAGATCAGGCCCGTGGCCGTGTCCGGACCGATGACGAGCGAGCGCGAGGAGCCGAACAGCGCGTAGATCACAAGGGGAGGGACGATGGTGTAGAGGCCCATGATGGGCGGCACGCCGACGATGCTGGAATAGGCCATGCCTTCCGGCACCATCACGGCCCAGACGGCCAGACCGGCCAGAATGTCGGTCACGAGCCAGTCACGCCGATACGCAGGCAGCCATTCCATGATGGGCA
>NZ_QDGA01000083.1 GCF_003347665.1 Microvirga calopogonii
CGGGTCGATGTTGGCGTAGAGAACTTCGACGCCGAGATCCAGGCCAGCCACCGGCGACCAGATCACGTTCGTGCCAGCGCGCCACTCGGTGAACTCGGCGCCGACGCCGATCGTGCCAACCGGGAAGGCGAGCGGGGCAGCGTTGTCATACTCGACGCGAGCCCACGAACCGAACACGTTCTGGCGGATGGTCGGGGTCCAGTAGTGACGCAGACCACCAGCGATCGACCAGCCCTGGCCGGTGTGGATGTCGCCATCCGCGCCGATGTAAGCATCGACAACCGACTCGCGGATCGAGCCGACGGTGACCGACGAACCGAAGCCGAGGTAGCCGAGAGCGCCGTCAGCATAGGACACGGCAAGCCAAGCGGCATCGCCAGCGCCGAGAGCCGGCAGGTTCAGAGAGCCCTGGAACGACACCGACCAGCCGAGTTCGCTGTCCGGATAATCGAAGACGCCGGGAGCGAGGATGGGAGCAACGGGAACCAGGTTGTCGCTACGCAGCTGGTGCAGAGCACCGGAGATCTGAGCCGTACCCCAGGTGCCGGCGTACTTCAGGTTACCGACCAGGTCAGGATAGGTCTGACCGGCTTCGAGGAACACCGGCGTCGTGCCGATGCTGGTGCCGGTGAAGCGGCCTTCTTCAGCCGAGATCGTGGCCGAGAAGCCGTTGCCGAACGAGAAGGTGTAGGCGAACAGGTTCACCGTCGGAGCGTCCGAGAAGCGGAGCGTGCCGAAGTGGCCGGTGGGCAGGTCGCTGTTGTCGTAGAACGACACGGTACGACCGGCGGTGAGGCCGCCGAACTGCACGAAGGCCTGGTCGACGTTAGCCGTCGTGGAGCTGAAGCCGTAGACGCCGGTATCGCGGGTCATCTCGAAGCGCACGAAGGTGCGGAGCAGACCGTAGGCGGTGGCGGTACGAGCGTCGAGCTGGATGCGGCCACGAGCACGGAAGCCGATGGCATCATCCGAACGATCTTGCGGCTCGACATAGCGGAATTCGGCGCGAACACGGCCGCCGACGCGGAGGCAGGTTTCGGTGCCGGGGATGTAGAAGAAGCCTGCGCCGTAGGTGGAGCAGACGCGCACGTATTCGACAGCAGCGGCCTTCTTCGCGGGAAGATCGGCAGCTTGAGCTCCGGCAACAGCCGCGAGACCCGCGACCGATCCGAGGAAGAGGCTCTTAGCGAGCTTCATGGTTAAACCTCCAAAGTTTCGAGACCCTGGGGGGCCGGGTTTTTGTGCTTCGAGTGCTTCTGCGAAGCCCTAAACACGTCCCTTTTCCCCTAGTACCCGGCGGCCCGCCTTTTCGGTCGAACTCGCCGGTATCACGACTGGGGTGCCCCCGTCGCTGGAGCCACATTAACTAGGAGCGTTTCACGATCAAGCGATTGGACGCGGATTAGTGCTTAGTTTCGTCAGATCGTCATCACAGTGTGGCCAAATTCCAACACTTTCCATGACCAAGCAGACCTTCAGAGTGACCATGTTAGGTTTCTATTTACATTTCAGTTAGTTATCCACTGCATCCAGAAGCAAACCGTGCCTGATACGAGCGCATAGCCCCTACAGGGTAAGGACTTTTCAGCTGAGAGCCGACTTTCACCCTATTCCACTTCAGCACTCTCTTCACTTGGATTGCACTCTGCCAGCTACCACGGGCTGTCATGATTCTCGGCCTCCGTAGCACAACCATCGGTACCGCTTGTCCAAGTTAACATCCTTAAGTAGCGAAGCCCTCTCATATTACTCGGAGCCCCAGATCTTCTGATCAGGCAGAGAACCGACCTGATTAATGCCGTGCGCGGCCACCTCAGAGGTGGGCGTCGTGGCAATGGGCGCTCGCAACACGCGCCAGCCCGTCTCCCCCATTAAGGATGACACCAGCCCTGATCTCCCCGCAGAGGCCGGGACTGTAGTCTAGGACACGGCACGTCGAGGCTATCAGTGTGTCAGTATCACTAGAATTGGCGCCGACTCGATACCGCTCTAAGACTTGTGGGGATTCATCGTGAGTTGATAACGGCGGCGGCGAGGTAAATCATAGCCTCGAAGCTTTGATCGGTTTTGCATGCGCGCATGGCGATCCGCTTGAACTCTTTGAGTTTGCAGAAGAAGTTCTCGATGAGGTGACGCCATTTGGACATTTCGACGTGCATCGGAATGGGCTTGGCCCAGCGCGGATGCTGGGAGATGACGATCTTGGCGCCGCGCTCGTTGAGATCGGCGACGATGGCGGTGCTGTCGAAGGCTTTGTCCGCGATGAGGGCCCCGAACGCGACGCCGTCGATCCGCGGGGCAACGCCAATGCTGTCGAACCGGTGCCCCGGCATAAGGCGAAAGCGCACGAGGTTGCCCAAGGCATCGGTCAGGGCCAGAATCTTGGTTGTCATGCCGCCCTTGGACCGGCCGATCGCCTGGCTCTGTGTCCCCCTTTTGCGCCTTGTCCGTGGCGGTGAACCTTGGCGATGGTGGCGTCGACCATGGCATCTTCCATGTCCGGCTCCTCGGACACGGCATCGAAGATCCGTTTGAAACCATCGGCCTTGCGCCAGTCGCTGAAGCGCCGGAACACGGTGCTCCAGCTGCCGAAGAGAGCAGGCCGATCACGCCACAGGCTGCCGGTGCGCACAATCCAGAGCACGGCCTCGATTAACAGCCGATTGTCCCTGCCGCGGCGCCCAGGATCGCTCGGCTTCCCAAGACAATGCGGCTCCATCCTCACCCATTGGGCGTCAGTCAGTACAAAGCGGTCCATCCAGAGCGTGAAACACAGTCGCGCCCAAAGGAAAATCCCAAATCCCACAGACCTTAGGCGGTCAGTCGCCGATCGATCGTATCTGTGGATTCCGCTACAAGAGGCTTCTCGGCAAAGCTGTCGAGGCGGCCTAAGACGGCCGCCGCGACCGCACCAGGATTACCGATTATTAGATGTACACTGCTGTGGCTCAGCTGAAATAATGTTCTCAGACATTAAAGGTGAGCAATAAGCGGCTGCTCCCGGCAGCTTCCACATCCAACTCACGGCACTCGGCTCTCGAGATTAGCCCAACCCTGCTTGGCGATGAGCACTGCCTCGACCCGGTTCCTGGCCTTTAGCTTCCTTAGGATATTGGTAACGTGGTATTTGACGGTTTTTTCCTGCACGTTCAGCTGGTGACTAACCTCACGATTGCTCAATCCGCTGGCCACGAGGCGGAGAGTTCGCTTCTCCTGGTCGGAGAGGGATGCCAATGGGCTAGCCTGCGCCCGGACCTTGTTCGTCAGCGCACGCAGAGCAAGGTCAGGAGACACGACGCTGCAGCCGTTCCTTAGGCTCTTCACGGCAGCGATCAATTCTGGCGTTCGGATTCCCTTGGGCAGATACCCAACCGCACCCGCCTCCAGCGCCTGTGTCACGTCGTCCTCGCTCTCGGAGACTGTCAGTATGGCGATGCGGGGCGGGTCCGGCATCCGCAGAATCTCGCGGGCTGCCTCGATTCCATTGCCGGGCATCGAGACATCGAGCAGGATGAGATCGGGTGCAAGCTCCTTCGCAAGCTGCACAGCCTCTGTGGCAGATCCCCCCTCCCCGACGACTTCGATCGCCTCATCGAACGCCAGCGACTGGATCACTCCTGCCCGGAACAATGCGTGGTCATCGACCACGACGACGCGGATCCTAACACCCATCCTGACCTCCCCATGCCATCGCCAACCTCATCTCGATCCTTGTCCCCCTGCCGGCAGTCTTGACCATGTGGAATGTGCCACCGAGGCTCTCAACCCGCTCCCGCAGCCCCAGGAGTCCCAAACCGGAACCGGGTCCGGTCATGCAGCCGGGGCCTTCGCCCCCGCCGTCCTCCACGGCCAGGCACAGGACCATCCCCTCAAGCCTGCAGGTCACGGCTTGGCCTTTGCCCCCTGCATGCCGGAAGGCATTGTTAAGGCCCTCCTGGACGAACCGATACGCGCAAATCTTGGCCGCGTTCTGAAGCGCTTGCGGGATGTCCTCGCAAAGAAGAGTAACTGTAGTACCGGTCCGCTGCTCGTGAGCACAGACCGCCCGGCGGACAGCTTCCGTGAGTGGTTGGTCCTCGATCTCTGGGAGGATCAGTCCCTTCGAGACGGCGCGGATCTCGCGAAGGGCGTCTGCGAGGAAGAAGTCCAGCGCCTGCAACTCCTCCTCCCGCCTCGGGGCCGTGGCGGCTAAACGAACGTGCTCCACCTTTAGGGCAGCCAGTCCGATGAGCTGCGCGGGACCGTCGTGCAGATCCGCGCCGAGCGCTCGCAAGAAGCGTTCGTTCATCTCCGAGACTCTCCCGGAGGCGCGCTGGATCCGCTCTCTCAGGACGCGATTATGTTGGGAGGTCCGCTCGACCTCGGCCATCTGTTCGCCGAGCTGGCGCTGTTGGGCCATGATGATACGGTTGCCGCGATAGACGATCCAGAATAGGCCAACCATGATCATGATGGTGACGCCGATGCGCGCGAGCCAGCTCTTCAGGCGCAGTTGCCATAGCCTCTGCTCCAGCGGCTCCGTCACCTCGTGGATCTCTGCCACGGCAACGATCCGTCCGGTGTGCGGCTCCCGGACAGGAGCGTAAATCTCGAGATAACGGGACGTGAAGCCCCGGATCACATGCTCGGCCGCCTCCAAATCGGTATAGCGCGCCGAGACCTCCCCGGCCAGGGCAGCAATAACTCCGGCAGGGGGAGCGAAGGTGCGGCCAATCAATTCCGGCGTTGTCGAGTATGCGACGAGGCCACCCTCCTTCCAGATCTCAAGGTGAGGGAACCGGCTCTCGAAATCGTCCTTATTAAGCAGCTGATCCAATTCGGCCCGCGCCTCTCGAGGCAGGACGGCGCCGGCCGCGAGGTGGCGCCCCAGCGGCGTGAGGAAACTATCCATGAACAGGGCAGTCGTCGCTGCCGTGCGATTGATGGTGTTTCTTGAGATGGCCTCGGCCGTGAACAGGCCCTCCACGACCATCGCGAGCAGCATGATAGCGCCGCCCGTCACCGCGAACTGCCGCGTCAGGCTCCAGCCCCCCAGGGCGCCCCAGCGGAGTGATCCCAGCCGTGCGGCCAATCCAGACATACGTTGCCTCGAATACTTTCCTTCGAACGAAGATACGGGGGACCGGCCGCCCCGCAACCGACCAAGGTCCGACCCCACATTGGACTTTGGTCCAGTGATTACCTCTTTGGGGTACACGCGGCGGGCGCAGCGGGACCCATGCAGGCTCGGCGACCGCTCGCTGGCGCGACCTTTATGGGCTGAGGCGAGTTGCCTTCGAGCGTAGCAACTACCCCAGTTGGAGTAGTGCCTCCCAACGCGGCATTACCCCTTCAGAATGGGGGACTACATTCCTTACGACAGCTATGCTCCTTAGGGAACAGGACTGGAACTGCGGGGATCACGCGCACCCGCACCTTCAGTTCCGTGGTTGGGGGATCAGTGATGAGTTGGGTTTCGGTTGCCTTGGTTGACGGCCATCCCGTCACAATCGAGGGGTTGGCGTATGTGCTTGCTGCACAGGGCACTTTCAAAGTCGTCGCGCGCGGCGGATGCGCGCGAGACGCTCTGGCGATCGCCGAGAAGCATCGACCCGACTTGATGATATTGGATTTAGCGATTTCCGGGAACGCCATCGCGGCGATTTCAGACATCGTAGCCCGTTACCCGGGGATTGGGATCGTTGCCTTCACGGCGGCTCCGGGCGTCGAGTACGCCGTGAAGGCGATGGATGCCGGGGCGCGCGGGTACGTTTCGAAATCCTGCATCGCGGACGAGCTTGTCAGTGCGGCAAGAGCCGTGGTCGCGGGAAGCACCTACATCTCGCAGAACTTTGCCGACGAGGTGATCACGGCGCTCAGGAATGCCTCTGTGCGGAAAATAGCGATGCAGTCGCTCAGATTGAGCGCCCGTGAGGACCAGATTGTGCAGTTCCTGCTCGGCGGAAAGACAAACAAGGAGATCGCGTCACAGCTCGGGATTACTGAAAGGACGGTGAAGCACTACATGACGCTCCTGATGCAGAAGCTGAATGCACGCAACCGCGTCGAGGTCGTCATCGCAGCGCAAAACCTCACACGCGGTTCGGCTGGCCGGTCGGATTTGGCACCCGGCGCTCGGGGGCGCAGGGATGGTTCGTTCAGGTCTGATGGCAGATCCTACCTGTTGTAAGCCTGGCTCGAAGCCGGACGGGATCCATTCCATTTCCCGCCGTTGGCTGAGGTAGACGACACTAATCTTCGCCCGCTTTGGATAATGCTGGCACATTGCTTACGCTTGTTGGGATCATCACCAACCTGGTGAATGCGGATTGACGCGTTCGTGCGAGCGGGGTGCTGCCGAGCCCAGGCCGCGATCCCGATCAGATTCATGGCCGGCGCTGTCAGCACGTGCTGCAGATTCGTCTCACCACTCCAATGGAGCAGGAGCGCAGCAGGTGGAGGCTCTACCCTTCGCTGAGAGTGTCCCCTCGCTCACAGCGCTTCCGATGCTCTCGTGAAGCTGGGCCGCGCTTCACGGTCACGAGCCGTTTCACAGATCTCGGGATATGGCGCAATACCGAGCGAGCCATCTGGGAAAATAACGTCTCGACATAGTTGAGGCACGAGGCATGCTTGGGCGTGACCACCAGCTCGAACCGTCCGGGACGGCTGCCCAGAAAGCGGCGGGTCTCCCGCGAGCGATGGGCGGAATGGTTGTCCAGGAGCAGACGGATCCGCCACTCGGCCGGATAGCTCGCATCAAGGCGGCGCAGAAAGGCCACGAACTCGCAGCTGCGATGGCATTGCGTGAGAGCGTGATGAACGACACCTGAGACCAGGTCCACCGCAGCACTGAGTGTCACGGTGCCCAGCCGTCTGTATTCATGATCCTGCTGAACTGTCGGATGCCGGCCGGGCTGCGGTGGCCGGTCCGGGGCGGTGGGAGCAAGCGCCTGCAGCCCCGGCTTCTCATCATAGGAGAGGATCGCCACGCGATGCCGCTCTGGGGCAACATCCTGGAGCTGATGCGCGGCTTGATAGACCTCAACCACCGCCGCCAGACGCTCATCGAAGGCAGGATCACGCCGCTCGATATAGTAACGGACCTTGTGCGGCCGGATCTCCTGCTCCTGGAGAATCGTCCGGACCGTGCTCGGCACCAGAGTGGCCAAGCAGGGATGGCCGGCAGCAGGCCCAAGGCGACGGGCATGGCTGGCCAGAAGCCGCAAGGTCCACAGTTCATGCGGATAGCCCAAGCTCTTGGGCTGGGCACATGCTTACCCAACCAGCCACAGCCGCGCCGCCTCCATGATCTGGCGCGGGCGCCCGGAGCGGGGCAAGTCGTCCAGCGCGCGGATGGCCCCAACCGCTGCGGCTCGCCTGGCGCAGCGTCTCACCCGCTGCGGATGGAGGCCGAGCCGGGTTGCGGCTTCCCGCATGCTTCGGCCCAACGCCAACTGCAGCACGATGCCAGCACGCTCAGCATGGTGACGGGGAGCGGTGCGCGCCTGGGCGAGCGTGCTCAGGAGCGAGTGATCTGCCGCTGTGAGAGGCAGACCGGACGCAGTCGCAGGGGACATCACGCTTCCTTGTTCCGGACCAGCGGCGCAACGGCGTGTCACACTGGATGCAGATGGCCGTCGGTCTCGATCAGCCGCAAGGCCTCGGTGAGAGACACCGAGCGGTGAAGACACCACCACTCGCCCGTATGGCGATACCAGGACACATCAAAACAGTCGCGGCCAACATACTCCAGACGCGCGAATGGTGCATCGAACTCGGGCGCGAGCGCGTCCGGATCATCGCAGCGGAAGCGCTGCAGGAAGCGGTATTTATTGCCGTGCCATTTGCCCAGGATGGCGACCGGATAGTTGAACGCGGTGCTGGGCCGAATCTCGGGCAGGAAGCGCGGGCGCAGCACTTCGGCCAGAAAGCGCTCGCAGGCAGCCATAATCGCCGCCTTCTCCGGTTCAGGCGGCTTCAGCCCCACTTGGGAGCGAATCCGGACCCATTGCCCTCCCGCCATGATGGCTCCACCACCGCGATCCTGGCTCAAAGCTACCGCGGGGGCGCCAAAGCGCAATACAATCCCTCACACAAGGCTGATCGCCAGTTCAGAATCGATGTACTAGGCACTGCCCTTGGGCGGCAGATCCTCGAGCCCGGCATCATCCAGCGGCTCCAACAGAGAGCGAAGGAACTGGATTGTCTCGGCCGACTCGATGAGGAGGGCCTCCACCTCGTTGCAAGATAGATCGTTCAGGCGCTCTAAAGCTTCAGTTAGTCGCTCAACAATATCATGCGCAGGCATGCATCTTCCTCAAACATGGCGCTGAGTTATCAACCTAAGGCAGTAACGAGCCCCGACAGTTTGTGCCAGCGGGTTGTAGCCCCCTGCATTCTTGCGCTCAAGTGGACATAGGCTCTCAGCATTCGGACCGGCTTGAATGAACTTGCGGCTGGATGACCGGCCTTCTCCTGAATTACCCCTCGACCAATTCTCGATGGCAAGACTTCTCTGCAAGCCTGATTGGTCGGCACACCAGCCGTGCTCTCAGGGTTGACTAACGACGATGGAGGGAATGTTCCTAAGGACAATCAATCGTTCCGAGTCCGCTGATAGCTCCAAGGCTCCCGGGCTTGAATAAAATCTCCGGGCGCAAGAGACATGAGGATTTGCTTCTCCAGGATGAATCATCCACGGGAAGCTGCAGGCAAGCGCCCTCCCGCTTCAGCACCTTCGAACACTTTGCATGGGCGGCAACCCCTCTCCTCAAAGATGTCAGGTCGGACTCTCTCCAGTGGACGATCCTTATTCGCTAACTCGCGGAGCGGAGAGCGCCCCAGGCGATCCATAGGTTATAAGTCCTGATATGCGGGCCGTATAGCGCAGGGTGACCGGGCATGTTCTCAACACAAGCGCGCGATCCCAACGCGGCTTCCGACTGAGCAACCCCGCCTTTTTGCTACTACTAGGGAAATGAAGAATGCCACCTCCCTTTACGTTGTATCTTGGTCTACCCTTTCCGGTGACTTGCCACATTCCCACCGCATATTTGGCAGGAATCTACCTCCAAATTTCCGTGTGATGCATACGATGCTTGGCAAGGGGTAGACTGCATAGGAAACTATTGTCCGACAGAGTAGTCCTTCAGGACGATTTTATCGACATCTTCTCTCAACCATTATTGGTCGAGTACTGATTTCTATCAGATCCACGAAGCTTTATCGGCGGATTAAGATCTTGAATTCAACGATTGTGCTCGGCCGCCAGCTTACGGATTGGACGATTGTCGAACTTATCGACTTCGGACCGAACAGACTAGACGGCATCAGAAGCAGTAGGCGCTTCGTTGGAGAAGCTTATTATTTCGTCATCGGGTTGAGCACGATTGCTGTCGCCACGAACACTGCAATGTGGCTGAATACAGACCAAATCGAGACAACCACATGTAAGGTATGGGATCGGCATCATGGAGCAGGCGACCAGGTCGATGAACTGAGAGGCTTTCGAAAGTCGCTCAATGCCCTTGAGCCGAATGATAGCGTCCCCCGCCTCACCAACGGCGTTTCGTTCAAACGTTCGGCGAATGGCAACATAGGTGGGCCTAACATCGGAAAGGTGAAGGTCGACACCTCCACGGCCATCACCGCCTTGATCGATCTCAACGCGGAGAGTGCGCCGGCCCCGAACGGCGTCTCCCTGTCGGATGGTTGTTCGCAATTCCTATTCACGCCCGCAGATCAGCCGCTCCGGGACAAGGAGGTACGTAGCAAATGACGGCCACGGGAAGTGCCTGTTTGCCCCTCGATGCACCACCGCCATGCTTAAGAGATACGAAACCCTTAGCACGTTCTGGCGCGCCGAATGATTAGTACCCGCATCCGAGCATTCAACGTAGATCAGCCAATGCTGAATCGGCGGGTAGTAGGGATTACTTTGGCCGCGCTCGTGGCGGCCGCTCTTCGGGGCAACAGCGACCCAAACCTCCCGGGTACCGCTCATGCCGGCAAGCTTTATCGCCAGCAGCAGTCGCTCCTAATCTACTACGGCGACCGCTACGACATGATCCCGGACGATGCTACTCTCATCATCATTGAGGATCGCGAGACGGCAGGGCCCTTCATCAGGCGCCGTGTCGAATCGACGACTCTAGGTTATGTCAGCATCGCGGAAGTTCACTCCGGCCGTCCATTCTATTCCCGCTTGCGCTCTAAAGGCGTTCTTGGTGCACCCAATCCGGCTTGGCCCGATGCCCATTTCGTGGATATTCGCAGCGAGGTCTGGCGCAATCTCCTTCTGAACGAGATCATTCCGTCAATCCTAAAGAACGGCTACCAGGGCATCTTTCTGGATACCCTCGACAGCGCCGAAGCGCTGGAACTGCAGGACCCAGTAAAATCAAAGGGCATGATCGCAGCAGCCGCCGATCTCATCCGGTCTATCCGGCTAGCCTTTCCGTCAATCATTATTATGGTCAATCGCGGCTACGCGATCCTGCCACAAATTCCAGGTGAGTTCGACTACCTCCTGGGTGAGTCGGTGCGCAGCACCTTCAACCCGGCAACCGGGGCATATTTCCGCCGAGCGGAGCAGGATATCGAATGGCAGCGCGCGCGGATGCTCGAGGCGCGTGACCGCGATCCGTCCCTGCAGCTTTTCTCGCTTGACTACTGGGATCCGAAGGACCGCGCGGGACTCGCCGCACTTTATGCGGAGGCACGGGCGGACGGGTTCGTTCCCTACATCGCGACGCCGGACCTGATGCAGATCGTTCCCGAGCGCCTGGTAAGCGAGAGAGTTCCATGAACCGCTCAACCCGCAGTATCGGCATATTTCTCTGGGATACGCTGCGTGGACAGCGCGCGCTCCTGCTCGTGATCGTTGCCGCCGTCTCCCTCAGCCTGTTCTTCGTCCCCCGCGGTGCCGAGCTAGGACGCTTAAACCTTGAGCTCGGCCTCACGCATAAGGCGCTCGCCATTCTTGAGGAGAATTTTGCTGGAGGGGATATGTCCGCCGCGACGATCGGCGCTCTGGCGCAGGCCCGTGCCCGAACTGGCAATGTGCCTGGTGCCGTCGTGCTCCTCGAGCAGCTCCTGAGCGAACATCCGCGCGATCCGGAACTGCTGCATGCCCTGGCTGGTTTTTACCGCCAACTCGGCCATCTGGAAGCGTCTCTCCGCATGGTGGAGCGGCTTGGTGCGATTCAGCCGTCGCCGGGCTCCCTTCAGGAGCTCGCGCAGCTTTACGGCGAGCTCAACCGCCCCATCGAGCAGCGTCGGGTGCTGCGCCAACTCGCCAGCCTGCCGCGTCCCGATCCCGCGCACTTCATCGAGCTGGCGAAGCTGGAAAAGGCGGCTGGCAATCCCGCAGCCGGCATCGAGATGATCCGACGGCTCGAAACTTTCAGGCCCGGCGCGGTGGATGCAAGCGTCGTGGCTCTCGACCTTTCAATGAGAATCGACGCCGGCCAGATGAAAGGTGCTCTCGAACATGCGCAGCGCTGGCTCATTAAGTCCAGAAGCCCGGCGCGCGATGTCCTTCCCGTGGCCAGCGCCTTCTCCGTCAGCGGCTATCCGGACATTGCTTTGAGGTTCCTGGCTCCGTTGGCGAATAAGTCCCACGAGCCTACACTGGTGATGGCAACGGCTCAGGCCGAAATCGATTCGGGCCAGCACGATGCGGCCCTGCGGCGCCTCGAAGATTATGCTGCCGACGCGAAGGACAAGGCTCATGCGGACGCGGCGCAACTGCGGCTGCGCCTTGCAACCTCTATGGGCCTGCACATGCGCGCTGCCGATGCGGCAGAATTGATGGGCGTCGCCTCGATCCCGGCCGATCTTCTGGCTGCGACGGCAACGGCGGCGCTGCGGGCGCGACGATCAACCGTTGTCGGCTCCATTCGCGCCCGGTTGAGGGATGAGCGGAACACACTGGCTGCGATCGTTATGGCCGAAACCTCTGCGGCTCTGCAAGACCGCCAAGCTGCGGTGGAGTGGGCCGACCTCGCCGCGACCGACGCTATCGGTAATCCCGAGACCGCGGTAAGGCTCGCGGCGCTCGAACTCAACCTCGTGCGCAGGAGCCTCGCGCTTACGGCTCTCAGATCCGGTCTTCCCTTCAACTTTCAGGACAATCAGCGTCCGGTCTTCACAGGTGGTCGCGCCGTTCCCGAGAACCTGCTCGAGCCGATTGCCCGTCTCTATGTAGATCTCCGCTTGCCGGACGAGGGGCAGGCTGTGCTCGAATCTCTGAAGGACAAGCAGCCATCGCTGCACGCTGATCAGGCCTGGGTATTCGCGACAGCCGCAGCGCGCCGGCAGAATGCTGTGATTGAATGGCTAAAGACGAACGAAGACAGAAGGATCGATCCCGACTTCCTCAAGGACCTCGTCTTTATCGCAATCAAGAGCCGAAGCCACGGAATTGCGCTCGCAGCCTCATCGCGCCTCGTTCAGGACCGGGGAACCGACAGTGACCGGATGCTCCTTGCAGAAGTGAGAGTTCTTTTTGGCGCTCCCTTGGTGCGGCTGAAGCCAAGCGACACGGTGGCGACGGCAGGCCCGCTGGACCGGCCCATTACTCGATAAGATTCATATGGATTGAGGACACAGATGTTGCCGACAGTCAGCACTTTCCGTTCCCGCGGCCGCTCCTCGAAAATGCGCGGGCGTGCCAGAGCAATGTTCATAAAGGCCCGCACACGGGTCTGCGTTGCCGGCTTGGCTTCCATGATCCATGGCATGGCGCTTGCAGACTCACCCGGCTACGAACTCGGCCCGCAGGATAAAATCCGCGTTAGTGTCATCGAATGGTTTACGGGAGCCGGCGAGCTGCGTTCCCCCATCAACGGGGAGTACATGGTCAACCCGAACGGGTTCATTTCGCTTCCGCTCGTGGGTGACGTGAAGGCTCTCGGACTTGAGCCGTCTTTCCTTGCCGCTCAGGTCTCCGAAAAGCTCCAAGCGAAGCTCTCTCTGTCCGAGCGTCCGATCACGTCGATCGAGATCGTCCAGTTCCGGCCATTCTTTGTGATGGGCGACCTCGAACGTCCGGGCGAATACGCTTATCGTCCAGGGATAACTGCCCTTCAGGCAGTCAGTCTGGCGGGAGGCTTGTACCGCGCGTCCGCTCCGACGCCCGTTCAGGTGCAGAGGGAAGCGATCCAGGCGGCCAGCGAGCGCCGGTCATTGAGCGCCCGCATCGCGGAACTTGCGATTCGCCGCGTTCGTCTTGAGGCAGAGCTCAAGAACGCCGAGGTTCTCGAATTTTCGCCGGACATTCAGTCCCGCAAGGCTGATCCGGCTGTCGCCGCGGCAATGCGCCTGGAAAGCACGATCTTCGACGCAAGACGCCGCGCCTTCAGCACTTCTATCAACGTCCAGAAGAAGCTTATCGATCTCTATGGACAAGAGATTTTGGCCCTGAAGGCTCAGGCTGAGAGCCTCGAGCGCCACAGGGACGCCACGAGGCAGCAAGCGGAAAATCTTCGCTCGCTGCAGGCGCGGGGCTTGGCGACCATGGGCCGCGAATTCGACATCGACCGCATGTTCGCCGATGTCGCCATCCGCAAGCAAGAGCTCGACGCAAAATCCCTGCGGCTGCAGCAGGAGCTCGTGAAGGCCGAGAACGCCACGCAGGAAGTCGATGCCCGCCGCCGGCAAGAGATTGCGGCAGAGCTGCAGACGCTTCAGGGCACCCTCGACGAGTTCGAGCAGCGGCTCCTCCTCGCTGACCAGACGCTAACTGAAACTGAACTCAGGCCTTCGGGCAGCCAGCATCCCGCATTCACGCTCATCCGCCAGGATGCCTCCGGCAAGGAAACGGAAATCGCTGCCATGACTGCGACTCCGCTGCAGCCCGGAGACATTCTCATCGTCCGGGCCGCCCAGCCCATTCGCCCGAATGTCGCCGCACGCGCTGTGGAGATAGGCTTGGCAGGTGTACAGGTCCCTCGCGATGGCGCATCTCTGACGGAGGCTCACGCAGCCCAATGACGCAGAGTGGTGTATCGGATAACGGCAAGTCCAGGACGCATCGCTCAATCCTGGGCCTGCGTGCATCGGCACTCGCCGAAACTCTCCTCTTTCTTGCAATTGCCCTGCTGGTGGATGCGGGGCTCGGCGCGGGAAACCGATTTTCCGAGGTCTCTCCTCACCCCTTCTGGATCATAGTTCTCCTCGTCTCAACCTACTATGGCACGAACGAGGGTCTCGCCACCGCGGCGCTCTGCGCCGTGGCCGCTCTTGTCGGGAATATTCCCGAGCAGGGCTTTAACGAGGAGCGCACGGCGTGGCTGCTCCGGGTTACCGCCGATCCAGTTCTGTGGATTGTCGCGGCATTGCTATTGGGTGAAATCCGGTCGGGATACAGGCATCGGCACGAGACACTGAAGGAAGAGCTTGAGAACGCACAGCGACGGGTGACGACAATCACAAATGCCTATGAGGCACTCGCAGAGGCCAAAAGGACGCTTGAGCTTCGGATTGCGGCACAGATTCAAACCGTACAATCGGTCTATCGGGCTTCGCGTGCCATCGAGAGTCAAGAAGCCGGTGAGGTGCTGGCGGGTATTCCAGAGCTCGTCCGCTCCATCATGGCGCCGAACACGTTCTCGGTGTTCCTTTTAAAGGAATCATCCTTGACAGCTACGATGTGTGAGGGGTGGTCTCCCGGAGACAATCTCGTGCGAGAATTCGAATTCTCGTCGCCATTGTTCCAAGCCATAGTCATCCGTCGGCAGGTTTTGCTCGCATCAGATCCGTCCCATGAGCTAACCCTCGGAGGTCAAGGAATAATCGCAGCGCCTCTCATCCACGCGGGAACTGGTGCGGTCTTTGGCATGCTGAAGATCGAACAGATCGGCCTGCTGGGCATAAGCCCTTCCTCGGTGCAGGACTTCAGAACTCTGTGTGAGTGGATCGGCTCCTCCTATGCGAGGGCGCAGGGGATTGAGATCCTGAAGGCAACGCACCATACCGATCCGATGCAGCAACTCCTTCCAGGAAGCGTCTATGACAGCCAGCGGTCGGGCCTAACCGAACTTGCACGCGAAGCCGGGTTCGACGCCTGTGCCATTTACGCCAGTTTCGAGCCAGATCCCGGGGGCGCTGTCCCGGACGAAGTGCTGGTTGCGCAATCGGTGCTGCTTGCGGCTGGTGAAATCCTCTACCCGACCAACCATCGGTACAATTTCGGCAAGGCGCCATGGACTTATGCTGTCCTCCTGCAAGGCTGTGGGCCGCAGAAGGCCGACGACGTAGTCCAGCGATTTAGCCGGCATGTCTGCGACACTCTGGCTCAAAAGGGCTACGCGGTTCGGTCCCGTTACCTTGTTGAAATTCTCCATCAAAGCCAGTGCGAGGGCCGCGAGCAACCGGAGGCCTTAGGCGATGCACATCGTCAGGTCTGAATCCTATCAGGGGAGCCCCGCATGGCTAGTCGCGTTCACCTCAGCCGCCGAGGCCTGCCTCGTGTTCTATGGCTGGTATTTTGCGGTCGGCTTGGTGCAATTGCTGTTGCTTCACGCCATCATCTCGGCCCTCGTGGTGGTTGCTGGGCTATTATGGTTCCGGCGCGGCGGCGCCAACGCCAGTATTGCGCTCTACATTGTTTCCATCGTCGCGCTTGGGCCAATAGGTGGGGTCGGCAGCGCCGTGATGGAACTCATACGATGGCTTTCAAGCCGCTCCTCGATTACGTTCGAAGAATGGTACGAGCGTCTCTTCCCACGCCTCCTTTCCGACCGCACCCAGGCATTGTACGAGTTAATTGAGTGGCGGGGAGCAAAGCCCAGCCGGAAAAGCACGGTTGCTCCTTTTTGCGATGTGCTCGACCAGGGATCGGTGGCACAGAAGCAGGCCGTCGTCACGCTGATTGCGGATCACTTCAAGCCTGAACTGTCCCCTGCACTCCAACGGGCTCTCAACGATCCCGAGCCTGCGATCCGGGTGCAAGCGGCAACGGCGGCAGCACGCATCGAGAACCACTTCCTGCAACGATCTGTTGTGCTGCAGGAGGAACACGAGGCGGAGCCGGACGATTTATCGATTGCGCGCGGGATCGCCCTTCATCATGAGTCCTATGCTAAGTCAGGGCTTCTCGATGCGGAGCGGGCGGCAAGCGAGCGGAGAAATGCTCTGGAGATCAACATGTGGCTTCTCAAGGCCTCACCGAAGGATCCAGAGCTGACGGCTGCTGTAGCTCGGTTATTGCTTGAGCTTGAACGCCCCCAAGAAGCGATCCGTCTCCTGGGTCCGTGGCTGAGAGCGAAATCGATCCCCAAGGTACTTGTGAGCCCCTTGGCTGACGCGCTCTACAGCCTTAAAAGACTGTCCCTCCTGCGACGGGTCAGCGCCCGTCTTGTCGCCAGTCTCACGACAGACGAGGCCGATGAGCCACTCAGAGCCTCCCTCGGTTTATGGATCCCTCATGATGGTTGAGCACGCTACCTACGGCCAAGCGGAGGCTGACGTCTGCCTCATTGTCGAGGGAGCCTACCCTTTCGTGGCCGGTGGGGTGTCGAGCTGGATGCACGACCTGATTCAGGCTCAGAGCCATCTCACATTCCATCTTCTCGTCCTCTCAGCCGATGACAGCCCCAAGAAGAGCCGTTTTACATTGCCGCCGAATGTCATCGGCATGAGCGAAATTGCCCTGCAGCAGGCCACCGACCGGATACCCATCATCTCCGGTAATCAGGACCTCTCTCACGATCTCGAACGGCCATTGACACGACTTCTCGAAAGCGGTGGCCTTTCAGACTTTCAGCGACTGCTCACAGTCCTGCGAGCTCACGGGCCGGACGTCTCCCGTTCCTTGCTCCTCAACACGGAAGCCGTTTTCGCCATGGTGGAGCGTATGTATGAGCACTCGACACCGGGAAGCTCGTTCATCAACTACTTCTGGAGCTGGCGGGCACTGGCGGGAGGCCTGTTCTCGGTGCTGCTGGGCGAGCTGCCACCTGCTAGGATCTATCATGCCATTTCGACCGGCTATGCCGGCATTGCAATGGCTCGGGCAGCACTGACCACCGGCCGTCCCGGCATCCTGACCGAGCATGGGATCTATACCAACGAGCGCCGCGTCGAGATTGCGATGGCTGATTGGCTCTCGGATCAGGTCCCTTCATCGCTCGATATCGAAGGACGGCGGCGGGATCTACGGGATGTGTGGATTAGTGCATTCTCCGGCTATGCGCGCACCTGCTATGAGGCCTGCAGCCGCATCACGACACTCTATACAGGCAATCAGATCCTTCAGTTGCGTGACGGTGCGCCCCCGGAGAAGCTGCAGATCATTCCGAATGGTGTGGATTATGATGGTTTCGCGAAAGTTGCCCGGGATCCGACCCCTCGCCGTCCAACAGTGGCTCTGATTGGGCGCGTTGTTCCTATCAAGGACGTGAAAACTTTTATCCGTGCGGCTGCTATTCTCCGGGACATAGTCCAGGACGTGCGTGTCCTGTTGCTTGGTCCGACGGACGAGGATCCAGAATACTTCCGAGAGTGCCAGCAAATGGTCTCGCATCTCGGCTTGGAGGGCACATTTGAGTTCTTAGGACGTGTGAAACTCCAGGAATATCTCGGCCGTGTCGATGCGATCGCTCTGACCAGCATCAGCGAGGCCCAGCCTCTCGTCCTGCTCGAGGCAGGGGCCGCGGGCGTGCCGAGCGTCGCAACCGATGTGGGCTCCTGCCGAGAGATCATCCATGGACGGGCCGACGAAATGCCAAACCTTGGTCCTGGAGGCTTCGTGACGCCGCTTTCAAACCCACTCGCGACAGCAAAGGGCCTGTCCCAGTTGCTTCTGGCCCACGATCTCAGACAGCGCTACGGCGAGGCTATCCGCGCCCGGACCGAGAGGTACTACAATAAGCGCGTCGTGGACGGTCTCTATCGGGATCTCTATCAGGAGCATCTGGAAATGCCAGACAGACATGCGCTCGCAGTCGAGGACGTGTAATGGCCGGTGTTGGTTTTGCCCTCAGAACTCTCGTCGAACGGGACGACTTGAGTGCCCAGCTGAAGGGCTACGGTCATGCTGCCGTCGTCGCTGCCGGCCCCTGGCTGTTCACGGTCCTCGCGCTTGCGGGTTTAGAGATCACAACAAGAGGCGTGCTGGGCCGCGAGGAGCTATCGCTTGTCACGTCGTTGATGATCTATAACTTCTCATTCTCCCTGGTCTTCTCCGGGCCCATCGTCATGGTGCTGACCCGCCACCTTGCCGATTGTCTCTATGCCCGCCAAGCCGAGGATGTGCCGGGTGTTCTGGTCGGAGCCCTCACGCTGCTCTGGGGTGTTCAACTTCTGATCGGAACGCCCTTTATCGTGATCGTTCTAGACCTATCGGCCGTGAATAGCGTGCTCGCGCTCGTCGGCTTTCTTGTGACAGGGGGAATATGGCTGGCGTGCGTGTTCCTTTCGGCGCTAAAGAACTTTGGATCCATCAGTTTCGCCTTCGCACTCGGAATGCTCATTGCATTTGCGGGAGGAACCTACCTCTCGCCGATGTTTGCCGGCACCGGAGCCCTTGCGGGACTTACCTTGGGCTTTGCCGTCATCCTCTATGTCCTCCTCGGCTGCATCCTCGCCGAGTATCCATACAAGATTAGGAACCCTTTCGGATTTTTCCCGTCCTTCCAAAAGTACTGGGATCTTGCCTGTGTCGGGCTATTCTACAATGCCGCAATCTGGGTCGATAAATGGGTGATGTGGCTCTCCCCGGATGGCCAAGCCGTCACCCGCGGTCTAATAACCAACCCGTCGTACGACAGTTCGATGTTTCTCGCCTATCTCACCATCGTTCCGGCTCTGGTTCTATTTCTGGTGTCGGTCGAGACAAGCTTTTTCGAACGGTATGTCACCTTCTACCGTGACGTACAAAATCACGCAACGCTGCAGAAGATCCGACACAATCACAGACTGATCCTAAACACTATTGGCCAAGGAACCAGGAACATCACCGTTGTTCAGGGCGTCATTTGCTACCTAGCGCTTCTGGTCGCGCCGGGACTCATCGGCCTCGCAAAAGGCGGGATCGAACTCGTCTCGATTTTCCGGTTCGGTGTGCTTGGAGCCTTCTTTCACACGTTGCTGCTCTTCGCCATGATCCTGCTTGCATACTTCGACTTGCGACGAATTCTCCTCGGCGTCACAGGTCTATTTTTTGCATCCAATGCAATTCTCACTCTTGTATTCATACCGCTTGGAGCCCCTTGGACAGGCTATGGATACTTCCTCGCGAGCCTGCTCTCGTTCGTCGTGGCGTGCCTGGCCAGCATCTGGTGCATCAAGCGGCTGCCCTATATGACCTTCATCGCCAACAATCCTGGAATCCGGTAGCTGTTTCAACAGGGAAGCCGCAGATGACTCGCCTGGCTCTAAAGGTGAGCTACTCGAACCTATTCGTCGCACTGCCAGTGTCTCGCGTTGGGCCGCCACGCTGGCTCAAGAAGGTCCATGGATTGGCGCCCTGCGCCACAACGGGATGACCACCCCAGCTTGACTTCCGCGACTGGATTCGCCTCGATCGTCTCGTGGACCGGGGGGTGCCAGCAGGCTTCGCCACCGAGCGCCTGACCCTTAAAGCACATTGCCTTCCTGATCGAGCATGAGTTCGGACTGTGCTACCATCCGGGCTCTCTGGAGCGGCCCCTCTAGGCGCATCGATCGACGTGCAGCGCCCGGCCACTCGGTCCATGAACGTGATGCGCTGGTGATCGCTCTCTGGCTCACGCAGAACTGGGTGGCGCCGAAGAAGGGCGCCGCGGGAGCACTGCACCCCGCTCTTATGGGACGAGACCAGGCTCGGCGTGGGCTAACCCTGCTGCTGCGGCGGGTGAGCAAACTCCGGGAGCCGTCAAGCATTGTGGTGATCACCCCGGTTGGGTGACTGTAAGCCAGTTCCACATTAGCGTGACGACCCGTACCGTGATCCTGACCATGCGCTATATCTGCCGCAAGATGACCACACCTCCTGATGGTTTGGGGATCGCCTCAACACTCATCGATAACAGGTCGCCACCGCCTTCACAGTGGCTCAGAGGCTGGTGAGCAATTTTATTGCTCGATCTAAGTGTTTGATTCACCATAGGTTTGGAGCTGGGCCGCTGCGGCGGATGCGGGCTATCTGACGATCCAGGAGCCCCGCCATGGATACCTGTCACTATGCCTGCGATCTCACTGATGCCGAATGGGCACTGCTCGCGCCCCTTGTCCCTCGCAGTCATCCGGCCGGACGGCGACAAACCTATCCGTTACGGCGCATCGTCGATGCGATCTTCTATCTGCTGCGCACCGGCGCTCAATGGCGGCTGTTGCCGCACGAATATCCCCCACGCTACGCCGTGTTCTACCATTATGCGCAGTGGCGCGAGGATGGCACCTGGGAGCACGTGACCCAGGTTCTGCGCGAGAGTTATCGCTGTCAGACCGGCCGCAATCCGCAGCCGACCGCCGCGATCATCGACAGCCAATCCGTGAAAACCTCTGAGATGGGCGGACCCCGTGGGTACGACGGCGGCAAGAAGGTGAAGGGCCGCAAGCGCCATCTTCTCGTTGATCCGCAAGGCAATCTGTTGAAGACCAGCGTGCATCCTGCCGACCTCCATGATCGCGCTGGAGCCGAACTCTTGTTGGAGGGTCTGCAGCATCTGTTTCCGGCTATCGAGCTGATGTGGGCCGACACCGCTTATTGGGGTTTGCGGGACTGGCTCCAGAAGGCCCTGGGCTGGAGGCTGTCGATCCCGCAGCATTGGTGGAGCGGCGGCACCTGGATGCGGGCTGACGCAGAGCCGCCGACGCACCCGAGTGGCTTTCAGGTGCTCGCGCGAAGGTGGGTTGTCGAACGAACGATCGCTTGGCTGACCACCAACCGGCGGCTGGCGAAAGACTACGAACGTCTGATCGAGACCGGCGAGATGCTGCTCTATCTCGCCATGAGCCGCATCCTGCTGCGCCGCCTCACGCGAAAGGAAAGATAATTGCTCACCAGCCTCTCATACCAGGTCCCTGAAGAGCTGACTCGTTTGTGATTTCCCGGACTGTGGCAGGTGTGATTCAGTTGGGTGAACCAGGGAGGTTTGCCATGCCGATCCCACTCCGTTCTGACTTCAATGCGTCTCAGCTTCGTGCGCTGGCCAGGAAGGCGAAGGATGGCCCGCAAGCCCGCCGTCTGCTCTCGCTGGCGGCGATCTATGAGGGGGTCTCCCGCACCGAGGCGGCGCGGATCGGCGGGGTGACGCTGCAGATCGTGCGCGACTGGGTGGTCAAGTTCAATGCGCACGGACCCGAGGGGCTCATCGACCGCAAGCCCCCGGGCCAGCCCTCCAGGCTCACCGATCAGCATCGTCAGCACCTGGTGCAGATGATCGAGGCCGGCCCGATCCCGGCGGTGCATGGGGTGGTGCGCTGGCGGCTGGTCGATCTGATCCAGTGGCTCTGGGACGAGTATCGCCTCCCGGTCTCGAAACAGACGCTGAGCCGGGAAGTGCGGGCGCTGGGCTATCGCAAGCTCTCGGCCCGCCCGCGGCATCACGCCAAGAGCGAGGCGGCGGTCGAGGATTTTAAAAAACTTTCCCCGCGCGTGTGGCGGAGATCGCGACCACCGCGGCTCATGGCCAGCCCTTAGAGATCTGGTTTGCCGACGAGGCGCGCATCGGCCAGAAGAACAAAATCACCCGGCGTTGGGCCAAGCGCGGCACGCGGCCCTCGGCGCCGCGGGATCTGCGCACCGCCTCCACCTCCATCTTCGGGGCGATCTGCCCGGCTGAAGGCAAGGGAGCCGGCCTGGTGCTGCCCCGCTGCACCACACAGGCGATGAACGAACATCTGAAGGAGATCGCGCAAGCCGTGGCGCCGGGAGCGCATGCGGTGCTGCTGTTGGATCGGGCCGGCTGGCACGTCTCACGCAAACTGCAGGTGCCGGCCAACATCACCCTGGTGCCGCTGCCCGCCAAGGCACCCGAGTTGAACCCGGTGGAGAATATCTGGCAGTACATGAGGGAGAACTGGCTCTCGAACCGGATCTTCACGTCCTACACCGACATTCTCGATCACTGCTGCGCGGCTTGGACCAAGCTCACGGATCAACCTTGGACCATCATGTCCATTGGCTTGCGTGATTGGGCGCACGGGTTCTGATCAATGGGAGTTGGTAT
>NZ_QDGA01000084.1 GCF_003347665.1 Microvirga calopogonii
CCGACCGTGCGGCCCTCGACGCGGCCGAAGCCCGTGATGATGTTCTTCGCGTAAGACTCCTGGATCTCGAAGAAGTCGCCCTCGTCCACGACCTTCAGGATCAGCTCCTTCATGTCGTAGGGCTTGTTCGGGTTGTCCGGGACCAGGGTGTCGAGGCTGTCGTCCACCCGGTTCGGATCGTCGAAGCTCGGGATCTCCGGCACGCCGTCCTGGTTGTTGGCGGGCAGGAAGTCGATGAGGCGGCGCACCTGCAGCAGCGCTTCCACATCGTTGTCATAGGCGCCGTCGGCCACCGACGACTTGGTGGTGTGCACCTTGGCGCCGCCGAGCTCCTCCGAGGTCACGGTCTCGTTGGTGACGGTCTTCACCACGTCCGGACCGGTGACGAACATGTAGGAGCGGTCGCGCACCATGAAGATGAAATCGGTCATGGCAGGCGAATAGACGTCGCCGCCCGCGCACGGGCCCATGATCACCGAGATCTGCGGGATGACGCCGGAGGCGATCACGTTGCGCTTGAACACCTCGCCGTAGCCGCCGAGCGCCGCCACGCCCTCCTGGATGCGGGCGCCGCCCGCATCGAACAGGCCGACGATGGGGGCGCGCATCTTGAGCGCCATGTCCTGGATCTTGATGATCTTCTGGGCGTGCGCCTCGGAGAGCGAGCCGCCGAACACCGTGAAGTCCTTGGCGAAGACGAAGACCGTACGGCCGTTGACCGTGCCCCAGCCGGTGACGACGCCATCGCCGGGGATCTTGACCTTCTCCATGCCGAAATCGGTGGAGCGGTGCTCGACGAACATGTCGAACTCCTCGAACGAGCCCCTGTCGAGCAGGAGCTCGATGCGCTCGCGGGCGGTCAGCTTGCCCCGGCCGTGCTGCGCCGCGATGCGCTTTTCGCCACCGCCCAGGCGCGCCTGTGCACGCCGCTCCTCAAGCCGTTCAATAACTTCCAGCATGCACTACTGCTCTAATTTGGCCTATCGCGGAGCGATGAGCGAAAACTTACGATTGTTAAGATCTCGTTTGATCTGATCGATCTTGCCGAAACAAGTTTTTTCGTGCGAAGTAGTGAAGTTGCAAACTTGGCGTTTTAACATGAAGCGAAAAATTTTTGCCGGTCGTGCCATTCGCGAACTACGCGAAGTGAAAGGTCTCACCCAGTCAGACCTCGCTAAGAGGATTGGTGTGTCCCCGAGCTACATGAGCCAGATTGAGGCTAATCAACGTAGTCTCTCCGGGACGGTGATAGTCGAGCTCGCACGCGTTCTTCGTGTCGATGTTGCAGCTTTCTCGAACGATGATGGTGTTCGGTTGGCAGCAACTCTGAGGGAGGTGCTAGGCGACCCTGCGCTCGGCAGCCTCGATATAACTCTGCAGGAACTCAAGAATGCCTCTCTTCATGCCCCAAAGCTGGCGCGAGCGCTAATCGATCTTCACAGGCTCTATCGTAGGGCGGAGGAGAAATATCGCTCATTGGACGACGCGCTTCGAGCGAGTGAGGGAAATGCTGGTAGCCACCAATCAGCTTTCGAGGAGGTTCGAGATTTCTTCCATTTCATCGGGAACTATGTCGACTCCCTCGACCGTTCTGCGGAAGCGTTGGCTGCACGAATTGCCAATAGCTCAGGGGATGCGCTTAGTCGCCTGGCGCATTACCTGGAAGCAAACTACGGCATATTGGTATCCCGGCATTTCCCCGCGGACGGTCGCCCTTTTGTCAGCACGTTAGATCGGTCTCGCGGCACACTCTTGCTGAACGACACTCTCCCGTCGCCGACGCTGGCTTTTGCTGTCGCGCGTCACTTGGCGACACTCTCATTTTCCGACGAGATCAATGTCATCGTTGACGCTGCCTCCTTCGGCGGAAGCGATGCGGGTGCTGTCTGTGTGGCTACCTTGGCGAACTACTTTGCGGGCGCCCTGCTCATGCCTTACCGGCAGTTTGCGGAAGAAGCCCGCAGAATGCGGCATGACGTCGAGCGACTCGCGGCGCAGTTCGGGGTCAGCATTGAGCAGGTCTGCCATCGCCTCTCGACCCTTCAGCGCCCCGGCAATGAGGGAGTCCCGATGTACTTTCTGCGTGTCGATCGCGCAGGCAACATCACAAAGCGCCATAGCGCTACGCGACTTCAATTCGCGCGCTATGGGGGCGCGTGTCCCATTTGGAATATCCATGAGGCTTTTGAAACGCCCGAACGCTTTCTCGTCCAGGTTGCCGAGATGCCTGATGGTGATCAGTATCTGTCGATCGCCCATGCTGTCACAAAGGGTGGAGGACGCTTCGATTCGGCGCGTCTCCGATACGCAATCGGATTCGGTTGCGAGCTGGCGTATGCAGATGAGTTCGTCTACTCAGACATCATTGACACTCGAAAGCCCTCTCCCGTTGTAAAAATTGGCGTCAGTTGTCGTCTATGCGACCGGGCCGACTGCCATCAGCGGGCGATGCCTCCCTTTGATCGGAGAGTCACTATAGACCCCGACTTGCGAAATATTGTGCCTTACCAACTGGGACAAAGGTGAGCGTCGGCATTGGCCGCAACGCGAGAATTCTGGCTCCGTTGCATTAACCTTGGCGGGGTTGGAAAAGGGCGACTACCTGAGGAGCCGTCTTGCTGTCTCTGTTCAAGCGCCATCGCTTCCCGGTTGAGATCATCATGCTGTGCGTGCGCTGGTACTGCAAGTATGGGATCAGCTATCGCGATCTCGCCGAGATGATGTCCGAGCGCGGTGTCGCCGTTGATCCATCTACGATCTTCCGTTGGGTTCAGCGCTATGCGACGGAGATCGAGAAGCGAATTCGGCTCTACCAAGGGCCCCGCTCAGGCTCCTGGAGAGTGGACGAGACCTATGTGCGGGTTGGCGGACGCTGGAAGTACCTGTTTCGCGCGGTCGATAAGCACGGTCGATTGATCGCCTTCGTGCTGTCCGATCGTCGGAACACCAACGCCGCTTATCGGTTCCTGCGTAAGGCCATCAAGGCCATGAGCACCTATCCACTATCCTCGATCACGAGGGATAAACTGGCCTCGTATCCAAGGACACTCCTGCGCCAGCAGAACGAAGGGCTGCTGCCGAACGATGTGGCACACCGCACCTCGAAATATCTGAATAAAATCCTTGAGGCTGATCATGGCGCGCTCAAGCGCGGCTTCCAGACGATGAAAACCGCCGCTGCGACCCTGACGGGTTTTGACATCATGCGCATGATCCGCGGTCATTACAACAAGCGGGGATGTGGAGCGACAGGCGAAATCCGTCTGATCATCAGCTCTTCGGACTTGCTGCCTGAGCGGCCTGTTCAACGGGGTTCGTTATGCCGTTTTCAAATTACTGCAACGGTGCCAGTTCAACAGCCGAGATTTGCGGGTTGTCATAGACACGGAGGTTTCGCACCAAGATGCACTCAAGCAATGTCCATCATTGGGCCGATCGGCTGGATGACCTCTCAAGCGGATTGCTCCCCGGTTCGGCCGCATTGCGCTGCGGACACGCTCGGGCCGAAGGACCACCGGCGGCAGGCTTCCACGTGAACCGAGCCGAATCAGCAGTGTGGCTTAGAGAGGCCACAGGGGCCACAGGGCCGGGTAACGACCTCACACGCACAATCCTTCAAGGGAAAACGTAGGCAGAACTCGCCTAGATCTGCATACCTGTCAAACAGTTAGCTCCACAGGGAAAGCTCAATTTGTTTCGAGCTCAACGACCGTGGTCAACCCTCAGTCGCTGTTCGAGATGCGCCGAGTAACTTGAGATTAAGTAACAGAACGAGAAATAGATAATCCCTGCGAACGCAAAGCCTGTATACAGGGCGGAAGGTCCTGCCCAATTAGGATCCGCGAAAGCTGCGCGCAGCCCGCCAAGCAGATCGAAGATCGCTACAATTGAGACGAGTGTTGTATCCTTCACCAACCCAATGAATGAGTTGACGATGCCAGGGATGACTAACCGTAATGCTTGCGGCAGCACGATCAGCCCTATCGATTTGCTGTAGTTTAACCCTAGTGCTGCTGCGGCCTCGTGCTGGCCACTCGGTATAGCTTGGAGGCCACCTCGGATGGTCTCAGCCATATAAGCTCCTGAGAACAGCGAGATGCCTACGAGAACGCGCACCATCGCGTCTGGCGAATTTTCCAGGAACAGCGGCAGCATATAGGTTGCAAAGAATAGAACCGTGATAAGCGGTACACCTCGGACCACCTCGATGAATATGACTGCAGTTGTCCGAATAATTGAAGCCTCAGACCGTCGGGCCAGTGCCAGAACGATGCCGATCGGTAAAGACGCGACAATGCCAGTTGTTGCCACGACCAGCGTAACAAACAGCCCCCCCCATTCCGATGTGGGCACAACCGGTAAGGCAGGCTTGTCAATAGCCCCACTACTGACAGCAGCAGCCAGAATCCAACCGGCGCCGGCGGCGCCCAAGCCGAACAACGCCCACTTATGACGAGCAGCAGCTCCTCTCTGAACCAAAGCTTCCAGCGCTGCCGCCAGACATCCCAAGGTGAGAGTAGTCTCAACAACGGGAACGGTTGACGCATTGGTGAAGTGGGGGACGAGAATGCCCGTGATGATTGCGATCACTAAGATTGAGTAACCGACAGCCTGTTTAGCTCGTGCTTGCTCATTGAGGACCATGAGATGGATTGCAAGCATCACCGCCGAGGCCGCCAGAAGCATGACAGACGCAACCTTCAGCCAAGGCGTTATGATCGGGCCGCCATAAAGAAAACTGAACGCAAAGACTGGGAGCACACCAAAAAATGCAACCGCGTTGTGCAGCTTATAGGGAACCCGTGGCACCAGTAGCGGGATCAGCAACACGACTGCGAATACAAATACGAGATTAACACGCCAACGCTCATCGGCGGGATAAAACCCGTAGGTCAGCTGACCGAGTTTGGCCCAAATAAAAGGCCAGCATGCGCCCACCTCATACGACAGGCCTGTGCATGCAGATTTGTCAGTTCCGATCCAGACGGCCCTGACAATTGCAAAATCGATTATGGTGCTCAGGAGCATGTAGACGACATACGTGCCGACGAGCGTAGCAATCGCCTGCTGAGGGCTTGAGAAGACCTCTCGACGCAGCCAACGACCAGGGCCGATATCCATCGGAGGTGCGGGCATGGAGGGGTGAGGATTGCTCTGTATGAATGACGTTGTCATAGCCTCACCTCGCCACCAACGCGATGCGTGCGTTGTACCAATTCATAAACAAGGACGTGATTATGGATATTGTCAGATAAGTGACCATCCACATTCCGATGACCTCAATACCTTGACCTGTATTATTGAGGATAGTTCCTCCTACCGAAACAAGATCTGGATATCCGATGCTAACACCCAACGATGAGTTCTTTACAATATTGAGATACATGCTGGTGAGCATAGGTACAATTATTCGCATGGCTTGGGGGATGGTGATTAGCCTCAGGATAGTGCCAGGCTTGAGTCCAAGAGACCGACCGGCCTCCGTTTGACCCTTCCCAACACCTTGAATGCCCGCTCGAACAATTTCACCAATGTTGGCAGCACTGTAGACAGTAAGAGCGATCACAAAAGCCGCAAATTCGGGCATCATCGTAACACCCCCGGCTAGGTTGAAGCGACCTTGCTTGGCAGGTTCAAGCTGCACCGGCTCGCCTGCAAAAACATAGCACGCGCCGAGTATGAGGAGCGCGCCGATCGAAAGGGCGATCGAAGCTTTCTTGGAAAGGCCCGTTCCCGTCTGGTCGCGGCGGGCTTTTGACCACCGCACTGCGAAGGCGCCTGCAGCTATCAAAGCGAGAGCCGCAATACCCACAACAGCAGCGCCAGGCTGTATCACTGGCTGCGGCAAGGTAACTCCCCGCTGGCTAACGAAGACCGTCCCTAGGATCGACAGAGCCGAACGTGGCGACGGCATCGCGGAAAGGACGGCTAAATACCAGAACAGAATCTGGAAAAGCAGCGGCAGATTGCGGACTACTTCGACATACCACCTGGCAAGTTGCGAGATTACAAAGTTCGGCGCCAGTCGGCCTATGCCAACGGCGAAACCAAGGATCGTTGCCAGAATTATCGAGACCGCCGAGACGAACAGGGTGTTCAATAAGCCAACAACGTATGCCCGCCCATAGGTCATGGTCTCCGCCCAGGGAATGAGGGTTTGTGAGATCCCAAAGCCTGCCACCTGATCGAGAAAGCCGAAGCCACTAGCGATGCGCTGATTGGCAAGGTTGGTCGCCGCGTTCTGTACTGCACTATACGCTGCGAACGCCAGCAGCGCAGCCAGAAGGGCTTGCAAGAGAAAGCGACGGACTTTTGGATCGTTGATAAGTGCAGTCCGGGGCGCGTTTCGCCCCTCGCGTGGTGCAACACGATGCATGTTCGGATCTTCCGGATTGCCAGGGAACTAGTCGGCCGAACACATAAGTCCGACCGACCAGGGGTCATCCGCCGGGAAGGCGGGAAGAGGCCATCAGCAATTACCTGATCGGAGGCGCGTATTGCAGTCCGCCCTTTTTCCAAAGCGCATTTGCCACACGCTCGATCTTTAATGGCGAATCTTTGCCAACGTTTTGATCATAGACTTCGCCATAGTTCCCGACATGGCGCAGGATCTTATCAGCCCAATCCTTCGTGAGACCAAGACCCTCACCCAAGTTCCCTTCCGCTCCTAGAAGGCGCCGAATCTCCGGATTAGTCGATGAGCGCATTTCAACGACATTCGCTTTGGTCACGCCGAGTTCTTCCGCATTGACCATTGCGAAGTGCGTCCACTTCACAATGTTTAGCCATTGATCGTCGCCCTGACGAACCGCCGGCCCGAGGGGCTCCTTCGAAATCAGCTCGGGTAGCACAATGTGGTCGTCTGGCTTTTGTAGTTGGGCGCGCCGAGAATAGTTTGCAGACGAATCCGCGATCAGAGCGTCACAGCGACCTGTCTCATAGGCCTTTGCTGTTTCATCTATAGTGACGAAAACAACTGGCTCGAACGCCATGCCATTGGCGCGGAAATAATCTGCGACGTTCAGTTCCATCGTCGTTCCGGATGTTACGCAGATGGAAGCTCCAGACAAATCCTTTGCACTCTTAACGTTCAGAGATTTCTTCGTCATGAAGCTGTTTCCGTCGTAGAAGTTCACAACGGCGAAATTCATGCCTAGCGATGCTTCGCGCTGCATAGTCCAGCTCGTGTTCCTCGACAGAAGATCGACAGCACCGGACTGTAAGGCGGTGAAGCGGTCCTTGGCCGACAAGGGCGAGAACTGAACCTTGTTTGGATCATCGAAAATTGCTGCCGCCAACGCTCGGCAGAGGTCGACGTCGATTCCCGACCATTTCCCCGCACTGTCCGGGATGGAGAACCCTGCAATGCCCTGAGACACTCCACAGACAATGGCCCCACGAGACTTGATCCGGTCCATGGTAGGCCCGGCGATCGCGCTTGAGACCGAAACTGCGGAAAGCATGATCGCAGCGGCGGCGACTTCGAGTTTGCGGATTGTCCTGTTCATTTTTCCTCCTTTGGGCCACATGTTGCCCGTCTGCAGTTTGCCTTTAGGCGTCCGACTCTGAAAGGAGATCATGGCTTGGTTTTTTCTTTTACATTTTTTTGTATTCGAAGATTAGTTTGCGGACATCAACTGTTGCTCTCTGGATCGTGCTCGCTGCTTCTGGTCGGCGCAGGCGTCTAATCAAGCAGCATCAAGAGCCTGGGCGAGGTCGCCCCAAATGTCCGCTTCGTCCTCGAGGCCGATTGAGAGCCGGATAAGATCCTCTCCGACGCCCTCGATAGGCTTCGCTTCCGGCCGAACCGTTTGGCGAGCTCGTAGAATGCTCGCAGGGTGATTGATTAGCGTCTCCACATCACCGAGGCTCACACCGCGATTAGCAAGCTTCAACCGATCCAGCACCCGGCGAGCTCCTTCGAATCCTTTCTTGAGCCCGAATGCTAACATTCCAGATCCGCCGGACATCTGCTTCTTAGCAATCTGGTACCCGACGGTGCCTTCCAGGAATGGATAGTTCACCCAAGCCACTGCCCGGTGTTCGGCGAGCTTGCGGGCAATGGTCAGAGCGGACTGGCTGTGACGCTCCATCCGTAGCGGCAATGTCTTCAGTCCGCGAAGGATGAGCGCTGCAGCCATCGGCGAGAGCGTAGCTCCCGTCAGATAGCGAAGGCCATGGCTGTGCAGATGCGAAATCGTCTCCTGATCACTCAGCAACACACCGCCCAGGACATCCCCGTGTCCATTAATATACTTGGTAAGAGAGTGCAGCACGATGTGAGCTCCGTGCTCTAGCGGACGCTGCAAGGCGGGGGATGCAAAGGTGCTATCCACCACGACTTTTGCACCCACCTTAGATGCCCCTGCCGCAATCGCAGCAATGTCCAAAATTTCCGATAGCGGATTCACCGGTGTTTCGAAATAGACCAGCTTTGTCTTTTCGGTAAGCGCAGCGTCGAGACTAGCGGGATTGGTCAGGTCGACTGGAACCACCTTGATGCCAAAGCGCGGTATGCCGTCACGAGTTAAGGCAGCCGTATTGGAGTACAAGGTACGATGAACAATGATCTCATCATCCTGCGACAGAAGCCCAAGCATGAGGGTTCCCGCTGCCGCCATACCCGTCGATAGTGCCAGAGCGGCTTCCGCGCCTTCCAAGTTAGCCAGTCGAGCCTCGAGGATTTCGGTGGTCGGATTGTGCTCGCGAGCGTAGAGTTTGCCGCCGAGGGACGCAGCAGCATCCATGGCTTCCATGCTCTCAAACCCATAGGTAGACGTGAAGAAGACCGGGGGTGCCACAGCGCCCTCGAAGCGCGACGGGTCGTAACCATGGTGAATAGCTCGGGTCGCGAACCCGCCTACATGCCCATTTAACCCATCACTCTGCTTCGAACCTGACATGACATTTCTCCAGTATGATGAGCAGTTTGCAGCGGCTCAGAGGTCCAGCACGATCTGGCCCTTCGCCCTTGAGACACAAGGTATGAATCGCTTGGTACGAGCTTCGGGACTGAGCACAGCATCCCGGTGAATCGGCTCCCCGCTGAGGATGCCACATTCACAGCTCCCGCAGACGCCGTTTTCGCACGATGAAAAGAGCAAGACGCCAGCAGTGCGAAGGATACTCAGTGCCGATGCATCCGCTGGCACTTCAAACTCTCGGCCACTAGATCGCAACCGAACCGAGAATGCCTCAGGGACAAAGTCTCTATCGGTCTCGGGCTGAAAAGCTTCGAAATGGACATTCTGAGTAGGCCAATGAGCGGATTCGGCCCTGATCCACGCCATAAAGCCGGGCGGACCACAGTAATACAGGTGCGTTCCTTCCTCGACGACTTTAAGAAGCTCCGTCATGTCAACGGAAGTGCTGGGCTCGTCGTCGAAATGGAAAACAACACTGCCGGCGGGGAGTTCAGCCTCAAGTTCTCTTGCCATAGGTGCAAGAGATCGACTGCGCGAAAAATAATGCAGCGTGAAAGCTTTGCCCTGGGCCTTTAGAGCGTGGGCCATGGCGATCATCGGAGTGACCCCGATACCACCGGCAATCAACAGGTGCTTTGCTCCGTCTGGACTAAGCTTGAAATGATTCCGCGGGGCGGAGACCGGGACCTCGTCACCAACACGCAAATTGTCATGCAGCCAGGCTGAGCCCCCCCGGCCCTTCGCCTCTAGCTTCACGCCGACGATGTACCGAGACAAATCAGCCGGGTCTCCCATTAGAGAGTATTGGCGGATTTTCCCAGTAGGTAGGTGGACGTCTACGTGAGCCCCGGCTTCGAAAGGCGGCAATTCAGGTCGCTTGGGATGACGAAACTCGATGACGCTAACATCTCCAAGCTCCGATCGGAGCGAGGCGACCTTCATCTTCATAATTAGACGGGGCGAGGCCATACGATCAATCCTCAAGCGGAAGGATTCGATCGCCTGGACGAATGATGCCCCCACTCTCGATCGAGCAGTTCAATCCGGAACGATTCAAAAGGCCCTCAAACAAGCGCGGCATTCCCAGCAACTCCTCTATATATTTGCAGGGGAAGTTGAGCCTTGCACCGCGCAATATAGTTTCGCCGACCCGGAAACGCTTTCCGATGAGATGATTCACCGGAACACCACGTGTCGTAAGGTTTCGGCGGTGATCTGCCGGCGACAGGTTCAACTTGATTCCGGGTATTTTGGGCTCCCCGAGAGCCAGCTGTTCAAGGACCTCAGCTTCGATCAGCGTGATGTCGCGGACATCCGGCTTGGGAGAATAGGTTCCCGTTCCCAGGAAGTAGCGGTCGCCCTCGATGCCCTTTCCCGCCACAAGGCGCGCTTCTGTCAGTTCCTCCATTTCGTAGGAGGCTGACGGAGCGATGTGGATATGCAGAAGCTCCCCGGACCAAACTTGCACCATGATTCCCTGCACCTGAATGCCCATTGGACAACTTGTTGCCCAAATGGGTAGCAGACTTTTGGAATTGCTGCAATAACGAGTCGAACAGCCGAGCTCTTTCGCTCCACCGGCATCAGGGGCCTAGCCACCGACGAAGTGGCGACTTAGTGATAGAAATTGGCAGAAGACTTGGATTTGGAGCAAAAATTGCCAAGAGCAAAATCGATCAAGGACCTTGCCCTTACTCCAGTGGACGACGCCGCGCGGGCGTTTGGCCTGCAAATGTCTGCGATAAGGCGTTCCCGCAAAATGACGTTGGATCAGCTGTCAAGCATCACAGGATTGAATAAAGGATACCTGTCCCGCGTCGAACGCGCCGAGAAGATGCCCTCCATCGCAACCGCCTTGAAGCTGTCCCAGGCATTTTCTGTTCCTGTTTCTGCCCTCTTCGGGGAAGCAGTCGATGATTCGCTGATTCATATTGTCAGAGCCGCAGAACGGCCCGCAGTCCGGCAAAACTCGGACGAGGCGCATTTCGAGCCTCTAAGCCAAGCTGCCGGTGGACTCGAGGCCTTCCTGTTGTTTCCTGGACAAGTCTATGGCCCAGATGGCCGCGTGGATCACGGCGGAACTGAGATAATATTTGTCGTTTCAGGGCAAATCGAAGTGCAATTCGCGGATCGCACAGTGATCCTGAACTCTGGTGATTTCCTGCAATTCCCCGGGCACATCGCGCACCAAGTTAGGGCACCGAACGGCGACGGCAGCGCACTTATCGCGGTGTCGCGAGAGAAAAGCTGAGGGCGAACATACCCTCCTCGGCTCATCGCTCGAAGATGCCAGTCTTCAAGTTCAGGTTGACTTCTATTGACTACGATGCTGTTCTAGGCAACCCGTTGCCTAAATAACGACGACCGCCAAGTCGACAACATCGTAGGGATGGATCCGTGATAGCATTGCAGAGCAACCGGCCTATCAGAGCGACCAAGCCGACCTCGCTGAAGACGGCAACGGCGGTGGAGATGGTTGGCGTCCACAAGTGGTATGGCGCATTCCACGTGTTGCGGGACATTAACCTGAATGTGCGCCGGGGTGAGCGCATCGTAATCTGCGGGCCCTCCGGCTCCGGCAAGTCCACGATGATCCGCTGCATCAACCGGCTGGAGGAGCACCAGAAGGGCCGCATCATCGTCGACGGCACGGAGCTCACCAACGACCTAAAGAAGATCGACGAGATCCGCCAGGATGTCGGCATGGTGTTCCAGCACTTCAACCTCTTCCCGCATCTCACGATTCTCGAAAACTGCACGCTGGCTCCAATCTGGGTGAAGAAGATGCCCAAGAAGGAGGCGGAAGAGGTCGCCATGCATTACCTGAAGCGGGTCAAGATCCCAGAGCAGGCAAACAAGTATCCCGGCCAGCTCTCCGGCGGCCAGCAGCAGCGCGTGGCGATCGCCCGCTCTCTGTGCATGAGCCCGAAGATCATGCTGTTCGACGAGCCGACCTCGGCGCTCGATCCCGAGATGGTCAAGGAGGTGCTCGACACCATGGTGGGACTGGCAGACGAGGGCATGACCATGCTCTGCGTCACCCACGAGATGGGCTTCGCCCGCCAGGTGGCCAATCGGGTGATCTTCATGGACTACGGACAGATCGTGGAAATGAACACCCCGGACGAGTTCTTCAGGAATCCGCAGCACGAGCGCACCAGGCTCTTCCTGTCCCAGATCTTGCATTGAGCGACGCCGTTCACGTTCAGCTACTTAGCCTGATCATTTTGGACGGCGCCCTGAGCGCTATCCGATCGAAGATATTCGCCGGTACTTCATGGAGAAAACCATGGCTACAAAACAGATCGATTATTACTTTTGGGTTTTGTCTGACTGGGCCTATTTCGGCGGTCCGCGGCTCGCGGCGATGGCAAGGCGGCATGATGTGGCCATCAATTACTTTCCGGTCAAGATGCCTTATGTATATGCGAAGACAGGCGGAATTCTGCTCGGCGATCGTTCAAAACAACGCCAGGATTATCGGCTGGCTGAGCTCCGCCGCTGGCAACGCAAGCTCGGCATGCCGATCAACGTCCCCCCAAAGCATGGGACGACGAATGAGGACCTCGCTTCATGTCTTATCATCGCTGCGAAGCAGGACGGGCAGGATGTCGAACAGGTCAGCCACGATATTTTAAAAGCGGTGTGGGTCGAGGAGGTCGATGTCTCCCAAGCGGAGGCCTTGCTTGAGATCGGCAAACGCAGCCTGAAGAATGTCGATGATTTGCTTAAACGGGCAGCGTCGCAGGAGATCCAAAAAGAGTTCTGGCGCTATTCAGACGAGGCGATTGAACGAGGAGTTTTTGGCTCGCCCTTCTACCTCTTTGAGGGTGACATCTTTTGGGGACAGGATCGCCTCGAATTTCTTGAAGAGGCAGTCATTGCCTCGCGCATGAAATCCTTATCCTTCTGATCCCCTGAAACGAGTCTTCGGGCTTTTTCCCAGGCAACAGTGAATCGCGTAAGAAGTGCATGGCACAACGCCTTCTCGAGCTGGAGCCGCGCTTCTGGAAATGCAGAGCCGCTTCGAAGCTCAAGCTTTCAGCGTCGTGAGGCGCGGCCTTCCGGGCGTCTCGCGACAAGGTGGCACATGAGTGTAGATGCGTCTCTACGATACCCAACGGTCGGGCAACGTCTGGAAGGTGCGCCTTCTAGCAAGCTTTGTTGGGATACCGCTCGAACGAAGAACCTTTTCTATCGTCCAGGGGATTAGCGATCGCCAGGTTTCGCGTCGGTCAGCCGCTTCCGGCAGGTGCCAGTTCCCCAGTGTGCAGACGGCCGAACCATCACCGAACCCGGAGCGATCCTGCATTACCCGTGGTCGGCACGACATGGTGGTCTGAGGACCGCTTCGAGCAGGCGGACGTGCTATCATGGATTTCGTTTCAACAATCGTCCCTCATGCTCCCGCTGGCACAGTTGCGACTTCATCGTGCTCGTCATCCGCACAGGTTCGTCGATCCGCAGATGGTAAAGGGCTGGGAGCAGCAAGCCGGCCAAGCGCTTGGCTGTCTCAATGACCGTCTGAGCGAATTGAGCGACAGCGATTGGCTCGCTACTGCAGGACATCCCAGCGTCGCCGACGTAGTCGTCTATCCTTACACCCGTCTGGCCAGAATCGGAGGGATTGACCTTGAGGTGATGCCAGCTGTTGGGAAGTGGCTTCAGCGCTTCGAGAGTCTTCCAAACTACAGCCCATTAATCCCGGGACATCCAGAGCTAAACGAATCTACGGTTGAGATGCTCTGAGATCGGCAGTTGGCGCATTCTTGCTTCCGCAAGGCGCCGCCTGGACTTTGACTTGATCCCGGGCAGTACGATGCGGCGACTTCCTTCTGCGGAAGTCGCCCTTTAGGTCGATTGGCTTGAACTCGTGCTGTGGCACCTGGCAAAGGTCGAGATGATGCGCGATACAGAAGAGGCGGCACGAGCAGAGGACTCGTCCAAGCTTGGCTCCCCTCCTGCAGAGAGGGGTATCGGCCCTGAGATTGCCACGGTCCTCACCAAGGAGTGTTCTACCGATGTTATGCGTGTCGGCGCCTTGTGCCGCCTATGCCAGTCTGATCCACAGTCCGCTTGCGGGCGACTGCCGGTCGCGCGAGCCGGGCATCACCAAGGACGCCAGCGCCCGCGCTCGCGAGGCGCTGATCGAACTTGCCCGGCTTAAGCTGTGCATTCAGCCTGACAGTGTGCTGGCGGTCTGGTTCCTCAGCCGTGTCGGTTCGGCTCCGGCCGGGTCAGACGCAATGAGATCGTGGCATTGGCCCGCAAGCTGCTGACCCTGCTGTGGCGCTATGTCGAAACAGGCGCCCTTCCAGCCGATGTTGCCGTGAAGCCCTGAACCTCAATGCGCGCTGGAGCGGGAGCGCGAGACGTCGAACGGGAGTGCGACCGCGGTTGTCCCTTAGCTGAAACTATCACGCAGAAATGAATGGCCGCGCTCACCTTAGATCCTGCTCCGCCACATGAGATAATGGTCTGGGCTATGGCCCAACCGGATATACAGTGATGCCGACGAGCGGTTCTCAGAAACACCATTGGGCTCAATCTTGGACGTCGTAGCGACACCAGCGAACAGCACTTGACTGACATGTGGGCCCATATAAGAAGGCACAGTGCCTCTTTAGCGCGACTTTGCAGTGCCTCTTTACTTCTTTTGCGGCTTAGGTGGGGGGAGATCGGTACAGACGCCAGACGCCACCTCAGCAGCCATCCCGATCGTTTCCGTGAAGGTTGGATGGGGATGGATTGTCTTACCGATATCCTGGGCATCAGCACCCATTTCGATGGCAAGGCAGACTTCACCGATCAGGTCCCCTGCTCCGGCACCCACGACGCTACCACCAACAATCCGACCTGTCTCCCTCGAGAACAGGAGTTTCGTCATGCCGTAATCAACGCCGTTCGCGATCGCCCTGCCGGAAGCAGCCCAAGGGAAGCGCCCCACTTCGACTGTGATCCCTGAGGCCTTGGCTGCATCCTCTGTCATTCCAACCCAGGCGATCTCCGGGTCGAGATAGGCCACCGACGGGCAAACAAGAGCATCGAAGCCCGCCTTATTGCCAGCGATTACTTCCGCCACGACATGCCCCTGGTGTACCGCCTTGTGCGCTAGCATCGGCTGATCGACGATATCGCCAATTGCGAAGACACGTTCATTCGATGTGCGCATCTGTTTGTCGACGCAAATGAAGCCGCCTTCACATTCGAGGCCGGCTGCAGCCGGGTTCAGGCTTTCTGCATTGGGCCGCCGCCCAGCGGCCTGGAGGATAAGATCGTAGTTCTTCGGTTCGTGTTGGGCTCCTGCGAACGTTGCAAGCAGCCCGCCCTCGGTGGCGGTCACAGATTCCAGTCGCGTCGAAAGCATCAGCCGATCAAAGCGGTGAGTGTTACGCTTCTGCCAGATTGCCACTAGGTCGCGATCAGCCCCAGCGAGCAATCCGTCGAATTGCTCGACAACATCGATTCGGGCTCCAAGCGCACTGTAGACGGTCGCCATTTCCATTCCGATGATGCCGCCTCCGATTACCAACATCCGCTTGGGGATGAAGGGGAGCTCTAGCGCTCCCGTGGAATCCACGATACGCGGATCCTTGGGCAGGAAAGGTAGGTGGATCGGCGAGGATCCGGCGGCCACGATGCATTTCGCAAAAGCGATTTCCCGCTTCGCGCCCCGAGCCTCCTCGACCGTCAGGCTGTCAGGTCCTGCAAAGCTGGCCGTACCGGTGAGCACCTCGACTTTGCGCATCCTCGCCATTTGGCCAAGACCGTCGGTCAGCCGCTTCACGGCGTGATCTTTCGACGCTCTGAGCTTCTCCAGGTCAATGTTGGGGGCCGCGAAGGTGATTCCGTGGGAAGCCATGCGACCTGCTTCCTCGACAACGGCAGCGGTGTGCAGTAACGCCTTGGAAGGGATGCAGCCGACATTCAGACAGACGCCACCCAGAACGCTCTGCTTCTCTACGAGAAGGACGCGCAATCCCAAGTCAGCGGAACGGAACGCCGCCGAGTAGCCGCCAGGACCCGCGCCAATCACCACGAGGTCGTATCGCTCGGTGACCAGCCCGCCAGCGGGCTTTGCGCACGCGGACTCGTGCTGCGACACCTTGGGCTCGGGTCCTGCCGCTCCACCGGCCTCCTCAACAATAGCCAATAACGAGGATGTGCTGATGCGATCGCCGAGCTGCACCTCCAAGGACAGCAAACGCCCAGCCACAGGCGATGGAATTTCTATGGTCGCTTTGTCGCTTTCAATAGCGACCAGGGGCTGATCGACTGAAACCGTGTCACCCGCCTTAACCAAGAGTTCAGCGACCAACACGTCTTTATAGTCGCCCAAATCGGGCACATGAATTTTCGTTGCCATCGCAGATACCTCAAAGCAGGGCGCGACGGAAGTCGCCCAACAGTGCCGCGACATGGCCGAGGAAGCGTGCAGCGGCGACCCCGTCGACCACCCGGTGATCCCACGACAGGCTAATGGGAGTGATCAGACGCGGCTCGAACGCCGTGCCGTTCCAAACTGCCTGCGTCTGAGAGCGAGCGGCCCCGAGGATCGCAACCTCAGGAGCATTAATGATCGGCGTAAACCCAGCGCCACCGATACCTCCAAGCGAGGAGACAGAGAAGCAGCCCCCTTCCATATCGGCAGGGGCCAGCTTGCCTTGGCGGGCCTTTTCGGAAAGTGCTGCCATTTCGCTCCCGATTTCGATCAAACCCTTTCGGTCGCAGTCGCGGATCACCGGAACCATCAGCCCCTTTGGCGTGTCGACCGCGAAACCGACATGCACATAGCGTTTCATCACTAAGCTCGTCCCGTCGAGCGAGCTGTTGAAGCGCGGATACTGCCGCAGGGCAAGCGCTGACGCCTTGATAAGGAAGGCCACCATCGTGAGCTTCACCGGCGGATCCCTCCGCTCATTGTTGACCGCCGTCCGCAACGCTTCGAGCTCAGTCACATCCGCATTGTCGAAATTGGTCACATGGGGGATATGCAGCCAATTGCGGTGCAGGTTTGCACCCGAGATTTGCTGGATGCGGGACAGCGGCTCGCGCTCAATCTCTCCGAATTTCGAGAATTCGAACGTCGGCATGGGCGGCAGCGGGGCGCCCGAAATGGATTCCGCATTTCCGGAAATCGACCCAGACAGGCGGCTCTTGACGAACGCCTGGACGTCTTCCCGCAGAATGCGTCCCTTCCGGCCTGTGGCGGAGACCTTCGAAAGATCGACACCAAGCTCGCGCGCATAGCCGCGAACTGACGGCGTTGCGTGGATCGACTGCAATCCGGCCGGCACGGGAGCTGCGGAAGCGGCGGCCGCAGGTTCCACCTTAGGCGCTGTAGTGACCGGCGCTTGCCGCTCGGCTTCGGCCTTCGACGCGGGGAGCGTGGGTGCAGTGTCGGTGGCGGACGCCTGCGTTGCCGGAGCGTCAGCATCGTCTATTTCAAGGATTGCTACCGCATCGCTCGTGGAGACCTTCGAGCCGAGCCCGACGAGAAATTCCACAATCCGACCGGCCGATGGAGCAGGAACCTCAAGGGTCGCCTTGTCGGATTCCAGCGTAATAATGGGCTGATCGGCCTTCACAGCCTCTCCTGGCTTAACCAGGATCTCAACGACGGGGACATCCTTGTAATCGCCGATATCCGGTAGCTCAATTATTTTTCTGGCAGCCATGGCCGCGCCTTCCTCTATCGACTTTGCTGACTCAGCGCGACCAAGGCGCAGCTTCGTTGACGGTCAGGTCATACTTTGAAACGGCCTGACCGACTGATTCTGAGGCAATTGCACCTTCCGCGGCTAGGCTCGATAGGGCTGCCAACACAACATAATAGCGATCAACTTCGAAGAAGCTGCGCAGCGCCTTACGATTATCGCTGCGGCCGAATCCGTCCGTGCCGAGCGTGATGAACCGCGCACCAACATAAGATGCGATCAATTGGGGATAGGCTCGGACATAGTCGGTGGCTGCGATAATCGGAGCAGAGCCCTCCAAAAGTCTGGTGACGTGGCTTTTGCCGTAACCGGCTCCTCGGAAGATCTGCTGGCGCTCCAGTTCGCGCGCTTCGCGTGCAAGCTCGCTGAAGCTGGTAACGCTGAAGATGTCGGCCTCAACGTTCCAGTCGCTCTTCAGCAGTTCCGCGGCGGCAACGACCTCCGGCAGGATCGCACCTGATCCTAGCAGACGAACGGCAGCCGGAGCATCCAAGGGGCCCGAAAGCTTGTACATGCCGCGTATGATGTCGCCTTCGATACCAACAGGAATCGAAGGCTGCGCATAGGCCTCGTTCATTGCAGTGACGTAGAAGAACTCGTCGGCGCCCTCCTCCATCATCCGCCGGGAGCCATGGTCGATGATGACGGCCATCTCGTAGGCATACGCCGGATCGTATGCGCGGCAGGTCGGGATGGTCGACGCCACCAGGTGGCTGCTGCCATCCTGGTGCTGGAGACCCTCGCCGCCCAGCGTCGTCCGACCAGCTGTAGCTCCGATCAGGAATCCGCGCGCCCTCTGGTCGGCAGCGGCCCAAATCAGGTCACCAATCCGCTGAAACCCGAACATCGAATAATAGATGTAAAAAGGCAGCATGGGCTCGCCATGCACGCTGTACGAGGTCGCTGCGGCCACCCAGGAGGAGATCGCTCCCGCCTCCGTGATGCCCTCCTCAAGTAGTTGGCCGTCCTTCGACTCCTTATAATACAACATTGTCCCGGCGTCTTCGGGCTCGTAGAGCTGACCGAGCGGCGAATAGATACCGACCTGTCGGAACAGGTTGTCCATTCCGAACGTCCTGGCCTCATCGGCAACGATTGGCACAATGCGCGGGCCCAACTCCTTGTCTTTGAGGAGCATGCTGAACAGGCGCACCGCGGCGACGGTCGTCGACATCTCCTTACCACCAGCCCTGAGGGCAAACTCGGCATAGCTCTCGATCTCCGGCACCGGGTAAGGCTTCGCAGCCGTTCTGCGAACCGGAAGGTATCCGCCCAGTGCCTCACGCCTGGATTTCAAGTACGAAATCTCAGCCGACTCGTCGGCGGGCTTGAGGAATTCGAGGTTTTCGACGTCGGCGTTCGAAAGCGGCAGAGAAAATTTGTCGCGGAACGCCAGGAGCGCGTCGACATCAAGCTTCTTGGCCTGGTGTGCCGTCATCTTCGACTCGCCAGCGCGGCCCATACCGTAGCCCTTTTTGGTCTTGGCTAGGATGACGGTCGGGCGCCCCTTGCTATCTTTCGCCTTCTGGAAAGCGGCAAAGAGCTTTCGGAAATCGTGCCCGCCGCGCTTCAGTTGATCGATATCCTGATCGGACATGTGTGCGACAAGCTGCTTAACCTCGGGATCGGCATCGAAGAAATGCGCGATGTTGTAGGCGCCATCTTTGGCGCCGAGCGTTTGGTATTGCCCGTCGACCGTCTCAGCAAAGCGCTTCAACAAGCTGTGGTTGGTATCGCGGACGAAGATCGCATCCCACTCCGAGCCCCACAGGACCTTTACGACGTTCCAGCCGGCACCCTTGAAGATGGATTCTAACTCCTGGACGATCTGACCGTTACCTCGCACCGGGCCGTCGAGCCGTTGCAGGTTGCAGTTAATGATGAAGGTCACGTTGTCGAGATTCTCGCGGGCGGCGAGAGACAAGGCCGCGACCGACTCCGGCTCATCCATCTCGCCATCGCCAAACACACCCCAAACATGCCGCTCGTTAGTATCGAGCACACCCCGATCACGGAGATAGCGCATGAAGCGAGCCTGATAGATCGCGCTGATAGGGCCGATGCCCATCGAACCTGTGGGGAACTGCCAGAAGTCCGGCATCAGCCAGGGATGGGGATATGAGCATAACCCTGGCCCGGTGATTTCCTGGCGATAATAGGCGAGGTTCTCGGAGGAAAGCCGCCCTTCCAGGAAAGCCCGCGCATAGACACCGGGCGCCGAGTGCGGCTGGAAGAAGACGAGGTCACCCTTGCCCTGCTCTCCGCCGCCACGGAAGAAATGGTTAAAGCCAATCTCGAAGATCTCCGCGGCTGACGCGTAGCTGGCGACGTGCCCACCGAGATCGCCATAAGCCCGGTTCGCTCTGACCACCATGGCGAGCGCATTCCAGCGGATGATCGAGGTGATCCGCTCTTCCATGACGAGATCGCCAGGGAAAGGTGGCTGTTTGTCGAGCGAGATTGTATTGCGATAGGGCGAGTAAGGAAGAGTGTCGGAAAGGACGCCTAGCTCGCGCGCCCGGCGGTCTAGCGAAGTCAGAACAAATTTGACGCGATCTGCTCCATCGCGCCGCGTCATCGCCTCCAAAGATTCCAGCCAATCAGCTGTTTCGTTCGGGTCGATATCGCGCGAACCGTCGAAACTATCCCGCTTGATACTTTCAGACATTCTAATACTCCTAGTACGCAAGAGGCTAACAGGGCCTGGCCAGAATGTCCTGCTGAACATACCAACTTGAATCATTGTGTCAGCATGATATGCTTCGTCCTCGTGTTTTGGAGATATAAAATGCTGCGAAACTCCATTGACCGAGCCGATCGACGAATCCTGACGGAGCTGCAGTTGGCGGGTAGGATTTCAAATGTGGAGTTGGCGAGCAGAGTTGGGTTGTCACCATCTCCATGCCTTGCCCGCGTGAAGCAACTCGAAGAGAAAGGCATTGTCAGTCGTTATGTAGCCCTTCTAGATCCAGAAAACATCGGGAGCACCATTAGTGTATTTATTCAAATATCTCTAAAGAGTCAGAATGAAAAAAACTTAGAGAATTTTGAGAAGGTAGTAATAGGTCTGCCTGAGGTGATGGAGTGCTACCTAATGTCCGGCGATGCTGATTATTTACTTCGGGTTGTAGTTACTGACACTGTCGCTTTGCGGAATTTTGTTTTGGATAAGCTAACGAAAATTGAGGAGGTATCTAGCATTAGATCCAGCTTCGCATTGAAGCAGGTCAAATACAAAACGGCGCTTCCGATCGATCAGCTTTGGCCTGATCATTAGGTCGTATCTGAAGTATTTTGGAGGACACGATGATGAAGTATCCAGATCTTGAGATCGACCTCCTCAGCACGTTCGCGGCTGTTGCGGATCGCCGAGGTTTCACGGCACTGTTGTAGTAACTTGAAAGGGCATAACGAACCCCGTCAAACAGGCCGCTCAGGCAGCAAGACCGAAGAGGCGTATTTCGCCTGTCGCTCGACGTCCCCGCTTGTTGTAAGGCACTGTTGCGGTAACCTCGGCAGTATAATCCAGAGCGGCCAATCGAGGAGCCGCCCTGTTGTCTTTGTTCAAGCGCCGCCGTTTCCCAGTCGAGATCATCCTGCTGTGCGTGCGGTGGTACTGCAAGTACGGCATCAGCTATCGCGATCTGGCTGAGATGATGTCCGAGCGCGGTGTCAGCGTTAATCCAAGCACGATCTTTCGTTGGGTCCAACGCTATGCCCCGGAGATTGAGAAGCGGATGCGACCAAACCACGGGCCTCGCTCAGGTTCGTGGCGAGTGGACGAGACCTATGTCCGAGTGGGTGGGCACTGGCGGTACTTGTTCCGAGCGGTCGACAAGCACGGTCGTCTGATTGCCTCCATGCTGTCCGGCCGGCGTGATACTGGAGCCGCTTATCGCTTCCTGCGCAAAGCCCTTAAGGCGATGAGCGATTATCCGCCGTCCTCGATCACGACCGACAAACTGGCATCCTATCCGAAGGCCATCCGACGCCTGCAGGACGAAGGGCTGCTGCCGCAGGATGTCGAACATCGCACCTCGAAATACCTCAACAACATCCTCGAGGCGGATCATGGCGCGCTCAAGCGGATGATCCGGCCGACGCGTGGCTTCCAGACGATGAAGACAGCCTCCGCCACCATCGGAGGTTTCGAAGTCATGCGCATGATCCGCCGCGGTCACTGCGTCCAGCGAAAACGTCAGGCGACAGGCGAAGTCCGTCTCATTAATCAGCTCTTCGGTCTAGCAGCCTGAATGACCCGCCCGACGGCGT
>NZ_QDGA01000085.1 GCF_003347665.1 Microvirga calopogonii
GCCTTTGCTCAACCCTTGAGGGAAAAACCATGCGGATCCGCGTCGGCTGTGAGATGACCTACGAGTTCGGGCAAGCCACGCCCATGTTCGCGATCCTCAATGTGCACTCGTCGAGAGTGTCTGACCTGGAGCGGCCCGATTACCTGACCACGACCCCATCAGTGCCTGTGGAGGGGTACCGGGACAGCTTCGGGAACTGGTGCAACCGCCTCGTTGCACCGCCTGGAAGGCTCTCCCTCAAAACCGAAACTGTAGTCCGCGATACGGGCCGGTGGGACACGACAGTTCCCAAGGCTGAGCAGGTCCAAATCCAGAACCTTCCCGCAGAAACCCTGCTCTTCCTGCTGGGAAGTCGGTACTGCGAAACGGACCGGCTCTCCGACGTCGCCTGGAGCCTATTTGGAACAACCCCACCCGGCTGGACGCGCGTTCAAGCCATCTGCGACTACGTGCACGATCATATCACCTTCGGCTACGAGCACTCACGTGCGACGCGGACAGCGGCTGAAGCCTATGGCGAAAGGCGGGGCGTGTGCCGTGATTATGCTCATCTGGCGCTCACGTTCTGCCGGTGCCTCAACATTCCCGCTCGCTACTGTACCGGATACATCAGCGACATCGGCCTTCCGCCGCCTCATGCACCTCAGGACTTTGCCGCTTGGATCGAGGTCTTTCTGGGTGGGACGTGGCATACGTTCGATCCGCGCAACAACGATCCGCGGATCGGCAGAATTCTGATCGCTCGCGGTCGCGATGCTGCCGACGTGCCGCTGACCCTCACGTTTGGTCCCAGCACCCTGGTGGAGTTTCGCGTGACCACCGAGGAAGTGACGGGATCAGATTTCTGATCCTCTGGGCTCACACTGTGTGCTGTGCGGGACGTCGGCTGATCCGGGCCGGCATTCCTAGCTCGGACTTATGCCGCATCATCCGCCGGAGCATCGGCTGCATCGTTGGCCTGCAGCGCATCCATCAGCAGACCCGCGCTCTGACGGATCCTCGCCTCAATTTCAGAAGCAATCTTGGGATTGTCCTTGAGGAAGGTCTTGGCGTTCTCACGACCTTGTCCCAGGCGCTGGCTGTCGTACGAGAACCAGGCGCCGGACTTCTCGACGACGTTGGCCTTGACCCCAAGATCGATGAGTTCGCCCATCTTGGAGATGCCCTCGCCGAACATGATGTCGAACTCGACCTGCTTGAAGGGCGGAGCCACCTTGTTCTTCACGACCTTCACCCGCACCTGGTTGCCGATCGGCTCGTCGCGATCCTTGAGCGTCGAGACGCGGCGGATGTCGAGGCGGACAGAAGCGTAGAACTTCAGGGCGTTGCCGCCCGTCGTGGTCTCAGGGCTTCCGTACATGACGCCGATCTTCATGCGGATCTGGTTGATGAAGATCACCATTGTTTTTGTGCGGCTGATCGAACCGGTAAGCTTGCGCAACGCCTGACTCATCAGACGGGCCTGAAGACCGGGGCGGCTCTCGCCCATCTCGCCCTCAATCTCGGCTTTCGGGGTGAGCGCCGCCACCGAGTCGATGACCAGCACATCGACAGAACCCGAACGGATCAAGGTATCGGCAATTTCAAGCGCCTGTTCGCCATTGTCCGGTTGAGAGATCAGAAGGTCATCGAGGTTGACGCCCAGCTTTCGCGCATAGGCTGGATCGAGCGCATGCTCCGCATCGATAAACCCGCAAACGCCACCCGTCCTCTGGGCCTCGGCGACGGTCTGGAGCGCCAGCGTTGTTTTGCCTGACGACTCTGGCCCATACACCTCGACGACGCGACCTCTCGGAAGGCCCCCTACACCCAGAGCAATATCGAGCCCGAGGGAGCCGGTCGAAATCGTCTCCACCTCGACGACCTGACTGCCGCCAAGGCGCATGATCGAGCCCTTGCCAAAGGCACGCTCGATCTGGGCCACCGCTGTTTCGATAGCCTTATTCTTGTCCATGCTCATCTTGGTTCTTCTTCTGTAATTTCTGCGTATTGACCCTAGCTCATATGAATTCCAGATGCCAGAACAAAGCAAGAACTTAGATAAGTTATGGGGATTATTCGCGGCTAAGCTTTGTTCGACGCCGGAAAAACAACCGATCGACATCCCATGCCCGACAACCCCAGAGCATCGCTCGGCCCTAAATCACCGGAATTGAAGGGCTTGCGTTGTATCCCTTTGGAGAGGAACCATGCCATATTCTGAGATAAGCGTCGAAGCTGGTGATTGTTTGAGTTCGCGAGGTGTATCTGCTTCATTGGCGCCGAGCAGCTTCAGATCAGGAACAGGACCGAATTTGACATTTCACCCCTTCGACGAATGACAGCTTCCACGTGCTGAAGCGGACCAAGTTCCTTGATCCGAGGAGTGCCATGAACGACCTCCCGGATTTTTGGCTCATTCATATTTCGCGGAGGTCGCCTATTGAGTTGAATCATATCTGAGGGCGGATCTGAACAGAATGAACCCCAAGCGGTTGCTTCACTGGCAGGGATGATCCAAGCGTCGGCGACTAATGGATCTGTGTGCTTCCTGGCGCGCGCGAAGAGCAGGAGGTCGAGCCCATGCCGAACCACTATAAGGAGCGCTGGGAAGGTCCCATCCGAGGCCTTCGCCTGCCACTTGCCGCATGGAACAGTCTGCACAAGGAAGGCATCACGACCATCGATCAGCTCACGGCTGTTGCAGATCGGCTCGAACGGCTTCCTGGGATCGGGTTGACCATGGCTCGGATTATCCGGCAAGAACTTGCCCGTCTGGCGGCAACCGAATAGCCCGTCAGAATTGCAGGCCCCTATAGACAAAGAAAAAGCGCCTGTCCGGAGACGTCGCTTCAAGTTTACGGATCTGTAGGGGCAAATAAAAACAGATTCGATAAAGATTAACTGCGCACAAGAAATCTGTTCTGTCGATTAATCATATCGATAAACTGCGCGGCATTTCAGCAAAAACGATCCGAGAGAAATTTAATTCCGATTTTTACATAAATATCCCTGGTACTGCGCTCCAGAGAGGCGCATCTATGATTGATCGCTGGCTTGTCCTCGACGGGCGTCAGCGACTGAGGGAGCTGTGTACTCCCACCTATGCTGCGGAGTTCGGCTATGTCTCGTCGCCTGCCTGAAGGCCCGACCAGCCCTGTGATCCTGATCAAGGAAGCACAGGCCGCACGGGTTGCCGCGCATGACCGTGCTGTTCTTGACCGCTCCCACTCTCCCATGAGCCAGTCACCAAGCCGGAAAGAAAAGCAGATGCATAAGGGGCTTTTTGACGACTGCGAGGGACCCATTCGAGGTCTGCGCCTGCCGCTCAACGCCTGGAACATGCTGGATCGAGAAAACATTACGACCCTCGCTCAGCTATCTGCCATTGCAGACCGACTGGAGCGGCTTCCCGGCGTCGGGGCAAAGACGGCCCTGGCGATCAGGGTTGAGCTTGGTCGTATCGCACTGCTTGACGCTCAGTCTCCCTGATCCTTGTCGTCATCAACGACTGCGTGTCGTAAACCGCCGCTTTAGGGAACTGTGCTGGCTGTCTCTTTTATCGGGGCGTATAGTCACCTATCGCCGGCATGGATGATCCGGGCGCCGGCGACTGAGAGATCCGTGCGCTCCCGCCTGTAAGGCACAGGAGCGGCAGATGCCTCGTCATTATCAAGCCTGCGAGGGGCCCATTGATGGCCTTTATTTGCCTCAGCTCGCCTGGGACGTGTTTCATCGGGAGAACATCCAGACCATCGATCACCTCAGAGCCGTCGCTGGTCAACTTGAGCGCTTCGAAGGGCTTGGCCCCATAACGATGCGCGTCATCAGACAAGAGCTCGACCGTGTGGCGGCACCCGGAGAGCAATTGTTCCAGGACGGGCAGCTTTCTGCGTGGGGCGCATGATCCCGATAGGCTACGTCATGCAAGTAGCAGAGGCTTCACGTCAAAAAGCGCCCGACACAAGCGGGCGCTTTGAGTTTACAGATACTGATGATCCACTGCTCGGCCGGACTATCCGCCGGTCCTTGCGAGAGCAGACGCTCGGTCAAGGTCCGAGACGTGCCAGAGGTTGCCGTTCGGTCGATGCTCATACAACGGCACAGCTTACCCGCCTAGGGTTGCCACCGGGTCAGGACCACCGTCTGCCAGTAGCACCTGGAAAGGTCCCGTCACCGGGGCTCCTGTCCTTTGGGCCGAGACTGCGTGTTCTGAGCACTCTCGGCTGCATGACCTGTATAGATAGCGAGCATTCTGATCGCTTCGGCATGATGTCGATTTGCGCTTGCTGTCGGTCATTCTTGTGTGTCGCTTCTGACGCACAGCCTCTTTGCAACTAAGTTTCAGACAAAATAAGGTCGCTGTGATGAATGAAAATTCGGCTGGCAGAACAGCGACCTGATTATAGCCCTCAGGCCAGGTCCAGTTTCGGGGCGTCTTATGATTCCCTACCTGACGCGGAAAGTGGCTCAGTGAGGCTATAAATCCGTTTCGGCCAAAACTGTAACGAAGCGGGCCGCAGCATCGGACACCGAAGCCGATCCCAGAGATAAGGTCCGCATCGAAGCCGAAGTTCGTCAGTACATGGGGCTTCTTTCCCTGCCGGATCGCAGTCGAATGGCAGACTGCTTGCCGTCTATCTGGGGAATGGAGGTCGGCCACGGTGCACTTTGGAACACCGTGGCTCGTAGAGTGAAACGAACCAGTCTTGATGAACGCGATCCAGATCTGCCCATATGGGAGATCTCAATTCGGAGCCCGGCAGTCCTTGACGTGGTCAGGTGGCTCTTTTGCCTACACCGGAGATGCGGCTCTTGGCTTCGAGTGTTCAAGGAAGAAGCGCATCATCTCGCGGCTGGCATCCGGTCCCTTGGGTTCGGTGTAGGACCCACTCGAACTTCCGCCGGACCAGGCATGCCCTGCCCCGTGCAGAACCCAATGCTCGTGCATCGGATGGCCGCTGTCATCGCACCCAACCATGCGGGTATAGCTGATCCCGCCTGGAGCCTGCCCGCGGCTGACCTCTGTGCGGAGATCGGAACCCGCCCGCGACTGAGCAATGACCTGGTCGCCATTGATGGGGTTCACGGTCGTGTCGCGATCGCCATGGAACACAATGGTCGGCACGGGATCCTTGGCCTCGCTGTGCTGAGGCGCCCCGCCCTGCCGCATGGCGGCAAACGCCGACGGCATGTCACGAGCGGCCCCGCATGCCAAGCCCGAGTGGACGCCCACGGCCGCATAGAGGTCTGGATAAGCCGAACCCATGATAGCGGCTGCTGCCCCGCCGGCTGACAGCCCGGCAACATAGATGCGTCCGGGCTCGACCGAGAGATCACGCACGATCTGACGCGTGATGCCGGCGATCAGCGCGGGCTCGCCGCGATCCCGCTGCTGATCGGTCGCGTTGAACCAGTTCCAGCACTTGGAGACATTGGCGGACTGGGCCTGTGCTGGATAGGCCACCAGAAACGTCTGCTCCTCAGCCAACTCGTTCATCCGCGTGCCGGCGGCAAAATCGTCCGGCGATTGCGTGCAGCCGTGCAGCATCACCACGAGCGGCACAGGCTGACCCGTGTAGCCGCTCGGGATGTAAAGCTTGTAGGCACGGCTTCCCGCCTCATTAGCGAACATCCGCTCTTCAAAGCGGGCGCCCTCCGGCAGCGGGACCACAGCATGGGTTGAACCCGGTCGAACCAATCCATCCAGGCCGACCCCGGAGCCGGGTTGGCCCATGCGGTCGAGGAAGTCCCGTAACGCTTCTGGCACCTGACGCTGACCCGACGCTCCAGCGAGACCACCAAGTGGATGAGAGGCACGGTGTGGGAAGTCGGATTTCGGCGGGGTCCACGCCCCTCCCCCAGAGGATGGCGGCACCATATCGATGATGCGCGAGAAATGCGCTGCTGCAGGTTTGCCGTCATCGCCTCCAGTGCTGCTTGGGGTCGTTGCTGGATGGGCACCCGCAAGCCTTCCCTGAAGGAGGGCCATGGCTTCTGCGAGTCGACCCTCACGGGTCAGGCGGGTAGCCTCGAGCATGTCGATGTTCGGTTGTGCGTTCATGGGTACGGTCCTGTTGTCGAGTGAGGTAGAGCCGGGCAAAGCGGGACCTGCCCCTTCCTGTCGGGAAGGGTTGGGCAGGCTCGAAAGACGGTGAGGCGGGTGCTACCCGCTGGTCAGCGCATGCGGTCCTTGAGTGCCTCTTTCACGGCCGGACTGGCGTGCAAGGCGCCGAGGACGTGAAGGGAGGCGATCGTCTGCCGCGCCAGTTCGGGCGTGACGTCACCAGCGATGCTGGCAAGACCAAGAACCTGGATGTGCAGCACTTCGCCGGCCGCTTGCACAGCCTCCAGGTCCTGGCGGCTATAGTGGCGGAGGCCCAGATCGAGTTGGTGGCGGTCGACCGATTTCTTGACGGCGTCGTTGTGCCGATCGAGCTGGTTGCGGATGGCCGTGCGGATGAAGTCGGTGCGGTTGGAGTAGAAGCCCTCCTGGACGAGAAGATCGATATGGCCGAGGTCGACATAGCCGAGGTTGATCGTGATCTTCTCGCTGTCTGCGGCCTTGGGTCGAAGTTCGTGTACATTGCTGGCCATATCTACCATCCATTTACCATCTAGATGGATGGTAAATGGATGGTGATGCTAGCAGGTTCAAGACCCCCATGCTGATCTTTGGCTGAACCCAGCCCGCTGCTTCGCGTCTATGTCAAAGGGCAGGCATCCTGGTCGGGAGCGTGGTCCTTGGTGTGAGATCTGATCAGGAGACCGCAATGCCCATCGTTCAGCACATCTATTGCAGCGCCATCATCAGCAAGAAGATGTGTGATGCCCTCACAAGCTATGTCTTCTCAATCAGTGCCGCCAAAGGTGGCATCGACGAATTCGTGGTCTACCTCGTGACGGGTGGCGGAAATCCGGGCTCTGGAATGGAACTCTACAATTTCTTCAGGGCCAGACCCGAGCGCACCACCATCTACAACATGTCGAGCGTCGACTCGGCGGGCGTGCTGTTCTTCCTTGGCTTTCAGAAGCGCTTTGGTCTTCCGGCCTCCAGCTTCATGGTGCATCAGACGAAGTTCTCGAAAGCCTCCCTGCCTGACTGGTACAGCTACTCCGACCTGAAGAAATCTGAGCTGGAGCTGCTTGCGGTGGACCAGAAAACCCATCGCGTGATTGCCGCCGAGACGGCCCCGAAGGCTGAGGTGCCTCTCTCGGTGGAGGATGTGGAGGCCGCGGCCAACCGCACGACCATCTACTTCGCCGAGGATGCTTTGCGGCATGGCTTCATCGAAGAAATCGTTACCCCGACCATGCCGATTCAGGATGTGTTCTACCTGACAGACCAGTATCTCGCCGGACTGCCGGATTGAGGGAAAGCGCCGCTCATAATGCTTGTAGGGCCCATGCCGGATGAGAAGCGAAAGCTGATTGAAACCGATAATTCTATCCAACGGAAGCGCCCGAAAGCAGACGTAACACCATTATAAACTTTGCAGGGAACGGTCCCCAGGCTAGGAGAGCGGCCACATGAGCAGGATGAGCGGCACGCCCAACAGCACGACGATGACCGACAGCGGCAGCCCCAGCTTCCAATAATCGCCGAATCGGTATCCGCCCGGCCCCATCACCAGCGTGTTGCATTGGTGCCCGATCGGCGTGAGAAAATCGCAGGCTGCACCAACCGCGACCGCCATGAGAAAGGCGTCGGGGTTATAGCCAAGCCGCCCAGCAAAGGTTGCCGCGATGGGAGCCATCACCAGCACCGTCGCTGCATTGTTCAGGAACGGCGTCACGGCCATGGCAGCCACCATGATCAGCGCCAGGGCGCCGTAGGATGGGAGCGTGCTGGCCAGCTGCGACAGCCATCCGGCCAGGAGATCGGCGCCTCCCGTCGTGCGGATCGATTCACTGACCGGAATGAGAGCCCCCAGCATCACCAGAATGGGCCAGTCGACAGCTTCGTAAGCCTCGCGCAGCGAGAGCGCCCCGAGCAGGACGATCAGGACGGCGGCGGTGAAGAAGGCGGTCGCGACGGGCAGCACTCCGACAGCCGTGAGCACCATGGCGCAGCCCAGGATCACCACGGGGACGAGGCCCTGCCGCACGTTGCCCAGCCGGATCTCCCGTTCGGCCAGCGGCAGGCAACCGAGTTCCTTGAGCTTGTCCGGAAGCCGCGTGAGATCGCCCTTCAGCACCAGGACGTCGCCGGTCTGCAAGGTGATGTCGCGCAGGCGCTCGGTGAATCGCACGCCGCTGCGGCTGACCGCCAGCAGATTGATGTTGAAGCGCTCGTGCAACGCCAGGCGCCTGGCACTCTGTCCGATCAGCATTGAGGTCGGCCCGATGACGGCCTCGATCCCACCTGTCTCCTCGTCCGCGTCCTGGCCTTCGGTCGGACGCCTCGCGCCCTCAAGTTCCAGATAGGCGCGGGCGACACCTCGTTCGAGCGCCTCAGGGTCACCCTCCAGGAGGACAATGTCGCCCTCGCGAAGGACGGCATCCGGCAGGGGCATCATGTGCTCGGTTTGGTTTCGGACGATTCCCGTCACCAGAACCTCGTTGTCACACAGCCTGGACAGATCACCGACGGTGTGCCCGATGACCGGCGAGGTCGCAGTCACCCGTGCCTCTGTCATGTAGTCGGTGAGATCGATGGCCTCGTCCATGCTTGCAGCAGCTTTGCGACCACCGGGCAGAAGCCGGTAGCCAAAGGCCAGGAACGCCACGCCGGCTGCCGCGAGGCCAAGGCCCACCGGAGTGAAGTCGAACATGCTGAAAGGCTGTCCCGTCAATTCCTCGCGCACACGGGAGACGATGATGTTAGGGGAGGTGCCGACGAGGGTGATCAGGCCACCGAGCAGCGAGCCGAAGGCCATCGGCATGAGAAAGCACGAGGGTGAGGCATGGGAGCGACGCGCCAACTGGAAGGCGACCGGTATCATCATGGCCAGTGCGCCGATGTTCTTGACGAAGGCGGACAGGACCGTGACCACTGTCACAAGGACCACGATCTGGCCCTGCACGGACGTGATGTATGGCGAGACGCGATGGAGGGCCGCCTCCAGCACGCCGGAGCGCTCGACCGCCGCACTGACGACCAGCGCGCTCGCGACGATGATGACGATGTCGTCCCCGAAGCCGGAGAAGGCTTCCTTGTGTGGCACGATGCCGGCGAACACAGTGGCCAGGAGGGCCAGGACGGCGACGAGATCGTATCGCAGGCGTCCCCAGACTAACAGGCCCATCATTCCAGCCAAGATAGTAAAGGCGAGGGTCTGGTCCTGCGTCATCGGTTCCGCCTTGGCCGGGAAAGTGTGGTGATAACGCGGAACGTCCTGGTCGGATTGATCATGGTGCTCTGTTTACCTGGCGAGAGGCAGCAACTCCCGTCGAAGCCCTTACTTGCAATGGAGCCGTGTCCTCATCTCACCTGTTGTTCGTATCGAAATCTTCAAATCTCAGACAGTTTCAAAACCGGGGAACAAAGGTATGTTCAAGCTCAGCAGGTTGAGGCTCCATTCAGTCTGGGTGCTCCCTGCGGCCGCGCTGCTGTTCTTTGCGCTCGCCTCCATTTACGGCTTGAGCCGTGACACCATCTCCTCGCCGATTGGGATGCTTTTTGCCGCCGCACTGATCCCTCTCCTGATCGGCACCGTGTTCGCGGCGGTCCACCATGCCGAGGTCATCGCGCGCCGCACGGGAGAGCCCTACGGCACCCTGGTCCTCACCATTGCCGTCACCGTGATCGAGGTTGCACTCATCGCCTCCGTCATGCTGAGCAGCGACAGCAGCCCGGTGCTTGCTCGTGACACAGTGTTTTCGGTGATCATGATCGTTAGCAATGGACTTGTCGGCCTATGCATCCTGCTCGGCGGGCTGCGGTATCGCGAACAAGGCTTTCGGGTGACGGGCGCAAGTGCCTACCTCGTCGTTCTGATCGTGCTCGCAACCCTCACCCTCGTTCTGCCGAACTACACGCAGGCACGCCTCGGGCCGTTCTATTCGCCCAGCCAACTCATCTTCGTGACCCTGATCACCCTGGCTCTCTATGGCGTGTTCCTCTACATCCAGACTGTGCGCGACAGGGATTACTTCCTTGTGCTCGACACAGAGGGTCTGGATGCGAGCTCGGAGATGCCTCGAAACCGCTCAGTTCTGGTGAGCGCGGCTCTGCTCGTCCTCTCGCTCAGCGCCGTCATCCTGCTCTCGAAGATGTTCGCTGCTGTCGTGCAGGCGGGTACGACACTCGTCGGCGCTCCTGAAGCTGTCATAGGGGTCGTTGTGGCTCTGCTGGTTCTGCTGCCGGAGAGCGTCGCGGCGGTTCGGGCGGCACAGGCAAATCAGCTGCAGAAGAGCCTCAATCTGGCTCTCGGCTCGTCACTGGCCACCATCAGCCTGACGATTCCCACGGTTGTGGCGGTCAACCTCACGCTCCAGAAGGACCTCGTGTTGGGGCTTGATGGCGAGGACACCGTGCTGCTCATGCTCACGGCTGTCGCGAGCCTTCTCACCTTCGGTACCGGGCGGACCAACATTCTCTACGGCTTCGTCCATCTCGTGATCTTTGCGACGTTCCTGTTTCTCGTGTTCGTCCCTTAGAGGAAGGCGTCGCTCAGGATTAGTGCTCGTCCACCTTCTTGCCAGGGGGACGGGATTTGCCCGTCTCCATAGCCCCGCCGGCCGTCAAGCGTAACCTTCGATGCCGGAGCGGGTTGCCCTGCCAGGCGCCTCACTGCTTTCCTGATGGCGTTGACAACATCCTGAGCGGCTTCGAGAAACCCTTTGTGCATACCGGCCTCACTGTCTTCGCCTCAACCACCCTGAGGCGGTTGATCCGCTCAGCCTAACCACTCGGCCTGGGATCCAGCGCTTCCGAGAACATCATAGTCAGGACGGGCTGATTGGCTCTGTCCATGATCTCGATCTGCCAGCTTCGCCGATCCTCGCCCTTTTGATCCCGTTCTGCGATCATGTCGCGAACCTTAGCGGTGGCAGCAACTCGCATAGCCTGAATGTCAGAATACACCTCCCCTTCGGGATCCTCGATCACACCGCCCTCGGTCCGGACGTTGAAGTAGTAGAGAGCCGGCTCTCCCTTGGATGGAGGATGCGGCTTTCGCGAACGGTGAGATCGGGGCGCACCGCCCTTATCATCCCACCGTTTGAGATCCTGACGCTGGCTTGGCTTCTTAGGATCTTTGCTCATGATCACAATCTAGGGCAGCGAACCGGTTTTTGATATCCGCCCCAAGCATGAGGCGATCGATGGACGATAACTCGTCCTCTCCACCGACGGCCGGCCAACCGCTATCATTATCTGCAACGACGTGCCTACCGTCCGGAGCCGAGGACTCTCCAGACACTTCACGCGTGCCTCAGCAGCCTGTGCAGATGCCTCTCGTGAGAATCTTCATCTTGCGATCCCAGATCCGTTCCTGCGCCTCGGCCTTGGTCCGGGCAGCTCTTCCCATCGCGGCCGATTCCTCGGCCGTATACGACCTCGACGCAACCGCCTTTGGATTTCCTGCCTCCGGTGCAGCTCTGTCCTTGGCTGAGATAGAATGAGGCGCCATGAACAGAGCAAGCACGGCTGTCGCTATCATGATCCGCATAGGCGCTCCTTGAGGAGCGCATTGAGCGGCTCCAAGCTTATATATGGTGAGCCCAAGCCAGCTCCCTAGCGGAAAGTCTCACTACAGCTACCTGATGCCTGGATCGCTTCACGTTTCCTCCGTTGTTTGTCACGGCAGCTCTCGCCAGCAGAGGGTGCAGACGCCCTGCCCTCGCGCCAGACTGAAGATGTCCAGTTACACGGCATCGGCAGTGCTCCTCAATCCGCCACTATCCTGGGCAATGTTGGCTGCAGACTTCAATTCAGGGAAGGCCTCCATGCGCTTATCCGCGATTATCCTTCTCGTCACTCTCGGTTGGCCTGATTATGGCTCTCGCTCATGACGATTACACGCGCCTGCCCCACGGGTTGTGATAGTCTTGTTGTTTCAACGGGAAACAAACCCATGATTGCGTGCAAAGGCGAGACCGTCACCTGCGAAAACGGCCATGAAATCTGCGACGTCGCCGAGGATATTCATCGGTACTCGGGTGCTAAGGCTGAGCTGTTCACAGGCTGGCGCATGGCTGCCCCATCAGACGATGGTCAACCAATGCGGTGCCGCTGTGTTGTCTGTGGGGCTGAGTTTATCCGTCCGATGTCCTTGGAGCCCTCCCCTCCGCAACGAACCGGTTTGCAATGTCTGCGACCATGGCTGACTGAAGCCGAGTTCGCCTACATGAGCCGTGGTCTTCAGCTTCATGTCGGGACCGCGTGGCGGCGCTAGGCAATGCTGGCAGTTCTGGAATCAGCGGCAGGTGATGCTTACCAAGGCAGCACCCCTGATCGTGCTGCAAAATGGAGGTGGTAGCCGATGAGGCGCTCATCAGCAGGCCAAACACGCAATTCCCGGAGAACGCCGCGATGCTGTTCGGTTAGGCTGCCCCACTGGGGAGAACACGCCCTCCGACAGATGTGCAGAAGCTGCCTCAAGTGGCGGCTAGTGGAAGGTTCTGCGGCTATTCTACCGGGGCCATGGAGCGCAGTCCAACGTCATAAGGCGTAAAGTGAGTCATCAAATCGGCCCTATGCTCGATCACGATGGAGGCCTATCAATGACCAAAGCGGAGAGGCATGATCTCGCCTCAAAACGCGCTGAAGAGTACGCGCCTACGCCCATCAATACGGCGTTAGCATCGGGCGTTGTTGGCGCCACCATAGTAGGGCTTGCTTCGATTGCGCTCGGATCATTTTACTCCATCGATGTTGAAGCACATTGGATCTTGTTGTCAGCCTTTGTCGCCATCGGATTTGCCATCCCATTTCTAAGCTCCGCTTACCGCCGTAGAAAACATCTTCGAGCGACATCCGCGGAGTTGAAAAGCATCGACGAGCAAGCTCAACTGTTCAGAGAATTCCCTCCGTAGCTGCCGCAGCACCTATAAAGGACTTCGTCGAGATGCCGCCCGCAGATGCGCTCCTCTGACGGGAAGCACTCGCCGCCGCTGAGGATCTCGAGCGATTTCCTTCGTCGGGGCGCGTTCGCGCCAGCGCATTCAATTCCTCAGCTACATCGGTGCGGGACACTACCACGCCCCTTCTGGGCGCACTGCCTTCTTCAGGTTATAGGCTTAGTCTGACCACAGATGCCTGACACTGAGAGCTGGCAGCGTGTCTCCGAATAGGCATGGCTGTACTGTCCCGCCGGGCTCCTCACCAATACGGGGAGCGCCGGAGAGGGGCATTCAGCACTGTCTTCACTCCTTCATGCCATACACTCTGCATGCCCTGTATCGGCATGGCTCTCTCCAGAGAACGAGCCCTAGTGCGGACATTTGCCTTCACGTCCGGGTCCGGGTGGATGGCTAGGTCAAGTCCTCGGGGCACCAGGGCTCTACAATGAGCGTACGCCCTGCAACATAGCCGCGAGTGGGCCTAAATCCCAAATACTTAAGCTCGCTGTTAATTCCGTTGGAGATGCTGGCGGGAGAGCTGAAATAACGCTGTTCAGGGTGTCACGGTGGCCAGAACCTCACCCATGGTGATCTCAGGTTCACCATCGATGACATCCGTTAGGCTCGCCCGGATCCACGCCAATGCCTTTTCGTTGGCTGCGACGGCAGCCTCCCGGCTTTCAAACAAACTGATCGATCCACCCATTCCATCGCCTGCATCGAAGACGCAGTAGCCCTGGAAGCCTGGCGTTTGCTTGAGCATCTGGCCAAGGCCGCTCTCCGCGCGACGGGCAGCCTCAGCAACCGATCTCATGCGCTTGAACTTGCGGATAACGACGTACATGGCGACCTCCAGGCCTTCAAGGATCGGCAACTCTAACTCTCATACATGGTCTTCGTATGGTGGCCGTGCATGTGAGGACATCCTCGCATTGCTATGCCAAAAGGCTAGAGGCCGCGTCAGGACGGAGCGCGATAGACAAAGATCCGTTTCTCCCCCCGAGGTGTAGAATGAGCCAGTCGATTTTCTTCTGAGCGGGAGGCGGCGAAGGCTGGCTTTACCGCCAGGGCACTTGGGCTGTCCGTCTGGTTGCTGGCTTTCCTTAGCATCATCCCGGTTTATACGGATCCATTCTTCGTGAAAGTCTACGGGAGGACCTACAAGGTCGACCCCGCTATCCGCCCAACGACCTCAAGGGCCGAACGCCTCAGGAGGCCATGGAGGCCCTGTCCGCCGACATCGCGCAAGGTCCAAGCTTCAGACCATCGCACGAGCAGGTTCTTGCCGAGGTCGAGAAACATGTCTGGATCGTGCGCAATCAACTCGTTGGCCAACTGGAAAAGACGGACGCGTGGCCGGCGCGCCTATGATCCGCCTGGACTGAGCTCTCCTTAGTCCCTCCTCGACCCCGATTCCAGTGTCGGGCCGGTGAGTTTTTGAAAAACTACTTGCAAAATAGCCGACGGTTAGACGACTCCATCATTTATGGAACGACGAGCAAATCGCCCCTTCCTGAGTTGGTCGGCGTTCTTTCAGAGGGGATCGCGATGCCACGCTTCTACTTCGACATGCGGGACGACGGCAGCTTCACGCCTGATGACGAGGGCCTTGAGTTCGACAGCCTGGATGCCGCCGAACGCGCGGCGGCTGAGGCAGCGGCGAAGATCGGGCGGGAGCGGCTGCCGAGAAACGCCACCCATAAGGTCACGGTCGAGGTGCGGGACGAACATCGCCAACTGGTGGGAACCGTGATGGTGTTGATGGAGGTTCACCGGATCAATTCTGCATCGCAGCTCCTAAGCACGTAAGAAACGCCGTATGAGCCGCACTTGCAGGCCGTAGCTATGACTGCACCCGGCCACTTGCACTCACGTTCAACAAAATCCTTGCCGACAGGGAGCGTCCAGATATGACAATGCCGCATGAGTCCACTCGGAAGGATGTCTTGAGGCAGTGTTCGGGCTCTCCTGGAGACCGCCGATCCTTGCTTCAGAGCCCTACGCGTACCATGTAAGTATTGCTTTCTCCATCGATCTGACCTGCTTACCGGAACGGGTGCCTACGATGGCCGAACAACCGCGAGCCGAGATCATTGGCTCTGACTTCGAGCGGCTGGTAACAGAGTACAACAAAGCCCTCGCCAACGGCGAGGCTCGCCCAGTTAGCGGGATCCAGTGTGACGGGGTTGAACCAAGCGCGTGCGAGCAAACATTCCGGGAGTTACTCGATGCGTTCCCCGCCCCTGTCTACACCACAGACGCTGCGGGCCGGATCACCTTCTACAATGAAGCAGCCGTAAGGTTTTCAGGCCGCCAGGCCCAGCTGGGCACCGATCGATGGTGCGTGACGTGGCGCTTGTATTGGCCAGATGGGACGCCCCTGCCGCACGACGAGTGCCCCATGGCGATTGCGCTCAAGGAAGACCGAGCCGTCCGGGGAACCCAGGCTGTTGCCGAACGGCTGGATGGTACGCGTGTCCCGTTCATCCCTCATCCGACACCACTGCGTGATGCTTCCGGCGCTCTCGTCGGAGCCGTCAACATGCTGCTTGAAATCGATGAGGTTGAGCAGGTAGCGCTGGACGGTATGCAGGTGCTGATCGTTTCAGATGACATCTTCGTGGCTGCTGAACTTGATCTGTTGATCGACGAAGCTGGAGGCGTTGCTGTGGCCATCGCAGCAACTGGCAGCGAGGCGCTCGCACTGCTCGACGAACGTCAGATAGACGCCATGCTGGTGAGCCTGCCGCTTCGGGATGGGCATGGACCGCTCATCAACGCACTTGTGAGGCAAAACATTCCGTTTGTATTACACGAGGCTAACGAGGAGCAAGTTGTTCAGATGCTGGGCGATGCCCTCAGGCTCCGCGGCGGGAGTAACTGAGAGGTGATCCTATCGGACAGCAGACCCTATGCACGCGCCAAGGCCTTTCGGTGTTCCTGAACCATGTGTCCGGTGCCCTTTGCATGGGAAGATCTGATATGCGGGACCTCGGCTTGGCCAGAGGCAGATCTCCGCAAGAGGAGTAGCGTTCGGCCGCGCTTCAAGGCGGCCATAGCCTGCCGTGAGGATGAGCCATGACGTCAATCCTCATTCCTGTGGAAGAGGATGTTCTGATCCATCCTGTGCTTGAGATCGCGCTGCGTCTGTGACGGCTATCTGGAGGGCACGGCGATCACCCCCGACATGCCGCCGGACATCGTCGCTGACGTCGCCATTGATGACCTGTCGTTTCGCGATCCAGAGCGTCGCCGCAAGGGGGCCACAGCTTCCCGGCGGCTGTTCGAGACATTCATGACAGCCTAGGGTGTTCCGCGGTTCGACGCAGAGTCCACAGGTCTGTCATTTGGCTGGTACAGGACTGATTTGGAGGATGAAGACTGCGTCGGCAGCTATGGACGAGCCTTCGACATCATCGTTCTCAGGCGACCCAGTGATCAGCCCAACCACCCGCGCCTGCCATCGGTCGAAGCCGCGCTGTTCGACAGCGACCGGCCGGTTCTGCTCGTGCCTCAGGTCCCGCCTGCCACTCTTGGTAGGACGGTGGTGATTGCCTGGAACAGAAGCACGGTGGTCTTGGCGATGCCGCTCTTGGCCGAGGCGCAGCGGATCATGGTGATCGACTTTGACGGCTCGGATGTGTCCGGCCCCTCAACCCGGGATCTCAGCCATACTCTCGCACGGAAAGGGTTGCCGGTGGAGGCGCGAACGGTCCCGAACCCGCACGGACATGTGGCGAGGCGATCCTGTTGGCGGCGTCTCTTAACTGCGATCTGCTGGTCAACGGAGCCTACACCCAGAGCCGGCTGCGGCAGTTCATCTTTGGCGGGGCGACCAGCCACATTCTGGCGAATACGACAGTCCCCGGGGCCAGCCCGAACACGATCACCATGCTGGAGTTCCGAACCGTGGAGGACACGCGCAGGGCGCAAGCATCCGAGCAGTTGCGGAAGGTCCTGGATGGCTTGCGAGGCCTCGGCGTGACTGCCCGAGTTCTCCTGGTGGAACGCTCGCCCTTTACCCCTGAGCCAATACCAGCGTGACAGCCAGACTTAGGCGCATCGCGTCTCGTGGCGGCGCGGGCTTTGGATCATTCGCGGTCGGGAGTTTGATGCGGCGTGGGAATGTCGCCGGCGCTATAACCGCGCCGGCCATCGAGCTTGACCTTCGGGGGTGGTTCATGACGATCGTCCAGCATCCTCACGGCTTTCCAGACCGAGTTCACCAGTTTCTGCGTGGCGGTGAGAGGACTCTTGCTCATGGTTGGCTTCCTTGCCGACCCCAGGGCCGTGCTGCGGCAATCGCTTTGTCGCCGCTAGCCGACGGCCGTAGGACCGAGGACGTCCGCGAATGCGACCGTCAGTACCGGTTGATTGGCCCGGTTGGTGACTTCGACGTGCCAGCGTCGCCGGTCCTCGCCCTTCTGATCGCCTTCCGTACGCATGTTGTGGGCCAAGGCGACTGCAACATCCCGCGCGGCCTGAAGGTCAGGGTACCTGTTTCCTTCGGGGTCTTCCATGAGGTTGCTCTCCGTCCGGATGTTGAAATAGTAGAGAGCTGTTTCCGCCCTGGATGGCAATGGAGGTGGCTCACTGAAGCGGTGGCCTGATCGGGGCGCACCACCCTCATCATCCCACCTTGTGAGATCCTCATGCTGGCTTGGCCTTTTCGGACGGCGAGCACGCCGGGGCGACGATGCCAGGATCGTCGTTGCTCGCATAACAAGCTCGTTCAAGCGCATCGTCCGCCTGCCGGACTCCTCGTGCAACTGGGACTCCCAGACAACCTGGTCATAGGTCTGATCATCGCTCCGGATCTGATACTGGGGCTCTCGGTTGCCGGCGGGCAGCAAGGCGACAATCTCGTAACCACCGAGCCAGACCCCAGCAGGCGAAGCGTCCTCGGCGTAGCTGACGTGCTGACCGACAGCGTAGCGATGCGTTCTCATGACAGGATCCTTTCCTGTACTCGGGCGAAGCCGGTGGTCCTGTTGATCTGTCACCGGGGCCAGTCGCGCACCACAAGCGGAACCGAGATGGCGGCTTGACCGAACATCTTTCTGTTCCTCACCTGGAATCTAGCGCGCCAGATAAGTTAATAGTCTTAGTTCTTATAGAACCCGATGAATTACACCATAGTCCCTCGCGTAAAATTTAGATACTTAAATCGGATTTATTTGAATTTTATTTATATGGCACGATGTAAAAGAGCCCATCTCCCCCATATAGAATTGAGATAGACTTATGGCTTTGCGACCTTTGCAGTTGGCCAAGGTTGATATCGGCGAGCGATTGCGGAGGTTCCCAATGTGTTTGAACAGCCGCTTCATGTTTGATCTTCAGCATTATCAAGCCCGCGACGGTCCGGGACTGACGCTTCACGCGCTGCCGATGATGCAGGCCAGGTGGGATCGGTTCACGATGGTCGAGATGGTGGGGATCCGAACCACGTCGGAACTCATCGAAAAGGTTGAAGAGAGCTACGGCCTCTCCCACGAGCAAGCCGCCAGAGATGTCGAGTTCTGGGCCCTGGACAAGCAGTGTTGAGCCGGTCGCTGCAAGAATGAGACCAGCCCCAACGATGGAGGCTACGATGTTTGGCTATCAAGGTGGCGAATGCCAGGAGACGGTGACCCGCAAGATCGGGCATCGCAGCGATGCAAAGCGTCAGTGGAGCTGCCTCACCCCTTTGGACCTGTCGCAGATCAAGAATGAGGAGCAGCTGATCACCCTGGTGAAGGTTCGCTACAGCCTGCCCTACGAGACCGCGAAAGCCGATGTCCAAGGCTGGATGGCAGGCAAGCAGTTCTAACGTCCCTCACTGAAGTGAATGGGGCTGCAATGCCCCTGAGTGCAAGCGGACCAACCTGTGCTCCAAAGGAGTGTGCCATGACGAGCGAAGTCTACGTCGTTCATCATCACGGAGCCTGGCGGACCAGGATCGGGGGCAAGCATTGCGGCGAGTATCCGTCACGAGAAGGTGCCGTTCGCAGTGCCATAACCACGGCTGAGGAGACTGGACAGGACACCCGCGTCTTCAGCCAAGGCAAGGTCTGCCAGTTTCGGCGTGAGTGGCATTCCGGAGACCAGCCTTATACCACGCCGATCTAGGGGGCTTCCGGGGCTCAGAGGTCGGGTTTGACCGGTTGCCTCTGCAACGTGATCGTACTGGCCCGATCCACTGTTTGGAGAAATCACATGGCCTGGATCAACTTGACAGACACCAATGGCAGCAACGTCTTTGTGAATACCGACAACGTGCTCTGGTTCAGCGCCACGGGCGAGGATGGGCATGCTTGGCTGATCACCATGGTTAACGAAAGCGACAGCGCTCGCTCCCTTCATGTCAAACAGTCTCCAGCTGAGGTCGTTGCGCTCTTGAGATCTGCCAGGCAAGAAGTTGCTGGCGTCCTCGATTAACTTGCATTGAACTGTCCTCCCCGCTCGGGGCACGACGTGAGGCGCCGACGCGAGCACAAACATAACGGCACGGGATAGGGTCTTCCCGCTCACCACAGCAATCGATCCGGTTTACAGGAACCATGATGGCCAAAGGACAAAAGCGCAGTAATTGGGAGATCTGAAAGCCCAAAGCGAAGAAGCTGCCGGTGGCCGAGGCGACGCCAACCGTGATGACGAAAGGAATGCTGTCCCCGATCGGTCTCCCTAAGAAAAAGAGATGAGGTGCACATCATGACGATCCGAACCACTGAGTCGACAGTCACTTTCAGCCACCCGTTCACGTTGACCTCTCTCGACCGACCGCAGCCAGCAGGAACCTACCGGCTTGTAACTGATGAGGAAGAGATCCTCGGCCTTTCATTCCTGGCCTTCCAACGCACAGCCACGATGCTGTACGTCCCGGCGATCTCGACCTCGGGCAGCCCGACTCAGGTTTTCCATGTCAACCCGGCAGAACTCACAGCCGCCTTGGAGGCTGATGGACAAGCGCAGTCTCAACTCCTTTAGCCCACGGGAGGCTGTTATGCGTTATCTCGGCAGGATCTCAGGGTATGGCGCACTGCGGTGCAACGGAGAGCACATCGCACAAGCCTTCTATGATTTCGATGGCTTTGTCACGAAGCCGCTCGGAGTTACGTGTTGCGGCGAGATCCAGCTCGCTGCTGCCATTCTCAAGGACGTGTTCGGCCGTAGGGGCGTTCAGCTTCTCACGGACGATGGCCGCCTTCTTGATCTCAGGTTCTCTGAGAAAGCACTGCGGTCGGCAAGCGACGTTGCCCACGTCGACGTCACGGGCGAGCTGCCAGCCACGCCGCAAAGCTGGCGCAACTGACCACCTCTCGGCAATCGGCGTCTTGTATCAAGGCGCACTCTTAACCAACAGCCCCTGGCACTCGGACGACGTAGAAGTGGGGAGTATGCTTGGACGTCATTGTGACACAAACACACGACGGCAAGGCATGGAGTCCGACCGATCGACTCGGCTGCCCGATGCCCTCCATCAGAGCGTTGAGCCCTTGCGTGACTTCTCCTGTTGTACCAGCTCCTGCAGAAGCTGGTGGGCAAGGGTCTCGTGCCCAACCTTGGGGGCAATCTCAGCAGACTTCCTGCCGTAGCTTGTCGTGACGGTCAGGATCTTCCGGTCGACGTTGTAGGTCCCGGAATAGGTTCGTCCATCGACCTTGATGTGGATCGCGTGCCCTGACATGGAGATCCCTCCTCAGTGGAAACTCGCCCTTGCCTCAGCAAGAACATACCTTCGCAAAGGACAGGAGACCACATCGATAAGCTGCGCCATAGCAGGCAGATCTAAATGCCTGATCAGTGGACGATTGGCATGACCCACACCTACGTTGGATCACTTCGATCAAGAGCCTGAGAGGCTGACTGAAAAAGGTTGAGTGGCCTCAAGCCCCTGTGATTCCGTCGGATTTGCGAAGATTCGAGGGAGATCACGATGGTATGGACCGAGGCCACTCGCCGGCAGTATCGGCGAGACGGGCTGCGTTATGCAAGCAACCTCACCGATGCCGAATGGGCGCTGATCGAACCCTTCATGCCCGCCGCCCGGCAGATCGGGCGTCCCCGCATCACCTGCCTGCGGGCCGTGGTTGAGGCCATCCTGTATCTGGCCTCGACCGGTTGCCAGTGGCGCCAGTTGCCCAAGGAGTTTCCGCCGTATTCGACCGTGCAGGGCTACTTCTATGCCTGGTCACGGGACGGCACCTTCGAGCGGATCAACCATGCTCTCGTGGCGGCCTCGCGCGAGAAGGACGGCCGTGAGGTGAGCCCCTCGGCCGGCGTGATTGACAGCCAGTCGGTCAAGACCACGGAAGCTGGCGGACCGCGCGGCTTTGATGCCGGCAAGACGATCAAGGGCCGCAAGCGCCACATCATCACCGACACGCAAGGCCATCTGGTCGGGCTGAGGGTCCAGACCGCCGACATCCAGGACCGGGATGGTGCGGTGGAGGTGCTGACCTCCATCCGGGCGCTGTATCCCTGGCTGCGCCATGTCTTTGCCGATGGCGGCTATGCGGGCGACAAGTTGCGCGACGCGATCGCCACTCTCGGACGCTGGACGATCGAGATCATCAAACGCTCGGATGCGGCCAAAGGCTTTCAGGTGCTCAAGTGCCGGTGGGTTGTGGAGCGAACATTCGCCTGGCTTGGACGCTGCCGTCGTCTGGCCAAGGACTTCGAAGCCTCTATCGAGAGTGCCGTCGCCTGGACCTTTATCGCCCATATCCGGATGCTGACCAGAAGGCTCGCAAGACCCTGAAATCAAACCCGTCTTTCTGAGTCAGACTCTGAGA
>NZ_QDGA01000086.1:0-20000 GCF_003347665.1 Microvirga calopogonii
ATAGCGCTGAGCATGTGAGGGGAGCCCCTTCCCGGCCTGCGGCCGCCGGGAATGACGCCCGCTACGTCATCATCGGCCCTGTGCCGGTGATCTCGATCGGAAAGGCGCGGCGCTTTTCAGCATCGGGATGGCCGGCACGAGGCCGGCCATGACGGTGGCGTTTGCCAGACCGGGATGGTGTCAGACGACGAAGAAGTCGAGGTTGGTGAGCTTGAGGTTCTTGGACAGGGTGGCGACCTGGATCGCCTCCTTGGCGCCATTGCCATCGGCATCGTAGAACAGCGCCCCGGTCTTCTTGTTGTAGATCACGTGATCGTCCCGGTCATGCGCCGCGCTGCCGCTGAAGAACTCGCCCTTCTTGAGCACGCCCTTCTTGGCGATCTTGGAAAACACGCTTTTCGCCAGATGGATCGTGTCGTCGGCGACGACGAAGTCGAGGATCTTGTCCAGGTTCTGCTTCTTGTTCAGCGTGTTGGTCTTCGCTAGCTTGGCGTCGAACACGAAGATGTCCTGCCCGGCCCCGCCGGTGAGCGTGTCGTTGCCCAGCCCGCCGGAGAGCCGGTCGTTGCCGCCATTGCCGGAGAGCTGGTCCTTGCAGGCCAAGCCGACGAGCACGTCGTTGTTGCCACGTCCCGCGAGCGTATCCGCCCCGGGTGTGCCGGTGAGCGTGAGCGCAGGGTCGCTGGGGCTGCCGGGATCGCCCGGTGTCCCGGGATTGCTCGGCGTGCCCGGTGCGTCAGGATTGCCCGGCGTATCGGCGATGTCGGTGACGGTGAGGGTGATCTCCTGCGTGGTGACAGCCCCATAGGCGTCCTTGGCCTCCACGGTCACGGTGTAGCTGGTCTTGGTCTCGTAATCGAGGGCTTTGAGCAGCACGAGAGCGCCTTGGTCCAGCGTGAACGTTCCGGTGGGGTCGCTCAGCGTATAGGTGATCGCGTCGCCCTCGGCATCATGCGCCGAGAGCGTGGCCAGCGGCGTGCCAGTGAGGAGGTTCTCGGCGAAGGCGGTCTTGGAGAACGCGATGCTGTCCGGCCTGGTGTTGTAGAGGGCCACGGTCTCATCGTCGCCCTCAAACTTGATAAACCGCACGTTCTTGAGCGTATCGGTGCCGTCCCGACCGGCTTGGGTGTCGTGGACGGTGCGGACCCCATCGGCATCGGGACCGCCGACTTCATATTCCGCGCGGGAGCCGGCAAAGATGACGGTATTGCTGCCGCTCCCGCCATCGAGAGTATCGTCGCCTTTTCCGCCGATGAGTGTGTCGTTGCCACCATTGCCCCACAGGCGATTGGCTTGGTCGTTGCCAGTGAAGTGATCGTTGCCCTGGCCGCCCTCAAGCGCCTCGATACCGATTAGAGTGTCAAGACCGTAGCCGCCCGTATTTTGCTGAGCTTCGGTCGCCAAGCTAACGACAGCGGCCGCAGTCCCCAAATAGCGGGCGGTATCGAATCCATCAGCAGCTTGGCTTCCGCCATTAAGAATATCATCTCCAGCGCCGCCTTCTAAGGTGTCATTACCACCCTCTCCGGCAAGCCTATTCGCGCGTTCATTACCAGTGAGCAGGTCGTTGCCCGCGTCGCTTGTGACATCTTCGATATTGACTAGAGTATCGTTTCCCTGCCCAGTATTCTGAACGCTTGTGACGGTAAGGTTCACGGTGATGTCGGCGGTTCCACGATAAAATACGACGTCGAAGCCACCTCCGCCGTCGATCTGATCGTCTCCTCCACCTCCATAAAAGCTCTCGTCGCCTGTGCCACCCCAAGCGGTATCTTGGCCTTCACCGAGATCGATCACTCCCACAGAAGTACCGCCATTACGGGCATCGTAAGAATCATCTCCCCCTTCGAGAAAGACCGCAGTGAACGCACCCTCGATATGGCCAATGTTCAGGATTTGATCGATGAAATCGTTGCCTCTTATGCCATCGTTGCCGCCTCTGATCGTGCCGCTGTTGTTGATGATTAATGAACCTGAGTCTGTTGTCTGACTATGCAGGACACCATAAAGTCCACCTTCGATCGTGCCAGAATTGGAGATAGATGCGGAGCCGACGATAAATGCTCCAGATCGGGCAGTACCCGTTACATTATGGGCATTTATTAAGACGTTCTGGATATTGGCAGGATTGCCAAAAACTCCGAACGAGACACCGTCGCGCTGACCGATAACAGATCCGGTTTGTCCAACAGTGATCCTGCTGAGATTTCGTAACTGTATCCCCGTGGCATTGGTCGATTGGGCGTCGACAAGGCCATTTACGGTGACTGTATTGGTGCTTCCAATGGAGGTGATGCCATTGATCTGTGAGCCGGAGAGATCCAAAAATTGGAGCCTTCCCCCTTGCTCGATAAGCACAGTTTCGCCCCCGACAATCTGAAGGGTTTGCTCGCGTGTCGTGCCTGTTTGAATAGTATAGTTATTAGGCAAAGCAGCCTCCAAATCTAATAGTTATGTTATAACTATAATAGCCGCATTGGATTTTCAAGCTGCAGCCCGAACCCGGACTTACGGCTTAGAGTGCGAAGTTTCCCCTGGCTCTGATGGCGGAGAATACCACCATGACAGAGTCGTGTTCCCATTTTGTTCCTGACAGCACGTCGGAATTATATACTTTACGTAGTAGACCGACCATGGTACAAGATAACGGACAGGCCGGGACTCAAGCGCCCGCGTCGCAAGAGGCGGCGCTTTCTGTCGAGATCACCCCCCAGATGATTGCGGCGGGTGTCGAAGCATATGAACGCTGGCGCGATAGTGAAGACATCGAGGATACCCCTACTCGTTTAGTGGAGGCTGTATTCCGTGTGATGTTTGAAGCTGCGAGGCCACGGAAACGTTCATAAGAACCAACTTGTCCCGCGCTGCTTGGATCTTATCGGCCAATTCGATGATCTGGCTGGGTGCGAGCTTCTTGCGAACGGTTTTCTTTGGGTTCCTGATATTCACTAGCGTCACCCAGCGATGAGGGGAGTCGAAGCCTTCGGTCATGAACTGACCGTGGCCGACGATGTCGCGCTGAACGCGGTAGTGCCCCAGCAGATTGACGAACGTGGTAAGTTCTTTGGCGTCGTCTGGTTCGAAGGCGGCATCAATAAGGGCGCAAAGATGCCGGGCGCGCTGGTTGAATTCTTTGCGGGTGTTTGGTTCGACGCCTCCATTGGCAGGGTGCTGTTCAAGGAGCATGACCAAGGTGTCCATGAGGAGATCCACAACAGCCCAAACGGTTATTACAAGCCCAATCGCCTTTAGGTGCTCGTCAGTCAGGCCAAGGCTGAACTGAGTTGGGCTGGCGGTTCTCGCAAACTCTTCGAAAGCGGGAGACCGGGGTAAGGGTGGAGGCGGATCGCATGGAACAACAGCGCCGTCCTGCCAGCGGCGTGTACCCTGATTGTTCAGAAACTCAATCCAAGCGCTTTCCGGGATCTCAACAGCCTCTTTCGGCACCCTCTCGGCAGGCCATATGTCTTCGCGGTAGAATGCTTGCGGTCTACCCTCCTCGTTGAAAACAGCCCAGGTCCTCATGAACGACTCCAAAAATGAAGAAGACAAACGGCGGGATGAAGTGTTGAAGCGGATGCTCAACACCAAGCCTCAGCCGCATAAGACGAAACAGGGCGAGAAGCTGAAAGGCGAAAAGCCCGCGAAAGGTAAAAAGAATGAGCCTAGCGACGAGTGAGGCGGGTATTCAGCCAGTCGATAGCCTCTTGGGAACCAAGGCGGCGGAAGTCGCCTATTCCTGTGATCTCAAGAACGACAATCCCGTCATTGTCATCGATGGCCCCAACGTCGAGAAGCTTCTGTATTACGCCCCTGGGGCTCAGCGGTGTCTCAATGATCCAGAACGACAGAAGAGGCCAGCAAAAATCCACAGCGGTCCGTAAGGCTGAGTGGACTCGCTCGTAATCATCCCGAGAGGTCGGTTCCTCCCGATGCAAATCGTAACTAACGACATACTAAGCCACTTGCCCCTCCTTGAAAGATTTGAGGGGCAGTGAACCACGCTGCTTACTTAGGAGTCGAGTCCTTCTTCCGACGCCAGCGTAGGAAGCGCTTCGCCTGACGCTTAAACTCGGGCTTCGTCAATCCGCCGATAGGTCAGGCGCTTGCCATCCGCACCCTTGAGGATGCGGTCAGCGCGTTCCTTGTCATTCACGCCAAGAGCAATGCGGTTGTTGTAGCGGAAGTTGAACTCCGCGAGGTAGCGGTGCAGGTGCTTCTCGGCGCAATGCTGATAGACGCCCTTCATGCCGCGCTTGAAAGTGCCGAAGAAGCCCTCAACCGTGTTGGTGTGAACGTCGCCGCGAACGTACTCTTTCTTGGAGTGGTTCACGACCTCATGGGTGAAGTGCTGGCCGAGGGGCTTGTACCAGCGGCCCTCGTCGCTGAACACGACGGCGCCGGGAGCAACGTTGGCGCGGATGATCGGAATGAGTTCACCCGCCGTGGTGCCCTCAACGTGGAAGAGACGGGCCGATCCGCCGCGCTCCACCAAAGCAAAGACCGTGTTCTTGTAGGTGGTGGTTCCGCCACGGCGCTTCTTGGGCTGTCCTTCAAGGCGACCGATGAAGGTCTCGTCCACTTCGACCGTGCCGCCACCGCTACCAAGCGGAGGGGTCTCAGTCGGCTCCATGGCAAGGCGGATGCGGTGAGCCATGAACCATGCGGTCTTGTAGGTGACGCCCAACATGCGGTGGAGCTGGTGGGCCGAAATGCCCTTCTTGCTCGACGCCATCAGGTGCGTAGCCAGAACCCACTTGTTGAGGGCGATCTTGGAGTCTTCGAACACGGTGCCGACCGTCACAGAGAACGGCTTGCGGCACTCGTTGCACTGATAGACGCCGGGACGAAGGCTCTTGCCCTCCATCTTCTTGATGCGGGCTTGGTCGGTGTTCCCGCAGTGAGGGCAGACCGGACCTTCGGGCCAGTGGAGGGCTTCCAAGTGCTCTCGGGCCTTGTTGGCGTCGGTGTAGATGGGGTTCGTGAGATCGACCATGGGAATTGCCTCAAACCGTTATGAAGCAAGGTATTTTATGAAACTTACTACGTCAAGTATATAATTCCGCAGCACGTACAACCTTGGCTATATCATTGCACAGCCTGATCCGACGAGGGGCGCGCTTCGCGAGGCGTCGCAAGTTGTGGGAACGGGCACGGTCCTGCCCGCCGGTCACGCAGCCGGCGGCAGGAGGCCCTTGGTGCCTGCGGGCTGCCAAGTCTAAACGCCTAAAAGAACCGTGCGTGACGAGCAGTTCGGCTCTCACATTCACCACTAGACAGCGAGCCGGATTGCCCGACGCGCCACCCTCGATCTCACCTTCAGGCTCGCAGCGCAAGCTGCGGGCCCACAGGTGCTGGCTCTTTGACATGGAGACCCGGTCGCGATGCCATCGCACCATGAGCGGGCACGAAGACCTTGCCAAGCCCCTTCGAACCGCGCAGAAGCTGACGCGGCCGACGCGCGGCCTGAACGAAAGGGTCAATGCCGATGAAGCTGAACGCCTGGATCACGGGAGCGTTTGCAGCCTGCCTGTGCGGAAGCGCCCTGGCGCAGCAGTCGCCGACGGAGGTGACCTTCGGCACCAACTGGATCGCCCAGGGCGAGCATGGCGGCTATTACCAGGCCGTGGCCGACGGGACATACGAAAAGTACGGTCTCAAGGTCACCATCGTGCCGGGCGGCCCCCGCGCCAGCAACCGCATGCTCATGACGGTCGGCAAGCTCGATTTCTACATGGGCGGCAGCCTGATCCAGGCCTTCTCGGCCGTGGAGAAGGACATCCCCACCATCGTGGTCGCGGCCCATTTCCAGAAGGACCCGCAGGTGCTCCTGAGCCATCCGGGCCAGGGGCTCGATAGCTTCGCGGACCTGAAGAAATCGAACGACATCCTTCTGTCCAAGGACGGCGTCGCCACCTTCTTCCAGTGGATGAAGGCCGAGTACGGTTTCAAGGACGAGCAGGTGAAGCCCTTCGGCTTCAACCCGGCTCCCTTCATCGCCAACAAGGCCTCCGTGCAGCAGGGCTACGTCACGTCGGAGCCGCTGACCATCGAGAAAGCCGCAGGCTTCAGGCCCAACGTTTTCCTGCTCGCCGATTACGGCTTCAGCACCTATTCGACCACCGTGGAGACGCGCCGCGAGGTCGTGGAGAAGAATCCCGATCTCGTGCAGCGCTTCGTCGATGCCTCGACCATCGGCTGGTACAATTATCTCTACGGCGACAACGCCAAGGCGAAGGAGCTCATCAAGCGCGACAACCCGGAGATGACGGACGAGCTGCTCGATTATTCCCGGGCCAAGATGAAGGAATACGGCATCGTCGATTCCGGCGATACGCAGAAACTGGGCATCGGCGCCATGACGGATGCGCGCATGAAGGACTTCTTCGACAAGATGGTGAAGGCCGGTCTCTTCAAGGCGGATCTCGATTACAGGAAGGCCTATACGCTCCAGTTCGTGAACAGGGGCGTCGGGCTCGACCTGAAGAAGTAACAGGAGAGCGACACAAACCTGTGTCGCCGCAACCATGACGCAGCCCGCGCCTCCGCTCGTTTCTCTGAGGGGAATTTCGAAGATCTTCTCCAACGGCGTGACCGCGCTTGCCGGCTTCGATCTCGACATCGACGCAGGCGAGTTCGTCTCCCTGCTGGGCCCGTCGGGCTGCGGCAAGTCGACGGTGCTGCGTCTCATCGCGGGGCTGACAGAACCGACGGACGGAAGCGTCACCTGGCCGGGCACGCGTGACGACGATCATCGCGGAGAGATCGGGTTCGTGTTTCAGGACCCGACGCTGATGCCCTGGGCGAACGTGGCGGACAATGTGTGGCTTCCCTTGCGCCTGCGCGGCGTGTCGAGGCGCGATGCACGGGACGGCATCGCCGAGAGCCTTGCCCTCGTCGGTCTGAGCGAGTTCGCGAAGGCCTATCCGCGCGAACTGTCCGGCGGCATGCGGATGCGCGTGTCGATAGCCCGGGCCCTCTCCCTGAAGCCGCGGCTGCTGCTCATGGACGAGCCCTTCGCCGCCCTCGACGAGATCGCCCGCTTCCGGCTCAATGACGATCTGCTGCGCCTGCAGAGCGAGCTGCGCTGCACGATCGTATTCGTGACGCATTCGGTGTACGAAAGTGCTTATCTGTCGAGCCGTGTGGCTGTCATGTCCCCGCATCCGGGACGCATCGTGGCCGAGATCGAAGGTGCGTCGCCCGGACCGCGCACGAAGGATTTCCGCACCGGCCCACGTTACACGCAGCTCTGCGGACGGATCTCGCAGGTTCTGCTCGCTCAGACAGCCGGGGAGCGGCCGTGATGGCTCCCATTCGCCGGCAGGGCAATTCCCTGAAGATCGTTCTGCCGCTTGCGGTCTTCGCGGCGGTCATCGCCGCATGGGAGGGCGCCGTGCATGTGAAGGGCATCCCGCCCTACATCCTGCCCGCGCCGAGCCTGATCGCGAAGACCATGGTGGCCGATTGGCCGCTGCTCTGGGCCTCGCTCCTGACGACGCTCGAGACCACGCTCGCGGGTCTCGCGCTTGCGGTTGTCGGCGGCGTGGGTCTTGCCGTGCTGCTGAGCCTGTCGCGGATCATCGAGCATTCGCTCTACCCGTTCGCCGTCGTGCTCCAGGTCACGCCGGTCATCGCCATCGCGCCCCTGCTTCTGATCTACATGCCGCAGGATGTGGCTGTCCTGGCCTGCGCGTGGCTCGTCGCCTTTTTTCCGGTTCTGTCGAACACGATGCTCGGCCTGCAATCCGTGGACCGGAACCTCATGGAGCTGTTCCAGCTCTACGGCGCCCCCGCCTCTCAAAGCGCTCTCGGGCGGTTCAGGGCACGTTTGAAGGCCCTGTGGTACCTTCGCCGCCCGGCCGCTCTCCCGGCCTTTCTGGCCGGCCTGCGGATCGCAGGCGGTTTGTCCCTGATCGGCGCCGTGGTGGCCGAGATGGCAGCCGGTTCCGCAGGAGCGGGGTCGGGACTGGCCTATCGCATCATCGAGAGCCAGTACCGGCTCAACATCCCGCGCCTCTTTGCGGCTCTCGTTCTTCTGGCAGCGACCGGCATCGGGCTGTTCCTGGCCCTGGCCACGCTCAATCACGTCCTCCTCCGGCGCTGGCATGAAAGCGCCGTTCCCAGGGATCCCTGATCCTTAGCCTGTTAATATTGTGCCGGCTTGTCATCGTACCGTCATGACTCGGGGCCATGATATGTTCGAGAAGCCTTGAACAGCGAGGGACCATGGATACCGACAACAAGCATCCGGGCATCAAGAGCGTCGGATGGGCTCTGGTTCAAACCTCGCGCCTGCATCGAAGCCGCACGGGCGACAAGCTCTCGGAACTCGGCCTCTTCGCCGGCCAGGAGCAGGTTCTCCAGGCTCTCAGCAATTCCGGCCCCATGACCATGGGAGAGCTCGCGGCCATCCTGCGCGTACGCCCGCCGACCGCGTCCAAGACGGTTTCCCGCCTTTCCAGCCTCAAATTGGTGGAACGCCACACAGAACCCGGCGATGCCCGGGTCGTGCGCGTGAAGCTCACCAAGGAGGGCAAGCGCAAGGCCGCCGCCATCGACGCTCTGTGGGAGGAGGTCGAGAGCGAGCTGCTCCAGGGCTTCGACAACAAGGAGCGCAAGCGCCTGCGCAAGCTGCTGCGCAAGGCCGCCAAGAACCTCGCAGGCCTCACGGGAGCCGATCAGACCGGCTTCGAGGCCGACGACGAGATCGACGGCCTCGAAGCGGCCGACGAACCGGAGATGGCGGCAACGGCCTGATGAGGGCATCGATCCCAAAAGTGCAAGTTCACTTTTGGGATCGCTCGATGCTCCACTCTTGGAAGAGCGCATCGTGTAGGCTCGGAAAACCGGGTCCACTTTTCGCTAGCGTGGCCCCCTGGGTCCGCACGATGCGCTAGAACCCCTGTGTGCCGCGCACGAGGGTCGTGCGTGGCGGACATTCGTATCGGGACGGTGAAGCGGCTAGCATTTCCCGCATGGCCGACACCGTCACCCAATCTCCGCCTGGAACCGCCGCGCCTCACCAGAGCCGCATCATGGGCATCGCCCTCATGTGCGTGGCGCTGTTCTGCTTCTCGTGCCTCGATGCAACGGCCAAATGGGTCAACCGCTCCGTGGATCCCATGGTGACGGTCTGGGCCCGCTACATCTCGGCTGCGTTTCTCACCTTCCTCGTCATCAATCCGCGGACCCAGCCCGGGGCTCTGAGGACGCGCCGCCTCCCGTTGCAGCTCCTCCGCTCGTTCCTGCTCTTCACCTCGACGATCTGCAACTTCTTCGCCTTGAAGTTTCTGCAGCTGGTCGAGACCCAATCGATCATCTTCGCGACCCCGCTGCTGGTGGCGCTTCTCGCCGGTCCCCTTCTGGGAGAGCGCATCGGCTGGCAGCGCATGACAGCGATCGGAGTCGGCTTCATCGGCATTCTCGTGATCACGCGCCCGGGCTTGGGGACCATGCATCCCGCCGCCTTGCTGTCTCTGACCGGCTCCGTGGCCTACGCCTTCTACGCCATCGTGACGCGCATGCTCGCCTCAAGCGATTCCATTGCGACGACGACACTCTATTCGAGCGTCGCCGGCATCGTCTTCGTCACCCCGGTCCTGCCCTGGGTGTGGTCGACGCCCTCCTCTCCGCTGATGTGGTTTCTTCTCGCCACGACAGGCTTCTACGGAGCCTTCGGCCACTGGCTTCTGGTTCTCGCCCATGCCCGCGCGCCTGCCGCGATCCTGTCGCCCTTCATCTACACCCAGATCGTCTGGATGCTGGTCCTGGGCTATATTCTGTTCGGCGACTGGCCGGATGCTTGGACCTTCGTCGGGGCTGGCATCGTCATCGCATCGGGGCTCTACTTGCTCTACCGTGAACGCATGAAGCCTCGAAAGCCGGAGCCGTCCTCGTGAGAGATGCCGCCATCGACACCCTGCCCGGGATCGGTCCCGTCACGCAGAGCAGGCTGGCGGATGCAGGCATCCTGACAGTGGGCGAACTCCGCTCCATGGGATCCGTCGAGGCCTACCGCCGGCTGAAATTCATGCTGCCCCGGCAGGTGAGCCTCAACGCTCTTTATGCCCTGGAAGCCGCCCTGCGCGGCTGCCACTGGCTCGACCTGCCGCAGGATGTGAAAACAGCGCTCCAGCAGCAGGCCAGGATCATCGACGAAGCCTTTCGCCGGGGCGGCGTCACACGCTGCTCCCTCTAAACCCGACACCTCAATAGGAAACGCCATGAGCCGAACCGATATCCTGATGACCGCACCGATGAATCCAGTCGTGATCGATGCGCTCGAGAAGGTCTTCACTCTCCACCGTCTGTGGGAGCAGAACGACAAGGAGGCCTTCCTGAAGGAATTCGGCCCGCGCATCCGCGGTGTGGCGACCAGCACGCTCTTCGGCCGCGTGGATTCCACCCTCCTCGACCGTCTGCCCAATGCGGAGATCGTGTCGAGCTTCGGCGTCGGCTACGACAATGTGGACGCGGAGGCGGCGGCGAAGCGCAACATCATCGTGACCAACACCCCGGGCGTTCTCGACGACGAGGTGGCCGACCTCACCCTCGGCCTGCTTCTTGCAACGTTGAGAAAGATCCCGCAAGCCGACCGCTATCTCCGCGAGGGCAAGTGGCTGAAGGCGTCCTTCCCCCTGTCGGCGACCCTTCGCGACCGGAAGGTCGGCATCGTCGGGCTGGGGCGCATCGGCAAGGCCATCGCGAGGCGCCTCTCCGGCTTCGATGTGAGCATCGCCTATCACGGGCGCACGCAGCAGGACGACGTGGCCTATCCTTACTTTCCGACCGTGACCGGCCTCGCGGAGGCTTGCGACGTGCTCATCGTCATTACGCCCGGCGGCGCCACGACGAAGCATCTCATCAACGCGGAGGTGCTGAAGGCCCTGGGTCCCAACGGCGTTCTGATCAACGTCGCCCGCGGCACGGTCGTGGACGAGCAGGCGCTCATCGATGCACTCAGGTCGGGAACGATCCTGAGCGCCGGCCTGGACGTCTATGAGGACGAGCCGCGCGTGCCGCAGGAACTGATCGATCTGGAGCACGTGGTGCTTCTGCCCCACATCGCCTCCGCATCGGTCCACACCCGCAACGCCATGGGCAAGCTGGTCGCCGACAACCTGATCTCATGGTTCGACGGCAAGGGCCCGCTGACGCCGGTGGCAGAGACACCCTGGAGCACGAAATAAGCCTCCGCAAAAGCCACCACCCAGACCGAGACAGCGTGAGCCTCATCCAACCCGGGCCCCGAGGTTCGGACAGAGGCTTCGCCGAGGGCGCCCCTGTCGGCCATCGCCAGGGGAATTCTCACGACAGCCGGGCCAGTTGCGAACATTACCCCGATGGACTGCGGGGCCGTGAAACCCCTGCTCAAGCCCCTTGAGCATGGCGGCGCGATTGTCCTCGCGCGCCTCGATGACCCAAGGGCGTCGTTTTTTGCGCAATTCCGATAGTCCTTGCGCCTTTCCGATTTCCGCAAGGTAATCTGCGTGGCACATTAGGGGCGACTTCAACAGGTCAAGACACAGGACTAATACTTACTTTTCAGCGACGATGTAAGCACCCTTGCTCGAGGCATCAAATGGCAATCACGATCACAGGCCTTCGACAGCCAGCAATTGCAAGTCTTATCGAATCCGCGATCGGTGAAGACTTCTACAGATCTGCTTGTCACAACCCGCGTGTATCTGCTTCGACTGCGTTTTCATTGGACTTTTATTTCGTTCGCGGAATTATGTTGTATTACCTTAGCCATTATAATGGTGCTATCCGAGACTTCAGCACAGTCCTGAGGATGGATTGGAGGCACCGTGGGGCGGCGGCATGGATTGCAAAATCAGAACGCGCCAATTGCAGAGTCGCGCGGGGGTAGATGCCGATAACCAACGAGGAAGCATCCGCCTTCCATCAACCACGGCATACTGAAACGGCAGGCTATGAAGCCTGCCTTTTTTATCGGGCGCACCGTTCGGTGCGGCTCCTGGGTCCGCACGACGTGTTAGAGCAACAGCTCAAAGCGCGAACCCGCCATCGACGAGGTGGATATGCCCCGTCGTGTAGCTGGCCTCGTCCGAGGCGAGATAAACGGCAAGTGCCGCCACCTCCTCGGCCGTGCCGAGACGCCCCATCGGCTGGCGGTCGATGAAAGCCTGGCGCACGGTGTCGAGGCTTTGCTCCGAGCTTGCCGCGAGCGCCGCGATCCGCTCGTCGAGCGAAGGCGACTGGATCGTACCGGGACAGATGGCGTTGGCCCGGACGCCGCGTTTGATGAAATCCGCCGCCACGGCCTTGGTCAGGCCGATGACCGCCGCCTTCGTGGTGCCGTAGACATAGCGGTTGGGAATGCCGCGCACCGATGACGCGCCGGACGCGATGTTGACGATGGAGCCCCGTCCCTTCTCCAGCATGCCCGGCAACACGGCGCGAATCATCCGGTGCATGGATTTCACGTTCAGGTCGAACGAGAAATCCCAATCCTTGTCGGAGCATTCGAGAATCGTGCCGTGATGCACGAAGCCCGCCGCATTGACGAGAATGTCGAAGGCTCCGGCCTCGGCAACGAGCCGCTCGACATCGGCGCTCGAGAGCACGTCGAGCCTGCGCTTCTCGGCACCGTCGAGCCCCTCCAGCTTGCCGACGTCGAGGTCCGTCGCCCAGACCTTCGCACCCTCGCGAAGAAAGGCTTCCGCGATGGCGCGCCCGATCCCTTGGCCCGCCGCCGTGACGAGGGCTGTCTTTCCGTGAAGTCTGTTCATGACAGCCCCCGTTCCCTTATTGGCAGATCAATGATTGTCGCGCGGCACGCCGAAGGTCTGGGCCACCTTCTGGTACTTCACGGCCGGCTTGAGGGTCATGCCCTCGGAGAGCTGATCCACCATCGAGCGCTGGATCTCCTGCCAGGGCGTCTGGCTCGCCGGATAGGCATAGCCGCCCCGCGCCTCCAGATCGGCGCGGCGCTTCTCGATCTCGTCCGGCGACAGGAGGATGTCGGCGCTGCGCTTGTTCAGGTCGATGCGGATCCGGTCGCCCGTCTGCAGCAGCGCCAGTCCGCCGCCGATGGCGGCCTCCGGCGAAGCATTGAGGATCGACGGCGTGCCCGAGGTGCCGGACTGCCGTCCGTCGCCGATGCAGGGCAGCGAGAGAACGCCCCGCTTGATGAGCGCGCCAGGCGGCTGCATGTTCACCACCTCGGCCGCGCCCGGATACCCGATCGGGCCCGCGCCGCGCATGATGAGGATCGTGTGTTCGTCGATGTGGAGCGACGGATCGTCGATGCGGTGATGGTAGTCTTCCGGCCCGTCGAACACGACCACGGGTCCCTCGAAGGCGTTCGGGTCTTGCGGATTGTTGAGGTAGCGCTCCTGGAATTCCGGGCTGATCACGCTCGTCTTCATGATGGCGGAATCGAACAGCGTTCCCTTCAGGTTCAGGAAGCCGGCCTTCTCCTTCAGCGGATTGTCGTAGGAGCGGATCACGTCGTGATCCCAGGTGAACTTGCCCTTGCAGTTCTCCCCGATGGTGGTGCCCGTGCAGGTCAGCGCGTTCTCGTGGATCTTGCCGGCCCCGATCAACTCGGCCATGACCGCCGGCAGGCCGCCCGCGCGGAAATACTCCTCACCGAGATACTCGCCCGCGGGCTGCATGTTCACGAGAAGCGGGATCTCGAAACCGATGCGCTCCCAGTCGTTGTTGTCGAGCGGCACGCCGATGTGCTTGGCAATCGCATTGATGTGGATCGGCGCATTGGTCGAGCCGCCGATGGCCGCATTGGCGACGATCACGTTCTCGAATGCCTCGCGGGTCATGATGTCGGAAGGCTTCAGATCCTCCCACACCATGTCGACGATGCGCTTGCCGGTCTCGTAGGCCATCTGGCCGCGCTCGCGGTATGGCGCGGGAACGGCCGCGGAGCCCGGAAGGGACATGCCGAGGGCCTCGGCCAGCGCATTCATCGTGGACGCCGTGCCCATGGTGTTGCAATGGCCGACGGACGGAGCGGAGGAGCCGACGATATCGATGAACTGCTGGTAGTCGATGTCGCCCGCCGCATGACGTTCGCGCGCCTTCCACACGATGGTGCCCGAGCCGGTGCGCTCGCCATGGTGCCAGCCGTTGAGCATGGGCCCGACATTGAGGGAGATCGCCGGAATGTTCACGGTCGCGGCCGCCATGAGGCAGGCCGGCATGGTCTTGTCGCAGCCCGTGAGCAGCACGACGCCGTCGAGCGGATAGCCGTAAAGAACCTCGACGAGGGAGAGATAGGCCAGGTTGCGATCGAGGCAGGCGGTGGGACGCTTGCCGGTCTCCTGAATCGGATGGCACGGGAACTCGAAGGCTACGCCGCCGGCAGCCGTGATGCCATCGCGCACGCGCTTGGCGAGTTCGAGATGATGCCGATTGCAGGGCGACAGATCGGAGCCGGTCTGGGCGATGCCGATGATCGGCTTCTTGCCCTGCAGTTCCTTGCCGGTGAGGCCGAAATTGAGATAGCGCTCCAAGTAGAGCGCGGTCATGCCCGGGTTATCGGGATTGTCGAACCAAAGCCGTGAGCGAAGCTGATCGGGAGTGCGACGGTGAGGCCTCTCAGCCATTCTTCATTTCCTTTCGGGCATCCGTAAATGCGGTGGCGGTATTTGATCCATGACAGGGGGCAAGATCAACCATCCCCTGACTAAAGTAGCTGCCCTGCGATGGCTGGGAAGTCTCAACCGGCATTGTGAGAAGACCTGCTTTCCACCGCGACAACCATACTGTTATAATATTTCTCTATCAGGCGTAGGCCTGACGCAGTTCCTCACGTGCTAACGCCGGGCAGCCTTGCCATGTTTCGATATGTCTATCCTCTCGCCTTGACGTCTCTGCTTGCCTCTCCGGCTTGCGGCGACGATTGCCCGACAGCCCAAACCGCGAAGCTGGGTTTCGTTCTGGAGCGTCAGGGAACGATTGCGGAGGTTCGCCCCGCCTCGGATCATTTTGTCCATGTGCTGAACGCATATCCCGGCGGCAAGAAGCAGGATGTGATCTATTATAGGGGCTTCTTCCCGATCAGCCGTTTCGACGACACGGCCCGGAGCATCAACATTCCCGTGTCCGATCTGCGCACCGTCTTTCCGCTCGAACCTAAGGCCCGTCGGGCCCTGACCTATGCGCCAGCGCAACCCGGCAAAGTGGGAGCCCTGATCTCGCTTGAACTGACCGTGACGGGTCAGGAGCAACTCCAGCTCGGCTCATGCTCCTACAACGTCCTGGTGGTGCGCAACCGCTTCCTCAACGGGGACGGCAAGATGACGTCCGAACACACGGACCTCTATTCGCCGGACCTCGGCTTCGTTCTCGCCAAGCGCTACGAGGAAAAACCCGGCACGCAGACCACCATCAAGTATCAGAGCATCAAGCCGCTGGGGCGGGTTTCACCGCTTTGAGCTCGGGCTCTGCCCGTCGTGAGACAGGGCATTTCAACTGGGTACGCCCTTCCGATCGAGATCACCGGCACGAGGCCGGCGATGACGGCGTAAGCCTACGTACCGGTGGTTGCCTCAAACTCAGCTCAAGCCCTCGGCCGTATCGTCGATCTGCGAGCGGATGGCAGGATCGAGATCGAGCGCCTCCGCCAGCTGGTGCAGGAACTCGCGCTCCTGCATCGTATCGGGATCGATGGCGAGGCGGGCGGCCGCGTAGACCTGCGCGGCCTTGTCCGGATCGTTGACGCCGGCGGCAAGCTCCTCCACATCGGCGGGCGACGCCATCTCGGTCTCCAGCCACCGACTTGCCTCCGGATCGATGCCGGCTTCCGTCAGTCCCTTGACGATCCGGGACCGCTCGGCCTGGTCGATCTGCCCATCGGCGGCCGCTGCGGCGACCATCGTGCGCAGGAACAGGAGCGCGTCGTCCTCGGTCTGGGAAACAGGATGGAACCGGGATGTCTCCGGCAGGCTCAGGGCCGATTGGGCGACGGCCTCATCGGATCCCGCCGCTGGAGCGACTGGGGCACTGGCTTCACCTCCGGTCGCCCCCTTGACGGCCTGCTGGTTCTGATAGGCCTTGTAGGCCAGCCCTCCGATGACCGCGAGGCCGCCCAGCTTGACCAGGTTGCCGGTCAGTTTACCGCTCTTCTTTCGTCCCTTGAACAGAAGCCCCGCCAAGCCGACCAGAGCGGTCTGGGTCAGTCCGGGATGCTGGGCCGCGAAATCCTTGGCCTTCTGCAGGAGCTGATCCGGCGTCTGGCCGGCGATTTGCGTTGCGCTCCTCTCGGCCTGCTGACCGACACTTCCCTGGCTTGGTGAGCCTGGATTGCGGAGATCGGGACGCCCGATGGCTCCAACGAATGCATCCAGAAGCTTCCTGTAATCGACCATGTGGACCTCCCGTTGTTCGATCAGCAATGAACAACGGGAGGACCGTCGAATAGTTCAGGTTCTCTCAAGCGCGTCAGGCGGGTCTCGGCACCAGGGAGCCGCGTACCTTCAAGAGCTGCGACACGACCACGGGAGCGGCCATTCCCAGCCCGATCAGGGTCATCTGCACATTGGGCGCGATGATCGGCAGAGCAGCGAGGCCGATGAGCCAACGCTCCCAGGCCCGCATCTGCGTCAGCCCGTAGCCGGCGAAGGCTGCCGACAGGAACATGATGCCGATGACAGCCCCAGCCGTGACGAAAAGGAAGCCCGGCCACGTGAACTCGGGCGTGACGATCAGCATCGCCGGGCCGTAGACGAAGACGAACGGTACGAGCGCCTTGCCCAATCCCAGGCGGAAAGCCGTGTTGCCCGTCTTGAACGGATCGGCACCCGCCATGCTGGCTCCCGCATAGGCCGCGAGCGCCACGGGAGGCGTAATGTCGGCGAGCACCCCGTAATAGAATACGAAAAAGTGCGCGACGAGCGGCTGGACTCCGAGAAGCCCCAGGGCCGGAGCCGCGACGGTGACCATGATGATGTAGTTCGCCGTCGTGGGCACGCCGCATCCCAGCAGAATGCAGACGATAGCCGTCATCAGCAGGGTGAAGAACAGGGTCATGGCCTTCATGTCGGCAAGGCCTGCCGGCGCGAGATCCGTGAAGATCTGGGCCACCTGAGCCGCGAAGGACGTGACGATGAAGGAGATCTTGAAGCCGACCCCGGTGAGCGTGACGATGCCGACGATGATGCCGACCGTCGCGGCGGCCGCACCCACGCCAATGGCATACTTGGCCCCGACCACGAAGGCGTCGACAAGGTCGAGCACGACTGCCTTGCCCGCGTCGCTCTTGAGGAATGTATAGACGAGGAGTGCCAGCACCAGGCCGAGGAGCGGAGCCACGAAGACAAGCTGCGTGAGCATCCCGACAGAGATCGCTGCCGCGATGGCGGCCAGGAAGCCGAGGGTGATGGCTGGAACGCGCGAGGCGCCCACCACGAGGCAGGCCGTGATGCCCCAGAAGGCGGCGAGATAGGGCGTGAAACCGGAGAACAGGACGATCAGCAGCACGGCAAGGGGCATGATCGTCTGCCACCCTTCCCGAAGCACCTTGGCGGCCTTCGGCAGCTCCTCGGCGGGCAGTCCCTTCAACCCGGCCCGTTTCGCTTCGAGATGGACCTGCATGAACACGCCGAAGAAGTGCATGAGCGCCGGCACGAGAGCCGCCAAGATGACGGTCCGATAGGAAACGTTGAGGAACTCGACCATCAGGAAGGCTGCCGCGCCCATGATCGGCGGCGTGATCTGCCCGCCGGTCGATGCTGCCGACTCGACCGCCGCCGCGAAGTGGCGTTGGTAGCCCACGCGGATCATCGCCGGGATCGTCAACGATCCCACCGTCACCGTATTGGCGATGGAGGAGCCCGAGATCATGCCGAACAGGGCCGAGCCGAAGATCGAGACCTTGGCCGGGCCGCCCGCAAAGCGGCCTGCCACGCAGGTGGCGAGATCGATGAAGAGCTTGCCGAGACCGACCCGGGTCGCGAGCACGCCGAAGAGCACGTAGTGGAAGACGTAAGTGGCAACGACTCCCAGGGCGATACCATAGATGCCCTGGCTCGTGAGATAGAGGTGGTTGACGATGTTCGGCCACGAGGCGCCGGGATGCTGGAGGATGCCCGGCATGGAGGGGCCGAAATAGGCGTAGAGCATCACCCCGATGGCGATGACCGGCAACGGCCAGCCTACGGAGCGGCGGGTGGCCTCCAGCAGGACGACGATCAGGGTCGTCCCCATGAGCACGTCGGTCGGGGACGGGTTGCCGACCCGGAAGGCCAATTCGTTGAAGATCCACGGCACATAAAGACTGGACACGGCAGCCGCAACAGCCAGGGCCCAGTCGATCAGGGAAATGCTGCCAGGCCGCCACCAGTTCGAGGGCGCGATCCGCTCCTGGCCGCTCTTGAAGGCGGAGAAGACCAGAAAGATCAGCCCCAGCACGAAGGCCATGTGGATGCCGCGATGGGTGGCCTCCCGCAGGAGCCCGAAGCCCGCCGTATAATAGTGAAAGAACGAGAGCGCCAGCAGCAGGCCCGCGACGAGCCATGCGGTCACCGGGGGCAAGGGGCGGAACCGCATCTCGGGATCAAGTTTTTCCTCGAGGCTGCGGTTCTCGATGATCACATGGGCGTCGGCTGAGGACATGTCGGGCTCTCGTCACGAACAAAGCGCCTCCCGCGACGTCTGTCGCGGGAGGTCGAACGGGTCGGTCGTCTGGGATCAGCCTTTCAGCAGGCCGGCTTCCTTGTAGAATCGCTCGGCGCCCGGATGGATGGGGATCCCGGCGCCTGCCAGGGCATTCTCCTTGCGGATGATCTTGCCCTTGGCATGCCCCGCATCGAGCGCCGCACGGGTCTTGTCGCTCCACAGCCCTTTGACGACCTCATAGACGACGGCCTCCGGCACCTTGGCGGAGGTCACCCATTGGGCGCCGACGGCCAGGGTCTTCACGGCGCCCACGTCCTTGTAGGTTCCTGCCGGGATCTCGTCCGCGGCAAAGAAGTTGTATTGCTTGCGGATCGCTTCCGCCTCCGCCCCTGCAAGCGGAACGAGATCGATGCCGCCGCCCGTCGCAGCGAGTTCCGTGATGGCACTGGTGGGGTAACCGCCGACGAAGAAGAACGCGTCCAGTCCTCCGTCACGCATGCGCTCGGCCGCTTGGTTCGGCTTCAGGAAGTCGGCCTTCACATCCGTTTCCTTGAGGCCCCAGCCGGAAAGGATGATCCGCGCATCCACGAGGGTGCCGGAGCCGGGTTCGTCGAGGGACACGCGCTTGCCCTTGAGATCCGCGACGGACTTGATGTTAGCCGACTTGGCGGCGACCAGATGGATGCTCTCAGGGTACAGATTGGCGAGAAGCCGCAGATCCTCGATCTTGCCCTTGCCCTCGAACAGGCCCGTGCCCGAATACGCCCAGTAGGCCACGTCGGCCTGGGTGAAACCGGATTCGAGCGCGCCCGACACGATGGAATTGACATTGGCCACAGATCCGTTCGAGGCCTGCGCCGTCAGGACGAGCTGCGGCGGGTTCGAGACGGCATTCGCGATGAGGCCGCCCACCGGATAATAGGTGCCGGCGGTGCCGCCGGTCCCGATCCTGAAGAACGCAGGAGCCTGCGCGAATGCGCTGCGGCCAAGAGCCGTTGCAGCTCCGAATCCAAGGCCGATCTTGGCCAGTTCGCGACGGGTCAGTTTCATGGACATTGTGTTCCCCTGGTGAAGGATGTGACCGCTTGTCATACGGCTCTGCTTCACTCTACTGGGAATCATCGCCCCGTCTACAGGCCTGAGCCAAACCTTCGTTAGCCAGCGAACGAAGACCCGGAGCCGTCATGTTGGGTGAGACCTTTGACGCTCGACGCAGTATCGCGCCCCGGCCGTCGTCTTTTCGGATAAGCGATGGTCCCTGAAGCTTCAGCTGTGGTCGTTGAGATCGGGCGAACTGGCAAGATTGTGGAGTGTCGCGGAGATTCTGATCCCACCTCTCGCTCATAGCCGTGCCGTGTGTGTTCGGGCTGGCAGGGACCAGACAAGCAAAAACC
>NZ_QDGA01000087.1 GCF_003347665.1 Microvirga calopogonii
TTTACCGCATCCCGACGGCCCGACGAGGATCACGAACTCCCCGTCCTGAATGTCGATCGACACCCCGTGAATGACTTGAGCGGACCCATAGACCTTCTTCACGTTCCGGACTTCAACGGACGCCATGGTGTATTCCTCCATAATCCATTTCTGATCTTGCAAAGATGCGGCGGGCTAAACGATCAGGCGCAGCGTTTCAGCTTTTCCGGTTTGTTAGGCATGACCGACGCCCGCATCGAAATGTCTGTACGGCCTACGCGGTCGGCAGATGGTCCAGGGACGCGCGACTTGAGCGAAGTGGAGGTGCCACAAGACCGCGCGGTGGGCGTCGGTATAAGCCGATTGAGCCATGCCGGGCCCATGGATGATTGCACCCGCTGTAGCAGTAGAGTACCGGGCCGCGGGCGCAATCAGACATGCGGACCTGGTTGCCGACAGGTGCTGAGTGACGTCATTCAACTCCCGGAGCGGGTCAGACGAAGTTGGCCAATTCCTGGTCGCCTCGCGTGAAACGGTTCAGCTTTGCGTAGAAATCCTCAAGGATGTATCTCACATCGATGCTGTGGTAGACCTTGATCGGGCGATTGGCTCCCGTATGCACGTAGTTCATCAGGCTATTGAACTCAGGCGCAGGCAGCCATTCCGAGATGCCGCCATTCGGATTGAGAATGACCGATAGGGCTGGCGTATCGCCAAGCGATCTATGCTCAATGGGACCGGCGTGCATTCGCAGGTTCCAGTCGATCAGTTGCTCGACAAGATACTTACCGATGGCGCCCCTGTCATAGACACGCTCCATGAGTTCCGCATAGCTGACGGCCATCATGCGGTAGACTGACATAGGAATCTGCCAGAGCTGAACCTTCGACTTCATGACCACGTTGGCGGCATGGATATCGTTCGATAGGTTGTATTCGCGACCGCCAACGGGCCACTGCCCGCCTCCGATCCAAACGACACAAATATTCCGCTCGTTCAGGCGAGGCTCCATCAGCAGGGCCGCGGCCATATCGGTCAGTGGCCCGAGGAACGCCACATAGAGTGGCCGCGGATCATCTTTCATCCCTTCCTCAATAATCAGACGTGCGCCCGCCGAACCCATGGGAGTCTTTTCGTCGGGCATTGAACCCTCGGCGCCGGGCTCCACACGCACGCGATCCTTGAGGTTCATCAGATCCAGGATCTTCATAACCTCATCGTGGCTGTCCCTCAGACTGGTCTTCGATTTGATCGATCCGAAGTGAGCCGGAATGATCCCATGGAAATCGAAGGTCGGTGTCAGAAGCGCATGAACGATCGTGTACTGGTCGTCAGCCTCGTTCTTGGCATCAGTGTTGAGGATAAGGCGAGCTCTCTTTTCGATGGGTAGCACTCTTTTCTCCTATGTCAGTGTGGTTTCGGATTATTTGATCGCTCCGGCCATGCCATGGACGAAGTATCGCTGGAAGAACAGGTAGAGCAGGATCAATGGCGCAATGGTGATGATCTGCCCGGCCGCGAGGAGTTCATAGGCCGTCGAGAACTCGGTGCTGAACTGCACGACACCCAATGGCAGCGTTCGATTGGTCTGGGTCCGGATAAAGATCTGCGCGAGGATGAACTCGTTCCAGGTCGATATGCCATCCAGAATGAGGAGGGATACGATGGCGGGCTTTGAGACTGGCATGACGATGCGCCAATAGACATCCCACCAGGAGCAGCCATCGATGAACGCGGCTTCGATCATCTCATCCGGAATGGACCGGAAGTAACCGCGCAGGATCAGAATGCCCAAAGGCAGCCCAAAACCGAGATAAAGGAAGAACAGCCCCGGCAATGAGTCGATCAACCCTAAGTGTTGATACAAGGTGGTCAAGGGAACAAGAGTCATCTGCATCGGCACGACCAGTCCGAGAACGAAGATCGTGAAAATGACCTGAGCGCCCCGCAAGCGCATCTTTGTGAGCGCGAATGCCGCAAGTGAGCATATGAAGACCCCCGTCGGCACCTTGATGAGGGTGAGGACAAGGGAGTTCATGAAATATGTCTTGATCCCGATGTCCCATGCCTTGGCGAAATTGGAGATCTCGACGGTTTGCGGCAGAGAGAAGGTGCCATTCTGCGCAAAATCATTGGCACTCTTCAGCGCCGTGAAGAACAGGATGAACAACGGTGATGACCAGATGAGCGCGGCGACCGAGATCGCGATATAGAACCCATATGATCCAACGGCGAACCGCGGCGTGCGCATGGCAACGTCGGGAAGGGAAGCGACGGAGGCTGTCATCAGTTTCTCACCATGTGTCGCGTGTAAGGGATGGCGAAGAACAACGTCAGCCCGAAGAGGATGACTGCTATCGCGGTGCCGAGCCCGACCTCGTTATGGTTGTACGTGAGGAAATACATCCATGTCCCGAGGACCTGGGTTCGATTGGCGGGACCCCCGTAAGTCATCACGTAGATGATGTCATAGACCTTGAGCGAATTAATCGCCGTGATCGCAACCACGACCATCGTCGTCTCCCGCAGCATCGGGAAGGTGACGAACCAGAAACTTTGCAGGCGGGTCGCACCGTCGATCCGCGAGGCTTCCATGACCTCCTTGGGGATGGTCTGCAACCCCGCGAGGAACAGCAGCATTGGCAGGCCCGCATTATGCCAGGTTGCGGCGACGAAGACGGAATAGAGTGCGATTGTAGGATCAGACAGCCAGTTTCTCTCCAGTCCGGCAAGCCCAATGGCCGCAAGCGACTGATTGATGAGACCGAGCGTCGGGTGATACATCCAGCTCCAGATCAGGCCGACGATGCTCATCGACAGGATGGCCGGGAAGTAGAAGACGCTCCGGAAAAACGAACTTCCCCGGAACGCCGTGTTGAGGAGCAGGGCAAGGCCTAAGCCGATCCCCGTCGGGACGATGAGCGAGAGCAGACTCCAGAAAACATTGTTCTTCAATGCGATCCAGAAGACCCGGTTGGCCGTGAAAAGCTCGACGTAGTTGTCAATTCCGACCCAGACCTTGTTCGGAGAGACCCCGTCCCATTGGAACAGGCTCAACCAAGCTGAATAGGTCATGGGATAGATGAGAACGACCGCGAATATGAATGCTGCCGGGGCAAGGAACAGCCAAGCAACGAGAGACTGCGGGAGAGCACGTCTCATGGTCGGGCTGCCGGCTTTCAGTTCGACCGGGATGGATGTCATGGCGCCGCACCTCGTAGGAGAACCCAGGACGTCAGTTGTTGCGCTTCTTGAAGCGCGTGATGGCTTCCTGGACCTGCTCGGCAGCCTCCTCAGGCTTCATAGCTCCAAGGATAACCGAGTCTTGTGCCTCGAAGTACGATGCCACCACGTCCTGAGGGAGCCCCTGATCCGTTAGCTTGTAGAAGCCGACCTCACCTTGCGTCCACTCGGCCCACTTGCGCTGGATTGGGAGGTTTTCAGGGGGCAGAATCCCTTTTGTCGCGCTGGGATATCCAACCGCCTCCGCCGTGACCGGAGCGATTTCTGGACGTGCCGCGAAGCTCACAAAGAGCAGTGCGGCCTGCCTCGTTTCGTCTGGCGTCTTGGCGTTGATTTGGAACTGGGACGGGGACCCTGGCGCACGCAGCGGCTTATGATCTGTCGGGAGCGGGAACGTTCCGTAATCAGCCGGCGACATGTTCTCCCGAATGATGCGGCTGGTTTCGAGCGACGGGGTATCGAAGACGATCGCCGCCTGATCGTTGTAGAGAAGAGGAAGATTGGTGCTCGGATCGATGTTGAGGAAGCCTTTTGGGAAATATCCCTTGTCGGACCATTCCTTCAATTTCGCGAATGACTTGACCACCGGATCGGATGTCCACGGCGTTTCCGTACTGAGCAAGGCGTCGTGACCGGCCGGACCGGCATAGTGCTCGAGGAAGAAGTCGAAGAACCGCATGGTCATCCAGCTGAACTTACCTCCAATCGAGAAGGGGGTAACGTTGTTTGCCTTCAGGGTTTCGGCGGCCTTTTCGAGCTCTTGGAATGTGGTCGGCTCCTTGATGTTGTACTTTGCGAACAATGCCTTCTTATAGATGAAACCAAACGGGCCGATCTTGTTGGGAATACCGTAGAGATCAGCGCCGTCCCGCGTGATGTCGAGCGAAGCGGGTGTCACATTCTGGTCGATGCCGTACTCTTTTTGCACTTCCGGCGTGATCTTCAGCGCGTAGCCAGCACGGTTGTACGGCGAAGCAAGGGAGCCGCCCCAGTTCCACCAGATATCCGGAAGCTTGCCCGAGGATGCGCCTACCCGTAGCGCCTGCTTCATCTCGTCCGTGCTGAACTTCGTGAACTTGATCTTGATGTTCGGGTACTGGGCCTGGAAGCGGTCAATGACGAGTTGCCAGTTGTGCGATGCGAGGCCGAACAATTCTAGGGTAACGGGACGGGTGGGTACTGGCTGGCTAAGTGCCGGCGCAGCGCCAAACACAAGGGCTGCGGCAATGATCGATCGGCGGGACAGGGCATTCATGGCGTAATTTCCTCCTGTTTTGAATTGGGCCGTTCTTATGTTCTTGCTCTTGGAGCATCCCGCCGAATGACGCGATCCTCGTTCGTATCGGCAGGTAACGTTCAGGCTGCCTTGCAGATCTCTTTTACGGATTGCATGACAGCGTTCGGATCGAAGACGCGCTCCAGCCAGCCTTCGCGGAAAATTTGAGGTTTGGCCTGCTCGATGGCATGCAAGGCGCCGTCCGAGAAGCGGCCTTCCGGGAAGACTTCAAAGGCAATGGAAAGACCGATGTTGATGTGCCCCAGAACGAACTCAACGGCGGCCTGACGCGGCACGCCGCGGCGGATCGCCTCTTCGGTCGCCTCACGGAGAGCGATGCACATGGTGATCGCGACCGTCTCGGAGAGCGCGGGTTCAAGAATGGCGATCTGCTCGACCGTGCAGCGATGTGCTGCGATGACCGGCTTGTAGATCGTGCGGGCGATCTCCTCGCAGAGGGCGTAGTGTTCCTCGGGACCCTGCATCAGGGCACAAACGATATGCTGCTTGGCCTTTACGCCGCCGAAGAAATCCTTCTTGGCCTCAGGGTCGGTTTCGTCGTTGAAGACCGATGGATGGCAGGGGTGGGTGACGAAGTATGTCACATCCGGCCGCTCAGGCATTTCGCCCGCATGCGGTGCGGCGGCATCGAGCACGATGAATGCCGTGCCGGGACGGACCTTGTCGATGATACTGTGCGCGATCTTGCCGATCAGCCGGTCCGGAACGGCCATGAGAACGACGTCCGCTCCGGCAAGTGCCTTATCCTGGTCAACGCAGTCGACGCCGATGGCAGACGCCAGACGTTGGCGCCCATCTTCGGAAATCTCGACGTGGTCAACGTCAAACCGTGATCCACGCAGGTTAGTGGCCAGGCGAACCCCCATCTTTCCACCAGCGCCGAGCAATGCGATCTTCGTCATCTTTCTCTCCTCATTCAGTGTTGGGGACGGGCTCCGCCCTGCCTGACAGCGCAAAAAAAGTCGGGCGCTCCGATCTGCCCACCCTTGAGCGCGATTTCGAGTTGGGCATGGGCTGGATCGTCCGAGTACGCCCGGCAGAGTGGCGAACCCGGAGCAATCGGTGCTGTGGCGGTGAGCGCGTATATGCCGAGCTCGCGGGCGGCATGGCCGGATGTATCGCCCCCAGCGATGACTGCGCGCGTGAGCCGGGCATGCCGCGTGACCCTGCCCAGGAGGCGCCCGAGGCCGGATCCAATCCGGTCGTTGATCTCTCCGGCGGACTGCCCACTCGCCTCGACAGCAGACGCCACGCAGGCGAGCGCGGGGTCGTCTGGACCGTTGGCCGTGAATACGAGCGGATCGCTCCCCGCGCCGACGGCTGCGAGTGCCTGATCCTCAGTTCGTCCGAGTTCCCGTTCCCACTCCCGTCTATCCACGGCGCGGGAAGCATCGAGTCGGATCCCGGCAAACCCGTTTTGCTCTGCGAACGCGATCTGTCCTGCGGTTACCGGCGAGCACGAACCCGAAACGCAGACGATCCGCTCGACCGGGGCGGACCGGAACTCATGGCGTGGCTTGTCGAGCAGGCCCGTGGCCTGCCAATGAGCAACCAGGGCATTCTCCAAACCTTGTGAACCTATCGCAAAAATCCGGTCCCCGCGGTTTTCCCAAACCAGTCGACCGGCTGCAGCAAGCGTCTCACCGTCGGCGACATCGATCGCTACGATCTCGGCTCCCCGGTCGCGTTCCTCCTTCAGCCTTGTGCCGGCTTCGCCGCGCTTCAGGGCAAGATAATCGACCAGCCCAATGCTTTTATCGGTCTGCTGCTGGAGGTGCCGGCGGACATCCGCTTCGCTCATGGGAGTGACCGGGTGGCAGGACATGGTCGGATGCCGGTCGAGCCGGTAACCGACACCATCCGCGACGGCGAACAGGTTGCCGAAAACCTGGTAACGCCCGATGGCTGGGTCTGCGACGATGAGCGGGTGCCATTCGCCGCCAAGCAGAGGAGCCGCAAGATCGATCGCCCGCCCAATTGACCCGACGCGCGGTGCCGAGTCGAAGGTCGAGCAGACTTTGTAATGTGCGATGGGAGCGTTAAGCGCTGCCATGGTGTCAAAGACCTGGGGCAGATGCGCCGTCATCCAGTCGGGTGACTGCGATCGGGCAATTCCCGCAATTCCAATGCCCCGGTAGCCGGCAAACCTCGCGCGTTGCTCCGCCGTTGGGGTATCGAGAAAGAGCACCGTGGGGAGGCCGGCGAAGGTGAGGGCCTCCATGACCGAGGTCGAGCCGGTGAAATCGTCGCCGTAGAAGCTGACGAGAAGACCGTCCGGCAGGTCAGTTGAGGCAGCCATGTTGCTCATGCGGCGCGGGCCTCCAAGGCCTTGGCGAGAGCGGGATGCTCACGGGCGTAGTCGCCGAGCGGGATACCAGCCAAGGTCGCCTCCCAGGCCTCGCGCAGGCCCGACACGCCGGCGGCGGGACCATCGGGGTGAGCCATGATGCCCCCTCCCGCTGTGACGATCAGGTCCGCCGATTCGAGCCCCGCATAGGTGCCCGGCGCCTGCTTGGCGGATTGGCCCGAGGAGAAGACCGGCATGGTGATACAAGGCTTGTCCGCAAACATCGGGGTGAGGCAGGCTCTGGCCGAGGTGATGACACTCTCGTCCGACTCGGAGAATTTGCTCTGCAGACCATTCACATGCATGTGGTCGGCGCCCGCGAGCCGCCAGATCTTCTGCCAGGCGACGTAAGACCAACCCAACACGGGCGAGCGGGAGAGATAGCCCCAGCCGTTGCGATGGGCGTGGATCGGCAGTTGCGAGAACCGTCCCAGTTCGACCATGCCGACGAGACCCACCGAGTTGAGGCTGGCCATGATGCAAGTGCCGTCGAGTTCGAGGACAAGATCGTGGCGACGCCGCATCTGATCGATCTCACCGGTGAGATTGAAGGCATACATGACCTTCTTGCCCGTGCGGTCCGCGTGATCGTTGATGACCCGCATCACGGCGCGGACCCGCTCGTCGAAGGGACAATGCGGACCGTCGGATTGAAGCTCATCGTCCTTGATGAAGTCGATGCCGGCTTCGCACAGGGTCTTGGTCAGCGCAGCGGTCTCTTCGGGTCCAAAACCAACGCTTGGCTTGATGATGGTCCCGATTAGGGGGAGAGCCTCGACGCCGGCGAGGCGACGCGTCCCGGCAATGCCGAACTTCGGGCCTGGATAGCCCTGCGCGAAGGCGGTGGGCAGGCGCATGTCGAGAAGACGCAGGCCCGAGAACTGGCGCAGCTCGAACAGGTTGCCCGCAACCGTGGCGACCAGATTGGGCAGCGACGGGCCGATGTTGTCGAGTGGCCAGGATAGCGTGACGCGCGCCTGTCGCCGGATCGGATCGGCCACGCCCTTGGGGTTTGCCGAGCCTGGAAGCGAAGGCTGTGGTATCTCGCCGTTCTGAATGTCCAGCGCTTCGATGCGGGCCGCCGATCGTGCCTTCAACTCCGGAGTTTCACCGGGAACTGGGACGAACGTTCCGCTCGACTGCTCCCCTGCCATCGCCTCGGCCGCGGCACGGGGGTCGAAGGTCGTCTCGATCAGATAATCGGCCTCGATGCGGGTCGGATCGCTCACAGCGTGCCCTCTCACGTGCATTTCTGTACGGAACTCGGCAAGGCTGCCCTCGCCATAGCCCCATCCATTCGGATTTGATGAGGCATCAACATCCAGGCAGCTCTTAAAGCTGGGTGTCTGGATCAAGGAGCCAAAGCTTGGTGGGCTTGTGCATGGCGTTCCTCCTGTTTGACATCCGGCGCGGTCGCTCAAGCCTGAAGTTGGCGAGTGCAAAATGCGCTTTCTCTATCGGGCTCTGCGCTCTTGATGGCGCATTTCTCTCTTCGCCCGGCGGTGTGCGGACAAAAGAGTTGCTTTAATCGTCGTACAGCAATCGTCTGCATACTCATTATACCAGCAGACCAGGCGCCGCAAGGAGTTTCCTCGCGGATGAGCGGCTTTGCGATCGATTTCTTTTGCGGGCTTGGCAATCGCGGGACTGGCCAAGTAGCTAGCAGGACGGTGACCAGACCATCGCGATGAGTTGGATCAGAGAAGTGCCCGATAGCAGAGGGACAGTTCGTCAGGCGCCACGCAGCGGTTGCCAGGCTGTCGCACATTCCATGGGTGCCGCTTTTGAGCGGGATGCGGGTGGATTAGACAGAACACGCTTTACGCACCTGCGTTGTCCAGCTCGAGGACGCGCTGATCGCACCTTGAGCTATAATCATTATACCAATATGATAGAAGCTCCGAGAAAGGTTCGGTCCCTAGAGCTGTTTCGTCCTTTGAGCGGGTTAACCAATTCAGGCAGCAGAAATCAGGCTAAAGAAGCAGGGATGTTGTGACGGCACCAACTGACGCAATTGTTCGCCGGAAGCTCTCGGATGAGGTGTTCGACCGGTTGAGGCTGATGATAACGTCTGGAGAACTCAACCCAGGCGACATGATGCCGTCGGAGCGCGAGCTCATGGAGCGCTTCCGTGTGGGCCGTCCAGCCATTCGCGAAGCGATGCAGGCCCTCAATAACATGGGGCTGATCACCATCACTCACGGTGAGCGCGCGAGGGTTCGCCAGCTGACTGCGCGCTCACTCTTCGAGCAGGTCGACGCGACAGCCCAAATCCTGCTCTCTACCTCCCCAGCCTCTCTCGATCATTTGAAGAATGCGAGGCGATTTTTCGAGCGCGGCATGGTGCGGGAAGCTGCCCTCAAGGCCAGCAAGAACGATATAGCCCATCTGCGGCAGACCCTGGAGCGGCAACGGCATAGCCTAGGTAACGCTGCTCCGTTCATTGACGAGGATATGAGATTTCATGCGCAGATTGCCGCGATCTCCGGGAATCCCATCTTCGAGGCCGTCAGCGAGGCCATGCTCAGTTGGTTGAAGGAATACCACACCGAGTTGCTGATCTGGTCGGGCAAGGAAAAGTTCACGCTTTCCGAACATGAGGAGATCATCGACCGGATAGAAGCTGGAGATCCTGACGGAGCAGAGGCGGCAATGAGCAAGCATCTCGATCGGTCCGCCTCTCTGTACGAGCATCATCCCACCCCCAGTGAGAAGGATAAGGCCGAGACAAAGCCAAACCGAAAACCAAGCACCAGGAAGCCCGGTCGCGCCAAGGTCAGCCCCAAGAGCCGCTAGCGCATCGTGTGATCCGGAGACTGTACCCACTTTCTGGAACGATGCTCTCAGATGCGCTACATATCTTCAGGCTGCCTCAAGGCGGGTGATGGCAAACGGCTCCATCTCAAAGACGCCGTTTCGTACGTTCATTGCGGCGCCCAGTGAGCCAAGAGACCCGGACTCAACCGAGTGTTGGTCAAGAACAGTCATCTTCCAGAGAGAGTTTTCAGAGACTATTCGGACACTTTGCTTCCGATCTGTCACATTGGCAGCCCAAATCGTTGGACGCCCTTGTTCCCCGATGACGCCAATTGCGAGGATGTCAGACGGGCGACTCGACCGGCATCCGACGAGTTCCTTGCCGGCGAGAGAGGACAAGCCAGAAGCAGCATGAAAGGCAGGCCTTACTCGTCCCGCAGCTGAACCCTCGGTAAGGAGACCAAATGGACCTGCCAGAGCTGCGACGGTGAGCACCTCAAGGTTCGCATCCGCTGCTCGTGCCGCATAGCCGATCATCCAGGCAGCAGCGAAAAGGCTGTCTTGACGAGGATCCCATGAGGCCATGGCAATCCGTTCATTGTTAGGGTTGTCCATCGTGCGAGAGCCGTAGGGGTTCTGGCGCATTCCTATCGTCGACGGTCCAATCCAGTATGGCTTGTCTCCGATGAAGGCTCGAGCCGAGCGCGTGATAAACGGGAGTGCTTCGAGGGATTGCATGACGCTCAGGTCATCGGCCGCATGCACGATCGGGCAGGTACAATGGGTCACAAAGCCAAGTTTGTCGACCGGTACACGCTTGCGATTGAGTTCCGTGAAATAGCTGAACATGCCGCCGCCGAGCCGGATACCCGGAAAGGCATTCTGCGCCGACGCATAAACCTCCTCGAGCGGCGGGCACGCGGGCCATACGCTGCCAGGTGGCGTTGATTGTCGGTCCACGGACGGGGACACCGCGATGGCCGAGAATGACAGTCCTGCCGCTCGCACCAACTCGGCAATCTCTGACAGTTCAACCTCATGTGGCGCGCGGCACGGGACAACGCACTCAAGCACCATCTCAGCCGGATAGGCAGCAGCGACTTTCGCGAAGCCTGCCATCGCGTCACGTCCATGCCCCGCATTCGGGTCAAAATGACAAAGGAGCACCTGAGGACCGACCTGTCGCAGGCGCTGAATATTCGCAAGGGTTGCTTCGATCTCTTCCGGAGCGATCACGAGCCCGATCTTGGGCGCCGCCCCGCTGGCCGGCACGAGGGAGATCGTAACGGCTTCTTCCCTGAGTGTCCTGCTTGCCGCAGGCTGTTGTTGCCGGCGATCCGCGATGGTCAGTGTAACCGTCTGACGATCAGCAACAGCCCGCGGCATGACATAAGGCCAGGGCAGCTCCAGAGGCCGCACATATGTCTTGTAGGAAGCATCGGACCAGTTGCGCTGATCCTCCATCTCCCACACCCCACCCTCCATCCGGCAACTCGCGACCAGTCCAGGGCCCACATGGTGGGAGATCGCCCGCATGTCCTTGAACGGTTGCCACGGTTCAATCAGGTCCGGGAGAATTGACTGCTCCATCTCACCGTTCGTGTGTTCGACCGTGACAGGCGTCCCCGCCAGATTCACGATGGGATGGAGAATGCAAAATCCACATCGGTTCGTAAGGAAATCCGTCCCGGGCTCGGCCACGACATCGAACGTGACCCCTGCCGCCGTGCCATGGATTGTGGCGCGGTAAGTCAAACTCTGATCCTCCAGACCCCGGCAGGCTGCACGGTAGGTGACGGTGAACTCATTGTCGCCTTCGCGAACAACCTGCTCGTCGATGACCGGGGAATACGTCCCCCAGTCTTTGTCGCGCACGACATAAGAGATGGCGCGAAGCACCTCCAGGCCATCGTAAGAGATGGCCCTCAGATTGCCTTCGACCAACTCTGCCGTGAGTCGACCTGCCGTCAGGCGACGCACCGCGACTGGGCTCTGCTCGGTGCCGAAGTATGTTTGAAGCAAGGTCCTGTCCATGACGGGTCTAACCATTGGTCACATCAATCGCTCGGCCGGTTGCGGCACTTCGATAGGCAGCCTCAACAAGCGCAAATGTCTTGAGATTGTCGTGTCCGGACGTTGCTGGTTCTTTGTATTGTCGCAAGCACTCAACCCAGTGGCTCTGGATTGCGAGCACACTCTCCTGGATGTTATGCCACGGCTTGGTTGCCCATGGCAGAAGAGTCGGAGAGACATCTCGGGCCTCTACACCCTGTGGCGCGGTAACGACCATCTGATAGCCCTGGCCGAGCCTAATGGAGCCGTCACTTCCGTCGACCTCGACGAGCGTTTCGGGAAACGGCTCCGTTGCAAGGCGGGTGGCATAGCTGCAGTCCACGACGGATGCGGCGCCGCTCGTATGGTCCAGCAGCATGGTCGCAACATCTTCGCCACGGATCCTCGGGTTGACCCGCTGCGTTCTCGCCGTGATCCGCGATGCGTCACCGAGCAGAAAGCGTGCGATGTCGAGAATGTGGATGCCTAAGTCTTCGATGATGAACCGTTCACCCTCCGCGAGGTAAGGCTGACCGGAGAAGACGTCGTAAGCGGAGCGGAACGAGACCCGAGCGAAAAAGGGCCTCCCGATGCGACCCGATGCGATCACGTCCGCGACCGCTTGTATGGGCGTTTGCCACCGGAAGTTTTCGTGGACCATCAGCGGAATGCCCGCCGCCTCGCAGGCGCGAACCATGGCTCGCGCATCCTCCATGGAGGGGGCAAAAGGTTTTTGGCAAATGGCGGGAACGCGGTGCTGCGCCGCCATCTCGACCAGCCCCCGGTGGGTCCCCACCGTCGTCGCGATGTCAACGAAGTCGAGCTTTTCGCGCACAAAGAGATCGGCCGCATCGGTGTACCGGGACAGAATTCCGAATCTGTCGCCGTAATCGGCCAACCGGGCGGGGTCTCGGTCGCAGACCGCTACGATCCTGGCCCCGGGGATATCCTGCCAGGCATGAAGATGATTGGCGGCGAAAAAGCCGCAGCCGATGAGAGCACCACGCAATTCCATGATCACACCGTCCGGGCAAGTTGAAGGGAGGCAACGCGCTGCTGGAGCCGATACTGGGCTTGGTCAACGACCACAGCCGCCACGATCACCAAGCCTTTGATCACAGTCTGCCAGAAGGAGCTTACGCCCATCATGACGAGGCCATCCGACAGAACACCGATTACGAACGCTCCTATGATCGTGCCTCCGACGCTGCCTCGACCGCCCGACATGGACGTGCCGCCAAGGACGGCGGCCGCGATCGCATTCAGCTCAAAGGTCTCGCCGGTCGCCGGGTGGGACGCCATGAGCTCCGACGAGATGATGAGCCCGACGGTCGCGGCGCAAAAGCCGGAGAACATATAGACGAGCATCTTCACGCGCCGGACCCGGATACCGGACAGGGCTGCCGCCCGCTCGTTCCCGCCCACGGCAAAGACGTGCCGGCCCAGCGGCGTCTTCCGAGCGACATAGCTCGCCGTCGCGCCAATCGCGACCAGGATCCAGATGGACAGCGGCAAGCCCAGCAGCGTGCCGGATCCGAGGATCCCGAAGCCCGTGGTGCCCAGTTCCGGCTTGCCGACGAGGTTTGGAAACGTCCGCCCGTCGGAGGACAGAAGGGCAATGCCGCGAGCCATGTAGAGTGTGCCCAAGGTCGCTATAAATGGGGCGACGTTCAACCGTGTGATCAGCAAACCATTGATGGCGCCGATCAGGACTCCCACGGCTAAAGTCATCAGAATAACCTCGACGACATTGAAGTAGATGGTCCAGCCGATCTGCAGGTCTATGCCGTACAGGAGCAAGCCGCCGGCGACCATGCCGCACAGGCCCACGATTGAACCGATTGACAGGTCGATGCCCCCCGTCACGATGACGAAGGTCATGCCAATTGCCAGAATCGCATTCAGCGCGACGTGCTTTGACATCAGCACCAGGTTGGCGGCGCTCAAGAAGTTTGGCGCGGCGATCGAGAAAAAAATCAGCACCGCGAACAAGGCGATGAAGGTACGCAGCTTCATCAAGCCCAAGGCAACGGCACTGCCGTTCCAGACGGTTCGTGAGTTGCCGATGGTTTGCGTGACGGCCATACGGATCACCCTTGGGTTGGCTGCAATGACGGATGGGGCCTGTGGCCGACGGCGGACGCCTCGACAATCTGATCCTGAGTGACGGTCTCCCGATCAAAGACGTCGATGAGACGGCCATTGCTCATAACGGCGATTCGGTCGGACAGGGCCATGACCTCCTCGAGGTCGGAGGTCACGAAGAGGATGCCGAGCCCCTCCGCCGCGAGCCGTCGCATGGTTTTGAAGACATCGGCCTTGGCGCCGACATCGATCCCTCGGCTCGGCTCGTCCATGAGCAGGACTTTGGGGCCGGTCATCAGGGCTTTGCCAATGACGACCTTTTGTTGGTTCCCGCCACTGAGGGCGGAAACCTCGGTGGCAGGATCGGACACCTTGATCGTCAAATCGCCGACGGCCTTGCGGACCGCTCCGGTCTCGGCCTTGCTTTGGATCTGAATGCCGCGCAGGAACTTGTGAAGGCTCGCCATGGTGAGATTGCTGGCAACTGACTGAATGGGCACGAGGCCTTCTCGTTGCCGGTCCTCCGGTATCAAGGAAATCCCATGCCGGATCCGGCTGGTCACATCGTTGGCTTCGAGCTTGGCCCCTTCGACAAAAATGCGTCCGGATGCCCGCTCATGATCGCCGATGATGCATTCAAGGAATTCGCTCCGCCCGGCTCCCAGCAAACCATAGATCCCGACAATCTCCCCTGCCCTCACCGAGAGGGACACGTGATCGACGAGGTACCCTCCTGTGTCTCGCGGAAGGCACACCTCTTCCGCCCGAAACACTTCAGGGCCAATGACATGGCCATCGGGCTTGGCAAAGGGCTTGGTGTCGGACCCGATCATCTGCCGTACGATCCACGAAACGTCGACGTCGCGAATCAGGCTGCGGGCCGTGACCTGGCCGTCGCGCAGGACGGTGACGAAGTCGCCGATGCGGATCAACTCCTCCAACCGATGAGAGATATAGACGATCGCAACACCGCGCGCCTTCAAGTCCGCAATGACCCGAAACAGGACCTCCACCTCGGCCGCACTCAGGGCCGAGGTCGGCTCGTCCATGATGAGGATACGGGCGTCCTGCATGACGGCCTTGGCGATCTCGACAAGCTGCTGTTGACCGACACGCAGCGTCTCGACCAGCGTCCCCGGTTCAATGCCGGCCTGGAGCCGGGCGAGCACCTCTGCCGCCCGCCTCTCCTGCTCCCGGTGGTCAATGCCAAGCACCCCATGGGTGATCTCGCGGGCGGCGAAGATGTTCTCGGCCACAGACAGATTGCCGAACAGATTGAGTTCCTGGAAGACGATCCCGATGCCCTGCCGCAGAGCGTCGGCGGAGTTTTTGAGCTCCACCGGGACGCCATCGATGAGAATGCGCCCGGTCGTCGGCTGCTCGACCCCGGCGATGATCTTCATCAAGGTCGACTTGCCGGCTCCGTTTTCCCCCACCAGGACGTTCACGGCACCGCGCCTGACCTCGAAATCCGCGTGCCGCAGTGCGATAGTACCGGAGTAGATCTTCGAGATCCCCTCGGCTTTCAGCACCACGTCTTGGTCAAGGGCTGAGTTCACGACCTGGGCCCCAGTGTGAGTTCGGCTGGGGTGATGAGCGGTGGCTGGTCGAGTTTTTCCAGCGGAAAGACGCCGAGCACGCTCACCTTGCGGCCCGCCAGCTGGTCCCGTGGCAGGCTCGAGAGGAGAACGCGGTCCACGCGCGTATTGAGCGCCTTCCCGAACTGTGCGTAGTCGATCTGGTTCGTGAACGATGTGAAGGACACGAAGTCGAGAGCGTCACGCAGGGCGGTCCCCCGGATGGCTGGACCGATCTGGATCGTGGCATCGGCCTTGCCGTCACCGTCGACGTCCACGCCTACTGTCGCCGCACGAGAGGTCGTATCCGCCGTGACGACCTGCCCGTCAAATCTCGTCACGACGGTCCAGGGCGACCCGTCCTGCTTCTCACGGTAGCCGTACTTGCGCCCGGCGTCGTCCAGGTTCTGGCGTGCCGCGGCCAGGATCTCAGGCAGCGCCCCGGCTTTCCGCCTAAGGTAGGGCATCGCCTTGGAATCCCACATCTCGTCTGCCATCCTGTCAGGCGAGAACCCAGCATTTTGAGCGGGACCGCCGCCCGGCGATTTCGGCTGGTCTTTGGCGGCAGTTGCGACGAGCTTGCATGCGCTAAGAGTCATGCAAGCTGCCAGAACTGCCACGATCTGAAGACTCCGGGTGAGCATCAGTCCTGCGTCCTATCGAGGGGCCTGAAGGGTCGGCCAGCTCTGGAACGATCAGAGATGGCCGAACGCGATCAGTTGGTCAGAGCGAAGGTCTCGAGCTTGCTCGCGTTCTCCGGCGTGATCAGGACGCAATCCATGAGCTGCTTCTCCTGTGCGGGCGCAGTCTTGGTCTTGATGTACTTGTCGGCTTGCTCGACGGCGATCTCGGCCTGACGATAAGCCGGCTGAAGCACGGTCGCCTTGATCCCGCCGCTCTTGATCGAGTCGCGCACATCGTTGCTGCCATCGAACCCGACGACGATGACGTCCTTTCGGCCCGCCGTTGACAAGGCGGCCCACGCGCCCATGGCCATGGTATCGTTTCCTGAGATTACGCCCTTGATGTCGGGGTTGGCCTGCAGGATCGATTCCATCTTGCTATAGGCTTCAGGCTGGCTCCAGTTTGCTGACTGGCGGGCGACCATCTTCATCTCGGGATAATCATCAATGATGTCATGGTAGCCCTTTGAGCGAATACCGGCATTGGTATCCGACTCCTTGCCCACCAGTTCAACGAAATTGCCCTTCTCTCCCATGAGGCGGACGAATTCCTGGGCGCCTAGCTGTGCGCCCTGATAGTTATTGGAGACGATCTGCGCCACGGCGACGCCGGTAGCGTTGATCTCACGGTCGATCAGGAATGACGGGACGTTGGCGGCTTTGGCTTTTTGCACAGCCGCAACAGTGGCGTCCGCACCGGCGTTATCAAGAATGATGGCCTTCGCCCCACGAGCGATGGCGGTGTCGATAAGCTGTGACTGCTTGTTCGCGTCGTCATTATGAACGAGCACGACCGTCTCATACCCAAGGGCTTCCGCCTTCGCTTTCGCGCCGTCAGCTTCCGCCTTGAAGAACGGGTTGTCATGAGACGGGGTAATAATCGCAATGAGGTCAGCAGCGCTCGCGCCACTCACCCAGAAGCTTAAGCTCGCAGCGATAGCTGCGCCCAGCATCAATCTCGGAACTCGCATTCGTTTCCTCCTTCTGGTTTTGGGTCGCCCTCTTTTGCGCGGAGCGTTCGTACAATCTAGCGATTGGTAACTTAGCTATGTTTGGGAGCGGCTGGCTCTTCGCAGGCTCTGCCGAATACAGTCCAGGGATGAACAATGCCTCCTTCCCACCGAGACGGCCAAAATGTTTCGCCTTGAGTGCGCTTGCGGCGCTTACATCGGCGATATCACGAATTCCAGCGCTCTTCCCAGACCAAAAGTAAGCTTACTGGTATGATGAGTCAATCAGTACATGAGGATAGATCACTGTCCGATTTCTCGGTTCCCAGAGTCGATCCCGCATCGGGTTCGGATCCTTTGTGCTGGCGTCCGAAGGCGCGTATGTCGGAAGCGGGTCGAGGCTGTGTCAAAACGTAGACGGGCAGGTCTGCGGCGTAATCAAATTTCTTGTAAGTGTCGATAGACCGGAAAATCTCCGGTACAGAAGCACGAACTTGTACAAATAGTTCGTCAAGGCAGGGCTCGTTTGAGTTTTGACACACTCTCGGTCAAACTGAGTAGTAGCGGATGTCGGTGCGAAGGTCCGCTCACCCCGCCAGTGCGGAAGTAAGGCTAAGGTCAGCCCAGTGCCATTTCGAGACCCTCCGAGAATGGGGGCCGTTGCCGGAGCCTCACTCCCTCCCACTGCTCACCGTTCGGGGAGGGAGTTTTTTCCCCTGGACAGCAGAAAGGCCTCCTGACCCAGAGCCGTGCGGGTCAGGAGGCCTCGCAGACCGAGGAAGTTTCCAAACATGAAGACCGCGTGGACTGGCCTTCACCGCCCAACTCCTCCGGTGAGGGTATGTTTCATGCTCGGCCCCAACAAATGCGTCCTCCCGGCCCAACTCTCCAGCCCTGTTTAACCTCAGTGATGGGGCTCACGCCGTTGCGGCGTAGCCTCAAGGCGTTTCCTTGCTTCTGAGAATGCTCCTGAGACTTGGCTCCCTCCCGGCAATCTTCCCTCTGCCGGCGAGGGAGTTTTTCTGCTTGGCGAGGGAGAGGCCGAGACCTGAGCTTCCCGGCCCCTCCCCGCCTGAATGAGGAGCAGATGGGGGCGATGCTCCAGATCCAAGCCAAGAGGGATTGCCGCACCTCCCGGGAGGCCAACGATAGCTGGCTCTGCATGGTCCTACATCAGGAGCCTTCCCCTACCCTCGGCGGAAGGAAATCGGACGCGAGGACGAGAGCGACTGCCTGACAAAGGAAGCCTGCAAATCCCCAAGTGAGGACGCGCCATCGAGAGGGTCAGCGGCATCGCTTGCCCTAGAGCCTTGGCGAGAGCCTGGGGTCGCACTGAAAGTATGTCACCCTGGTGCCGCCAAGATCAGCTCAGGGTAGTTTACTAAAATTCCTTGCATCTTCGGAGCGTCTGGCTCCGGTAGGATTGCTGCCCTCAGACCTCGTTCACAGGTATGCTATCAGGAGATCGAGGGCTTGTGACCAGCCGCGATGATGACTGAGCGCCAGTTCGGGTGGCTTTCGATCAGCGCCCGCTCCATCTTCCTCATAGCTGTGGTCGTCTGGCTCCTGTTGCCGGGAGGCAGCCATGTTCAACCGAGAGATCTTCTTCGACGCCGTGCGCTCCGACCCCTTCGGCGGATGCTTAACACAGGACCAGGTCGATGGGATGAGCTTCATCCTCGATGCCTGGGAGACAGCCCCGCCATCCGATGACCTGCGATGGCTCGCCTATGCGCTCGCCACTACCTATCACGAGACAGCGGCCACCATGCTGCCGATCTCAGAATACGGCTATGGTGCCGGCAGGCCCTATGGCGTGCCGGATCCCGAGACCGGCCAAACCTATTATGGCCGAGGTTTCGTGCAACTCACCTGGCGAGACAATTACGCCAGGGCCGATCACGAACTCGAATTTTGCGCCGAGGACTCCCTGGAATGGCATGCCGATCATGCGCTCAAACCGCCGGTCGCTGCCGCCGTCATGTTCAAGGGTATGGCCGAAGGGTGGTTCTGCGGGTGCGCGCTTGCTGACTACTTCAACGCTCACGAGGATGATCCCTACAATGCGCGGGACATCATCAATGGCGACAAATCGATGGTGCCCTCCTGGTCGGGTGGGATGTCGATCGGCAACCTGATCAAGGGCTATCACGAGGCGTTCTTGGCCGCCGTTGAAGCCGCGTGGCAGGAGGGTCGCCCGCCCCAGAGGGACGTGGAAACCGTTCTGACCATTACCCTGCGGCTATCTGCGGCTGGGCCCGTGAAGGTGGTGTCGGTTGAAGCACATACAAGTGCGCCGGGAGATAGATCGGCGTGAGGTCGAACTCAGAGATCATCCTGGTCCTCGCGCCGGTAAACCCTTGTCGGTGCGAGACTGATCCGATTGGGTAGCCGCCGGAGCACCGTCCTGCCTGGGATGAGCGGGGCGGATGCGCCGCCGCTGCCATGCGGGTGTCGGCGGATGGCGCTCGGAGCATGACGGGATCGACCGGACAGAATGAGGCGGGCGGCGCTCCTGTCCCGGGGAAGTGGAAGGACACCCACGAGGAAGGCGGTGCCCCATGAAACTGAAACGGAAGACAGACCCGGACGGGACGAAGCTTCAGGACCTGCGGGCCAAGGCCCTTCGCCGCGGCGACAAGCTGGCGAACACGCTGCGCAAGCTCGCCGACAAAGGCGATCCGAACGATGCGTCGATCAAGCCTCTCCTGAAGGCACTGGAGCAGGTATTGCCGCGGCTGCACCGGCTCGCGGGCCCGCAGGATGATATGTCTGTCAAACAAGAGGCAGGACGGGTTGAGAGGGAGGCCGGCAAGGCCGGATTCGAGTTTTCGGTTTCGCCGAAATCAAGAAGCCGGGCGGGCAAGCGGCCGCCGGGCTCCGCCCCGGCTGCTGCGGAATAACGGTGGGCCTCTCGACAGAATCCGTCATTACGAAGCAACGGACGTCTGTGAGCGTTATGGACCGCTGCCCGTCCCTCCGGCGCTCACGAACCGGTCATTCGGTCGCGGCTGCGCATGGCCTGTCTCAGCACCTCGAAGATAACCGCCGTCGACCAGCCAAACAGCAGCACGCCATTCATGGCGGCTATCGGCCCAAGTAGCCGCCAGCGCTCGACCGGCACGACGTCGCCGTAGCCGAGCGTCGTGTAGTTGACGAAGGCGAAGTAAACGACATCCGTCCCGGCAGGCACCACATCCAGGACCGCGTAGGCAAGCGACCAGGCAAGCACCTCAGCGACATGTGCAACCATCAGCACCCCGACCGTCGCAACCATGACGGCGGCGAGCCAAGCCTGAGACTGACGGCGATCCCACTTCAGGACTTTGCGGGCGGTGCTCACGACGGTTGCCATCAAGACCGCATGGATGGCGATGTTGACGAGGCTGACCACCCCGCCGAGGAGAAGCTGTCGCACCATTCCCCATCTCCAGTTCTTCGAGCCGCCTGACCTGATTGGACTTTAGGGCGAACCGCTTGTCGGGAGGCAGACCAGGTTTGTCTTTCCGGGAGCATCCCTGATGGAACTCGTCCTGCATCTCTGCTGAGAAATCTAGCTTGCAAGCCGCGTCGGTGATAGAATGATGACGTCAATCGCCCTCGATTTTTCAAGGCGCGAGTTGGGCCGCATGCTGCCGCGCCTTAAATGCGGACGCAACGATGTCCGAGCATCCGATAGCCCTTGCATCTCCTTCGGAGCCCGCAACATTCGGGCGACGCCTGATGCCCATCATGGAATGGCTGCCTGCGTATCGGCGTGACTGGCTCGTGACCGACATTCTGGCCGGTCTGGCCGTCTGGGCCGTGATGGTGCCGGAAGGCATGGCCTATTCCAGCATCGTCGGCGTGCCGCCCATCATGGGCCTCTACACCATCGTCCCTCCCCTTGTGATCTACGCGCTGTTCGGCTCCTCGCGCTCGCTCGTCATCGGTCCGGACACGGCCACGGGCCTGATCTCGGCACTGACGGTCGGCGCGCTCGTGGCCCAGGGGACGCCGGACTACAACCTCCTGACGAGCACGCTGGCCGTCCTGATCGGAGCCTTCTTTCTCGCCTTCGGCGCCCTGCGCATGGGCTGGGTCGCGGCCTTCATTCCGACCCCTGTCATGCGCGGTTTCATCGAGGGGCTCGTCTGTGTCACGATCATCGGACAGGTGCCGCACCTGCTCGGCATCGCCGGCACCTCCGGCAACTTCGTGACGAAGCTCTGGTTCGTCTTGCAGCACCTGTGGGAAGCATCGCCGGCTCCGGTGGCAACAGGCCTGCTCAGCCTCGCCGCCATGCTGTTGCTCCGCCATGTCGCCCCGAAGCTGCCGGC
>NZ_QDGA01000088.1 GCF_003347665.1 Microvirga calopogonii
AGGTCGTCGAGAGTGAAGACCAGGTCAAAGGGTTCGCGGTCGGGAAGGGCAGCTACATCCAGGTCGAGGACGAAGAACTCGACGCTCTGAAGCTGGAAAGCACCCACACGATCGACATCGAGAGCTTTGTGCCACGCGAGGAGGTCGATGAGCGCTTCCTCGACACGGCCTACTACATCGCCCCGACCGACAAGGTGTCGAGCGAAGCCTTCTGCGTCATTCGGGATGCCATCCGCGACAAAGGCATGGCTGGCATTGCCCGTATTGTGCTGGCGCGGCGTGAACGCATGATCCTGCTGGAGCCTCTCGACGAAGGGCTTGTCGGCACGACGCTGCACGCGGCCGACGAGGTTCGCGACGAAGACAAGGTCTTCGATGAGATCAGCGAGGTGAAGTATCCCAAGGAGATGAAGGATCTCGCCGCGCACATCATCGACAGCAAGGCGGCCCATTTCGATCCGAAGCAATTTGATGACCGGTACGAGGAAGCGGTCGCCGAGCTGCTGAAGTCGAAGCAGGCCGGCAAGCCGCTGAAAGAGGAGCCGTCCGAGAAGCCCTCGAACGTCGTCAATCTTATGGATGCGCTCAAGCGCAGTATCTCGGCCGAGAAGGCAGGGTCCGCAGGCAAGAAAGCTGCTCCGGCGAAGAAAGCCGCGGCGAAGTCCAAGGCGCCGAAAAAGCCCGCACCCAAGACGAAGGCCCGCAAAGCTGGCTAGGTGCCCAACGAGTTATGTCGCGTAGGAGTGTGCCATGGCTGCGGGATCATCCAGTCTGAAAACAAGGAAGGCCCCATCGCGAAGCCGGCCCGCCACGAAAAGAGCCTCAGGTTATCTCACCACCTACCGGGCGAAACGCGACTTCTCCATCACGAACGAACCCAAGGCGAAGACAGCCAAGTCTCAGGGCAACCGCTTCGTGGTGCAGAAGCACGATGCTCGCCGCCTGCACTATGACTTGCGACTGGAGCTCAATGGGGTCCTCAAAAGTTGGGCAGTAACGCGGGGGCCGAGCCTGGTCCCCGGTGAGAAGCGCCTCTCGGTCCACACCGAGGACCATCCCCTGAAGTACATCGATTTCGAGGGCGTCATTCCGGCCGGCCAGTATGGCGGCGGGACGATGATCGTCTGGGATCAGGGCCGCTGGATTCCGGAAGGCGACCCGCATGCCGATTATGCCGGTGGACGTTTGACGTTTACTCTTGAGGGCGAGCGCCTCAAAGGTAAGTGGCACCTCATTCGGACCCGCGGCAAGCCCGGCGAGAAGAATGAGCAGTGGCTGTTGCTCAAATCTGATGATGAGGCCGCCCGCACCTCCGAGGATCCGGACATCCTGGAGGAGGAGACGACCTCACTCAAATCAGGCCGGACCATTGAGGAACTGGCCGCTCAAGGCGACATCCGGGTCGACCATGCTGCACGCGCGAAGGTGGCTAGATCGAAGTTGGAGAAATCGCGCCGCCCCTCGAAGATCAAAGGTGCGAAGAAGGACATTCTGCCAGCCTTTGTCGAACCCGCGCTGGCACAACTGGTTGAGACTGCCCCAAGGGGTGACAACTGGCTTCACGAAATCAAGCTCGATGGCTATCGCATGCAGGCCCGCATCGATGGCGGCCAAGTCCAACTCCTGACACGAAAGGGGCTCGATTGGACAGCGAAGTTCAAGCCAATCGCAAATGCCCTCAAAGAACTGAAGATTCCATCGGCGTTGCTCGACGGTGAAATCGTCGTGGAGGACGAGGCAGGGGTCTCAAGTTTCTCGGCACTCCAACAGGAGCTCAAGGGCGGGAAGGGCGAGCGCTTCGTCTACTATGTCTTCGACCTGCTTTATCTCGACGGAGAGGACCTGAGGAAGGCGACACTGGCAGACCGCAAGGCGGCCTTGCGGCTGCTGTTCGATGACCTGCCTCAGGGTGGCGCTATCCGCTTCAGCGAACACCTTGAGGAGGATGGCGCAACGCTCGTGCGGCACGCGTGCCGAATGGGCTTGGAGGGGATCATCTCCAAGCGCGCCGATCAGCCCTACAGGTCGGGTCGAGGCGACGATTGGGTCAAGTCGAAGTGCACGCAGCGCCGGGAACTGGTGATCGCCGGGTACTTGCCCTCGAGCGCGAGCAAGAAGGCTGTGGGCTCACTCGTCATGGGTGTCTATGAGGCCGGCAAGCTCATTCCGGTTGGCCGCGTCGGGACCGGCTTCACATCGGAGGTGGCGGGCGCTCTCTACAAGACCCTCACGTCGATCGAGATAAAAGCCTCGCCCTTTACCAGCAAGATCCCTGCCACTGCCAGTCGGGGGGTGAAGTGGGTCAGGCCGGAGCTGGTCGCCGAGGTCGAGTTCCGCGGGTGGACCCATGACGGCATGGTCCGGCAGGGCTCGTTCCAAGGGCTGCGCGAGGATAAGGATCCCCGGGACGTCGTGTGGGAGGCCGCTGTGCAGGGCTCCCGCGACACAACACCTGGTGCTGCGATCCTTGAGAAAGCCCATCTCACGCATCCCGACCGCGTTTTGTGGGAGGACGAGGGGCTCACCAAGCTCGGGCTCGCTGAGTTCTATACGGAGATCGCCGAGTGGATCCTGCCTCACATCGTGAACCGGCCCCTCTCGCTCCTGCGCTGCCCAGGCGGATCGCAGAAGGAATGCTTTTTCCAGAAGCATGCTTGGGCAGGTCTCGATGAGAATCTGATCGAGCGGGTCCGCGTCGGAGAGGACGAAGCCGTTGCGATCCAGGACCTGTCCGGCCTTCTCGCTCTGGTGCAAGCCGGTGTCCTCGAGATTCATCCCTGGGGCTCAACGCTGGAGAACCCGGAGAAGCCCGATCGGCTTATCTTCGACTTGGACCCGGGGGAGGGCGTCAGCTGGGATGCGGTCGTTCAGGGTGCGAACGACGTGCGTGATTACCTGCAGGACCTCGATCTTGTGAGCTTCGTCAAGACATCGGGCGGCAAGGGTCTGCACGTCGTTGTGCCACTGCGGCCGAAGGCCTCCTGGGACGAGGCCAAAACATTTGCGGCCAGTGTCGCAGCAGCCATGACGAAAGCGAGCCCCCTCCTGTACACGGACACGATGGCAAAGCGGGCCAGGACGGGCCGAATCTTCATCGACTACCTGCGCAACGGGCGGGGAGCGACGGCCGTGGCGGCCTATTCCACGCGGGCCCGAGCCGGCGCTCCGGTGTCGACGCCACTGACGTGGGAGGAACTGTGGACGGTCCGCAGCGGCAATCAGTATCGGGTCAGCAATCTGGCGGCGCGGCTGTCGCATCTTCAGGGCGACCCGTGGGCCCACTTTGGAGAGGTCGACCAAGTTGTTCCGCGCGCAGCGAGACGCCGATAGGCGCAATGGATTAGGGCCACCAGCTATGATGGCACGCGGTCTCAGAACCCGAATGGCGTCTTACCAGATCCGCGGAATGAACCGAAAGCGAACCCGCATGATGTAGGCTTCGTAGCCGGGAAGCTCTGCCCGCAGCGTGCGCTCCTCATGCACGGCCCGCCAGGCGATGGCGAGGATCAGGGAGACGGAGATGATCAAGCCCCACCAGGAGCCCAGCAATAGCGGTAGGCCGACCAAGAGGAACAGGGCGCTCGTATACATAGGATGGCGTACGAAAGCATAGGGACCGGTGTCGATCACCGTCTGGTTCGTCTGGATTTTCACCACAGGTGCCGCGAAGGCGTTCTCACGGAACGTCCACCAAGTGCCGGCAAAATCGATCAGGATAGCCAGAGCGCCAAGCCCCTGGAGCCAGCGCGGCACCGCCGCGAAGCCCGTCCGGGCGGCATCCCAGGCCATGAAGACCAGCCAGCCGAGGAAGGCGAGCATGAACAGCGAGAGCCAGATACGATCCCAAGGGGCCTGGGCCCGCTGGAGCGGAGAGGCCATACGCTCGCGCAGGAGTTCGGGACTGTGCCTTGCCAGCCAAGCGACCATGCCAAAGCCGCCACCAGCGAAGAGCCCGATGAAGATCCAGGCACCAGGATAGGCCAGTGTTCCCGCCGGCCAAAGAAGCAGGACAGCCATGAAGGCCGTCCAGACCACAAGCTGGAGCATATACATCACCACCGGACCCTCCTGTCGTTCAAACCGCGGCGCCGTGAGATCCACGGACACGACATCAACTCCACCATTCGGACAGGATGAGGATCAGGCAGCGGGCCGCCCGATCCGCCAGGCGGGAGATCATGAGCGATGGCGGCAGCAGGGAGGTTTCGATCAATCCTGGCAGTCACGATCGAGTCCAATGTCGCGACGAAGATGCTCATCGAGCCGATCAACTCCCCTCAGGCAGGGTCTGCGCTTGGCAAAGAATCAACGCGGGCTAAAGCGAAGGACGAAGGCGGTCATGGGCTGCCGATCATGGTCGGGAGACTGAGGAGGCGCGCGCAAGCAGCGCTCAAAAGGCGTCTATCGCCTGGGCGTACCTGGCATCATCCGGTTCGACGATCGGCCATGTGGGATGTGACATCCCACCAACAGCGAAAGCCTCCTCACCCGCCGTTGTCAGGGAGATGAGGAGGCTTCCTTGAAGTGAGGAGGTTGTCATCCTCGCCCGAGTAACGGCGAACTTGGCGGATGGTTTCAGCCTGAGCGGATGAGGACTTGCAGCACGAAGACCGCTGCCAGCAAGGCGGTTAGCAAAGCAAACACGATGAGCGTCCGCTTATTCTGAGTGATCGGGTCCTGTGGCCGGCCGCAATGAGGGCACACACCCAGGTGGGCCGGGATCTCTCGTTCGCAGGTTGAGCAGGCCATCACCAAGCCAAAGACACCTGAATAGGTTTCGGGGTAGCCAAAACGAAAAGGCCCGACCAATGCCGGGCCTTGGCAACCGCCATGGTGCCTAGGAAAGGCAGGCGGGATGCACCTACTGTGAAATCCGTTTTGACCATCCAAGTAACGCCGACAACAGTTACTCGTCCCGCATCTGAGTGGGCATTCTCTGAACGTCCAACTCTGTCCATGAGCTAAACAGCCAGGCTGAAACCGACCACGTTAGCACGAGTTGCCTCTTCACATATGTTAACCAGGGGCAATGCAGGGCACAGCCGTGAGAACGATGCCATGCAGCAGAATAACACTCGGGATTGGTCGCGTGACGTCCCCAGCAGCTTGAACGTCTCCCAGGAGCAGGTAGTCTCCTTCATCGGGCACTCCTTGAAGAGCCTGTACGACGATGTGCTCGCAGCCGACATGCCAGAGCACCTCAAAGCTCTTGTGCTCAAGCTTGAGGAGACATATCCCCCGTAGGGCACGCCCTTTGCGAGGGCACCTCTGGATGATGGGATTTTAGATGACCGGCAAGAACGTCACTCGCGCTGATCTGGCGCAAGCCTTGGCCTATGCCCTCGGCCTGCCCAGACACGAGGCCGTCGTCCTAGCCGAGCAGGTGCTAACCGAGATCTGCAATACGCTGGAGCGTGGGGAGAACGTGAAGCTGTCCGGCTTTGGCAACTTCGTGGTCCGGAAGAAGGCGCAGCGCGTGGGCCGCAACCCGAAGACTGGTGCAGAGGTGCCGATCGAGCCTCGGCGCGTTGTGACCTTCACGCCATCCCATAAGCTGAAGGATCGTGTGAACGGCGATCCTGTGAGCGCCTGATTTCTAAGGCACGGTGAACCCGGCCCTGACATAAGTGACCCGTTGTCCGAAGCTATTTGCCTTTCGCAGGAGCATACAACGCCATCGGTGGCTGTGACTTGAGCAGCGGGTATCGCCAAATGACGGGTTTATCCCGACTATAGGTTGAGTAAGTCAGCCCACCCATAATGGGGAAGCGGCGAAGATGGAACAAATCAACAACCAATTAGCACGGCCGAGCTTGAAAAACGCGAATCCTGGACTCTATTCTGTTTCGGGTCGGCTCAATTCGGCCGGCCTATCCGGATAGCCGTGTGGGGCTGACGGACCGTTTCACCATCTCTTCGTCGTTCAAAAGTCAGCCTGAACCGATGTGATCGCATCGGGGCAGGAGTTCAGGAGTCTCTTTTGGCTACGCTGAAGCAATTCGAAGAAGCCCTGCGCGCCCAAGGCATGAACATGGCCCTGGCCATTCTGGCGAAGATGCGCGAGGAGGAGAAGAAGACACGGTCGATCTCGCCGGCCCGTCGCGTCTCAGGGAGCAAGATGACGCCGGAACTCGCCCGCAAAGTCCTCGAGCTTCATAACACCACCGATATGACCCAGCAGGAGATCGCCTTCCAGCTTGGGGTCAATCAGGGGCGCGTGAACGAAGTCATTCGCCGAGGAAAATGGCTGACCGAAGACCCGAATTCCGAGGAAGCACAGGCCCGTGACAAGGCAAAAGCCCGGATGAAGCGCATGCAGTCGGAGGATACACCGATCCCGCGCAAGCAGCCGGTGACCGCAGGTGCCGAGGAAGCCCCGAAAAAGCCGAGAGCGCAGCCTGCTAGTCCTGCACAGTTGTCGATCGACGACTTTCTCAAGATCTCCGACGACTAAATGGAATCCTGTATCAGCGGGAGCCTGCCCCGCTGGTGACGATCAGTTCAAGCTGCGGCAGATCGGTGTGGTGCATCAGCAGCACGCCGTTCTTGTGCGCGAGCTGGTGAGCCGACTTGGTGAAGACCGAGTTGGTGACGACGACGGCGTAGGGCGCATCCTGAAAGGCGGCAGCAGCATAAGCCTCCTGAACCGCCTTGTTGCCGACCGTGCCGTTGTAGAACTTGCACTGGATCACAACTCGCCGATCCTCTTTCTCTGCAATGATGTCGGCGCCTTGGTCGCCTGATCCGGGTGTCAACGAGGCGCGCCATCCGGCCTCCTGGAGGACCTCCCGGCAGTAGAGCTCAAATTCCCTGCCGGTCATCGTGTCGTCGAGCACAACCGTCGACTCGGTTGGCTGGTGTTGATCGATGATCCGGTTAATGCGCGTCCTCAGGCGGGCGACGAAGCGCTTCGGATCCTTGGATAGGAGATGCTCGACATTCCTGCGCTGGAACTCCGGCACGAGCGTCTTTTTGATGAAGGTGTTGAGATGCTTATCCCACGCCTCCTCAGAGACATTTCCATATTCGTCAGGTGAGAGCATATGGGCGCGTTTGGTCGCCAACGTCCTGACATGTGTCAGTGCAGCTCGGTCTGTCAGGTCATAGATCAGCAGGACCGAATGGACCTTGGTGAGGCGCAGGAACAGCAGCAGGGCTAGCGCGATCCAGGCGGCGACCGGCTGGAGATACCAGCCGATACCGAGGAGGAAGAGTAGAACAGCGCTAAACGCCTTGTGTCTCCAGAGGTAGCGAAACATTCCCGTATCCGGCAGTCGGCGGCGGGTTCCCGTGTGACTGCGAGAGTTTGGATACCCGACGGACGTTACCAGCCGCTTCGCAAAGGCTCCGGCGGATTGAAACTCACAGGATTATTTCGGCTGCTACTGCCTGGTGAACCTGGTTCGGTCGAGGATTTGACCGGCGAAGGCTCGCAACTCTTCGGCAGAGCTGGTCTCATCCCGCTGAATGAAGAAGAGCCCGGTATGGAGCAGGATCATTAACGCTCTGGCTCGTTGAGACTCGGCATCAGTGGCCGCCATCACTTCAGCCATCTTAGCTCGCATGATCGCGGCGTCACGATCCAGGATCTCCACAAGGCGAGAGGTCACTGCATCTCCTTCCAAGTGGGTCGTACAGGGGCGCTGGTCGTTGATCACTCACCCCGCTAAGTGGTGGCGCGGCGGAGCCGGAAGGTCCAATCACTCAGGCTTGATGCCGAGGGCAAGGCAATAGCCGTAGTAAGCGTATCCGCCTGCCTTATGATAGATCTCCACAATGTCCATTTTCTTGCGGCGGTCGAGCGCAAAGCGCGATCCGGTCCGTTGCAGGCGCAGGTACGCCTTCGGGCAGGCGTCGAGTTTGACGGTCTCACGCAGGCGAGGGAATTCTTCGCTCGACATTTCCTGCGAGTAGCCATCACGCCCCATGAACATCACGAAGACCTTCCGGTGCTCATTGATGAAGTGCTCGTCGCTGAGGAAGGCAGGGGGCGATGTCTCTGTCATGGGTTTCTTCGATTTGGCAGGCACAACAAAAAAGCCGCCCCGGAATGGAGCGGCTTCGCGTTGAGGCGGAGCAATCCGCAAATGTGAGAGGTCTTAAACCTCCTGCAGGTTGGCCGCAGACTCTTTGCCCGACCGGCGGTCCTGCTCGATCTCGTAGGAGATCTTCTGGCCGTCCTTCAGACCACGCAGGCCTGCGCGCTCCACCGCTGAAATATGGACGAACACGTCCTTGCCGCCATTGTCCGGCTGAATGAAGCCGTAACCCTTGGTCTCGTTAAACCACTTAACCGTCCCAGTTGCCATTCTCGTCTCTAGTCCCTTGCAGTTCCCCTCCGGCGGAACGTCCTGCTCCGCCCTCCGGTGGCCGATCTGCCACACGAAGGAGGCTAGTTGGGTAAGGTAACCGAGGCAACAAAGTGGCGGAAGGATAGTAAATGGCGGGAGATCGGCGGCGTTACCTCGCAATGGCGCCGGCTGGATATGGCTTCAAGAATGTCGGTATCCATCGGTTTCGATGCCGATGAACATCCCGTGCCAGGTTCCGCCAAAGACGCTTGCGAGGAGGGAGGCGATGCAGCCCCCCCACAAGATCGTCGTCTTTGGCACATCTGAGACGTGAGGGCGGCGTGGCAAGCTTGGCTCGATCTCAACCTCTACGCCCGCCTGCCATGGCTCGGCCTGATCATGGCGGCCGCCATTCTGCGGGCGCGCGGGCTAACGAACCATCTGCTGCCCTTGGCGGCTGGGTTCAAGCAATCGAAGTTCCGGCCGCAGGGCCGAGAAGGGGCTCGCGAGAAGCTCGAGGGCTTCTGCACGGTACTCGAGGAGGCGCTCGCCATCGCTACCAAGGATCTCGACCGTCTGATCCTGGCCTGTGAACTGATGAGCCGGGTGACGGCGAAAATCCGCTCCAACTCCAAACTGCCGCAGCTGGTCGAGCTGTTCCTGTCGCGCCCGCTGGTCACGGTGCCGCTCGCGGCCAAGCTTATACGGGTCACGCCCAAGGCCGTGGACCTGATGCTGGCCCAGCTCGGCGGCGCGCTGCCGCGCGAGCTCACCGGACGCACCCGCTACCGCGCCTGGGGCATCGTGTAAACCTCCCCAATCACATCTCATCCCGGACTTCAGATCCATCTTGACCAATTCAAAGCCTTTAGCCCGGGAGAGACATTGCAGCGGCTGGAGATTGGCTGGCCCATTGCGAATTCCGTCTGGAAGGCTTGGCGATAGAGGCGTAAAATTGCCTCCAGGGAGTGATGGCGCGGTCTGGTGCCCGCAAGCCAGACATTGCCAGGATCGTGCCATTGCAGGAACTGGAGCGGCAACGTTCTCGCCTCATTGGGCGCATGGACGGGGAATGCCGAGAGGAAGTACGCGAGGACGGTGCGCTAATCGACAATCGGTCCTGATCATTCCTCCAAACGGGAAGACAGGCCTCATTCGATATCAAGTGGAGGAGACGCTCCATGCACAGCACTTCCACCCGCCGCCATGTCCTCGCTGGCCTCACGACAGCCGGGCTAGCCGCCCTGCTCGATACCCGAGGAGCCTCCTCCGAGGAGACTCCTCTCGAAACCACCACCGTTCGTTTCTCGAAATCTCCCGGGATCTGCAACGCGCCGCAGTTTGTGGCAGAAGACCTGCTCCGCGCCGATGGTTTTTCCGACTTCCGTTACGTAGATGCAGTAGCCGGTCTGACCGCCACCGCGATGCTGGCCCGCAGCGAAGTGGACTTTGTTGTTGAGTTCGGAACCGCTCTGGCTCTGCAGATCGATCAGGGGGCGCCCCTCAAGATCCTTACCGGCGTGCATGTCGGGTGCTACGAACTTTTTGCACATGAGGGCATCAACAGTGTCCTCGACCTGAAAGGCAAGACTGTCGGTGCCGGGCAAAATCTCGGATCCGACCCGCATGTCTTCGTGACAGCAATGGCGACCCATGTCGGGCTTGACCCGCTCAAGGACATCAATTGGGTGACGAGTGACGTCAATCCGATGGAGCTGTTCACGCAGGGCAGGATAGACGCCTTTGTGGCCTTTCCACCAGAGCCGCAGGAGCTCCGCACCCGCAAGATTGGCCATGTCATCGTCAACAGCATTCTGGATCGCCCGTGGTCTCAATACTATTGCTGCATGCTGGCCACCAATGCGTCATATCTGGAGAAGTATCCGGCGGCTACCAAACGGGTCGTGCGCGCTGTCCTCAAGGCCACTGATCTCTGCGTCTCGGATCCCGAGCAGGTGGCTACGCTCTTGGTGAATGGCGGCTATACCAAGCGGTACGATCCCGCCCTTCAAGCCCTCAAGGAAATCTCCTACGCCAAATGGCGGGACTACGATCCGGAGGATACAATCCGGTTCTATTCCCTGCGCCTGCATGAGGCCGGCATGATCAAGTCGAGCCCACAGAAGATTATCGCCAGTGGCACCGACTGGCGCTTCCTCAATGAGATCAGACGTGAGTTGAAGACATGATCGGACGCCTTGCCCCCGTTCTGCTGGCAACATTGCTATCCTGGCCGGCGCAGAGCCACGACGCACCGCACAACCAGCGTCTTCCGATCATTCGGACAGCCCCGGACTTTACCCTGACATCGCAGGACGGCCATCGCGTGTCGCTTCACGACTTCCGTGGCAAGGCGGTCGCTGTCACCTTCATCTTTGCGTCCTGCACGGACACCTGTCCACTGCTGACAGACAACATGGCGCGCGTGCAGGAAAAGCTCGGCTCCACATTCGGATCCAGGATCGCCTTCGTGTCGATCACCGTCGATCCCGAGCGCGATACGCCCGAAGCACTGCTGCAATATGCGCAGAACTTCGGCGCCGACTTGAAAGGCTGGGCCTTTCTGACCGGTGACCCCGGCGCTATCCGTGAGGTCGAGCGAAAGTACGGCGTCTTCGCGAAGAAGACCCCGTCCGGCGATGTCGACCACACCTTCCTGACGTCACTCATCGACCCGAAGGGAAACCTGCGTGTGCAGTATCTCGGCGTCCGGTTCGACCTGGAGGAGTTCCGCGGTGATCTTCTCAAGCTCCTCGATGAGGCCGAATAGCATCAGAAACTGGCTGGTCGGCTGGGTCGCCCGGTTGCCGGCGCGCGTTCAGACCAAGCTGCTGGCCGCGTTTCTCTCCATCGTTGGGCTCCTCATCGTGCTCGGTGCGGTGGGGTTGCAGGTGTTGAGCGGGGTCAACGAGCAAACCGATGTGCTGATCCGCCAGCAGCGCAAGATCGCGGCCTACCATCAGGTCCAGCACGATACCACCAGCCAGCTCTACAGCATCTCGACCGCACTCCTGCTGCAGGACGACCGAATGCTCGATGCCGCGCTCCGCCAGCTCAGGCAGTTCGGCTATGACCTCGATCGCATGGAATTCATCGCCCGGGACGAGGCTGAGCTTCTTGCCCAAGTTCGCCAGGACTATGACCGCCTGACGGCTGAGGTGACACGGGTCGTGGACCTCATCCGCACCGGCCAGACGACTGAAGCGCGGACAACGCAAGTGGCGCAGATCATGCCACTGGCGGACCGCCTGGAACGGCTGACGAACCAGCTCGTCAACATTGCCGAGGCCGACATGGTGGACGCAATCGAGACGACCGAGCGGGCCTACGCCACCTCCCGGATCGTCGTGATCTCGTTTGCCGTCGGCAGTATCCTGCTGGCGCTCGGCCTTGGATACATCATCTCATGGTCGCTGATCGAGCCGGTCAAGGAGATCGAGACCCATCTCAGCCAGATCGCGGCCGGCGACTTTGCACAGAAGGTCACGATCGCCAATCGCGATGAGCTCGGCGCGCTCGCTCAGAACGTCAATCGGACATCCGAGCAGCTCGGGCAGCTTTACCGACAGATCGAGGCCCGCACGCACGAACTCACCGAGGCCCTGACCTACCAGACTGCCACCGGTGAGGTGCTCAAGGCCATCAGCCGCTCGACGCTTCACCTGCAGCCTGTGCTCGACACGTTACTGGAGACTGCCGCCCGGCTGTGCCGCGCCAACCGCGCCCTCCTGTTCCGCTTGGACGATGGCCTTTATCGGCTCCGGGCCTCGTACTGCTTCTCCGACGAGTTCAAGCAGTTCCTCGAGAATAACCCCATCAGTCCGGACGCGGTCGGCACCATTGTCGGGCGCACCACCAAGGAGCGTCGCGTGCTTCACTATGAGGATGTCGCGACGGACGACCGTTACAGGTGGAAGGAAGCCGAGGCTTTTGGAGGCTTCCGCACCGTGCTCGGCGTGCCCCTGTTGCGAGACGGGGAGCCGATCGGCGCGATCGTGCTCTCTCGTCCCCATGTCGAGCCCTTCACCGACAAGCAGATCGATCTGATTACGGTCTTTGCCGATCAGGCGGTGATCGCTATTGAGAACGCGCGTCTCGTCCGAGAGCTGAAGGAGCAGTCAGCAGCACTGGCCGCCTCGGTCGAAGAGCTCAAGGCTCTGGCTGAGATCGGTCAGTCCGTCAGCGGCACCCTCGACCTGACCCAGGTCCTCGATCTGATCTCCAGCCGGGCGATGGCACTGGGCCAGGCGGATGCCTGTGGGCTGTTCCGGTACGACCGAACCAACCGCGCCTTCGTGCTGTGGCGGGCCAGCGGCCTCGATGAGGCTTTTTCGGAGCAGCTCCGTCATATCCGAATTCTGGAAGTCGAGACGGTTATGGGGAGTGCGATCCGGCAGCATGTTCCGGTCGCTGTCAGCGACATCATGGAACTGCCGAACTGGCCGCTGCGCGATGCCGCTGTCGGGGCTGGTATCCGGAGCGTTCTGATTGTTCCACTCGTCCGGGCGGAAAGGATCTTCGGGACGCTCGTGCTGATGCGGCGGGAGCAAGCGGAGTTTCCCAGGCGAACCGTCGACCTGATGCAGACCTTCGCGAACCAGTCGGTGCTCGCCATCCAGAACGCACGTTTGTTCCGCGAGATCGAGGACAAGAGCCGTCAGCTCCAGATTGCCAGCCAGCATAAATCGCAGTTCTTAGCAAACATGAGTCATGAACTGCGCACTCCTTTGAATGCAGTCCTCGGCTACACGGAGATGCTGCTCGACGGCGTCTATGGCGACGTGACCGGCGAAGCTCACGAGATCCTGGAGTACATTCAGGCAAACGGCCAGCACCTTCTGGCGCTCATCAACGACGTGCTCGACCTATCGAAGATTGAGGCCGGGCAGCTTGCGCTGGCGCTCGATGAGTATGCCGTCCAAGGCGTCATCGAAGCCGTGGTCTCCGTCGCCCAACCGCTTGCTCAGGCCAAGAGCCTCGATCTGAAGGTCAGGATCGCGGAGGATCTTCCGCTTGGACGGGGTGATGAGCGGCGACTGACCCAGGTTCTCCTCAACCTCGTCGGAAACGCCATCAAGTTCACCGACACAGGCTCGGTCACGATCACCGCAACGGTGGTCGGTGACCTTCTGGAACTGGCTGTGACCGACACCGGACCAGGCATCGCTCCTGCCGACCAGGAGCGGATCTTCGACGCCTTCCAGCAGGTCGACAACTCCTCAACCCGGCAAAAGGGCGGTACCGGTTTGGGGCTCGCGATCTCACGGCGTATCGTCCAGATGCACGGCGGGACGATCGCCGTGGAATCCACCTCGGGGCAGGGCTCCACCTTCCGGATCAAAATCCCGCTCCAGGCTGGCGAAGTCATGGAGGCGGCGTAATGAAGCGCATCCTGGTGGTGGAGGACACCTGGCACAATCGAAAGATACTGCGCGATCTGCTCACGCGGGCAGGCTTCGAGGTGCTGGAGGCGGTCAATGGCGAGGAGGGCATAGCCCAGGCCGAACAACACCGGCCCGACCTGATCCTGATGGATATTCAGTTGCCGCTGGTGGATGGCTACGACGCGACCCGGCGTATCAAGGGTAATCCGGCCCTGCACCACATTCCGATCATCGCCGTCACCTCCTATGCCCTCGCGGGCGACGAGGCAAAGACGCGTGAGGCCGGCTGCGACGGCTATGTCGCTAAGCCATTCAGTCCGCGCAGTCTGCTGGCGAAGGTCCAGGAGTATCTCACATGAAACGGACGTCCGGCCATGCGTGATATACCCCTTATACTCGTGGTCGACGACACGCCGCAGAACCTCGACCTGATGACGCGCCGGCTCAGGAGCCAAGGCTACGAGGTTGCGACGGCCAACGACGGGGAGGAGGCGCTCGCCCGGGTTGCGGAGCTTGAGCCCGATCTGATTCTCCTGGACATCATGATGCCCAGGCTCGACGGGATCGAGACCGTCCGGCGCCTGAAGGCCGACGCCGCTCACCGACATATCCCCATCATCCTCGTCACCGCCAAGTCGGACCCGCGGGATGTGGTCGAAGGCCTCGACGCCGGTGGCGATGACTACCTGACCAAACCGATTGACCATGCCGCGTTGCTGGCGCGGGTCCGGTCCATGCTGCGGATTAAGGCGCTGCACGATACCGTCCAAGATCAGGCCCGAGAACTGGCTGCCTGGAACCAGCATCTCGAGCAGCGCGTCACTGAGCAAGTTGAGCAGATTGGGCGAATGGAGCGCCTGCGCCGGTTCCTGCCGCCTCAAGTGGCGGATCTTGTGGTCGCCGGGCGGGGAGGCACAGATCCTCTGGAGAGTCACCGGCGCGACGTCACAGTCGTATTCGGGGATCTGCGGGGGTTTACGGGCTTTGCCGAGACGGCGGAGCCAGAGGAAGTGATAACTGTTCTCCGGGAGTATCACACTGCGATCGGGCAGCTCGTGCTGCAGTTCGAGGGAACCCTGGAGCGCTTTGTCGGCGACGGCGTGCTGGTTCTGTTCAACGATCCGCTGCCACAACGGGATCATGCCGAGCGCGCGGTGAGGCTGGCACTCCACATGCGCGAGTGCATTCATGCCCTGGCCGAGGGTTGGCGGAAGCGTGGGCATGACCTTGGCTTCGGCGTTGGCGTGGCCAGAGGATACGCGACATTGGGCAGTGTCGGCTTCGAGCATCGGCAGGAATACTCGGTCATCGGCACGGTTCCAAACCTCGCGTGCCGTTTGTGCGGCGAGGCGAAGCCAGGCCAAATCCTGCTGAGTCAGAAGGTCCTCGCTTCTGTTCACGGCAAGATCGACATTAGTCCCGCTGGAGATCTGACGCTGAAAGGCTTTCACAAGCCGGTCCCAGCCTTTGAGCTTGTTTCATGGCGTGGATCGTGTGACCAGCCAATGCACGCGGCAGTTGGTGAAAAAGCCGAGCAAGGAGATGTCCGATGAGGGAACTGAGGCGCTCCCCGCTCCCGGAGGTAATGTCATTGAGGAATATGCCCACGAAACGCGGACGATTGCCGTCGAAGGAACAAGCCAGCGCACGTCAGAACGTTCCTGTGCAAACAGAAGGTTCGAGCTGGCTGATCCGAGATCAACGGGAGGAGGCACTCCATGGATACCTTTCAGACCCGCCGTCATGTCTTGACCGGCCTCGGCGCAATGGGACTTGTTCCACTGTTGAGCCGTCCTGGAGCCTTCGCCGACGAGGCTGCGCTTGAGACAACCTCTGTCCGCTTCGCACGGTCTCCGGGCATCTGCCTGGCACCGCAATTTATGGCCGAAGAGCTGATCCGCGCTGACGGGCTCTCGGACTTCCGCTATGTGGATACACAGGCCAGCCTGAGCTCGATAGCGCTGGCGGCGCGCGGTGAGGTAGACTTCGTCGTCGAGTACGGAACTGCACTTGCCATTCGCATCGATCAGGGAGATCCGATCAAGGTGCTCAGCGGCGTGCATGTGGGCTGCTACGAGCTGTTCGCGCATGAGGGCATCAACAGCGTCCTCGACCTGAAGGGTAAGAGTGTCGCTGTGGGGGTGGCGCGGGGGTCGGATCCGCACGTCTACGTCAGTGCGATGGCAAGCTATGTCGGCCTTGATCCGCTCAAGGACATTGATTGGGTGACGAGCGATGTCGACCCCATGGAGCTGTTCGCACAGCACAAGGTTGATGCCTTCCTTGCGGGACCGCCCGAGCCACAGGAGCTGCGCGCTCGCAAGATTGGCCATGTCATCCTCAACAGCCTCCAGGACCGTCCCTGGTCACAGTATTTTTGCTGCATGCTGGCCGCCAATGCAGCTTATGCCGCAAAATATCCGGGGGCTACCAAGAGGGTCGTGCGCGCTGTGCTGAAGGCCAATGACCTGTGCGTCTCGGAGCCGGAGCGTGTGGCCAGGCTTCTGATCAATGACGGGTATGCCCCACACTATGACTCAGCTCTTCAGACGCTCAGGGACATTCCCTATGCCAAATGGCGGGAGCTCGATCCGGAAGACACGATCAGGTTCTTCTCGTTGCGGCTTCGTGAGGGAGGGATGATCAAATCGAGCCCACAGAGGATCATTGCCAATGGCACCGATTGGCGCTTCCTCAATGAGATCAAACGTGAGTTGAAGACCTGAGCGAGTGGTTGTTGCACACCCGGTGACGGAATGTTCTTGGATGATTCTTCCAATACACCGGGCCGCTATTGAGGCTCGTGCCGGATGAAAGTCTGGTGAGCGTCGGCCTGACAGGATGCGAGAAGGATCTTTGTCGGCCAAGCGGTTCGACAGGTATCGCTTTGCAGCCTGTCATACAGGCCAGCAGTTGGAACGGAGGTTCCCATGCATACCCTATACGCTGGACCATTCAACCGACGGAGGTTCCTGCGTGGGATAACGCTGGCGGGGACAGCGGGGCTCCTGGGCTGGCACCCCGGGCAAGCGGCTGCGGAGCCACCGCCTGAGACGACGCGGATCCGGCTCGTCCGGATTCCCAGCATCTGTCAAGCACCTCAGTATATAGCTGAAGAACTGCTGCGCAGCGAAGGGTTCACCGAGGTGCACTTCCTGCAAAAAGAGGGGACCGCAGATATCGAGGCGGCCCTCGCCTCCGGTGAAGCCGACCTCAACGGGCATTTCGCTGCCCCGCTCCTTCTGCGCCTAGAGGCTGGGGATCCCATCGTCATCCTGGCAGGACTCCACGTCGGCTGCTTTGAGTTGTTCGGGACCGATCGCGTTCTGACGATTCGCGATCTCAAGGGGAAGACTGTGGCCGTGCCGACGCTCGATTCCGCCCGATACGTCTTTCTCGCCAGTATGACTGCGTATGTGGGCCTGGACCTTCATCGGGACATACACTTCGTCACGTATCCGGGACCCGAGTCCATCCGGCTCCTAGGTGAGGGGAAGATCGATGCCTATCTGGGCTTTCCCCCCGAACCGCAGGAGATGCGGGAGCAGCGGATCGGCCATGTTGTGATTAGCAGCACCGTGGACCGGCCTTGGTCGCAATACTTCTGCTGCATGCTGGCTGGGAATCGAGAGTTCGTCCGCACGTGTCCAGTAGCCACCAAACGCGCCCTCCGCGCCATCTTGAAAGCCGCGGATTTCTGCGCTAGCGAACCCGAGCAGTCCGCGCAGTTCATGGTAGATCAGGGCTATACTAAGCGCTATGACCATGCCCTCCAGGTCATGAAGGCGCTCCCCTACGGTCAGTGGCGTGAGTATAGCGCTGAGGACACTCTACGCTTCTACGCCCTGCGCCTCCATGAGGTTGGGATGCTCAAGAGCACCCCTCAGAAGCTCCTGGCCCAGGGCACCGACTGGCGCTTCTTCAACGAACTGCGGAAGGAGTTGAAGGGATAGCCTTCGTTGGGCGCGTAAGTTTGGATGTCCGCTTTTGATCGGTTCTGTTCCTCTTGAAGAGCATGAGGTTTTGGGGGCAACTCTAATGCCTTTAGGGCAGCCGTTATTGATAGGCAGGTAAATGCGTTGTGAATCGGCACCGAAGAACTGACCCCTCTCGAGCGGAGCGCAACGCCTGGGTTCAGCGACGCAAAATGGAAATTTGGTGGGGTCACGATCGGCGCCGATGATGACCCCGCTGAAGCGACGAATTCTCCATCAATGTCATGTGCGTAACGGCAGTCGGCTCAAGGGTACATATTCGATGCTGAATCACACCTTGAGGGCAAACCTCTGCAGCCCTTCCACTATCGGGACTTCGGTTCTCTGGTGTCGCTTGGCGAGTACAGCACGGTTGGCAACCTGATGGGGTTCATCCGGGGTAAGGACTTCTTCAATGCTCCTGGCGCTTGCGGCAAGCCACGCTCCGCTCAGAATACCCGGAACCGCTTCGAACCCGGCCATGGCTGGCGAGTTGCGCCGGCCAGAAAATGCCGTCACTGTCTTCCTGTGTGGCGATGTCATGCTCGGGCGCGGCATCGATCAGGTCCTGCCTTATCCGAGCAATCCGCAACTGCACGAAGGATCTATCACCTCCGCGCTCGGATACGTGCAACTTGCCGAGAAGGCACATGGTCCGATCCCATGACCGGTCGGCTTGGACTATGTCTGGGGTGCGGCGCTGGACGAGTGGCGGAGGGCCGATCCGGATCTGCGCTTCATCAATCTTGAGACCTCCATCACGCGCAGTGAAGCCTATGAACCTAAAGGCATCAACTATCGCATGAGTCCGGAGAATGCCGCCTGCCTTCTCGCGGCTGGCATTGATGGTTGCAGTCTCGCCAACAACCACGTTCTGGACTGGGGTGAAGCCGGTTTGATCGAAACTTTGCAAGTTCTCGGGCGTTACGGAATCGCTACGGCCGGAGCAGGTCGAAGCTTGGCCGAAGCCAGGACCCCGGCGATCCTGGAGATCGCCGGCAAGGGACGTGTGATCGTTTTTTCCTATGCCATGACGACGAGCGGTACTCCGCCGGACTGGGCGGCGACGCCGGCCGGGCCTGGCGTGAACCTCCTGCCCGATCTCTCTGAAGCCACCGCCAATCAAGTCGCCGGGCAGGTGAGAGCGATCAAACAACCAGGAGACGTGGTGATCGCCTCGATCCACTGGGGTCCCAACTGGGGCTATGCCATACCGGATGAGCGCAGGCGGTTCGCTCATGCTCTGATCGACCGGGCAGGCATATCCGTTCTGCATGGCCACTCCTCGCATCATCCGGTCGCGATCGAACGCTATCGCAACCGATTGATCCTCTACGGCTGCGGCGACTTCCTCAACGATTACGAAGGCATTGCGGGCTACGAAGAGTTCCGGAGCGATCTCAGCTTGATGTACTTCGCGACCGTAGACGCGGTCACGGGTGATCTCATGGGCCTTGAGATGACGCCTCTCCAGATCCGCCGGTTCCGCCTGCACCGCCCGACGCATGAGGATGCGCAATGGCTGCAACATACGCTTGATCGTGAATGCCGGCGCTTTGGCAGCCGGATCAGGCTCAGCCCGGAAGATCGACTGGTCTTTTTTGATCCGGCTCGGCGATGACCAACCAACCATGTTCTCTAGGTCTTGTCGCTGTTGGCCGTAGTCAGTCGGCGGAGGTCCGGTAATTACACGGAGCCGAAGTAGGCCGAGGGCCCGCAGTTGCAGGGTAAGCGGACCTTCACACGGCAACACTTGCGGACTGTACCTGACCTACTCCAGACCATCCTGGGACTAGGGCAAATGCCTGATCGCAGCAGTTGTTTTCGGTAGCTCCAGGCGGTCGATTTCATGCTGCTGCAGCTGGGAGGAGCGCTGCCGAGGGAGCTGACCGGCCGGCGACGCTATCGGGCTTGGGCATTGTCTAACTTGAGTAGACTGTTATCTCTTGAACCGGACCATCGCAGCCCACCCTGCCCGAGATAGAGAAGAGCCTCTCGGCGACACTCAGGGCGGTCGGATCGGCCACGTTCAGAATCCGAGTGCCCGGATTGTTCAGCGTTGTGCGGACAAGCACTGCGATGTTGGCAACGGATGAGGTGTGAAAGCGGCTTGTCCCACCATAAGCCAGCCGGATCATTGAACACTAATTAATGCGGCTCATGTAAGCACCAGTCCTGATGCATCCGCAGATCAGGCCCCGGCAGTTAACGCGCTTGAAGCTCTGACGGTGCCAGAGTGTTATCTGCGTGCTCGACTAAATGGGTGAGCGCGTTGATGTGAAGGGGACTTCCTGCTCCAGTCATCCGGATCCAGCCGGGAGGGTCGCTTGCCGGGAAGCTCTGGTCAGAGTCGCGGTCGACCGGATCATAGCTCTCACCGGGGGCGTGTGCGGCCAAGGTCGTGACGATGTCGATCCCCGAGGTGAGCATGCCAACCAGCGGGCACATGTCTGCAACTTTGAGGAGGAGGTCACGTTGGGTATCCGAAAGTGGCCCGACAAGATCAACGCTTCGCTCGATGCGGTCGGAGATCTTTCCCGACGGTTGCCCGTCCGCACCTCTCGGGTGAGTTTGAGAATGGGTGAGGCGCACAACGACTTGTTCGAGAGGCCAGGCCTTACGCCGAGCGAAGGCTCCCACGATCATTGACGTACACGCCCCGAGCGCCGCCAGAAGGTACTGATAGGGATCAGGGCCGGCGGCTTGTCCGCCAGCGCCCAAGGGCTGATCGGCGTGCAGGGTATGGTCACCGACGAAGATCACTTGTCCGAATGCAGTATGCTCCAAGTTCGTGACGATGGCTGTATTGCTGCTGCCTTCTGCCTCGCGCTCGAGAGGGCCGAGTGGAGTGATCTGCATCTGCGATCTCCTTCAATGCGAACGCATCACTTCGATACTTTCTAACTGTGAGCGATCTCGACAACATGCCTGATTAAAGCACTATACCACTTCTCGCAGTCGCGGGCCCGCGTTTGGGCAACCGCTGCAAGAGATCGCTGGCAGCCGCTGGTCTCGGCCAAGAAGCGCCCCAGTCTCAGGACGTGATCGAGATGTTGGGCCGGGACCGGCCGGCGCATAGTGAGCGCGGCCCTCTGTGCATGAGCTTGCACCAATCCACCTGCCTCGCAATGCCCGCACCTACGCGAGTTTCAGTCATCAGCTCCGGCCGGGTCGCCAGATCGACACGATGGTCCAGAGGCTTCAGTAAGCCTGTGCACGGATATGAGGGTCTGCCTTGGTTAGGCCTGAGACGTCAGCCCCGTCCTACCTGTCGATAGGCCGCGAGATACTCAGGGACGATCGTCTCGAGCGCTTGGGGCTTGACACCAAGGTCACCAAGCGTCGGCTCGGAGCCGCTGACCACCTTGTCGGTCCTCAGCAGCCGGACCTGATCGCGGGTGAGCGGCGCATCAGGGAACACCTGCAGCAGCCCGCCCAACAACTCGGCCGCCCAGAACGGCAGGAGCACCAGCAGCGGCCGGGCGCTGATGGTCGCGCAGACAAACTCAAGCAGCTCTTTGAAGGTATAGACCCGGGGGCCGCCGAATTC
>NZ_QDGA01000089.1 GCF_003347665.1 Microvirga calopogonii
GACAGGCGCTTGATCAGATCCTGGCGCGCCTTCTCGGCGCGGTCCATGCCCTCGACGGACTTGGTGGCCTTCGCCATCTGCATCTCGGTCATGTAGTTCCGCAGATCGGACGCCGACATGAACGTCTCATCCCCAAGCTCCTGCTGGGCGGTGGACTCGTCCGGCTTTGTCTTCAGGGTTTCCATGGCATCAATCTCCGTGGTCAGGATGCAAGTTTGGCCCGTGTCGCGCCGAGCACGCTGCGCGTCTGTCGGGCGATCACAAGCTCTTCGTTGGTGGGGATGACCCACGCGGTGGGTCCGGACCCGGAGGAGATCCGTGGGCCGCCACTGCGGTTGGCCGCCTCGTCGAGGTTGAGCCCGGCCCATCCGAGGCCGGCGATCACCTCGGCGCGGGTCGCCACGTCGTTCTCGCCGATACCCGCGGTGAAGACGAGCCCGTCGAGCCCCCCCAGCGCCGCCACGAGCGAGCCGATCTCTCGGGTGATGCGGTACACGAACAGGTCGATGGCGCGCCTGGCATTCGGATCGCTCGCCGCCTTAGAGCGCAGCACCCGCATGTCGTTCGAGATGCCGGAAACCCCAAGCAGCCCGGACTTTTTGTACAGCACGCTCTCGGCCTCCGCCGGGCTGAGCCTCATCTCCCGCAGCATGAAGAAGATCACCCCGGCATCGACAGCGCCGCAGCGCGTCCCCATTGGCAGACCGTCGAGGGCAGAAAAGCCCATGGTCGTCGCAGCGCTGACGCCGCCGTTGAGGGCGCACAGGCTCGCGCCATTACCAAGATGCGCGACGATCACCCGTCCCTTCGCGAGTTGCGGGTCGTAGTCCTTCAGTACCGACGCGATGTAGTCGTAGGACAGGCCATGGAAGCCATAGCGCCGCACGCCGCGCTCGCGCATCTCGCGCGGCAGGGCGAACAGGGTGGCAATGTCCGTTTGCGTCTGGTGGAAGGCGGTATCGAAGCAGGCGACCTGCGGCATCCCCGGCAGGCGGCGGCGCACGATCCGGATCGGCTCCAGGTTGTGGGGCTGGTGCAAGGGTGCAAGCGGCACGAGCGCCTCAAGCCTCTGAATGACGGAGTCATCGACCAGCACAGGAGTGGAGAACGCCTCGCCGCCATGAACCACCCGGTGCCCGATGGCGATAGGCTTGCGCTCCTCCCGGAACTGGCTCAGCCACGAGACGAGGTGCATCAGCGCCTCCTCGTGCCCGATCCGGTCACCCGAGCTCCAGGTTATCTCATCCAAGAGTTTTCCATCGGCGTCCTTGACGATGAAATGCGCGGAGCCTCCCAGTCCTTCGTAGAGGCCTTTCCAGACGAGCCGCGGCTCCGCGCCGTCGAACATGTCGTAGACCTGGAACTTGAGGCTTGATGACCCTGCGTTGAGAACGATGAGGACGGGCGTCATAGCTCAGACCTCCGGCATGGCGAGCTGATTGCGCTGTGCATCGGCGACGAGCGAGGCGACCGCGCAGGAGGCCAGCCGCGTGATCGTCGAGTCGGCCCGGCTGGTGAGAATGACTGGCACGCGCGCGCCGAGCACGATGCCGGCGGCATCGGCATCGGCCAGGAAGGTGAGGCTCTTGGCGAGCATGTTGCCGGCCTCCAGGTCCGGCACCACGAGGACATTGGCTTGGCCGGCGACGGGCGACTGGATTTTTTTGATCTTGGCGGCGCCGAGGTCGATGGCGTTGTCGAGGGCGAGAGGACCGTCCAGGATCCCGCCCGTGATCTGCCCGCGGTCAGCCATCTTGCATAGGGCCGCTGCCTCGATGGTCGAGGGCACCTTCGGGTTCACCGTCTCCATGGCCGACAGGATCGCCACGCGCACCGGATCGACTCGGAGCGCGCGGGCAAGGTCGATGGCGTTCTGGACGATGTGGACCTTGTCCTCCAGCGTCGGTGTGATGTTCACCGCGGCATCCGTGATGATGAGCGCCGTCTCATGATCAGGAACATCCATGACGAAGCAATGGCTGATCCGGCGGGCCGTGCGCAGGCCGCCCTCGCGGCGAACCACCGCGCCCATGAGCTCGTCCGTATGTAGGCTTCCCTTCATCAGCGCTTCGGCTTCGCCAGCCCTGACGAGTTCGACGGCTTTCTCGGCCGCCGCATGGCTGTGCGGGGCATCGACGATGCGCATCGTGGCGACCGGCTTGCCGAGCCCCGCCGCGGCAGCCATGATCTTGGCCTGCGGCCCGACAAGGATCGGATCGATCAAGCCGAGTTCGACCGCCTCGAACACCGCACCCAGGGATGCTGCGTCGCAAGGATGGGCCACCGCGACCTTCAGCCTCGGCAGTGATCGGGCCGCTGCCACGAGCCGGTCGTATTTAACGTGCTGGCGCGTCTGCTGAGAAGGACTCTGGGTTGATTGAGCGACCGTCATAACCACCTCTCATCTCTATCCCATGCTCAGCCACCACCGCGACTGCCGGACGGCGTTTGGTGCGCACACCGTCTCCGGCTTATCGGGCAGGTCCAGTGTGAACCTCACCCGGTTCGCTGCTTGACCGGTTGGGCCAATGACTTGACGATTTGGGACGGGATGCGACCCCGCCGACGAAGGCCATCGCCGAACTTCTACCGCCTGCCCCGGGGATCGTTTTGACATTTCGCAAGCTGCTTCGAGGATCTCAGGGTTTCAGCTTGTGAGACGAAGCGGTGCTGTGACTGCTGCCGCATATCACCATCTTCCATCGTCCAGTCGGCGAATGTGCCCTGCTGGCCGGGTGCTCAGTCGGAGAGGTCTCCAAGCCGCTGATGAGCATCCGCTTCGATGGTCGCTTTCTTTAGGGGCGACACGTAGCTGGTACCCGCATGACACTTCCCGCGTCGTCAGGGAGCTACACAGGTGAGTTTTCGAACAGAGGGCGGGCGAACCTCAACGAGTTGCGCCCGACGGCGGCATTCGCCTTGATATGTGAGGAAGCTCGTCGTACCCGGGCTGGTCGCTACATGCATCGTGCGTGTTCCGCAGTTCGTACTAACGATCCCGCATCCTCTCCGAACACGAAAGCTTGCTACGAGTGGGCGAGCTCGCTCATCAGAATCAGGGGATCTTGCAACTGAGTTGCGGTGGATTCATGACCGCCCGGTGTGCGGACTTGTTGAGAACACTCACCAGGTATCGCAAAGGCCAACACGCAGCCTGCACACGAGTCTGTTCTCTTCGGCTTCTTTCCTAATTCATATGCAACTCTGTTCGGCATGGCTTCAAATGGCCATTCAACACCATTGGATTGGCTAAGAGCCCGCACCTCGCTTGACTGGCTAACCTTGGTATGTATTCTGGTCTGACCAAGGTAAGATATATGACCGCTGATCTTGAAATCACGCGGCTTAGGGAGAGTGGCGGCAAAGGGTTCGAGAAGGTATTCGCCTTCTTACGCGAGCGTCTGCTCGCAGGCTCGTTGCGGCCGGGTGATCGGCTTATCCCTGAACGCGATCTCGCTGCGCAGCTCGGCGTCAGCCGCCCGATCCTGCGGGAGGCTCTACGCGCTCTCACGGTCCTCGGGGTCGTGGAGATCCGCGACCGTGTCGGCACGATCGTGCGACGCCCAGACCTCTCAGTCCTCAATGATTTTTTCACGTTTGCCTTCGCGCAGCAGTCGGAGGTCATCGATGACGTGATGCAGGCGCGCATTGCAATCGAGTGCCAGGCCATCCGACTCGCCGTCGAGCGGGCGACTGTAACGGACTTCGAGAAGCTTCAGCTTGCCCTTACTCGTATTGCCGAGACGATCGACGACGCAGATGCCGGCAGCGCAGCAGATTTCGAATTCCATCGCACCGTGGTAACGGCCGGAAAATCGGAGACGCTCATCGTTCTGCACGACTCCATGTCGGGTATCCTGATGCGCTCTCATCGCGGGCGGAGAGAACTCCTTCAAGTCTTCGATACGATGAAGACCTACCTGATCGAAGATCACCGACGCATCTTCGATGCCATTGTAGGACGTGATCCAGAATTCGCGGAAAAGGTCCTTCGCGAGCATTTCGCTATCGGCGATGACTTCCGGCGTCGTGCCGCAATCGGAGAGGCCGAGCCTCGAAAAGCCCTGCAGCAAACAAAAAAGAGCGAGACGCCATAATGCAGATAAGCGATCGTAACGGAACAGTCGGCTTCATCGGCTTGGGAACGATGGGACGCGAGATGGCGCTCAATCTGATCAAGGCCGGCTATGCTGTTCGCGCCTATGACGTCCGCAAGGAAGCCGTGGAAGATCTCATCCCCTATGGCGTCAGGGCATGCGAGGACCTGATGGACGCTGCGCGTGACGCGGACATCGTGATCTCCATGCTGCCCGATACGCCGCAAGTCGAAGAGGTCGTCTATGGCGAAGATGGCCTTCTGCATTCGCCGCCAAAGGGCCGGCTCGTTGTCGATATGAGCACGATTTCGCCCGTCGCCGTCCGGCGCATGTATGCGGATCTGAAGGCTGCCGGCATAGCATTTCTCGACGCGCCAGTGTCAGGAGGCCCAGTCGGTGCCAAGAACGCCTCTTTATCGATCATGATCGGAGGTGACCGCGATGCGGTGCTGCGCGCCGAACCTTATTTCCGTGCCATGGGTACGACGATTACCCATGTGGGCGAGGCGGGGTCCGGACAGACAGTCAAGCTCTGCAACCAGCTGGTTTGCGCTATCAACATCCAGGCGATCTGCGAAGCGCTGGCTCTTGGCCGCGCCTCCGGCGTGGATCTTGATAAGCTTCGCAATGTGCTCCTGGGCGGTTCGGCCGCCTCCTGGATGCTCGACAAGCTCGGTCCGGCGATGATTGCCGGTGATGCTTCCGCTGGCTTTCGCATCGACCTGATGCTCAAGGACCTGCGACTGGTGCAGGAACAGGCCTTGTCGCTCTCCGTCCCCCTGCCCGCCACCGCGCTTGTAACAAGCCAATATATCGAGGCGCGGGCGCACGGCGAGGGCTCGCACGGGAATCAAGCTCTTTTCAGGGTTTATGACCGGATGACCAACCAAACGGCCGCGTGACGGGACGGATTGGAATGAATCTCGATCTGGACTTCTCTGTCATCCTCGAGCGATGGCCGACCTTCTTCGATGGGGCACTACTCACCCTGCAATTGGCCTTTATCGCCACCGTGCTCGGCACGATCATCGGCGTTCTCGGCGCCATCGGGCGGCGCAGCAGCCATCCACTAATCGCGCGGGTCTGCGGCATCTATGTCGAGGCGATCCGTAACACACCGCTTCTGGTTCAGATCTTCCTCGTCTATTTCGGGCTCGCCAGCCTGGGATTGAGGTTTTCCGCTTTCGTTGTCGCGGCAGCAGCCCTCACGATCAATGTCGGCGCATACACGACCGAGATCATCCGCGCCGGCTTCGACTCCATTCCCCGCGGGCAGATCGAGGCCGCTGAAGGCCTGGCGCTGTCCCGGACTCAGATCTACTGGCACGTCGTCATGTGGCCGGCCATCGAGAAGGTCTACCCGTCCCTGACCAGCCAGTTCGTGTTGCTGATGCTCGCATCGTCGGTGACATCCCAGATCTCGGCGGAAGAACTGACTGCGGTCGCGAACTACGTGCAATCCGACACCTACCGGGCCTTCGAGACCTACATCCTCGTCGCCATCGTCTATATCGTTCTGTCTCTGGTCATGCGTGCCGGATTTTGGCTTCTCGGCCTCGTCATTTTCCCGCGTCGTCGGCGCCTCGGCACCCCTTTGTGAGGAGGAATAGATGGGCGGTTCCCTGAATGCCAATCACCTCATGTTCCTCGGCTATGGAGCGTTGTGGACCATAGGCCTGTCGCTTATCGGCCTTCTCGGAGGCGGCATCGCCGGGTTCATCATCGCCCTCTGCCGCATCTCGCCGAGCCATATCGTACGGCTTATCAGCGCCGGCTATGTCCAACTCATTCAGGGCACGCCGCTTCTCGTCATCATGTTCCTGACCTACTTCGGACTGCCGACGCTCGGCGTGACTGTCTCTCCGCTGACAGCGGCCGGGGCGTCGCTCACGATATATGTCGGCGCCTATCTCGGCGAGATCTGGCGCGGCAGCATCGAGTCGGTTCCAAAGCCGCAATGGGAGGCGGCAGAAGGGCTCGCCCTCAGCCGCTCTCAACGGATGGCGAAGGTCATCCTTCCACAAGCGATCCGGATCGCGACACCGCCGACCGTGGGCTTCATGGTGCAGATCATCAAGAACACCTCGCTGGCTTCGGTGGTTGGCTTCGTGGAACTCGCGCGGTCCGGCCAGATCATCAACAACTCCCTCTTCGAGCCATTCCTGATCTACACCATCATAGCAGCGATCTATTTCGCCCTCTGTTATCCCATCTCGCGCATCAGCCGCCGCCTGGAGATGCGCGGCGGCCCTGCCCGCCTCTCACTCGGGACTGCCTGACATGCACAAGATATTGAACGCAGCCACTCAGTCGCCCGTCGTTTCGCTCAACAACGTGCACAAGAGCTTCGGTAAGCTCAAGGTTCTCGACGGCGTCAGCTTCGAGGTTGATCGGGGCGAGGTCCTCGCCCTCATCGGCCGCAGCGGCTCCGGCAAGAGCACCGCCCTTCGCTGCATCGACCGCTTCGAGACGATCGATAGCGGCGAGATCGTCGTGTGCGACCACCGCGTCAGCGATCCGAAGCTGGACCTGAGAGCATTACGTCAGGATGTCGGTATCGTCTTCCAGAGCTACAACCTGTTTCCTCATCTGACCATCGAGGAGAACATCACCCTCGCCCCCTGCTCAGTGAAGGGCCTCTCCAAATCTCAAGCGAAGGAGCAGGCACGGCGGGTTTTGGCCCAGGTTGGATTGGAAGACAAAATTCACCAGTATCCCGAACAGCTTTCCGGAGGCCAACAGCAGCGTGCGGCGATTGCTCGGTCGCTCGCCATGCAGCCCAAGGTGATGCTGTTCGATGAAGTGACCTCAGCCCTTGATCCGGAACTGACCGGGGAGGTGCTGAAGGTCATCGAGGCGCTCGCTGCGGACGGCATGACCATGGTGATGGTCACGCACGAGATGGGATTTGCCAGAGGAATCGCCAACCGGGTGGTGTTCATGCACCGTGGCAAGGTCCATGAAACTGGACCTGCCGGGATCCTGACCTCCCCCGCAACTCCGGAACTCGCCCAGTTCGTTGGCACCGGGCTATAAACGACAAGCAAGACTTAGGGAGATAACAACGATGATGAAGCGCCCGCTCTACGCTGCCGCAGTCGCAATGACCTGCGTGGTGGCACTCGGCACCACCGCAGCCCACGCCGACCTTCTCGATGATATTATGAAGGCGAAGAAGATCCGGATCGCGACCGATTTGGCGATTCCGCCATCCGGCATGATGGATTCGAACCTCAAGCCAACGGGATCGGACGTGGAAACCGCTCAGCTTCTTGCCAAGGACCTGGGACTGGAGCTCGAGTTCGTACAGACCACGGGCGCGACCCGCATTCCAAACATTCAGACCAACAAAGCGGATATCATCATATCGACACTGTCCGTTACGCCGGAGCGTGCCAAGGTGATCGACTTTACCAAGGCCTATGCTGCGCTGCAATCCGTTGTTGCGTGCCTGAAAACCGTTGAGGCGAAGGGCTGGGAGGACTTGAAGGGTAAAACCATTGCCGTCTCTCGTGGCACAACGCAGGATACGGAGTTGTCGAACATGAAGGATCGCAATCTCACCCTCGCCCGCTTTGACGACGATGCTACAATGGTGACGGCCGCCGTTTCCGGACAGGCTGACTGCGTTGCAACGTCGGCGACGATTGCAAACCAGATCGGTGTAAAGAACCCGGCCCGGACATTCGAACCGAAGGTTCTCATTCGCACCTTCGATCTTGCTATCGGTGTGCGCAAAGGTGAGCCGCGCCTGGTCGAGAAGCTCAACGAATGGATTTCAACCAACCTGAAGAACGGCAAGCTGAACGAAATCTATAAGAATTTCCATGGTACCGAGCTCCCGCAGGAAATGCGGAGCTGATCCTGGAAGAATCCGAGTGGTGCCTCCGGCACCACTCGACCCGCAATCACAGTACAAAAGGCTTTTTCAATGCGCGTCGTAATCGGATCGGATCACGCCGGGTGGCCCCTCAAGAACGCGGTGGTCGAGCACGTACGCTCGCTCGGACACGAGGTCATCGACGTAGGGTCCTTCGATGACAAACCTGTCGACTTTCCGGACATCGCCCGCGCACTGACTCAGAAGGTCAAGTCCGGTGAAGCGGAGCGCGGCATCATGGTCTGCGGCACTGGCGTCGGTGCGTCGATTGCCGCCAATAAGGTCAAGGGCATTCGTGCCGCCGTCTGTCACGACATCCATTCGGCGCACCAGTCGGTTGAGCACGACGACGTGAACGTGATGTGCATCGGTGCCAAGATCGTCGGCTCCTGGCTCGCGCAGGATCTCGTCTCGTCGTACCTGTCGGCTGAATTCTCAACCGATGAGGATTGCCGCCGACGCGTGGAGATGCTTCACGCCATGGATGCAGAGGGCTGAGGTCGATCCCGGAAAGGAAGCGCGCGTGACATGATCCTGAACTGGCTGGAGACAGGACGCAGCGAAGAGGGGATCCCTTCCTGCCCGGCCGCTTCATGATGCACGACACCACCTCTGGTCCGGCCCTGGTGGACATCGCCGGTATGCGCGCCTCCCTCGCCGAGGCAGGGTACGATCCGATCCGGCTCAATCCCGTGCTGCCGGTCGACGTCTCGACCGACTATTCCCTCGACGTGTCCTGGGCCATGCCCGATACCCTGATCGGCACCGACAGCCACACGCCCATGATCAAAGGCATAGGCGTGCTCGGTTGGGGCGCTGGCGGGCGCGGAAAGCGCCCACCCCTTGCTTCATTCAGTTGCCCGGCTTGTTGCGGATTGCCTGCTCAACCTGCCGCTTCACGGCCTCCAGGTTGAAGGAAGCAGGGTCCTGCATCGGCGGGTAATCGATCGCCGTCGCCGCCAGCTTCGCAACTTCCTGCTGGACGGAGACGAAGCGCCAGAACTCGCGGGCATAGAAGTCGTTCATGTAGCCGCCCCCAAGATCGTTCAGGCTCTGGCGGCCAATCGACGGAGTCCGCTCGAACGGGTCCTGGCGGATGTTGACCATGACGGGCATGTCCGTCGTCACCTTCGGTCCAGGCCAGCCCTCCGGCTGCTGGTAGAACTGATACTTGAAGTCGCCGATGCGGATCGCGCCGAGCTGCGGGCCGCCGAAGTAGAAGAACTCGTTCCGAACTGACGGACCGTTGCCTTGCAGGAGCGCGAGCTGGTTGTAGCCGTCGAGATGGTTCTTGTAGCTGCGGTCGCCGAGCTGCACGCCCTTGAGAAGCTGGTCGGTGATGTTCGGGTTGCCGGCCGCGGCCAGCAGCGTCGGGAACCAGTCGAGCGCCGAGAAGACGCCGTTCTCGACCGCACCGGGCTTGACCTTCCCCGGCCAGCGGATGATCGCCGGGGCGCGGAAGCCGCCTTCGTTGACCGTTCCCTTCGTCGCCTTGAACGGAGTCATGCCACCGTCGGGCCACGTGAACACCTCGGCTCCGTTGTCGGTGGTGAAGACGACGATCGTGTTGTCGGCCTGGCCTGAATCCTCCACGCATTTCAGCAGGGCGCCGACACTGTCGTCGAGCTGCGCCATGCCGGCTTCCTCAAGCCCATAGTTGGTCTGGCTGTTCATCAGGGCCTGATACTTCGGCGACAGGAACGTCCAGACGTGCATGCGAGTCGTGTTGTGCCAGACGAAGTACGGCTTTCGGTCGGTCTTGGCCTTATCCATGAAGTCGCACGACGCCTTGACCAGCACCTCGTCGAAGGTGGTCATGTCGTACTTCGCCTTCGGCGTGATGTCGTGCATGTTCGGCACGTTGGTCATGTTGGGATAGGGTGCGAGCGGTCCCTCGTCGACGATCCGCTGCCTGCCGATCCGGCCCCAACGCGGCTGCTCGGTCTGATCGTCCGTGTCGGTCGCATAGGTGTGTAGCAAGTTGCGCGGGCCGACCTTGTCGCGATAGGACTGGTCGTCCGGGAACGAGTACCAGTACGGATCGGACATCGCGTCGAGGTGGTACAGGTAGCCGAAGAACTCGTCGAAACCGTGCAGCGTCGGCAGGTACTTGTTCAGGTCTCCGAGGTGGTTCTTGCCGAACTGGCCCGTCGCATATCCCTGGACCTTGAGAGCGGAGGCGATCGTCGCGGCCTTGTCCGGCATACCCACATCGGCGCCCGCCTGACCAACGGTGGTGAGGCCGGTGCGCAAAGGGATTTCGCCGGTGATGAAGCTCGCCCGGCCCGCCGTGCAGCTCGCCTCGGCGTAGTAATCGGTGAACATCATGCCCTGCGACGCCAGCCGATCGAGGTTGGGCGTCTTGCCCGACATGATTCCACGGTGATAGGCGCCGACGTTGAACCAGCCGACATCATCGCCCATGATGACGAGGATGTTGGGCCTCTGCTGCGTTCCGGCAGGTGGCGCCTGCGCCAGAGCAGGTGTCATGGCCGAGGCGCCGCAGAGCATCGTCGCGCCGCAGATCAGCGTTTTCAGTTTCATCGCGCTTCCCTCTTCGTTTGGCCCCTATCTCTTGTCGGCGATCCGTCCGGGAAACGGGCTGTGGAAGGCTCGGCCCGGGAAGCTCGGCCCAGGAATCTCAAGAATGTTGCGTCGATCTGTCGGCATCGGTCTTCCGAATCGTGCCGGGACGCAGGCTCCGTCGCGTGTTCCCGGCGGTTGGCGTGATGTCGACGACGGTCATACCTACCTGCCCCTGGCGCGCCGCCAGTGTCTCACGGCAGCCGGACGGCGGGCTATCGGGTTTTGTACTGAGCCTGCCTAGGGAAAACCCGGACGATGATGGCAGCTCCTTCGGTTGTCACCTGCGCCGCCGCAGGAGCGTCCCGATCTGGCAAGCGGATGGCTCATCGGGTCAAGCAGGGTTGGTGGATCGGCCTAAAATGCTCCCCGCGCGTCCGCCTGACCGTGACTTCCGGGTGCGTGCCCTGATCGGCTCATATGCCCTGTCTGACCCGAAGATCATGGTGCCTTGCCCGACAGGGATGGAGCACGGGCGCAACTGCAGGACCCGCGCGATAACCATCGAGAGGAGAAACTGTCATGACGAAGTCGGTTTCGATCGTAGTGCTCCCATTAGCATTGCTGTCTGCCGGGCCGACCCTGGCCCAGGCGCCGGCCATGTGCGTCATCGCGGGTAATCGGGCCATCATGGGGGCCAACATGGAGGGCGCCTTCGACGTCCAGGCAGGACAGGGATGCATGTCCGACATCACTCCTCAAGGCACGCTCACCCGTTCGGAGATCAGCCAGCGGCCGCAGCATGGCACCCTGAACATGATCGACAAGGACACTTGGACCTACACGCCCGCTCCGGGATACAGCGGCCCCGACAGCTTCGCGATCACCGCAACGGGGCAGAGCATCGACGAGAAGCCCGGCACCTCCGTGCTCAGCTATAGGGTAGCCGTGAAGTAGCCGCAAACGGCACGTGAGCCGCTCCTCGGATCGGACAAGAGACGGCGGGGTCACAGGCTCTCGGTGTCCGCCGTCTCATCGCACGTTCTCATCGACGCCGACCGTTTGGCGTGTCGGAAGCTGACGAAAGGGAGGTCTCGCCATGCTCAGCAAGCACTTCGCCTGTCTTATCCTGCTAACCGGTGGCCTCTGCACGATGACGATCAGCGTGCCCGCGCAGGACGCGGACGGCAGACAACAGATGCCGCTCGCGAAGACCATCGGTCGGGTCACCCCCACGGGCCCGGTCCCGTCGCTCGCCGTCCTCAACGCCGCTGGCGCGAAGCTCGAGGGCAACAAGCTGACCTTGACCGGCGTATCGCCGAATTCGATCGTATTCGCTGATCGCCCGGTGCGCGCGGCCGGGCACGTCATGACCCAGCAGTTCATCATGCAATGGGATGAGGGCAAGGACAGCTTCTCCAAGGATCCACCCAACGCGACCGTGTCCGTCCTGGGCGGTGACGGCTCGAAGGTGATCGATGCCGTGGTGACCCTGAAGTCGCCGAAGCTCGAAGGCGGCAATCTCACCTTCGACGTTGCAGTGCTGGAAGGCAATCTCGCCGGAGCGAGCGGTCCGGCGGCGCTGTTCATTGACTACTTCGCCGGCGACTTTGATCGCGCTGGAGATTATAGAGGCGCCCGCAGCGCCTACTGGCATGCTCCTGTCTATCACGGTGCTTGGTACGGGCGATCGGGTGTCTCCAATGCAAGTGCGGCCTACAACTCGTACGTCATCCCAAACCAGTGCGGCTACTACCCGTACTCGCCGTGCGGGAACGAATAAGGGTCTCTGCGACGGGAATTGCCATTCACAAGGGTGGAAAAGGTCTGCAACGGGTCAACCAGGGAAATCTGGTGCCGGTTCGCGACGTCCGGTGTCCCCTGCCAGAGCTGACACTCGATCCACTTTCGAGAAGTGCCATGAACGGACGTTCTTGGTTCACAAGTTCGTTTCGCGGATGCCACAATGAAACGTGCCGCTCCGATGCTCAAACTCTGAGCTGGCGTATCGTTTATTGCGGAAAACCGGGCCCACTTTTCCGCACGATGCGCTAGATCGCCGCTGCATCGGTCCGGCATTCGGCAGCAAACGCCAACAGACTTGAGCCACGCCTTCCAGCGTCTCAACGCCTTTACTCGCGATGAGCCCATAGACGAAGCGATCTTCGTGTTGGCGGCTTTGTTGCGGCGGCCGCGAGATGGGCTTCCACGCCGCACAATTTCGAACGTCGTCGCGACATGCTGCCAGGAACGCTCCTCACCGGTAAGCGATCGGTTCTCGAGGTCAATCCAACCTGTCAATCCAGGCCGGCACGGGCAAGTCCCTCGATCAGGCGCGCCCGATCCTCGGCGCGGACGAAAGAGGATGTTGCTGCGACCGCGTCCCGTGAGATGTCAGGGACGAGCGACTTGAGCCGTCCAAGCAGGTCCGTGGCAGCCTCCTGGTTGCCCAGAAGTCCGGCACAGGCCGTGCCGATGATCAGCGGAACCGCGTGGCCGGACCGCAAGCGATTTGCCTCGCGTGCATAACTCAATCCAAGCTCGTAATTCGCGCCCTGGAAGTAAGCCATGGCGTAGTAGAACTGAAAGTCGCCGAGAAAAGCCTCGCGCGGGCTCAGTCTGAGGGCGTAGTCGATGCAAGGAATGGCGTCCGCCGCGCGGCCCCCGTTGGCATGCGCAAGTCCCAACTGGCCGTGTGCAAACGCGGAGTTGGGGTTGATCGCGACAGCCTGGCTGATCGCTGCCGTCGCCAGGACATTGTCACGCGTCGCAAAGGCTATCATCGCCTGCGCAAGGTAAGCCCACGGTTCCTTATCGTCCGCGGCAATGGCCTTTTGGACGATATCCCTGGCAAGGGTCAGGGCGTATCCCATGTCCTCCCATCCCTGGAACGCGCGCCATATCGTAATCCAACCTTTCATGGCGAGCGCCTGGGCATAATCGGGCGCCAGTCCGATGGCCCGATCCAGCAAGGGGAGCATCTTCCCGCTGCTCTCCTCAGACAACTGAGAACACAGGAACACCGCCCGCACGACACATTCCCAGGCATCAAGGCCATGATGCGGCTTGGGGCTTTCGCGAGCATGCTCTGCGGCCAGGAGTTCCGGCCCGATGCGACCGACGACGCTGGCGGTGATTTCGTCCTGAATGACGAAGATGTCGCCGAGGTCGCCGTCGTACCTCTCGGCCCAGAGATGGGCTTCGGAGGCCGCATCGATGAGCTGCGCGGTCACCCTCACGCGGTTGCCGGACTTGCGGACACTCCCCTCGAGAACATAGCGGATCCCGAGTTCGCGCCCGATGGCGCGCACATCCACGGGCTTTCCCTTGTAGGTGAACATCGTGTTGCGGGCGATCACGAAGAAGCCCTTGAGCTTGGATAGCGCGGTGGTGATGTCGTCGGTGAGCCCATCACTGAAGAAGTCCTGCTCCGGGTCGGTGCTCATGGCGTTGAACGGCAGGACGGCAATGGATGGTCGGTCCGGAAGTGCAGGCCTGGGCGACACCGTTCGTGCGGCTCCCCCTTCCAGAAGGGCGCGGTACAGGCGCACCGGTCGCTCCATGTTCTTGAGCGCGCGTTCGCCGAGGTACTCGTAGCCGCAGTCAAGCTTGCCCTGGAGGTGATCGTAGGCCATGCCGGAAATGCAAATGCCGCCTGGATCCGCCAGGGTCTGGAGGCGGGCCGCGATGTTGACGCCGTCGCCGTAGAGATCCCCATCAACCTCGTGGATCACATCACCGAGATTGACGCCGATCCGGAAGATGATGCGTCGCTCCGTTGGGATGTCGGCCTGGTTCTCGGCAACGGTCTTCTGGATGGCGACCGCGCACGCGACGGCATCGACGACCGAGCCGAACTCCACGAGCGCACCGTCGCCCATCAGCTTGACAATACGGCCCTGATGCTCGGCCAGCAGCGGATCGATAACCTCCCGGCGCAGAACCTTCAGGGCCGACAACGTCCCAGCCTCGTCCTGTTCGACGAGGCGGGAATAGCCGACGACGTCAGCGGCCAGGATCGCGGCCAGCCGCCGCTCCGCCCTTCCAGTTACCATGGCTGTCTCTCCCTCAGGAGATCCGCCGGATGAAGCCCAGGCGATTGACGCGACATGCACCATCCGGCTGCCCGACACCGCGACCGTGCTGGTTCATGATACCACTGAGACGGTCATGTGGCGACGCTTCGCCAACAGGCTATGTTTGAGAGTGACAGGTTTCACGAGGCGGTGCTGCAAAGGGCCAGAGCACGAGATCGACGAAACGAAACAGCATGGGCACAGGCGCCGCCGGAGGTTGGAGCGACGCCCGCGGCTCCCGAGCCTCTGCCACTTCCGCAGATATCTCACCCTCGGGAGCATCAGCGTCAGGATTGCCCTGCCCTTTTGGAACATACGGTTTGACGGGGATTGCTGCCTTCGAGCCAATTGTCAGGCGTGCCTCGGCCGGACATTCCTCAATCGCCCTGAAGAGGCCAATTCAGAAATGTACCATGTCTCAATCGGGACATAGGTCCTGCCCGAGATGATGTTGCCGGCCTTCTGGATCACTGGATAAGCTTATCCAACGTGATGGGCAGGTCGCGCACGCGCTGTCCCGTCGCGTGATGGACCGCATTGGCGATCGCGGCGGCAACGCCGACAATGCCGATCTCGCCCAGGCCCTTGATGCCGAGCTGATTGATGCGGTCGTCCGGCTCGTCGACGAAGATCACCTCGATGTCGTGTATGTCGGCATTCACCGGCACGTGATACTCCGCAATATTGGCATTCATGACGCGCCCGAAGGTGTGATCGAGAAGCGTTTCCTCGTGCAGCGCCATGCCAATGCCCCATACCACCCCGCCCAGGATCTGGCTGCTGGCGGTCTTGGTGTTCAGGATGCGTCCCGCCGCGACGGCGTTGACGACGCGGGTCACACGAATAACTCCGAGTTCCTCGTCTACCTTGACCTCGGCGAAGACTGCCGAATGCGTGTTGTGCGAATGTGCCTCGTCCTTAGGAAAGCTCGTTGTCTTCTCCTGCTCGATGCGGTCGATGCCGCCATGCCGCATGGCGTCCGCAATCGACACCATGCGGGCCGGGTCCTTGTTGGTCACGAGATTGCCGTCGGCGAGCCGGACGTCCTCGGGCCCAACGTCCGCAAGCGGCGAATTCGGCACCTTCCTGGCGAGGGTCAACAGTTCGCGGCGAACCGCGTCGGAGGTCGTCACGATCGCATTGGCGACCGATGCCGCAATCCATGACCCTCCTTCGACGGGCGATTGCGGCAGCGTCGAGTCGCCGAGTTTGACGCTGATGTTCTCAAGCGAAAGGCCCAGCATGTCGGCTGCGACCTGAGCCATGATCGTGTAGGTGCCGGTGCCGATGTCGGAGGTCGCGCAGGACACCTCAGCATGCCCATTGGCGGTGAGTACGATGCGCACCGCGATCGGCACCTGCAACGCCTCCCAGACGCCGGTCGCCATACCCCAGCCCACAAGTTCACTGCCATCGCGCATCGAGCGCGGCTCAGGATTGCGTTTGTCCCAGCCGAACGCTTCGGCGCCGCGGCGATAGCATTCCCGCAGGTTCTTGCTGCTGTAGGGTCGGTTGGCGATCTGGTCACGGTCCGAATAACACCGCAATCGCAGATCGAGAGGGTCGATCCCGAGCGCGACCGCGAGCTCGTCCATGGCGCATTCGAGAGCATAGACCCCGGTCGCTGCGCTCGGAGCCCGCATGTCACATGAGGTTGGAAGGTCCAGCGGCGCGAGCCTGTGCGCGTATGTCGTATTGGGGCATTCGTAGAGCAGGCCGGACCAGCCGGTCTCCTGCCGATAGAAATGCTCGTACTGCGAGGTCACGGTGACGGCGTCATGCGCAATCGCCTCAAGGGTTCCGTCGGCTTTGGCGCCGAGCTCGATCCGCTGGGTCATCGCCGGCCGATAGCCGAGCCCATACATCTGCTGCCGGGTGAGCACGACGCGCACCGAGCGCCTCAAGGCGAGCGCTGCCAGCGCCGCGAGCACCGCCTGATATTGCGGTCGCAGTCCCGAGCCGAACGCGCCGCCTGTGAAGGGCGAGAGCACGCGGACGCGCTCCGGCGCGAGCTCGAGCGCGCCGCAGAGATACCGCTGGACATTCTGAACACCCTGGGTCTTGTCGTAGACGGTGAGCTTGCCGTCGGGCTCGTACATCACCGTCGAGGCGTAGAGCTCGATCGGGTTGTGATGCTCGATCGGGACGGAATACTCGCCCTGATGGCGGATGGCCGCTGCCGCAAGAGCCGCCTGGGCGTTGCCGCGTGGCTTCGGTGGGGCGAAGGGGTTCGCGCCGGCCTTCGCAGAGGCTTTCAAGACCGACGCCACTTCGCGTTGGCGTTGCAGGTCCGTGACGTGGGGCTCCTCGTCGTAGTCGACCTGAACCAGGGAGGCGGCGAACTGGGCGGTCTCCAGATCGTTGGCCACAACCAGCGCCACCGGCTGACCATCGAACAGGATCGTAGCATCGTAGAGAGGCCGAAAGGGTGAACCGTCCGGCGCCAAATCGTCCTTGTAGCCGCTGTCGGCGTCTGCCATCCGCGGCCGGTTCGTGTGCGTGAGAACCTCGATCACGCCGTCGACCCTCAGGGCATCGCTCACATCGACGCGCGTGATCCTGCCCTTGGCGATGGTGGATGTGACGACGCAGCCGTGCGCAAGGTCGGCGGCCTTGGGTTCTGCTGCGTATTTTGCCGTGCCTGTGACCTTGGCATGGCCATCGACGCGGGATGTGGCGGTGCCGATATAGGTCATGACAGTCACCGGATCTTTTTGATGGCTTGGACTTGAGGCGTGCCGCGCGCGGCCTGCGTCAACGTGCGTTCGATCGCACGACGGGCAAGGCCAATCTTGAAATTGTTGTGCCCGAAGCCACGGCTACCCTGCAGCAGGATGTCGGCTGCCTTGGCAAAAGCCCCACGATCAGGAGCTTCGCCCTGCAACGCCGCTTCGGCTTCGATCCTCCGCCAGGGCTTGTGGGCCACGCCGCCGAGCGCAAGCCGCGCTTCCTTGATGCGCCCGTTCTCGAGTTCCAGGGCCGCCGCAACCGACACGAGTGCGAATGCATAGGACAGCCGGTCCCGGATCTTCAGGTAGCTGTGGTTGGCAGCGAAGCCCTTGGGCGGCAGCTCGACGGCTACGATGATCTCGTCCCGCGCGAGATTGGTGTCGATCTCCGGGGTATCGCCCGGCAGGCGATGGAAATCGGCGAAAGGTATCGTGCGCTCGCCGGAGGGCCCAATGACATGTACCATGGCCTCGAGCGCCGCGAGCGCGACGCACATGTCGGACGGGTGCGTCGCGATGCAGGCTTCACTCGTCCCAAGGATGGCATTGCTGCGGTTGATGCCGGTGATTGCGGAGCAGCCGCTGCCGAGCTCGCGCTTGTTGCATGGCGTCACGGCGTCATAGAAATACAGGCACCGCGTGCGCTGCATCAGATTTCCGCCGGTCGATGCCATGTTGCGCAATTGCTGCGATGCACCCGCCAGGATCGCGCTCGACAACAAGGGATAGCGCGCTTCGACCAGCGGATGGTAGGCCAAGTCGCTGTTCGGTACGAGCGCGCCGATGCGCAAGCCCCCGCCCGGGGTTTCCTCGACGGTCCTGAGTGGCAGATGCGAGATGTCGATGAGCCGCCCTGGGCGCTCGACATCGTATTTCATCAGGTCCACGATGTTGGTGCCCCCGGCGATGAATCTGGCGTCCGGATCGGCTGCGATCTGTCGGAGAGCGTCGCCAACGTCGGTCGCCTGGGTAAACTGAAAGTTGATCATGGCTTGCTTCCCATTTCAGCCATGGCCTGCTGGATCGCCGCGACGATCCTGGGATACGCACCGCAGCGGCAGATATTGCCGCTCATCAGTTCGCGGATCTCGTCCTCGCTGTGCGCCCTGCCCTCGTTGATCAGGGCCACGGCCGACATGATCTGGCCGGGCGTGCAATAACCGCACTGGAAGGCATCGTGGTCGATGAAGGCCTGCTGCACCGGATGCAGCGCGCCGTCCTTCTCCAATCCTTCGACGGTGACCACTCGGGAGCCGTCCAGTCTGATCGCGAGGACGAGACAGGACGTCACCCGGCGCCCATCCACGAGCACGGTGCAGGCGCCGCATTGGCCGTGATCGCAGCCCTTCTTGGTGCCAGTCAGATCCAGATCCTCGCGCAGCGCGTCGAGCAACGTCGTCCATGGTGCAACGGTCAGCGTACGCGCCGCTTCGTTGACATGAAGCGTGATCGTGACCTTTGAGGGCAGTGAAAGGCTGTTCTGGCCCTTTTGGGCCTCTCGCAGGGGCTTATCCATGGGGATCGTCCAACCAGACGGCGTTTGTCACGTTACGCGGTGTGGCGGAGAGGTCGTACGGATCCTGCTCCGGATCACGCTACCATTGATTTACATTCTGCCTCCCGAACGGCGAAGTCAAGACACCGGCGCGTTGATGTGACCCAGCTCAGGAGCGAGCGATGTCCACCCTTGCCCGGGAGAATGCCTATGGCGCGCCTGAGTTAGTCTCGAGACAGCGTGCCACCAGCCCGCGAAGTTTCATGCTTGGAAGGCGATACTCTATATCCTCCCGATGGCCGGCAGCTTTGCCGCCGGCCGCCGCTTCAGGACAGAATCTGCAAACCTATCCCTGCAAGGTCTGGATCGAGCCAACTCCCGGCACGCCGGGGTCGCCGACGCAACCACCACGATCTACGGGCGCCATCTGCCGCCGCCGCAACGCTTTGAGGGCGAGATCAACCTCAATGCCGCCCAGTCGAAGCCGGCCTGGCCCGCCCGCGCGGTGCCACCGCAGGGCGGGCCCAACATCCTGTTGATCATGACCGACGATGTCGGCTTCGGAGCGCCGTCCACCTTCGGCGGCATCATTCCGATCCCGAACATGGACCGCATCGCCGCCAATGGGTTGCGCTACACGAACTTCCACTCGACGGCGCTGTGCTCACCGACCCGCGAGAAGGTCTGAAGCGGGTCGAGGCTGTGTCAAAACGCGGAATCTAGTAATCTGGTTGGGTCAGTACGGACTGGAGGGATCGCGATGAAGCGGTTTGTCCAAGGCCAGGAGCGCAGCCAAGGCACCTTGTTCCCGGTCTGCCTCGACGAGTACGTCAGTGACGACAATCCGGTGCGGGTGATCGACGTCTTTGTCGAGGAACTCGACTTGCATGCCCTGGGGTTCGAGAGTGTCATCCCACAGGCGACGGGCCGCCCGGCCTACCATCCGGCGGCCCTGCTCAAGATCTACATCTATGGCTATCTCAACCGCATCCCGTCCAGCCGCCGCCTCGAGCAGGAGACCGGCCGCAACCTTGAGCTGATGTGGCTCACCGGCCAGCTTCAGCCGGATCACAAGACCATCGCCCGCTTCCGCAAGGACAATGGACCGGCCATTCGGGCCGTGTGCCGCCAGTTCGTCGGGCTGTGCCGCACGCTCAACCTGTTCTCGCAGGCGGTGGTGGCCATCGACGGCTCCAAGTTCAAGGCGGTCAACGCGCGGGACAAGAACTTCACGCCGGCCAAGCTCGCCAAGCGCATCGAGCAGGTGGAGGCCAGCATCGCACACTATCTGTCCGCCCTCGACACGGCCGATCGGCAGGAGAGCGAGCTGGCGCAGGTGAAGGCCGGGCGGATCAAGGACAAGATCGCGGCGCTCAGAGAGCAGATGCAGCAGTTCCGGGAGCTGGAGCAGCAGGTGCTGGCGGCTCCCGACCAGCAGATCTCGCTCACTGATCCGGACGCGCGGGCGATGACCAACCGGGGCATCGGCACGGGCATCGTCGGCTACAACGTTCAGGCCGCGGTGGATGTCCAGCACCACCTGATCGTCGCACATGAGGTCACCAACAGCGGCTCGGATCGGGGCCAGTTATCGGTGATGGGCCAGCAGGCGCAGGGTGCCATGGGCACGCCGAGCCTGGAGGCTCTGGCGGACAGAGGCTACTACAAGGGCGAGGACATCCTGGCCTGCGAGAGAGCTGGGATCACGCCCTATGTGCCCAAGACCCTCAACTCGAGCGCCAAGGCTGACGGACGCTTCGGCAAGCAGGACTTCGTCTATCATCCCGAGGATGACACCTATCGCTGTCCCGCCGGAGAGCGCCTGACGCGACGATGCTCCACCATCGAGCATGGGATGCTGCTGCATCTCTACTGGACCAGCTGCTGCCAAACCTGTGCGCTCAAAGATCAGTGTACGCCCGGCAAGGAGCGCCGGGTCAGACGCTGGGAGCATGAGGATGTGCTCGATGCGATGCAGGAGCGGCTCGATCGGGCCCCGGAGACGCCGCGTCTGCGGCGGCAGACGGTGGAGCATCCGTTTGGAACGATCAAGGCCTGGATGGGTGCTACGCACTTCCTGACCCGGACCTTGGAGCGGGTGCGCACCGAGATGAGCCTGCACGTGCTCGCCTATAACCTGAAGCGGGTTCTGGCGATCCTCGGACCAGGGCCGCTGCTGGCAGCAATCCAGTCCTGAGGGGGCATCGCTCTAGGCACCCAAGCTGATCACGATGGCTGGGACACCAGCAAGAATGACATCCAGCCTTGTCGATGAGCCAAACGGCCGTTGTCACCTGCGCTCCAGCCGATCAGAGGATCACAGAGGTGAGCTCACTCGGTCCCGATCTGCGTTTTGACACAGCCTCGGTCA
>NZ_QDGA01000009.1 GCF_003347665.1 Microvirga calopogonii
GGACGAGCCGCGTTGCGTCTCGTTTTGCACCGTCGGCGGCTCTGGGTCCCGGGTTCCGCTGCGGGGCCCCGGGATGACGGGGGTGTGTCTGATGTCAAAGAGCCAGCACCTGTGGGCCCGCAGCTTGCGCTGCGAGCCGTCAGGGTTCGAGGGTGGCGCGACGGGCAGCCCGGCTCGCTTGGTGTGGTAGATGGAAGAGCCGGACGGCCGCTTCGCGCACGGTTCTTTTTAGGCGTTTAGACTTGGACCAGCACACGGCTGCCAAGGGCCTCCTGGCGCCGGCTGCGTGACCGGCGGACAGGACCGTGCCTGCTCCCACAACTTGCGACGCCTCGCGAAGCGCGCCCCTCGTCAGGAGCAGATCTACGCAATGTTATATCCAAGGTTGATGCGGCTGTCAAGAACAAAGTAAGAACATTGCGCTCGCCCTCACCACCCCCGCGCCGTCATCAGCGGCCTCGTGCCGGTGATCCCGATCCGAAAAGCGCCGCGCGTCAAACAATCGGGATGGCCGGCACAAGGCCGGCCATGACGGTGGAGAGGATGGAAAGGGAGCGCTCCTCTCCGACCCCTCTCCGACCTCATCCTGAGGAGCCGCTGCAAGCGGCGTCTCGAAGGATCCTCCAGCGTGCACGGGAGACGCCCTCGTCCTTCGAGACGGTCGCACAGCGACCTCCTCAGGATGAGGGCTGTGGGGGCACGGCAGCCGGGGATGGCCGGCACAAGGCCGGCCATGACGGGGAGCAGATAGACGCAGAGCGCTCACCCCCTCTCCCAAACGAGAGGAGGAGACGGTGCGCTTCTCGGGATTGAGGCGGTCGGCATAAGGCCGGGCCCGACGAGAGGATCCGTACGATAGAGACAAGAGCGAGGGGCCCGACCGTCCCGCAACCCGACATTGGTTTCGGCTTCTACTCCGTTCCTGGCGCACCATTGACAGCCCTTCCGCTCTCCCGCATCCAAGGCCATGTCTTTGACCACCACCGTCCGAACCTCCGGCGATTTTCGCGCCGATCACCGTTACGAATATGCCCGCGCGGCCTTCGACGAGCGCGACTTCGAGGCCGCTGCCGATCTGGCCCGGCAGGTGCTCGAACTCGTACCGGGCTTCGCGGCCGCCCATGCGATGCTGGGGCGCTCGCTTGCCGAACTCGGAGCGCGGGAGGAGGCGGTGGCAGCCCTGCGCCAGGCTCTTTCGCTGGAGCCCGAGGACGCCATGGGGGTGCGGCTCGACCTCGCACGGCTCGGGGCGCTCACGCCCGACGAGGCGATGACCGACGGCTATGTACGGGCTCTCTTCGACGATTACGCGCCGAAATTCGACCAGCACCTGACCGAGAGCCTCGCCTATCGCGGCCCGGAGCTGATCGCCGCCGCGCTGCGCCGGGCCTGCTCCGAGCAAATCCGGGATGACCGCTTCGGGCAAACCCTCGATCTGGGCTGCGGCACCGGGCTGATGGCGCAGGAACTCGCCGGGCGCTGCGCCGCCATCGAGGGCGTGGATCTCTCCCCGCGAATGCTCGAGAAGGCGGACAAGACGAAACTCTACGATGCCCTGCACGAGGGTGAACTCGTCGCGTTCCTGAGCGGACGCGGGACGGGCGAGGCCGACCTCGTCGTGGCCGCCGACGTGTTCGTCTACATGGCGGCGCTCGATGCGGTCTTCCGGGAGGCGCATCGGGTGTTGAAGCGCGAAGGCCTCTTCGCCTTCACCGTCCAGACGCATGAGGGCGAGGGATACATCCTCGGCGAGGATGCCCGATACGCCCATAGTGAGACTTATTTGCGCGGACTCGCGGAGCACGAAGGCTTCACCCTCGTGATCTTCGAGCGCGTCTCGACCCGCGAGGATCGCGGCGTGCCCGTGCCGGGGTTTCTGATGGTGCTGCAGCGTTAAGCCGGTGACACTTTCGACGTCATGGCCGGGCTTGGCCCGGCCATCCCGATAAGGTGAAGCGCCGTGCCTTTCCAATCGAGATCACCGGCACAAGGCCGGTGATGACAAGGCAAGATGGTTTCCGACCAGTCGGCCAGAACGAGGCTGCGGTTGTAAGAAACGTCTACTGCGCCGGCGTCGAGGGATGCGGCGCGCTTTCGTAGCAGCCCATCACGGATTGGTCGAAATCGATCACCGAGCCGGTCATCATGCCGGACTCGGAACTGCACAGGAACGCCACGGCGCGGGCGACCTCCCTTGGTTCCAGAAGGCGGCCGAAAGGCTGTTCCTTCATGGCCTTCTCCAGCCATCCGTCCTGGGCGCCATGATAAAGCCGAATGATCCGGTCCTCGCCCGGCGTGTTCATCCAGCCGATGTTCAGCGCGTTCACGCGGATGCGCCAGGGCATGAGGCTGAAGGCGGCGTTCTTGGTGAGCGTGGCGAGCGCGCCCTTCGAGCCGCTATAGGCGGTGATGAAAGGCTGGCCGCCATGGGCCGACATCGACAGGATGTTGACCATCGCGCCCTCGATCTTCTCGCGCCGCATGATCTTGGCGGCTTCCTGCATCAGGAAGAAGGGCGCGCGCACATTGACCGCGAACATGCGGTCGAAGAGTTCCGGCGTGGTGTCGAAGATCGTGCCGCGATCGGTGATACCCGCCGCATTGACCAGGGCGTCGATGCGCCCGAACACGCTGTCCGCCCGCGCCGTGACCTGACGCGCCTCGTCGACGCTTTCGAGATCGGCCTGCACGAATTCCGTGTGGCACCCTTGCCCGGAAATCTCCCGCGCGATGGCATGCCCGCGCTCCGCGTTGCGGCCGCAGATCACGAGCCCCTTGGCGCCCCGTTCGGCAAAGGTGCGGGCGATGGCCTCGCCGAGCCCTTGCGTCCCTCCCGTGACGACCGCGACGGCATTCTGGAACTGAAAGTCATCCGACATGGCGTTCTGCCTTTTCATTCTCGTTGTTGGCGTTGTCCAAGGTGAAATGATCCGCCGGAAGATGGCAAGCGGCCATTGGTAGACGTTCACGCCAGAGCCCCGACCTCGATATGGTAACTTTATCTCCTTGTGTCGGGAAGTCTCTGGCGAAAGGCCGGACGCACCTTATGTTCAGGATTCATGTCGCAAGTCTCCCTTCTCCCGAAAATCTTCCGTGACTGGTTCAAGAGCCGAGGCTGGGCGCCCCGCGAGCACCAGCTCGAACTGCTCGCCAAGGCGCGGCAGGGCCGTTCCGTCCTGCTCGTGGCGCCCACGGGTGCGGGCAAGACGCTTGCCGGGTTCCTGCCGAGCCTGGTGGAATTGGCCGAGAAAGGGCCGGGCCGGGGCACGGCCAAGGACAGGCGAGGGCTCCACACCCTCTACATCTCGCCTCTCAAGGCGCTCGCCACCGACATCGCCCGCAACCTCGAAACCCCCGTGCAGGAGATGGGGCTGCCCATCCGCATCGAGACGCGCACGGGCGATACGCCCTCGCACAAGCGCGCCCGGCAGATCGAGCGGCCACCTGACATCCTGCTGACCACGCCGGAGCAGCTGGCCCTCCTGCTCGCCCATGCAGAGGCGCGGGAGTTCTTCAAGGACCTGCGCCGCGTGGTGCTGGACGAGCTGCATTCGCTGGTCACCTCGAAGCGCGGCGACCTGCTGTCGCTCGGGCTGGCGCGGCTCATGGCCATCGCGCCGGAGGCGACCGCCGTGGGGCTGTCGGCGACGGTGCGCGAGCCGGACGATCTGAGAAGGTATTTGGTGGGGCAGCGCCCCACCTCCCCCTTGAGGGGGGAGGTCGCACCGGAGGTGCGGGAGGGGGTGGAAACACGACCTGCGTCGGCGCTGCCACCCCACCCCGGAGCGCCGATGCGCTCCGACCCTCCCCCTCAAGGGGAGGGTGAAGAAGCGCTCGCCGACCTCGTCGTGGTCCAGGGCGGCGCGCAGCCCGACATCCGCATGCTCGAACTCGACGAGCGCCTGCCGCTCGCGGGCCACACGGCCTCGCTGTCGATGCCGGCGATCTACGATCTGATCCGCACGCACAAGACGACGCTCGTTTTCGTCAACACTCGCCTGCAGGCGGAATACACCTTCCAGGAACTCTGGAAGCTCAACGACGACAACCTCGCCATCGCGCTCCATCATGGCTCGCTCGACGTGTCGCAGCGCCGGCGCGTGGAAGAGGCGATGGCGGCGGGGAGGCTGAAAGCGGTGGTGTGCACCGCGACGCTGGATCTCGGCATCGACTGGGGCGACGTGGATCTCGTGGTGAATGTGGGCGCGCCGAAGGGCGCCTCACGCATCATGCAGCGCATCGGCCGCTCGAACCATCGCATGGACGAGCCGTCGGAAGCCTATCTCGTGCCGGCGAACCGCTTCGAGATTCTCGAATGCCGTGCGGCGCTCGACGCGGTGCACGAGGCGGCGCAGGATACGCCGGATGCGCGCATCGGCGCGCTCGACGTGCTCTGCCAGCACATCCTCGGCATGGCCTGCGCCGAGCCATTCAAGCTCGATGAGCTCTACGAGGAAGTGCGGTCCGCAGCACCTTACGCGGGTTTGACCTTGGAGGATTTCGAGGCCTGCGTCGCTTTCGTCGCGACAGGCGGTTATGCGCTTCGCGCCTACGAACGCTTCGCCAAGATCGTGAAGGGCAAGGACGATCTCTGGCGCGTGCGCGATGCAAAGGTCGCGCAGCAATACCGGCTGAACGTCGGCACCATCGTCGAATCCAGCATGATCAAGGTGCGGCTCGGCAAGAGCACGCGCTCGCGTCCGGGAACGGTCCTGCCGCGTGGAAGGATCCTCGGGGAGATCGAGGAGTACTTCGCCGAGACGCTCACTCCTGGCGACACGTTCCTGTTCGCCGGCGAGGTGCTGCGCTTCGAGGGCATATCCGAGGACGAGGTCTTGGTGACGCGGGCGGGCTCCGGCACCGATCCGATGATCCCGTCCTACGAGGGCGGCAAGTTTCCGCTCTCGACGTTTCTCGCCGCGCGGGTGCGGGCGATCCTGGCCGATCCGTTCGAATGGGACCGCCTGCCGGGACAGATGACCGAGTGGCTCTTGCAGCAGCGCCGCCGCTCGATCGTGCCCGGACCGCGCGACCTTCTGGTCGAGACCTTTCCACGCGGCAACCGCTACTACATGACCTGCTTCCCGTTCGAGGGCAGGCTCGCGCATCAGACGCTCGGCATGCTGCTCACGCGCCGCCTGGAGCGGGCGAAGCTCAAGCCGCTCGGATTCGTGGCGAACGATTACGGAATCGCGGTCTATGCCTCGGGCGATATCGCGGCCCGCGCCGGGCGCGACCCGGCTTTCCTGGACGACCTCTTCTCCGAGGACATGCTCGGCGACGATCTGGAGGACTGGCTCGCCGAGTCGGCCCTCATGAAGCGCACCTTTCGCCAATGCGCCGTGATCGCCGGGCTCATCGAGCGCCGGTTCCCAGGGGAGAAGAAGACCGGGCGGCAGGTCACCATCTCGACCGATCTCGTCTACGACGTGCTGCGCAAGCACGAACCCGACCACGTGCTCCTGCGCGCCGCGCGGGCGGATGCGGCAACGGGACTCCTCGACGTCAGGCGCCTCGGCATGATGTTAGAGCGCATCCGGGGGCGAATCATCCACAAGCCGCTCGACCGGGTTTCTCCTTTGAGCGTGTCCGTCATGCTGGAGATCGGCCGCGAGCGCGTCTATAGCGACAATGCGGACGAGATTCTGGCCGAGGCGGAAGCGGCGCTTCTCGACGAGGCTTTGGCGTGACGGCATTGCGTAAGAACAAACAGACAACGCACGAGATCGAGCTGTCAGGGCAGCTGGCGCTCCTCGACCTGACGGGAGCGATGTACCTGCCCGCGCATGATGCGCTGCTCGTGGCCGATCTCCATTTCGAGAAGGGATCGTCCTTCGCCCGGCGCGGCATGATGCTGCCGCCCTACGACACCCGCGAGACGCTGGTCGCGCTCTCCGATGCGGTGTTCCGCTTCGATCCGAAGACCGTCATTGCGCTCGGCGACAGTTTTCACGACATCGGCGGGCCGGATCGTCTCGGGACTGAGGAACGCACGACGCTCAATGACGTGCAGAAGGGGCGTGAGTGGATCTGGGTCACAGGCAATCACGACCGCATCCTGCCCGACAGCATCGGTGGGCAGGTGGTCGACGAGATGGCGCTCGGTTCCCTCACCCTGCGCCACGAACCGGCCTCGGGGGAGCAGGCGGAAATCGCCGGCCACCTGCATCCGGTCGGCAAGGTGGTGATGCGCGGGCGCGCCACGCGGCGGCGCTGCTTTCTGACCGACGGCAAGCGCTGCGTCATGCCGGCGCTCGGCGCCTATGCGGGCGGGTTGAATGCCTGCGACGCTGCCTTCAAGCCGCTCTTCCCGAAAGGCTTCACCGCGCATCTCATCGGCACCGAGCGCATCTTCGCGATTGCCAAGGCGATGCTCTGCCGGGATTGAGAGCCTGCGGAATTGTCGTTTTCTCACCCGGTCTTCTTCACCACGGGCGCCTCGGAGAAGCGTGCCTGCCGTGGCGCGAGCTCGTGGCCCTGCGGCTCCGTGAGAAGGCCGTAAAGCTCCGGCCGCCGACCGCGAATCCAGCGCCGGCCTGTGGCGAGCGGCAAGAGGCTGAGGTCGAGATCGGCCACGACGAGGGCATCCTGCGCCTTCCAGGTCTCGTTGATGATGCGGCCGTAGCAATCGATGATCATGGCGTTGCCGGTGCGCACCTCGCCGTCGTCTTCGCCGACGCCGTTGGCAAAGAGCAGGAAATAGCCGTTGTCGTGGGCGCGGGCGGGCAGCCAGCGCAGCAGCCATTCGCGCCCTTTTGGCCCCCGGAATTCGGCCTCGATCGCCTCCGGATCGTGATGGCGGTTCTCCCAAAGGGCAGGATCGATGAGGCCCATGGCCTGGGGACTGCGCGAATGGCAGCCGCCGGTCTGATGCGGGGCCATGACGATGTCGGCGCCGAGAAGGGCGGTGGCGCGGGCGTTCTCCACGAGGTTGTTGTCCCAGCAGATGAGAACGCCGACCTTCACGCCGAAAGGCGTGTCGAAGACCGTGTAGCTGTCGCCGCTGGCGATATCGTCGCTCTCGAAGGCATGGAGCTTGCGGTGACGGTGAGCCCGTCCATCGGGCAGGCAGACCACATAGGTGTTGAACAGGCGGCCATCGTCCCCGCGCTCGATCAATCCGACGCCGATGGCCATGTCGTAGCGCTTCGAGAGCTTGAGGACGGCTTGAGTGGAGGGCCCCGACGGCACGGGTTCCGCGAGCTGCTCCAGCCTCTCGCGCCCCAGATTGCGAACGTGCCAGTACCCGGTGAGGCACATCTCCGGAAAGGCGAGGATCTTGACCTGGGCCTCGGCGGCTTCCCGGGCGAAGCGCTCCGCGACCGACATGTTGTAGATCTTGTCGTCGGCCTTGTGATGAAACTGAACCGTCCCGCACCGGAGCATCATGGGGCACCCCTTGTTCTCGCCGTCGGCAGGATTGCCTGCCTGTCCTGCGGCGTAAAGGGGAGGCATGAGTCTTTTCAGTCGCGCCGGAAGATCGTGCTGGCGAGCCAGCCGAACATGAGGGCGATGGCTGCCGTCGTCAGGCCGTAGGCGAGCGACCAGTCGCGGGCTATGACGCCCACCTGCTCCTCGAAGCCGGTTTTGACCAGCTCGAAGTGTGTCTGCGTGCGGGCCAGGATCACCGTATCGGCGAAGAGCGTGACGTCGACATCGTAATTGCCGGGCGGGGCGGTCGCCGGCAGCGCGATGGCGGCGCGGAAGATTTCGGGCGTCAGGAAGGTGACGCCGCGCTCGTCTTCCAGATAGAGACCTTCCTCCGATTTGAGCCGGTACAGCGCATCCCGGAACGGCTGATCCGCGCCGCCGCGCGCGAGCGTGAAGTCGCCGGAATTGATGATCGCCCCCAGGCCGATCTTCTGGCGCTGGCGCAGCTGGTCGCTCGTGATCTCCTCGATGGGTCGGGAGCTGAGCACGTTCAGGTAGGACGGGGCGGTCGGAAACTTCTGCTGGTCCTGATTGATCCAGACGGGACCCAGCCGCTCCTTCTCGCGCACGGTGAGGAACTGGCGCGGGCCGCGAACGGTCACGACGATGTCATAGCCCGTCGCCCTGGCGATGGTCTGCGCGTCCCGCTCGATGGCGCCGAACACGGCGATCTGCGTTCCCGTGTAGTTCGAATTGATCAGGACCCGGTGGTTCGACAGGGATGTGATCAGGGTTTCCGCGCGTGCGCAGACCATCGTGCCGAGAAGGACCAGGAGGGAGACGGCGAGCCTCACGTGCGCACCTCCTGCACCGTGATGGAGAACGGCTCCTCCGGCTTCATCACGAGTTCCAGGCCGAAGCGCAGGCCGACCGCCAGCAGCAGGATGGCCAGCAGGAAACGGAACAGCTCCGCCCGCAGGTGGCGGCCCATGCGCGCCCCGAACTGCGCGCCGAACACGCCGCCGACGATGAGCAGGATCGCCAGGACCATGTCGACGGCTTGGTTTGTCACCGCATGGAGGATGAGAGCCACGAGGGTGGTGCAGACGATCTGGAACTGGGAGGTGCCCACGACCACGTTGGTGGGCACCCGGAAGATGTAGAGCAGGGCAGGCACCACGATGAAGCCGCCGCCGATGCCGAGCAGCGCGCCGGCGAAGCCGATGAACAGCGACAGCCCGATGATCGGGATGATGCTCACATAAAGCTTGGAACGGTAGAAGCGCATGCGCAGGGGCCAGCCGAGATAGGGCGCATGCTCGCCGGCCCTGCGCCGCGGGCGCACCGCGCCGCCCTTCCGGCGGCTCCAGAATTCCCGGATGCTCTCCTTGAGCATCAGGCTGCCCACGATGGTGAACAGCGTCACGTAGGAGACGACGATGACGAGCTCGAGCTGGCCGGCCCGTCGCGCCGCCGCGAAGAACCACACGCCCAGCGCCGAGCCGACAAAGCCACCAGCGACCAAGATGGCGCCGAGCTTATGGTCGAGGGCGTTGCGGCGCAGCGCGCCGAGCACGCTCGTTGTGGAGGAGGCGACGATCTGCGCCGATTGGGTTGCCACCGCGACGGCCGGGGGGATGCCGAGGAAGATCAGGAGCGGCGTCATCAGAAAGCCGCCGCCGATCCCGAAAAGACCTGAAATGAAGCCTACCGCCGCCCCCATTCCCAGGATGAGAAGAACGCTCACAGGCATCTCGGCGATCGGCAAATAGATTTGCACCCCGGTTCCCCCAATGGCCGGTGCAGCCATGTCGTTGTTACAGCATCATGCAGGCGATGTAATGCTCATGTTCTGAATGGAAGATGACAAAGCCTGCGTGCCGTCAACTCCGGGTGCCCTGGGATCGATCCAGAGAGGCGGCCTGGCCCTGGGCGGAGATCGGCGGCTTGTTCGCGACGGGGTCGGCGGCCCTCGGGCGCCAGAGTTCGAGGGCGGCCTTGGCAGCCTTGAGCTCGGCCGGATTCAGGAACACGGCGATCTCGTCGCGCTTCTGCGCGGCTTCCGGGTCGCCCTGGTCGGCCGCGAGGGAGAACCACTGGTAGGCCTTGGAGCGGTCGGGCCTTGCCCCGATGCCGCGGGCGAGCAGGATGCCCAGGTTGTACTGGCTGTCCCGCAGGCCATATTCCGCAGCCTCCGCGTACCAGCGAAGGGCGGCGGCGTAGTCCGGCTTGCCGTTCTTGCCCGAGGCGAGGACGGTGGCGAGGTTGTGCATGGCGCGGACGTTGCCGCCCAGCGCCGCACGCTCGTACCAGAAGGCGGCCTGCTTGAGATCGAGCGGAACGCCCTCTCCCTTCTCGTGCATCATGGCGAGCCGTTCCTGGGCCGGAGGCAGGCCCGCCTGGGAGACGCGCTCGAACAGACGGGCGGCGGCTTTCACGTCCCGTGCCATGCCGCGTCCTTCCGCGGCCCGCGCCGCGACCTCGTAGATCGCCGCCGCATCGCCTGACAAGGCCGCGTGCTGCAGCGATGCCGGCGTATCGACGGGAATGCCGTCGATGGTCGCGGGATCGACGAGGAACTGCCCGGCCGGTAGAGGACCGGCGGGAATGGATCCCGTGGCGAGGCTGGACGATTGGAAGAGATTTGCCTCGTCGGCCGGAGAGGCGTTGCCGGCTTCGTCGGCGCGCTTTGCCGGTGCAGGCTGTGCCGGCTCCTTCACGCCTGCCGGCGCCAGGGACAGGTCCTGCCCATACTGAGTGATCGATAGGATCTGGTAGGTGCCTGCGGCCAGGATCAGGAAGGCCAGTCCGAAGAGGAGGGGACGCCGCCGGTTGTCGAGGGTCCGGCGCAGGCGCTCGAAGAACGACGAGGGAGGCGACAGGGACTCGTCGGATTCCGGCTCTTCATCGGAGAGTTCCGCCTCCTGGGTCGCGGGCGCCGGGATGGATGCCGGCAGCTCCGGTGCGGCGTTCTGGACGGCTCGTCTCGCAGCGGCGATGAAGTTGGCGCGCACGTTTCCGACATCGGCCGCAGGAGCCGCATCCGGAGCCTGCGCCATGGACGATTCCCAGCGGGCGATGTCGAGCGCCTGCGGGGCGGTTTCTTCGATCTGAGTGAGAGTGGCGGCATGGAGCCTGCGCACGGCGGCTTCCAGGCGATCCGCCGGCGGCAACGGTTCGGCGGCCGGGGGCGCCGATGTCCTGCCAGTGTCGGCGATGGTGACCGTGATCTCGTTCGGCAGACGGGAGACGAGCGATTCCAGAGCGTCGTGAACGGCGCGCAGGGTTTCCTGGGTCTTCTTGTCGGAGCGGCTGTGCAGCGCCTTCAGCTCGACGAAGCCATGCTTGAGCGCATCGAAATCGCCCGTCTCCGGCAGGGTGGGGCGAATGTCGTTCAGCACGGTTCGGGCGGCGCGCTCGGCAATGTCGACCGCTTCATCCCGCAGGCTCTTGAGATGGCCGGTCGCCTCGGTCAGGGCCGTGTGCATGGCCTCCCCGGGCATCGCCTCGAACCGTTCGGTCAGGGTTCTGATCTGTCGCTCGAGGGAATCGAGGCCAGCAGGCTGAGCCGGTGGCCGCTCGAGCTTCTCGCCGATGGAGCGGAGCATCTGTGCCATGTCGGCGGTGTCGGTCTGACGGCCGAGTTCACGCAGATCCTGCTCGATGCGGTCGAAGCGCCGCATCAGGGGCTCGTGGGAGGAGGGCTCCCGTTCGGCGACGGCTTCGATCCGCGAAGACAGCCGCTCGATCGTCCCGACCAGCCTATCGCTGTCGCCGACGCGGCTCTCCGACAGGCTGGCCATCCGCTCGCTGAGGAGCGCGAGCTGCGCGCTGATCGGGGTGAGATCGGTCGAGACGGGGTCCGGGCGGCGGACGAGAGCGTCGATCCGCCGGCTCAACGTCTCCAACTGCTCGGGAACCCGGCTCGTCTCCTGCGCGGTGGCGGTGACGTAGAGGGCCGAGCAGACATCATCGAGGGACGTCTTCAGGGCGGTGAAATCGCTCTTGCTCACCTGGTGGAGGCGAAGCTCCGAAACCTGACGGCTGATCGTGCCGATCTCGTCGGAGAGGCGGGCGATCTGCTGCGGTTCGGCCCGGTGCGCCAGATCCTGGCGCATGTCGACGATCTGGCCGCTGAGGAAGTCGACGACGGAACGGTCGACGCCCGTTGCGGCCAACGCGTCGATCTTGCCCTTGATCTGGTCGATCTCGCGGCCGATGCGTCGAAGCAGGCCTTCGCTGACTTCTTCCGACAGGGACTGGACCTGTTCGTAGAGAACCGTGATCGAGTTGGCGAGGGTCCGCAGATCCTTCGTCGTCGGTCCCTGTTCGAGCTCCCTCGAGATGGAGCCGAGAGCCGCATCGAGGGCCGCGATCTCGTCGCGGGTCGCCAGACTTTCAATGCCGGAGCGCAACCCATCGATCTCGGTCCGGATGCCTTCGACGGCCGGAGCCCAGATGGACTGCGGCTGCTCGAAATGCGAGGCGAGGCGGGACATGTCCGCTCGCAGGCCGGTCAGCGTCTCGGACACGGGGGCGAGGGCCTTGAGCGCCGCCTCCATGGGAAATTCGATGCGTGGCGGATTGGTCCGCTCCGAGGTCACCTGGCGCTCGACCGAGTCGAGGCGGTCCTTCAGGGAGGACAGGGCCTGGGACAGTACCACGGCGATCCGGTCACGCTGGTCGGCGGAGCTCCGGGTGGCCTCGTTCAGACGGATCTCGGCCTGCTCGATCCAATGGGCCATGGATTCGAGCGCGATCGCCGTCTGCGCGGCTTGATCCTTGGCCTGGCGCTCGCTCTCCTGGGCCACGGCAGCCATCAGGGCTTCATAATCCCGCCCGAGCTGGGAGCGGAGCGAAGGTGACCCGCGGGGGATTACGCTGTCGAGGTCGCTCCCGGCTTTCCGGAGCGGGGATGCCGGCTTGCTCTGCGCCTTTTCGAGCACGGAGACGGTCCATTCCTCAATGCTCATGCCGGCCCGCCGGGCCGCAGCGGCGATGAGCTCGCGGGCATTGAGGTCCAGGTCGTCAGGTCTTGAGAAGACGGATCGTCTCATGATGCGCTCGCGGGGTTACGCGTGAACTCATGCGGCTCGCACGGCCCCGTACCGATGCTCGCCTGACGGGCCTGGAGCCGGAAAGAGGCGAATCACGCCCGTCTCGAACCCTTCGCCCGACGCCGCAACTTTTGTCTCTCGTAGTAAAAAAGACGTTAAGGCGAGGGGAGTTAGCGGGAGCGGTCTTCAGACATCAGCCAAGTGCCGTTGCGTCACATGCGACAGGGCCGCTCTTTGCCTTTGCGGAACCGGTCTGTCGCAAGACTCTTGCAAGATGACCGGTAATTGTTTTATTATTTCGTTACGAAAGGATAAGTGCGCCGCACGAATCCTCTGACAATATCGATAATGGGGCGTTCCATGAATCAGCTTATAGGCACTTCGAATGCCGGCGAAGCCGGAGACAGTGCAAAATCCTATACGATCGGAGATCTCGCACGTGAGTTCGGGGTGACCCTCCGGACTTTGCGCTTCTATGAAGATCGTGGGCTTCTGTCTCCCCGCCGGGACGGAACGGCGCGCATCTACGATGCCCGCGACCGCGAGCGTCTGTCCGTCATCCTCAAGGGCAAGCAGCTCGGCTTCACGCTCACCGAGATCCGCGCCATGGTGGCCGAAGAGAGGTCGGGCGGCGGGGCGGCTATGAACCTCCAGCTCTCCCTTGATCAGATCGAGAGCCAGATTCAGCACCTCGAACAGCAGAAGAAGGAAATCGAGGAAGCGCTGGCCGAACTCCAGGCGCGCCGCGCCGGTCTCGCTGCCGCCGCCTGAAAGGCAGCGCTTCCCTAAAGACTTTGTCTTTCAAGGGCGCCCATTCGAGAGCAGGTGACATACCTGCTGCCGGGTGGGCGTTGCTGTTTGTCCGGAGCCGGCTTGGCTGGAAGCCACCTTCGTCGCTTCCACCAAAGATTTCCCACCCTACCTCTTTCCAAAACGGCCATATAGTTTATATGTGAACTATATCTTCGGCCGGTGCATACCCCATTGGGTCTTCGGCACCGGCGTCCGATTTGGGAGAGTCCGAATGCCGGTCTACAAGGCACCCGTCGAAGACGTCATGTTCCTTCTGAACGACGTGTTCCCGATTGAGCGGTACAACAATCTGCCCGGTTTCGCCGATGCGACGCCCGATACGGTCGAGGCCATCCTCTCTGAGGGCGCCAAGCTTTGCGAGGAGGAGTTCGCGCCCCTGAACCAGTCGGGCGACCAGGAAGGCTGCACCCGCAACCCGGATGGATCGGTGACGACGCCGAAGGGCTTCAAGGCGGCCTATGAGGCCTATGCGACGGGCGGCTGGATGGGGTTGTCGGTGCCGGAGGAATACGGCGGGCAGGGGCTCCCCTCGGTCCTCAACACCATCATGCAGGAATTCATCTCCTCGGCGAACCTCGCTCTCGGCATGTATCCGGGCCTGACGCAGGGAGCCATTGCGGCGCTCCTGGTGCACGGGACCGACGAGCAGAAGAAGACCTACCTGCCGAAGATGGTGGAAGGCGCTTGGACCGGTACCATGAATCTCACCGAGCCCCATTGCGGCACGGATCTGGGCCTGCTCAAGACCAAGGCGGTTCCGAACGGCGACGGCTCCTACGCGATTTCGGGCACCAAGATCTTCATCTCCGCCGGCGAGCACGACATGGCGGAGAACATCGTCCATCTGGTGCTCGCCCGCATCGAAGGCGCACCGGACGGCACCAAGGGCATCTCGCTTTTCGTTGTGCCGAAATTCCTCGTCAACGGTGACGGCTCGCTCGGCAATCATAACGGCGTCTCCTGCGGCTCCCTCGAGCACAAGATGGGCATCCACGGCAACGCCACCTGCGTGATGAACTACGACGGTGCGAAGGGCTGGCTCGTCGGCGAGGCGAACCGCGGCCTCAACGCGATGTTCGTGATGATGAACGAGGCGCGGCTCGCGGTCGGCGTCCAGGGGCTGTCCCAGTCGGAGGTCGCCTATCAGAATGCCGTGGCCTACGCGAAGGACCGCCTGCAGGGCCGTTCGCTCACGGGTGCGAAGTTCCCCGACAAGCCGGCGGATCCGATCATCGTGCATCCGGACGTGCGCCGCACGCTTCTCTCGATCAAGGCGTTCAACGAGGCGGCGCGCGCGCTCGTCGTCTGGACGGGGCTCAACAGCGACATCGCGCATCGCTCGTCCGACGATGCGCAGCGCCAGACCGCCGAGGATTACATGGGCCTGATGACACCCGTGGTGAAAGGCGTGCTCACCGATCTCGGCTTCGACAATGCCGTCAAGGCGCAGCAGATGTTCGGCGGCCACGGCTATATCGAGGAATGGGGCATGTCGCAGTTCGTGCGCGATGCCCGCATCGCCATGATCTACGAGGGCGCCAACGGGATTCAGGCCATGGATCTCGTCGGCCGCAAGCTCGGCAAGGATGGCGGACGCGCCATCATGACCTTCTTCAACGAGGTCGGCGCCTTCTGCCAGGAGAATGCGGGCGACGAGACCCTAAAGGCGTATATCGCTCCCCTGCAGCAGGGCCTCGGCCATCTGCAGCAGGCGACCATGTGGTTCATGCAGAACGCCATGGCGAAGCCCGACAACGCGGGCGCCGGCGCGACAGACTACATGCACCTCTTCGGCCTCGTGGTCCTTGGCTACATGTGGGCCAGGATGGCCAAGGCCGCGCAGGCCAGGAAGGCGCAAGGCAACGGCGTCGCCGACAAGATGGACGCGAAGCTGCTCACCGGCCGCTTCTTCATGGAGCGCCTGATGCCCGAGACCGGGATGCGCCTTGCGCGCATTTCTACGGGCGCGGACACGACCATGGCACTGCCGATGGAAGCCTTCTAACCCACAAGTGTCATCCCGGCCGGAGCGTGAGCGAAGAGCCGGGATCGCATGACGAGCATAGTGCCTAATTCTGATAACGACCCCGGGTCGCACTTCGCTTGCCCGGGATGACGCTCAAATAAATCTGGAGGCCGCCATGGCTGAAGCCTTTATCTACGACGCCGTCCGCACCCCGCGCGGACGCGGCAAGCCGGATGGCTCGCTGCATGAGGTTCCGGCGGTCGATCTCGCCGTGACGGCGCTCGATGCCATCCGCAAGCGCAATGATCTCGACCCGATGCTCGTGGAGGACGTGGTGCTCGGCTGCGTCGATCCCGTCGGCGAAGCCGGCGGCGATATCGCGCGTGCGGCGGCCTTGAAGGCAGGCTTCGGCAAGGAGGTGCCGGGCGTGCAGATCAACCGCTTCTGCGCCTCGGGCCTGGATGCGGTGAATTTCGCCGCCGCGCAGGTCATGTCGGGCATGAAGGACATCGCCATCGGCGGCGGCGTCGAATCCATGAGCCGCATCGGCATGGGTGCATCGGGCGGCGCATGGCCGGTCGATCCCGGCATCGCCATTCCTACGTATTTTCTTCCGCAGGGCATCTCGGCGGATCTGATCGCGACGAAGTACGGTTTTTCGCGCGACGACGTCGACGCCTATGCGGTCGAGTCGCAGAAGCGCGCGGCGAAAGCCTGGGACGAAGGACGCTTCGTCAAATCCGTCGTGCCGGTGAAGGACGTCAACGGCATCACGATCCTGGCCAAGGACGAGCACATGCGCCCGCAGACCGACATGCAGTCGCTTGGCCAGCTGAAAGCCGCGTTCGTGCAGATGGGCGAGATGGGCGGTTTCGACGCGGTCGCCATCGCGGCCCATCCGGACGTGGAAACCGTCAACCACGTGCATCACGCGGGTAATTCGTCGGGCATCGTGGATGGTGCGGCGGCCGTGCTCGTGGGATCGAAGCAAGGGGGCGAAAAGATGGGCCTGAAGCCCCGCGCGCGCCTCAAGGGCTTCGCCTCCATCGGCTCCGACCTCGCGCTCATGCTCACCGGTCCGATCGACGTCTCGGAACTGGCTTTGCGCAAGGCCGGCATGACGAAGGACGACATCGATCTCTTCGAGATCAACGAGGCGTTCTCGTCGGTGGTGCTGCGCTACATGCAGGCCCTGGATCTCGACCCGGCGAAGGTCAACGTGAACGGCGGCGCCATCGCCATGGGCCACCCCCTCGGCGCCACCGGCGCCATGATCCTCGGCACGGTGCTCGACGAACTGGAACGCACGAACAAGCAGACGGCCCTGATCACGCTGTGCGTCGCCGCCGGCATGGGCACGGCCGCGATCATCGAGCGGGTTTGAGAAAGCGGGAAGGGGAGAACCACTATGACGAACTTCACCAATTTCCGCTTCGAGGTCGACGCCGACGGTATCGCGCTTGCGACCTGGGACATGCCCGGTCGCTCCATGAACGTGATCACGCCCGAGGTGATGGGAGAGCTGGAACGGATCATCGAGACGGTCGCCGGCGACGAGGCCATCAAGGGCTGCGTCATCACCTCCGGCAAGGAGGCTTTTTCCGGCGGCGCCGACCTCACCATGCTCCAGGGGCTCGGCGCCGAATATGCGCGCCTTGCGAAGGAGAAGGGCGAAGAGACCGCGATGCAGTTCTTCTTCGAGGAATCGCGCAAGCTCTCTCTGCTCTATCGCCGCCTCGAAACGAGCGGCAAGCCGTTTGCCGCAGCCATCCACGGCGTGTGCCTCGGCGGCGCCTTCGAGCTGGCGCTCGCCTGCCATTTCCGTGTTCTGTCGGATGTGGACTCCACCCGCGTCGGCCTGCCCGAGGTGAAGGTCGGGCTCTTCCCCGGCGCCGGCGGCACGCAGCGCGTGGCGCGTCTCATGCAGACGGGCGACGCTTTGCAGATGCTGTTCAAGGGCGAGCAGATCCGCCCACTCATGGCGCGCAACATGGGCCTCGTTCATGCGGTCGCGCCGCGTGATGCGATCGTCCAGACGGCGAAGGATTGGATCAGACAGGGCGGCTCCGCGGTCGCTCCTTGGGACCAGAAGGGCTACAAGCTGCCCTCCAACAAGGTCTATTCCGCCGCCGGCATGCAGATCTGGCCGCCGGCCAACGCCATCTATCGCCGCGAGACGCAGGACAATTACCCGGCGATCCGCGCGATTCTCGAATCCGTCTACCAGGGCCTGCAGCTGCCGATGGATCTGGCGCTCAAGGTGGAATCGCGCTGGTTCGCCAAGATCCTGCGTTCGAAGGAGGCGGCGGCGATGATCCGCACGCTCTTCATCTCCATGCAGGATCTCAACAAGGGCGCCCGCCGTCCCAAGGATGTCCCGCCTACGAGCCTGAGGAAGGTCGGCGTCGTCGGCGCGGGCTTCATGGGCGCGAGCGTGGCCTACGTCACGGCCAATGCCGGGCTCGACGTCGTGCTCATCGATCGCGACGTGGAATCAGCCGAAAAGGGCAAGGCGCATTCGCACAAGCTCATGAGCGACCAGATCATGAAAGGCCGTGCCAAGACGGCGGATCGCGATGCGCTTCTGTCCCGCATTGCGCCTTCCGCCGATTACGGTGATCTGGCCGATTGCGATCTCGTCATCGAGGCGGTGTTCGAGGATCCCAAGGTCAAGGCCGAGGTGATCGAGAAGGTGGAGGCTGCGATCCGGCCGGATTGCATCTTCGCGTCCAATACCTCGACCCTGCCGATCTCAGGGCTCGCCAGGCAATCGAAGAGGCCCGACCAGTTCATCGGCATTCATTTCTTCTCGCCCGTCGAGAAGATGATGCTGGTCGAGATCATCATGGGCAAGGAAACAGGCGACAAGGCGCTCGCCACCGCGCTCGATTATGTGCGGCTGATCAGGAAGACGCCGATCGTCGTCAACGACTCGCGCGGCTTCTTCGCCAATCGGTGCGTGCTCGCCTATATTCTCGAAGGCCACCTGATGTTCACCGAGGGCCTGCCGGCCGCGATGATCGAGCAGTCGGGCAAGCAGGCGGGCATGCCGGTCGGGCCGCTTTCGCTCAACGATGAGGTCGGCGTCGATCTCGGTCTCAAGATCCTGCGCGCCACGAAGGCGCAGCTGGGTGAATCCTCCATCGTGCCGCAGCAGGAAGAGCTGCTCACCGCGCTGGTGGAGAAGGAAGGGCGTCTCGGCCGCAAGAACCGCAAAGGCTTCTACGATTATCCGGAAGGTGGGCAGAAGCACCTGTGGCCGGGACTGAAGGATCTGCAGGCGAAGCACGTGGAGCCCGAACTCGTCGACATGCAGGAGCTGAAGCAGCGCCTACTCGTCACGCAGGCCCTGGAGGCCGCGCGCACCTTCGAGGAGGGCGTGATCACCGATCCGCGCGAAGCGGATGTGGGCTCCATCCTCGGCTTCGGCTTCGCGCCCTATACGGGCGGCGCGCTCTCCTACATCGACTTCATGGGCGCGAAGACCTTCGTGGAGCTGTGCAAGAATCTGCAGGCCAAGCACGGTGACCGGTTCGCGCCGCCGAAGATCCTGCTCGACATGGCAGCCTCCGGTGACACGTTCTACGGCCGCGCCGGGGCGAAGAAGGCGGCTTGATCAACGGTTGTCATCCCGGACGGCGTAGGCCGATCCGGGATCGAGTGACAAGTGCAGCGTGGGGTCCCCTTCCTCCTTGTGGGGGAGGGGTGGCTGCGAAAGCAGCCGGGAGGGGGGTGTGAGCGATAGCCTATCCACGTGTGGCGCCGTACCCCCCTCTCCAACTCTCCCCCACAAGGGGGGAGAGGGCTGGCGCTCTATTCGGAAAGCGATCCCGGATCTCCGCTTTGCTACGTCCGGGATGACGATATGGTGTCGTGATTGAGAATCGAGCCCACCCGAGGGAGTCTCTCTATGAAACCGCACTTCGCGATGATGGCGGGCTACAACGCATGGTGCAACGAGCGCATCTATGACGTCGCCGCGCAGCTTTCCGACGCGGATTACCGCGCGGACCGCGGGGCTTTCTTCAAGTCGGTTCACGGCACCCTGAACCATCTCCTCGCCACCGATCGCATCTGGCTGAAGCGCTTCACGGGGCAGGGCGAGGCGCCGAACCGGCTCGATGCGATCCTGTTCGAGAACCTCGAAGACCTTCGCAACGCAAGGCGGAAGGAAGACGAGCGGATCGTCGCCTATATCGACAGCCTGTCGGAGGCCGATCTCCAAGGCCGCATCCGCTACAAGACGATCACGAACCCGGCGGAGATCGAGCAGCCGCTTGCACCGGCCCTGGCCCACCTCTTCAATCATCAGACGCATCATCGCGGACAGGTGCATGGCCTGCTGACGGGCTTCGGCCTCGATGCGCCGGCCCTCGACCTCATCCTGTTCCAGCGGCAGACCGGAATGGGCCTGACATGAACCTGTGGCTGCGCGTTCTTCACCTGATCATCGCCTCGCTCTTCCGGCCGAGGCTCGATGCGGTGCGGGACGTATCGCGCCTGACATACCGGGTCTGGCCGCACGACCTCGATACCTCGCTTCATATGAACAATGGGCGCTACTGGACGCTCATGGATCTCGGCCGTTCCGACATCATGATCCGCTCCGGCCTGTGGCGACCCATCCTCAGGCACGGCTGGGTGCCGGTGGTGGGCGCGGGGCAGATCCGATTCCGGCGGGAGCTCAGGCCCTTCCGGCCCTTTACCCTCGAGACGCGGATCCTCACATGGTCCGACAGCCATGTGGTCATGGAGCATCGGCTGGTCTCGACGGGCCGGGACGGCAGCCCCATCCTCAACGCCATCGCCCTTGTCCGGGCCGGGATCTATGACCGCCGGGAGAGGGGTTTCGTTCCCGTGAGCCGCCTGCTCGCAGAAGTCGGCATCCAGGAGAAGGCGCCCTCGGTGACGCCCGAGGTCGAGGCTTTCCTCAGAGCCGAAGAGGCGTTGAAGAGCGCCGCCTGATGGTCCAAGGTGGGGGCATCTTGTCAGCTACCGGCGAAGCGAACCCATGCCCCGCACCATCGATTACTACTTCTCCCTCGTGAGCCCCTGGGCCTATATCGGCCATGCGCCCTTCATGGAAGTCGCGCAGAGGCATGGGGTCGAGGTCAATTTCAAGCCTGTCTTCCTGGGCCGTGTCTTTTCGGAGACCGGGGGGCTGCCGCTCTCCCAGCGTCATCCCGCGCGCCAGCGCTACCGGATCGTGGAACTGCAGCGTTGGCGCGAGAAACGCGGCCTCGCCTTCAACATCAATCCGAAGCACTGGCCCTTCGACGTGAACCTCGCCGACCGCTTCGTCATCGCGATCACGGCCTCCGGCAGGAGCCCGGATGCCTTCCTGCGCCGGGCCTTCGCGGCCATTTGGGAGGAAGAGCGGGACCTGAGCGATCCACTCGTCCTGTCCGAGCTGGCCGAGCAAGCGGGGCTCGATTCGTCGGCGCTCATGGACGTGGTGACCGGCAGCACCACGGAGGCGATCTATGCCCTCAATCTCGAGAACGCCGTCGCGGGCGACGTCTTCGGCTCGCCGGCCTACGTGCTCGACGGCGAGGTGTTCTGGGGACAGGACCGGCTCGAACTGCTCGAGGATGCGCTGAGTTCCGGACGCGCGCCCTACACGCCGAACCCCTGATAGCCTCATGCGGACCATCGGACTCATCGGCGGCATGAGCTGGGAAAGCTCGGCCGAGTACTACCGTATCATCAACCGGGAAACGAACCGGCGGCTCGGCGGCGTGCACTCGGCGCAATGCCTGATGTATTCCGTCGACTTCGAGGACATCAAGCGGCTGCAGCACGAGGGGGATTGGGAAAGCCTCGCGCAGGCCATGAAGGAGGCCGCACTGCGACTGGAGCGCGGCGGCGCGGATTTCATCGTCCTGTGCACGAATACCATGCACCGGGTCGCGGATGCGATCTCATCGGCCGTAAGCATTCCGCTGCTTCACATTGCGGATCCCACGGCCGACAGAATCAAGGCTGCAGGCCTGCAGCGCATCGGCCTCCTCGGGACGGCCTTCACCATGGAGCACGATTTCTACAAGGGCCGCCTGCAACGGCGCCATGAGCTCGAGGTGATCGTGCCAGACGAGGCGGACCGGCGGATCGTGCACGAGATCATCTACAAGGAGCTCGTGCTTGGAATCATCAAACCGGAATCGCGGCAGGCCTATCGGGAGATCATCGCGCGCCTGATCGAACGCGGCGCGCAAGGCATCATTCTCGGCTGCACGGAGATAATGCTGCTGGTCTCAGAAGAGGACAGCGCGGTGCCGCTGTTCGACACCACGACGATCCACGCGGTTGCCGCGGTGGATGAAGCGCTACGCTCCAGCCGGGAATGACGCCTTCACGTCCTTACACTCTCCGACGTCATGGCCGGCCTTGTGCCGGCCATCCCGATATTGTGGGACGCCGCGCTTAAAGTAATCGAGATCACCGCCACGAGGCCGGCGATGACATGCGGTGGTGGCCTACTCCGCCGCGACCTTCGTCGCGCGCCATTGCGTCAGCAGGGCACGCAGGGCTGCCGGCTTCAGCGGTTTGTTGAGCACGTGGATGTTCATGCCCGTCGCCGCGTCGCGCACCGCGGGCGTGCGGTCGGCGGTCACGAGAACGGCCGGCGTATCGACCTGGGTCTTCCAGCGAAGGGCCTTGATCAGTTCGAGGCCGTCGCTGTCGTCCAGGTGATAATCGGCGATGATGACTTCGGGCAGGGCCCTGTGCGTTCTCAATGCCTGGTGGGCGGTCTCCAGATCGGACGCCGTCCAGGTGTCGCAGCCCCAGCCCGAGAGAAGCAGGCGCATGCCTTCGAGGATGGCGGGCTCGTTGTCGATCACGAGCACGCGCAGGCCCGACAGCACCGTGGCGGCCGGCTTCGGCGCCTCCGGCGCGGCGACCGTGGCCGGAAGAGCCGCCACCACCGGCACCTCGACCCGGAACACGGAGCCGCGGCCCACATCCGAGTTCAGCGTGATCGGATGCTTGAGCACGCGGCCGATGCGCTCGACGATGGAAAGGCCGAGGCCCAGGCCCCGCGCGGCCTTCATGCCTTGATCGAGGCGCTGGAACTCGCGGAACACGATGCGCTGCTTCGAGGGCGGGATGCCGAGGCCCGTGTCCCACACCTCCAGCACGAGATGGCCGCCGCGCCGGCGCCCGCCGACGATCACCCGGCCCGACGGCGTGTATTTGATCGCGTTGGAGATCAGGTTCTGCAGCAGGCGGCGCATGAGGCGGCGGTCCGAGCGCACGGTCAGCGTTGAGGGCACGAAGGTCAGTTTCAGGCCCTTGTTGCGGGCGACGGGTTCGAACTCGCGCTGCAGCTGACGGAACAATTCGTCGATCCGGAAGCTCGACCATTGCGGCTTCATGGCGCCCGTATCGAGACGCGAGATGTCGAGGATAGCGGTCAGGATTTCCTCGACCGCATCGAGCGAGGCATCGATGTTTTCGGCCAGGGTCGCGTCGCCGGCTTCGCGGTCCCGCTCGACGAGAGAGACCGCGTAAAGACGCGCCGCATTGAGGGGCTGGAGAATGTCGTGCGAGGCGGCGGCCAGAAAGCGGGTCTTGGAAATATTCGCCTCGTCCGCCTCGGCCTTCGCGCTCCGCAAGGCTTCGTTGAGACGCGTCAATTCCTCGGTTCGCTCGCGCACGCGCTGTTCCAGCGTCTCGTTCGCGCGGCGGCTCGCCTCTTCCGCCAGCACGGTTTCGGTCACGTCCGTGTAGGTGGTCACGTGGCCGCCGTCGGGCAGCAGGTTCGAGCGGATCTCGATGACCTTGCCGGATGGATAGAGCTTGAGGCGCACCGGCTCCACGTCGTGGCGGAAGGAGTGGAGGCGCGCTTCGACCAGATCGTCGATCCTGCCCGGACCGTAGGATCCGCGTGAGGCATTGTAATGAACGATGCGCTCCATGCTGATGCCCACGTGAACGAAGTTGGGTGGCATGTCGTAGAGATCGATGAAGGCCTGGTTCCATGCCAGCAGGCGCAGGTCGCTGTCGAGCACCGTGATGCCCTGTTTGGCGTAGTTGAGCGCATGCTGGAGAAGGTCGCGGCTATGCTGGATGGCCGCGGAGGCGTCGTCGAGCAGCTTGAGCGCCGCTTCCGTCGACACGGTGCGGCGGCGCAGCAATAGCGATAGCGCGAGGCGAGACGACGCCGTGCCGATGGCGGACGCCAACAGATGTTCCGCATAGCGCAGGAGATGGACGTCGGCTTCGGCGCGGGGTTCCAGGCTCTGTCCGCGGCTATGGGTGAAGCCTTCGAAGGAGCGGGTCGTGCGCTCCTCGCCGAGATAGCGCGCCACGGTGGCGCGCAGTTCGCCGACGGTCACGCTGGCGCGGAACAGGCGGAAGCTCGGTGCCGCGGAGGCGGCGGCCTCGCCCAGGAAAACATTGGCCTGAATCTGCTCCATCGCGGTCACCGGCCGCCAGAGCGAGAAGCCGATATAGCAGAGAATGTTGAGCGTCAGGCTCCAGACGACGCCGTGGGTGAGCTGCGGCAGGTCGACACCGAACAGGGATGTTGGCTTGAGAGCCGTGATGCCGAAGGGCCCCGTGACGACGACGTCGGACCAGAACACGCCATCCCAGACGAGGCTCGGAAGGAGAAGCGTATAGGCCCAGGTGAGGAAGCCGACGATCAGCCCGATGCTGGCTCCGAGTGCGGTGCCGCGAGACCAGATGAGCCCGCCGAGAAAGGCGGGCGCGACCTGCGCGATGGCGGCGAAGGACAAAAGGCCGATGGCTGCAAGGGCGGCCTCTCCGGACGCCCGGTAATAGGCATAGCCGAGAAGGATGACCAGGACGATGGAGATGCGCCTGACCCCGATCACGAAATTGCCGGGATCGATGCCCGCAAAGGCGCGTCGTCTCAGGACGATCGGCATCACGAGATGGTTCGAGATCATCACCGCCACGGCGACGGAGTCGACGATGACCATCGCCGTGGCCGCCGAGAAACCGCCGAGGAAGGCGAGAACGGCGATGATCCCTGCCTTGTCCGAGAGCGGCAGGGCGAGAAGGATCATGTCGCGATCGACAGTGCCTTCGGGAAACGAGGCAAGGCCCGCAAGGGCGATGGGGATCACGAAAAGGTTGATGAGAAGCAGGTAGAGCGGAAACAGCCAGGCGGCACGCTTCAGATCCGCGATGTCGTGGTTCTCGACCACGGTCACATGGAACTGGCGCGGCAGGAGAAGCGCCGCGCAGCTGGAGAGCAGGATGAGCGTGATGTAGCTGCCGAACCCTGAGGTTCGGTTCATCAGCTCCGCAGTGGTGCCCTGCGCATGCAGCTTCTGTACGATGGTGTCGTAGCCGTCGAACATCACGAAGGTGATGTAGCCGCCGACCACCAGGAAGGCGACGAGCTTCACCACCGATTCCAGAGAGATCGCCAGCAGAAGCCCGTTCTGGTGTTCGGTCGCATCGGTGTGGCGGGTGCCGAAGGCGACGGCGAAGCCCGCCAGCACGAGAGCGACCACGAGAGCGAGATCGCCGATGAAGGGAGGCTTCATCAGGAAGGTCTCGTTGGCTGCCGTCAGGAAGACGTCGAGAGACGACGAGACGGCTTTCAGCTGGAGCGCGATATAGGGAATGGAGCCGACAAGCGCAATCAGGCTGACGAGGGCCGCGACCCGCTCACTCTTGCCGTAACGGGCCGCGACGAAATCGGCGATGGAGGAAATGTTCTGCGTCTTCGCCACCCGCACGATGCGGGCGACCAGCGGATAGCCCAATCCGATCACGAGGACCGGGCCGATATAGATCGCCAGGAAGTCGAAACCGGAATGGCTTGCAAGTCCCACCGATCCGAAGAAGGTCCAGGACGTGCAATAGACCGCAAGAGCAAGGGCCGCGATGGTGGAGCGGGCAGGGCCCAGAATGAAGCGCCGCCCTCCATTGTCGCCCCAATGGGCCACGGTGAACAGGAAGCAGAGATAAACCAGCGCGGACAGTACGACGGCCCAGGTGGCGACCATAGGCTCAACCCTCGAAAGCAAACACCGAATAGCTTTAGCGGGTTAAGGGGACGAAAGCCATGGCAGGGGCGTCACAGGTCCCGGTCCCATTCTGGCTCCGGCCCGAAGCGCTCGGCCAGGAATGCCACGAAGGCACGGACCTTGGCCGGAGCCTGGCGGCCCGAGGGCAGGACCGCATGGATGGCAGGTTCGTAAGTCGGATAGGCGGTCAGGACCGGAACGAGGCTACCTTCGCGCAGGCTGTCGCCGACGATGAAGGTGGGCTGGTAGATGAGCCCCTGTCCGGCGACGGCTGCGGCCAAGAGGGCGTCGCCGTTGTTGGCCCGAAGATTGCCCTGGATCGGCACTGCGATCTCGCCGTCGAGGCCGAAGGTCCAGCGGCTCGCCCCGATGGCGCTCGGCAGGGTATAGCCGAGGCAGTTGTGCCGGGCGAGATCCTCCAGGGCTTGCGGAGTGCCATGGGCTTTCAGGTAGGCCGGGGAGGCGCAGACGATGGTGCGGCAGGCGGCGAGTCGCCGTGCCACGAGGCTCGAATCCTTCAGGCGGCCGATCCGGATCGCCAGATCCCATCCTTCCTCGATAAGATCGACATAGCGGTCCGCGAGCCCCAGGTCGAACGAGACGGCGGGGTAATGCCGGCTGAATTCCGTGAGGGCCGGGACGACCTGCCGGAAACCGAAGGTGAGAGGAACGTTGAGCCGCAGCGTTCCACGGGGCTCGATGCGGTCGAGGCTGGCTGAGGCTTCCGCCTCCTCGATCTCGGCGAGGATCCGCTCGCAGGCGGCGAGATAGGCCCGGCCCTCTTCGGTCAGCACCAGCTTGCGGGTGGAGCGGTGCAGCAGCTTGACCCCGAGCCGCTCTTCGAGGGCGGCCACGTGCTTCGTCACCATGGTCTGCGACAGATGAAGCGCCCGTGCCGCGGCCGAGAAGCTCCCGAGGGTGGCGACGCGAACGAAGACCTGCATGCCGGTGACGCGGTCGAGCATGGCGTGATCTCACTCTCCAGGTGTGAAGTAATATTCCGGTAGCGGGATTATCACATTCTTGGTTTGAGGTCATATGGAAGGCTCACTTTAGGAGATCCTCCATGATCGATACCCGTACCGCTCCCTACGCCGCCCTGGTCCTGCGCATCACGCTCGGCCTCGTGTTCCTCGCCCATGCAGGCTTGAAGGTCTTCGTGTTCACGCCGGCCGGCGCGGCCCAGTTCTTCGGCAGCCTCGGCCTGCCTCCGGCCTTGGCCTACCTGACCATCGCGGCGGAAACCGCCGGTGGCATCGCGCTCATCCTCGGGTTCTTCACCCGCTGGGTCTCGCTCGCCCTGATCCCGATCCTGCTCGGCGCCATCGCGTTCGTTCATGGTCCGGCCGGCTTCTTCTTCAACAATCCGAACGGCGGCTGGGAATATCTCGCGTTCTGGATCGCGGCGCTCGTGGCGCAGGCTCTTCTGGGCGACGGCGCTCTTGCGGTGCGGACCGGATCGGCGAAGACTGCTCCCTCGTTTTCCCCGCGCTCAGCCTGAGGCACGCTCATGGTCAAGCCCATTCCCCAGGATGCCACCGGTGCGCCGGTGGCCCGTCCCATCGATCCCGGCGTCAGGATCGGGCATGTTCACCTGAAGGTGGCCGACCTCGACCGCGCGCTCGCCTTCTATTGCGGCGTGCTCGGCTTCGAGCTGATCCAGCGCTACGGAACCCAGGCCGCCTTCATCTCGGCGGGCGGTTACCATCACCACATCGGCCTCAACACCTGGGAGAGCAAGGGCGGCTCCCCGCCGCCTCCCGGCACGACAGGGCTCTACCATGTGGCGATCCTCTACCCGACGCGGGCAGCCCTCGCGGATGCGCTCTACCGGCTGGCCGAAGCGGGCATCCCCCTGCAGGGCGCGAGCGATCATGGGGTGAGCGAGGCGCTTTACCTGAGCGATCCGGACGGCAACGGCATCGAGCTCTATGTCGACCGGCCGGAAGATCAGTGGCCCAGAACCGCCAATGGCGAGCTTGCCATGGTCACGCAGCGCCTCGACCTGCAGGATCTTCTGGCGGCGCGTAAAGCTTGACGGAATTCCCAGATCGGGCAGCTTAAGCTTGAGAGCAAGCGAAAGAGGTCCGGTCATGTGGAATGAATTCAAGCAATTCGCCCTGCGCGGCAACGTGGTCGATCTCGCCATCGGCATCATCATCGGTGCCGCCTTCGGCAGGATCGTGGATTCCCTCGTCGGTGACATCTTCATGCCGATCATCGGGGCCGTCACCGGCGGCCTCGACTTCTCGAACCACTTCACGGCCCTGTCGGGCAACGTCACGGCCGGATCCCTCGACGAGGCCAAGAAGCAGGGCGCCGTGCTCGGCTGGGGCAACTTCATCACGGTCGCCATCAACTTCGCCATCATTGCCTGGATCCTCTTCCTCCTGGTCAAGGGCATGAACCGCCTGCGCCGCACGGAGGATGCGAAGACCGGCACGGCCGACAAACCGGCGGAGATCCCCGCCGACGTGAAGCTGCTGACGGAAATCCGCGATCTCCTGAAGGCGGGCCGGACGACCTGACACCCATCACAGGTTTCGATCGGATCCTTCGTCTTTTGTCATGATACCTATTCCGGACTTGCCTTGAGAGGGTGAACGGGCCATGCCTGTTCGTGTCTTTCCAAGGAAGTCCTCCCATGAATGTGTCAGTGCCGGTTCCGTCCGTTCTCAACCTGCGCCCGGAGGCGGAGCAAGCGCCGACGAGCGGGATCGTCGACGTGTTCAGCTACGGTCGTCTGAAGCCCGGCATCATCCCGCTCTGGGTCGGGGAGGGCGACCTGCCGACGCCATCCTTCATCTGCGAGGCCGCGGCCCAGTCGCTCGCGAAAGGCGAGACCTTCTACACCTACCAGCGCGGCATTCCGGAGCTCCGCCAGGCCATTGCCGGCTACCATGAGCGGGTCTACCGCAAGGCCTTCGATCCGGAGAGGTTCTTCGTGACCTCCGGCGGCATGCCGGCCATGCAGATCGCCTTCCGAATGCTGGCCGGCAACGGCGACGAGGTTCTGGTTCCCACGCCGGCCTGGCCGAACTTCGCCGGCGCGATCACCATTGCCGGCGCGCGTCCCGTCGCCGTGCCGATGACCATCGATGGACAAGGCTGGCATCTCGATTTCGAGCGGCTCGAACAGGCGATTACGCCGCGCACCCGCGTGCTCGTCATCAACTCGCCATCCAATCCAACCGGCTGGGTCGCGACCCATGCCGACCTGCGCGCCGCGCTGGAACTCGCCCGGCGGAATGGGCTCTGGATCGTGGCGGATGAGATCTATGGCCGCTTCGTTCACGATCCGGCGCTGACGGTCGATGGGCGCACACCGTCCTTCCGCGACGTGATGGAGCCGGAGGACAAGATCGTCTTCGTCCAGACGTTCTCGAAGAACTGGGCGATGACCGGCTGGCGCCTCGGCTGGCTGGAGGCGCCGCCCTCCCTCGGGCAGGTGATCGAGAACCTCGTGCAGTACCAGACCTCCGGCACGCCGGTCTTCATCCAGCGCGCGGGCGTGGCGGCCATCGAGCAGGGCGAGGACTTCCTGGCCGATCAGATCGCCAAGGCCCGTTACGGCCGCGAGGTGGTCGGGTGTCTGGCAGAGACCGGCCTCGTGGAGCTGCCGCCGCCGAGCGGCGCCTTCTATGCCTTCCTGAAGATCAAGGGCGCGACGAATTCGAAGGACATCGCCTTCCGGCTCATCGACGAGGCGAATGTCGGCCTCGCGCCGGGCTCCGCCTTCGGGGAGGCCGGCGAGGGCTACCTGCGCCTGTGCTACCTGCGCAAGCAAGAGGACGTAGAGGAGGCGGTCCGCCGCATCAGCGAAGCCCTGCCGAGGCTCGTGGCCTGATGAGATGATCCTGCCTATGGAGGCGGGATCACACCCTTCTTGAGGATGAAGCAGCCATAGAAGCGGCGCTCGCCGGTCGCGACGATTGCATAGGCCTTCTTCGCGCGCTCGTAGAACGCGAAGCGTTCGACCGACCCCATTGGCCAGCTGTCTCGCCCGGCGTCGCGGCGCGCGACCGCGTCGATCTCTTCTTGAGCTTCCTGCTGAATGGCCGGAAGCTCGTCGGGATTGCCGACGACCTCCATGCGCTCTGCGGGATATTCGACGAAGCTGTCGAGGGGCATCAGCGACAGGACGGCGCGGATGGCGCGCGGCGAGCCGATGTTGTCCATGCGGATCACCCGGCCGTAGGTGGTCTGGCGCGCGATGGAATCGGCGGGGAAATTGGCATCGCAGATCACGAGATCGTCGCCGTGTCCCATGGCCTGGAGCACATACAAAAGATCCGCATTGAGCGCCGGGTCGATTCCGTGCAGCACCGTTTTCTCCCTTGTCGTGTTCGACTGAGCGCAATCTCAGCAGGCTTTTGCGATCTCCGCAACGCTTCGCCTCGGCACGGGCAGACCTTGACCGCATGGCATGCGCGCATCCTGGGCATTTGACGTAAGCGCAAACGCCGTCCATTGAGCTGGACCGTGATGCGTCTCATCCTCGCCCATCTCGTACAGATCCTGGTTGCCGCTCTCGGTGGGCTCCTCTTCTACTGGCTCGGCATTCCGGCCGCATGGCTGTCGGGTTCCGCCATCGCGGCAACGCTCTGGGGCCTGACCGGCTGGGCCGTGCCCCTGCCGAAGGCGCTGGCCGATGCCGCCATGCTCACCTCGGGCGCCGCCATGGGCGCGGCGGTGACGCCCGCCGCCATCGAGGCCATGGGGCGTTACCCGGGCAGTCTCATCCTGCTGGTCCTCGGTATCGTGGCCATTTCCACCACATCGAGCGCCTGGCTGGTGCGCATGTCCGGCTGGCGCAAGGCCGATGCGGTGCTGGCCTCCGTTCCTGGCGCGCTGTCCACCGTTCTGGCCGTGGCAGCAGACCGGAAGGCGGAGGTGGCGTCCATCGCCATCGTGCAGAACTTTCGGCTCTTCGTGCTGATCGCGTTGCTGCCGAGTCTCGTCGTCATGACCGGAGGAGGGGGAAACACGGGTGCGCTGGTCGGTGCAGGGCTTCCCGTCGAGAGCCCGGAAGGCATGGCCTTCATCCTGCTTGGCGGGCTTGTGCTGGGGACGGTGTTCAAGAAGCTGAAGGTGGCCGCTCCGATCCTGCTCGGCGCCACAATCGTCAGTTCCGTCAGCCACGGCACCGAGTTCGTGACCGGCGTCATCCCCCCGGCGATCGCCACGGGCGGCCTCGTGCTGATCGGGCTCTTCATCGCCGACCGGTTCCGCAATCTTCAGCGCTCGACCCTCAGGAGAGCGCTCGTGTCGGCGATCGGCTCCTTCACGGTCGGCATGGTGGTGGCGGCCGTCTTCGCCGCCGTCGCCGCCTGGCTCGCCGGGGTCAGTTTCGCCAACGGTCTCGTGGCCTTCGCGCCGGGCGGGTTGGAAGCCATGACCGTGCTGGCCCTGATCCTCGGACTCGACCCGCTCTATGTGGGCATCCACCACCTCGTCCGTTTCCTGGGGATCGGACTCGTCCTGCCGTTCCTCATCGGCTGGCTGCAAAGAAACCGGCCGGAGGCCGCGGAATAGGCCTTAAGGCTTTTCGCCCCGCAACCGCTCGACCGCCTCCATGCGCGGCTTGGCGGTCTCCCACAGGTGCTTGGTGACCGCCGCGATGAGCGCCTCGGTCAGCAGAAGAAGGCCCGCCGAGGAGTCCCAGTTCGAAGGCGCCACGATATGGGCCGGCAGGACGTGACGGGCGACGCGGGCGATGGGCGAGAGCCAGGGATCGGTCAGAAGAACGACGGTCGCGCCCTGCTTCGCGGCCGTTTCGCAAAGGGCCGTCACGTCTTCCTGGTAACGGCGGATGTCGAAGGCGACGATGACGTCCTTCTTGCCGATCTCGATCATCCTGTCGCGCCAGAGGGCAGGCTGCCCTTCGATGAAATCCACATGCCCGCGCACGATGCGGAGATGGCTTTCGGCGTAGCGCGCGAGCGCTCCGGTGAAGCGTCCGCCCGTGAAATGGATCCGCCGGCGCGGGTCGCCGAGCAGGCACACCACCGCGTCGAACTCGGCCGGCGCGATGTTCTCCACCGTCGCCCGCAAATTGCCGATCACCGCCTCGGCAAAAGAAGCCAGGGCAGGGGCGCCTTTGCCCTCGTCGGAGGGGCTTGCCTTGGCCAGCGGGGAGAGCAGCTGCGCCTCCAATTCCTCCCGCAGGTGCTTCTGGAAGTCCGGAAAGCCGTTGAAGCCCAGACGGATGACGAAACGTAATGCCGAGGGTGCGGAAATGCCGGCCCGGGACGCGAATTCCGCCACCGTATCGAGGCCCGCAAAGGGATAATGGCTGAGCAGAAGGTGCGCGGCCTTTTTCTCGCTGAGCGTGAAGCTGTCCATGTCGAGGCGAATGCGTTCGGCCAGACTTGGCGGAGCTGCGGGCGGAATGGCGTTGGCAGAGTTCATGTTGGAATGTTTCGTTTCCCCACCTTGACGGTTGTTAAAAGCTGTATCAAAAATTTCATAGAATAAAAATCATCAAGAAACGTATTAAGCGTTCAAACGAGGGCGATCACCTGCATCCTGCAGGCAACGGAGGGCCGCATGGCGCATGCGAGTCGGACGGCAGTCGGTGAGAGACACGCCGCACAGGCGGTGGAGCCGGTTGCAGCCATTGAGAACCCGCGAGGGCGCTCGCCGATCCTGCTCATTTGCGAACATGCCTCCAATCATCTGCCGGCCCGCTATGGCACCCTGGGGCTTGGGCCCGCCGAACTCGAGAGCCACATTGCCTGGGACCCCGGCGCGCTCGGCGTGGCGAAGGAACTCTCGCGCCTGCTCGATGCGCCGCTGATTCATGCCACCGTGTCGCGCCTCGTCCTCGATCTCAATCGCGAGCCATCTGCGCCGGATTCGATCTGGACGCTCAGCGAGCGTACCAAGATCCCCGGCAACCTCGATCTCGACGAGACGGAGCGGGCGACCCGCGTGCGCGAGGTGTACGATGCGTTTCACGGCGCCGTTGATGCCTTCGCCGATTCCCGCAAGGCGGCAGGGCAGCTGACCACCATCGTCTCAATCCATTCCTTCACGCCTGTCTACCGTGACGTGCCACGCCCCTGGCAGATCGGCCTGATCTTCGACCGCGACGAGCGCTATGCGCGCAGCGTCGAGGCCGGGTTGAAGCAGGATCCGGCGCTCGTCGTCGGCATGAACGAACCCTATTCACCGGCGGATCGGGTGTTCCACACCCTCGAGCGCCACGCCGAGAGGCGCGGCCTTCCCCCGCTGATGATCGAAATCCGCAACGACCTGATTCGCACACAAGACGAACAGGCGTCGTGGGCTCGCCGTCTCGCGCCGCTTTTGAGGGAGGGGGCACGGACGCTCTGATGACGGGCATGGCGCGTCATGCGCCCTGACCCGAAAGGCAGAACTTCTTGGAGGATCAACTCGATGTCAGTCGGACAAGGAAGTACAGGAGTGCATGCCCCGCCGACCGGAGTGCAGGGCGCCGCCGGCATTACCTACACCACGGTGGATGAAAGCTATTTCGAAGCACGGCGTCTCAAGCGTCATGCCCGTGTCTGGTCGCTCTGGGCGCTCGGCGTCGGGGCCGTAATCTCGGGCCATTATTCCGGGTGGAACCTGGGCCTCACCAACGGCTTCGGCGCGATGTTCTTCGCGACCATCATCATCGCCATCATGTATCTGGGCCTCACCTTCTCGCTCGCCGAGATGTCGCCGGCCCTGCCGCATACGGGCGGCGCCTACTCGTTCGCGCGCACCTCCATGGGACCTTGGGCGGGCTACATCACGGGCATCGCGGAGAACATCGAGTTCGTGCTCACTCCGGCCGTGATCGTATTCTTCATCGGCTCGTACCTGTCGGCGATCTTCGATACGTCGCCGGCCTTCCAGCCGGTCTACTGGGTTCTGTGCTACGCCTTGTTCGTTGGCCTCAACATCATCGGCGTCGAGCTCTCGTTCAAGGTCACCGTCGGGGTGACCCTGGCGGCACTCGCGGTGCTCGCCTTCTTCTATGTGTCGGTGCTGCTCTCCGGCCAGTTCGATTTCTCCCGCTGGGCGCTGAACATCGGTCCGGACGGAGCTGAACTGCCGAATGGCGGCGGCCCGTTCCTGCCCATGGGCGTGGGCAGCATCCTGGCATCGTTGCCCTTCGCGGTCTGGCTGTTTCTCGCCATCGAGCAGCTGCCGCTCGCGGCCGAGGAATCGCACGACCCGCAGAAGGACATGCCCAAGGGCATTATTGCCGGCATCCTGACCTTGATCGCCTCCGCGTTCCTCGTGCTCTTCCTGAACACGGGCATCGCGCCCGGCGCCGCAGGCCTGGGCAAGTCCGGCGAGCCGCTGCTCGACGGCTTCCGCACCCTGTTCGGCACCGACATCGCCAAAATCCTGGCGGCGGTCGCGGTGATCGGGCTGATTGCGTCGTTCCACACCATCATCTTCGCCTTCGGGCGGCAGATCTACTCGCTGTCGCGGGCGGGATATTTCCCGAGTTTCCTGTCAGTCACGCACGGCGAGCGAAAGACGCCGCACGTGGCGCTGATCGCGGGCGCCGTGCTCGGCCTCCTGGTGATGCTGATCATCTGGTTCGCCCGTGGCGCCGAGGCGGGGGCGACCGTGATCGGCGGCACGCTGCTCAACATGGCGGTCGCCGGCGCGATGCTGGCCTACTTCATGCAGGGCATGTCCTACATCGTCCTCAAGAGGAAGTTCCCGAGCTTGCACCGGCCCTATCGGAGCCCCTTCGGGATCGCGGGAGCCGTGACCTGCATGGTCATCGCGGCGGTGACGCTCTACTTCCAGCTCACCGACTCGGTCTTCCAGACGGCCGTCATCGGTGTGGCCATCTACTATTCCGTGATGATGGCCTACTTCCTGATCATCGGGCGCCACAAGCTCATCCTCTCGCCGGAGGAGGAGTTCGCTCTCACCAAGGGCGAGGCGGAATACAAGACGTACTAGCGCATCGTGCGGACCCAGAGGGCCGCGTCAGCGAAAAGTGGATCCGGTTTTCCGCCAAAGCGATGCGCCAATGAATAGATGAGCATCGGATCAATCCCAAAAGTGCAAGTCCACTTTTGGGTCTGATGCTCGAACGAACCCAAGGGGGCGCGGCTGACGCGCTCCCACCCTTTCTGTTCAAGGTATTTCGTATGGACGCTCCCAAGATCAAGAATGCCGCCGAGGCTGCGGAATACGTGCGCAGCCGCGACCTTCCCTTCGTGAAGGTCGGCGTGACCGATGTCGACGGCATCATGCGCGGCAAGTACATGGCCCGCGACAAGTTCGAATCCGCTCTCGAGAAGGGCTTCGGCTTCTGCGACGTGGTGCTGGGTTGGGATTCCAACGATCAGCTCTACGACAACACCAAGCTCACCGGATGGCACACGGCCTATCCGGATGCGCCGGTGCGGATCCTGCCGGAAACGATGCGGCTCATCCCCTTCGAGAACGATCTTCCGTTCTTCCTCGCCGAGTTCGACGGCTACGCGGAGGCCGCCTGTCCGCGCGGCGTGCTGCGCCGCGTGCTGAAGAAGGCAGAGGACATGGGCTTTGCCGTCTCGGCCGCCGCCGAGTTCGAGTTCTTCCTGTTCGAGGAAACTCCGCATTCCGTGCGCGAGAAGAACTATCGCGACCTGAAGAACATCACGCCGGGCTTCTTCGGCTATTCGGTGCTGCGCTCAGGCGTTCATGCGGATTTCTATCACGAACTTCTCGACCTTGCGAACAAGATGGATTTCGAGATCGAGGGGCTGCATACCGAGACCGGGCCCGGTGTTCTGGAAGCCGCGATCCGCGTCGACGACGCGCTGAAGGCGGCCGACAAGGCGGCCCTGTTCAAGACCTACACCAAGATCCTCGCGCAGCGTCGCGGCTGGATGGCGACGTTCATGGCCAAGTGGTCGCGCGACTGGCCCGGCCAGTCCGGCCATCTGCACGCTTCCTTACGCGATCTTCGCACCGGCAAAGGCACATTCTACGATGCGAACGGCAAGCATTCGATGTCGGAGACCATGCGCTGGTTCGTCGGCGGCCAGCAGAAGCTGATGCCCGAGATCCTCGCCATGGTGGCCTGCACGGTGAATAGCTACACGCGGCTCATCCCGGGCTTCTGGGCTCCGACGGATTCTGCCTGGGGCGTGGAGAACCGCACCACGGCCCTGCGCGTCATTCCCGGCTCCGAGAAATCGCAGCGCGTGGAATACCGGGTCGCGGCCGCCGACATCAATCCATATATCGCGCTCGCGGCCGCCATCGGTTCGGGCCTGTGGGGCATCGAGAACCGGATCGACCCCGGCGAGCCGATCGAGGGCAACGCCTATGCGGTGGAGCACCCGAAGGAGCGGGCTCTGCCACGTTCGCTGGGCGAGGCGGCCGAGCGCCTGAAGGGCTCGCAGGCGGCCCGCCAGCTCTTCGGCGATACCTTCGTCGACCATTACGCGGCCACGCGCGAATGGGAGGAGAGGGAAGCCCGCAAGGCCATCACGGATTGGCAGCTCGCCCGTTACTTCGAGATCATCTAAAAGACTCAATCAGACACAAGCACAGGAGAAGGCCATGGCTCCCACGGGCCTTGGTCTTTCGGACATCACATCATGGCTGATACCGATATCGTCTGCATTTCCCCCATCGACGGGCGCGAGCTCGTCCGACGTCCCATCATGTCCGAGGCCGCCATCGATGCGGCAATTCGGGCTGCCCGTGATGCCCAGAAGGCCTGGCGTAACGTGCCGCTCGCCGAGCGGTCCGCCCGGGTTTCCGCCTTCCTCGATGCGCTGCTCGCCATGAACCAGGAAGTGGTGCCGGAAATCGCCCAGCAGATGGGCCGTCCGGTGCGCTACGGCGGCGAGTTCCGCGGGGTCGAGGAGCGCGCGCGCTACATGATCTCGATCGCCGAGAAGAGCCTTGGGCCCATTCCGGCCGACGATGAGAAACCGGGCTTCCGCCGCATGATCAAGCGCGAGCCCGTGGGGCTCGTTCTCGTCATCGCGCCCTGGAACTATCCCTATCTTACGGCGATCAACACCATCGTGCCGGCGCTCATGGCCGGCAACGCGGTGCTGCTGAAGCACGCGTCGCAGACGGTGCTCGCCGGCGAGCGCTTCCAGATGGCGATGGACCGCGCCGGCCTGCCGAAGGGCCTGTTCCAGAATCTGCATCTCAGCCATGACCAGACGAGCCGCATCCTCGGCGGCGGCTTCGTGGACCACTGCAACTTCACCGGGTCCGTCGGCGGCGGGCGCGCCATCGAACGCGCGGCGGCCGGCACCTTCACGTCGCTGGGCCTTGAGCTCGGCGGCAAGGATCCGGCCTATGTGCGCGAGGACGCCAATATCGACCACGCGATCGAGAACCTCGTCGATGGTGCGTTCTTCAATTCCGGTCAGTGCTGCTGCGGCATCGAGCGCATCTATGTGCACGAAAAGCACTACGACCGCTTCGTCGAAGGTGCTGTCGATCTGGTGAACAAATACGTGCTCGGCAACCCGCTGGAGGAGGCGACGACCCTCGGTCCGATGGCGCATAAGCGCTTCGCCGATCTCGTGCGTCAGCAGAACGCGGAAGCCGTGGCGAAAGGCGCGAAGGCGCATATCGACGCGAAGAAGTTCCCTGCTGATGTCGGCAACAGCGCCTATCTCGCCCCGCAGGTGCTCACCCATGTAGACCACTCCATGAGCGTGATGCGCGAGGAGAGCTTCGGCCCGACCGTCGGCATCATGAAGGTGAAGGGTGACGAGGAGGCGATCCGCCTCATGAACGATTCGCCTTACGGTCTTTCCGCCGCGATCTGGACCTCCGACGTCGACGCCGCCGAGGCCATCGGCGAGAGGCTGGAGACCGGCACCGTCTTCATGAACCGCTGCGATTATCTCGATCCCGCGCTCGCCTGGACGGGCGTGAAGGATACGGGCCGCGGCGCGAGCCTGTCACGTCTCGCTTACGAGTCGCTCACCCGTCCGAAATCCTACCACCTCCGTCAGATCTGATTGAAGGCATCATGACCACGTCTCCCCGCTCCAACTGGAACTACCCCACAGCTGTGCGCTTCGGCGCAGGCCGCATCGCTGAACTGGCCGAGGCCTGCAGGGCCGTCGGCATGCAGGCGCCGTTGATCGTGACCGATCCGTTTCTCGCCACTCAAGCCATGACGAAGGCAGCGCTCGATCAGCTGACGAGTGCCGGTCTCAGGGCCGCGATCTTCTCGGACATCAAGCCGAACCCGGTCGAGACCAATGTCTACAAGGGCCTCGAAGTTCTGCGCTCCGGCAAGCATGACGGCGTCGTCGCCTTCGGCGGCGGCTCGGCGCTCGACGCGGGCAAGGTCATCGCCTTCATGGCGGGCCAGACCCGGCCCATGTGGGATTTCGAGGATATCGGCGACTGGTGGACGAGAGCGGATCCCAAGGGAATCCTGCCGATCATCGCCGTACCGACGACGGCAGGCACGGGCTCGGAAGTGGGGCGCGCCGGCGTCATCACCCAGGAGGCGACGCACACCAAGAAGGTGATCTTCCATCCGCTCATGATGCCCAAGATCGTGATCTGCGATCCGGAGCTGACGGTGGGCATGCCGCCGCACATCACGGCCGGCACGGGGCTCGATGCGCTCGCGCATTGCATCGAGGCCTATTGCGCGCCGGGCTATCACCCGATGGCCGACGGCATCGCGGTGGAGGGCATCCGCCTCGTCAAGGAATACCTGCCGCGCGCCTACAAGGACGGCCGGGATATCGAAGCCCGCGCGCAGATGATGTCGGCCGCCGCCATGGGCGCCACTGCGTTCCAGAAGGGGCTCGGCGCGATTCATGCCCTCTCGCATCCGACCGGCGCGCTCTACGACACGCATCACGGCCTGACCAATGCGGTCTTCATGCCCTATGTGCTGGTCTATAACCGCAAGGCCATCGAGAGCAGGATCGAACGTCTTGCCGCCTATATCGGCCTAGAACCCTCGTTCCAGGCGTTCCTGGACTGGGTGCTGCAGCTGCGCAAGGATCTCGGCGTGCCGCACACGCTGGAGGGGCTGAAGGTCGATGCGGCGCGCTTCGACGAGATGTCCGAGATGGCGCCGAACGATCCCACCGCAGGCGGCAACCCGGTTCCGATCACCAAGGAGAGTTCCCGCAAGCTCTTCGAGGATGCGCTGGCAGGACGGCTTTGATCCCTCGACCGTGAATGAAAAGGCACCGCTGCGACGAACAGCGGTGCCTTTTGTTTTAGGCCGCAGCCTTCAGGGGAGTCTTGCGCTCGGCCCGGAGCGACTTGAGGGCTTCCGTCCAGCGGAAGAGTTCGTCGAGCATCGTGGCCGCCGAGGTCTTGTAGATGTCGGGAGCATTGAGATCGCCGTTCTCGTCCAGATGCTGGAACACCATCGGCATGGGCACGCCTTCCGGGATCGGCATCATCTTGAAGGTGGCGAGGATCTGCTTGGTCACCTGAACCGAACGCAGGCCGCCGGAAATGCCGCCGTAGCTCACGAAGCCGACGGGCGTATATTGCCATTCGGCCACAAGGTAGTTCAGTGCGTTGAGGAGGGAGGGCGGCGGGCCGTAATTATATTCGGGCGTCACGAACACGAAGGCATCGGCCGAAGCCACGCTCTCGCTCCAGGCCTTGGTGTGGGCATGGTGGTAGTTGCGCAGGCGCGGATGCTCAGGCTCGTCGAAGACCGGCAGGTTGAAATCCGCCAGATCCACCAGGACCGGATCGAACTTGCCGTGCTCGGCGGCGAAGTCGTTAAACCACTTCGCGATGCCGGGTCCGACCCGGCCAGGACGGGTGCTGGCAATGATCGTGTGAAGCTTGGGAGCCATCTTATCTCCTGAATTTGCAACGGTGGGACACAGGTATTAAGTTCCCTTTTGTAACCGAGGCTCATTAAGTAACTTCCCGAGCGTCATGCAAGGAGGCACTTTCATGTCACCCAGTCACATCCATGTGCCTGCCGATTGCGGGACCGTGACCGAAATCCTGTCGCGCGTCGGCGACAAATGGAGCGTCCAGGTCGTGGTCCAGCTGGGCGGAGGTCCTAAGAGATTCAATGAGTTACGCCGCATTGTCAGCGGAATCTCGCAAAGGATGCTCACCCTGACCTTGCGCGGATTGGAGCGTGACGGGCTCGTGACGCGCACCGTCTACCCGACCATTCCGCCCCGCGTGGATTACCAGCTCACAGGGCTGGGTTGCTCCCTGCTCAGGACTGTTCGGGGTTTGGGCGATTGGGCGATCGCGAACCGGGAGGAGATCCTGGCCGCCCGGCGCCGCTTCGATGCGGGTGGAGCCGACGATCACGGGACCGAGCCGAAGCATTCCGATGCAGCTTGATCGGCCGATCCAATGCTCCGTTCTATAAGTGCCGTGTCGTTCGGCGTGGTCTCCTCTGTCGACATGATGCGCTAGGTCTCGGCATTCCGCTCCAGCCACGTGACGGCAAAGGAGCAGATGGAGTCTGCGGCGACGCCAAGATCGATGAGATCGTCCTTCAGGGAGGCGCGGGTGTGAAACGAAGGCGTGAGACCAACCAAGCACTCAGGGTCGCGAGGCCTGACAACGGTGTCAATCGTCAGCCCTGTGCAAGATCATGAGCTGGCGCCGGCCCTATGCTCCAGGATTTCCCAGAGGGCCCGGTCGTGGAAGGTCACGATGGCACCGTCGGCGCCGATCTCCTGCATCTCGTCGGCGGTCAGGCCGGTCAGGACACCGAAAGAGAACAGGCCCGCCGCCTTGGCGGCCCTCATACCTGACGGAGAATCCTCGAAGGCGATTGCCTCATCGGCCTGAATGCCGAGCCGCTCAAGGGCCGTGAGATAGGGCAGGGGATCGGGTTTGCCGCGCTCCACCTCTTCGATGGTAATCTCAACCTTGAACCGCCCGGCCAGTCCTAGGACCTCCAGCATGTGATCCGCATTGAGACGCGGTGCATTTGTGACGAGAGCGATCTTGATGCCGCGTTCCTCCGCCCAGTCCAGCAGGTCGAGGAGCCCCTCCAGCGGCCTGAGGTTCTGGGCCATGCGGCGGAAGGTGGCCTCTTTCTCGTCCGCATAGGCTTCATGTTGCTCGACAGGGAGATGAGGCAGGAGCGTGGCGAAGATCGCCTCGTTGGTACGCCCGATGATCTTGGAGCGGTAGACCTCCTCGGTGATCGAGACGCCCTGGTCTTTCAGAACCTCGGCAAAGGCTTCCAGATGCACGGGATCGCTGTGCACCAATGTTCCATCCATATCGAAGATCAGGGCTTTAAGCATGGGAACGTCTCTCAAGAATGTCGGGCCTCGTGGCAATGGAATAGACCGCTCCGCTCTGGAAGGCACCCCGTTGGAATTGCAGCCCAGCTCTATAGATAATCGAAGGCCAATGAAACTGTATAAAGCGTGATCCCACCGATGGTTCGCATCCTTTCCTGCCTCATCGACGAGATGTCCAGATGCGGGTGATCGACAAGCTCCGGCTTCTCTATGAAGGCGACACGCCGGAGGCGCACCAGTTCCGCTACGGCCTTCTGGTATTCGACGTTGCCGCGATCCTCTTCATCGTCCTGACATCCTTCCTGCCGCGCTCCCCGGCCTTCGAGTGGATGGACGTGATCATCGGCCTGATCGTTCTGGCCGATTTCGTCGCCCGGATCGTCATCAGCCGGACACCCTGGCGGGACCTGGCCCATCCGACGACGCTGGCGGACGTTGCGGCCATCGTGTCCTTTCTCGCTCCGGTGGTCGGAGAGGGCATCGGGTTCCTGCGGATCCTGCGCACGCTTCGCCTGCTGAGAACCTATCAGCTGCTTGCCCGCCTGCGGTCCGACAGCGTCTTCTTCCGGCGCAACGAGGACCTGATTATCGCTGCCGTTAATCTCTGCGTCTTCATCTTCGTCATGACCGGCTTCGTCTACGAGACGCAGCGCTGGACGAACACGAAAATCGGCAACTACATCGATGCGCTGTATTTCACCATTGCGGCGCTGACCACCACCGGCTTCGGCGACATCACGCTGACCGGGACGCTGGGACACCTGATCTCCGTCATCATCATGATCTTCGGCGTCACGCTTTTCCTACGTCTCGTGCAGGTGCTGCTCAGGCCCGACAAGGTCCGTTTCCCGTGTCCCGTATGCGCCTTGCAGCGGCACGACAGGGATGCAGTGCACTGCAAGGCCTGCGGCACGGTCCTCAACATTCCGGACGATGGGGCGATCTGAGGGCGTTGAAGCATCGGATGTGAACATCCGATGCTTTAAGCTTTTTGCTTTCGCGCATCGAGCGCAAAACCGGTTCCCACTTTTGCGCTTGATGCGTTACGCATTCGGAACGATGGCGACGCCGCGCTGGTTGGCGAACGAGATCGACACCGGAGTGCCCGGCGCAATCGGTTCCTTGCGTCCGTATTGCACCACGAACAGGTCCCCGATGGCGCTGTCCACCTCGTATTCCACCTGGGTGCCGAGGTAAGAGGCCTTCCGCACCGTGCCGGTCAGTGCACCGGAAGTCGTCGCTGCCGTCTCGTCGAGGAAGATGGCATCGGGCCGCACGGCGAGCTTGACGGCGCCGTGGCCGGCATTCCTGTGCGGGAGCTGGAGGCTCACATTGCCGATCTTCACCTGGGCCGTCGGCCCGGCAACGCTCACGAGATCGCCCGAGATGATGTTGGCGTCGCCGATGAAGTCGGCCACGAAGAGATCGGCCGGTTCCTCGTAGAGTTCACGCGGCGTGCCGGTCTGGGCAATGCGGGCGTTCGACATCACGATGATGTGGTCGGATACGGCAAGCGCCTCCTCCTGGTCGTGCGTCACATAAGCGACGGTGAGATTGAGGCTCTGCTGCAATTCACGGATGTCCTCGCGCACGCGGCGGCGCAGCTTCGCATCGAGGTTCGACAAGGGCTCGTCGAACAGGAGGACCTGCGGTTCCAGCACGAGGGCGCGGGCCACGGCCACGCGCTGCTGCTGTCCGCCAGACAACTCGGACGGTGCGCGCTTCTCCAGGCCCTTGAGGCCGATCAGGGACAGCTTCTCCATGGCCATCTCGTTGGCATCCTTCTTCGAGGCGCCCTGCACGGAAGGTCCATAGGCGACGTTCTCCAGCACCGACATGTGCGGGAAGAGCGCGTAGGACTGGAACACCATGCTCACGTCGCGATCCGCGGCGGAGAGGTTCGTCACGTCGCGTCCGCCGATCAGGATCTGGCCTTCGCTCGCCATTTCGAGCCCTGCGATCATGCGCAAGGTCGTGGTCTTGCCGCAGCCGGAGGGTCCGAGAAGGGTCACGAGCTGACCCGGTTCGATGGTGAAGGAGACGTTGTCCACCGCCGTGACGCTGCCATAGCGCTTCGTCACGTTGCGGAACTGAACCGAAGCCGCCTGCTTCTTGGACGTCCCGGGCCGGGACAGCGAGTGGACGGAAGACATCTTGTTCATGGGATAGCCTGCACGGCAACGGGGGAGGAGGCGGTGCTCGCGCTGCGGCGCCCGAGGCGCCGCTCGCCGACAGCCAGCTGGATCGCCGCGATGGCGACCAGCATGACGAGGATGAGCACGGTGGAATAGGCGATCGCAAGGCCGAACTCGCCGGCCTCGACGCGACCGACGATATAGGTCGTCGCCATGTTGTACTCGGCGGTGACGAGGAAGATCACGGCACTCACGGCGGTCATGGCGCGGACGAAGGAATAGACCAGTGAGGCGACGATGGCCGGCCGCAGCAGCGGCAGCACCACGCGGCGCATGGTGGTCGACGAGCGGGCTCCCAGGGTCAACGAGGCCTCGTCGAGGCTCTTGTCGATTTGGCTCAGGGTGGCGATGCCCGAGCGCACGCCCACCGGCATGTTGCGGAACACGAAGCACATCACGAGGATGAAGCCCGTTCCGGTGATCTCGATGGGCGGCACGTTGAAGGCCAGGATATACGACACGCCCACGACCGTTCCGGGAATCGCAAAGCTCAGAAGCGTACCGAACTCGAAGGCGCGCTGCCCGGAAAAGCGCTGGCGGGTGAGCAGATAGGCGGTGAGCAGGCCGATGGCGGCCGTCAGCGGTGCCGAGAGCGCGGCCACTTTCACGGTGGCGAAGAAGGAGTTCCAGGCGGAACCCGAGAAGTAGAAGCCCCAATCGGCGCGCTCGACTCGGAAGGCGGTGACGAAGTGCTCGAAGGTCGGCGTGTAGTCCCGGCCCATGGAGCGCACGAAGGCGCCGACCACGATGATCGCATAGATGGCGACCGTGAAGATCGCCCAGGGAAGGGCCGTGAGATAGGAGGCGAGCGCCACCCGCCGTGGAAGTGGGAGGGGAATGCCGGCATCGCCCTTGCCCGTGACGGTCGTGTAGACCTTCTTGCCGAGCCAGGCGTGCTGGAGCCAGAAGGCTCCCAGGGTGAACGCCAGCAGGATGATGGACAGAACGGCCGCGCGGCCCTGGTCCTGCTGCGCGCCGACGACGGCGAAGAAGATCTTGGTGGAGAGCACTTCGTAGTTGCCGCCGAGCACCAGCGGATTGCCGAAATCGGCGAGGCTTTCCACGAAGCCGAGGAGGAAGGCGTTGGCGAGGCCCGGACGCATGAGCGGCAGCGTCACGGTCCAGAAGGTCGTCCAGCTCTTGGCACGCAAGGTCTGCGAGGCTTCCTCGAGCGTCGGGCTGATGCCCTGCACCACGCCGATGAGAACCAGGAACGCAATCGGCGTGAAGGCGAGAAGCTGCGCGATGAAAACGCCGGGAAGCCCATAGATCCAGCGCGAGCGCGGCACGCCGAACCATTCCCACAGCACGGCCGAGAGAGCTCCGGAACGGCCGAAGAGCAGGATCAGGGCCAGGCCGATCACGAAAGGCGGCGTGATGATGGGCAGAACGCTCATCAGGCGCAGGAGCCTCTTGAACCGGAAGCCGGTGCGGGTCGCGATCAACGCGAAGGCAAGGCCGAGAGCCGTGGTGCCGACGCCCACAAGCAGCCCGAGAAAGAGCGTGTTCCATGCCACGCCGCAACGCAGGTCGCTCGTCACGCAATCCAGGCCCCAGATCGAACGGTCCAGGAATTTCGCGAAGAACTCGTAAGGGGCGAAATTGCCGTCGTTGTCGGCAAAGGCGCTCCCAAGGATGGTCGTCACCGGGAAGAACACGAAGACGATGATCAGCGCGATGACGACGCCGATGGACGAGGTGACGAACGCATCGCCCCGGCACCAGCCATGGGCCGCAAGTCCATGGCACAGGATGATGAGGAAAGCGGTCGCCGTCAGGGCGGCGCCATAACCCATGCCGGCCTGGCTGGGGCCCGGTGCGCCAAAGAGGTTGCGAAGGATGTCCACCGTCCATCCGTTGAGGCCGATGGAGAAGCCCTGGAGAACGATGAGAGCAAGGCCGAGAATTCCCGAGGCGATGAGCCAGTTGCCCTTGCTTTCCGCCGATGGACGGATCACCGGAATCAGGGCCAGGCACAGGGGCGCCAGGATCGGCAGGAGCCACCACGCACCCTTGAGACCATGGATCAGAGCCGAGCCGCTGACGAAATAATCGGCAAGGGTGGGGATGGCATTACGGTCGAAGCCGTACCAGGGCAGGAGGGCAAAGCCGACCCAGCCCAGAACGATCCAGCCAAGGGTTGCCCGTGACATCTTCTGTTCTCGCTTCAAGGCCGGTTCGATGCCCGGCCCTCGTATGATCAGGGTATCGATGCACCACGGCGAAGCGGCTTGCCGCTTCGCCGTGGTTCGTTGTGTGTCCGACTATTTCGGCAGGTTCTTCACGTCGTTGTCCCACTTGGACAGGAGGCGCTTGCGTTCGGCCGAGGAGCCATATTTGGCGAAGTCGAAATTGATCAGCTTGATGTCGTTGAGCTTGGGTGCCTGCGGCGGGATCGGCGTGGTCTTGTTCGACGGCACCTGATAGGACTTCGCTTCCGCGCCGAGCTTCTGCGCATCGGCGGTGAGCGCCCAGTCATAGAACTTCTTGGCGTTGTCCAGGTTCTTGGCCCCCTTGATGATCGACATGGAGCCGATCTCGTAGCCCGTGCCCTCGCAGGGAGCGACCACCTTCACGGGCGCCTTGTCGACGACCATCGTGACTATGTCGTGCATGAAGGCGATGCCGGCGGTCGTCTCTCCAAGCGCCATGGCCTTGGCCGGTGCCGCGCCCGACTTGGTGTACTGATTGACGTTCTTGTGTAGGGCCTTGAGGTACTCGAAGCCTTTGTCCTCACCCATGATCTGCACGATGGTGGCGAGAAGCGTGTAGGCGGTGCCGGAGGAGTTGGGATCCGCGACCTGCACTTCATCCTTCAACTCGGGCTTCAGGAGATCCGCCCAGCATTTCGGCTCGCCGATCTTCTTCGATTGGGCGAGTTCGGTGTTGTAGCCGAAGCCGAGTGCGCCGGAATAGATGCCGACGGTGCGGCCCTTGGACTGCTCCCACTGGCGCACGGCCCAGTCCTGAAGCTCGCCCATCTTCGGCGACTTGTACTCCTCGGTGATGCCTTCTTCCGCCGCCTGCATGTGCGGGTCGCCCGTTCCGCCCCACCAGATGTCGGCGCGGGGATTGGCGGCTTCCGCCTTGACCTGGGCATAGACCTCGCCCGCGCTCTTGCGGGTCATGGAAACCTTGATGCCGGTCTCGCGCTCGAAGGCGGTCGTCATGGCGCGGCACCATTCTTCCTGCACGCCGCAATACATGACCAGCGCGCCCTGCGCCTGAGCCGCGCCTGCCGACATGAAGGACAGGGCCGCCATGGAACCTGCCAGCATGGTTGCCGCAGCGATAGTCTTCTTCATCTTCATACGATCCTCCCAAGATGACGTTCTTGTTATTGGTTGGTCGGCTAAGCTCTCCCCAATGAGACGGCAGGTCAAGTGCCTAGCCCGTGCAGCAAATGTGAATCTTTAGAATAAGATGCCTCTCATGGCTCCTTGGCGATTCCCGTTGCCCGGGTGAGCGCATCGGCCAGTTCCGGCGTGCAGGCCAGAATGGGATTGCCCTTCCTGAGGCCGTCCTTGGCCAGGAAGTTGTTGGTCCAGCCGCCCGCTTCCTCGATGATCAGGAGCCCGGCCAGAGCATCCCAGGAATTGATGTGCAGCTCGCAATAGGCATCGATGCGACCGTCCGCGACATAAGCCAGGCCGAGCGTTCCCGATCCCGCACGGCGCACATTGGCGCCGGCCGTCTTCAGCTTGTCGACGACGGCCACATAAGGCTCCGGCGGCAGGCGCGACGACCAGCCTGCTTCAACGGTCGCCTGGTTCATCTGGGCCAGCCCGCTCACCTGGATCGGCTCCCCGTTGAGGATGGCGCCTCGTCCACGCTGAGCCGTGTAGAGTTCGGCATGCATCACATCATAGATCACGCCGATCTCGACCCTGCCTTCGCGCGCGAAGGCGATGGAAATGGCAAAATGGGGGATTCCACGGGCGAAGTTCGCGGTGCCGTCGATGGGATCCACCACCCAGACGTCGCGCTCGAAGGAGCCGCCGCCTTCTTCGCCAAAGAAGGAATCGGCGGGAAACAACTCACTCAGGCGGCTGCGGATCAGCTCCTCGACTTCTGCATCGGTCGCCGTCAGAAAGTCCTGCGGGCCCTTGAAATCGGGCCGTTGCGAGCGCGGCCGTTCCAGAAAGCGCTTGCGCGCCAGGACGCCTGCCTCGCGGGCGATGGCGCAGGCTGCGGCAAACCTCATGTCCAGGCTGTCTGTCGTCATCGAGGAGGCGTCCTTCTGGATCAAAATCGGGCTGTCCATTGTTATGAAGCCGTCATGGATTCTTGAGAGAATTGAGATTCGTCCGAGGCCAAAGGCCGAGGGCGGTCACAGTTTTCTCAAATTGATCCTTTCTTAGCCGGCTCAAATCATCTACGTTACAAACTATCCTGTTAGGAATCCTACTCTCGTCGAATGCCCCAGACACCAAAAGAAGAACTCAGCCAGATTGCAGCACTTCCTTTCCGGATCAGAGACGGCAAAGTCGAGGTGCTCCTCGTCACGTCCCGCGAGACCAAGCGCTGGCTCATTCCGAAGGGGTGGCCGATGAAAGGCAAGAAGCCCCACAAGGCGGCCGCGCAGGAGGCCGAGGAAGAGGCCGGCGTGAAGGGTGAGATCCGGAGCAAGCCTCTCGGCTTCTACAATTACTGGAAGCGTCGCGCCGCCCATTTCGATCTGTGCCGCGTGGACGTCTATCCGCTCGAGGTCTCGAAGCAGCTGAAGTCATGGCGCGAAAAGGGGCAGCGCCAAGCCCGATGGTTCGAGGTCGAGGAGGCGGCCCATCAGGTGCTGGAACCCGCCCTGGCCGAACTCATCCGCAGTTTGCCGGAGCATGTCCAAATCCTCGCAGCGGCTGAGTAGCGGCAGAATTTGCCGCCCATCTGGGAACGCAAAGCCCCTCAAGAAGTCTTTCCACTGACGAATGCGGTCAAGCGGCGGAGTTTGGCCATCTTCAGGCATGTGAGGAGATTTCGATGAAGGCGCTCGTTTGGCATGGCACCACCGACATCCGTTGCGATTCGGTTCCCGATCCGCAGATCGAGCATCCGCGCGACGCGATCATCAAGGTGACGAGCTGCGCCATCTGCGGTTCGGATCTCCACCTCTACGACCATTTCATGCCGGGAATGAAATCCGGCGACATCATGGGCCACGAGACCATGGGCGAAGTCGTCGAGGTCGGCTCCGAGACCAAAGGCAAGCTGAAGGTCGGCGACCGGGTGGTGATCCCCTTCACGATCATCTGCGGCGAGTGCGAGCAGTGCAAGCGCGGCAATTTCTCTGTCTGCGAGCGGACCAACCGCAACGGCCACATCGCCGCCAAGGCCTTCGGCCACACGACGGCAGGTCTCTTCGGCTATACCCATCTGACCGGCGGCTATCCTGGCGGGCAGGCCGAGTATCTCCGGGTGCCGTTCGCCGATACCACCCACATCAAGGTGCCGGACGGCATTCCCGACGAAAAGCTCCTCTTCCTCAGCGACATCTTCCCCACGGGCTGGCAGGCGGCCGTCCAGTGCGACATCCAGCCGACCGACACGGTCGCCATCTGGGGCGCAGGTCCAGTCGGCCAGATGGCGATCCGCAGCGCCATTCTTCTCGGCGCCAAGCAGGTGATCGTGATCGATCGGATTCCCGAGCGCCTCGCCATGGCAGAGGCGGGCGGCGCCATCACGATCAATTTCGACGAGGAGAGCGTGATCGAGTGCCTCAACGAACTCACCAACGGCAAGGGGCCCGAGAAATGTATCGACGCGGTCGGCATGGAAGCGCATGCCGCCGGCACGGTCGATGCCATGTACGATCGGGTCAAGCAGGCGGCCATGATGGAGACGGACCGTCCGCACGTGCTGCGCGAGATGGCCTATGTCTGCCGTCCCGCCGGAACGCTGTCGGTGCCCGGTGTCTATGGCGGCCTGCTCGACAAGATTCCGTTCGGGGCCATCATGAACAAGGGCCTGACCATCCGCACCGGCCAGACCCATGTGAACCGCTGGACCGACGATCTCCTGCGCCGCATCGAGGACGGTCAGATCGATCCGTCCTTCGTCATCACCCATACGGTGTCCCTCGATGAGGGACCGGACATGTACAAGGTCTTCCGCGACAAGCAGGACGGCTGCATCAAGGTCGTCATCAAACCCTGACAGGTGAGATCATGCGCTACGAAACCGAAAGAACGCGCCGCCGTGGTCACGCCGACACGGCAACCGACACCCTGGCCCGTGGGCTCGGGTTGTTCTCCATCGCGCTCGGCATCGCCCAAATCGCCGCGCCCCGTACGCTGGCGCGCGCGCTCGGCATGAAAGGCCAGGAAGGACTGATCGCCGGCTATGGCATGCGCGAGATCGCCACCGGCATCGGCATTCTCGCCTCGAAGGATCCGACGCCCTGGATCTGGGGCCGCGTCGCCGGCGACGGGCTCGACCTTGCAACGCTGGCGACGGCCCTTGAAGGGAACAACCCGAACAAGGGCAATGTCGGCATCGCCATGGCGGCCGTGGCGGGCGTGACGGCGCTCGATGTCTATTGCGCCCAGACCCTGAGCCGGGAGAGCCCGCATCCGCTGCCGCCGATGCAGGATTATTCGAACCGCACAGGCTATCCGCGCGGAATCGAGCAGAGCCACGGCGCTGCCAGCGACTTCGAGGTGCCGCGGGACTTCCGCACGCCTGAGGCGCTGCGCCCCTATATGCAACCGGAACCGGCTCGACATCCGCAGCCGTCCATGTAACGTCGCGGAATGGCAAAGCCCCAGGTTTTCACGATCGGATACGAGGGAGCGGACGTGGACCGCTTCCTCACCACCTTGAAGGATGCAGGAGTCGCAACGCTCGCGGACGTGCGGGCGGTCGCGCTCTCGCGCAAGCGGGGCTTCTCCAAGTCCGCCCTGCGCGATGCCCTGACAAACCAGGGCATTGGCTATCAGCATTTCATCAAGCTCGGAACGCCGAAGGAGGGGCGCCAGGCGGCCCGCGCCGGGGACGGCGAGCTGATGCGCCGGATCTATTGCAACGAGGTTCTGGCGACCGAACCGGCCCAAGAGGCTTTCCGAGAGCTGGAATCTCTGGCGCAGGCCCAGCCCATCTGCCTCCTCTGCTTCGAGCGCGACCCCACCAATTGCCATCGCCGCGTTCTGGCGCAGCGTCTCGCCGAGAAAGGCTTCGAGACGGTGGATCTGACCGTCCTCTGAGGCTACAAGACGGGCCAGGGGGCAGTCATGCAGGCAATCGTCACGGCAGTGAGCAGCAGCTCCAGCCACAGCTTCAGCAAACCCAACCGGGACGTCATCCGGCTTCTGGCAGGTCTCGGCGTCGAGGGCGACGCTCACCTCGGCACGACCGTCAAGCACCGCTCACGGGTGGCCAAGGACCCCAGCCAGCCGAACCTGCGGCAGGTTCATGTGATCCATGCGGAACTGCACGATGAGCTGCGGGAGGCGGGTTTCGATGTGTCCGCCGGCGACTTGGGCGAGAACGTCACCACGCGCGGCATCGATCTGCTCGGCCTGCCCGTAGGCGCACGCCTTCGCCTCGGTCCGAGCGCCATGATCGAAGTGACGGGACTGCGTAACCCTTGCGTCCAGATCGACCGTTTCCAGAAAGGCCTCATGAAGGCGGTGCTCGGCAAGGACGAGCATGGAAATCTCGTCCGCAAGTCCGGCATCATGGCGATCGTCCTCGAAGGCGGCGAGGTGAAATCGGGAGACGCCATCCGGGTGGAACTGCCGTCGGGGCCACACCGTCCGCTGGAAGTCGTGTAAGGCACAGAATACGCTGGAACCAATGTGCGGTTGCCAAGTTGAACGAACTGCCTTACGTTAGGCCTAGGCTTTATTTCTAGAGAGGGAGGACTGCATGGCTTCTATCCGCTTGCTGAACGTTCCTCCCGCGTCCGAACTTTAGGTCGGGCCGTGCGGGGCTCCGAGGCCCGGCAAACCTTATCAAGCTTTCACGATTCATGATCTTCGAGCGATCTCGGGCACCGTAAGCGGGCGCTCCTTCTGTCGCTCATTGACATTCCGGGGAGAGGTGCGCGCTGCGAGCGCCGCCTGTTCGCTTTCATGATCCAGCAGAAGAAGAGCGGGGATGCGACCCGCGATGTCCTGAGATTCACATTCCGGCACTGGCGCGAGGAACCGCGTTACGTGGCGCTGATCGCCGTCACCATGATGGTCTCGACGCTGGCCGACGTGTTCATGCCCGTCTTCGCCGGGCGGCTTGTCGACGCCATCGCGGCAGGTGGCAATGACCGCGATGCGGCACTTCACGCGGCGCTCGTCGCGTTCGCGTTCATGACGGGCCTCGGCCTGCTCATGATCGTCATGCGGCATCTGGCTTTCTACGGCATCGTAGAACTGACGCTGCGCGTGATGGGGCGCGTGGCGCAGGATGCGTTCGCGCGGGTCCAGCGCTTCTCGACCGACTGGCACGCCAATTCCTTCGCCGGCTCCACCGTGCGCAAGATCACGCGCGGCATGTGGGCGCTCGACCTGATGCACGACACGCTTCTGCTGGCGCTGCTGCCCTCGCTTACGGTGCTCGCCGGCTCGATGATCGTGCTGGGCCTGCGCTGGCCGGTGATGGGTGTCGTCATCGGCGTGAGCGCGCTCGCCTACATCGTCATGACGGGGTTCCTGGCGACGCGCTATGTCGCGCCCGCCGCTCGGCTCGCGAATGCATGGGACACGCGCATCGGCGGCACCCTGGCCGATGCCTTGAGCTGCAATCCCGTCGTGAAGGCCTTCGGAGCCGAGACGCGCGAGGACGAGCGCCTCACCTGGGTGCTAGGCAAGTGGCAGAGCCGCACGCGCCGTCTCTGGCAGCGCGGCACCAACAGCGGCACGGTGCAGTTCATCGCGCTGCTCGGCATTCGCGCGGCCATCATCGGTACGGCCATCTGGCTGTGGTGGAACGACCGCGCGACGCCGGGCGATCTCGCCTATGTGCTCACGACCTATTTCGTGATCCACGGCTACCTGCGCGACGTGGGCATGCACATCAACAACCTGCGTCGTTCGGTGAACGACATGGAGGAGCTCGTCGAGATCCATCGGGAGCGCATCGGCGTGCCGGATCGTCCGGATGCGACGCCCATCCGCATCATGCGCGGCGAGGTCGCGTTCGACCGGGTCACGTTCCATTACGCCGGACACGATACGCCGCTCTACCGGGATCTGTCCCTGTCGATCCGTGCGGGCGAACGCGTCGGCCTTGTCGGTCCGTCGGGTTCGGGCAAGACGACCCTCGTCAAGCTGATCCAGCGCCTCTACGACGTGACGGGCGGGAAGATCTTGATCGACGGCCAGAACATCGCTCAAGCCGAGCAGGCGTCCCTGCGCTCGCAGATTGCCATCGTCCAGCAGGAGCCGATCCTGTTCCACCGCACGCTGGCGGAGAACATCGCCTATGGTCGGCCGGGTGCCTCGATGGCGGAGATCGAGCGCGCGGCGCGGCTCGCCAATGCGCACGACTTCATCGTGAACCTGCCCAAGGGCTATTCGACCCTCGTGGGCGAGCGCGGCGTGAAGCTCTCGGGCGGCGAGCGTCAGAGGGTCGCGATCGCACGCGCTTTCCTGGCCGATGCCCCCATCCTGATCCTCGACGAGGCGACCTCCGCCCTCGATTCGGAATCGGAGGTTCTGATCCAGCAGGCGATGGAGCGGCTCATGGTGGGGCGCACTTCCATCGTGATCGCACACCGCCTGTCCACCGTGCGCGCCCTCGACCGAATCCTCGTCTTCGACAAAGGGCGGATGGTGGAGGAGGGGGATCACCTCACGCTCTATCGCAAGGGCGGCCTCTATCGCCGCCTCTGCGATCATCAGGGGCTGGACCTCGCCAGGGCGCCCCGGTCCGACATGGCCGCCGAATAGGGCATCTGGACAAGATCCTTCTGGAATCTTAAGGAAAATCCCATGTTTGAAGTCAAAGACATCCCCCTCTCCGACAACAAGCGGGACTTCTATGCCTCGCTCGCCCAGCAACTCACCGGACTTCTGGAGGGCGAGCCGGATGCGATCGCCAATGCGGCCAACATGTCGGCACTGATCTACCAGTTCCTGCCGGATCTGAACTGGGCCGGATTCTATTTCATGCGCGGGCCGGAACTCGTTCTCGGTCCCTTCCAGGGCAAGACGGCCTGCGTGCGCATCGCGGTCGGGCGCGGCGTGTGCGGCACGGCTGTGGAGCGTCAGGAATCCATCGTGGTGCCGGACGTCCATGCGTTCCCGGGCCACATCGCCTGCGACAGCGCCTCCCGGTCCGAACTCGTCGTGCCGCTCGTCAAGGACGGCCAGGTGCTGGGCGTGCTCGATCTCGACAGTCCGCACCCGAACCGGTTCGACGAGGACGACCGCAAAGGCTGCGAGACCCTCGTGCAGATCTATCTCGCGGCGTCCGAGCTGTCGCTTTAGCCAGCACCCATGCAGCCTGCCTATATCGACACCTACTACAGCCGCACCGCTGCCACTTCGGAACGCCATCCGCCGGCGGTGGGGCGCATCGAGGCGGATGTCTGCATCATCGGCGGCGGGCTCGCCGGTCTGACGGCGGCGTTGAAGCTGGCGCGCAGCGGGCGCAGGGTCGTGCTGCTCGAAGCCCAGCGCGTGGCCTGGGGCGCCTCCGGCCGCAACGGGGGCTTCGTCGCCGCCGGCTATGCCACGGGCCTCGCCGCCATCGAACGCCGTGTCGGGCCCGATCAGGCGCGGGAGCTGTTCCGCCTCTCCATGGAAGGCGCGGAGATCGTGCGCCGCAATATCGAGGAGCTCGGGATCGATGACGCTCACCCGATCCCCGGCATTGCGAAGGCACTGCGCTACGATTCGCGCGGTGCTCTCGAGCTCGCAAGCGAGCGCCAGCAGCGTGAATTCGGGCTGCAGCTCCGCCACTTGCCACGAAATGAGGTGAGAGAGCTTTTCGTCTCGTCCAAGTATCACGAAGCGATCCTCGACGAGGGTGCCTTTCACTTCCACCCACTGAATTATGCGCGAGCGCTGGCCCGCGAGGCGTCACGGCTGGGCGCGGCGATCCATGAGCATTCGCCGGTGGTGAATGTGGATCTCGACGGCGTCCGCAAGATCGTCCGCACGAAGGGAGCCGAAATCACAGCCGAGCATGTGGTGTTCGCAACGGGTGGCTATACCGGTGGCGTGCTGCCTGCGCTGAAACGGGCCTTCCTGCCGATTGCCACCTATGTTCTGCTGACCGAGCAGGCGCCGGAACTGGTGCAGGGCGCCATCCGGACCCGGGCGGCCATCCTCGATGATCGGCGGGCAGGGGATTATTACCGGCTCGTCGACGGCGGAAGCCGTATCCTCTGGGGCGGGCGCATCACCACGCGCACGACCGATCCACGTGACATCGCGGCCCTTCTCCGGCGCGAGATGGTAGCCACTTATCCGCAGCTGTCGGGCTTGAAGGTAGAGATCGCCTGGTCGGGCCTCATGTCCTATGCCAGGCACCTGATGCCGCAGATCGGCCAGCGTAAGCCGGGAGTCTGGTACTGCACGGCCTTCGGCGGTCACGGCATGAACACCACCGCCATCGGAGGTGCCGTCATCGCCGAAGGAATCGCGGGCGAGAGCGACCGCTATCGCCTCTTTGCACCCTTCGATCTGGCATGGAACGGCGGCATCTTCGGCCGTGCTGCGGTTCAGCTCACCTATTGGAGCTATCAGGCGGCCGATGCGGTCAAGGAATTCAGGGCCCGCTGAACCCGGTCATTGATACGCGGTTACATCTTCGCGGCGGATGCGACGATCCAAAGGCAGCTGACGCTGAACGCGAGGGCGACCAGGTTCAGGAGATAGGCTAAGGCATCGTTGGCCGGGTGGCGTTTTCCCGTTTCTTCCATCGCGCTTCCTTTCAAGTCGGAAGGTCTTGCGATTGGGATAATGCCTAAGCTCGCTTTCTGTCCAGATGGTTAACACATAATTTTCGATCAGCCGCCGATCAGGCCGTGGATCGTGCCGAGGCGCCGGCTCTCGCAGGAGCAGTCGTTCCCGCTGGAAAGAGGCTCCGCGATCCAGCACACGCCCTTCGGTGTCACACAGGTAGCGCCCTGGCGGGTGCCAGCCCGGGTGCGCTCGTAGGCGCGCAGGCGATGCTCACGGAAATAGGTGCGCTCGTTCGTGTGGAAGGGCGCAGCCAGATCCGTCTCGGGTAGTGGTTTCTCGCTGTCGGCCGCGAGAGCAACGCCCGGAACGGCCAATCCGGCAAACAGGGCGAGGCAGGCGGCGACGGTTGTTTTCACTCACGGCTCCCAAGATCGAATCTGTTCAGCGGATGGCTCCGCCACTCCTCGCATCATCGCGGGCCGGAAGGCAACCGGGCTCCGCGAGGGAGCCGGTCACAAAAACCTGATCACAAATAGAAGTCGCTCTTCGCCAATGTGGAGAGGCCGGCGACCTTCAGCTTGAAATCGACGATCGTATCGCCGTTTACATCAGCCGACAGAATGCCGTCGGCAAAGCGCAGCTCTCCGGCAGCGCCGTGGAACCCGGACTTTCCGATGAAGGTGAAGGCCTGATTGCCCGCAGCTTTCGTGCTGGCATCGATGCTGCGCAGATCGATCTTGTCCGATCCGCGACGGAAATCCTGGATCGTATCGAACGACGACCCACGGGAATCATTCAGGCTCTGAAAGATGAACGCGTCCGCTCCGCTTCCACCGAAGAGCACATCCTTGCCGGCCTGCCCATAAAGCTTGTCGTTTCCGGCGCCGCCCTCGAGCCTGTCGTTGCCGCTCCCCCCGAACAGAGCGTCGTTGCCGTTCAAACCATAGAGCTTGTCGTTGCCGCCGTTGCCGCGAAGCGTGTTGCCGGTGTCGTTGCCTCTGATCACGTCGGCCGCGGAGCCGCCGGATGCGTTCTCGATGAGGGAGAGCGGGTTGTCTTGATAGAGTAGGGCATTGGCAATGTTGCCGACGGCGAGCTTGGAGCCGTCATAGCTCAATTTGGCCCGTTGCTCCTGAGACGTGACCGTCCAGGCACCCGGCTGCAGGTTGATCGTGAGCGAGGTGGCGTAGTTGGTAAAGCTGTAGGTGTCGACGCCGCCGCCATCCCACACCGTCAGCAGAATCTTATTGCCGCCGGGCGCGCCCTGGCCGACGCCGTTGACGAACATCTCGCCTGTCGTAGCGCTCCAGGTATAGGTCGTGTTGCCGCTGTTGGTGGCGTAGTTCGCGCCGTACATGTGCTGCACGGCCGCGATGTCGTACATCATCAGCGACTGCGCGTAGCCCCAAGTCTCATTGGTGTAGCCCGTGCTGGTTGAGGCGCCCTCATAGGAGCGGTAGCTCATCACGGTGTATTCCATGGTGTCGCGATCGAGCGGCATCCCGTTCTCGTGGGAGTGCTCGAGCCCGAGGGCGTGCCCGATCTCATGCACGATGGTGAAATAGGCATAGTTGCCCTTCATCGGGCTCGCATAGCTGAGACTGGAATTGTTGACCCAGACGTCTCCGCCTGTCGCGTTCGTGCTCGGAAAGTAAGCCCATGCCGTATTGGGCAGGTCCGATTGCGCAAAACGCAGATCCGCCGATGGGATGCTCGCTCCGCCCAACTCCGTGAAGGTCAGATTGCTGACGGCGGAGTAGAGATTCAGCGCCGAGCGCGCGATGGCCTGCTGCGTCCCGTTGAACGCGCCAAACCCCTTCGCCGCCTCGCCGTCTCCATAGGATGCGCCGTAGGAAGCGGCTGTCGTGGGAAAGCTGTAGGTCAGGTTGCTCGGCACCCACTTAATGGAGCCGAGAACGGCATCGATATAGATGTTTCCCGTAGAGGAATATGTCTCGACAGCAGGCATGGTTCTTCAATCGAATAAGGATGTTAATGCCGTAAGGTTCGTGCGAGCTATCGCCTGCAAACAGCAAGCAGCTTTGTGCCCAGAGAGTAAAATCCGTCGCTTTCTAAAAGCTTAAACTTACAAGTTTATCGCGCCATTGCTCTATTTGTTACAATAAAACGATCAGCTTTGGTAGGTGCAGAATACGAAGGACGTTTTTACTTGAGTTGAACTCGCGAGCTCTCGCGCAAGAGCCTCTAAATGATTTGCGATAGGACTAAAAGGGCATCTGCCCGGAATTTAGCGCCGCCCGACAACATGCCGCACGGGCTCGTCCCGTGGGCTCCGCGCCAAACGATGCGCTCATCAAAGAATGGGGCGTCGGTTTGGATCCCAGAAGTGTAAGTCCACTTCGGATCCGATGCGCTAAGAAGGGCGGCGCTCGCCTCGTGCGGGTGGCGTTAGCGGGAGGTCCGACTTGAAATGAAGCTGCGGCTTGCGAGGCGGGGCTGCACTTGCGGCGCCTTTCCCGTTCACTCTTTTTCCGCGTGACGCAATGGCTTCCTGAGCCAGGAGGCGAATGTCTTCAAGGCGCCATTCCTCGCTCAGCCAAGTTCTGCCGATCACTTTCAGGATTTTCTCGAGCGCCGCATATGGATCTGCGATCTCGGGCGCGCTGGCCACGTTCTTCATGATGTCCCCCATATGCCGAAGGTTTTCCCCCGGTCCTTTTGGCTGGAACATCTGCCGTGTGACGCAGATGTTCCACGGCACCAAGTATTGCAAAGCTGCAGCCTTAAAGAAACTGCACTTTCGGAGAGGTTTTGATGCGGCGAAAATGCGCCCGTGCATTGCCGGGACGCTTGGCCCGGAGCGGGATTGGAACCGCTGTGTCTCGGGCTTTGGCTGGTGCTGCCAGAGAGGATCGAACTCTCGACCTCTCCCTTACCAAAGGCGTTTAGGCAGGATTACAGGGGTGTACAGAGGGTTCTGGGTAGACCGTTAGGCCACTGTAAAATAAAGAAAAGTAGGATCTAGCAGGGTTATGTGGGGTTAGGTTAAGGTATGGAAATTGCGCCGCCCTGGTGCTGCCCACGCCATTCGCCTGCCGAGATCGCACCCTTGACCAAAACCAAGCTCACTGACGCCATTGTCTCCCGCGCAACGCTGCCCGAAGGAAAAAACGAAGTCGTTCTCTGGGACAAAGAGGTCACTGGCTTCGGCCTAAGGATCCGGCCTGGAGGGCGCACATGGATCGTGTCTTACCGGCCAGCGGGGCAGGGACGCTCCGCCAATATGAAGCGGCTCAAGCTTGGGGTGCCAAGCGTCATGAACGCGACCGAGGCCCGCAACCGAGCCCGAGCTGAACTCGGCAAGGTGGCTGGCGGAGGCGACCCCGCAGCGGAGCGGACTGAGCAGAGGCGCCGCGATAAGTCGAGAATCGGCGATCTCCTAGACCGCTACGAGAAGGATCTTGAGCGCCGAGGTTATGTAAACCGTCGGGTCGTCATGGCTGGACTGCGGACCCGGCTCAAAGGCTCCTTAGCCGGGGACATCCGAGACCTATCCGGCGCGGATCTGGCTTCCATCATCGAGAAACTTGAGCGGGCGGGCCAGGAAGGCGCCGCCGAAGACTTCCGTTCTCGCTGCCGAGCCTTCCTTTCGTGGTGTGTCGTCAAGGCAAAGGTGATCAATGCCAACCCTCTTGCCGGCTTCAGGAAGGAGCGGGCTACCCGAGCCGATAAGATCGCCAAGACCCAGCATGGCCGAGCTCTGACCGATGACGAGATCATAAAGGTGTGGAACGCGGCCACGCCTAGTACAGTATTTGGCCGGCTCGTTCGCTTCTATATCCTGACTGGGTGCAGGCGAGGGGAGGGTGCAGGCCTGACTTGGGCTATGGTTGATCGATCGGCTGCGCAAATCGACCTGCCGCCGCAGTTCGTGAAGCAGGGTCGGGGACACATTGTTCCAATCGCGCCAGCTTTGGAGGATCTGCTCGACGCCTGCCTTATCGATGGACGGTCCGATCTGGTGTTTGCATCCCCCCGAACCGGCGGACGAGTCAGCGGCTGGACCCAATTGGTGAAAGCTTTGAACCGGGCCAGCGGTGTCGATTTTGACCTTCATGACCTGCGCCGGACGTTTCGAACCGGTCTATCCAGGCTCGGCGTAGACACAGAGACAGCAGAACTCGCTCTCGGGCACGCCCGATCGGATCTTGAGGCGATCTATAACCGGGACTTGGCGACAGACGCCCTGTGGGATGCGTTCGATAAATGGGCCGGTCATGTGACAAGGATAACACGCGAGCAGTCGCTTGAGACGGCAGGAGGCGTGTTCGCATGAGTGGTGAACATCATCAGCGCTCGTCACTCGGCGATTTACTACAGCCGAATTCCGAGCTAAGCGCCCGGAAGGTTCTGGCGGAAGGGCATGAGGCGCCCGAGCCCGACAAACTGATCGCTATGCTCGCGCGTCGGTACGAAGCTACGGTCGAACAGCTATCGACAGAACTGAAGGGCACTTCTGTGCTTGCCCGGATTGCAAGAGATTTGTTGAACTTGCCGGAGCCTGGGGAGCGACGCGGCCGCCCACCTAAGACAGACGAAAGTTGGGCTGAATTCGTATTGATCGAGACCCTCCGCCACCATGGACTTTCTGCCAACAAGGCCATCGACAAAGTCGCTGAGCTTACTGTCGCGAGTGACGAAGACGAGACGGCGACTGCGCGAATAAAGAAGCGTTATCAGAGGAGTTCGAGAAAGTGGGGCGCGGCCTCTGTTCCGAAAACCATCTCAGAAATGTTCGGACCCACCCCTGAGAGTAAGGGTGAGGACAAAAAGAAAGTTTAATTCTGTCCATATGCTACGGAAGTTTTCGCGGGTTCACTGTCTGACATCCGATAGACATCAGACAGACAGTGACAGACATGGACACTCAAGCGACCTCTTCGAAGCTCAATCGCCTTCGCACCCGTCGAATTCTCCCAGTTCCAGACTTGGATAGGCTGCCCGACAACGCAGTGATCACGCGTAAGCAGCTCGCGGCGCTATCCGGCTTCTCCGAACAAGCGCTTAAGAAGTGGGCGCGCGAAGGTCGCGGCCCCAGAGTCACGATCGTCGAGGGTTATCCACGCTATCGCGCAGGAGACACTCGGGCTTGGCTGCTCGGCGAGGCGGCATAATGAGTAAGCGGGCTATTCTCGCGAAACCCGGGCCGCTTTCTGGCAGCTTTGAAACGTCTCTTTGGCAGGTTCCTGACTTCTCGGCCGGCGACGCTCAGTTCCTGGACCCCGATCCAGCGAGGCGTGTGCAACTCCGGCCGGTTCTCAGACACGAGCAGCGCCCGGGGCGCTTCTTCGGACCTTCCGACATGATGCTGGTCTGCAAAGGGCTCGGACCGAAGGAGCTCCGCAGCTTTGTTCGGATGAGGCCGGGTTGCCGAGCCAATACGCCTCGAAACGTCGGCTTGGCCATCCAGCAACTTTCGAAGCTCGACGCGAGCTTAGGAGCGGCATTTCGCCGAGGCCTCGCCGCCCAGTATCCATTCGCCGAAACTGAGCAAGCCAATCGCTGAAAAGAAAAAGGCCGGGCGCTCTGCATAGCGACCCGGCCGGAAAGTCTTCAATGAACTTCTCAAATCCTATGCGTTCCAACGCGAATGCGCAACTAAATGTAGTACCTTCGCAGCTTGTCGACCCTATTAGGACCGGTGACTTACAGAATATGAAAGCCGGGCTCGGCTCTGCCTTATCAAAGGCCGAAGCGAACCGGTTTCAGTTCTATCGGAGCCTTGGCTACCTGTCTTTGCTGCCTGTCCTCCCGCCAGGTGTTGAACTCTGGCCCAACTGCCAAGCCGCTAAGAAACTCGAACGCGGGCTGGATAGCCGCGGCAAGAGCCCCGGAGTTCTCCGGGATGGCCGATGGACCGGCCTCAGAGAGTGGCAGACGCAGACCGCGACCGAGGAAGACCTGATATCCTGGGCCGCCATGAAGGCCAGCGTTGGTCTCCGCCTCGACGGCCTTATTGCTATCGACATTGACGCCACCGATGAGCAGGCCGCCGATATCGCGGAGCGTATCGCGCTGAAGCACTTCGGACGTTCGCCGCTGCGCGTCGGATTATGGCCTAAGCGCGTGTTGCTCTACGCCCTCGGCGGCGAGCTCGGTTCGCAGGCTGTCGTGTTCAAGGGGCCAAGCGGAGCCAACGAAAAGATAGAGATCCTCTGCGGACCAAAGCAAATTGTCATTGACGGCCTCCACCAAAAAACCGGGCGGCCCTACGAGTGGCGCCGGTCGCTGCCTCCGAAGACGGAGCTGACGAAGGTGACGCCGGGGCAGCTAACGGCCTTCATGAACGAAATGGTTGGCCTGTTGCCGGCCGCCTCGAAGGCCGCGGGCAGTTCTTCCGTCGACCGCGCGAAGGTCGACCAGGAAAGCCTTAAGGGCGATCCTGAACTTGTGCGCAAGGCCGTGATGGCTCTGCCCAACGCGCCGGAGCTGTTCCCCACCTACGACGACATGGTGAGGGTTGGGCAGGCCATCCATGCCGCAACCATCGACGACCCCGACCTTGGCGAAGAGCTTTGGCACGAGTGGTACGGCAAATGGCCGGACTACACGCCGGAGATGGCCGATCACTACTGGCGCACGTTCTACGCGCCGCATTCAGTAGGCGCCGGATTTCTGTACAAACTCGCCGATCAGCACTCAGGCGGCGTCTTCAATCGGGCCGAGCAGTGGTGGCAGGAGCCGGTCGAATATGACCCGCTGTTCCCTGAGGAGGGTATTGACAATGTCAATGCCACTGTGTTGTGGCCTGAGCCTGTCGATATCTTCGGCGACAGCGATCCTGCAGAGCTCGCAGAGCCGCCGGCAAATTCCCTTCCTGACATCATCGACCGCTGGTCCAGTACTGAAGCCAGGCGCAAGGGAGTGCCCCGTTCCTTTGCCGCGGTCGCGGCGATTACGGTTGTAGGGGCAGCCATCGGGAGCTCATTGAGAATCTGGCCGCGCCTGCATGATGACGGCTGGACAGAGCCGGCTGCGCTCTGGGCCGCGCTGATTGCCGATCCGGGAAGCGCCAAGTCGCCAACGATCAGCGCCGCAGTCGAGCCGCTGCGCCGGCTGGATGATGAGCGATGGATGGTCGACAACGCGCGGCATCAGGCCTGGCATGCAGCCCAAAAGAAGAAAGGGAAGGACGCACGCGATCTAGGGCCAGAGCCGAAGGTTCGCCGGAGCGTCGTTGATGACGTGACGATGGAGCGGCAGGTTAGGATCCATGCCGACAATCCACGCGGAATCCTGCGAGCCCCTGACGAGCTCGTAGGGCTCTTCGCAGCAATGGGAGCATACAAGAAGGGCGCCGACGGAGATCGAAGCCAGCTCCTCCGGATGTTCGACGGTGGCGGGATCATGGTCGACCGGGTTGGGGCCGGATCTATCAGAGCTGATCGGGCGCTCATGGGGATCGTTGCGGGTACTCAACCGGATAAGATCATGGGTCTCACGCGCGATCTTGGAAGCGACGGAATGCTTCAGCGCTTCCTGTTCGTCATGGATGATGGAGTAGACCGCCGCGGCATCGATGAGGCGCCAGATCATGGCGCCCTCAGCGACTACGCGAGCGCTGTGCGGGGGCTCGCAACGGCCGAGTATGGCTTAGCGGATCCTATCCGCCTCAGCGCCGCAGCGCACAGGGTTATGCACGAGGCCGGTGAAGCCATATCGAAGCTTCGGCACGTGCCAGGCGCATCGGGAGCATGGAAGGGCCATGTCGAGAAGTGGGGCAAGTTCCTTCCCCGCCTCACACTGATCTTTCATGCGCTCGATCAGTGGAGCCTCTTTGGCGGGGTCGTGCCAACCTTGGAAGTTGACGAAAGCACCGCAAGGAAGGCGGTGAGCTTCGCGCGCTTCGTGTTGCGCCACAGCCTGACGTTTTACGAGCGGTGCTTCGGGGCGAGCGCCACGGCCGATGAAGCGCGCGGAGTTGCGGGCTACCTACTGGTCACTCCCGAACTGAAGGAGCTGAAGCGCCGTGACATCTATCAGGCCCGCGGCAGCCTTAAAGGGCCAGAGAAGGGCAGGGCACTGCAAGATGCGATGTACGAGCTAGAGGTGGCCGGTTGGGTTGACGTGCTTGAGCGAGACGCCAAGGGCCCGAGTGTGTGGCGGGTCAATCCTCGCATCCATACGCGCTTCGAGGAGCGCTGCGCACGTGAGCGCATCGAGCGCAAGCGCAAACAGGAGTCTCTTATTCAGTCCGGGCAAGCGCGAAAGGCTCTGATGGCTGAGGACAATTTGTCTGGAGAGTCCGGCTCGGCGTCTTCAGGGGGTAAGGCATGACCATGGCCTGCTTGGATTTTGGGGTAAATGGGGCTTGCGTGCGCAGAGGTATATTACCTTTCGATCTCTCTCTCTTAATTCTACCTCCCTTATCCCCTTTTCCGTCTGTTTCTCGCTGTCTATGTGCGCGCAAGCCCCACTTACCCCAGCAAGGGAGCGAACGGGCCGTCTCACAGGATGAAGGTAGAGCGGGCCCAAGCGCGATACCTCATAGCCGCTTGGCTGGGATGGTGCTCCGATGAGCACAGGCCGGAGGAACACGCACCAGGCAGGCTGGCAGCGGTCGACGCAGTTCCGGACTATCGCACGAGCGGCTATCAAGGCTTGGAATGCCAAACGTCCAAACCTGCCGAAGTGCGGAGCGACCGCCAAGGGCACCGGCGAGCCCTGTAAGCAGCTGGCAATGGAAAATGGCCGCTGCGCTTGGCATGGAGGCAAGAGTCCACGCGGGAAGCGCTATGGCCTTCCTCAATGGCCGTCGAAGTCCAGCCCGAACGCCGTCGAGAAGATGAGCCGCAAGCTCCGGGACCGCGAGCGCCAAGCCCGCGAGAGGGCCAAGCGCCTGGCGGCCATGACGCCGAAGGAGCGCCAGCGCTACGAGGAGCACAGGCAGACCCACAAACCCGGTCCACCCGGCCCACGAGCCGCGGACCGCGCCAGGCGCAAACAGAACAAGGACACGCAAAACCTATTCGCCACGGCCGAGAACCAGCCTGCCGCTGAGAGCCAGTTCCTGGCCGCGGCGATAGACGAGCTCAAGCGAAAGCTAGAGCGGCTCCAGCGACCTGCTGCGGCCGATCCTGTAACCGACCAAGGAGATATTTTCGGATGAGTAGCCAACCCAAAAAGACCCCCTCTGAAGCCGCGGCCGAAGCACGTCGTAAAGCTCGTCTAGCTGCGGGTGAGGCTGTGGAGGCCTTAAGGCAAGTATTTCTTAACCCTGACGCACCAGCTCCTGCGAGAGCGACAGCGGCAACGACCGTGGTGCGCATTGCTGGCCTATTCGAGAAAGATGAGAACGGTGATAGAAAACAGCCCCACGAGATGTCAGCGGAGGAACTCCAGACCGCTATTGACCGTCTGAAGCGTGAGGCAAGCGGGGACATCGATGAGGAAGGCGAGAACGGCCTATTTGATTGAACCGGCGGCTACCGCTTTCAGTCTCCGCTTTATCCACATCTTGCGGGCGAGCCTGTAGCCTTCCTCATTGATCATACGATGGTACTGCGGCGTGCCGGGTTCAGGATCCGGCTCACGCTTTGTGGCCGCCAGCTTCCTGCTCTCGATGTAGGTCAACAAATCAGTCTCATCGATCAGCACAGGCCGACCAGTGATGTATGGGAACCTTTCAAGCTCTACCAAACTGAAAAGCGGCCACTGGCCTGTTATAATCTAGTACCGGCTTCGAAAATCGGCCATCAGTTGGAGTGCCTCCACAGTTTAGGCTCTTCAGTGAAGAGACGCAGTTCCTTCAGCAAAGAAGCGTGATGCCTGCTCGTGCGTAGTCGGCTGCCGGATCCTTACGGGACCGATGGCTTAACCTGGCATTTTCCTCTTTGAGAATCCAAGCCACCCTTGCTGTCCTCAGAACCTCCGCGATTGACTCTAGATCTGGCGTCGTAATTTTGATCAAGCCGGCAACGATGTTGCTAACAGGAGTATAGTGCTCCCAGTGAAATATCTCGCGATTTGGATCGCTCATTCGACTTTTCTGATCATTCCAGCGGAACTGCCGTAAATCAGGGAGGCCCATTTGAATGGCTCGATCTTGAGCGGCGGCAGAAACCATGGGAATTACGAAGTTCTCAAGGTCACGAGCCACCCAGCGCATGACTGTCCGCTAGTGGGCGCGAAGTGGTTCAGGACATTCTGCCTGATGATACTGCTGAAGCATTTTAAGGATTGGCCGGACGAGCCAACCCGCTGCTTCGCTAATGTGAAGGATATCTCTTTCATTCCTCAAGCGGAAATCAGCAATCTTGTTCATGAGAACCTCCGAACCGTTGAGAGCGACAGGTGCAAAGGGTGCCTGCCGCTCCGCGTTGTACGTAAAAATTCACCTACTCTCGTGGGGTTGCCGGAGAGCACGGAGCACACTCTCTCGATGCTAGTGCCACAAGGGGGTGAGAATCACAGCTGGTTAGAGTGCTGTTGATAGGCCCAATGCAGTTCCCAGAAGTCAGCGTAGAGATCGTGCAGGCCATCGTCTCGGACGCTATCCTTGAAGTTCGGGTAGTCGATTTCGTTGATCCGTCGCGTCACCAACTCGGCAAACTCTTGCTTGCTCACAAGAACACGGCAGGCATAGTCACGGCTCGGTATCTCCATGATCTCAGCGGCTGGGAAGAGTCGTTGCAGGTGCTCCTTCTTTCTTGCTCGGACACAAAGGCGGCTCGGGTCATCCCGATGCTGAACGGCAGAAACAAAAGCATCATTGTAGCAGATCCACATGCTTGGTATTCCTTTCTACTCGTTGGATTTGTCTCAAGGGTTGAACGAATCTCAAGCTTCATGTGAAAGCGTCGGATCGATAGCGCCGCTGGTCCAAGCCATCGTGTGATTTGCTCCACGCCACTTCTGGTTTCGGCCTTCCTTTCGGGCTTCGAATACAAACACGAAGCCATCCTCAATCGCGTTGCCCTCCCGCTTCATGGGTCGGACCTCGACAATTCGCCCTCCCATCTCAGAGGGCTTTGGCTTTGCTGGATGTAGATAGATCCAGCCTCCAACGAGTGCGTCGGCGTCTTTCTTTGAGATCGTCCAGCAGGACGAATGATAGATGGTAGGACGGAGTGGATCGCGGGTGAGACCGTTTAGACGGTTGTCCCCGTCACGCCGGCAAATCAAATGAATGCATTTCATAGTTTCCCCCGGTGAAAATGTATGAAGTTTGAGAAGCGCAGATGAGGATGGGTTCTGCAAAGGCACTGCCGCGTCTAGCGCAGCCTCACGTCGGCTGGGAGCCAATGAGGCCGCAGATCAGCCTTTTCTCCACTCTGTTTCGATAAACCCAGCCGCCTGGCGCGATCCTCGTGCGGTCATCCGGACAAAAACGGCGATGTTGTAGCGCGTGTACCAGATAAGAGCCGGGATCATGGCGAACGTACCAAGCAGCCAATAAAGGACCCAGATGTCAGGAGGGGTGGGCCAGCCAGGGGCTCCAACCAGACAGAACAAGCCCGAAAAGGCCCAAAGCCCGAAGATGGTCAGGTACGTGACCTTGCGGGATATGAGAAACCAAAGGAACCAGAGCACAGTTCCCATTCATCTTCCTTTCGCAATAAGGTGTCGCATAATCTGCCTAGTGTGGTTAATGATCGCCAATCGTGCTGATCAGGAGAAGTCCGGTATTAATCATCTCTGCTACTCATGATCACGAGGTCGCCGGGCTCCCAAGTGAACCGCCTGCGACGATCCTCATAGCTATTTGAGGTGGTGGCTTGTTCACGATCAGCGACATTTCTGTGTAGATCGCTGACGGGAGGCGTGTCGGCGAGGGGCGCTTTTGTAGAGGCTGGTGTATGATCGTGATCGAAAGGAAGTGGTAGCTTCGGCATCTGGGAACCTCCGTTTAAGATGGCGCGAACGTAACCCACTTTCTGTCGACTGGCACCGAGCTCCTGGAATTGTCCCGGCCGGGGCTGCTCATGGAAGGACGGCCTCGTGAGGGAAAAGTATGTAGGCTTCTACTGGACCTTTCCTATTCAATGGGCCGGATTCACGCATCTCTCGTCAGATGCGGAAGAGGCCGAGAAGCAAAGCAAGACAATTCGGTATCAACGGAAGAGAATTATGGATTGGGTCTCCAAGGAAGATGGAGATCTGATTAAGGAGTTCACCTTTCTTGAAACGCGCAATGATCGGGGCACGGAATACGTCCGAGAGGTCCTCGACAAGGCAATCCAGACCTGCATCGATAACGAAGCGACGCTCGTTTACATCGAGTTCCGGAAGGCTCGTGGTCCAGGGCATCCGCGGCGACATCAGTATATTGCCAACCGGTTTGATGGATTCAGCTATCGAGATGGTAGGCCGATTAGAACGATCGACTTAACACCTGACCCGGTTGATATAGATGGCCAACCCTTCAATCCTGTCGAACATTTTAGGCATCACAAGGATCTCAATTTGCATGAGAGATCTGTCATTTACCGAACGGCTGCCAGCAGCTTACGGGAAATAATGACCAATCTCCCTGACGTTTCAGGGCGCTACGCACATATCGCCACTACCCTCAATGAACTTGGGATAAAAACGCCGAACGCCAAGCAGTGGACTGCGGCCAACGTTAAAAAGACAATTCAACGGCTGAGTAAGATCGACCGGCTGATAGAAAAAGCTGCCAAAGTTCCTGAAAGTCCTAACAGGTGTAAGACCATCGCGCGGCTCCTCGAAGAGGAAGGCGTTAGACATTATAGCGGACAACCTTGGACTGAGGAGCGGGTCGAAAAAGCTCTCGCTGAGAGCTTGGATTAGGATAGTTCGGTCTCACATCGAGATAGGGGCTGCGGCCGCAGGATCCAACCGTTTGGCAATCCTCGCGATGGTGGCGCGGCTGCATCCCGTAGCGGCCTGGATCTGCGACCACGAAGAACCTGCCTTGAGCATCGCAGCAATGCCAGCATTGCGAGCTGTGTCCTCTTTCCGGCCCTTGTAGAGCCCTTCGGCCTTTGCCCGCGCCTGGCCCTGCTCCTGACGGCGACGGCGGTCCTCGTAGTCCTTGCGGGCCACGGCAGCCAGCATGTCGAGCATCATCCCGTTGATGGCGTCGAACATGCGGGCCGTGAAGTCATCGGCCTTGGTGTTTGCCATCATCCACGAGGTGGGGAGATCCAGCGCCACGACACGAAGGTGACGGGCAGTCAGCTCTGCCTTCAGCTTCTCCCAATCAGCCGCGGTAAGGCGCGACAGGCGGTCGACCTGTTCAATGAGGAGGATGTCACCAGGGCGTGCGTCCGAAAGGAGCCGGAAGAGCTCAGGCCGGGCCAGCTTCGCGCCGCTCTCGTTCTCCACGTAGTAGGACGCAATGTGCAGGCCGTGCTCAGCAGCGAAAGCTTCGAGTTGCTGCCGGGCACGAGTGGCGTCCTGCTCATTGGTGGAAGCACGAAGGTAAGCCCGGACGAACATCTCAAATCACCATCAGTTCAGTTAGGATGGTCCACACGATGATGGTTCATTTAGAATAGTCAATCGGTATTTTATAAACCAGTTCAGAGATGGTGTCCGTGAGGCGTATCCAAACTGAACCGGGTATTCGCCAAACTTAGCCTGAAATCGCCGAGTTAGAGCTTGCTGTTCAGGACGTTGTAGGTTAAACGAAAACTACGCGAACTACGCGAACTACGCGAACTACGTGAACTACGCGAACTAGGCGAACTAGGCGAACTACACGAATTTGGCGTACTTCATGTTTGACGTGGAGAAATTCAGTGACAGCTACTCTCGCCTCATCCGCAGATGAAGTCCTAAAGAACATCGAGCATTTTTCCCGTCTCGCCCACGATATCGACGGGCAACGTCTGAGCTCTGCTCGGGCTTGGTATGCTACGAAGGTGAACGGTGAGTGGAAGTTCGGGCCGTCAAAGTTCATTGGATATTCCGGCCTCGATGCCGATTCCTACCAGCGGCGGGGAATGAAAAAGGAGGACTTTCCACTTGATGGAAGGACTACTGAAGGCCTCCTCCAGCAGTGGTTTACCGAAGTTGAGGAGGGGACAGAACTCGCTGAGGAACTCCGCCGCAAACTGAATGAATTTCTGGCCGGCTTCGGGAAGAAGCCGAGCATTGCAGCACGCATCTCAGTTTCAAAGGACTATCTCCGAGGTGACGCATCGGCCGGTGATGATGAATTGGTGAAGGCGCTCGCTGTGATCTACCGCCGCCTTTCCGCCGCGGACCGCCAGCAATTCAAGCAACTGATATCTTGAATTGCTCGATGTTGGGGATGGGCTAGTCATGTGGTGACTACATTGCTGGCCTGGCTCGATCGGGAGCCGGGTCCACCCCCTGGCACGGTCCGGCGCGCGACCCGGAGACGTCGCCACACGTCTCTCCAAATTTTCGCCAGTGCCGAACTTTTGACCCTTAGGTCTCACCGGTCATTGGCGGCCGCAAAGCCCCAATAGACCACAACGTCCGGGTCCGGAAGCCGATCGAGCCGCGCCACATAGGCCTCCTCGTCCTCACCGGGCTCTTGAGGGTACTTCCCGATCTTGAGCAGATATTTCAGCGCGACCTCATCGGAGCACCGATACTGACGGGCGAACTCCCCCACCAAACCCATCGTCTGATCGTCGATACGCTGAAAGCGTTCAATCATGTTCTGCCGCTCCTGCCGCGGATGGAGGGACGCTGCCGAGTATCCCGCCTCGGGAGGGAAGTGGGAAGCGCACCGACCCTTCCGAGATGTGCGAATTGGAGCCCTACTAGCCTATATTTTTTCGCACACTGAGAACGCCAAACCTCACCATACCGATTAGTGAGGGACCCAGGCGCAGCCGATCTGGCCGAACTATTTCTGGACTACGCTGACGAAGATTTCTCGCCCGATTCGCCCTCATGGGAAGAGATCGATTTCGGCTACACTATCGAATCCATCCTCGGCCTTCTCAACCAGGCAGCACGGGGCGAACACCTGGCGTGGGCCCTCTCGAGCGCAATGTACTCGGTGATGTTGCGCTCTGGGCGGCGCAACAGTCCAAGGCCGAGCGACCGTCAACGGGACCGTCTGCTGGTTGCCATCATCTCGGCCTGCCTGACAGCAGATAGAATTCTCCCGCCGCTCTGCCGACGCTCCCTGATTTTCACAGGCATGGAAGCCCTCGCGAGCATCGTCGCCTATTGGGCTGCCGAGGACGAGCAGTGGGCCACTTGGCCGCGGGACGCCTACAGCGACATGCACGCCCGCGCCCGAATCCTCTGGAACGTCCTCCACAACATCAGCTTGGCGGAAGAGATCGAGGAGCGGGCCGAGAAACGCCGTTCAAGCGTAATCGCCGGCCTGTTCCACGGCCCCACTACAAACCCAGAAGCGGTGACGAATGATGTCTGACGTCGTGGTAAGCATTGTGGATTCCGCAGACCACAACCTGCTCCGGATTATCGAGCTCCTGGATCGGGCCCGCCGTGGCGATGAAACGCCGTGGGCGTTGTCCATGGCTATGCCATCGATCGAGCGCAGCGCATCCGCGGATAAGCGGGCCTCGATCAGCAACGCACAGAAGCAGCAGCTCATGGACGCGGTGCCGGCCGCGATTATTGAGGCGGCGCACTGGCTGCCGTCGACAGTCCCGGCGGCACTGAGAATGGAGCAACGATTGGCCCCAACGGTGGTCCCTTCCACACCGCTGGCGCCCTCATTCGGGATGTCTGGTTCGAGCAGAACGGCAACCATACAAACGCCTACCCGAACTCCGACAAGATGGGGCACCTAATCAGTGCGGGTGGGTTCCTGCGAGTCGATACCTGCATCATGACCAATCCGACTGGTGGGCGGCATGTTCGGGTGACTGGCGGACGATACCATCTCAGCGACATATCGATGGAAGGCGCTCTCACCAATCAGTTCCTTTATGTCGACGAAGGAACGGTGCCGAGTGCCACCCTGATCGGCCGCAACTACGTCGACAACTGCTTCAACAACGGGACGACGCTCACAGCGAGCAATGCCACGACCGATCCGGCCAAGACCATCTGGAACTTGGGCCGGCTTGTGCAGGAAGGGTCAGTCGTTACGGACGCGAATGGTGCAGCTGCGATCGCCTTCCCGATGGCTCTTTCGAAGCGCGTCCGTTCGGGTGTCCTGTCAGGTCACTACCAACGACAGCACCACAACTCTCTACGGCACCGAGGTCTATGGCGTCACAGCGAATGGGGCTTTGGTCAGGGCCAAGAAGGTCACAGGTGGCTCTGTAACCCCTGCTGCAGGGTTCACCATCACTTGGATCGCGGCAGGCTCCTGACGCAATTCGCGATGACGCTCGCCTGCGGCATGTGGTGTTCGAGTCCGCGGTGACGCTTCGGCACTCTGCAGAAAACCTGTCCATCGACCCGAGAAGGCCTCGAGTCCCCTAGATCGCAAACTCGTCTGCATTGCTCCCGCGCCCAACAGATGGCATCAGCACCAGATGAGCATTAGAGGGTCGAAACACCGATGAGTTCTAGGGATTATATCGTAGACGAGCTCCCCGACACCGAAGAAATCACTGTATGGCAGGGTCCACCTCCGGATATCTGCCCAGAATTGGGGAAGTCTGGTGAATTCCGGATGACGATGTACCGTGGAATCGGTCAAAAGCAGAATCATGCATTGTTCGTATCCGACCCAGGAGATTACGGCCGTGGCGAGTACTGGACAGATTGGCCGCAAGCTGCCGAGATCTACGCTAAAGTAGGTGGGCAGGTCATGGTCAGGGAAATTCGCTTGAAGAATGCTCTGCATCTTCCCGTCGAGGAGGTGCTCAGCCTTGCCAGGGACGTATATCACACCACGGTTGTAGAAAGCGGCTCAGCAGCGCGGCTCAAAGGCTCGACCCAGCTTACCGCAGATATGGTGGCAAAAGGCTACGACGGGATTGTTGTCTGCGGCTACGAGACGCCAGGAGAATGGTCAGCCTGTCTTTTTGATCCGCAGAACTCCCGAGATCCTTGATTGGATCAAACGCCACCAGAGCAGGTTCTGTCACTTGGTTCTGCTTTAGAACAAACGTGAGGATCTCCTGATTGGCCGCAGCCAATGACGTGCGGCCAATCAGGATAGTGCCGTTCTCTCATCCTAGGCGCCTCGACGCGACGCTGGCGCTCGTCGCCATTTGATGATGGCGCGACAGGATACGTTTACTTACCGCATCGGGAGCGCCATGACCCTTCTCAAAACCTCCCGAACAGCCACATCCATACCTTTCGAAGCGTGCGACCCAGCCATTTAGAATCGTCCAGTTCCTGGATACCTTTACCAACGTTATCCCACCCGCGCACAATCACGTACAATGAGCCTAGCAATGTTACGTAGGTAGCGTATCGCTCCAAGTCGCCGTTGATTGTTTGGGGATTGAAGTACAATCCAGTAGAAGCGAGTGTAGCCCCGTATGTGCCGAGTATTATCTCTAGAGCCGCGAAAAGAAGGCGAAGTCGCTGCCTCACGAAAAAAAGCGCAGATCCTACGATAAGCAAGCATAGCATCACACCGCTGACATCGAACGTATCCTTAGACCAATGCAACCACCCTCTCAGAGCATCATCTGCCCTTGGTAAGATTGTATTGGGTGGGAAAGCAGTGAAGAAAAGCAGCGGAACCAAAGTCGCGACCGCAACAAAGATCAGGGCCCGGACGGTATTCAGTATGAGCTTCAGCAGGGGACCCCCGAGTGACCGTTCCTCGCTCACAACTTCAGCTTCCACAATATTACCTCTAACGTGAATCTCGCTGGCTCGCTCTAGTGTCAGAGGCTGCACATCTCAAGCGTTGGACGACGGCATAGTAAACGATGCCCGCTGTAGTTGGCTGTTTTCATCAATGTGCCGATTGAGGTGGGGAGCGAGGTGAGGCAGACCATCTGCACCGCCTGAGCTCTCCCTATGGGAGAAACCAATAGGGTCAGGCTGCAGGCACTTAACGGAGACTTCGGAACGCCACGTTCCGGCTAGGGGGCTGGAGCAATTTGCAGCCCCGATCGCTCCAGCCATACCTCAAAGATAAGGGGCGCACTTGCGGACCCTCAACTGGTCATGCAGTTTCCCGACATCATGAAGTCCCTTGTCTTTCTCGCCCTTGCGTTCCCCCTGTTCGTTTCTCCAGCAGCAGCTGCTCCTGCAATCTCAGGCCAAGCCGATGTCGTCGATGGCGATACCCTGGCTATCTGCGGCCGGCCGGAGCGCATCCGCCTCTACGGGGTCGATACCCCTGAAGGTCAGCAGATCTGCGAGGACGCCGGAGGCAAGCGATATCTCTGCGGCTCCAGCGCCGCAGACGCTCTCGCGGCCATGATCGGCCGAAACGGTCGCGTGACATGCCAGGAGGAGGATCGAGATCAGTATGGCCGGATCGTCGCGGTGTGTCAGGCGAACGGCCGTGAGATCAATGCCGAGTTGGTCAGGCAGGGTTGGGCTCTGGAGTACAAACGATACTCTGATGGCCGCTACTCTGCCGCCGAAACCGAAGCCAGAAAAGCGAAGCGGGGCCTATGGGCTGGCAGGTTTGTTGAACCTTGGGATTGGCGCAAGGGGAAGCGGCTAGACACTGAAGCGTCGACGGGTACCGATTGGTAGCTTCCCATCAAAGGCAACATCTCAGGTTCGGGCAAGATTGATCACCTCCTGAGTCGCCAGAGCTATGTCGGGACGGTAATCGATGAAGCCGGCGGCGAACGCTGGCTCTGTACAGAGGACGAAGCAAGGGCGGCCGGATGGCGTGCTCCTCGAGGCTAGGGGGCCTACGATGAAGCGGGGGTTGATCGCGGCTGTTGCCGCAATGATGATGGTTGGACAGGCAGGAGCGGCGGGCAGTCTATCCGACCACTCGTCCAAGCCGAGCGTTGAGCGAGTGAAGGATTTTATCGTTGCTCAGCGCCAGATCTGCAAGGCTGCCAGCAGTTGCCAAGAGGCAGTCGAGATGTGGTGCGGCGGCTACAGCCGAGCCGATGCTGATGGCGATGGAATCCCCTGCGAGAATGTCTGCCGCTCCAGATCTCAGGACGACGCAATCAAGCAGCGTATTGGGTGCTGAGTTGCGCCGTCAGAGTTATTTGCTTTGGCGCTCTCCCGGCTGGCTTGTCATCATCCGCCACTCCTGCCCCGTCACTCTGCATTCTGCAGAGATCGAGACATCATGTTCTTGAACATTTTGACTTTTTGAGCGGAGACAGGGTCAAGCGTGGAGGTAACATAGACTTTCCTGCCGATCGCGCATGTTGACTGGGTGATCCCTTGCAAGGAACCATCTGGTGCCTTTGGGATATCCCTGGATCTCTGCAACGCAATGCGCGAGGCTAAACTAGCCTCGGCGGTGGCAAGGTCGATGCTATCTCGTGAATCTTGCAGAGCTTCGGCCGTAGCGGTGGCATGATAGGTCTCTTCAACCTTCACAACCCCTAAAGCGAAAGGCGGGCAAGGGGCGGCTTGTGCGCCAGTCGCAACGACACAAGGTAATATGCTCCCCTTCACCCACATCATCAGAACTTTGAAAGTGCCTCGGTGTCGCTGAACCCTTTAACGCCACTGAGAGTACCCTTAGGCCCCGAGTTCGTATTATTCCCTTGAGATGACGAACCGCGGTCGGAGCCTTGCATCTTCGCAGCCATGTTATCCGCAGCCTGAATCGTTTCTGGCTTAATTCCAACCGTGACGCGATATTCGCGGCCTCCGGTGTAGCATTGGCCAATGATCACAGCGCCACGCAAAATCGCTTCCGTAGAGGAAGACAAAGTTGTCATTCTAGTGATGAGTTCCTTGCGCTTGGCCTCTTTCGATTGTCCTTGGATCGAGGAGGCTTCTTCGACCGCGCGACTAACTACTTCGTCTCTTTTGACGGAGCTGGACAGGGTTTCAGAGATAAGGGCTTTCGCGGCCATTGTGGCCTCAGAACGTGCGTCGTTTACGGCACTCACGTCGTCGAAACTGACCGGTACAGATGCCGTTGCGATAAACCGATCATTCAAGAGGGCTTCAGGGTCAACACCGACCATTCTCGGATATTCGGCGCAACTAGCGGCGTAGGCACTTAGCGGCATAAGGATCGAGAGTGCAGCGAGCAGTGTTCGCTTCATTGGGATTTTCCTTTTCTATTCAACGAATTTTACAACCGTCTTGGCGGCTTGGCGGATGGTATCAACATCGAGCTCGACAAGGAGGTGGAAGTCACTTTGCCCTATCACAGTAGTGCAGTTGCCGTCGCCGCGAAGCACTAAACTCCAGGGCTTGGTGCCTCCTGGAGGCGGGTAATAGAAGTGCTTTTGTTTAGGACTGGGAGAGAACGTGTAAAGAAACTCTTTCAGTGGATTACCTTCCCGATCCAGGAAGCTTAGCTGAAGATCCGGCGCTTTATCTCTCAGAGCAGCCGCCCATTGTGTTACCTTAGGCACGTTCACTTTGGGGAAGCCATAAACATTAAAGAGTTCACCAGATGAGCGGTTTTGACTATAAGTAGCCGTTAGCGATTGTCGATTTCTTGCAACGCCGACTGAATACTCGAATGGGCGTTTCATGAGACAGTTGGAAGCAAAGTTAGCGGCTGCGGCGCTTTCCACGCTGATCCGGTCGATCGCTGTTGCCTCCAATGACTTAATCAGGTTCTGCTGAAAATCTCTTCGAAGAGAGACAGTCACTGGGATTGCCACCATCGCTGCCGGGTTCAGTTCGAACCGCTCGATAGTACGGCGCAGATCCTCACGATCAGCGATTGTGCTGGATGTATATCGCTGCGGGGCTCCGACGATGATGTCCTGGACTTCGCCTTTGTTGATAGAGCCCTCGATCTTGTCGAATATCAGGGCTTCCAATGTCTCCTGCTTATTCAATTCGGTGGCCATCTCTGGGAAGAGGGCACTCCCAACCGTCTGTTCGCCCTGCGCATACTTCTTGATGTAGGCTTTGAAGTCATCGACCCTGACTCCGACCTTCGCATCAACTCGCACGAGCGAGCCCTCGCTTGACGACCCAATCACCTCAAAGGACTGAATTGTACCTTGCGAGTATTCTCGCATGCTCGACTGGACAGTCTTGGTCTCAGCGCGGATCCCCTCGGAAATCTCAGTGCGTTTCTTGATCTGCTGCTCAGCGTCGATAAATGTTCCGACGACTTGTTTGAGTGCGTTTTCCGCAGCATTCTTGGCGGCGCTTTCAACATCTGAGCCAATACCTTGGGCGACCACGATCTGAACAGACCGCCCGTCGGATGTTGTTGAAGCCAGGGGAGCACTTTGGGTCGCTCTAGTCGACTGTGCGTCCGGCTTCGGCGCAGATGGAACCCGGTCGGCGAGTAAGGGGATGTCCTGGGGTTTCATTGACTTGCGGCTCACCGGAACTTCCGGATCCAGCGAGTCGAATAGAGAATTATTCGTTTCTGGAGCCGAAGTTGCGATATGCGGCGAAGGTGCCTGTGCGACAGGCCGACCTTCCTCAATCTCAAGGAGCGAATTGGCTGTCGCCATGCGCAGATTGCCGTTTCGGTCGAAGTTGACCGACATCGCGACCCCTTCGCCGCTGAGTTTGAACACCGGGAGGCCTTGCTCCGCTGACTTCCTGAAGTTCCCGACGAAGTCGATCATGAACCCCTTCTGGCCGGACGGCCGCCCGGCGGCGAGTTCCTGCATATTCTGCGGAGCGAGGGGAGTTAGGCGGACAGGCCCCCAAGTGACAAGTGCAGCATTGCCTTGCCGAGTGATCCGTCCCTGCTGCCCGTACACCGTGGAAAGTCGCTGAACTTCCTTTTCAAGATCAGCAGGGCCGAATGGGGCAGGGGAGACGAAGCGCGACAAGTAGGCAGCAGTGCCGTCAGCGGAATGAAGAACCGATGCGCTGATCGTGACGCCCTGCTTGGGTTCATCGATCCGCCCTGAACACCACTGGTAGGAGGGATATTGGCTGCTGGGCTCACAAGTGAGGCGAGTATAGAAGGGAGCGCCGACAACGTTGCCTCCCAGAGGGACACCATTTACTCGGTATTGACTTTGGGCAACTGCCTGCCCAAAAGCCACGCCAAGAGGGATGACAAGCCCGGCGATCCAGGCTGCCCCGACAGCAATCTTCATGTTTTACCCCGAAGCCCTTTTAAGGGAGATGCAGATTAGCTACTTTCCATCAGGAATGAAGTAGGACTTTGGGTTCAACCAGTGGAATAAGTCCTTTTTGTTAATGAGCCGACCTGGCTCCCATAAGGCGTTGAACTTCAGGGCCGGCTATGTTCGCCCAGGAGTTGCTGCCTCTCCTAGAGATAGGGACTCATAGTCGCGACATTTCTAGCGAAAGCGTGGCAGTTGTGCTTGGATTGCAGTCCTATATGGGGCGTACCAGTGTTACGCTATGTCTCAATCGCGTTCGCTGCCTTTAGGCTGGCAAGCGGCGCTTGCGCCGTTAGCGGATCGTCTCGGTGGCTAACCCGAAGCGCTCAGTCCATACGTCCGTAGTCTCAAGAGAGCAGGCGGGTCGATTGGGACGGCCAGGGCGGTCCGGGAAACAACGTTCCGCTATCAAACAGCTAATTGGGTTTCCTCACCTTCCATTGAATGCCTCGGTATAGTCCGTGAGCATCCGCTCGTAGCTAAACTCCGACTGCGCAAACGTCTTCGCTTTAGCTTTCATTTCGGTGAGTATGTTCATGTTCTCTGCGAGAAAGCATATTTTATCGACAGCTGAAGCCACGCTCCAAGGCTGGATACAAAATCCATTGACCCCCTCGTGGATCATTTCTGGGATCCCGCCCACACCCGCCGCGATTGTAAGTACTCCAAGAGCATTTGCTTCCATAATTGCGGCCGGCCTGCCATCAAACCTCGAAGGTACTACAAGGATATCTATGAATGACAATGCTTCCGCAGCCGGCAAAAAGCCTTCGAAGGTGAGCCTTTCACCTAGATTCGCTTGCTCAATAGCGGTCCTAACCTCCGACTCCATAGGTCCACTACCGTAAACCTTGAAGTGCGCGGCAGTCTTTCGGGAGGCCTCTTTAGCGATTCTGACAAACTCAAGAGGAGCCTTCTCCTCGCTGAGGCGACCTGCATAGCCTACGGTAAGAGGGCGGGTTTCCGGATTGGCTAGTGCCGTATGAATTGGCTCAATTCGAGTTCCGCTCCTTACAATTCGAATATCTCTGCCATGAATAAGCGTCGACTTCTGAACTATCCCTGCCATAAATTTCGATTCTACGACAACTGCATCAATCGAATTTTCAAATAAAAAATGATCCCAAACGTGCCCATATGGGTTGAACAACATATCGACAACCCGGAGACCCGGCCGCCTAATCTTCAGGTCAGGCAGGATAGGGTAGATCAGTGCCGCGCCCATCTGGACAATAACTTGAATACCATGCTTGTCGATGTAGTCTCTGATAACATCATTGTACTCGGAGTAGTTCTGCTCTGACAGGTCCAAAATAGAGTTCGCTTGGATGAAATCCTCGAGTAGATCGCTGACATAAGGATGGGCGTCCATCGTCTGGACAGCTACATGCACCTTAAATCCACGTTCTTTCAGCGACCGGAGTGCAGATAGAGGAAGAAAACTTTTTACTGGGAATGGTAGAAGTGCCAATACGTGTTTCACGAATGAAGTCCCTTAGTATCTGCAATTGAACATCAATTGGCACGTAAACTACTGAAGTCGGCGGAGGAGAGCTTGGAAACGCGTTTTCAATGCGCGGTCGTTCACGCCATCAGTCGACATAATTGACGTCTGCAGCTTGGCCTGGGCGTGACGCAGTTGGGTCGCTAATGCATCCCGCTCTTGTTGAACTTCGTGGAATGCCGCTTCCCATCTATCGCTGTTTTGATGCCACCACTCGCGGGCTGCAACAACTTTGGGCAAGTAGTCTTTGAGTTCACTTAGGCTCCCAAGAGCAGGTCCGTAGCGCAGGACAGAGACAATATTCCTGCCAACTTCTTCTGCTGCTCTGTGCTCAGAAGCGGAACCTTCCAGTAGAACCCATTCGCGAAAATCACGATAGGAATCAAACCCGACGCACCCAGCTAAATAGCCGAACACGCGGTAACGTTGCCTCTGAGTGAGTTCTAGAGCCTGCGGGGCAAGCATAAACCAGTTAAAAATCGAGCCTTTGGATTTCTGATCCGACAGGCTATCCACAAGCGGAATCATATGTCTCTTAAAGATAAAGGCAATTTCCAAGTAGGTTCCAACGGGATCAGCGAAGGTCACCCCACCCGAGTGCAATCTATAATTCGTCAGCTTTTCTTTGATGATTTCAATCCGCTGGCCGGCGCTTACTGCCCGTAACCAGAGCTCAAAATCCGGCGCCCTGATAAGTTCAGGATCCATGAGTCCATGACTCTCGTGGAATGATCGCCTGACCAGCGTCGAGGATCGGCAAAGGCTGTTTTGTACAACCCAGGTCTCAGGAACATTATAATCAACGTCGCGATTTGAGAGCGCCTCTAATGCTAGACGGTTCGGATGTGGCTGACCAGAGGGGTCAACCCAGTTGACCCATGTCCCAACAATATCAGCTGAACGATTGTAAGCTAGACCGAGTTGCTTCTCAGTTTTCGCGGGCTCGATCCAATCATCGGCATCAACGTTAGCAATGAAATCTCCACGGCTATGCATAAGCGCTTTGTTGAAAGACCCCGCTCCACCCAGATTAGTCTCATTGACGATTAATCTAATACGCCTATCGTGGTAAGCCCTAATAATATCCAGAGAGTTATCGCGTGAATTGTCGTCTATGATGATAACTTCGAAGTTATCAATAGTCTGAGAGAGAATACTCTCAATAGTCTTGCCGATAAAATGGGCATAGTTGTACGACAAAACTATAAAACTAACGAGCGGTGTCATGACGGGTATTCCTGCGAAACCCTAACTATCTCGCTAACGCGTGCGATTTGTTCATCCGACATTTTAACATGAAAAGGCAGCGCGATAGTCCTGTATGCAACAACGTCGGTTGCAGTAAGGGTTGCGCGCTCGGCCTGGGCGAAGGCAGGATGGGTGTGGCAGCCGCTAGACCACCAGCGCCGCCAAGGAATTCTATGTTGCTCTAGGGCACTGATAGTGCGCTCAACACGATCAGGATGTAGGATGACGTTCATTGTCATTGCAACCCATTCGTCACCAAAGCCAGGCTGAAAGCCCACAACTTTATGCAATTCGCGCCGATAAATGCGTGCTTTCTCAAAAAGCGTCGATAGTTTCTGCGGGGCAGTCTTCAGGGATGCTAACCCGATTGCAGCTGCATATTCAGACAATCGATAGTTGCCACCGCGAATCTCTGAGACCCTGGTATCGGCTTTGAACCCAAATGACGCGATCTGCTGAATCCTGGCAATCAAATCGGCATCGGTGGAAATTACTGCGCCGCCTTCGCCGACCCCGATCGTCTTTGTAGCATGGAGGCTGATGCATATGGGCTGTTTGGAGACGCTGCGGATTGAAGTTATCCCCGCAGCTAGGTCAAAGATAATTGGTATGCCTGTTTCAGCCTCGAATATTTCCCACGCACGAATGTCCACTGGACCGCCAAAAGGACTTACAACGACAAGAGCAGCTGGCTCGCCCTTCTCGGATATTGCAGCACGTGCGATATCGGGTGTTACCGTCAGCAACTCTGGGTCAACATCTATGAAAAGAGGTTTATAACCTACATTGCTGACTGCATGGGCCGTAGCAATAAAAGTGTAGGCGGGCAGCATTATGAACTGGGAATTCTGGCGAGCTCTCGCGCGTAATGCAAGTTCAATTGCCGCCGTTCCGTTGGAGACAGTAGTGGCCACAACCGATCCGGGCTCTGAAATGCGACCCCCGATATACTTCGCCAACTCATTACAGAAAGCGCGGTTCAATGGTCCATTGTTGGAATAGATGTTGCAGTGGTCGATCTGCTCCAAATACGGACTGATCACTGCTAGGGATGGTAGGACAGGCACGAGCATCGGCGGCGGGGAATACGCAGCATTGTCCTCCGCAACACCCCCGTGCTCGACAGCTTCTATCTTTGATAGCGCCCCGATAAATGTCGACATACTGCCCTCATTATGCTTATTGCTCCAATAACCCAAACCTGGTCGCTGGGCAACCACTCGGGTGACTGCAGCGACTTTTGTTGTTTTTTCCCTAGAAATGAAGAATACTATCAGGTCTAGGCTTCGCAATAACTACTAGTATTCGGTTAGGCGGACCCAGGTCGTTACCCGAGCGCAGCAAAATGAGACTAGCTATTTTTGGATGCGGCGGGATGGGCCGTGAACTCGCCGACATAGTTCGGGCAAGATGCAGCTCAATATCAAAGACCGCTGAGGTCTTGTTTGTGGCTGACGAGCCATCAGGTCCTGTCCTCGGTATTCCCGTTATTCAGCCTGACTCGCTGAGGGCAACAGATAGGATCTGTTTTGCGATAGGTAGCTCTGTCGCGCGGAGAACGCTGTCATATCGGTTCTCGCATCAACCTCTAGCGACGATCGTTTCGGACACTGCCATAATCTCACCATCCGCGGAGATTGGCGAGGGCTCGGTATTGTGTGACTACACGGTTGTAAATAATTCCTCACGTATAGGCCGTCACTTTCAGGGAAACACATTCTCGCAGGTCTCTCATGACTGCATTATCGGAGATTGCGTCACGTTTTCCCCTAGGGTGTCCTGTAACGGCTGGGTTCATATTGAAGACGACGTATTCGTCGGATCAGGTGCAATCATTAGAAATGGGGCGCCAGGGAGGCGGCTTCGCATCGGAAAGGGAGCTGTCATCGGAATGGGCGCAGTTGTCGTTCGGGATGTTCCCGCTGGAGTGACCGTGGTTGGCGTGCCCGCTCGCCCGCAGTCTACCTAAAGACGGTTCTCCCCTCGGGTGGAGATCAGCGAGGCGAATTCAAAACTCTGATCCACAAGGCTTTGTTGCCACTTCAGCCGGATTGCCATATGGGTTTTCGTGAAATGAGAAGCTATACGAATATCCCCCAACGCACCTAGCACCCATCTACAGGAATGAACGTGAACGCCCGAAACAGTAGTGTGGACCTGCTCGGTACTACGGTGCTCATAATCTTTATCGGCTTAATCGGCACGAGACTTACAAAAGGAGTCGATCTAACGGACGAAGCGTATTATGCGATTTTCCTTGATGATTGGCTCAAAGGTGGAATTGCAACAAGTGCCTTTTTGACACTACATCAAACAGCAGCGCTGATAGTTTACCCAGCAGCGCTGATATATGTCGCCGTTAAGGGATCAAGCGACGGACTGTTGCTCTTTCTGCGTGCTCTTTTTTTAATAGGCGCTGTAGCATCAGCTGCAGTTTGGATTGTCTTCATGCGACGCATCGGGCATCGCCTCTACGCGTGGGCTGGAGGCTTGCTAATACTCGCTTTTATCCCATTTGGATTGCCGGCACCGTCGTACAATACGCTAGGCCAACAGGCTTTAACAATTGCTATGGCTTCGTTCGGATGCGCAGCTCTCGCGGCTGGTCAGCCACGTGCACAACTGCAGTGGCTTATTGCCTCCGCTTGTGCATGGGCTCTCGCCACCGTGGCTTACCCTACCATGATTGCTCCAATGGGCTTCCTGTGCCTCCTTGGGCTGCTCTATCGTGATAGAATCTTCCCCCAGCCATGGCGTTATGCGTTGTTGGTCGCAGCGGCGGTATGCATTGGATGGGGCATTGTCGCAACATCTCTGTCCGTTACACGCCTATATGACAGCATAATTTATCTTTCAGCCGTCGCCGACGTCGGAGGTATGGGCCGGAAGCTGACACTTGCATTCGATATACTCAGGAACGACGCGGCGTTTGCAATTTTGTGTCTCTTCGCTGTTACAATTGGTATCTTTAGGCGACATCTAGGCGCCTTTGCGCAGATTGCGTCGGTCGCCATTATCGGGAGCTTGTTCTTCACTACTCCTGCTCTTTTTGTTCGCTCTCATGATGCAATCACGCTAGCGGCGCTTACCGGAATTGGGCTTCTTACGGGTTTGTGGCCTGGTGCAAGTCGGAATGAGCGCGTGGTAGCACTTGTATATGCTACTTCAATTGCAGCGGCGCTCGCGACCTCCATGACCGCCTTCAACTCGATTTTCAATTTCTGCATCGGCGCAGTCCCCGCGGCCGCGCTGTCTCTTGTTGCTCGTCCGTCAGTGAAATCCTGTAGCCTAGTCGGGGTTTTGCCAGCGCCTGTCGCTATTGCCGCGGTTTTATCAACTTCGCTTTATGTCTACTACGGTGAACTACAGCCCCCGCCCCTACAACTAAGAGAGCGCCTGCAGGAAGGCTTTTTCGCTGGAATTGAAGCTCATCCAGATGACGCCGCTCTCTTGCGTGTGGTACGCGGTAGGGTTGGTCCACTACTGGGGCACAGCCAAACTATTGCGGTTATTGGCCGCCTGCCAGGGCTAGCCCTTGCTACCCCATTGCGCCTTAGCATGCCAACTGCGTTTCCGTTGACGCCAAATGTTCCGCAGAGAGGAATCGCTGCCGCTGGCGACTATTATACGAGGCCCGAGAACCGGCCCCAGCTCGTATTGATTTACCGGGACGCGTATTTTGAGCCGATCAACCCAATGCAACAGCAGTTTGACGAATGGTACGCGCCGCTGGCCGAATTCAGTACACCGCTTGGACAACTTGCAGTATTTCAGCGTCGGCTTGGCGGACCTACCGATTAAGAGGCTGGTGAGCAATTATCTTTCTTTTCGGGTAAGGCGGCGCAGAAGGATGCGGCTCATGGCAAGATAGAGCAGCATCTCGCCAGTCTCGACGAGCCGCTCATAATCCTTGGCGAGCCGCCGATTGGTGGTCAACCAGGCGATGGTCCGCTCGACGCTCCCCTGTACAATGGTGCTTGGATTTGAGCTTTCGATCTCCGCCTGGGTCTCCTGATGGCGGAGGCGGAATGCGGAACACAATCTCGACCTGGCCTTCATCAATCTCGATGCGGCGGACCATCAGCCGGATGATGTCGCGTCTGGCAGACCACTCGAGCAGGACGAGGTTCTCACGGACTGTCATCGAGAAGTCCTCTAAGCGACCGATCACCAGGGTCAGGTCGCGTCTGGCCTCACTGGCCGCCGCCAGGGCATTGCGATGCTCCTCCAACTGGGTGATGCAGGCCCTCAGGTCGGCGACCCGCGGCTCAAACTCCACACGGTCAATCACGCCGTCAGCATACCCGTCGATCAGCCGCCCGACCCCGCGCCGCAGGGCGCCAATGCGGCGCTCAACCTCCCCGACGTCGGCATCGGGCTGACTCGCTGAGGCGAGGTCCGTGAGGCGGCGCTGGTACTCGTGAGCGATCCGCTGCGGATCGTTGAGAACCGCCTCGATCTGGGCCCACACGACGCGCTCAAGACGATCACTGCGCACCGGGCGGTTGGTGCACCCCGCCTGTCCGTCGAACCGGTGTCCATCACTGCCGATGCAGCGATAGGCGCCGTAACCGAAGGCGCCGGGGCGATGGCACTCGGCAAGCCCAGGTGTGGCTTTGCCGTAATAGGCATAGCCACAACGCCGACACACAACCAGCCCCTGGAGCAGCCACCCGGGCCCTCGGCTCTGCTCCCGCTTGCGCCGTCGGTTCTCCTCAAGCTGAGCTCTGGCGGCCTCGGCGACTGCGGGATCGACAAGGGCTGGCACCGGCACCGCCACCCAATCTTCGCTGGGGACCGGCACGCGTGTGGTCGGGCGTGAGGAATGAGGCGGGTGATTGCGGATCGGACGCAGCCGCGGCTTTGGCTCGACCGCGTGAAAGCGGCCATCCATGGCTGTGCCGGTGTAGGCGGGATTCTCGACCATGCCATGAAGGGTGGAGGCCCACCACCGTGTCGTGCCCGAACGGGTTCGGCATCCAGCCTGCTGGAGTCTGCGACAGACCTCGCGCAGGCTGAGGCGGTCGAGCCCAATCCAGGCAAAGATCAGGCGGACAAGGCGCGCCTCCTCGGGCACGATCTCGAGCCGAGCAACCCCACCTCCTCGCTCGCGGGTGATGTAGCGATACCCGTAAGGCGCGCCTGCGAGAGCGCTGACTGAACCCATCCGCGCGGCATGGCGCCGTCCCCGTCGTCCCCGCTCCAGGATCTGGGCACGCTCGTACTCGGCAATGACGCCTTGGATCTGGAGCAGGAGGTCGTCCTCAGGACTGGCGCCAATGGGCCGGTTGAGGAAGACGACCTCAACGCCGGCGCGCCGGAACTCCTCCATCAGCAGGGCCTGGTGCGCATGACGCCTGGCGAGCCGGTCGGGTGCGAGGACGTAGACACGGTCGATGTCTCCGGCGAACGCTGCATCGCGCAGACGCTCCAAGGCCGGACGCACCAGAGAGGATCCGCTGTGGCCCTCGTCAATGGAGGCGGCCTCCGGGAGCATTGTGACGCCATCGGCCGCAATCCGCTCGCGTAGGGCGGCGACTGGGCTGGCAATGGTCTTGTCACGGGCCTGAGCCTCGCTGGAAACCCGTGCGTAGAAGGCAGCCCGACATTCAGCCATGCTCAGCCCTCCTCTTTGCGGCCGGCCGCGGGATGGCCTCTGGCGCGGCTCTGGCGCCAGCCCTGATGACCTTGCGGGTGATGGGGACGATCTGGGCGTATGTCTCGGCCAAGCACCGCGGGCTGAGCCTCGTGCTCTCGAAGGAGATCTGCGCCACCACGATTGGCTGTTGCGTCGACTTGACCACGGGCATCTCCGCCGGTGCCGGTGCCGGTCCTGGAAGCGGGTGGTGGATGCTGCCTCAACTGGGCCAAGGAGCCGGTGTTTCGGAGGGGCCTGGGCAGAGACTCGCGAGCGACCACGGCTGACCACTCGAAGCCGAGACTGGCAAGATTGTACGGGGGAGCACCACCCACCGTCGCGCGAGGACCTGAAAGCCGCTCGGCCGCATCGGCGGCTCTGCGTCAGCCCGCATCCAGGTGCCGCCGCTCCACCAATGCTGCGGCATGGCTAATCTCCAACCTAGTGCTTTGCAGAGCCAATCCTTCAATCCGCGGTAATCCGTGTCGGCCCACATCCGCTCGATGGCGGGGAAGAGATGCTGCAGACCCTCCAACAAGAGTTCGGCTCCGGCGCGATCGTGAAGGTCGGCGGGATGCACGCTGTTCTTCAGCAGATTGCCTTGCGGATCAACGAGCAGATGGCGCTTGCGGCCCTTCACCTTCTTGCCGCCATCATAGCCACGCGGTCCGCCCATCTCAGTGGTCTTGACCGATTGGCTGTCGATGATCGCTGCTGTCGGCTGGCGATGACGGCCGAGCGTACGCCGATAGCTCTCCCGCAGAACCTGGGTCACCTGCTCCCAGGTGCCATCGTCACGCCGCTGGGCATAGCGGTAAAAGACGGCACCACGCGGGGGATACTCGTGCGGCAGCAGCCGCCACTGCGCTCCGGTGCGTACCAGATAGAAGACCGCATCGACGATGCGCCGCAAGGGATAGGTCTGCCGCCGTCCCGCGGGATGGCTGCGGGGGACAAGGGGCTCGAGCAGTGCCCACTCGGCATCGTTGAGATCGGTGGCGTAGGAACAGGCATCCATGGCAGGACTCCTGGATCGTTAAACGGCCCACATCCGCGGCAGCAGCCAGCTCCAAACCTCTGTTAGGTGAAACACTTAGATCGAGCAATAAAATTGCTCACCAGCCTTTAATACCAGTGCGCTTATGAAGCGATTTGTTTGATGTAGGGGTAAGTGCACAAGGATTGGACGCGTCCGGTCTCTGCCGTGAGCGCGTTCCAGGCGCTACCACACGCTTCGACGACGGCCTCTTCGTCGGCCAGCAGGCGATGCGAGAGGTACGTATGCACTCGGCGTGCGCCCTCTTGTGAGAGCACTGTTTGCGCGTCACGTTCTGACCTTAAGGCTCGCTTTAAGGTCAGCAGGTCGATGAAGATCGAAGTTCTCGGCACAGAGCGCCGGCGGCGCTGGAGACTCCAGGACAAACTCCAGATCGTAGAGGAGACGCTGCATCCGGGCGTGACGGTGACCGAAGTGGCCCGCCGCCATGGTCTCGCGCCCAGCGTGGTTTTCACCTGGCGCCGTCTGGTTCGTGAAGGCCGACTGGGTGACGTCGGTCCCGCCCTCATGCCGGTCGAGATCACGCCCGTCCCAAGACAGACCACGCCGATAGCATAACCAGCGCAGCGCATCGGACTGATCGAGATCGTCCTGGGCCGCGGGCGCCGCATTCGCGTGGAACGCGAGGTCGATGCCGAGGCGCTGCGGCGGGTTCTGCAAGTCATGGAGAGCCTGCCATGATCCCGGTCCCGACCGGCGTGCGCGTGTGGCTCGCCACCGGCCACACCGATATGCGCAAAGGTTTCGGTGGCCTCTCCCTGCTGGTGCAGGAGACGCTCCAGCCCAATCGGCATTTATGCGTCGTGGGAGATTATGTGGCGGCGGAGGAACCGGCGACGGTATTCCGGCACTTTGCGGCTCTACGCCGCCACATAATCAGAGGCTCTCAAGCGGTTGGAGTACCGCGTCCTTTGCCTTGAACCGAACCGACTCCTTGCCCGAGATAGCGGCGTGGTCGAGACCGCGGACATCATCTCGACATCGGCGGCTGCATAGTGATGCGTCATCGCGACCTGCGCATGACCGAGCCAAGCCTGGATGGTGAGCAGGTCGACACCTGATTGCAGCAGCGCCAGGGCGAGGGTATGGCGCAGAACATGGGGTGAGACGACCTTGCGCGCCAAGCCACGAGTTTCGGGAGCGGGTAGTGTCTGAGCTGGAAGGTTCGATCGTAGTCTCTCGGCATGCTCGACTCCATGAACGAAGAGGGGACATGTTCCGTAGGCAGGTACAGAGTCGAGCCTGGAGGCAGGCGGGCGATCGGTGACCGTGGCAACAGTGGATAGAGGCTGACCTAACGCGTCGCGAGCTTCCTGCAGCTGGTGCGCAGTTTCCATTTTCGCTTCGGCGCTCCCATACTTGTGATGCTGATCTTCACGACAAGCTAAGCATTTACTGCTAGGTCCCGGCATTGAACCGGACCCGAGGAAGAGATGCTCAGCCGCGCTTTGTCGATCATGCCCATTACAGTACTTGCCGCGGGACTCTCAGCCTGCGCGTCGAACCCTAAGGGAGGTTCATTGTCCGACTATGTTGGAGTCGGCGTTACCAACGTGGCGACAAGCTGTGGCGGCGGATACCAAGTCTACCGTCAGCCGGTGAACGGAAGGCTGCTCATTGTAGCCTACGCGGTTTCTGAAGCGCGCCAATCGTTCTGTCAGTCCTGGAGAGGTGAGCCGTCAGTCTCGCCAGTCACTGGTGTGAGACACGAAGAGGCAGCGGTGGAGTATATTGCCAAGACTCCAGCGATGAAAGGCTGCGCCCTTGTAAGCGGTACCGAGATCACCAGATTGCATTCCGAGTTCACGATTGCCTGCCCCGGGTCCTCCGGGGCTGTCACAATCACCGCTAAGGATTGAAGCGGCACGCGCGGATTGTTTCGCGAGCTTACTGAGCTGAGCGGCGCTTGCGCTCGTCGACGTTGCGGCTACGTGGCTCCGGCGGCGCTCGGCACAAGTCCAGGCTCGGTCAATCGACAAGCTGCAGGAGGAAATTATCCAGAACCCCGAGCTCGCGGCCAAACTGCTAGAGGACTACAACCCCGCTACCTATGCGGCCAAGCGCCGGCAGATCATGCAGAAGTACAGAGTCTGGACGACACAGGTCATTAACCTGCTCGACGAAGCTCACGAGGCGGAGTCCGGCCCTGCGTGGGCAAATGTATTGGAAAGCATCAACGGTCGGTAGTCCCGCAGGATTCGGAGCCAGCGGGGCGGCCTTGCGCTAAGCCGCCCCACTACGTTGGGGCTTGCTCGCTCGCCGTCTTCTTGGAAGATCTACCGCGCTTGGCCTTTGGGGTCTCAGTAGGCGTCGTGACGATCTCCTCCGACACTGCAACTGCTTTGGCGGTACTCTTCTTCCGAATTTGGCCGAGGCCGCTGCTCCTGGCGAGCTCGGAGCGCCTCGCAGCATAGTTCGGCGCCACCATCGGGTAATCGCCTGGGAGCCCCCACTTTGCGCGATACTCCTCGGCCGTCATCCCAAGCGTCCCAAGGTGCCGCTTGAGCGTCTTGTACTTCTTGCCGTCCTCAAGACTGATCAGGAAGTCAGGCGTGATCGATTTTTTAATCGGAACGCGCGGTTCTGGTTTCTCGGACTCAGCCTGCTTCCGGGTTGTTAGCCCTTGGAGAGCCGCATGGACGGAGGCAATCACGTTCGGCAGATTGCCTCGATGAACCGAGTTGTTGGCGACGTAAGAGGAAACAATATCTGCGGTGATGCTCGCGAAGTCTAGTTGCTGTTCAGGCTGATCCATAACTCATCCAATGCCTTAGAGGCCGAAGCGACATCAGTTAGCTCATTACACTGTATGGTCAAGCCACTCAGACAGGCTTCGGGGTGCAAGTCCTCTACCCAGCCCGATGACGGAGAATGGTTAGCAAAGCGCAAGGCCATCGCCACGAGGCGAGGTCTAAAGGAAGCTTGGAGCAAAACCGCGACCTGCTGGACAAGGGCCGGATCTGGCGAGGTACAGGTGACTTCCCAGCTCTCTAACAAATCCATAGTCCAATCTGTGACTGCCTCCGCGTCGGCCAAACAGCCCCGTATCCTCGAATAGGAAGGCTGGCGCTCCACAACGTGGCAGAATAGTGACATTCTGTCCCATAATAGCTGGCATCCTGCAAAGTTAAGTCGGCTCTTCATTAAGCGCCGGTTGATTATGTCATTGATATCAAAAGCTAATCTAGCCCGTTATGGGTGAGTTCAGCAGAAATACTCAATAATCCAAACCAAATTCTCTGCCATTCCTAGACTAGGAAAATCCGTTAACAAAGTTTGCTGCCGCAATGATAGCCTCGTGATTTCGCGCGCGGGCGGCAACGCCTTGGCGGGCGCAAGTACAAGATCATAACAAGCTAGAGAGGAAGAGGGGCAACGATGGCAAGCGGTATCCTTAGTTTCACGTCCAATGAAGTTTCCCCGTGGGCCGATGGCGTTGCCGAGGATGGCGAAGGAGGATCTACCGACTTAGCCGGCAAGGTTATTCAGATTGGACTACTCAAAGACACCAACGGTAACATCCTCAATACCCCTATCGAATGGCAAAGCGAGTCCGTATCGGGTTTCGGTGTGGATTTCAGCGGCCTGACGACCTACGAACCGCAATACAACGATGAACAAGTGGATGTGGGCTGGGCTGGCTTTGTCATCAAAAGTGCCGACTTGTCCGAATTTCAGATCAACGGCTTTCAGTGGATGGACTGGGGCTATGCGCAGGACTCGACGGGTGAGCCTATCAATGTTACGGGCTATCGTGATGGTAAGCCGGTTGCCTCCTCCACCTTCAATTCAAATAATTCCCCAACGGTTATTACCGTTAACCTCAACTCACAGTTCGACGCGGTTGATGAGGTCCGCATCATGTTCTCGTCCGCGCATGGATGGGCGACTATCAACACCATTGAGATTGCTGACGCTGCTATAGACACGGCACCTCCCGATACCACGATCACGGCCTCTCCTGCCTCTCTAACGAATAGCTCAAGCGCGACCTTCGTATTCACCTCGAATGAACCCGGCTCTACCTATTCTATGTCGCTGGATGGTGGCGCCTTTACTGCAGCAACCAGCCCAAAAACCTTTAGTGGGCTGGCCGATGGCGCTCATACCGTGATGGTGCGGGCGCATGATGCTGCTGGAAACGTTGATCCAACCCCAGCAACCTATACTTGGACCGTTGACACCACCGCGCCGACAGTGACGATTACCAGCAGCAAGCCGTCTCTGAAGGTCGGCGAGACGGCGACTATCACATTCACCTTCAGCGAAGACCCGGGTTCGAGCTTCAGCTGGGACGGCACCAGCGGCGACATCGCGGTCAGCGGCGGCACGCTGTCCGCGATCAGCGGCACCGGCACCACCCGCACCGCCACCTTCACCCCGAACGCGAATACCGACGCCGGCAGCGCCAGCATCCGCGTGCTGGCCGGCACCTACCAGGACCTTGCTGGAAACGATGGCACCGCCAGCAACAACCGGGCGCTCAGCTACGACACCAAGGCCCCCAACGCGCCGTCCATCCCGTCCCTGACCGTCAGCGACGATTCCGGCGCCTCCAGCAGCGACTACGTCACTAACAAGGATCCGCTGACCTTCAGCGGCACCGCCGAGGCCGGCGCCACGGTCAAGCTGTACGATGGCGCCGCGGAGATCGCCTCCGTGACGGCGAGCGGCGGCACCTACACCATCCAAGTGACTGGCCTCGAAGAAGGCAACCACACCCTAACGGCGGTGGCTTTCGATGCGGCCGGCAACGCGAGCACAGCGTCTGGCGGCCTGGCAGTCACGGTCGACCGCACGCCACCCACGACCACCATCGCTAGCGCCATGCTGTCTGCCGACACCGGCGCGTCGGTTAGCGACATGATCACTTCGATCGCGCCGCAGACGATCTCCGGCACCCTGAGTGCCAATCTGGCCGCGGGTGAGCAGGTTATGGTCTCGCTCGACAACGGCGCCACCTGGAATCCTGTCATCTCCAGTGTAGGCACCAACACATGGCAGCTTGTGACCATGCTCAGCGGCAGCGGTGTGCTGCAGGTGCAGGTGGTCGACTTGGCCGGCAATGCTGGGACGACCTATACGCACGCCTATGCGCTCGACACGGTGGCCCCGGGCGCGCCGTCCAGACCTGACCTTGACACCGGCAGCGACAGCGGCAATTCCGACACCGACGATATCACTGGCGTGACGCAGCCGACCTTCAGCGGCACCGCCGAAACTGGCTCAATCGTCAGAATCTACGAAGGCGCAACCGAAATCGGCCATACGACGGTTATCGGAACCACCTGGCAGATCACCCCCGATCAGCCGTTGAGTGAAGGCAGTCACACCATCACGGCCAAGGCTACCGACTTGGCCGGCAACGTTAGCGACGCTTCTCAGGCGCTGACCGTGCAGATCCTCACCGCGGGACCGCTCACTACGATCCAGACCCTGGTGCTCTCCAGCGACTCCGGCGTGGTTGGCGACTTCATCACCAACGCGAATGCGCAGACCCTCTCCGGCACACTCAGCAGTGTACTGGCGGCAGGCGAGCGCGTGCAGGTCTCGCTCGACGGCGGCCACGGCTGGACCGACGCCGCCAGCGCGGCGGGCAGCAACGCTTGGTCGTTGCCGGTGACGCTCACGGCCGGAGACCACGACATCCGGGTGCGAGTGCTCAATGCAGTTGACAATTCAGGGCCGGTCCGCGTGCAAGCCTACACGCTGGACTCCTCCGCTCCGACGCTTGCTCTCACCAATCCAATCGACAATGCCACGAACGTGTCTACCTCGGCCGACCTGACGCTGACGTTCTCAGAGGCAGTTCACAAAGGTGTCGGGACGATTGAACTGCATACTAGCAACGGCACAGTCATCGAGAGCTTCGACGCAGCCACAAGCAACCGTGTCAGCATTGCTGGGAATGTGCTCACGGTTGATCCGACCAGCCCGCTTACGAGTGCAACCGGCTATTATCTGACCATCTCCGCGGGAGCTCTCACGGACTTGGCCGGGAACAGCTTTGCGGGTTTTGCTGACACCACCACCTTCAACTTCACCACAGCTGCACCCATCGGCCCGGTAGTCACTCCCAACGAGCATGGCGGGCGCGAGATCACCATCACGGACCCAGGCCAGCTCACGGCAGACCTGGGTACAAGCGGGACTGACACGGTGTTGTACGCCGGCTTAGGCACGGTAACGCTGCCCAATACGGTAGAAAACATCAGGCTCTCGGGTGCTGGTGATGCCAATGCGGTCGGCAATGGTTTGATGAACTTCTTCCAGGGGAATGCCGGCGACAACCTTTTTGATGGCGCTGCCGGGAAGGATGCCATCTTCTATGACGTGTCCCTCGCAGACGTGAGCCTCTCCTATAATGCTGACGGCACGCTGACGATCAGTGGCGCAAGAATTGGCACTGACACTATCAAGAACGTTGAACTGCTGCACTTTGCCGATCAGGTGGTGCTCGCTAACCCTCCGCCAGCCCACACGCCCGGCCTGTTCAACGAGGCCTGGTACCTGGGCCAGAACCCGGACGTTGCAGCCGCGGTCAAGGCTGGAACCTTTAGCCGGGGCTTTGAGCACTTCCTGAAGTTTGGTGCTCAGGAGGGCCGGGCTGCTGCGCCTGGCAGCAGTGGCTGGGACGAGCAGTTTTATCTTGCTCATAACCCGGATGTAGCCGCGGCTGTGAAGATGGGCGCTCTCGCGTCGGGGTTTGAGCATTTCCTAAAGTTCGGCGCTCAGGAGGGTCGAGCCGCTACAGCAGATGGCGAGGGCTGGAATGAGGATTTCTATCTCCAGCACAATCCCGATGTTGCAGCAGCAGTCAAAGCCGGTGGTCTGGCCTCAGGTCTTGAGCACTTCCTGCAAAATGGTGGTCCAGAAGGTCGGGCGGCTGACCCGCAGGCACTGGGGGTGGATGAGGCATTCTATCTAGCCCAGAACCCCGATGTGGCGGCTGCCGTGCAGGCTGGCTGGCTGTCGAGCGGAATGGATCATTACTTCACCTGGGGAGCCCGAGAGGGGCGTGATCCGAACGCGATGTTCGATGAGGCTTGGTATCTATCCCACAACCTCGATGTGGCAGCGGCTGTTCAGGCGGGAGGGTTTGCGAGCGGGTACGACCACTATCAGCATTTTGGCTGGTCGGAGGGACGGGATCCGTCCGCATGGTTCGACGTGAGTGCCTATCTGGCAGCCAACCCGGATGTGGCCACAGCTCATGTGGATCCACTCACGCACTACCTGACTTATGGCGTTCGCGAGGGCCGGACGATTGTCGCTGCTGGGACTGACCTCTGGGTTTAGGCTTCAGCGCATTCGGATTAGATGGAGGGCGGGTAGCTATTGCTCCCCGCCCTTTTTGCATGTTGCGGGAGGAGAGCCAGGACCCGCGTGGCAAACAACAGCCGCCCGGCGCGTTATCGGCAGGTATTAGCCACGTAAGAAGAGACGATATCTGCGGTAATGCTGGCGAAGTTCAGCTGCTGTTCAGTTTGATCCATAACTCATCCAATGCCTATGAGGCTGAGGCGTGATCAGTTAGCTGATCGCTTAGCTGGGTCAAGCCACTCAGGCAGGTGCGGGCAATTCTCAATCCCGACCGCTCCAGCCACATGTCGAAGATCTCGTCGGCAGACCTTTGCGCTTCGTCGGCCGTCTCGGCGAACCCCAGAAGCGGCACCTTGGCGTTATGCGGCATGCCATTTATGGCCCAGACCCATTGTCCGTCACCGAAGCCGCCCGTCTTATGCTGGTACACAAGACAGAAGGCGTGAGAGCCTAAGCCGCCTTCAATGCCCTCCCGCCACTGGCAGGTTCTCCACTTGAGAGGCATCAGCGGCTCCTCGGAGGCATAGGCAGATCCTTATAGGACACGCCCAAAGCCGCATCCCGCACAGCGTTATCCCGCACAGCGTTTGCCTTCACGCCATAGAGACGGCCGATCTTGGCCCACTCCCGGTCGCCGACGACATAGCGCAGCCGGATATCGAGAACCTGCTCGACCGTCAGCTTGCGGGATGTCTTCTTGAATCTGCTCATCCGTATTCGACTCAGCGAGAACGAATAGCGAACATGATCCTTGAAGGGCTGCTGTGTCGAGCCTGAGGGCCAGAAGCCGGGGGCTGGCTGTGGAAACAGTGGATAGAGCCTATCATGCGCTCTTAGTGAACAAGGAGAAACGCATGGATATCGCTGAGAGGCTCAAGGCTGCTGCAGAGAAAGATGAAGCCCTTCCCCTCAACGAGGTGCAGGCACTCTTCATTGAGGCCGCCGACGAGATTGAGTATCTCCGATCCTTGCTCGAGCCGTTTGATGAAATAGGGCTAGAGGGGGTGCCACCTCAGGGCAGAGCCTAACAGGCTGTGTTCGATAGGGTGGCCGCTTGCAGACCAACTAACCATCGTGCAACTTCCTCGGATTATGAAGTCTCTTGCTCTCGTCGCGTTCGCTTTCCCCCTTTTCCTTCATCCCGCCGCTGCTGCCCCGGCCATCTCAGGTCAGGCTGATGTCGTCGACGGCGACACTCTGTCAATTCGAGGGCAGTCTTCGAGGATCCGCCTCTATGGCGTCGATACGCCCGAGGGCCAGCAGACGTGTGAGGATGCTGCCGGCAAGCGGTACCTCTGCGGCTCCCTGGCGGCTGAAGCCCTTTCGGCTCTTATCGGTCGGAATGGCCGTGTGACCTGCCAAGAGCAGGACCGCGACCGCTATGGCCGAATCGTCGCCGTTTGCGAGGCGAATGGGCGGGAGATCAACGCGGAGCTGGTCCGCCAAGGTTGGGCGCTTGAGTACAAGCAATATTCCGATGGCCGTTATGCCGCCGCAGAAGCTGAGGCCCGGAAAGCAAAGCAGGGGCTTTGGGCCGGAAAGTTCGTGGAGCCTTGGGAGTGGCGTCGCGGAAAGCGGCTTTCATCGGAGGCTTCGACGGGCGCCGACCGGAAGTGCGCCATCAAGGGCAACATCTCGGGTGCGGGCAAGATCTATCACCTGCCGGGCACCCGGGCATACGACAAGACAGTGATCAACGAGGCCAGCGGCGAACGCTGGTTCTGCACCGAGGATGAAGCAAGGGCGGCCGGGTGGCGCGCGCCAAGGGGCTAGGGGGCCTATGATGAAGTGGGGGGTGATCGCGGCTTTGGCCGCAATGGTGACGGCTGCGCCTGTGGCCGCGACGGGGAGCGTCTCTGAGCAGCCGGTGAAGCCCGGCGTCGAGCGGGTAAAGGAGTACGTCGTGGCACAGCGCAGGAGCTGCAAGGCGGCGAGCACCTGCGAGGAGGCCGTCGAGATGTGGTGCGGTGGCTACAGTCGCGCCGACGCTGATGGTGACGGCATTCCGTGCGAGAACGTCTGCCGGTCGAGGTCCCAGGTGGACGCAATCAAGCAGCGGATCGGCTGCTAGCCGTACGCGAGCGTCTACTTCTTGGCATCACGAACTTCCTGGAGGCGGCGCGCCATCTCCAGGATCGCCTCAGCAGCCTGAGGTCCTCGGATCCCGACCACGCCTCTATCAATGGTCTTTCCGTTCTCGTCCTTGCGTCCGTTGAAGAACACATCCCGTTCCTGCTTGGAAATTTTCAGGACAGTGCGCGCCTCGGTCTCGATCCGCCATTCCTCAGACCAGGTGCTGACGGTCTCGCCGGTGAGCTCGGAGATGGCTGTGGTGTCGCGGGAATAGGTCATAGCAAGCTAATAGTCTGAGACGATGAACAAAGGATGCTGCAGTCCGGTTGTTACCCACAGTTCAACGGGCCTGGAGCGCCGATGCCTCGCTTTTTCTTCGATACCTTCGATGGTGAGTTCTCTTCTCAAGACGATGTCGGGCTAGATCTACCAAGCATGGATGCAGTTCGACATGAGGCCCAAATGGCGCTTCCGCATATGGCCCAAGATGCCCTGCCGGACGGCAATTACCGTACCTTTGTCGTGAATGTCCGTGACGAGGATGGGAAGAGCGTGTTGAGGGCTGCGCTCTCGCTGGTCATGTCCGAGGGGCCGTTCGAGGACTGATCACGGTGTCGCGGGAGCAGGTCATGGGGAGCGTATAGAGGGAAGGGGTGAAGAGGGGGTTAGTTCTTACGCTTAAATAGCAACGGTGATCTCGTAGCTTCGTTGCCTACCAGCAGTGAGTCGGCCGGGACCATTCTCTTCACCAGCCTTTTCTCAGGGAAGAACTCTTCTAGGATCAGTATCATGGATTGATGCTGGAACGTCGAAATACTCGCAGAGGCCTCCGCGGTCCACTCGATAAAACGGTCAGCGTCAATTCCGTCGTTCCTGGATCGCAGTATGCCAAATGTTCCTATGTCCTCACCCAGTGGTGAGAGTGAGTTCCCCGTAGCTTGATGTAAAAACATAGAAAATACGTGATCGTCGGCAAATGTATTTAGATTTTTAATATCAGTTGCACCGTGATAAATGGTGAGTTATATTGTTACGAAGCTCCTTGACTGTAGCGTATTCTGGGTCATTTTTTAGTTCTAAAAATTCTTCAGCCTTCTCAAGAAAGTGCGATAGATTTTGACTCTTGCTGCGTCGTAATCTTTTAGCATATCCGTCGATGAAGTAGATGTATTCGTAAACCTTGGCGCTCAGCAGGCGGAAAATAATGAGTGAATTAACTCCAATGTACGTTTTGACAACTTCCGAGTCCGTCTTGCGGTGGCCATGGAAGATCGCGAGGCGCGAAAGTACAGCAACATCGTTTGCCGCCACTGATGATCCAACAACCAGCGAAAATATATTTCTATCTAAGGTTCTGAGTTCCTTCTTGGTAAAGCGGAGCTCACCGAATTCGAAAACCTGAAAGTCGCTCATACTGTCTCTGTTCTCATCCTCCTCTCCCACCATAGCGGCTAGGTTAAGTCCGTAAACATGCTTTCCCGAGGAACGGCGAGAGTCGTGACGGAGGGCATCTCATCCTCCTCTGGAAGAGAAGAGGAAGGGGCTAAAGTAGGCAGCTGCCACCATTCACGATGGAACTCGCGTCCGATCTATGAGACTTTCGGCCTAATCGCCATGCGTGACTCTCGTTGTGAGGTTTAAGTGAACGCAAAAGGTCCCAAAGCCACCGATGAAGAAATCGAAGCCCTGAAGCGGCAGATAAAAGTCTCGCTTGCCGTCTACGACGCTGAGCACGCTCGGGCTACGAGGCAGATGGCGGAACAACGGGCACGACATAACTCCGGAAAGAGGAAGGCCGGTGCACCAGCTCCACCGAATGCGGATCCGCCCAAGGAGCTACTGATACCTGCGTACTCGGGGAAACCGCCTGCTGGAGGTCTTCTAAAGGTCTTCCTTATGATTATCGGTCTGATCGTCGTCGTCGGCATAGCGAGAAGCTTTTTTGAGGGCCCAAAGCGCCCCTCATCATATGAGATTGACTACAACCGTCGCTAAACCGGTGCTCCAGCCCTCTCCCATCACACCATAGCGGCTAGGCTCTGGCAGCAAGCGAAACTTTCCGAGGAGTCCTTTAGGACGATGGAGGGCGCTCTTTATCCTCCTCTCGAAGAAAAGACGGAGGAGGGGCCAAGTTTGTCTAAGCCGCTATGCCTAAGCTTCTTGACCTTGGACAACTCGCTCCATTCGCTCGTCCTATTGTTCGAGCTGTCGAACTCTCCATAGGTCCCAGCCTTGGCCGGGAAGCGGATGCGGTAATAGACGCGGGTGCTTTCGCTCGTTCCATGCTCCCGGACGCGAGAGGGACAGGAAGAGCCTTGGACAGACCCACGTTTTCGAGAATGGCTGAATCAAGCTGAGCCGTTACTACGGGCAGTCGGATAAGGCGGGAGAACCGAGCAGAAATCGGCGTGCCATATATGAAGCACTCTCTGCGTGCCGCCCAGGTGCTGCCCACAACACGCAAGTATCGAACTTGGTCGGGCAGAAAGCCCAAGAAGCTTAGAACCTTCAAGGGCTTGGCTGGTGCTGCCAGAGAGGATCGAACTCTCGACCTCTCCCTTACCAAGGGAGTGCTCTACCACTGAGCTACGGCAGCGCGCCAACGGGGAGGGCCGCTTACTGCCACAGGGCAGCCCTCCATGCAAGCTTGAAAATGATCTTTATTCAGCGGCCTGGATTTTTGGCTCGAGCGGAAGCCTGAGCGCCGTCCAGACTTCCACCAGGGCGGCCGCCAGGGCGTCGATGTGTGCGTTCGAATGGAAGGGGCCGGGCGTGATGCGCAGCCGCTCGGTGCCACGGGGCACGGTCGGGTAGTTGATCGGCTGGATATAGATGCCGTGCTTGTCCAGAAGCCGGTCGGACGCCGCCTTGCAGGCTTCCGCATTGCCCACCATCACCGGCACGATATGCGTGACGGTGTCGAGGACAGGCAGGCCGACGCCGCTCAGAACCGCCTTGGTCCGAGCCACCTGACGCTGCTGCTGCTGGCGCTCGGCGGACGAGGCCTTGAGGTGCCGTATCGAGGCCGTGGCCGCCGCGGCGACCGCCGGGGGGAGTGCGGTGGTGAAGATGAAGCCCGGCGCGAAGCTGCGGATGGCGTCCATCACGGCCTTGGTCCCCGTGAGATATCCGCCCATGACGCCGAAGGCCTTGCCTAAGGTGCCTTCGATCACGTCGATCCGGTGCATGGCGCCCTCGCGCTCGGCGATGCCGGCGCCGCGGGGGCCGTACATGCCGACCGCATGGACCTCGTCGATGTAGGTCATGGCACCATAGCGTTCGGCGAGGTCGCAGATGGCGTGGATGGGGGAGATGTCCCCATCCATGGAATACACGCTCTCGAACACGATCAGCTTGGGCCGGTCGCCCGCCGCCCGGAGCAGCTCTTCCAGGTGGCCGAGATCGTTATGGCGGAAGATCGCCTTGTCGCAGCCGGACTGGCGCACACCCTCGATCATCGAGTTGTGGTTGAGCGCATCCGAGAGGATCAGGCAGTTCGGGATGAGCTTGGCCAGAGTCGAGATGCCGGTCTGGTTCGACACGTAGCCCGAGGTGAAGACGAGGGCCGCCTCCTTGCCGTGCAGGTCGGCGAGTTCGGCCTCAAGGGCCACGATGGGATTGCTGTTGCCGGAGATGTTGCGGGTGCCGCCGGCGCCGGTTCCGAGCCGCCAGGCGGCCTCGACCATGGCGCGGGTCACGTCCCGGTTCTGGCCCATGCCGAGGTAATCGTTCGAACACCAGACGGTAATGGGGCGCGGGCCTTCCGGGGAGTGCCAGATCGCCTGGGGATAACGGCCGGCCAGCCGTTCGATGTCGGCAAAAACGCGGTACCGCCGCTCGGCCTGGAGACGCTCGAGGGCTGACGTGAAGAAGTTTTGATAATCCATCATCTCACCGGGTGGGCAACGCAATGCCCGGGGATCCTGGACCCATTATGCCAGATCGCATTGATCCGGGTCAAAGTCCTGAACCGTGATATTGCGGTTGAGAGCCGCTTGCGAAGCCTCTATTTGATAAAGGCGACGATGGGTCGCGTGAACCATGACTGACGTGAAATCGCAAGAGAAAGCTGACCGGCTGAAGGCGGCCTTGAAAGAGAATCTTAAGCGTCGCAAGGCTCAAGCTCGGGGACGGCAGGCCGTGAAGGTGTCCGGAACCGAAACCGGGAGCTTGAGCGTTACGGACGAGCGCGACAAGCCGTCCGACTAGCCGGAAGAGCTTAAGACGCGCATAGCGCATGGTTCGCTAAAAGTTTTGCAAGGGGAATTCGATGGATCGCATTCGCATCCGGGGCGGCGCGCCTCTCAACGGCTTGATTCCGATTTCAGGTGCCAAGAATGCGGCCCTGCCTCTCATGATCGCCAGCCTTCTGACGGAGGACACCCTGGAGCTCGGCAATGTGCCGCGCCTCGCGGACATCTCCTCCCTGCTGCGGATCATGAGCAATTTCGGCGTCGATCACTCGATCGCCGGCCGCCGGCCCGGCCAGTCGTCGGAGACGGGGCAGACCATCCGCCTGACGGGAAAGAACATCATCGACACCACGGCCCCGTACGAGCTGGTCTCGACCATGCGGGCGAGCTTCTGGGTCATTGCTCCCCTGGTGGCCCGGTTCGGCCATGCCAAGGTGTCCATGCCCGGCGGCTGCGCCATCGGCACCCGGCCGGTCGACCTGCTCATCATGGCGCTTGCCAAGCTCGGCGCGGCCATCGAGATCGAAGCCGGCTATGTGGTGGCGACGGCCCCGAAGGGCCTGATCGGCGCCGAGATCGACTTCCCGAAGGTGACCGTGGGCGGCACCCACGTGGCCCTGATGGCCGCGACGCTTGCCCAGGGAACCACTGTGATTCGCAACGCCGCCCGCGAGCCCGAGGTGGTGGATCTGGCCGAATGCCTCATCAAGATGGGGGCCAAGATCAAAGGCGCCGGCACCTCGGAGATCGTGGTCGAGGGCGTGACCAGCCTCGGCGGTGCCTCCCATGATGTCATGCCGGACCGCATCGAGACCGGCACCTATGCCATGGCGGTCGCCATGACGGGGGGCGACATCGTCCTCGACAATACCCGGGCCGATTATCTCCAGGCCGCCCTCGACGTTCTGGGCCAGGCGGGAGCCGAGGTCTCGCCGACCCATGGCGGCATCCGCATCCGGCGCAACGGCAACGGCATTCAGCCGGTCGATGTGACCACCGATCCGTTCCCGGGCTTTCCGACCGACCTGCAGGCCCAGTTCATGGCTCTCATGACCCGGGCGAACGGCACGTCCCGCATCCGCGAGACGATCTTCGAGAACCGATTCATGCACGTGCAGGAACTCGCTCGCCTCGGTGCTCAGATCCGCCTCGACGGGGACAGCGCCTATGTGGACGGCGTTGCCGGCCTCAAGGGAGCACCGGTCATGGCGACTGATCTGCGCGCCTCCGTGTCGCTCGTCATCGCGGGCCTCGTGGCCGAAGGCGAGACCACCATCAACCGGGTCTATCATCTGGATCGCGGCTTCGAGGCCCTGGAGGCCAAGCTCGCCCGCTGCGGCGCTCAGATCGAGCGCCTGAGAGGCTAAAACAAGCGGGCCGGCATCGATGCCGGCCCTTTTCTTTTCCGCGCCATGAAGAAGAAGCCCCTGGGACAGGTTGCGCCGGGGCAGGGGGCTCTCTACCTAAACCTTAAAGTTCAACAATAGGTTGGTGGCTCATGGACCTCCTGAGACTTGTCGCTTTCGATCCGGAAGATCTTGCCGTCATCTCCGCTCATCTGCAGGATTCCCTGCTGCGGGTGGGCGATATCGCCTATCTGCCGAAGGAACGGCGTTTCGCCATTCAGACCCGCCGCTATGACTGGGAAGCGGATAAGCCCCAGCGCCGGCTGACCTGCATGCATTTCGAGAACGTCACCGGCGTGCGCGTCCGCGGCATCGACCAGACCAACAAGGATGCGGTTCTTAACCTTCTCGCCATTGCCTTCGAGGAGACCAATGCCCCATCGGGCACTGCCACCTTGATCTTTGCCGAAGGTGGAGCCATCCAGGTGGACCTGGAGTGCATCGAAATGCAGATGAAAGATACCGGCCCGGTCTGGGCCGCCGAAAGCCGCCCCTCGCACGAGGAACAGCTTCAACCGGCGGGGCGCCTGTAATGGCGCAGAGGCTCGATGCGCGGGAGCCGTCCTTCCCGCTGGCTTTCGCCGCTCTCCTCTCAGCCAAGCGGGAGGTGTCGGAGGATGTCGATCAGGCTGTGCGCGCCATCATCGAGGATGTGGTCGCGCGGGGCGACGAAGCCCTGATCGACTTCACCTACCGCTTCGACGGGCTGGCGCTCCAGCCCGAGACCCTGCGCATTTCGGATGCCGAGATCGACGCGGCCGAGGCCCAGTGCCCGCAGGAGGCGCTGGAAGCCCTGGCTCTGGCCAAGGAGCGCATCGAGACCTATCACCGGGCCCAGCGCCCTCAGGATTCCATGTCCACGGACGCGCTCGGCGTGACGCTGGGCTGGCGCTGGACGGCGCTCGAATCCGTCGGCCTCTACGTACCCGGCGGACGGGCCAGTTATCCGTCCTCCGTTCTCATGAACGCGGTGCCGGCGAAGGTCGCGGGCGTGCCGCGCATCGCCATGGTGGTACCGACCCCGAAGGGCGAGACGAACCCGCTCGTCCTGGCGGCCGCGCGCCTTGCCGGTGTCGACGAGGTCTTCCGCATCGGCGGCGCGCAGGCGGTGGCGGCGCTCGCCTACGGGACCGAATCGGTGCGACCGGTCGCCAAGATCGTCGGTCCCGGCAATGCCTATGTGGCGGCCGCCAAGCGCCGTGTCTTTGGCCAGGTCGGCATCGACATGATCGCCGGTCCCTCCGAGGTGCTGATTCTGGCGGATGCCCACGGGAATCCCGATTGGATCGCGGCCGATCTCCTGGCCCAGGCCGAGCACGATCCCGCGGCGCAGTCGATCCTCGTGACGGATTCCCCCGCTCTCGCCGATGCGGTGGAAAAGGCCGTCGAACGCCAGCTCAAGACCCTGCCCAAGGCGGATATCGCCGGCGCGAGCTGGCGCGATTACGGTGCTGTCATCCTGATCGACCACCTCGAGAACGCAATTCCCCTCGTGGACCGGCTTGCCCCTGAGCATCTCGAAATCGAGACGGAAAACGCCGAGGAGCTTGCGGCCAAAGTCCGCAATGCCGGCTCGATCTTCCTCGGCAGTCACACGCCGGAAGCCATCGGCGATTATGTCGGCGGCCCGAACCACGTGCTGCCCACTGCTCGTTCCGCCCGCTTCTCCTCGGGCCTCGGCGTCCTTGACTTCATGAAGCGAACCTCGATCCTGAAATGCGATGCGGACGCGCTGCGTGCGCTCGGCCCCGCGGCGATCACGCTCGGGCGCTCGGAAGGACTGGAGGGGCATGCGCGGTCGGTCGCGATCCGCCTGAACCTTTAACGATAGGGAAGGGCGGATGGCGAGCGAAGCGAAGGAGCGGAGCCGGCTTGTGGCCGTCACCCTCGACGAGGCCTCCATCGGCCGGGGCAATCCCGATCAGGAGCATGAGCGAGCCATCGCCATCTACGACATTCTCGAGGCAAACCACTTCGCCTTGCCGAACTACGACGGCGGTCCTTATGGCCTGCGAATCTCATTGGTCGAGAAGAAGCTCTGCTTCGAGGTCACCGCACAGGACGGCGCGCATCTCGTCTCGCATCACCTCTCGCTGACGCCGTTCCGCAAGGCGATCCGCGACTACGAGCTGATCTGCGACAGCTACTATCAGGCCATCCGCTCCGCCTCGCCGGCGCAGATCGAAGCCATCGACATGGGGCGGCGCGGACTGCACAACGAGGCGGCCGAAATCCTGATGAAGCGCTTGGACGGCAAGCTGGTCCTCGATTTCGATACGGCGCGCCGCATCTTCACGTTGATCTTCGCGCTTCACTGGAAGGGCTGACGCTTGGACGAGCCCCGCTCGAAACGGATCCATTCGGTTCTGTTCGTCTGCGCCATGAATGCGGTGCGTTCCGTCATGGCGGAAGCCATCGCGCGGCACTACTTCGGGCAATCGATCTATGTGCAATCCGCCGGCGTCCGCAAAAGTGACGCGGACGCTTTCACGGCATCGATCCTGTCCGAGATCGGCATCGATGCCTCCAAGCACAGGCCGCGCACGCTTCAGGAACTGGAGGAATGGGAGGGGCTGAATTTCGATCTCATCATCTCCCTCTCGCCGGAGGCGCACCACGCGGCGCTCGAACTGACGCGCACCATCGCGGCGGAAGTGGAATACTGGCCGACGCCCGATCCGACCATCACGCAGGGTTCTCGCGAGCAGGTGCTCGACGCCTATCGCAACATTCGCGATGGATTGATGTACCGCATCCGCCTGCGGCTCAAGCAGGGTTCAACCAAAAGCCCTGATGACGGCGAGGGTGCCTAGGCCCACGAGAAGGCCGACGATGTCGATCCGCGTCAGGGCCATCGCCACGATGGCTGCCGTCAGAGCGATGATCGCAGGCAGGCCATTGTCGATCACCACCGGCAGGATCGTCGCCAGGATGATGGAGCCGGGCAGAGCGCGAAGACCTCTCTCGATGCGCCGCGTAAGCCGCACCCGGCTCATCACGACGACGCCTGCGATGCGGCACAGGAACGTCACCAGGGCCATGGCACTGATGGCGAGAATGGAGCCCCATGGGCTCGCGATGATCGTTCCGGCCGTGTTCATTCGATCAGCATCCCGGCCGCGACCCCGGCCAGAGCGCCGGCGATGATGAAGACATATCCGGGCACGAAGGCATGGACAATGAGGGAGACGAGACCCGCCACGAGCCAGGGCAGGGCGGGTTTCGCACCTTTCCACAATGGCACCAGCATGACGCCGAAGAAGATCGGCATGACGAGATCGAGGCCGAAGCGCCTCGGCTCCGGCACGAGGGCACCCGCGAAGAAGCCGCTGAGCGTTGCAAGGAGCCAGACCAGCCAAAGGATGATCCCGCAGCCTAAGAGCACGCCGACATCGCGGCCGCCCTCGTTGTGATAGCGGGTTCCGACGAGCCATCCCGCTTCGGTGATGAGGAACAGATTGAGGGTCGTGCGGGCGAGCGGCTCATCCTTGAGCCACGGCTGAAGGGTCGCGCCCAGGAGGATCATGCGCGCGTTCACGACGGCCGTGACGGTCATGATCGTGAGGATCGTCGAAGGCGTCCAGGCCTGCTGCCAGATTTCGAGGCCGACCATCTGGGAGGCTCCGGCATAGACGAAGGCGGAAAGGCCCAGCGTTTCGCCGAGCGACAATCCCTTCTGGGCCGCCGCCGTACCGAAGGCTACGGCGAACATGATGAAGCCGGGAAAGGCGGGAATCGCCGCGCGGGCGCCGGAGCGCAATCCGGCAGTGGAAAAATATGGGCGGGGACCGGGAGACATGAGCGTCACGCTCTCTGCCTTCCCGCATCCCCGCCGTCAATTGAAGATTGCGAATGAGCTCAGGCTCGTCGGATTTAGCCGACGGTGCCGTTCACCAGCGGATAGACCTCGAGGAAGCCCTCGTAGATCATCTTGAGCGATACGTAGAGGATGATCGCCAGGCCCACATAGGCAATCCAGCGGAAGCGCTGGAGCAGGCGGGCAATATACGAGGCCGCAATGCCCATGAGGGCGATCGAAAGAAGCAGGCCGAAGGCGAGGATGTAGGGGTGCTCGCGCGCCGCGCCGGCCACGGCCAGGACGTTGTCGAGGGACATCGACACGTCGGCGATGACGATCTGCCAGGCCGCCTGCGCGAAGGTCTTGCGGGGTGCCTTGCCGGCGATGGTGCCGTCCTTGTCGAGGTCCGCGCCTTCCAGGGCTTCCTCGGCGGCCTCTTCTTCCTCGTGGGTCGTGCGCAGCTCGCGCCACATCTTCCAGCAGACCCAGAGCAGCAGGATGCCGCCGGCGAGAAGCAGACCCACGATCTGGAGAAGCTGGGTCGTGACCAGCGCGAATGCGATGCGCAGGACGGTGGCGGCAAGGACGCCGAGGAGGATCGCCTTGTTGCGCTGTTCCTTGGGAAGGCCGGCCGCGGCCATGCCGATGACGATGGCATTGTCGCCGGCGAGCGCCAGGTCGATGCCGATCACCATCAGGAAGGCGACGACCTCGGGTCCGAAAAGCTGCGAGAGATCAAACATGCAGTGCCTCATATGTCGGTTGAGGGACAGCACATGCGAGACGCTCAAAAAGACGCATCTGTCGCCGGCTCGGTCCAGAATTCCTCGGGCCGGGAGCCGAAATGCAGGCAAAACCGTCTTTTTGAACGAACCCAGGCCGCCCTGGTTTTCATCCAGTCCGACATCGTCGCTCCTGTTCTAAGGAGCGACCAGAGGGGCCCGGCCTGGCTACAAGGTTCCATCTAGACAAGACGAGGCCAGGGATCAAGTCACCTCCCGCAGGGTTCAGGTCCCTGTCCTATAGTTTAATAGACGTTTTCCCTAAGGATTGGTCATTCAAGCAGGTCTTGTTGAGAAGCATTCTCGGCGGGACAACAGAAGCTTGATCCAGACTGCGGCCTCGGGCCATATCGGTCGCAATAACCTTGGGCGCGAGTGCGCCTGCCGGGAGGTCGTCCATGTCTGTTCTTCACGAAGGCACCGAGCCTACGCGCCATCGCGGGCCGGTGCGCGCCCCGCAAAGCCTTGCGGGTGGGGTTCTCCTGGTCGCCCTTGCGGCTCTTGCGCTGTTCCTGACTCGGGATCTGGACCAGGGCACGCTCAACGCCATGGGCCCGGCCATGCTGCCGCGCTGGCTCGCCATCGGCGTCGGGCTCTCGGGTCTGGCCCTGCTGGCCGCAGCCTTCCTCAAGGACGGCGATCTCCTGGAGCGCTGGAGCTTGCGCGGGCCGGTCTTCGTCATCGGCGCCATCGTGGCCTTCGCCCTGACCATTCGCGGCTATTCCTTCGGAGCCTTTGCCATTCCGGGCCTCGGCCTGCTGGTCGCCGGCCCGCTCGCCATCATCCTCGGCGGGTTCGCCACCTCGGAGGCACGCCTGCGCGAACTCGTCATCCTGGCCTTGAGCCTCACCCCGTTCTGCATGGTGCTGTTCGGCGACCTGCTCAACCTGCCGATCCCGGTCTTTCCGCAGGCGTTGGCGAGCCTCTTCCCCGCCGACTGGTCGCAGAAGGCGGTGCTGCGTGCCTGCGCGGCCGCCATGACGGCCGGCGCCATCGTAGCGTACTTCGCCACGCGCAACCAACGCCCAGGCCCCGTGGACGTGGCCGACCACAGCGGGAGAATCTGATGGGTGATTTCTTTTCGAACCTGAGCCTCGGCTTCGGCGTCGCGCTCAGCCTCCAGAACTTGGGCCTCGCCTTCCTCGGCTGCCTTGTCGGCACCCTGATCGGCGTGCTGCCGGGCGTCGGCCCCATCGCCACCATCGCCATGCTACTGCCGATCACCTTCGGGCTCGATCCCACCGGCGCGCTCATCATGTTGGCCGGCATCTATTACGGCGCCCAGTACGGCGGCTCGACCACGGCGATCCTGGTCAACATCCCCGGCGAGGCCACCTCCGTGGTAACCGCCCTCGACGGCCACGAGATGGCCAAGCAGGGGCGTGCCGGCGTGGCGCTCGGCATCGCGGCCATCGGGTCGTTCTTCGCCGGCACGGTGGCGACGCTCGTCATCGCGGCGCTGGGCGCGCCGCTCACGGGTCTCGCCCTGGTGTTCGGCCCGACCGAGTACTTCTCGCTCATGGTCATGGGTCTCGTCTTCGCCGTCGTGCTGGCGCGGGGCTCGATCCTGAAGGCCATCGCCATGATCCTGGTCGGCGTGCTGCTGTCCACGGTCGGCACCGACCTGGAGACCGGCGAGGAGCGCATGACCTTCGGCCTGCCGTTCCTGTCCGACGGCATCGACTTCGCGGTGCTCGCCATGGGCATCTTCGGCATCGCCGAAATCATGCGCAATCTCGATCACACGGAACACCGCGATGTGGTGCGCCAGGCCATCGGCCGGCTCCTGCCCAACAGGGACGACTTCCGGCAATCCTACAAGCCGGTGGTGCGGGGCACCATTCTGGGTGCGATCCTGGGCATCCTGCCCGGCAATGGCGCGGTGCTCGGGCCGTTCGCGTCCTATACGCTGGAGAAGAAGCTCGCCAAGGATCCGCGCCGCTTCGGCCGCGGCGCCATCGAGGGCGTGGCGGGGCCTGAGAGCGCCAACAACGCCGGCGCGCAGACGTCGTTCATTCCGCTCTTGACGCTCGGCATTCCGCCGAATGCCGTGATGGCCCTGATGGTCGGCGCGATGACGATTCACGGCATCATTCCGGGCCCGCAGGTGATGACCAAGAACCCGACCCTGTTCTGGGGCATGATCGCCTCGATGTGGGTGGGCAACCTGATGCTGCTCGTCATCAACCTGCCGATGGTCGGCATGTGGGTGCGGCTCCTGAAGGTGCCGTACCGGCTGATGTTCCCGGCGATCCTGATGTTCTGCGCTATCGGCATCTACTCGATCAACTCGCTGCCGACCGACGTGATGTTCATCGGTCTGTTCGGGTTCGTAGGCTATGCGCTGATCAAGTTCGGGTTCGAGCCGGCCCCGATGCTGCTCGGCTTCGTGCTCGGCAAGCTGATGGAGGAAAACCTGCGGCGCGCCCTCATCATCTCGCGCGGATCGCTGGAGACCTTCATTAATCATCCGATCAGCGCCGGCCTGCTCGCCGTCGCCGCTATCCTTCTTGTGATCGCTCTTCTGCCTTCCATTCGGAAAGGACGCGACGAGGTGTTCACGGAGTAGCTTGCCTTCAACCCAGCCTTGTCCATGTAAGGCCATAACCAATACCAGGGAGGAAACTGATGAAGACAATCGCACTGGCCCTCGCCACTGTCGCCGGCCTGGCCGCAACCGGCGCCCAGGCCCAAGGGTATCCCACGCGACCGATCACCATGATCGTGCCTTTCGCGGCCGGCGGCCCGACGGACGTGATCGCCCGCATCGTCGGCGACCACATGAGCCGCACTCTCGGCCAGCAGATCGTGATCGAGAACGTGGCAGGCGCCGGCGGCACCACGGGCATCACCCGGGCGGCCCAGTCTCAAGCAGACGGCTACACCATCATGATGGGCCACATGGGCACCCACGGCGCCGCACCCGCCCTGTACCCGAACCTGAAATACGATCCGACCAAGGACTTCGCCCCTATCGGCGTTGCCGCCGGCACGCCGATCGTGATCGTGGCCAAGAAGGACTTCCCGGCCAACGACCTGAAGGGTTTCCTCGACTACCTGAAGACCAATGCCGACAAGGTGAACATGGCTCATGCGGGCGTGGGCTCGGTGTCCCACTCCACGGGCATCTTCTTCAACTCGGTGGTCAAGGTGAAGCCGACCATGGTCGCCTATCGCGGTACGGGCCCGGCCCTGAACGACCTGATGGCCAACACGGTCGACTTCATGACCGACCAGATCGTCAATGTCGCCCCGCAGATCCAGGGCAACAACATCAAGGCCTTTGCCATTGCAACGCCCGAGCGTTCGCCGGTGCTGCCGAACGTGCCGACCACCAAGGAGGCCGGCCTCGAGGGCTACGAGGTCAGCGCCTGGAACGCGGTCTTCGCCCCCAAGGGCACCCCGCCCGACGTGGTCAAGAAGCTCAACGATGCGCTCGTGAAGTCCCTGGACGACGAGAACACCAAGAAGCGTCTTCTCGATCTCGGCGGCGTGCTGCCGACCGCTGCGGAGCGGACCCCCGAGGGCCTGCAGAAGCTCGTCGAGAGCGAGGTTGCCCGCTGGACCCCGGTCCTCAAGGCCGCTGGCGCCACGGCCGAGTAAGCTTTTCGAAGCGTGAGCATTCGAGGCGGCGGGATCCAGATCCCGCCGTTTTCCATTTCGGTGCCTTGAGATTTCGAACAGGGCTTGAAATTGCCCGCCCGGGCGATTACACCCTGCCTCACGTGCAGCCGTAGCTCAGTTGGTTAGAGCACCAGATTGTGGATCTGGGGGTCCCCCGTTCGAGCCGGGGCGGCTGTACCACTTAAATCAAGCACTTAGCCTTCGCAGGTTCGAAGGCCTGCTTGCCGGATATTTTCCCTGGTCGGTTTCAAAGGCAAACGTGACGGTCCACGCGGCGATCAGGCCGTTTTCTAAGATGACCGATTTTACGTCCTTGCGGATCGCCCCGTCGCGTCCGTGACGGCAGGCCATCGCCTCACCGAAGTTGGGGCTATCCCCTTCACGCGAATTGACCTAGGAGCATGACGAGCGGGAGACCTCGCAAGGCCTGCCCTCCATGAATCGGGTGAGCCTAGAGGCTAAGATGGTAACAGGATCAGCGCCTTCCGAGGCACAGCGGACACGTGCCGGGGTTTTCTACGCCCTGGCGGCATTCTTCATGTGGGGTTTGGCCGTCCCGCTGCACTTCAAGCTCATTGCAGCAGTGCCGGCCCTTCAGATCTTGGCGCACCGGATCGTCTGGGCAAGCGTGTTCGCCCTCGGTCTGATCCTCGCGAGCCGGCAATGGCGCAAGCTCATCGAGGCGCTCACGTCCGGTCGGCGCTTGCTGCTGCTGTGCCTTTCCGCTGGCCTCATCGCCATCAACTGGCTCATCTATATCTGGGCCGTCAATTCAGGGCACCTCGTTCAGACGAGCCTCGGCTATTTCATCAACCCGCTCCTGAACGTCGTGCTCGGCGTTCTCTTCCTTCGGGAGCGTCTGAACCCGGCGCAGGTCGCCGCCTGCGTGATCGCCGCGCTGGGCGTGCTGGTGCTCGCCGTCTCGTCGGGAGAGATGCCCTGGGTCGCGCTCGCGCTGGCCTCCAGCTTCGGCTTCTACGGCCTCGTCCGGAAGATCGTGCCGGTCGCCCCGCTCATCGGCTTCTGCGTCGAGTCGCTTCTGCTCACTCCCTTGGCCTTAGGCTATCTCACCTATGTCGCCGCGCAGGGCCAGTCCGTAGCTTTCCGGGGCGATCTGCGCCTGGATGCGCTTCTCGTCCTGACCGGGCTCAGCACCGCGTTACCTCTCATCTGGTTCGCGGCCGCCGCTCAGAGGCTGAAACTCTCTACCATCGGCCTGCTGCAATACCTGGCGCCGTCGGGCCAGCTTGCGCTCGGCGTCCTCGTTTACGAAGAGGCCTTCGGCTGGATCGACGGCATGGCGTTCAGCCTGATCTGGATCGCCCTCGGCATCTACACCGCCAGCGCCCTGAGATCCTCGTCTCCGGCTGCCAAGCCCGCGGAGGCCGATGAAGCAGCCCGCTGAGAGGCTACCCATTCACAACAAACGCCCTGGAGAGGCCTCTCTCCAGGGCGCGGGTCCGCCAGTAATTGAAGTGTCAGCTCATTTGAGCATGGACGCGACGTTGTCCTTCGTCACGCGGTCGATGCCCGCATAGATGATGTCCTGGACCTTCTCGCCCTTCTTGAGCTGCAGAAGGATGTCCATGGCCTTCTCGCCCATTTCGTAAGGCCGCTGGCCGACGAGGGCATTGGCATAGCCGTCGCGCAGCAATTCGAGCTGCACCTTCAAGGTGTCCGCCACGACAAGGCTGAACTTGCCCTGGTCCATGGCTTCCTTGTTCTTGTTCACGAAGCTCTTGTAGGCCTCAGGGACGAACATCGGCCAGCCACCGACGGGCACGATGGCGGCGAGATCCGGGTTGGCCGTCTTGAGGTCCTGCATCTGCTGCACGGCGAGCGCGAGGTCGTCGTTGCAATAGGTGGGCGAGCCGGAGACTTCCGTCCACTTGGAGCCCTTCAGTGCATCGCGCACACCTTCGACGCGCTCCTTCAGGTTGGCGGCGGCCGGACCGCCGGACACCATGGCGTACTTGCCGCCCTCCGGACGCAGCTTCAGGAGTTCCTCGCCGAGGGCCCGGCCCATGGCACGGTTATCCGTGCCCACATGCGCCTGGCGCGCGGAGTTCGGTGCGTCGGCATCGAACGTGATCACCGGGATGCCTGCGTCGCGTGCGGACTTGATCACGCGCACGGCCGCTGCCGCGTCGGAGACCGAGATGGCGATGCCGTCGACCTTCTGGCTGATCAGATCCTGGATGATCTGGGCCTGGCTCGCCGGTTCATGCTCCACCGGGCCTTTGTAGATGCATTCGACATTCCCGAGTTCCTTCGCACGCTTCATGCATCCGTCGCGGGAGAGGTCGAAATAGGGATTGTTCATCGCCTTCGGAACGATGGCGAACTTGTAGGTCTGCTGCGCCATGGCCGGGGCGGTGAGCGCCGCGGCAGCGACCGCGGCAAGGATCAGGCGTTTCATCATGTCTTCCTCCTGGTTGGTTTTCCGCCCCATTGATGGAGTCTCGTGCCCGGATTCTGTCGTCCGGCTTTTCATGTCCGCATTGGAGGCAGGCAGCGCTGGCCTCCGACAACGGTGTTCAAGACGTCATGCGCAGGGTCCGCAGGCGATCGACGAGGACCGCCAGGATGATGATCCCGCCCACGAGGACGATCTGCCAATAGGCGTTGATGCCCGCGAGCACGAGGCCATTGCGGATGACTTCGATGAGAAGGGCGCCGATGACCGCGCCTGCGGGCCCTCCGATGCCGCCGCTGAGGTTCGCGCCGCCGATGACCGCTGCGGCGATGATCGTCAGCTCGTAGCCGGTCGCGAGATTGGCCGGAGCCGAGCCGAGCCATCCCACCATCAGGATGCCGGCGAACCCCGCCGAGAGAGAGGACAGAACGTAGACGGCGATCTTGACCCGCTCGACCGCCACGCCTGTGAGCGCCGCGGCCTTCTCGTTGCCGCCGAGTGCGAAGATGTGCCGCCCGAAGGCCGTGTGATGCAGGACGATACCGATGATTGCAGCGAGAACGAGCAGATAGATGATGGCCACCGGCACGCCGGCGATGTTGCCGTCGGTAATGTCGTAGAAGAGGTTCACGTCCGGCCCGGTCGGGGCCTGCCCGCGCCCCTCCGTGACCGCATAGGCAAGTCCGCGCACGATCGACAGCATGCCGAGCGTCGTCACGAACGGCGAGAGGCCCACGCGGGCGATGAGCAGGCCGTTCACCAGTCCGATCAGGAGCGCGACGCCGAGACCTGCGCCGAGCGAGACGACCATGCCCGCGAGCGGAACGTTGTCGAGAGTCGTGCCGCTCAATGCCTGCATGACGATGGCGCAGGTGATGGCCGAGAGCGCCATGGTCGAGCCGACCGAGAGATCGATGCCGCCGGTGACGATCACGAGCGTGACGCCCAAGGTCACGATACCCACGAAGGAGAAGTTCTTCGCCACGTTGGCGAGGTTGCCCGGACTGAGGAAGGCCGAACTCAGGAACGACATCACGATCATGATGACGATGAGGGCGGCCGCCACATAGGCGGTCTGGCTCGCGAAGAAGCCGCGCCGCCACCAGCGGGCCCGGCCCACATTCGAGAAGTCGCTTGTGTCGGAGCTGGTTGCCGGAGAGAGTTCGCTCATCACGCCGCTTCCTTGGCGCCCGTAATCAGCGCGGTGACTTCCTCGGGGCTCGACTGGTCGATCGGCTTATCCGCCACCTTGGTTCCGCGGCGCATCACGACCACACGTTCACAGACGGAGAAGACATCCGGCATGCGATGCGAAATCAGGATCACGGCAATGCCCGCATCCTTCAGGCGGCGGATGAGATCGAGAACCTCGGCCACCTGACGGACGGAGATCGCTGCCGTCGGCTCGTCCATGAGAATGAGCTTCGCCTTGGCGAGCCGCGTGCGGGCGATCGCGACCGCCTGGCGCTGCCCGCCCGACATGGCACGGACGACATCGTCGGGACGCGTCTCGGATTTGAGTTCGCGGAACAGCGCCGCCGTCCGCTGGTTCATGGTGGCATGGTCGAGGAACGAGAACGGCCCGACCTTGCGCCGCAGCTCTCGCCCGAGAAACACGTTGGCGGCGGCCGTCAGGTTGTCGGCGAGAGCGAGATCCTGGTAGACGACCTCGATGCCGACGGAACGGGCATCGATCGGTCTCGTGAAGTGGACCTCCTGATCCTCGAACAGGACCTTGCCGTGCGAGGGCGGGAAGTTGCCGGCGATGATCTTCACCAGGGTCGACTTGCCGGCGCCGTTATCGCCCATCAGGCCGACGACTTCGCCGGGTTTGATCGTGAGGTTGACGTGGGACAGGGCCCGGATGGCGCCGAATTCCTTCCCGACGTCTTGCAGGACGAGGAGTGACAAGACCGTTCCTCCCTTTATGGCAGGCTATCGCCTGTGCGGCGTCTTTGCGCCATGGTTGATCTAAGCACGGGACCGCAGGCGATGTCATCTGCACCTTCGGAGGAAGAGTTCAGAACGGAGCGGGCACTCTTCCTGTGTGGCGTCATGCGGCTTTCCCACTTCCGTCGAGCTTGTAGAAGCGGATCGCATTCCGGCCGAAGACCGCATCGTGATGGCCGCTCGGCACGAATGCATGACACATGGCAAGCCAATCCTCGTAGGTGCCCGCAAGCCTGAGAACCGGCCAGTCGCTTCCCCAGATCAGCCGCTCGGGACCGAACAGGTCGAGAAGCGCCTCGGCGTAAGGTCTGATGGCTTCCGCATCGCGCCGTTCGCCGGCCTCGGTCAGAAGGCCGGACAGCTTGCAATGAACGTTCGGAAGAGCGGCCAAGCCCGCCATGGCGTCGCGCCACGAGCCGATCTCACCCGTCGCGATGCGGGGCTTTGCTCCATGATCGATGACGGTGGGAAGATCAGGGTGACGCACGGCGAAAGCAGTCAGGGCTCTCAGGTGCTGCGGCGTTACCAGAGCGTCGAAGCGCAGGTCCGCTTCCTTCATGGCCGCGATGGCGGGATCGAGGTGCGGATCGTCGATCCAGTCGATATCCGGAATATCCTGCAGCATGGGGCGCAGGCTCTTCAGCTTCGGATGGCCTGCGAGACGGGCAATGTGGCTGGCGGCATCGACCGCCTTGAGATCGACCCAGCCGACGACGCCAAGGATGAACGAGTGCCGGTCCGCCAGATCAAGCATGAAGTCGGTATCGGCCAGGGAGGCGAGGGACTGAACGAGGACCGTGCCGCCGATGCCGCATGCCTTCAGGCTGGATTCCAAGCCAATCGGCATGAAATCTTGATGGATGTCCGCAAGGTCCGGCGGCGGCCACTGGCCTTGTCGGTTGCGCATCAGCCAGAAATGCTGGTGGGCATCGATCCGCATGGAGCCTACTCGCTTTCACGCGGGAGGGGAACGGCTTCATCGAGCAATCCGGCCCTCCTCAGCGCGATCCAGAGTTCGTCGGGAATGGAGCGCTCGAACCAGGCCACGTTGGTATGAAGCTGTTCGGCGTCGCGGGCTCCGGTCACGCAGGATATGACGGCCGGATGGGCCAGGGGAAAGCGAAAGGCCGCGGCCGGAAGCGGGACATCGAATTCGTCGCACCGCGCCTTCAGGGCCTGAACGCGCTGCACTACATCCGGCGGAGCATCTTCATAATTGAACTTGTTGTTGCCGGCGAGGATGCCGGAATTGAACGGACCGGCGATGACGATGCCGGTTCCTGCGCGCGCGCATCGGTCAAGCAGGGGAAGGCTCATCTGTTCCAACAGCGTGTAGCGGCCCGCGAGCATGACGACGTCGAGATCCGCTTCTCCCATGGCATCGTGAACCACCTCGGCCTCGTTGACCCCGAGCCCGATGGCCGTGACGCGTCCGCTGCCACGCAATTCCTGAAGCGCTCGGAACCCGCCGCCGGCGGTCAGCTGGCGCCAGTAATGCTCATGCCGGTCGCCATGGGTGTAGCGGCCGATATCGTGAATGTAGAGGATGTCGATCTTGAGAATGCCGAGGCGCTGTCGGCTGTCCTCGAAGGACCTCAGGATTGCATCGTAGGTGTAGTCATAGACGGGGCGGAACGGGAGAGGATGGACCCAGCCGTTCTCCTCTGCTCCGACGGTCTTGTCGGGCACCATCAAGCGACCGGCCTTCGTGCTGATGACATAGCTGTCCCGCTCACGATCGCACAGCAGGGCGCCGAGGCGACGCTCGGATCGCGTGTAGCCGTAATAGGGTGCGGTATCGAAATAGCGGATGCCTTGAGCGCAGGCAGCCTCGGTCACGGCCTGAGCTTCCGCAAAGCTTGTGGGGCTGTAGAGACCACCCATCGGCGCGCTGCCGAGCCCGAGCATCGTGAGGGACAGGTCTCGACGGGGGAGGGTGCGACGCTCGGAGGCTTTCATGGCGCGCTCCTGATCGTCGCGCGACAGGGTACTGCCAGCTGCTCTGCCTCCTCGGGCAGCTCCAGCGTGCCGGTGCAATGGTGGAGATGGGCCGTCACGCCGCGCATTCTTCCTCCCTCTGCAACTTGGCCCCATTCTCCGCAGGGCATTTGTGCCTGAATTGGTCAGGCCAATCCAAGAGCAATAGGAATATGGCCGGCGGGAACAATCGGTCAAGTCAAAAGGATGGGCAGAAACTGGAACCCCGATTTGCATTGTCAGGGCTCGAAGTGGCATCTATGGTCAGGCCAATTCCGGGTTTCCGATCATGTCCATCTCCCTCAAGCCAGCAGAGCCGCGGCGCCTCTACCAGCAGGTCGCCGATCAGATCCGCGGCCTGATTCATGGCGGCCAGTTCCTGCCCGGAGCCCGCCTCCCCGCCGAGAGGGACCTCGCGCATCAACTAGGCGTTTCGCGCCCCTCGCTCCGGGAGGCTCTCATCGCTCTCGAGATCGATGGCAGCGTCGAAATCCGCTCCGGCTCCGGCGTCTATGTCTGCACGCCGGTCGAGCGTGCTGCGGGTACGATGCATTCGATGGGAGAGAGCCCCTCGGAGCTGATGCAGGCGAGGGCTGCTATCGAAGGAACGGTCGCGGCCCTCGCCTGTGCCCGCATGACAGCGGAAGGGCTTGCTTCCCTTCAGGCGACGATTCAGGGAATGCGAGCCGACATCGCCGGTGGGCGCGACCCGCTCGATCAGGATCGCCAGTTCCACTTGGCCATTGCGAGCCTGTCCGGCAATTCGGTGCTCATGCGGATCGTGCGCGAGCTGTTCGACGAGCGGCATAGTCCGATCTCCGCCCAGATGAGGATCCGGTTCGACAGTCGCGAGGGTTGGCACACGGCACTCGTGGAGCATGAGGCAATCTATTCAGCCTTCGAGGCGGCGGATCCGCTTCTGGTCCAATCCGCCATGCGAATGCACCTCGACGCGTCGAAGAAGAGATGGCTCGGGGAGTAAGGGCTTCGATCGACGCAGCTCGCTCCCCGAGAATCAATCGACGGCACGGGCTCGGCTTTCGCGCAAAGAAAAAGGCCGGGATGCTATCCCGACCTTGAAAGTTCAAACCATACGCCGTGAGCAATGCTTTCAGGTCGTATGATTGAAATCGCAATCCAATGACAATGAAATCTGATGCCGTAAGTTCGGCGAGGTTCTCGATCACCGGGACCTTGGAACCAGTACCGTCCACGTCGTAGAAAAGATCTCCCGTCCTGTTGGCGTAGATGATGCAATCGTTGGAGAAAGAGAGCTTCGGCCCTCTCAAGAGAGGTGATCAACCCGCGTCGGTGCGGTGTTGGGCGGTATCGGTCGTGCCATGTATGCCGCGCCGAGCTGCGCGACAGAATAATGCAATGCCATTTTGCCTGCCCCGAATGGAAAGAGCTTCTTTGTTGGGCTCTTTGAATAAAACTATGGAGTTCTGTGGAGAGATCGCCAGGAAAATGGCGAAAAGGAAACGCAGTATACTTACGGGTGGAACAAAGCGCTGAAACTAAACGCTCGGAACTATCAGGTTCTCGAAATTTACGCCTCGATAACCATTAATAGTGTTCTGCTGGCTGAATAAGGCAACATCGTGGCCTTGTAAGAAAAAGCTCATTCAATGCTTAAAGTTCATGCCGTGCATAAGATATTATAGCCTGTTGAGGATTATAAACCGATAAATGCGCTCGCAAGAAGAGTATCGGGGCGGATCGAGCGCTTGGAATCACGCCATAGATATCGAGGACAATAGGCTGGCTGGACAGTTCAAGCCGAACGCAGGGCCGGCGTGGCTGTATGCGATTGATCCTCCAGGATCATGGCGGCCCCCCGCTCCGCGATCATCAGAGTCGGTGAGTTTGTGTTCCCGCTCGTGATGGTCGGCATCACGGAAGCGTCGATGACACGAAGTCCCTCCACGCCACGTACACGCAGGCGCGGGTCCGTGACGGCCATCGGGTCGCTTTCGGTTCCCATCTTGGCCGTTCCGACAGGATGGAAGATGGTGGTTCCGATATCCCGCGCGCCGTTCAAGAGCTCCTCGTCCGTCGTCAGATTGGCGCCGGGCTTGTATTCCTCCGGGCGATACTTCCGGAGGGCGGGCATCGACACGATGTGCCGGACCAGTCGCAGCGAATCCACCGCCACGCGCTGGTCTTCCGGTGTCGACAGATAGTTAGGACGGATGAAGGGTGGATCGTCCGACGCGCCGCTGCGGATCCTGACGCTCCCCCGACTGGTCGGCCGCAGGTTGCAGACGCTCGCCGTGAAGGCAGGGAAGGGATGCGGATCTTCTCCGAATTTGTCGAGGGACAGGGGCTGGATGTGAAACTGGAGGTTCGGTGTCGCGTATTCGGGCGACGAGCGCGTGAAGGCTCCCAACTGCGAAGGGGCCATCGTCAGCGGACCTCGGCGAAACAGCACGTATTCCAGACCCATATGGGCCTTCCTGAGGAGGGACCGGTAATCCTCGTTGAGCGTTCGCACCCCATGCACTTTGTAGATCGGGCGCAGCTGCAGATGATCCTGGAGGTTCTCTCCGACGCCCGGCAGGTGGTGGACCACGTCGATCCCATGCTGCTGGAGGTACGCACCGTCCCCGATCCCGGACAACTGCAGGAGCTTCGGGGACGCGATGGCACCCGCGGAAAGCACGACTTCCTTCCGGGCGAGAATGCGCCGTAGAGCGCCATTCTGAAGGATTTCGACCCCGATGACGCGCTTGCCTTCGAAGAGGATGCGCGTGGCATGGGCCTGAATCTCCACCTTCAGGTTGGCGCGGGACATGGCCGGCTTGAGGAAGCCGCGCGCCGAGGACCAGCGCCGTCCGCTCTTCTGGTTGACGTGGAAATACGAGATGCCCTCGTTGCTGCCCGTATTGAAGTCGCTGACACGGGGGATCCCCGCCTCGACAGCGGCTTCGATGAAGGTGTCCAGGAGGTCCCATCGGGTTCGAGGTGCTTCGACGCGCCATTCGCCCCCTGTGCTATGGTGCTCGCCGGCGCCGAGGTAGTGATCGAGGTGCTGGCGGAAGATCGGCTTCACATCGTCCCAACCCCAACCCGTCAGTCCCATCTGGCGCCAGTTGTCGTAATCCTCGCGCTGGCCGCGCATGTAGATCATCGCATTGATGGCCGAGCAACCGCCCAGGACCTTGCCGCGCGGATAGTTCAGGATGCGGCCGTTCAGGCCCGGCTCGGCCTCGGTCTTGAACATCCAGTCGGCGCGCGGATTGCCAATGGCGAAGAGATAGCCGACCGGAATGTGAAACCAGATCCAGTTGTCCTTGCCGCCGGCTTCGAGAATGCAGACCGAGTTTCGAGGGTCCTTGGACAACCGGTTCGCCAGAACGCAGCCGGCGGATCCTGCGCCGACGATCACGTAATCGAATGTATCGCTGTCCGACATGATATGGCTCGATGAAATGAGCGGGCGCTCGTCGGATCGAGCGCCTGCAGAGTTTCCGTCGCTGTTAGGAGGCGCCCTTGGTCCTGCGTCGCATCAGTTCCAGGATTTCGCCCACGATGCCCCGGCGGAAAAGAAGCACGCAGATCACGAAGATGATGCCGATCAGCACCGTGACGGGGAAAGCGGACGCAGCCAGATAATTCTGCAGGGCGATCACCAGACCGGCACCCACGATGGGGCCGATCATCGTGCCGATGCCGCCGAGCAGGGTCATGAGAATGACCTCGCCGGACATCTGCCACTGCACGTCCGTGAGCGTCGCGAACTGGAACACGATGGCTTTCGTTCCGCCTGCCAGTCCCGCCAGCGCGGCCGACATGACGAAAGCGCCGAGCTTGTAGCGGTCGACCCGGTAGCCGAGGGAGACCGCGCGCCGCTCGTTCTCGCGGATCGCCTTGAGGATATTGCCGAAGGGCGAGTTCACGATGCGCCAGATGGAGAAGAAGCCGAACAGGAAGATTGCCAGCGTGACGTAGTACATGGTCAGAGGCTGGTTGAGGTCGATGAAGCCGAGCAGATGACCGCGCGGCACACCCTGAATGCCGTCTTCGCCGTGGGTGAACGGCACCTGCAGGCAGATGAAGGCGAACATCTGCGACAGGGCGAGCGTGATCATGGAGAAGTAGATGCCCTGCCGGCGGATCGCCACGAAGCCGATCACGAGGCCCATGGCGGCGGCACCCGCGACGCCCAGCAGGATGGCGGTCAGGGGCTCCCACCCCCATACCTTGGCCGCATGGGCGGTGAAATAGGCCGCTCCGCCGAAGAAGGCCGCATGGCCGAAGGAGAGAAGGCCCACATAGCCGATGAGCAGGTTGAACGCGCAGGCGAAGAGCGCGAAGCAGAGGACGCTCATCAGCATGACGGGGTAGAAGACGAAGGGAGCAACCAACAGGGCCGCGACGGCGACCGCTCCGAGCACCATGGAGGATGTGCGGAGCCGGGGCTGTTCCGCGAGATATTGGGTTCCGACAGCCATGATTTCACTCCTCCCGCCCGAAGAGACCTGCCGGCCTGACGAGCAGAACGATGGCCATGATCACGAAGATAACGATACTCGAGGCTTCCGGGTAGAAGACCTTCGTCAACCCCTCGAGGACGCCGAGCACATAGCCGGTCACGATGGCGCCCAGGATCGAGCCCATGCCGCCGACGACGACCACGGCGAAGACGATGATGATGAGGTTCGAGCCCATGAGCGGGCTCACCTGGTAGATCGGAGCCGCCAGCACGCCGGCCAGCCCGGCCAGCGCCGCGCCCAGGCCGTAGGTCAGGGTCAGGAGCAGCGGTACATTCACGCCGAAGGCCTGGACGAGCGTGGCATTTTCCGTCGCGGCGCGGAGATAGGCGCCGAGCCGCGTCTTCTCGATGAGAAGCCACGTGCCCAGGCAGATCACCAGGGACGCGATCACCACCCAGCCGCGATAAATCGGCATGAACATGAAGCCCAGATTGAGGGCTCCCGTCAGCTGCGGGGGAGGGGAATAGGGTTGTCCCGCGGCCCCGAACCAGTAGCGGAAGGCGCCTTCGAGGATGAGGGCGAGGCCGAAGGTCAGGAGGAGGCCGTAGAGCGGATCCACGCCGTAGAGACGGCTCAGCATCGTCTTCTCGATCACGACCGCGATGGCGCCGACAATGAGAGGGGCCAGAATCAGCGCCGGCCAATAGCCGATCCCCAGCCAGCTCAGGAGCAGGTAGGCGGCAAAGGCGCCCAGCATGTATTGCGCGCCATGGGCGAAGTTGATGACCCGCAGAAGGCCGAAGATCACCGCGAGGCCGAGGCTCAGCATGGCGTAGAAGGAGCCGTTGATGAGCCCGATGAGGATCTGGCCGTAGAGGGCCGGGGCGGGAATGCCGAAAATGGTGCTCATGATGCTCTACACCCCAAGAACTTCGTGGAGTTCGTCCATGCGCGCATCGAGCTCATGCCCGGGGAACGAGTTCACCATACGCCCATCTTCCATGAGGTAGAAGCGATCTGCCACTTTCTTAGCGAAGCGGAAGTTCTGTTCCACGAGCAGGATGGTCATGCCGCGCTTCTTCAAGGCGACCAGCACATCGCCGATGCGCTGGACGATGACGGGGGCCAGACCCTCCGTCGGTTCGTCGAGCAGGATGATCCGCGCGCCCGTGCGAAGCACGCGGGCGATGGCGAGCATCTGCTGCTCGCCGCCCGACAGCTTCGTGCCCTGGCTCGAACGGCGTTCGTGCAGGTTGGGGAAGAGGCTGTAGATCTCCTCCACGCTCATGCCGCCTTCGGACACCGTGGGCGGCAGCATCAGGTTCTCGGAGACGTTGAGGCTCGCGAAGATGCCGCGCTCTTCAGGCACGTAGCCGAGTCCGGCCTGCGCGACCTTGTGGAGCGGCAGGCCGAGGAGATCCTTGCCCCGCAGGCGGATGACGCCCTCGCGACGGCGCAGGATGCCCATGATGGCGCGCAGGGTTGTCGTCTTGCCCGCGCCGTTGCGGCCGAGCAGGGTCACCGTTTCGCCCTCGCGGATGTCGAGATCGACCCCGTGAAGAACATGGCTTTCGCCGTACCAGGCATTGAGCCCGCGGACTTCGAGAAGAGGAGCGCTACTCATGCTCGGTTCCCATATAGGCTTCGCGCACGCGCGGGTCCCGGCTGACCGTGTCGTACGATCCGTCGGAGAGGATCTCGCCGCGCGCAAGGACGGTGACCCGGTCGCAGAGGTCGGAGACCACGTTCAGGTTGTGCTCGACCATCAGCACCGTGCGGCTGCGGGCGATGCGCCGGATCAGGTCGGAGATGCGGCCGATGTCTTCATGGCCCATGCCGGCCATGGGCTCGTCGAGCAGAAGCATGGCGGGGTCGAGTGCCAGGGTGGTGGCGATCTCGAGGGCCCGCTTGCGTCCGTACGACAATTCGACGGCCGGCAGATGCGCATAGGCCCTGAGGCCGACCGCATCGATCAGCTCCATCGCGCGCTCGTTGAGCGTCGAAAGGGACGCGGAGGAGCGCCAGAACTGCGTCGCGAGGCCCGAGGGGCGCTGCAGCGCCACGCGCACGTTGTCGAGCACGGTCAGGTGCGGGAACACGGCGGAAATCTGGAAGGAGCGGACAAGTCCGAGGCGGGCGACCTCCGCGGGCTTCAGGTTCGTGATGTCCGATCCCTTGAATGCGATCTGCCCGCGGGTCGGCGTGAGAAACTTCGTGAGCAGGTTGAAGACGGTCGTCTTGCCGGCGCCGTTCGGACCGATCAGGGCGTGGATCGTGCCTTCATTGACCGACAGTGTCACGTCCTTCACGGCCACGAAGCCGCGAAACTCCATGGTGAGCCCGGTGGCGCTCAAGATAGGTTGCGTACTGACCATTGAATGAGCCGACACTCTCTTGATGAGGATGCAACGGCTGGATCGGGCGCGAGGCTCGATACCAGCCGTTGTCGAATGATGAGGCGGGGCGGCTCACGCCGGCCCGCGCAGCCTGCAGGTTACTGCGTGGCCTGGCAGCCGCTTTCGGCCATGGACAGATAAGCCTGGTCGCCCGGAACCTTGGCGAGCTGCTTGTACATGTCCCACTCGCTCTTGCTCTCTTCCGGCTTCTTTACCTGGAACAGATACATGTCGTAGACCATGCGGCCGTTGGGCAGCACCTTGCCGTTCTTGGCGAACACGTCCTGGACCGGCATCTCGTGAAGGAGCTTGGCGACCGGCTCGGTCGCGTCCGTGCCGGCCTTCTCGACCGCCTTCAGGTACTGCGTCACGGCCGAGTAGGTGCCCATGTGGATCATGTTCGGCATGCGGCCGGTCTTTTCCTGGAACTTCTTGGCGAAGGCCCGGTTCTCGTCGCTCTGGTCCCAGTACCAGCCCTCGGTCAGGGTCAGGCCCTGTGCGGCCTTCAGGCCGAGGCCCTTCACCTCGGCAAGTGTAAAGAGCAGCGCCGCCAGACGGGTGCCGCCCTGGGTGATGCCGAACTCCGCCGCCTGCTTGATGGCGTTCGCGGTATCGAGGCCCGCATTGGCGAGGCCGATCACGTTAGCGCCGGAGCTCTGCGCCTGCAGCAGGAAGGACGAATAGTCGGTGGCCGCCAGCGGGTGGCGGACGGAGCCGAGAACCTGACCGCCCTTCGACTTCACGAACTTCGAGGTCTCACCCTCGAGGGAGTAGCCGAAGGCATAGTCGGCCGTGAGGAAGAACCACTTGTTGCCGCCGTTCTCCACCAGCGCGCCGCCGGTGCCGACCGCGAGGGCGTGGGTGTCGTAGGCCCAGTGGAAGCCGTAGGGCGTGCACTGCTTGCCCGTAAGGTCGGTCGTCGCGGCGCCGGTGGTGATGGTGATCTTCTTCTTGTCCTTGGACAGACCCTGGACCGCAAGGGCGACGGACGAGGTGGTCAGTTCCATGATGGAATCGACCTTCTCGGTATCGTACCACTGCCGGGCGATGCTGGCCGCGACGTCGGGCTTGTTCTGGTGATCCGCGCTGACGATCTCGACGGGCACGCCGAGAACCTTGCCGCCGAAATCCTGCACGGCCATGCGGGCGGCCTCCACCGAGGACTTGCCGCCGAAATCCGCGTAGACTCCGGATTGATCGTTCAGGATGCCGATCTTGACCACGCCGTCGGAGGCCTGCTGCGCAGAGGCCGACTGCGCCGCAACGGTGCAGCTGAGAGCGAACAGAATCTTGCTGAGAACGCGCATTGACTTCCTTCCCTTCGTTCCGAGGCCGGTTGATCCAGCCATTGTCGAGGCCGTAGCGTCGGTGACGTCCGGCGGTGGTCAGAAAGGTACAGCGACTCGTGTCTTGTGCAATGCGAGAACGGGTCATCCTTAAGTCGCAGCTATCCCTCTGTTTCTGCCTTATTTTCAGGCATAGCACCGCGATCGACGGGGAAGCTCGGCCGCGCGGCCGGTAACCCTGCTCCGCATCTCCTGCGGTTCACAGAGCCGGGGACAGCACCTATATCTCGTTCAGCTTCCCGCCCTTCCCATTGTCGAGATTGGAGTCCCTTGAAATGACCGTTCATGCGAAGCCTGTGGATCGCCGTGTTGTTGACCTGAAGGACCCGTCGCTTCTGGTGGGGCAAGCCTATGTGGCGGGCGAGTGGATCGACGCGCCCGACGGTAAGACCATTCCCGTCACAGACCCGTTCGACGGCGCCCTCATCCTTGAAGTGCCGGATCTCGGCCCCGACGCCGCCCGACGTGCCATCGACAAGGCCCATGAGGTCCAGAAGGACTGGGCCAAGCGCACCGCCAAGGAGCGCAGCCAGATCCTGCGCCGCTGGTACGACCTGATCATTGAGAATGCCGACGATTTGGCGCTGATCCTCACCACCGAGCAGGGCAAGCCGTTAGCCGAGGCCAAGGGCGAGGTGATCTCCAACGCCGCCTATATCGAGTGGTTCGCCGAAGAGGCCAAGCGCATCGACGGCGACGTCATACCCGGGGCCTCGCCCTCCCAGCGTATCGTGGTGCTCAAGCAGCCGGTGGGCGTCTGCGCGGCGATCACCCCCTGGAACTTCCCCAACGGCATGATCACTCGCAAGGTCGGCCCGGCGCTGGCTGCCGGCTGCACCATGGTGCTCAAGCCCGCCGCCCAGACCCCGCTTTCCGCCCTGGCGCTGGCCGTGCTGGCCGAGCGGGCCGGGGTGCCGAAGGGCGCTTTCTCGGTGGTCACCGGCGAGGCCCGGCCGATCGGCGAGGAGTTCTGCCACAACCCGAAGGTCGCCAAGATCACGTTCACTGGCTCCACGGGCGTGGGCCGCTGGCTGATGAAGGAGGCGGCGGACGGCATCAAGCGGCTGTCGCTGGAGCTCGGCGGCAATGCGCCGTTCATCGTGTTCGATGATGCCGATCTCGATGCGGCCGTGGACGGCGCGATGGCGTCCAAGTTCCGCAATGCCGGCCAGACCTGCGTGTGCGCCAATCGGATCTACGTGCAGGAGGGCGTGGCGGAAGCCTTCGCCGAGAAGCTCGCCGCCAAGGCCGGAAGCCTCAAGCTCGGCCGGGGCACGGAAGCGGGCGTGACCATGGGCCCGCTGATCGACGACCGTGCCGTGGCCAAGATGGAGGAGCATGTCCAGGACGTGCTCGCCAAGGGCGGCAAGCTGCTGGTGGGCGGCAAGCGCTCGGATCTGGGCAGCACTTTCTTCGAGCCGACGGTGATGACCGGGGTGACGCAGGCGATGAAGGTGACGAAGGAGGAGACGTTTGCACCGCTGGCGCCGATCATCACCTTCAAGGACGAGGCGGACGTGATCGCGATGGCCAACGACTCGGAGTTCGGGCTGGCGTCGTACTTCTATGCCAAGGACATGGCTCGCGTGTGGCGCGTGGCGGAGGCTCTGGAGAGCGGCATGGTGGGGGTGAACACGCCCGCGCTCGCCAACGAGATGGCGCCGTTCGGCGGCGTGAAGCAGTCGGGTCTCGGCCGTGAGGGCTCCAAGTACGGCATCGAGGGCTTCCTCGAAATCAAGTACATCAACCTCGCAGGTCTATAAGGATCGATGACGCGGTAAAAACGGATGAGCCGATCGCTGGTTTCGTGCCGCCGCGAGCAGGCAGGCGATCGGCCTTTCCACTATTGTGAGCGTGGTTTCTAGAGCATCGAACGCAAAAGTGGGAACCGGTTTTGCGTGGAAAGATGCAGGAGAACAAAAGCTTAGAGCATCGGACGCGAGTTCGAACTTGCGTCCGGTGCTCTAGGCGTAGGAAGGTGCGCTCTGCTTCATCAAGACGTCTTGGATCAGACTGGTGAACATGGCCGAGAAGGCGGGCGCATTCTGTTCCAGGAGCATATTGTCGGTATCGCATCCCTCAGGGCCGACATACTCCTCGCAGTGAGAGACATGCGCGGACCACAAGCGCGCGAATTGCTGTGAATCCGCCCAATCGGCACTCGGAAGGAACAGGGATGTCCGGCCGGAATACGACAACGGCTTGTACTGGGCGACCGCCGTCATGGTGGCCTGCTCGACAAGAGCGCGACGAGTGAGAAACGGATCCTCTTCCGTATTGGTGGCAGGGGCCCGTGACGTCCTCAACTTGCGCGCCACGGCGGAGATCGCCTTATAGGCCGTCGTGCGGAACCCGTCGATGTCGGCGCTTGCGCTTTTCAGGTTCTTTACGACGCGCTCCTTGATGCGGTTATAGGGGCGGAAATAGGCAGGATGGGGACTGCCGAACATGGCCAGAAGGGCAACGGGCACATCGATTCCCTCGAGTTGCCTGGCGAGCTCGAAGGCGATGGTTCCTCCGGCGCAAAATCCGGCGATGATGACGGGCTGCGTTGTCGTCTGACGGATTTGCCTTGCGAAATATGCCGCGATCTCCTCGACCTTCGTGAGAGGCTTTTCTTCCCCGTCGAGCCCGGGCGGCTGTAGGCCGAAGAAGGGTTGCTGATTGCCGAGATGGCGGGCCAGCGCGCGGTAGCAGAAGACATCGCCGTTATGGCCAGGAACGGCAAAGATCGGAGTGCCGTCTCGATTTTTCTGAAGCGGAACAAGGCTCTTCTGCTCTTGAGAGCGCTCCTGCACCGCCTTGAGGGACGCCAGAAGTTCAGCCTTATGCTCTGCGAGAAGCGTCCTGAGTTCTGGAGTGAGGGCACCAGGGAGCGCCTCGCAGCGAAGCCGGTCGCCATCGGCCCAGATCTTGATATCCTTCTCTCTCAGTTCCGCGAGAATCGACCCAACGCTCATATCTCGATCTCCTCCCGCACGCTCTCCTTCGACCGGGGACTGGGACGTGCCGCCAACAGCAGGCCCTCGACGAGTTCGCTTTGGCCGCCGATTGTCGGATTCTCAAAAATGTCACGGAGGTTCAGGTTCGCCTTGAGTTCACTCCTGATCCTGGTCAGCGCTCTTGTGACGAGCAGTGAGTAGGCTCCCAAGGAAAAGATGTCGTCGTCGATCCCGATATCCTCCCTGCGGAGCAGCTCACCCCAGATGCGACTGAGCACGATCGCCGAATTCGGAAGATTTGGCGTCGGATCGTGCGACGGCGCGCCTGGCGCGGAAGCAAGCGCGACGAGCGCATCCCGGTCCACCTTGCCGTTATTTGTCAGTGGAAACCGTTCAACGAAAGCGAAGCGTTGCGGCATCATGTGCTCAGGGAGCCGTGCCGCGATGAATTCACGAAGAGTGAGTTCGGTCGGAGCTCTATCTCCGGCAATGAGATACGCCGTGAGGAAGGGAAGCCCTCCTGGAGGCGCATCAGCGAGAACCAAGCAGGACTGGATCTCCGGATGCTCCAGCATCGTCTGCTCGATCTCGCCCAACTCAACCCGGTACCCTCTAATCTTGACCTGGTGATCGATACGCCCAAGGTACACCAGCGTATCGTCGTCATTCATCTTCACAAGGTCACCTGTCTTGTAGAGCCTTGCTCGCATTCGCGGGGTGAAAGGATCAGGGAGGAACCGCTCGGCAGTGAGTGCGGGCCTGTTCAGGTATCCCTCGGCAACGCCATCCCCACCGATATACAGCTCGCCCACCTCACCATTCGGGAGCGGGTTCAATTCGCTGTCGAGGATATAGAGCTGGGTATTGGAGATCGGTCGTCCTATCGAAACCGAACCTTGGTGTGGGTCTGACGTCGTCATCTCGTGGACGCAGCATCCCACGACCGTCTCCGTCGGACCGTACTCATTGAAGATCCGGGTTTGGGGTGCGAAGACGCGCCATTTTTCCAGGATCTCTGCCCGAAGGTTTTCCCCACCGATCACCAAGCCTGCGGTCGACGCTGCAATTTCCGTCTCGCTGAGCTCCTGCGTGACCATTTCGAGATGCGCAGGAGTGATCTTCACCAAAGCATAACGCTTACCTTGGCGCATCGCCTTGATGAGTTCCTGACCGCCCTCGCTTTCGGGAAGGAGTTCGACAGCGCCGCCGACCAGCAAGGCGGGATATAGGCTGGTGACCGTCAGATCGAACGCGATGGAGGAATGAACCGGGACGATGCAGCCGCTTTGAACATCGTAAGCGCCAATTGCCCACGTCAGATAATTGACCAGGCCGGAATGCGTGATCATCGCACCCTTCGGCTTTCCGGTCGATCCGGAGGTATACATGACATAAGCAAGCGCGGAAGGAGAGGTCCGCGCGGCCGCGCCTGGATCTTGGAGGTCGGCTGTATCGAATGCATCGCCATCGAGTAGCACCGTCGGTATCTTGCCGTCGAAGAGCTCTGCCTGCGCTGGAGCCGTCAGAATGCAGGACACTGCAGAATCTTCGACGATGAAACGCAGACGCTCCCGTGGGTATGTCGGGTCGAGAGGAACATAGGTAGCCCCAGCCTTCCAGACGCCGAGCAGAGCCGCAACGAGATCGGGGCACCGCGACAGGCAGACGCCAATGAGATTTGTCGGTTGAACCCCCAGGGACCGCAGGTGCTGCGCTATACGGTTGGCACGAGCGTTCAGCTCTTCATAGGTCATTACCTGATCGAGGTAGCGAACGGCTACCGCACTTCCGTTGCGGCGTACCTGTTTTTCAAACAGCTCATGAACGCATTCGCTCGGGTAAGGCGATGCCTCGCCCCGGATTCCGTTCCCATCTGATACTTGTGTGCGTCCTGAATGCAGACCCGCCGACGAAAAGAGATCCTGGTTTGCGGAGTTCGGCCTTTGATCATCCATCATGGTGTTGACCCCCCAATCGCGAAAGTGCCTAACTGTTAAAGAGTGGACGCAATGATCTCGTGCATGATCTCATTTGTTCCTCCATAGATGCGCTGCACGCGACTATCGGTCCAAATGCGGGCGATGGCATATTCGAGCATGTAGCCATAACCACCGTGCAGCTGCAGGCATGTATCCACGACCTTCCACTCTGTGTCGGTGAACCAGAGCTTTGCTATCGCGGCAGTCATGTCATCGATCCTGCCTGTGATGCAGCGTTGAATGCAGTCGTTCAGGAACACACGGCCGATGTGCATGGCGGACTTGCATTCGGCGAGCTTGAAGCGTGTATTCTGGAAATCGAGGATCGATTGTCCGAAAGCGGCGCGTTCCTTGACGTAGTCAGTCGTTAGAGCCAACGCCCGCTCAGCAGTTGCGAGAGCCTTTGCAGAGATGGCGAGGCGTTCGTAGGGCAGCTGCTCCGTCATCTGCATCAGGCCATGTCCCTCGCAGGGGCCCAGCAGATTGGCCTTGGGTACACGCACGTTCTCGAAGAATATCTCGCAGGTATCCTGACCCTGCATGCCGATCTTTTCGAGTGGAGAACCCACCCTGTAACCAGGCAGGTCTGCGGTTTCGACGATGATCATGGATATGCCCCTGAATGGGGCGACCTCCGTGTTGGTCTTGGCAGCCAAGCAGATCAGGTTGGCGAGGGAGCCATTGCTGATGAATGTCTTGGAGCCGTTGATCACATAGTGATCTCCATCCGGACGGGCGGTCGTCCGCATCGAGGGTAGATCCGACCCGGTCCCGGGCTCCGTCATGGCGATTGCTGCAATGAGGTTGCCGCGAGCCATCTCCGGCAACCACCGACGCTTTTGATCCTCGCTGCCATAGAAGAGGATGTATCGCGCGACGATTCCCTGAATCGAGCAACCGAAGTGAACTCCGGCGCTGGCCAGCTCTTCGCAAACGATGATTTCGTTTGCGAAATTGCCGCCGCCGCCGCCGTATTCCAGAGGCACGTCCGTAAGGAGAAGTCCGGCCGATCCGGCTTTATTCCAATCTTCGGACCCTGGTCCTTTTCGCTTCCGCCATTTGTCCTGAACTGGAGCGAATTCCGTCTCTACAAACCGACGGACGCTGTTCCGGAATATGCGAGTCTCGTCCGTTTCCCACAGCGGCTCGCAATTAGATGACTCCATAGGAACAACCTTGCGCGAGAGATGGATGCATTTTGTCTTAATTGACGCCTGGGTGCTATTACTCACAATTTCGTGAGTTAATATTCCATCGGGTTGTTGCCTTCTGAAACGCTCTTAGGATTTACTACTTATTAGAGGCGCAATAACGTATATGCGCACGTGCATCGATTTGACTAATGCTATTGAGAGCCGGTCTAACGGCTCATACCCCTATTGATATTACTCGGAGAGCGGGGGAAGCTCGGCAATTTGGGCGAGGCGCGAACTCCCTGTAGGCGGCCTCGAGCAGCTTTCCAGGGTTAAACATTGCGTAGCGGATGTGCCGCCCGAGACCGGTGGCCGCGTGCTACCAGCCGGCTATAGCCATTTGGGCTAACGTGTCTCGAGCCAAGTGCTGCAACGCTCGACCGATGTACAGAGCGCTCCAGTGCGTGGCTGCGGTGCTCACCACGTGATGCCCTTCAAGTCCTGAATTTCATTGCCGAGCAGAAGAGCCGGCCTTCCAGCCAAGGCGCGACTACGATGGCTCGTCACGTCGGCGGCACGGCTGATGAAGCGGCTCTAGTCGAGAGATTCCAATTCAGAAATCATACTTGCATCCGGGGTCAATCGCATCAGCGTTCCGCGGCCCTGCTATGGATCCCAAGGCGTGCGTTCATGGCTTCAGTAAAAGACGGCAGCAAAAGCGTATTGCCCATCCCGCTGATATGGTCGCCATCGAGAAACAGCGGCTGACCATCGCGCCAGGCGCGGCACTCATCTTCAGGACAGAGAACGGGGTATGGATCCCAGACGCTGACACCGGGCACCTGCTCGGAGATGCGTGAGAACGACTGGAGCACCGGCTGACGTAACGCGTCGAGGAGGGTTCGCGACATCGTAAATCCTGGAGTGCAGATGGGGTTGCCGCGATTGAACCAGTCGGCACAGCGGAATGGTGGCGCCTTGAATACGGGTTTCGGTCCTTCAAGAACGACGTGAACCCCACGTTGCGCAATTTCGCGCAGCGTTGCCACGGCAAATGCAACACTGCGCCGACGTCCGGCATCGGCACGTGGACCGAACATCTCGCTTTCTGCCTGCTCCTGGCCGAAATAGATCCATTGGTCCGAGAAGCGCGGCAGCCGCAGGGATGGTAGAAAGAGCACGTCGCCAGGCTTCAGGCGAGCGCGCAGGTCACCGAGCGCCGCGTCGGTGTAGTGCCGACACCGTGCGTCATCGAGGTCGCGCCACGGCTGGAGGCTGAGGAATGGGCAGCCGCCGTTCGTGTAGGCATAGATGCGGATCGCCTTGCGAATGGCGTACTGCTTCAGCAGACCCTCATAGGCCATGGCATGGGAGTCGCCGATAACATAGATGCTGGAACTGCTCAGCTGGCGTGGTTGAGCACAGCCCTTGGGGCTGTAAATCAGCAGTCGCCCGCCCGGGACGGTGTGGCGTTCAGGTTCGGCATTACAGTCCGGGTCTGCCGCGTTGGCAGGAGCAACGTTCGGGTACCAGATTTCCGGATTCCGGCTGACGGTGCTGAATGAAATGCGGTGCTGGTTATCAGCTATGACTTTCGCCCCCAAGGACGCGATGGCGACGACCAAGAGGCTGCCGGCGATCGCCGCGCCCTGCGGGATGCGACTGAAGCTCCCGCTGTGACGAACGGGGGTTTCCACAAAGCGCCAAGATGCAAGGGCAAGAGCAAATGCGAGCGCAACGGCGACCACGCGCGTCAGAGGGGTTTCAAGCCCCCAGGTCCAGCGGAATATGACGAACACTGGCCAATGCCAGAGGTAGAGAGAATAGGAGATCTTGCCGACGAAAACCAAGGCGCGGTTGCCAAGCAGTCTGTGCAAGGGCCTCACCTCAGGATGGTCGTGAAGACTCCAGATGAGCCCAAGCGTACCCATGACGGCAGGCAACACGCCCGGGACAGGGAAACGAGCATATCCCGGCAATGCAAAGGCGACGAGGATCGACAGCAGCGAGACTTTACCGACGAGACTCCGCACAAAGTGGGCATGCCTGAACGGCATCGTCGGCTCCGGACTCTGGCCGATCAGCTGGTAGAGCAGGACACCGGCCGCCAATTCCCAGAGGCGGCTTGGCGTGAGAAAATATGCCTGAAGAGGATTGGCCTGGCTCTGCCACCAGCCCCAGCATAGGGATGCCAGCAAGGTGCCGGCGAAGAGGGCCGTCGAAAGCACCCGTCCGCGGCCGCCCCTTGTCCACGCTAGGAACAGGAAGGGGAAAAGCAGATAAAACTGTTCTTCTACCGCCAGCGACCAAGTGTGAGTGTAAGGGTTGAAATCGGCCGTCGGGGCAAAGTAATCGCGGCCGCTCTTGGCCAGGACGAAATTGCTGAGGCCGAAGAAGGCATAGAGACCAGTCTTCTGGTTCTCCGCACTAAGCCAGGAGGGCGGGACCAGCAATGCCGTCAGAACAGCCGTGACCAGCAGGCATACGATGAGCGCAGGTGCGATGCGCCTCAGGCGACGGGCATAGAAAAAGGCAAGAAACTGCCAGATGCCTTGCCCCTTGAAGCTGGCGACGGAGGCGCTGACAATAAAGCCGGAGATGACAAAAAACACATCCACTCCGACGAACCCGCTGGGCAGCCATGGGCCGTGGAGATGGTAAATGAGCACCGACAGCACAGCGAAGGCCCGCAAGCCGTCGATATAAGGGTAGTACTGGGTGCGTGGGGCCAAGTGTGGAGAGGAGAGCATACTTGGTCTCGATAGCTAGGGCGCAGCTGGGTCGATCTTGTAATATCTTTGCCGTCGCACATTGCCTATAGCCAAAGTTGCCGCTCTACCAGCCGAAGACCGCCTCCCGGATCACGTTGAGCCTGTGCAGGTCCGGCGACGGTGTGGAGACGCTGCCAAGTTTAAAGCCGAGCCAGCGGCAAAGGCCGGAATATAGCGGGGACAGCCCGATTTGGATCTGTTGTCAGTTGCTTAGGCAAAGATGATGGTGGAGGGAGCGTCCGCCTAGCTGCTGTCCGCTTCCGTTCGATGCGGCCCTAAAAGGCTAACAAATACAGTGGGCTGGCGGACGGGGCTGTTCGGATCTGTCCATTTCGTCCTATGCAATTCGGTATTATTTGTGGGCTGGATTGTGGGGTGTGAATTGAAGCGAGCAGGGCAGCACCCAGACGAGGCGCTTTCTGCGTTAGGCGTTCGGCAGCTGAGTAAGCCGGGACGATGCGCCGATGGCAACGGCCTTTATCTTGTCGTTGAGCTTTCCGGGGCCAAGCACTGGATCTCCGCACGGTTGTTCGCGGCAAACCGATGGACCTCGCGCCATTCACGGATCGCGCCAGCCCTAGTGATGGTCGCGTCAGAGGCCAGCAAGGGCATCGCGAGCCGCTTGCTCGCCTATTCGATCCGAGCCGCAACGTTGATCACATCGTCCAACATCGTGAACTCCAATCGCCCCGATGCTCCCAACACACCGCAGAACGCTATTCCCGTATGGAGGCCGATGCAGCATGTCGAGGGCGCCGGCGACCGCCGCGATCCGGCCCGAGATCAACGAGAAAACAACCTGGACAGTTTACTGCGGCAGCCCGGCTCGGCGGAGCGTCTCAATGTAGGTCTGCAACACAGGCTCGCTGACATACGGCATCCGCTCAGGGATCTTGGCGACAGTTGCGTCCGGCTCGATCTTCAAGATCTCGCTCACAATCAGTCGCGCTCTGTCAATCTTGCCGATTTCCACCAATGCGACCGCGAGGCTGCGGAGTGCGAGGGCAAAGCGGCGGTTTTGGACCACCGCCTGTTCAGCCCACCAAACTGCCTCTGAGTATTTGCCTTCGACGATATACGTGAACGCCGTTCCGGCCAGCGCGACCCATGGCGTGGGAGGAGTGGGATTGAGGCGCCTGGACTTCTCGATCAACTCCCGCCCCGCCGCAGGATTTCCATTCGCAGCCTCGACCCAGCCAGCCAGCGCCATTGCGATCTCGGAGTTCTGATTGATGCTCAGCGAGCGCCGAAAAAGCTCCTGGGAACGTGGCCCGTCCTTGGCTAGGACCCAGATCGCGAATGCTGCCATCCACAGCACGTTGGGGTCGTTGGGAGCAAGGGCGATGGCGTCCAAAGCCAGCCGCACGCCCCTGGAGCTCGGCTCGTCCGAGAGCCCCGCCCAACCCTGGAAAAGGGACAAGCCGCGATAGCACGCCGAAGCCGCCTTGGCCTGAGCGTAGCTGGGATCACACTCCAGGGCCTTGTCAAAGCAATGCAAAGCCTCAAGCGTGGCTTCAGCGGTGTATTCGTTGATCAATGAGAGCCCACGAAGATAGAGGTCATAGGCATCCAGGCTCTGCGGGGGGCGGCGCCGGGCACGGTCAGCCTCGGTGAACAGCAGCTTCGGTTCGATAATCGCAACCACACTTTCTGTGATCCGGTCCTGAAGCTCAAAGACGTCTTGGAAGCCCCCATCGAAGCGGTCAGCCCAGAGATGAACCCCAGATCTCGCGTCGATAAGCTGGGCCGTAATGCGCAATCGTGTGGCGCTGCGGCGGACGCTGCCCTCCAGCACATAGCTCACGCCGAGATCATCTCCGATCTGGCGAATGTCGACCGATCGCCCCCTGAAAGTGAACGAGGAATTTCGGGCCAAGACAGTCAATCCACTGCATTGCGCCAACCCGGTAATGATCTCCTCGGCCATCCCGTCTGCAAAATAGTCGTCTTCCTGATCACCGCTCATGTTGTCGAACGGCAGCACGGCGATCGAGGGGCCTTTGGCTGCGGAATCCGAGAAAGTAGCCTGTAGGGACACCGGCTCGAGCTCGGTCTTTGGTTTCCGCTCCTGCTCCTCCCGGACATCCCCGACAAAGCGGACGCCTTTGCGCGGCAGCGTCCGGATCAGGCGCTGCTCCGTGCCGGTATCGCCGATCGCCGCTCGTGCGGCATTGATCCGGCTACTCAGCGTCGATTCGGATACGAGGCGCCCGCGCCACACGGCTTCGAGCAGGTCATCCCTGCTGGCCACGCGGTCTCGTGTGCGGATCAGGAACTCTAGGAGATCGAATACTTGGGGCTCAAGTTCAATGTGGTCGCCAGTCCGACGGAGCTCGCGACGGTCTGGGTCAAGCACGAAGTCATCAAACAGGTAGCGCATGGTGAGGCTCCTACTGGGAGCACACTAACGGAGAATACCACGACCGCGGCTGGGGCAAAAACCAATCCCTTTGAGTCGAAAAATCCGAGGTTGTCTAAGCATGCCCTAGCTCCGGAAGTGTCAATAACCCCTTCGCCTCGCGTGAGCTCGAGCCCGGAGCCGGACGAACTGACCGTCGGCGCGTCATCGGAGCGAGAAGCGACAGGAAATACCCGTCCGATACAGGCCTTCGTTTTCGGACTTTCATCCTAGACTGTCGCTCTCCTGTTATCCGCCACATTGACCGGAACCTCGCTGGTAGGCTAGCGCCCGTACACGATCAAGGTGATTTCAGAACACCTTACGGATTCTCTCGCCCGAAGAGAGCCGAAATCGAGCCGATCTCAAATGAAAATCAAGTCGGTCTCAACGGAAAATGGATGCTGTCTCAAAGCGGAGCGTGGATTGCTCTGGCAGGTTCCATACGACCGCTGGCGAGATGCCAAGCCTGTCGATCGCAGGCATTGCCGGCAACCCACACCTGTATGGAGACCAGAATGCTGCCTGAACCTAGCCTATTGATGCCAGCCCCCGTCCTGCCGATGGGCGGTTGCAGCGGGGCCACACCAAACGAAGGGCTCAAGATCCGGCCGGGCCCGACAGCGCTTGGCATCCTGGGGAGCTTCTCTCCTGCTTACAACTTGTTTCGGAACAGACCTGAACCCGATCTGTTCTGCGCCGTCCGAGAAGATCATCCGGTTCCGGCCTTCATCAAAGCACCAAACTGGACGTATGCCGGCAGGACCGACGCTGTTGCTCAGGGTGCACTCGAGCCCGAAACAGCGAGCGCAGCCGTGCGGACTACCGGCGCCTATCTATTTTTGGCTCTCGACCATCGAGGGCGCGGACTTCCTGATCCGACATATGTGGCGAGATCAGAATTCCGCCGAAACCTTGCCTGTTGATGCCGATCAGTCCTGCCGATGGCCAGTTTCAGCGAGGCTACACCCAACGAAGCACGAGATCCGGCTGGCCGGCAGATCACTCGCGTTGTCGATCGGTTTTGGACCACGACGCGGGTCCGCATGACGGCGGCTGCCGCCGGGCCATCGAGGCGAAGGAACACATGCCATGAACATTCAAATCCACACGCAGCTTTCAGTCGCGGAACGACGGCTCCCTTTTGAATGCGTCGCGCTGGTGCTGCAAGGCGGGGGTGCGCTGGGGGCCTATCAGGCCGGAGTCTACGAAGCTCTCGCGGAAGCCGGAATCCATCCCGACTGGGTTGCCGGCGTCTCAATCGGCGCCGTCAACTCCGCAATCATCGCCGGGAACGCACCGGAGGACCGGGTGGCGAAGCTGCGCGCGTTTTGGCAGGAGATCACTACCAACCCGCTGCTCGACTGCTCTCCGGCCTTCCATGTCATCAGTCGCAAAGGGGACTTGGCACGTGCTCTCTTCAACCAGATGAGCGCGACCTGCGCACTCGTCAGTGGGGCCGCGAGCTTTTTCACGCCCCGGATGCTGGCTCCCTGGTTGCACCCGGACGGTGCTCTCGAGGCGACAAGCTTCTACGAGACCAGGCATTTGAAAAGCACGTTGGAGCGAGTTGTCGACTTCGACCGGATCAATACGGGCGAGGTGCGCTTCAGCGTCGGTGCCGTGAACGTGCGCACCGGCAACTTCGTCTATTTCGACAACACCACGCACACAATCCGGCCCGAGCACGTGATGGCGAGCGGTGCGCTGCCGCCCGGCTTCCCGGCGGTCGAAATCGACGGTGAGTCCTATTGGGACGGCGGGCTCATCTCGAACACGCCGCTGGATTGGGTGGTCGATTCAGGCCCGCGGCAGGACACGCTTGCGTTCCAGGTCGATCTGTGGAGTGCCCACGGGGAACTGCCGCGCAATCTGGCCGAGGTCGCGACGCGGCACAAGGAAATCCAGTATTCCAGCCGGACGCGCGCCAGCACGGACCAGTTCAAGCGCGTGCAGCGCCTACGCAATGCACTCGGCAGCCTTCTGTCGAATCTGCCGGATAACCTGCGAACCACCGAGGAGGCAAATCTCCTCAGCCCAGAGGCGGACCGCAAGGCGTATAATATCGTACAAATGATTTACCGCTCGAGGCACTACGAAGGCCACTCGAAGGATTACGAGTTTTCGCGGTTGTCCATGGAAGAGCACTGGCGCGCCGGCTATCACGATGCGGTGCGCACGTTGCGGCACTCCGAGGTGCTAGAGCGCCCTGACGGTCAGGAAGGGGTCCGCACATTCGACCTGGTCAAGGACGGGCGGGAATAGCGCCAAAGAGACAGCCGCACCAGGAACATCCTGCGCCCAGGGTCTCAAGCGCAACTAGGCTCTCCGCCAATGCATGCGCTCGCGAACTGATTTTCAGCCCAGCAACCTTAGAGCCAAACATTGGAGATTTCAGTTATGCACGAAGACATTGTCCGGACCAGAGCCTTCGCAATGCCCCTGACCAGCCCGGCCTTTCCGATCGGGCCCTATCGCTTCCACAACCGGGAATATCTGATCGTCGCCTACCGGACCGACCCGAAGAAGCTTCGGGAGTTCGTCCCGGAACCGCTCGAAGTCGACGAGCCGCTGGTAAAGTTCGAGTTCATCCGCATGCCGGACTCGACCGGTTTCGGCGACTACACTGAAAGCGGTCAGGTCATCCCCGTCTCGTTTCGCGGTCGCAAGGGCAGTTACAGCCATTGCATGTTTCTCAACGACCATCCGCCTATAGCAGGCGGGCGTGAATTGTGGGGCTTTCCCAAGAAGCTCGCAAATCCAACGCTGCGTACGGAAGTCGATACCCTGGTCGGCACGCTCGATTACGGTCCGGTTCGCGTCGCGACCGCCACGATGGGCTACAAGCACAGGGCTGCCGGTCTCGAAAACGTCATGGGCTCACTTCGCGAGCCCAACTTTCTGCTCAAGATCATTCCGCATGTCGATGGTTCACCGCGAATCTGCGAGCTCGTCGAGTACTACCTGGAGGACATCGATCTGAAAGAGGCTTGGACTGGTCCCGCATCCTTGAATCTCTGGTCGCATGCCTTGGCGCCGGTCGCGGAGCTGCCGGTGCTCGAAGTGGTCTCGGCCACCCACATCGTGGCCGACCTGACGCTCGGGCTCGGCAAGGTAGCGCATGACTATCTGGCGCCATTCGATCCGTCTCGCTGGAAAGAGAGACGCTACGATTTTCTGGGATGAGGTTTCACCCGGTGTGCATGTGGCGAGCTGGGTCACTCGTTTCTCAGTCTAATATGAAAGGAGAAAGACTATGATAGAGAATCTCGCATCTCTCCACGCCTACATCGCTACTGTTGCATTTGCGGACGCTTTGCCAGTGCCGTCGGTGCATCGGCCGGCAGTTGACGCTACGCCCGCGCTTGCATCCTGCGCTGCTGTGGACTGGGGCAAGCCGATTGCCAGTGCGGCCGTTAGGGCCGGTGGCTGGCACGCAAGCCGCGATGCTCAAAACGCATCTCGAAAGTGAGACAACAAGCGGATGGGTGTGCACTGACGGGCGCAAAAGCCGTCAGCTTATTTTGGAGAGCACCATGAGCACGGTCAAACCACACCGGATTCTCATTGCCGACAACACCCCGATCACGCGCGAGACGGTCGCACAGCGGCTGCGCGCTCAGGGGCATGAAGTCATTACAGTGGACACGGGCGAGAAAGTGCTCCTGGCCTTGCGCGATTGGAGCCGCCCCATCGGCTGGTTGTACACACGTGCCGCGCTGTCCGGCCTCGTCGACGGCTGGATTCTCGCCGATGAGTATCACGATATGCACAAGGATCGGGCTGTGATCCTGGCTGGCTCGGAGCAGCGGGTATCGGCACGCGGCGACCTTGTCCTGAAGCAGCCGACGCCGGTTGAGGTATGTCATGCCATTCATCAGGCTCTCGTGGCCGAGGAAGCAACGGCCTTTGTAGCAGCGCAGATCGGGATACCCCAAGCCGCCTGAAGCCGTATCGACCTGACGCTCGGTGATGCAGTGAGACAAGGTTGGCCGTGGACGAGCGCACTTTGGAGGCTCTCGGCTCGCGCCGTCATTTCAGAAGCCGCTTCGCTATTGATGGCTCACGATTGGGATGGCGTCTGCGTGTTGTCCTACGAAGGTGCCCGCGCGTTTAGGGGGGCCTGCCATGACAGGCAATGCATTGTCTTTCTTCCTGGGAGTTGTCGCCCCGCTCGCATTGGTCGGGTGGGCGCTATTTTTCCACTAGGGGTGCCCTGAGAAGGCCTGGTACATGCCAAAGACGGGTGTGATCCTGCCATCAGGAGCCACGATACATGCGGCTCAGACGCACACGAACAATGGTCGCGTGCGAGTTCGTACTCGGTACCACACTCGACGGATCGAGGATCGTGAGGAGATCCCAGATCGAGACGAGTGCTTGGATTGAGTGATTGGACCTAGCAACTAAGGAGGCTTCGATGATACTTCGCTCCAAAACTGCTGTCGTGACAGGCTCGACCAGCGGCATCGGCCTCGCCATCGCCCGCGCTCTCGCCAAGGAGGGCGCCAATGTGGTCATCAACGGCTTCGGCGATGCGGACGCCATCGAGAAGGAGCGTGCCGCCATCGAGAGCGAGTTCGGCGTCAAGGCGATCCATTCGCCGGCCGACATGTCGAAGCCGCACGAGATCGAGGAGATGATCCGCCTGGCCGAGCGCACCTTCGGGGGCGTCGACATCCTCGTCAACAACGCGGGCATCCAGTTCGTCTCGCCGGTGGAGAACTTCCCGGTCGAGAAATGGGACCAGATCATCGCCATCAACCTGTCGTCCGCGTTCCACGCGATCCGCGCCGCGGTGCCGGGCATGAAGGCGCGCCAATGGGGCCGCATCATCAACACGGCCTCGGCCCATTCGCTCGTGGCCTCGCCGTTCAAGTCGGCCTATGTGGCGGCCAAGCACGGCATCGCCGGCCTCACCAAGACGGTGGCGCTCGAGGTGGCGACCGACGGGATCACGGTCAACTGCATCAGCCCCGGCTATGTCTGGACGCCGCTGGTCGAAAAGCAGATCCCCGACACCATGAAGGCGCGCGGGCTGACCAAGGAGCAGGTGATCAACGACGTGCTGCTGGAGGCGCAGCCCACCAAGCAGTTCGTGACCGTCGATCAGGTCGCGGCGCTGGCCGTGTTCCTGTGCTCGGACGCGGCGAGCCAGATCTCGGG
>NZ_QDGA01000090.1 GCF_003347665.1 Microvirga calopogonii
ATGAAGCCGAGCTCGTTCATGGCCGCGATCACCAGCTCCGCACGGGCCTGCGCGCGCTCGGGATTGCGGTTGGGCGCAAGACGCGAGGGCGACTGGACCAAGCCCGCCAGCACGGCCGCTTCCGAGAGCGAGATGTTGCGGGCCGATTTGCCGTAATAACGCTGGGAGGCGGCCTCGACGCCGTAGGCGCCGGCGCCGAAATAGACCCGGTTGAGATAGAGTTCGAGGATCTGGTCCTTCGAGTAGTTGCGCTCGAGCCAGAGCGCCAGGATCGCCTCCTGGATCTTGCGCGAGGCGGTGCGCTCCTGGGTCAGGAAGAGGTTCTTGGCGAGCTGCTGGGTCAGGGTCGAGCCGCCCTGCAGGCCGCCCTTATGGGCCAGGTTGCGGTAGACCGCGCGGGCAATGCCGACGGGATCGATGCCCCAATGGTCGTAGAAGCGCCGGTCCTCGATCGCCACGAAGGCCTTGGGCAGGTAGGGTGGCAGCTCCTGCAGGGAGACCTCGCGGCCACCCGTTTCGCCGCGGTTGGCGAGAAACGAGCCGTCGCTCGCCAGGATGGCGATGTTCGGGGGCCGTTTCGGCACGGTGAGTTGATCGATCGGAGGTAGCTGCGAGGCGTAGTAGGCGACGATGCCGCCCAAGCCGACGACGCCGCACAGGCAGAGCCCGAGCCCGGCATAAACCACCTTGCTGAAGAACGAGCCGCCGCTTGTGCGCTGGGCCTTCTTGGGATGGCGAGGCCCGTCATCGCCGGTTTGAGAGGCTCGCCGGCGCGCCACGGCCTCGTCCTCCCGATCCTCAGACGTGAAACGAGAATCCAGCTCCTGCGCTTCCGTAGCCGGCGTGTCGACAACCGGCTCGCGCCGGTCACATCCGTTCGCCACGTGTCATCAACCCCATTCCTGTAGTCGGTGCAATCGGGCGTTTCTGCCATAGGGTCTTGGCGCAACCAAGCCCCGTGACGGACATAAACATCGCTCCTTGAGACCCCACGCGTGATGAGGGCACCGTCAATTGAACTGAGTAAAGGCGGTTTTCCGCTGCTCTCAGCTCTTCCGGGACGGGTCTAAGCTCTTGAGTCTGCGTGGCCTGCTCCGGATCGAAGCAGCGGGAAGGGCAAGTAAAAGCGTTGAGTTGACGGTGCCTTGCCAACCGGATCCGCCGAGGTCTGCCCGCATCCGGAGACAAATGGCATCTTGATGAGGTTGCGATCAGCATCGCCGGCAAGAAGCACTGGCTGTGGCGAGCTGTCGACCAACATGGAGTCGTGCTCGACATCCTAGTCCAGAGCCGCCGCAATGCCAAAGCAGCCAAGCGGCTGTTGCGCAAGCTGCTGAAGAAGCAGGGGATAGCGCCCCGCGTGATGATCACCGATAAACTGGCCAGTTATGCCGCTGCAAAAAGGGCCGTGATGCCGAGTGTTGAGCATCGACAGCAAGGGCTTAAACAATCGCGCGGAGAACTCGCATCAGCCGACCCGACGACGGGAGCGCATCATGAAGCGCTTCAAGTCAGCCGGGCAGGCGCAACGCTTCCTCTCAGTCCATGATCAGGTGGCAAACCTCTTCCGTCGTCCTGCCAACACCAATGCCGCCGATCATCGCCGTGCCCGCGCTCGGGCGTTTCAGACCTGGGCTGAGGTAACCGGAGCCGTGACTATCGCCTGATCCTTCCTCAAACGACAGTCAGTGCACCCTTCTCCGATAACTTGACGGTGCCCCCAAGGCTATCCTGCGCCTGCAGAACGAAGGGCTTCTGCCGAACGATGTGGTACACCGCACCTCGAAATATCTGAATAACATCCTTGAGGCGGATCATGGCGCGCTCAAGCGCGTGATCCGGCCGACACGCGGCTTCCAGAGCATGAAAACCGCCGCCGCAACTCTGACGGGTTTTGAAGTCATGCGCATGATCCGCCGCGGTCATCACAACAAGCGGGGATGGCAAGCNCTGCCTGAGCGGCCCGTTAAACTGGGTCCGTTATGCCGTTTTCAAGTTACTGCAACGGTGCCCCTTAAACACACCACCCTCCATCCTTGAGCCCGGGGAGGATTGGCTGAAACTCCGAAACAAAACGTTTGCGACGGATCCCTCTCATTACCTGACCAAGATCGTTTGCATGGGCGGCTATCTCGCGCGCAGGCATGATCTTCCCCGGGCAACACCGTCATGTGGAGAGGACTATCGCGGCTGATGGACGTCGAACTCGGCGCCAGGATCAGAGCGCAGATCTATGGGTAATTGAAAGGATGAGCGAGCGGTTACGGCTCCAGATAAAGCGCCAGCCGCTGCGCCGCGTTCTTGAGGTGGGTCTCGGCCGCGTGCCGGGCACCCGCCGCATCGCGATTGACGATGGCGCCGAAGATCGCCTGGTGCTCGGCCTGCACGGCCTGCGTCAGGCCCTCCAACCGGGCCGTGTTGGCCCTGGCTGTGCGGATGAAGGTGCGCACGCGCCGGTCGAGGAAGTCCGACATGTCGCGTAAGACCGGGTTCCGAGCCGCTTCCACGATAGTCCGATGGAAGGCGAGATCCTCGTCAACACCGGATTCGCCCCGGTCGATGGCCTGCTGCATGGCATCGAGCTGGACCTGAATGGCTTTCAGGTCCTCGTCCGACCGGCGCGCGGCCGCGTGCTCGGTCGCGCTCGCCTCGAAGGCCATCAGCAGTTCGACGATATTACGGATCTCCTCCCGGTTCGTGAAATCCGCAATATCGAGACGAAAGACCGATACGGCGCCTGGATCCTCCACGAAAGCTCCCGCGCCCTGTCGCGTGGTGACGAGCCCGTCATGCTTCAACCGGCCGATGGCTTCACGCACCGTCGGGCGGCTGACGCCGTAGGTTTCGGAGATCTGCTGCTCGGTCGGCAGCTTCTCGCCAGGGCGCAGGCGCCCCGATACGATTTCGTCCCGCAGGCGCACCGCGACGGTGTCGGCCAACGAGGGACCCCGATCGATGATGCCGCGTGAATGTCGTGCCATGGGAGGTTGTTCCTTGCCTTGGCTCCCGGGAGCCATTGAACCTCAACTGCCTATGTAGAGTCCGCCGTTCACGTGCACACTCTCGCCCGTGATGAAGCTCGCCCAATCCGAGCACAGGAAGGTGACGAGATGGGCGACTTCCTCCGCCGTGCCGAGACGCTTCAGCGGTGTCTGATCAATAAGCCCGGGGCGAGCCGCGAGCAGCGGCTGCACCATCGGGCCCTCGATCAAGCCGGGCGATACCGCATTGACGCGCACCCGTGGGGCGAGTTCCAGCGCAAGCGACCGGGAGAAGGTCAGCACTGCGCCCTTGGCCGCGGCATAATGCGAATGCATGTAGCTGCCCCGATGACCTGCCATCGACGCGATGTTCACGATGGCGCCGCCGTCCCGCAGGACAGGGATGGCCGCGCGGCAGGTGTAGAACACGCCCGACAGATTGACATCGATGGACTGACGCCACTGCTCGTCCGTCATGTCGTGGACCATCTGGTCGCGGTAGATTCCCGCGCCCGTGACGACGAAGTCGACCGCGCCGAATCGCTCCTTGGCGTCCCCAAGGCAGCGATCCGCGTCCGCGGACACGGACGCATCGTGCCGCAGACCGACGACGCGTCCGCCTGAAGGGTCGAGTTCGCGCGCGAGCGCGGCGACGCCGGATTCGTCGAGATCGGTCAGGACGCAATTGGCCCCAAGAGAATGGAAGACCTTTGCGATCGCACGGCTGATGCTGCCGCTCGCGCCGGTGAGGAACAGGGTTTTGCCGGAAAAGTCGAACATGGTTCCGCTAATCCGTTCCTCAGGTGAGAAGCCAGCCGCCGGCCACGTCGCAGACCTGACCAGTCACAAAGGCCGCTCCGTCGGAGGTCAGGAACAGGCATGTATTCGCCACGTCCTCCGGGCTCCCGAGACGCCGCAGCGGCGTGGCGAGACGAGCGGCCTCATTGGCCTCGGGTGCCGTTCCCCGCACGAGCGGCGTGTCGATTCGTCCCGGCGCGACGGCGTTGATGGTGATCCCGTAGGGACCGAGTTCGCCGGCCAGATGCTTCGTGAACCCGATGAGGGCCGCCTTCGAGGCCGCGTAGTGTACGCCCACGATGTCGCAATAGGTCTTGCCGGCCACGGACGAGAGGCTGACGATTCGGCCGCGACCGAGTTCGCGCATGCCCGGCACGACCGCCTGCATGCAGTTGAACGCCCCAGTCAGGTTCACGTCGAGGACGCGACGCCATTCAGCAGGGCTCATCTCCCAGGCCTGCGCGCGTTTTCCATCCGCGCCGGACTTCGGCGAAATGCCCGCATTGTTGACCAGGATTTCGATGGTGCCTAATGCCTCGGCGGCCTTGCGGCAGGCGAGGGCGACCGCGTTCTCATCCGCGACGTCGGCCGCGAGGGCAATCACCTTGTACCCTTTTTCGCGGGCCGCGGCTGCGGCCTCTTCGGCAAGGGTCAGGTCATGATCCACATAGGCGACGCGGGCGCCGGCGGCCGAGTGGGCATCCGCGATGGCGCGTCCGATGCCGCGTCCCGCGCCGGTGATCAGGGCAACGCGCCCGACATGTGAACTCACTTGCGGATCTCCAGCATGATCTTGCCCTGGTGCGCGCTCGATTCCATCAGCTGATGGGCTTCGCGTGCCTGTTCGAGCGGGAAGGTGGCATGAATTACGGGCCTGACAGCTCCCTTTTCGAGGAGGGGCCACACGTCTTGGCGCAGAGATTCGGCGATCTCGGATTTGAGCTCGACGGAGCGCGGGCGCAGCGTCGAGCCCGTGATCGTCAGACGGCGCAGCATCACGGGCATGAAGTCGATGTCGACCCTGCTCGCCTGCAGGAAGGCGATCTGAACGAGGCGGCCTTCGAGGGCCAAGATCGAGATGTTGCGCGCGATATAGGGGCCGCCGACCATGTCGAGAACGACGTCCACGCCCTTTCCGTCCGTGAGCCTGCGAACTTCCTCGACGAAGTCGCTCGCCCGGTAATCAATGGCCACATCCGCGCCAAGTGAGCGGCAGAAGTCGCATTTGTCAGGCGAACCGGCGGTCGCATAGACGGTCGCGCCGAATTGCTTCGCGAGCTGGATTGCGGTTGAGCCAATTCCGCTCGATCCGCCATGGACCAGCAGCGTTTCGCCCGCTTTCAGGTGGCCGCGCGTGAAGACGTTGTCGTAGACCGTGAAATAGGTCTCGGGAATGCCGGCCGCTTCCAGCAGCGACAGGGGAGCCGGGATCGGCAGGCAGAGAGGCGCATCGGCCACGCAATATTCCGCATAGCCGCCGCTTGCCACCAGGGCGCAGACCTGATCGCCCACCTTTAGATGACCGACGTCGTTCCCGACGGCGACGATGCGCCCGGAGATTTCGAGCCCCGGAATATCGGTCGCTCCGGGAGGAGGGGGGTAACCTCCGGCGCGCTGCAGGCAGTCCGGGCGATTCACGCCCGCGGCCGCGACCTCGATCAGGACCTGCCCGGGGCCGGGCTGAGGGAGGGGCGCGGTCTCCAGGCGAATGACCTCGGGTCCGCCGGCTCCGTCGAAACGGACCTGACGCATTGTCTCGGGGATCGTCATTGCAAAAATTTCCTCCTGCGGGGGGAGCGCTGTTTGCAGCCGGTTGACCCGGCCGTCATGCTCGACCTTAGGATTAGCAACTTTCTACTTGTCAGGCAACTTGGTTATCTGCATAAATCTGCCCGCCGGATCACAAAGGTGCCGGTCGGAATGTGCCGCGCGGCGCTGCTCGGAACGCGGTCCCGATGGAAGGGACCTCAGGAGGAAACGATGAAGTTGATTTGGAAGGTGGCCCTTGCCACCGGCTTGGCCCTGGGAGCAACTCAGGCTTCTGCTCAGCAGGCCGTGAAGGTTGGCGCGCTGTACCCGTTCTCGGGCGGCCTCGCCCTTCTGGGGGACGAAAGCTTCCGCGGTCTCGAGATCGCCGTCGAGGAGCGCAACGCCGCTGGTGGACTGAACGGCAAGAAGATCGAGCTCGTGCGCGGCGATGCGGTCGATCCCAACCAGGCTGTCGGCGAGGCGCGCCGTCTGACGTCGGTGGAAAAAGTTTCCGCGATCTTCGGCACCTATTCCTCGTCGCTGGCCATTGCGGCCACGCAGGTCGCCCAGCTTGCAGGCGTTCCGTATTTCGAGCTCGGAGCGATTTCCGATCCGATCACTGAGCGCGGCCTGAAATACGTGTTCCGCACCAACCCGACCTCCAAGGACTTCGCGAACCGGATGGTCGACTCGGTGATCGAGGCCGTTGCGCCGGCGCTCAACCTGGATCCCAAGAGCCTCAAGATCGGCATCATCCATGAGGATTCGCTCTACGGCCAGACCGTATCCGGCTTCCAGCAGGCACGCGCCAAGGAGAAGGGCCTGAACCTCGTCGAGACGCTGCCCTATTCGGCGAAGTCGGTGGACCTGACGCCGGTCATCCTGCGTCTCAAGTCCGCGGGCGTGGACGTGGTGCTGCAGACCTCCTACCAGAACGACACGGTTCTGTTCTTCCGTCAGATGAAGGACCAGGGCTTCAAGCCCAAGGCCGTGATCGGCGCGGGCGGCGGCTATTCGACCCGCGATACCGCACAGGCCGTCGGCAACGAGAACATCGAAGGCGCTCTCAACGTCGACTTCCCGCAATACCGCACGAATTCGCAGGCCGCTCCCGGCATCGACGAGTTCGTGAAGAAGTATCAGTCCAAGTACGGCATTCCGCCGCGCTCCGGCCACAGCCTCACCAACTACATGGGCGCCAACGTCTTCCTCGACGCAATGACCGCCTCCAAGGACCTGAAGGCCGACTCTATCCGCGAAACCCTTCTGAAGGTCGACGTGCCGGTCGGCAAGACCGCCACCGGCTGGGGCGTGAAGTTCGACGAGAAGGGCCAGAACACCCGCGTCAGCCCGTTCCTCATGCAGTGGCAGGGCGGCGAGCTCGTGACCGTGTTCCCCGCTGAGGCTGCCGTCGCCAAGCTGAAGACCGGCGTCGGTTCGAACTGACCTCCGTCCGACCTGCGGTCTCCGGGAGCGGAAGCGTTCCTCGGAGACCGCCTTTTCATCCCCTGACCATTCCTGCTTGCGTCCCGGAGTTTCTGGATGGACGTTCTCGTACAACTCATCCTCAATGGCATTCTGCTCGGCAGCATGTATGCCATCATCAGCGTCGGCCTCACCCTGATTTTCGGGATCGTCCGGGTCGTCAATTTCGCTCACGGCGAGTTCCTGATGGTCGGCATGTATGCCGTCTATCTTCTGGGAACGCATTTCGGCCTCAACCCATATGTGTCGATCGTTCCGGTCGTCATCCTGCTCTTCGTGCTGGGTGCGCTGGTGCAGCGCTTCATCATCCAGCCGCTTCTCGGAGCCGATGAGCACATCCAGATCTTCGCGACCGTCGGTCTGTCCACGGCCCTCGTGAACCTCGCCCTCCTGATCTTCGGCGCCGACCTCTATTCGCTGACCGTGCCGGGCGCCCGCCAGTCCATCGCATTCGGCGGACACACCCTGCTGGTCGGCCAGCTCATCATGTTCGTTTGCGCGTTCGTCCTCGTGGCAGGTTTGCATTTCTTCATGCAGACGACGGCACTGGGGCGCGCCATCCGCGCGACTGCCCAGAACCGCAACGCGGCGCTCCTCATGGGCGTTCGGGTCGACCGGGTCTACGTCATCACCTTCGGTCTCGGCGCTGCCTGCGTAGGTCTCGCGAGCGCGCTCCTGATCCCGCTTTATCCCGTGACGCCGACCATCGGCACCTACTTCGTGCTGACCGCCTTCGTGGTCGTGGTGCTGGGCGGCATGCGCAGCATCTACGGGGCCTTCGTGGGCGCCATGATCATCGGCATCGTGGACAGCCTCTCGGGCTACTACATCGCTCCCGACCTCAAGGAAGTGGTCTATTTCGCCATCTTCATCCTCATCCTGATCTTCAAGCCGACCGGCCTGTTCGGCTTCGGCCGCGGCACGGAGTGACATCATGACCGCCAAAGTCATTGCGCCACCTGCGACCGGTCAGCAGAGCACGGGCCTTCTGTCCCGCCTGACGAACCCGCGGGTCTATTGCGCGCTGATCGCGCTCTCCCTCCTCCTCATCGTGCCGGCGCTCGTCGACTCGCCTTTCGTCGTGCACGTCTTCGTGACGATCTGCGTCTTCGCGGCTCTCTCGACCGCCTGGAACATCGTCGGCGGCTATGCGGGACAGCTCTCGCTGGGCCACACCGTGTTCTACGGCATTGGCGGCTACACGACCGCTCTCCTGATCCAGCATTTCGGCATCAGCCCCTGGATCGGAATGTGGGCCGGCGCCGCGTTGTCCGCCGTGGTGGGCATCGGCATCGGCTATCCGTGCTTCCGCCTGCGCGGCCCGTTCTTCTCGCTCGCGACCATCGCGTTCCTGGAAGTGGTGCGCCTGCTGTCGATCCACTTCACCGGCCTGACCGGCGGCGCTGCCGGCCTTATCGTCCCGCTCAACCTCGGCTGGGCGTGGATGATCTTCGAGGACAAGTTCAACTACCTCTACATCGCGTTCGGGCTGCTCGTGCTGACGCTGGTCGTCTCCTGGTCCATCCGCAACTCCCGCCTCGGCTTCTATCTGACGGCCGTGCGCGAGCGTGAAGATGCGGCCCTGGCGGCCGGCATCAATAACACCGGGGTCAAGCTGAAGGCCGTGATCGTTTCGGCGGCGCTGACCTCGCTCGTGGGCTCCTTCCATGCCATGTACATGACGTTCCTCGAACCGGCGACGATGTTCTCGCTCGCTACCTCCATCGAGATCGCCATGTTCTCGCTGATCGGCGGCCTCGGAACGGTCTTCGGCCCGCTGCTCGGCACCGTGCTGGTGGTCCCGATTGCGGAACTCGCCCGCGGCTGGCTCGGCGCATCCGCGAACGGCCTTCATGGCTTCGTGTACGGCACCGTGCTGGTGATCATCACCCTGACCCTGCCGGGCGGTCTCGTCGGAACCTTCGGTGCGCGCGTCAGCCAGTGGATCGACCGCCTGCCGGGCGGCGGCCGTCGTGACGACGACTATGCGGCTCCCGCGCAGCGTCCGATCTCGGGCGAGCCGGGTCAGCCGATCCTCCAAGCGAAGAACCTCGTGATGAAGTTCGGCGGCCTGACCGCGACCGACAACGTCTCCATCACCCTTCGCCGCGGCGAAATCCTCGGCATCATCGGCCCCAACGGCGCCGGCAAGACGACCCTCTTCAGCCAGATCTCGGGCTTCCTCAAGCCGACATCCGGTACCGTCCGCATCGTGAGCGGCGATGGCCAGATGACGAGCCCAGCCTCGGCGGACGAATTCGCCCGGCTCGGCGTCGGCCGCACGTTCCAGATCGTGCAGCCCTTCGGCAAGCTCACCGTTCTCGAGAACATCATGGTCGGCGCCTTCATGCGCCATCCCAAGGTGGACGATGCCCGCGCGGCGGCCCTCCGGGTCGCCCGGCTGGTGGGCCTCGAGGACATCAAGGACGTGGAGGCCCGCAACCTGCCCATCGGCGGATTGAAGCGCCTCGAGGTCGCCCGGACGCTCGCGACGGAGCCTTCGATCCTTCTCCTCGACGAGGTGATGGCGGGTCAGAGCCAGTCCGACACGGTGAAGATGGTCAACCTCATTCGCACCATTCGCGACACCGGCGTCACGGTCATCGCGATCGAACACAACATGCAGGCAATCATGAGCCTCTCAGACAGGATCGTGGTGATCGATTCCGGACGCGTGATCGCACAAGGGGATCCGCAGGATGTCGTGAAAGACAGGCGGGTGATCGAGGCCTATCTCGGAGAGGACTTCGTCGATGCTCAAGGTATCTAACGTCACGGCGGGCTACGGCCGCACTGTCATCCTTCAGGATATCTCGATCGAGATCGGCCGTGGCGAGGTCGTTACCATCATCGGCTCCAACGGGGCCGGGAAGACGACGCTGCTGCGCACCATCTCGGGGCTCGTGAAGCCGACGAGCGGCGAGATCACCTTCAACGGCGAGCGCATCGACGGGCACAATCCCTCCGAGATCGTCGGGCGCGGGCTCATCATGGTGCCGGAGGCGCGCCAGCTCTTCCCGGTCATGACCGTGCGCGACAACGTCATGATGGGTTGCTACCACCCCAATGTCCGGGAGGGCGCCGCGAAGCGCTTCGAGGAAGTGCTCGACATCTTCCCCCGTGTCAGGGAACGTCTCGATCAGCTGGCAGGCTCCCTGTCCGGCGGCGAGCAGCAGATGGTGGCGATTGCGCGCGGCCTCATGGCGTCGCCGAAGCTGCTGATGCTCGACGAGCCGTCCCTCGGCCTCGCGCCGCTGATCGTCCAGCAGATGTTCGGTATCGTCGACCGCATCTGTCAGATGGGTACCACGGTGCTTCTCGTGGAGCAGAAGGCCTTCCACGCGCTCAAGATCGCCGAGCGGGCCTATGTGATCGAGAACGGGCGCATCGCCATGGAGAACACCGGCGTCGGCCTCCTGGCCGATCCTCACATCAAGACCGCGTATCTCGGAATTTAACGGACAAGACGGCAATGCTGCACCGGAACTATATCGGCGGAGAGTGGGTCGAGGGCGTCGCCACGAACCTGAACATCAATCCGTCCAACCTTGACGACGTCGTGGGCGAATACGCATCGGCGGATGCGTCCCAGACCGAAGCCGCTATTGCAGCCGCTCACGCGGCCTTTCCCACCTGGGCTGCATCGAGCCCGGAGGTGCGGTCCGACATTCTCGATCGGGTCGGCACCGAACTGCTGGCGCGCAAGGATGAACTCGGGCGACTCCTGTCTCTCGAAGAGGGCAAGACTCTGCCGGAAGGCATCGGCGAGGTCGTGCGGGCCGGACGGGTTTTCAAGTTCTTTGCCGGCGAGGCCCTTCGGCTGACCGGCGACCGTCTCGCTTCCGTGAGGGCGGGCGTCGATGTGGAAATCGTCCGCGAGCCGGAAGGCGTGGTGGGGCTGATCACCCCCTGGAACTTCCCGATTGCCATTCCGGCCTGGAAGATCGCTCCGGCGCTCGCCTATGGCAACACCGTGGTGTTCAAGCCGGCGGATCTCGTTCCCGGCTCCGCCTGGGCGCTTTCCGAGATCATCACACGGGCCGGCGTTCCGGTAGGCGTGTTCAACCTGGTGATGGGTCCGGGCTCGCAGGTTGGCAATGCCATCGTCAGGTCGCCGCTCGTGCGGGCCTTGAGCTTCACGGGCTCCGTGCCGGTGGGACGCCGCCTCGCGGGCGATCTCGTGGCGCGGGGTGCCAAGATCCAGCTCGAGATGGGCGGCAAGAACCCGCTCATCGTGCTCGACGATGCGGACCTCAAGGTCGCGGTCGAGTGCGCCGTCAACGGCGCGTTCTTCTCCACCGGCCAGCGCTGCACCGCGTCCTCACGCCTGATCGTGCAGGAGGGCATCCATGACCGGTTCGTCGCGGCCCTGAAGGAGCGCATGGCGGGCCTCAAGGTCGACGACGCTCTGAAGCCCGGCACCGATATCGGACCCGTGGTCAGCCGCTCGCAGCTCGAGCAGGACATCGGTTACGTCGATATCGGCCGTAAGGAAGGCGCCAAAGTCGTGATCGGCGGCGAGGCCCTGGATCGCGGCACGCCGGGCCACTACATGGCGCCGGCTCTCTTGACCGAGACCAGCAATGACATGCGGGTCAACCGCGAGGAGATTTTCGGCCCCGTCGCGACGGTCATCCGCGTTCGCGATTATGAGGAGGCGGTTTCCATCGCGAACGACACGGAGTTCGGCCTGTCGTCGGGCATCTGCACCACATCCCTCAAATATGCGGGCGACTTCAAGAAGCGCTCCAGCGCCGGAATGGTCATGGTGAACCTGCCGACGGCGGGCGTCGACTATCACACGCCGTTCGGTGGTCGGAAAGGTTCGTCCTACGGTCCCCGCGAGCAGGGCGCCTATGCGCGCGAGTTCTACACGGCGGTGAAGATCGCCTACACGCTCGGGTGATGCGGTGACGGCGATTACAGGCCACACGACCATCTGGGGCATCCTGGCGGACCCGATCCACCACGTGAAGACGCCTCAGGCCCTCAATGCGATGATGCATGAGCGGGGCGTCGACGGCGTCATGATCCCGCTTCATGTGAGAGCAAGCGACCTCGACACCTTCGTGACGGGGCTCCGGTCCATGCGAAACTTGAAAGGGTTCGTGGTCACCGTTCCGCACAAGACCGCCATCGTGGATCTCTGCGACGAAGTCAGCGATCACGCGCGTGCCATCGGGGCGGTAAACACCGTACGGCGTGAGGCCGATGGCCGCCTCGTGGGCGAAATGCTCGACGGGGCGGGCTTCGTCTCGGGCCTGCGCCAGGGCGGCATCGATCCACGCGGACGCAGCGTCTACCTGTCCGGCGCCGGCGGCGCTGCCAACGCCATTGCGTTCGCGTTGGCGGAGGCCGGAGTGTCGCGCCTCACCATCGCCAATCGCACGCGAGCCAAGTCCCAAGACCTGCAACAACGGCTTGCGAAGCACTATCCGGCGGTTCCAGTCGAGATCGGGACCCCTGATCCGACAGGGCACGACATCGTCGTGAACGCGACGTCCCTCGGATTGAAGGACGGCGATCCGCTTCCGCTCGACGTGGATCGTCTCTCGGCCGATCAGATCGTCGCCGAGATCATCATGCAGCCGGAGATCACCGCTCTCCTGGCTGCCGCGAAGAAGCGCGGCTGCCGGACCCATCCAGGCCAGCCGATGCTCGCCTGCCAGCTCGAACTGATGGCCGCGTTCATGGAGATGCATCCGTGAGCCTCGAAGGACGCTGCGTTCTCATCACGGGCGGCGCATCCGGGATCGGCCTCGAGCTTACTCGGACGTTCGTCGCTCGCGGTGTGCGCGTGCTCGTCATGGACCGGGACCCGAAAGCGCCGGAGGCCGTTCGCGATCTCGAGAACGTGGTCGTCGCCTCCGGCAGCGTGACCGAGCCCGCGGACGTGAAGGCTGCCTTCGACCTGGCGGAATCGTCTTTCGGTCCCGTGGACGTGGTGTTTGCCAATGCGGGCATCTCGCAGAACTGCCCGACCCTCGACCTCGATCTCGAGGGTTGGCGGCGCGTGATGAGCGTAAACCTCGACGGCGTGTTCCTGACCGTTCAGGAAGCAGGCCGCCGAATGATCCCGCGAGGGCAGGGGCGCATTATTCTCACGTCCTCCATCTATGGTGTGGTCGCGGCTCCCGAGAGGCTGGGCTATGTGGTCTCCAAGAGCGGCGTCTCCGCGATGACGAAGGCGCTCGCCGTGGAATGGGCGCAGCATGGCATCCGGGTGAACGCCATCGCGCCGGGTTACGTCCGCACGCCCTTCGTCGAGGATCTGCAGGCGCGCGGACGACTCGATATCGGGGCGCTCGAGAAGCGCACACCCATCGGACGTCTCATCGAAACTCACGAAGTGGCCGAGGTCGCCACGTTCCTGGCGTCTGATGCATCGGGTCCCATGACAGGCCAGATCGTCGGCGTGGACGGCGGCTGGACGGCATACGGCTACGTTTAGGAGAACTGCCATGCCTGTGCGGACAAGGCTGGAGACAGCGGCTCCCTGGATCGAACTGCGTACGACCCGCGAGGACTGGGATGCGGCCGATCCCGTGCTGCTCGGCGAAATGCTCACGCAGCTGCATCTTATCAGGGCCTTCGAGGAGACGGTTCTCGATCTCGCCGGCGAAGGGCTCGTACATGGTCCGGCCCATTCGTCCATCGGGCAGGAGGGTGGCGCCGTCGGGTCGGTCGTCGGCCTGCGCGTGACCGATCAGGTCAACGGCTCGCACCGTGGCCATCATCAGTTCCTCGCGAAGGCGTTGGCCTATGTGGCGCCCCGTCTCGATCCGAAGGCGGAATTCTCGCCGGAGGTCGAGCAGGTGCTGCACAGGACCCTGGCGGAAATCCTGGGACTCGAGCCCGGCTTCGGCCATGGACGGGGCGGCTCCATGCATCTGCGCTGGGCGGAAGCCGGTGCGCTTGGCACCAACGCCATCGTGGGCGGTGGCGTGCCGCTTGCGGCCGGTGCCGCCATGGCCCACAAGATGGCGGCGACCGGCGACGTTGCCGTCACGTATTTCGGAGATGGCGCGATCAATATCGGCGCCGCGCTGGAGACCATGAATCTCGCAGCTGCCTGGTCGTTGCCGATGCTGTTCTTCGTCGAGAACAATCTTTACGCGGTCGCCACCCGTGTCGATGAGGCCACGCGCGAAGGCCGGTTGTCGGGACGCGGGTGCGGCTTCGGAATTCCCTCCTGGCGCGTCGACGGCATGGACCCGCTCGCCGTCCATCTCGCAACCCAGGAAGCGCTGGCGCTGCTGCGCGACGGCAAAGGACCGGCGCTGATCGAGGCGGAGGTCTACCGCTTCTTTCACCAGAACGGACCCTTGCCGGGCTCGGCCTTCGGCTACCGAAGCAAGGACGAGGAGGCGTCCTGGCGCGCCCGCGATCCGCTCAACCGCACGACCGGGGAAATGGTGAGGCGCGGCCTCATCGCCGATGCGGATGTTTCCGATCTGCGCGACCGGTGCAAGACCGTGATGACTCGCCTGGCCGAGAGCCTTGTCGAGCCCCACGGCAATACGCGGCGCATCCGCCCGGACATGTGGCCCGACACGGCGTTCGTCGACGTGGGCATTCGGGGCGAACTGCCAGATTGGCGCAATGCCCGGATCGTCGAAGGCGTATCGTATGACGGTCCCGTTCGTGAACGGAAATTCGTCGACGCCATCGCGGACGTGCTGCACCGGCGCTTCGAGACCGATTCCTCCCTCGTGGTCATGGGCGAGGACATTCACCGCCTGAAGGGTGGCACCAACGGCGCGACCCGAGGGCTCGCGGATGCATTCCCGGGCCGCGTTCTCGGAACGCCGATCAGCGAGGCGGCTTTCACGGGGCTTGCGGGCGGACTCGCCATGGACGGCCGTTACCGCCCGATCATCGAGTTCATGTATCCCGATTTCATGTGGGTGGCGGCAGATCAGGTGTTCAACCAGATCGGCAAGGCGCGTCACATGTTCGGCGGCGATGCGGACATGCCGCTCGTGCTGCGGACGAAGATCGCCATGGGTACGGGATATGGTTCGCAGCACTCCCTCGATCCGGCTGGCGTGTTCGCCACTTCGCCTGGATGGCGCATCGTCGCTCCGTCGACGCCGCACGATTATGTGGGCCTCATGAACGCGGCCCTGCAATCCCGCGACCCGATCCTCGTCATCGAACACGTGGATCTCTACCAGACCATGGGCGCTCTGCCGGCGGATGACCTCGATTACGTCATTCCTCTGGGCCGCGCCCGCGTCGTGCGGCCTGGCCGCGACCTGACGGTGTTGACCTATTCGGCCATGGTGACGCGCAGCCTCGAAGCGGTCGAGCGACTCGGGGTTGATGCTGAAGTCATCGATCTGCGGAGCCTCGACCGCGCCTCCCTCGACTGGGAGACCATCGGGGACAGCATCCGACGAACCAACAACGTGGTCATCGTGGAGCAGGGATCCATCGGAACCTCTTATGGGACCATGCTGTCCGACGAGATCCAGCGCCGCTTTCTGGACTGGCTCGATCAGCCCGTTCAGCGCGTGCACGGCCGGGAGGCGTCCCCGACCATTTCCAAGATTCTGGAGCGCGCGGCCTATGCGGGAACCCGTGAGGTCGCCGAGGGCCTCGCCCTTGCCATGGCGGCCAAAGGCATGCCTGTTGACGGGGCAATTCTCAATGAGGCAGTCAGATGAGCACATCGTCCGATGTTACGGAGCGCCTGAAGGGCATTCTCGGATCCGCTGGAGTCATGACCGACTGGGCCGACCAGGAGCCCTATGCGATGGATTGGCGCAAGCTCTTTCCCGGCAAGCCCGCCTGCGTCGTCCGCCCGTCCTCGACCGAGCAGGTGGCGCAGATCGTGCAGATCTGCCATGAGGCCGGCGTTGCCGTCGTGCCCCAAGGCGGCAACACCGGACTGGCAGGCGGCGCCGTCCCGGACAGTTCCGGCACGCAGGTTCTGTTGTCCCTCAACCGCATGGCAGCGATCCGCAACGTCGATCCTATCGGCATGACCATCGAGGCCGAGGCCGGATGCATCCTGAAGGTTGCTCAGGATGCGGCTTCCTCTGCCGGGCGTCTGCTGCCCATCAGTCTCGCGGCCGAGGGCTCCGCCACCATCGGCGGTGTCGTCGCCGCCAATGCGGGTGGGGTGAACGTCCTGCGCTATGGCATGACCCGCAACCTCGTCCTGGGCCTCGAAGTGGTCCTGCCCGACGGCACCATCGCCAACGGTTTGCGCAGGCTGCGCAAGGACAATGCCGGATACGACTGGAAGCAGCTCTTCATCGGCAGCGAGGGCACCCTCGGGATCGTCACCGCAGCCGTCCTGCGACTTCTCCCACGGCCGAAGCACTCTGTCACGGCACTCCTGTCCGTTCCCGATCCAGATGCCGCATTGCGGCTGCTGGAACTCGCCCAGGACGAGCTTGGTGATCAGGTCACGGCTTTCGAGCTGATTTCACGCACCTCCCTGGGACTCGTCGCAAGGCATGCAGGACTGAAGCCTCCGATTGCCGAGGGCGAGTGGTTCGTGCTCATCGAGGCGGCTTCCAGCCTTGCGGGCCTGCGCGAGGCTGCGGAGACGATGCTCGGCTCCGCTTTCGAGCACGTGATCGCGCTCGATGGCGTGATTGCCGAGTCGGGTGCGCAGGCGGCGCAGCTTTGGGCCTTGCGCGAGCACGTCACGGAATCCGAGGCGCGGGAAGGCAAGAGCGTCAAGCACGACGTGTCCGTGCCGCTCACCTCGGTTCCCTGTTTCCTTGCGGAGGCCGGCGAGGCGCTGGCCGCCGGCGCGCCGGGCACCAGGGTGAATGCCTTCGGCCACCTGGGTGACGGGAACATCCATTACAACGTGCTCGTGGATGCCGGCCACGACGCGAACGTCATCAACCGCATCGTGCACGACGTGGTCGCCGCTTACGGCGGCAGCATCTCGGCGGAGCATGGCATCGGACAATATCGCGTCGGAGAGCTGGCGAGGTACCGCTCTCCGGTCGAGATGGACATCACCCGCAAGCTCAAGCGGGCGCTGGATCCGGAAGGGCTCCTCAACCCCGGCAAAGTGCTCTCTGCCTGATTGAGCCCGCATCTCGCGGGCCTGAATTCCTGAAAGCGTACCGCATGGAATATTTTGATTATATCATCGTCGGTGGCGGCACGGCTGGCTGCGTGCTGGCGAACCGTCTCACCGAGAACTCTCAATACAAGGTGCTAGTGCTCGAGGCCGGCGGTCCGGACAACGGATTCTGGATCTCGATCCCAGCCGGTTTCAGCAAGCTTCTGACAAACGCGAAGTATAACTGGCGCTTTCAGACCGAGCCGGAGGAGAACGTCTACAATCGCACCATCGTGGTGCCGCGCGGGAAAGGACTGGGCGGCTCGACGCTCATCAACGGCATGATCTTCGTTCGCGGTCAACCTCAGGATTACGATACCTGGGCGCAGCGTGGCGCGACCGGCTGGAGCTTTCAGGACGTCCTTCCCTATTTCAAGAAGCTCGAATCCTTCGAGGACGGAGAGAACGAGCTGCGCGGCGGAAGCGGACCGCTCAGCGTCGTGCGCGTCGCTGAGCGACCGGAGATTTCGGAAGCCTTCATCGAGGCGGCGCAGCAGGCGGGCTATCCCAAGAACCCCGATTACAACGGAGCCGATCAGGAAGGCTTCGGATATTATCAGGTCAACCAACGCAAAGGGCGCCGCTGGAGCGCGGCGGATGCCTATCTGCGTCCTGCCATGTCGCGGCCGAATCTCGAGGTCCGCACCCATGCCCATGTCCTGCGCATCAACTTCGAGGGAAAGCGCGCCATCGGCGTGACATATCGGGTCGGCAACGAAGAGAAGCAGGTGAGGGCGCGGGCGGAAGTGATCCTCACGGCCGGTTCCGTGCAGACGCCGCACCTGTTGGAGCTGTCAGGCGTGGGCGACCCGAAGTCCCTCGCGGCTGCGGGGATTCTTGTCGCGCATGAACTCCCCGGCGTGGGCAACAACTATATCGATCACTTCGCCACTCGCATGAACTGGCGGGTGAAACTCCCCGTCACGCTCAACGAGATGACCCGAGGCTGGCGCTTGGGCGCGGCCGTCGCGCAGTACTACCTGACGCGCAAGGGGATCCTGACATTCGGCACAGGCCTTGCTCACGGCTTCGTCAAAACGCGGCCGGAACTCGAAACGCCGGACGTGCAGTATTTCTTCATGCATGCGAGCTACGCCAATGCGGGCGAGCGCAAGCTCGACCGGGAGCCTGGCATGACCATCGGTGTGACGCAATTGCGTCCGGAATCGCGGGGTTCGATTCACATCAAGTCGCCGGATCCCACCGTTGCGCCTGCGATCCGGCCGAATTTCCTCTCCGTGCGGACCGACCAGGCATCTCTTATTGGTGGCATGCGGATCGCTCGGCAGATCGTCGAGCAGTCGGCCATGGACAAGTACCGCGCCTACGAGATGAATCCTGGTCCCCAAGTGAACACGGATGACGAATGGCTCGATTTCGCCCGGCGCAATGGCCAGACCATCTATCACGCCATCGGCACCTGCAGCATGGGCAAGGGCCCGCAGGCAGTCGTGGATGAGCGCTTGAAGGTCTATGGGCTCGAAGGGCTCCGCGTGGTCGATGCGTCGGTCATGCCCACTATGGTGTCCGCCAACACGCAAGCGGCCGTTCTGATGGTCGCCGAAAAGGGCGCTGACCTCATCAAGGCCGATGCGCATGCGAAAGTCTGACAAGCGAGACAGCCGTCGCTGATTGAGGAGTTGTGAGGATGTCCGATCTGCCTGCCCGTGAATCGATGGAGTTCGACGTCGTCGTCGTGGGGGCAGGGCCTGCCGGCCTGGCGACGGCGATCCGGCTCAAGCAGCAGGCGCTGGAGCAGGGCGCGGACATCTCGGTCGTGGTGGTGGAAAAAGGCTCCGAGGTCGGCGCCCATATCCTCTCCGGCGCGGTGATCGACCCTATCGGCCTCGACGCGCTCCTGCCGGACTGGCGCAATGATCCCGACCGGCCGCTCAAGACGCAAGTCACCGCCGACGAGTTCATGTATCTCGGCCACGCCGGCGGGGTGACGCTGCCCAACGTGTTCATGCCCAAGCTCATGAACAACCATGGCAACTTCGTCGGCTCGCTCGGCAACGTCGCCCGCTATCTCGGCCGCAAGGCCGAGGAGCTGGGGGTGGAGATCTATCCCGGCTTCCCGGCCGCCGAGGTGCTGGTCGAGGACGGCAAGGTGGTGGGCGTCGCCACCGGCGACTTAGGTATAGGCCGTGACGGCGAGCCCAATGCCAACTTCACCCGCGGCATGGAGCTGCGCGCCAAGTACACGATCTTCGGCGAAGGCGCGCGGGGCTCGCTGACCAAGCAGATGATCGAGCGCTTCGGCCTGAACCAGGGCCGGGATCACCAGAAATACGGCATCGGCATCAAGGAGCTGTGGCAGGTCAAGCCCGAGCACTTCCGGTCCGGCCTCGTGCGCCATTCCATGGGCTGGCCGCTGCCGAACAACGCGGGCGGCGGCTCCTGGCTGTACCATTTCGACGACAACCTGGTGTCCGTCGGCTTCGTGGTGCACCTGAACTACAAGAACCCGACCCTGTCGCCGTTCGACGAGTTCCAGCGCTTCAAGACGCACCCGATGGTGCGTGACGTGTTCGAGGGCGGAAAGCGCATCGGCTACGGGGCGCGGGCCATCATGGAGGGCGGCTGGCAGTCGGTGCCGCGCCTGTCCTTCCCGGGCGGCTGCCTGGTCGGCGACTCGGCAGGTTTCGTGAACGTGCCGCGCATCAAGGGCAGCCACAACGCGATCCTGTCGGGCATGCTCTGCGCCGACCACGTCTTTGCCGCCCTGCAGGCCGGGCGCGCCCGTGACGAGGTGGCGGCTTACGAGGAATCCTGGCGCGCCTCGCCCATCGGCTACGACCTCAAGCGGGTGCGCAACGTGAAGCCGCTCTGGTCGCGCTACGGCACGGCGGCCGGCGTGGCGCTCGGCGGGCTCGACATGTGGCTGACCGAGATCTTCGGCTGGTCGCCGTTCGGCACGATGAAGCACGGCAAGCCCGACTACGAGACCTTGCTGCCCCTCGATCAGGTCAAGCCGATCAAGTACGACCGGCCGGACGGGGTGCTGACCTTTGACAAGCTGTCCTCGGTGTTCCTGTCGAACACCAACCACGAGGAGGACCAGCCGGCCCACCTCAAGGTGAAGGACATGGGGCTGCAGAAGGCATCGGAGCTTGGGGTCTATGGCGGCCCCTCGCAGCGCTACTGCCCGGCGGGCGTGTACGAGTGGGTCGAGGGCGAGGGCGGACCGCGCTACCAGATCAACGCGCAGAACTGCGTCCACTGCAAGACCTGCGACATCAAGGATCCGAACCAGAACATCACCTGGGTCACCCCCGAAGGCG
>NZ_QDGA01000091.1 GCF_003347665.1 Microvirga calopogonii
GCACGACCAAGATCCTGACCCTGTTCCATCCCGCCTCGGGCCAGGTGCGCCTGCAGCCGGCCGAGCACTGTACGAATGCGGTGCTGCATCCCTGGCTGCGCGAGCGTCTCAGCGCGATCCTGGCGGAGTTGCCCGCCCCAGCTGTCGCCGATCCCGCTCTCACGCACGCGGCGTGGGAGGCCTGGCAGGCCGGGCTGAGCCGGTGCTTCACCTTGCCGGAGGAGGTGCCGCCGCTGCGGCTGCTGTTGGTGTGGGACAATCTTACCGGCCACAAGACTCCTGAACTGGTGCTGTGGCTGTGTGCGCATGGCGTCATGCCGCTGTACACGCCGGTCGCCGGCAGCTGGCTCAACATGGCGGAGTCGATCCAGCGCGTGCTCAAACGGCGGGCGCTCGCGGGACAGCATCCGCAGAGTTCCGACGAGATCGGGATCTGGTTCGAGCAGACGGCACGAAGCTGGAATGCGCAGCCGACACCGTTTGTCTGGAACGGCAAGCGCCGGCAGCGGCGCCGGCGCTGCGCGACGGAGCAGATCCATCGCGTTGGCGGTTCCGGAGCCTGTACCAGCCAACCGCTGCCCCAGCCGAAATCACAGGCACCAGCAGAATGCCAGACCCGACGGCAGACGACCCACTAGATGGGGAGGGTGCCATGACCTCGTTCAAACGGCGCGACTGGCCGCGCCTGCCGGACTGGCTTGATCCACACGATGGGCGCCGCAGCCTGAGGGAGATCAATCGCGAAGCACTTGAGCGCTACTGCCTGGTGCTGGCGTTCTGCCTGTGCTTCGCCGCTCTCGTGCCGGTGCCCCTGATGCCGTTCGCGTTTGCCGGTCTGCTGTTTCTGGCTGGGATCGCATCCGTCAGCCTGGCGGGCCTGCGGGGTGAGCGGCCGCTGGCATCGCACCTGACCGCCTGGGACGAGGCGGCGCTTCTGTTCACGATGAGCCTTGGCCTGCGGCTGTGGCTTGGACCATGGCAGGCCAACTGACATCCCAACCCGTCATTGATCGACTTGCATCTGGAGGAGTGCAATGGAGCAGCAGACGATCAGGATCAGACAGACCCAATCACCACCGCCATTCCTGACCCGAGAGCACCATTGGCCCAAGCGAGCAGGGGAGGGCAGTTCCAAGCGTCCCATTGGCCAATCGCATCCGGTAACTCGCGAGTGGGCAGCCGGCGCAAACCCTTCTGGCGTCGTGCCATGGGCGTCCTGGCTGCGTGGCCGCGCCAGCCGCCGCGAAGCTCCGTTCCTGCCGGATCTCGACCGGGCGTTCGTCAACCCAGCGTCTGTCTTCAACGCGCCTCATGATGTCGTGTGCCATCCCCTGCTGACGATCGACTGCAAGCGAGAGATCTTGCAGCGCTGGGCTTGGGACGAGTATCTGCTTGATCTCGCCAACGCTGAGGGCATGCCGGAAAGCGAGCCCTCGCGCCTGGACGAGGTCAAGGCGGCCCTGCGGCTGGTCAACGTGGAGCGCAGCCCCGACCCGGCGGCACCTGCGGCTTTCATCGTCCCATACCACTGGGACGAAGCCCTTGCGGCTTAGGGGTGGAGAACCTGGACCGGAATTGTCTCGCGAACGGCCAACCTGAGGTGTATGGTGAAGCTGTCGCTCAGGTGGAGCACGGCCATGACCCAAGCCGCTCGCCAACACAGCCGTCCCGCTTCCAACGGAACAGAGCGCAGCCGCTCGGCCCATCACAAGCGGCTGCGGCTCCGACACATCCACCCCCACTCCCACGCACAGCACCTTGCCCTCGTGCAGGAGATCCGCGCACGGCGCCGCTCGCGGTACGTAAAAGATCAGCTTTCTGCCTGTCTGCCGCACCTGCGGAACTTCGCCCTGCACCTGACCCGCGATCCTGTCCGGAGTGACGATCTTGTCCAGGGTACCCTGCTGCGCGCCTGGGCGAGCCTCGATCAGTTCCAGCCTGGGACCAACCTGGAGGCGTGGCTGTTCACGATCCTGCGCAACAGCTTCTACTCCGAGCACCGCAAGCGCCGGAGGGAGGTCGAAGACCCGGAGGGTGGCTTTGCCAGGCGCCCGATGGTGCAGCCCGAGCAGGACTCCAAGCTGATGCTGGACGACCTTCAGGAGGCGCTGATCCGTTTGCCCTCCGGGCAGCGCACCGCGCTCCTCCTGGTGGCCGAGCAGGGCAAGAGCTACGAGACCGCGGCGGCTCTGTGCGGTGTGGCGGTCGGCACCCTCAAGAGCCGGGTCAACCGTGCCCGAGCCCGGCTGGCCGCGATGTTGCAGATGGAGAACCGGCACGATCTCGGCCCGGATCGGCTGATGCGGGCCGCGCTGCAACATCTGAAAAGCACAAATCCGGTATGAGCCTGTTGCTGACGCGCAGGGTGCTCCTGTTGTGCTGAACGTCCTAGAGGAGGCGCACCCTTCCTCTCAAAAAGGAATTGCCTGCCCGTCCCAGCCAAAGAGCCGCCCCGACTGTGCTGAGGTCAGGCCATCCACGACAGCGAGAACTTTCTCGGCAGACGCCATGGGCGAAAACACTGTCCTGTTCTCGCTCCCGGCCTGGAAGGGATGGCTCAGAGCTGTATTGACCGTTCCTGGGTGGAGGGCGACACAGACAGCGTCCGGCCTCTGGCGACCGAGTTCAATCGCAAAGGTTCGTACCAACTGGTTCAGGGCCGCCTTCGACGCCCGGTAGCCGTACCAGCCGCCAAGCCGGTTGTCTTCGATGCTGCCGACACGCGCCGAGAGGACAGCAAAGACGCTCTTGCCTGTTTTCGGCAAAAGCGGAAGCATATGCTTGCCGGCGAGGGCCGGACCGATCGCATTGATCCGGAAGCTGCGGAGGAGATGTTCTGGATCGAGGGCGCGATAGGTCTTCTCGGGCTGGAGCGTGCTATCGTGGAGCAGGCCTGTTGCCACCAGGATAAAGCGCAGGGGCGCGCCTTCAATAAGCTGCTCAGCTGCGGCGGCAATGCTCGCCTCGTTCTCAAGGTCGATCCGTCCCGCCCGCACGCCAGCCAAGCCAGTCCCCGCACCCGAACGGGACAGGGCATGAACGGTTTCGAACCCGTTCGATGCAAGAAGCTGCGTGACAGCGGATCCGATCCCGCCAGACGCGCCGATCACGAGCGTCCGAGCCGGTCGTTCGAGACTGCTCAAGCGCGAGGAGGTCGAAGGTAGACGCATGGGATGCACCAATCTGTTGCGCCCGCGGTTTAGGCTTGGATGATCTGCATCCTGATCGCGTACCGGACCAGGTCAGGCAGCGAAGTGAGCTCCAATTTCCGCATCGCAGCTGTCCGGTGGGTCTCCACTGTCTTGACGCTGAGATCTAGAAGACGCGCGATCTGCTTGTTACTCTTGCCTTCGGCCAGAAGTTGGACGATCTCGCGTTCGCGTGAGGTCAGCCGCTCGGCTGTGGGATGAGCCGGCATTGCTGGCCTGCCCTTGAGAAAGCCATCCAGAACAACCTCCGACACCCGTCCGGCAAAGAACGGCTTTTTCTGCGATAGGCTCTCGACCGCCGGGATCAGCTGCCGGACCGCATCGGACTTGAGCAGGTAGCCACGGGCGCCAGCCCCCAGCACCTCGCGGATCAACTCCTCACTTTCGTGCATCGTAAAGATCAAAACCTCGGTGTCCGGCAGGCTCTGGCGAATGCGCCGGGTCGCTTCCAGGCCATTGAGCTCTGGCATGGACAGATCGATTACAGCGACCTGGGGTCGATGCTGCAAGGCGAGGTCGACGGCGTCTCGGCCATTGGAGGCTTCTGCGCAGACCTGCCAACCCATATTCTGCTCCAGGAGAACCTTGAGCCCGCGCCGAACAATGTCGTGGTCGTCAGCAAGAAGAATGCGAAGCATGACAAGTCCTCAGGGCTCATCGGGAGGCATCTTCGGGAGCTCGCCCGGAGAGTGTTCATTGGCGGAGCGTGACTGGGCCGGAACGCTGGCGCCCACCCAGGTGCCCAAAGGGCTCGAGCGGATCTCAAGCCGGCCCCCAAGCTGCTCCAGACGCAAGCGCATCCCCGAGATGCCAACGCCTATCAACTGAGCATCCTCTCCGGTGGCTCTCACGGGCGCTTTGAGCCCGGTGCCGTCATCAACGATGTCGAGCTGGATGCTGCCGTCTGTTCGATAGAGCGCCAGCCGCGCCCGCTTGCTCCCGGAATGCCGGTGAACGTTCGACAGCGCCTCCTGGGCCACCCGATAAAGAGCCGTCGCAATGGGCCGCGAGAGAGGCTCGCCGCTACCTTCAATCGCGACGTCGACTTGGATGCCGCTTCGTGCAGAAAACCCTCTCGCCAGCCAGCTCAAGGCTGCAGTGAGCCCAACATCGTCGAGCAGCGGAGGGTGGAGCAAATAGGACAAGGTGCGGACCTCCTGAAGACTCTGCTCCGCCAGTTCGAACGTTTCCTCGAGAATGCGCCGGGCGGACTCCTCCACATCACGGACCTGTCCATGCAGGCGGGAGGCATTCAACGTGATGGCGAGAAGGTTCTGGGCGGTCGTGTCGTGCAGCTCGCGTGCGATGGCACGCCGCTCCTCATCCTGCAGATGCATGAGGCGGCCACTCAGCCGAGCCAATTCCTGCTGTGTGCGTTTGACCTCGGTGATATCCTCGTGTGCGATTACGATCCGGCGTGTCGGTGCCTGGTCCGGCCGGGTCACCCGGAGCTGGAACCAGCGCGGTCCCTGTGGGCTGCGGCAGGGATACTCCATTCGGAACTCGGAGCGGGCGCCTGCCATGATCTCCCGCAGCGCCTCTGCCGTCCTGGCAGCCTCCTGTGACAGGGAAGCGGCCCGCTCGCAGACGGCTAGGTAATTCATCCCGACCCCGTGGTTCTCGTCGGCATAGCCGGAGGCATGGGCGAAGGCGCGCCAGGCTTGGTTCACCGCGATGATTGTTCCCGCCTCATCCAGCACGGCGATGTGAGCCGACAGAGCATCCAGCGTGGAGCGGAGCAAGGCCTCCGCCTCCACGCCTGGCGCGATCAAAGTCGGCAGTCGGCGAGCCTGAAGCCCTCCTGTCACTGTGCAGCGTCTTCTGCGAGATCTCCGATGCTCCGTGGATGAACCATGGCTGGATGTGGGGTGGTCCATGCTGGCCTCAAGCTTGGCTTTATGTCGGTGCCGGATGGGAGCGGTTCCTGATCCTCGTCATCTTTGCCTGACGGCACAAGGGAAAGCGCAGCTCCTACAGTGATTTTCCGCGTCCTCTCGGGAAACTCCCGATGAACAGCTGGCCATGCCGCGGGCATATCAAACAGGGCTGATGCCGGTGAACGAGAGGGCACAGCGATGAGGAAGAGGAGAGAGCAATGACTGCGAAGTATAGCGCCTATGCCGTGCTGGCCACGCTTGCGATGGCATCTCCGGCAACAGCGGCGGATATCGTCGAAACCGCTGTGACAAACGGCAACTTCAAGACGCTGGCGGCCGCCCTGCAGGCCGCTGGACTTGTCGACACACTCAAGGGGCAGGGGCCTTACACGGTCTTTGCCCCCACGGACGATGCCTTCAAGAAGCTCCCGGCCGGGACGGTCGAAAACCTCCTGAAGCCGGAGAACAAGGCTCAGCTCCAGAAGATCCTGACCTATCATGTGGTCGCCGGGAACGTGAAGTCCGGTGACCTGAAGGGCAAGACGACGAGCGCCCAGACCGTGGAGGGCACGGCCGTGCAGATCGATGCCAGCGGCAACTCCGTCAAGGTGAACGACGCGACCGTCACGCAGGCCGACATCAGCACATCGAACGGTGTGATCCACGTGATCGACAGCGTGATCATGCCGAAGTCTTGATACGTTCGGCGCCCATGGATTGGCACTCTCTGCTTGAGGAGTTCGACCATGCCTTTTTATGACGATTTCGGATTGGGATGCTGGCTGTACGGGAACTTCGGAAACGACAGAGTCACTGTGGACGAGGACGGCAGCCTCGTCTCCACAGGGTTCGGCCGCGACCGCGTCCGGGTTGAGGCCGATGATGTCACGGTGGATCTCGGCTTCGGCAATGACAGGGTGCGAACCTTTGGCGATGACACGGTCGTCAACGGCGGCCTCGGCCACGACAAACTCCTGGGCGGTGACGGCGCCGATTCCCTGTGGGGCAATTTCGGCAATGACGTCATCCGCACCGGCAAGGGCGCGGATTACGCGCTCGGCAATTGGGGCAACGACCTGACCGACACGGGGGAGGGGCTCGGTATCCACTTCGGCGGAGCCGGGGACGACACCTTCTTCATCAGCCGGGAGATTGTCGGCAACAATGCGCAGGATACCGTGATTGCGCTTGATTTCGGCAACGGTCACGACAGGCTCGACATTGCCCCGGAAATCCTCGCCGACATCGCAAACATCAACGAGGGGCCAGTTGACCTTGTGCCGGTGCTCGCCGCCTTTGAGGCGGAGGGTCTCGGTGTTCCAGAAGTGGGAGAGCGGCTGTCCCAGACCTTCCTGGGCGATCTGGCGTTCCGCGAGGTTGCGTCGTTCCTCGAGCAGTTCACATCCAACGAGCAAGGCCAGATCTTGGTCGATGCCACCACTGTGACGACGAACGAAGGCGATACGATCATTGCCCTGGGCGTAACGAAGGATCAACTTCTCGCCGCTGTCGCCTGATGTTGACGCTTGTTGCCGGACGCGGGTCCTTCACCTGCGTCCGGCGTATTCTCTGCTTTTTGGCGCGATACTCTTCAGCATGTATCCTGTCTCCAACCAAGAAGTGTTCCTGTGTTGAATCTTGGCTCCCGACGAGCCTGCTTTGAACAGCACCTCCACCCGGACGAAGCCGGGCGAATGGCCAGGCACGTGGGAGCAGATGGGCCAGCGCTTTACCTGGTTGTTTCCTGATCAGAGCATCCGGATTGAAGGGAGCCTTGCAGGTCCTGGGCAGGCCACCCCACGGTTTACTGGCACTGAGACCTCGTCGGGAGAGTGCTCGGCTGTCACCTGCACCGCCCTATCCAAGTTGCCGAAGATCGGGGAGGGGTTGGTTATTCCCAGGAATAACCATTTTATCGACCTGAATCAGGAAGACGGCGAGTTGAAGGTGCCGGCAGGAATCTCTCTGCAGGAGCCAAGCAGACGATAAGGTTCACGGTTGCGGTGAGCCGTAGCGGAGAAGGAGGACCATCAACTAAGAAATACGCAAAGCATGCGATTGGTTTGACGCAAGACAAGGCCCCTGGCTCGGCTAAGCAGAGGGATTGCCTTTGGAACATGGCTTGGATTCCGTCAGCCGCGCCTTTGCGGGTGCCCTCATAGGCCTCTTGTTGGAGTGCTCGTTCGAGTTGGGCGAAGCCTTCTTTGAGTGCAGCAAAAAGATCGAACCATTCTGGGAGATTGGCCTAGAGTTGATAGGTGCAGCGACAGCCGGCGCTTTGCTGTTCCATCTCGGCCCTGTACTGCTCGATCGATTATACAAGCCACTGTAGCTTGCCGACGATTGGGACAAGTAGGATCGATCCTTGAAACCGTAGGGCTTTAGCGATAGTTATACAGCCACAGAGCAGTCTTGGTGATTTTCACCCGGACTGCGTTAGCTTTAGTTGGGTGCCTCGGCGAGATGATCGCGCGGGGCTTTTTTGCGCCTCAGCCTCCAATTCACCAGCCGCGGCCGTAGTACTCGCGCCCTTCCCAGTATGGCCGCTCATAGTAGCGGCGCCACCAAGGCCGCGCCCACGGCGGAGGGCCATCGCCACGGCGCCAGTACGGACGGTCATAGTAGCCGCGCGGTGGGCCTTCGTACCGCCGCTCATAACGCGGCGGGTCGTAATACTGGATGCGCTGCACCAAAGCGCCGGGAGCTTCGGGAATGACGGCAGGGCTAGCTAGCGGGTTAGCAGAGGCTGCCTGGACCGCAAATCCAGTGGCAGTGAGCGCAAGAGCAAAGACCACTTTCTTCAACATGGTACCCTCCTCAGGGGATGCGCTGAGACTGCTTCCTGGGGAGTGAACCCGCTCTGAATGTCACTCTGTCTAAGCGTTCATCTTCCCTCATGCCCACCAAATGCAAATCTTACATCCGAGACGATGGTGTCCTGATGGTCGAGATCCGCCCTCATGAGTACGTGGAAGCGAGTCAGGCTGAAGGGTTTGGACTCCTTCGCAACCCCGGCAAATCACTATTAAGTGTCCAACCAGCAGCAGAATAGCAGGTCAAGTGAGTGCCTCGGGCGTGCTACCGTAGAATGCCCAGGACTCTTTCAGCGAGCATACTTATGCGCATTGCCACAGTCGTCTCCATCATTGCCCTCGTTGTTGCCTCGCAGCCTGCCTACGCGCAATCACCTGCCTCGAAGGCCAAAGCCCCTTCAGTGGCCGAAAAGACACTCACCGCTGAGGAAAGCGACACAAAGATCACTGCAATCCGGGAGAAGGCTGAAGCCTTGCAACGTGCTCGGGATGCCAAGCTGAAAAGAGCGACACAAAGCATCTGCGTCGGCTGTTAACTGAAGTCAGCCCCGACTTCTACGTGGAAGAGAGCATCGCTGAGAGGCTGGAACTGTTGAGATGAATGGCAGTCCCTCGGCCATTCGGCTTTCCTGAAACAAACTGAGCGCAAGCGCATTGCCCCTCTGAAAGGGGAGAGGCAATGAGGCGTGAAATTCTTGCTGCGTATACGGGTGCAGCCGTGTGTATCGCAGTTACACTGTATAGCCTCTCGATGCATGAAGGACCCCAGTGTCCTGATCCGTCACCCAGGAGCGTTGAGGCCCTCTTCGCGCCCTGCTTGGCACGGGCTAGCGTCCCAGCAGGGGCGCCAGACTTCCTGCCGATCCTTCCAGACCCGGCTACCCCAGCGCCTAAAAGCCCGAAGCAGGATGAGCCAGCAGTTGCACGATCTGGACAGGACGTCGACGCGACTGGCAGCATCCCTAGCAAGTAACGCCTTTTGGGAAGAGGGTGTTGTCATGTCTGGATGGCGCCCGGTTGGCAACGTGATTGTTGAAGACGCTTAGGCCTCGCGGGGCGGGTGCAGTCATGACAACACCCTAGCAGCACACTCCCGAACGAGCGTATCGATGCTGCGATGCTGAACAAGGGGAATTCCGGGATCAGCCGGTCCGCTGTTTCCGGTACGAGTTCTTCACCGCGATCTTGCCATCCCGGAACGTGAACACGTCGCAGCCCTGAACTTCTACGCGAGCGCCGTCCGATCCGGTTGCCGTAAAGACCCACTCTGTGACGCCGCGATCTCCAGCAATGAAATGCCTGGGACCATTCCATTGGGCATCCGGAAAGGTGGCGAAGACCTCCTCGATCCCACGGCGAACTTCCCGCTGACCGGTATAAACTGCCCCCTTCACGTCAGGTCCACGGCTGGTTTCGAGTACGCAGTCTTCAGTCATCATCGATAGGATTGCACCCGTATCGTGCTGGTTCCAAGCCGCCGCAAAGTCGCCGAGGAATGTAATGGAAACCGCGTCTGCAATCAGGTCTCCCTTTCCTTGCTCTCCGAACATACCACGTCAGTAGACGATGTTCCGGTCGCACTCCATGACCAGCCGAACCAAGGTCGGCGGGGCTCCCTTTTCATAGGGAACACCGTGGAGGTCCTCATCGGTCACACCTCGTGCGGCGCAGGACCCGCCCGAGAGGTAGAGGCGACCGCCTCCCGCGATGATCTTCAAGTAGTGTTCGTTCAGCGCACCTGTGCCGAGCCCCGTCAGGGCATTTCGCACGGGTTCGCGCAGGAGTTGAACAGCGTCACCGGCCAGAAAGACATGGACCTCATGTCCTGCCTCGACTGCCGCTGCCGCGACAAAGAAGGCGAGGGTCGCCTTGGTCGGGTTCTCAGGCCCGCAGGTGACGTGGACGAGGAGGCTACTCATGATGACCTCTCCGATCCGAGCTTCACACCGAGCTTTCGTCTGGCAGTCGGTTGCTGCCTTACTTGTTCATGTTCCAGATGTCGGTGGCGAGCTTCCAGTCGCTCCCGACTTTCTCCCAGACCACGACATACTTTCCGGTAATCTCCTGCGGCTGCAGTCCCTTTGTCCGAAGCGAGAAGGTCCCGATCTCGCGCGCCGCATTACCTCCGAGCGGCTTCACGTCAACGGCAGTCAGCTTCGCGTCGCCGAGTTGCTCGGCGGCAGATTTCCAGAATGCCTGAATGGAGCTTCTGCCCTTCATCATCTCCGCTCCAGGCGGCAAGATGACCGCGTCTTCAGCGTAAAGGCTCGCAAGGGTTGCGATGTCGCCAGTGTTGAAGGCTCTCGCAAATTGGTCGTTCAGGCTCTGAATAGTGGTCTGGTCTTGGGCCACAGCAGGCATAGAGAAGCACAGGCACGGGACGATAAGGAGCGCATGAGCACGCATGGCGACTCTCCAGATTAGAGGCTGTCCTGAACGGGTTCACTCAGACCCGCCGCCAAATTGTCACGCCTCAGCGGTGGCCGGATCAATGATCCGCTCGACCTTATTGATCCTGTTCGCCGGAAAGCCGCTCCGTTCGGCATGCTCGCGGATCAGGCCCTCATCAGCGGCGTAGTAGACGCAGTAGATTTTATCGCCCGTCACATAGCTCTCGATCCACTGCACTTCCGGTCCCATCGCCCGGAGAACATCGCAGGATTTCTGAGCCGCTCCCTGGAAGTCGGCATCCGATAACTTGCCGACCTCGGGCATCTCCCGTTCGATGACAAACTTCGGCATCATTTTCTCCTGTTCCTACGGCGGGGCACAGCCTCCTAGACTTCGGGCAAGGATCGGGTTTGAGCAACATCTCAGTGGGAGTTCTCCTTCGGGATAGCTCCGCTGATCTAACGGGACAGACAATCCGCCGTTCTGGCCTCGGGCGGGGTCTCACCTGTATATTTCGGTGACTCCGTTGAGGGACGGAGAGACGGTTACAGACTTCCCGATGCGCGGAGGGTTCAGATTGTGGCCCGTTTATTCATGTGGCTGGTGTGTGCCGTCGTAATGCTGTCACCGACAGCGGGGCACGCCACCCATGACAGCCTGCCTGATCCGCCGCCTCAGCAAACAAGCCAGAAGCTGCCTACGCTGTCCCATCCGGACCGGACGGCAGTCACGGTCTCAGGCTTGTCCTCCGGAGGCTTCTTCGCACACCAGTTTCACATCGCCTTCTCCAGTCTCGTCAAAGGCGCAGGTATCATCGCGGGTGGGCCATATGGCTGCGTCGAGCACATCCCCGATCCTTGGTCGCCCATCTCATCAATCGACCTGGATCGGGTCTCGGCGGCAGTGGTGGCCTGCACGCACTACTACGGTGACCTCTACTACGGGCTCCGGCCCAATCTGCCCAAGGCTGCGGATTCCCTCAACCTCATCAGAGAGGCTGCCAGTCAGGGGCAGATCGACCATCCGTCCAATCTCGCGGGCAGCCGGGTCTGGCTATTCCATGGAAAGGAGGACGACATCGTTCCGCTCCCGGTGATGGAAACCCTCAGGCGGCTCTATGATCGGCTCGGAGTTCACGAGCCGAACCTCTGGTTCGACCGGAACCAGAACGGGAAACCGGCCAATCACGGCATGCCGGTCAGCCGGTTTGCGGGGAAGAGTAAGTTCCCGGTCCGAGACTGCGGCCAACACGAGCCGCCGTTCGTGATCCAGTGCGGCTATGAGGCGGCTGAGATACTGTTGCGCCACCTATACCCGGAACACTTCAAGCCAGCCTCCGATGATCCGCATCGGGACGGGACACTGCTCGCTTTCGATCAGTCGGAATTCTTCAGCGCTGCCAATGAGAGCGTCAGTCTCCATGGCGTCGGTTACCTGTATGTCCCTGCCGCATGTGCCGCCGAGCAGTGTCGCCTGCATGTCGCATTTCACGGCTGCAACCAGAATGTGGACAGCGTCTTCGACGACTTTATCCGAGATGCGGGCTACAATCGCTGGGCGGCCAGCAATAACATTGTTGTCCTGTTTCCGCAGGTAAAGACTTCGGCAGCGAACCCGAATGGCTGCTGGGATTTCTGGGGCTACAGCGGGTCGAACTACTACACCCGGCTTGGCCCGCAGATGCGGGCTGTCAGGACCATGATAGATCGACTGCTTGGGAATTCTCTGCAATGATACAATCGCTAATGGAAGCTCAAACAGTTCGATGCGAAAGGTTAGTTCAGGCGCGGGCGATTATGAGAGGAGTTGAACAGGAGAGCATCACACTCGTACACCCGCCTTTCGCAAGCCGTCGAACAAGAGTTCCCGCTTCTTGGGATTGCGGTAGCAGGACCGGTTCAAGTGAGTTCGCATCGCCTCCCAGCGGGTGGATTGCAACACACGCCCGACTTCTGTCGCCTCGGCCAGCCGCCCCATCTGTGCCAGCGCTGCCGTCAAATAGCGAAGCGAGATCGGGTGATTAGGGCTCATCTCCAGGGCTCGCCGCGTGAACTGCTCCGTGTCAGCGAACCGTCCCTCCATGAAATGCACCGCCCCGATTGCGTTCAGCGTAATGTAGCCGCGCGGGTCCAGTGGGTTCAGCCGACGTGCCTTCTCCAAGCAGGCGAGGGCACGCTCGCACTCATCGTTGTAGATCAGCGCCCAGCCGCAATTCGTCAGGACATACGATGAGTTGGGCTGAAGGTACAGGGCACGCTCGCAGAAGGTGACGGCGCGCTCCAGCACGCCTGAGAGCGAGATCAAGGACCACGCCGCGATGGCGAGCACCCGCGCATTGTCCGGATCGCATTGAACCGCTTGCAGAGCCGCCTCCCGGCTCCGGGCCGCATCGGCATTCCAGTCCCTAGTCCAGCCTCCCACCATCAGGCGGCCTCGACAATCAGCAAGGGCACCCCAGGCTTCGGCATAGCCGGGATCACGTTCGACGGCTTGCCGCAGGAGCGCCTCGGCGCGGCGAAAGCCGTGCTCCGTGAAGGCATAGAACTCGGGCAGGGCGCGAAGATAAAGGTCATATGCCTCCAGGTTGCTGGTTGCTTTGGCTTTAGCCCGCTCGATCTCAGCCGCTTGCAAGTTGGGCTCGATGGCCGACACCACGCTCTCGGTGATCTCGTCCTGCAAGGCGAAGATATCCATCAGGTCGCGGTCGAAGTGCCCCGCCCAGATATCTGTGCCTGTGACGGCCTCGACCAACTGAGCCGTGATGCGTACTCGATTGCCCGCCTTTCGAACGGAGCCCTCCAGCACGTAGCGCACCCCAAGCTGACGGCTGACCTGCTTGATATCCACGGCTCGGCCTTTCAGCGTAAAGACAGAGTTGCGGGCGATGACGAACAGCCAGCGGCAGCGGGAGAGAGCCGCGATTAGGTCCTCCGTGATCCCATCGGCGAAATACTCCTGCTCGGGGTCGCCGCTTAGGCTGGTGAAGGGCAGAACCGCTATGAACGGCTTATCAGGAATCCGCAACAGGTCGGCATCGGCTGTCGGGGTTTCGTTCAGTGAAGCAGAGATTAGATCGCAAACCGCATAGGCGCGAACTGGCTCGTCGATGTTTTTCACCTTCTTTGGGCCAAGATCGGTAAAGGCGAAGGGCACAGCCCTTCGCACATACCCATAGGCAACATCCGAAAGGCAGACGCCACCTGGATCAGCAAGGCTTTCTAATCGTGCGGCAATGTTCACACCGTCGCCCAACAGGTCGCCGCCCCGGACCATCACATCTCCAACATGCACGCCAATCCGGAATCGGACACGGTGCTCCTCGGGAATATCCTGGCTCGCCAGTGCCAAGGCATTCTGGACATCGACGGCGCACTGGACAGCCTCCACGGCGCTGGGGAACTCAGCCAGAACACTATCGCCAGCGGTGTTGGCAATCCGTCCACCGTGCTCGGCGATCAGCCGGTCCATGATCTCACGGTACGTGGTGAGCGTGCGGAGCGTCCCAACCTCGTCCTGCTCGATTAGACGGGCATAGCCCGCGACATCCGCCGCAAAGATCGCCGCGAGCCGCCGCTCGACCCTGTGCTCCTGCCGATCCATCGGACCCTCGGTGCTGTTCTGGGTAAGATTCTGCTGTGGGTTGGGTAAGGTGTCCAGCCCATGTCCGTGATGGGGGATGTGACTGCCAAGCTTGGCTGAGAGCAAACCTGACTTGCGCCTTGAGGTATGCGCGAAAAGCAGAGCGCGTGAGTATTCAGCCCCACGCCAGAACGCCGTCAGGTGCTTTTCCACACGGGCACCCTGTTTCCTGCATGCTACTGTCTCTCTGCCGATGTTGAGTGGGTCTGACCTCAACGGAGACACGGATGACAACAGCCCAGGTTAACACCGTTGACGACCTCCATCAGCGCGAGGCTTGGGTTAGCCTCCGCAACAGGTTTACGTCTCCTGATTGGAGCCCCGCAGGAGCGGAGAGGAACGCCCAGGTTCAAACGGCAGGCTCCAACGAACAGCCTCGACTCGTCGCAACGATGTCTCTCGCCTTCAGTACGGACCCTGCCGTGCGCTGGATGTACCCAGAGCCTGAGAAATATCTTGCGTACTTCCCTCTGTTCGTCAGCGCATTCGGCGGCAGGGCCTTCGAGTGCGGCACAGCCCATTTCATCGGTGATGTTCAGGCCGCTGCGCTGTGGCTGCCACCGGGTGTCGAGCCTGACGAGCAGGCTCTGATGAGCCTCTTTGAGCGCACGGTTCCAGAGTCGCAACAGGAGGTCTTGTTCGCAATCTTCGAGCAGATGGGCCACTACCATCCGCATGAGCCGCAACTGGTATCTGCCGCTGATTGGCGTCGATCCTGTCCAGCAACGGAAGGGCTATGGCTCCATTCTGCTAGAGCACGCTCTCAAGGTCTGCGACCAAGACAGCATCCCTGCCTACTTGGAATCCTCCAACCCGGAGAACATCCCGCTCTATCAGCGCCATGGCTTCGAAGTGCTGGGGACCATTCAGGTGAGGACCTGCCCGCCGGTCACACCCATGTTCCGCCATCCTCGATGAAAAGTGACCACCGCCAGTAGCACTCGAATGCAGCGTCAATCTTGTTGCACGAGCCAGCACCGATTAAAGCTAGGAGAGATGTCATGCAGGTCGTCTCCAATCGTGTCCGAGCGGCAGCGGACAGCTTCGAGCCCATCCGGCGGTTCTACTTTCACTCCCGCTATGCAGAGCGCCGGGGTGAGCCTGCCATCTGTGACTTCACCTTTGGCAACCCACATGAGATGCCGCTGCCGGGACTGGTCGATGCCATCCGACACCATGCCGTGCCGCACAATAAGGACTGGTTCGCTTACAAGGCCAGCGAGCCTGAGCCTCAAGCGTTCCTGGCCGAGCGTCTGACCCAAGAGCTATCACTGCCATTCCAGCCAGACGATATCGCGCTGACCAATGGGGCGTTCGCAGCAATTACTGTCGCATTCCGCCTGCTGCTCGATGCGGGTGAAGAGGCTATCTTCTCGACCCCAGCATGGTTCTGCTACGAGCCCATGCTCCTGGCAGCGGATGTCGTGCCCAGAAAGGTCAGGCTCAAAGGTGAGCGGTTCGATTTGGACCTCTCTGCCATCGAGGCTGCAATCTCGCCACGAACCCGTCTGGTCATAATCAACACGCCACATAATCCCACGGGTCGCATTTACAGCCGCGACCAGCTCGTTACATTGGCAGAGATGCTCAACCGCGCCTCTGAGCGGATCGGACGGCGAATCTTCATTCTTTCAGATGAGCCCTACCGGCGCATCCGCTTTGATGGGCATGCCTTTGTCAGCCCAGCGACGGTCTACCCGTGGACGCTGATCTCCTACAGCTATGGCAAGGTGCTCCTGGCTCCGGGGCAGCGACTGGGCTACTTGGCCCTGTCACCGTTGATGCCAAGTGCCGATAAGCAGGCCATCCGAGATAGCTTGTTTGCCGCCCAGATGGCACTGGGGTGGTGCTTTCCCAATGCTGTGATGCAGTATGCCGTTCCTGATCTGGAAAGGCTCAGCATCGACATGCGCGCCCTCTCAGTCAAGCGAACTCGCATGACTGACGGTCTGGAGCGGGCGGGTTATGAGGTGCTGCGGCCTGAAGGCACCTTCTACCTGTTCTGCAAGTATCCCAGTGGAAACGGAGACAGGTTTTGGGATGCTCTGGCGGATCGTGACGTGTTCGTCATGCCCGGTCGTGTCATGGATGTTCCAGGTCACTTCCGCATCAGCCTCACGGCCTCTGAGCCGATGATCGTGCGCAGTCTCCCAGTCTTTGCAGAAGTGGCGCAAGCAATTCAGACGGGGCAGCAGGCTGCGGAGTGAGACGACATCCTTATGGAGATGTCCTGTGCCCGTACTAAGGACCGGTTCCTGGACCATCGACTACATCGAAGCGGGGAGCGGTTCTTGCGTAATCCTTCTGCACAGTTCAGTGGCGGGTAACCGGCAATGGCGCACGACAGTTGAAGCGCTCCAGGATCAGTACCATGTCATTGCGATCAACCTCTTCGGCTACGGGCAAACGAGTCCCTGGCCCGGTGATCGGGAGCAGACCCTTGCCGACCAAGGCGAGTCGATTCAGCCGTTCATAGATCAGGCCCGCAGCGACGTTGCCTTGGTCGGCCATTCCTTTGGTGGCGCAGTGGCGATGACTATCGCCTTGCACCGTCCGGACAAAGTATCCCGGCTGATCCTGCTGGAGCCCATCCCCTTTTGTTTGCTCGATGAGGCTGGGCGGGTGGATGCCTATGCAGAGGTCCTCAGACTTCGAGACAGCGTCAAGCGGTCTGGCGGATCGGGTGACTGGGAGAAGGCCGCCGCTGGTTTCGCGGATTACTGGAGCGGGGAGGGCACCTGGGCTGCCATGTCGCCCGAGCGGCAGAAGACCTTTACGTCATCCATGCCTCCGAACCTCCATGAATGGGATGCTGTGCTCGGTATGACGGCTCGGCAGAACTGGTCCAGCATTCAGGCCCGGACCCTGGTGGTCTGGACGCGAGATACGAAGCGGCCCATTCGTGAGATCATTGAGGTGCTGCGGGAGAAGGCTCCACACTGGCAGTATCGCGACCTCAACGAAGGCGGACATATGTTTCCGTTGACCCAGCCGGGTATCACGAGCCGCCTGATCTCCGAATTCTTGTGCGACCCGGATGAGGGAGTGCAATATGCGCACCAGTCTCTTCCGCCTGCTAGATCAAAGCCGATAGCAGCTACTCCGCAAAGCGGACGAATGCCCTGAGCCCCTTGATCAACAACTCACGCTGATCATCCGGGAGATAGCCCTGGCACGTGGCATCGACGAGCGCGGCCAGTTCCTCCCTGCTTGGTCGCCGCTCTCTGATCTCGCTCGCCCACATGATGATCTCCGAGGCGCGGCTGGCACAGGATGGGCACTCGTCGGCGATCTGGCGGGCCAGTGCAACGATGCTATCGAGAGGTGAGGCTTCAGGATCGTCGGGCATCCTGTGCTACTCCCGTCTTAGATTGAGCCAAAGGGTGGTGTAGCCCTTTGGCTCGTGCCCACTAGCTCTTCCGACAACCGTCGTCACGATCTCAGATGGGCCAGTAGTAAGGGGCTCGCCAGTAGTCGTGCAGTTCCCGTTCGCGCTCCCGATCTGACCAATCGTAGTCATCGCGACCCCGGTAGAAGGTCGGAGCCCCGCGAAGCTGCTCTTCGGTGATGTCTGTGCGGTAGCCGCCCAGGCTGGTATCGTAGGTCAGCCTGCTCCACGGGATGGTGTGCTCGTCCATGCCGAGAAAGCCGCCAAACGACATCACCGCATAGGCAACTTTGCCGCTGATCTTCTCGATCATCAGGCGCTTGATCGAGCCGAGGTGATTGCCTTGCAGATCGTAGACGGCAGTACCCTCGACACGGTCACTCGCAATCAGGGGCTTGCCGGTCATCTCACCAGAGGCATCCGTGCGAGTTGTCGTATCGGTCTGAACCATGACTTGTCTCCTCCATCAGCCTTGTTGACCGTCGCGGCGCGCAGCATATCCGCGACGGGTTCTCGCATGATCCGGCACATGCCTATCGTCCCTACGCTGCTGGCCATGGATCATCCAGGCCAGCAGGTAACCAACTACCCCTGCTGCAAAGAGCGAGAGCCACGGGTTGTCCGTAATCCCCTGATGAAGCACCTGACGCCCCTCGTGAAAGGAGCGTTCAGCCTCTGGAAAACGTTCGCGGGCTTGACGCATATAGCGCTGGCCCTCGCTGTAAGCGTCTCGGGCCGTGGTGGAGGCTGCCTGTGTCACATCTTGCAGAGCCTCCTTGACCTGATCCAGAACCTTTTCGGCAGTCTTCTCTTAGGATTGATCCTGCCCTTCATGGCTCTGATCGCTGGAGGCGGTTACCTCTCGCGGTTGCTGAGGAGCGGGTTGCTTCGTGACGGTTACCGAGATTGGATCGCTCGTTGGGAAGGTCTCCTCAATGGCATGGTCGAGCCGTGCATCGAGGTTCTCCTACGAGTTCTCGGGCAGCTTATTGTCTGGAGGACACTCCGCAGACTTACCCTCCTCTCGATCAGAAGTGGATTGGCTGCTGATACCGGATGCGTTCGCCATACGAGCCCTCCAGGACACCTAGAGCCAATACCGTTGACTTAAGCTGCCGATGGGGTGTGAAGTGACGAGAGGGAGTGGCTTGCGGAGGGTTCAGTCATGACCCGACCTCCAGCGCGCCTTCCGGACAGCCCACGGATCAGCGATCTCGTCACACTCGGGGTGCTGACGACGACCGTTCCGGCGGCCTTGATTGACGCTGTGCTGGTCGCGACGCAGCGACAGAGCCAGCGGCATCGACAGCTGCCAGCGCCGTTGGTGGTGTACTATGTGATGGCGCTGGCCTTGTATGCACAGGCCTCCTACGGCGAGGTGTTGCGATGCCTGCTGGAGGGGGTGCGGTGGCTCCGCCTGGGCGGGCTCGACGCGCTGGGGGCGACCAAGTCGGCCATCACCCGTGCGCGGATCCGGCTGGGGGTCACGCCCATGCGGGAGCTGTTCCAGCGGGTGGCCCATCCCATTGCGGACCCCGGCACGCCCGGAGCGTGGTACCGTGGTCGCCGGTTGGTCAGTGTGGATGGCACGACCATCGATCTGCCGGATACGCCGGAACTGGAGGCCCAGTTCGGCCGCCCTGCCGCCTCGCGGGGCGCCAGCAGCTTCCCGAAGCTGCGCCTGGTGGGGCTGATTGAAACCGGCACCCATGCCATGTTCGCCGTGGCGGTTGGCCGCTACGACACCAGCGAGGTCCGCTTGACGCCGCGCGTGTTGCAGCACTTGCAGCCGAACATGGTGTGTCTGGCTGATCGGGCCTTCGTCGGCTTTGAGCTGTGGCGCTTGGCGGCAGCGACGGGCGCCGACTTGCTCTGGCGGGTGCGCGTCAACCACAAACTGCCCTGCCACCAGCGCCTTCCCGATGGCTCGTATCTGAGCCGGCTTTACGCCTCGCCCAAGCAGCGTCGACACAATGAGGGGGGACAGGTCGTGCGCGTCATTGACGACCGCCTGGAAGGCATCGCGGACGCGGAGCCCCTCGATCGGCTGGTCACCACGCTCCTCGACCCGGCCGTCGCGCCAGCGACGGAGTTGGCAGCGCTGTATCATGAACGGTGGGAGTGCGAGGGGACCTTCGCCGAATTCAAGGTGAGCCTGCCCGGGCAGCGCCTGATGCTGCGCAGTCGCCGGGCGGATCTGGCCGAACAAGAACTCTATGGCTTTCTGCTCGTCCATCTGGCGTTGCGGCAGCTGATCTATGCCGCCAGCCGAAAGGCCGGGTGCGACCCGGACACGTTGTCCTTCCTCCACACGGTGCGGATTGTCCGGCGGCATCTCCCGTTTTATGCCGCGTTTTCCCCCTCAGCGACAGCATCAGATGCATGAGATGATCCTGATCGAGATCATCGACACACCGGCCGAGCACCGTCGAGGTCGCCACAATCCACGTGTGGTGAAACGTAAGATGAGCAACTTCCCGACCAAGGCGCGGGCTGGGCCGCCCCTGACCGCGCCGATCGTCCGCTCCAGCGCGCTTATCCGGATTGTCGCGCCAATGGTGGAGGACACGGTGCTCCTGTCAACGGCTCTCCCGCAGACTGCTTCCAGACCACCAGGCCAGGCCTGCGGCCGCCCTTCATGGCATCAGCACGTCCGCGACTGGCATGCCAGTCGACTGACACGCACGGCGTACTGCCAATCCCATGATCTGGAGATGTACCGCTTCAACCAGTGGGTCGCCCGGCTGCGCCGGCGTTTGGTCCTATAGCTTAAGTCAACGGTATTGCA
>NZ_QDGA01000092.1 GCF_003347665.1 Microvirga calopogonii
CGGCTCTTCTGCCAGCTCAGGCCCGCCTCGTGCAGGGTGCGCGCGATGGTGAACCGGCTCACCTGCGGCAGGCCGTCCGGGGCTTGGCGCAAGGCCTTCTGCAGCAGGCTCAGCGACCAGGTCGCGGTGCCGTCCTGCTCGCGCTGCGGCGCTCGCGCCCATTCGGCCAGGATGCGCTGCTGCGCGTGAGCCCCATAGCGGATCCGTGGCCCGCCACCGTGGTGCGGGCGCACGGCGGCCAGGCCCTCGCGGTTGAAGCGACTGACCCAGGCCGAGATGGTCTCGTTGTGGCCGCGCCCGACGAGATGGGCGGCGGCGGTGTAGCTGGCGCCTTCGGCAATCGCCAGCAGGGCACGGGCACGGTCGACTTCAGCGGCAGGGGTACTCTGGGAGCGGCTCAGGCGGGTGAGTTCTTTGCGCTCGTCTACGGTGAGCGGGCGTAGTGGATCTTTCTGGTGGCGCGACATGGGGCACCTCGCAACACGAGGATCACCATGCCACTATACCATATCCGACGGCAGACGACCCACTAGTGGAGTGCGCCGCCATCGAGCGCCCGCAGGGCGTCGAGGATGTCGTCCAGGGCCACAAGAGCACCCGTCCCCGGCAGCTTGCGCCAGTTCGGCAGGTTCTCCACCGCGCAGGCATCCGAGACCCAGGAAGCGAGGATAGCCCGCTTCGCGCCAACACCCAAGCCAGGGTGCATCAGAACCTGCTGTGGAGCCCTGAACGGCAGGGTTTGTGCCTCGGGTGCCTCACCGCGATTGAGAGCTTCCCATGGCGAGAGTGATGCTGACGGATCACGAGCAGGTTGTCGGTCGAGGGGCACTGAGTCCATGGTATCCTTCCTCCATTGAGCAAAGGGTGGGCCCAAGGCAGCCAACCAGCCTGCCCGGGCCCGTCTCTCATGTTGCTAATGCTTGGTTTCGTCGCCCGCACGATTGATCGCGATACGCTTCACCTCCGGGCGGCTCTCGGCCGATTTCGGCAGGGTGACGGTGAGAACGCCGTTTCTGAAGCTGGCGTCGATCTTGTCCTCCTCGACCTCCCAGGCCAACGGAATGCGGCGCTCGAAGCGGCCATAATAACGCTCGCTGAAAGCGCGCTCCTTGTCCTCGATCTCGGACTTCTTCTCACCGCGGATGGTGAGAACGCCGTCGCCCATCAGGACTTCCACATCCTTGTCCTCAAGGACCGGCAACTCCGCCGAGATGCGGACATCCTTGTCGTTCTCGACGACTTCCACCTGCGGCCAGCCCGCCGTCCGGCTCATGCTGCTGAGCGGAGCCAGGTCGAAGCCGCGGAAAACGTCGTCGAAGAGCCGGTTCATTTCGCGATGCAGGGTCATGAAGGGGTCACCCTCCTCGCGATAGCGGCTCGGGGTCGTCTGCTGATTGCGACCCCATGGAATGAGATCGCGCATATTCATGGTGTCATTCTCCTTCTTCAGTTCAGCCAAGCGGGTGAGGCCGGCGCCAATTCTTGACCAGCGTTGACCTCACCCCCTGATCAAGCTCTTAGGCGGCCTTGTCGTGCTCAATGGTCTTTGGGCCACCGCCGGTCGCAATCTCGATGCGACGGGGCTTCATCTCCTCCGGCACCTCACGCACCAGATCGACCGTCAGCAGGCCATTCTCAAGCTTTGCCTCCCGGACCTTTACGTAGTCAGCGAGGCTGAAGCTCTGCTTGAAGGCGCGCGTGGCGATGCCGCGATGCAGGAACTGTCCGTTCTCCTGCTCCGGATGCTTGTGGCCTGCCACGACCAGCACGTTCTCTTTTTGGGTGATCTCGATCTCGTCCGGCGAGAAGCCGGCCACCGCCATCGTGATGCGGTACTGATCATTGCCGACCTTCTCGACATTGTAGGGCGGCCAATGGGGCGAGGCGTCCTGCCGGGCCGTCTGATCGATCAGATCGAACAGCCGGTCGAAGCCGACCGTGGAGCGATACAGAGGAGAGAAATCAAACGCTGTTCTCATAGCTACATCCTCCCAAGAGCAACGTAACCACAAGAGCGCCGGACACCACCGGCGCCCGATCCGCCAAGCTCGTCGAAAGCCTTGGCATCGTTGATGTTAGGAAAGGTTTTTCCGGTTTTCAAGAGGGCTTGCAGGCCAGCCTGACGGACTGGGCACAGGCTCTGAACAGGCGGCCATGGCGGGCAATTCCCCACCCGACCTCAGTCCCGGGATCGGGCTGAACGCCACGAATAGATAGTAGCCGTTGAGGCGCACCCCGACTCGCGCGGCCTCCCGATCGAAGCCCAGGGGCATCGGGTCGGCTTCGGCCAGTTTACCAGCCACTCGCCATGACTCGGAGTTGAGAAAAGCGGGCCCAGGCCGGTCCTCCGGCACAGCGCAGTAGAGCTCCGGCTCATGCCGGCTTCGGAACAGGTCATAGCGCATTTGGGACGTGCTCGGGCACCCTGACCTGCCCGTTGGACTTTCAGAGTGGCGGGTGGCCGAATCTCCCCGGAGTGGGTGGGTTGGTGTCAAACGCTCATCAGGGACTAAGGTGCTGGGCATCTTGGCCTCCGAGAATGTTTCCGATCTCCAATCAGATTTGAACGCGAGAATGATACCACAGTCCACGGCGGGTCGAACAATCTAAGCCTGATCAGGCCCAGCCCGCCGACCGCCTGGCGGCTTCTTCAGCGGGGACAGGAGGGCAAGGTGAGTCTGCTCCTGTCCCGTTGCCGGGACTTGGCTAGAAGCCCGAGCTAACGCCGGATCACCTCGACAACCGCTTGATCGGACCTGCCGTGATCGGTCGCCAGCGGCACGCCGGGAGTGAGCCAATCAGGGCGACGGCCGGTGGGATGACGCCGCATCAGTCCAATCCAAGCTAAATGCTTGTCGAGCCGCTCGGCCTGCCGCACTTGCTTGGCCACCCTCTCAAGCGCGAGCCTGAGGGCGGCATAGATGTCGGTGCTCTTGGCTTCGCCGCTCATCATTCGCAACGCTCCCACCTGAACGTTGACTGTGCAGCGATACGTGACGCCCTCCCGGGTGAAATGCACGGACGCGGTGTTCAGATGCCCGAAGTACTTGCCTGCCAATTGCAGGATACTTGTCCGGGCGTAGTCGGGAAGCACGTCGCCCAGATCAATGTTCGAGCTTTGCACCAGAATGGTTCGATCGACGCCTTTCAGCTTCATTCGCTCCTCCATGCCATGAAGGTTCGAGCGCAAGACAACTTTGGACATGGGAAGGCTTCAGCGAGCCCGCAAGCGTCCAGCGATGTCACGCGGAGCGCGCCTCATTTCTGGACCAATGCGATCGGACACTGCTGTCCCGGGTGGCCCATCTGAGGGTGGGGCGCTCACCCAAGCGCTCCACCGCATCGGCTTACTTCTTCACACTGGACCGGTTGCTCGCTGCGGAGGACTGGCCACCCTGCCCGTCCTTGCGGAACGGCAGCTTGCCGGCCACGCGCTTGAGCGCGTCCGAGATGTCGTATTTGAGCTTGTTGGTGATCTCCGACATGGTCATGGCAAAACCTCCTGAGGTTCAGCATACTCGCCGTGCCGCCCTGATAACGCAGCGCTTCATCGTCAGTTTCAGGTTTCGAGAGTGCTCTTGTTTACCCCCTCCTGCTATCCTCAATGCCCGCCGCGCACTCACTGCCTCCTGCCCTTCCCGATCACCGCAGCAGAAGCGGCAAGGATCCTTACAAGGCGACCGAGGAGGGGCTGCGGCACAAGCCGATCCGGCTCCAATTCGGCAGCGGCCACTGATTAGTTATGTTTCAGCTCCGTCGGGCTTGATCAGCTTTCTGCAAGGCGTGATTTAGAGCGGTGGCTCGCGAAGGTCCGCACACCGTGCAGATGCGGACACTCGTCCTACTTCCGGAACGTGCCAGGATGTATGGTCCGGCCGTGCGTCGCAAGATGATGTTGGCAGACTGACGAACGTGAGAGCTGCATCAATGTATTCGGCCTCTGTGTGGAGCTTTAGCTCCGGGCCATCATGGGTATCCGCGCGCATCCAGGACTCGCTAACAGAAAGACCTCAATGGGCCATCATGGCACCCAGTCTCATGGTTGCGCCGGGCAGACCGTTCGTCCATCTCCTCCTTCATCTCGCAGACCTCGGCGGGAAAGTCGTCGATTCGCTGACTGACATCATCAAACCCTCATTGTCTTTGGTTGACCGGAACCGGTTCCGGAAAGGCTCGCGGGCAAGCTCGACTCAGATCGCCTGAGACGCATTCCTGGGCTGATAAGCATGTCCGCGGGCCAGCACCGCCCAGGCAATGCGGGCGAGCTTGTTGGCGAGCGCGATCACCAGCATGTTGCGATGCAGCCTCCGGCCCGCGGCCTCGATCCATGGCCATAGGCCGAGTCTGGCCCCATGCGGCCGGCGCACCAGCACAATGTGGGCGGCTTGAACGAACAGCGTTCGCAGGTACTTGTTGCCGCGTTTGGAGATCTTGCCCAGAATGATGCGGTCGCCGGTCGACTCCTGCTTGGGCACCAGCCCAAGCCAAGCCCCGAAGTCCCGCCCCTGCTTGAACCCAGCGCCCGTTCCAATCGCCGCCACGACAGCCGACGAGATAACGGGTCCGACGCCGGGCACACTCATCAGGCGCTGACAGTGCTCATCTTGAACAGCGAGCGCCTCGATCTCGGCCGAGACATTGGCAATGCGCTCGTCGAGTCCGCGCCAATCCTCAGCCAGATCGACGATGAGGCGAACCATCCGCGGTGACAGGGCGTCAGAGGGCGAAGCCAGGATGCCTGGCAAGGCCTGCCGCAAGGGCGCAAGCCCCTGGCGCACGGTGATGCCGCGCTCAAGCAGGAAAGTGCGGATCTGATTGGTCACGCCCGTGCGCTGACTGACCAGACGCGAGCGCACCCGGTGCAAGGCGAGCAGATCCATCTGCTCGGGCGTCTTGATCGCCACGAAGGACATGGTGGGCCGTTGCACTGCCTCCGCGATGGCTTCGGCATCGCGATAATCGTTTTTGTGCCCCTTCAGAAACGGCTTCACGTACTGGGCCGGGATCAGCCGCACGTCATGGCCGAGCGCCTGGAGTTGCCGGCCGATGTGGTGGGCCCCGGCGCAGGCCTCCATGCCGATCAGGCACGGTGGGATGGTGGCCAGCCGCTGAGTGAGCTGGGCGCGGGAGAGTTTGATCCGCAGCACGATGGCGCCGCGCTCATCCTGGCCGATGAGATGAAACGTGTTCTTGCCCAGATCGATACCGAGCGTGGCAATGGCGGCAGAGGAAGAAGACCGTGACATGAGACGTGCTCCTTGCGTGGCTCGAAGCCCCACAGCTTACGAGCAAGCGGGGCAGAAGCACGGCCGGACCATCCCATTAACAGACCTTACGATAGCGCAGGAGGGCAACCCTGATGGAGATCGGGCTGTCAGAGGTTCCCGGCATGCTGTGCAACTCGAAGGCTCCGCACACGTTCTCGCCGCCTCTCCGCCCTTAACAGCGGGCGTGGTACAATGGATCACGGGTAGGGCATCAAGGAGTTGCACCACAGATCCCAAGGGCCTGTGAATAGGAGGCAGCTGTGCGGTCAATCCGCAACATCCCTTCACTCCTTGTTCGTGGCCTCTGGTCGACCGCTTCGCTTGAACGCTTCAGAGGCTCCTCGCTTTCGGGCTTACGTGCGGGCCTTGTTCTCACCGTGGGTCTTCTGCCAGTCCCAAGCTGCGCTCAGTCCCGAGATCCGCAGCAAGCTGCCTTAGACGACTTCGTGGCCGCAAGGATGCTGAGCACCAAATGCCCATCCTGGCAGATCGATCCAGTAGAGGCTCGCACCCGATTTGCACAACTCAATCTTCAACCCGCTGATTGGCAAGAGGGCGGACGCTACAGCAGCTTCTTTGACGAGCGACTGTCCTACTATGGCAGCCTTCTCTCCCGGATGTCGGAGGCACGAGTCTGCGCGGCAGCCGAGGAGGCCTTTGGTCCAGTTGGGCACGTCAGGAAGGGCTGGATGAAACGGCAATGAGCAGCGCAACGGCATCCGCGGGTGAACGGGCGCAAGCTGTTCCTCGGCCCGGCCGCTCAATGGTCCAGCGCTGGCGAGGCAATCCGAAAGCATCATCCGATGGCCCCCTGCTGATCCTCAAGGATGAGGAACCGACAGTTAAGGTCAGACTTTATGGAGACAGCAGTGATGCGCCCTGTTGGATCAACATGCTGTGGGTTATTCTCCTCTTTGGTGCCTCTGGAATGATCGGTGGCTACGCGGCCGAACAGGCAGTCATCCCCAAGCTCCAGTACCGTCCGGGCACACCCAATGAGGTGGTCGAGACCTGTCGGCAGGCGGCGATCACGGCGGCTCGCACGCATGCCAGTGAATTGGGCGCGCAGGTCATCCGCGTCGACGCGACCAGCGCCGGCGAACTGCGGCGCACCCCGAGCAGTCTGCGGGCGCCGGTGGAGGTTGGGATCGTCTACTCGCGGTCAAGCGGGCGCGAAGCCCGCCAAGGTGTCGTCGAATGCCGGGTGGATCGGCGCGGGCAGACGACTATCGCGGATCTTGCAACCGCAGCACATTAGGTAATTCCTGCGCTCGGACAATCGGTGCCGATGCCTGACGCGCACCCTGATCGGTCGGCCGCACAACTGCACTCCGTGTGAGCCTGGGTCGGACAATACCTGGCTCTGTGTTCGCCGCTGCTGCCCTTTGAGCGGATCCGGTTGCTCCCGGTGCCACAGGACGCATGCTCTGACGGCGGACCGCTGGGGCTGCAGCGTTCGTGGCACGCTGTTGCGGCTCAGCTTTCGTCTCGGCGCTCGGTCCGGAGTTGGCGGGTTGAGTGCTGGCCTCCGCTTTGAGACGGGCGAGTTCGGCCTCGGCGGCATCGCGCGCCTTGATGGCTGCTTCCAGTTCAGCACGCGCAGAAGCTGCTTCGGCCCGCGTCCTTACAAGCTCCTCGAACAGATTGGCACGAACTCGGTTGAGGCGGGCAATCTCGTCCTCTGGAGAGGCGGCGACCGCGGACATCCCTGTAATGCCGAGCCCGACCGCGGCCACGAATGTAAGGCTGATGGAACGCAGGGTTCTGATGGTCTGCGGACGTGGCATTGGAGACCCTCCCAATGGTGTCCGTCACAGCGGGAGTGTGACGAGGGGCGATCCTGCGCTCCTAGCCCGCTGCCTGGTAGCCCCGCAGAAGGATTATCTCTTGGGAGCCGATGTTCCATCATTCTGGCAGAGTGGGCAAATGGCAGTTCTGGGTCACCCAAGGAAATTCCCGAACTCTTGGGAACGTCCGGTTGCGTGAGGATTGCTACCCTTAAGACAATGTCTCAGGAGTGCTATTTCGAGACGTTTCCGGGCCATAGGGGGAGCATACATGCCAACCTATCCATCCCACACTTCCAAGGCGTCATTGATGACCTGTCCCGACAGAAGTGCGCCTATGTGCTTAGGAAGGTTGCGAGAGTAGAAACGTGCCGTCGAGTTTCGGATTCCTTCCACCGGCCACCGTCGAAACTGGAGATGATCCTCAATTCAATCGGCTCACGGTCGGCGACGACGAGTTCCGGACAACCCGCACACATTCCCACATTGCTTTAGAAAAGTCCCTGCATCGCAACCCAGGCAAGAACGGGATAGAGAGGGATACCGACGATATTCCCGATCATACGCCCCGACCGGACGGCCGGATCATGGGTGGGTTCATCGCCGAGCAATCTGTCGAACACTTTTACCTCCTTGGGTTTGTACCTGGCCTCTCTTACCCGCTTTATGGCATCGTTCAATACCGCTCAGGTTTCTGAGCCATGGACCTGGATCACGTTCTGGCTATGTGAGACGGCAATGGGCCGCATCGTTGCAGCCAACCTCGCACCATGGGAGACTTGATCGTGACCACACCAACCCGACGCCAAGCCCTTCTCGCCGGCGGCGTCCTCCTGGCCGGAGCGGCCCTGAGCCTGGCCACCGCCGCCGCCCAGACCTTCCCGACCCGCCCGGTCACCATGGTCGTGCCTTTCGCAGCCGGGGGCTCGACGGACGTGGTCGCTCGCATCATTGCGCAGAAGATGTCCGAGGGTCTGGGCCAGCAGGTGATCGTGGAGAATGTGGCGGGCGCCGGCGGCAGCACGGGCGCGGCCCGGGTCGCCAAGGCCGAGCCCGACGGCTACACGATCCTGATGGGCACTGTGGCCACCCATGCGCTCAACCCGCTCATGCTCAAGCGCAAGCCTTACGATGCGGTGACGGATTTCGCACCCGTGTCGTTGCTCGTGATCGTGCCCAACGTGCTGGTGGTCCATCCGAGCCTGCCGGCCAAGACAGTCCCGGAGCTGATCGCGTTACTGAAGGCCGATCCGTCGAAATACAATTACGCGTCCTCGGGCGTCGGTACGCCGCTGCATCTCTCCGGCGAGCTGTTCAAGAGCATGGCCAAGGTCTCGATGCAGCACATCGCCTATCGCGGCTCAGGTCCAGCTCTGAACGATGTGGTGGCCGGCCAAGTGCCGATCATGTTCGACAATCTACCGTCGGCCTCCGAATTTATTCGCGCCGGCACCCTGCGCGGCATTGCCGTGACCACCAAGGAACGCGCCCCGTCCTTCCCGGACATGCCGACCATCGCCGAAGGTGGGCTTGCGGGCTATGAGACCTACACCTGGAACGCCCTGTTCGCCCCGCCCAAGACTCCAAGGGAGATCGTCGACCGGCTGAACGCCGAAGCGATCAAGGCTGTCAAGGATCCAGCCGTGCAGGAGCGGCTGAAGACCTTCAGCGCCACGGTGGTTGGGTCGACGCCTGAGGCCTTGGGCGAGCACGTCAAAGCGGAGATCGCCAAATGGACCCCGGTCGTGAAGGAAGCCGGCGTCCAGATCGATTGACGGGAAAGCGTCCCATCCAAAAGAAAGCCTCCTGGCGGCGAGTCATCGCCAGGAGCTGCGTCACAGCACCCACCTCCAGCGCGGAAAATTGGCTCACCGCCAGGGTTCTCCGCCGGCAGTCCTGATGAGTTTTCGGGGCATGCATGGAGAGCAACGCATGGCTCCAAAGGCATCACATTGGAATACTCCGGCCAACCCGACTGCTCGGCGAAGCCCCACGTTCCCCCCGCCGCAACCCACTGGGCTTAGCCCAGTCCTCGAACGGAACATTCAGTCTCTCAAGGATCGCCGGCGCAGGGAGGAGGCCGAGGCGACCACGCAGGAGAAGATTGCCGAGGCCATCACCCGCTTCACCGGCAGCATGCTGTTCGTCTACATCCACTTAGTGGTGCATCCGGCAGGTTGCGGGGTATAATGGCAGCCCCTTTCTGACCTGCCGGTGGAGGCGACCATGGCATCGGTCTGCTTACGGGACTTGACCCCCGCGGAATGTGCGGCGGTCCAAAAGTTGGCCCACTCCCACACGGCCCCTGCCCAACGCGTACAGCGTGCGCAAATCATCTGGCGCGCCAGATGCGGCGAGAACGCCTCGGCGATTGCAGCTCGCGTGGGCCTTGATGGTGAGACGGTGCGCAAGCGCATCCATCGCTTCAATGCGGAAGGCTTGGAAGCCCTCAAGGACCGGGATCGCTCAGGCCGCCCGCCCACCTATCCGCCTGAGCAAACCGCCACCGTGATCGCGTGTGCGCTGACTAAGCCTCAGATACTCGGGTTGCCCTTTGCCGCTTGGACGCTCGACCGACTGGCGGCCTACCTGCACGAGGAGAAGGGCATCGCGATGCAGCGCAGCCGAATCGACGAGATCCTGCTCCACGAGGGCTTGCGCTGGCGCAACCACGAGACCTGGTTCGGCGAGCGGGTCGATCCGGCGTTCGCGAAAAAAAGGGGGCGATCGAAACGCTCTACACCAAGCCACCTGCGGGCAGTTGTGTAGTCTGCCTCGACGAAATGGGACCGGTCAGCGCCAAGAGCTATGCAGGTCGGGCGTTGGTGCAAACAAAGACGCGACCAGCCGAGCGGGCGAAGCAGGAGATCGACTATGGCCGCCGCGCCAAAGGCTACATCTTCGGGGCGTTTTGTCCGGCCACGGGAGAAGCCTTCACGCATCCCTATCCCGGACGGGGTGGCGCGCATTGGGTCGACTTCCTGGAGCACGTCGAGAGCTGGATCCCGCACACGACCCAGCGGATCTACGCGATCATGGACAACCTGAGTTCCCATCGCACGACCGACGTGCTGCTGTTCCTGCTGGCGCATCCGCGCTGGGAGATGGTGTTCCAGCCTAAGTATGCCGCCCATCTCAACCTGATCGAGCCGTGGTGGAAGATCCTGCGCTCGCTGGCGTTAGCAGGCCGGCGCTTCGAGACCTGGGACGAGATCGTCGATGCGATCCGCCGCTCGACGATCTACTGGAATGCACACCGCCATCCCTTCGTCTGGGGCCAGCGCCGCCGCCATCGGCCCCGCCGCTCCCCCGGCGTCGCCCTGCTGCCGAGGGCCGCATGACCTACCGGATGCACCACTTAGCCATCTTCGGCTTCTGGATCATCGCCAATCTGGGCTGGGTTCCCGGAGTGCCCAAATGGGACGAGTCCTTCGTGGTGCTGGCCATGTGGGCTTCCGTCGAGGCGATCTTCCTCTCCACCTTCGTGCTGATCAGCCAGAACCGCATGCAGGCCGCCGCCGACAAGCGGGCCGATCTCGACCTTCAGATCAGCCTCCTGGCCGAGCATGAGGTCACCAAGCTCGCCACCCTGGTTTCGGCCATGGCGGACAAGATGGGCGTCAGCTCGAACGCCGATGCCGAGTTGGAGGAGATCAAGCAGGACATCGCCCCTGAAGCGGTGCTCGACGAGATCGAGGAAACCGAGCCGGAGCGGCGCTGATCCGTCTTGATGGAGGGATTCTATGAGGGGGCTCAAGCAGACTGTGGTCATCTGGCTATCTCTGCCAGCCCTCAAGACTGTCGGCGATGGCCATTGGCATAATCTGGCAAGCCCATCCTTCCAGGCGGCGCAACAACCACGCCTGCGTATGCGGGCCTTGCTGGTCAGCTTTGGTGTTGCCTCGGCAGGTGGACTCGTTGAGATGGATGGGGCTTGGGCGCGCCTCACTTCAACAGGACGCCTGCTCCTCGCCACGAGGCTCGGCCGTACAAGCGAGGTGAGCTGACCCGCTTGTGGGTGTCAACAAGGCTCGTTTAGCCTGTCCGAAGACCGAGGAGCACGGTCCGCCAGTGGCGTTGGGGAGCATGCGCTCGACCACCCCCAAGCAGCCTGAGAAGCCGAAGGCCGGAGACAGTGGCGTCGTCCTCCTGATCGAGGACCAGCATGCTGTCCCTCGTTGCAAGTTCTTCAGAGTGGCCTTTGTCGACAACCGATACGCGGGACCGGATCCTTGTATTGGGTCCAGATCGTAGCCCAAGCTCTACGCCACAGGAGCTTCGACAGTGCATACGACGCCGGCGGAAGGAAAGGCGATCGCCACCTGACCATCCAGGTCCTGCGCGAGAGTGCGTTCGATGAGACGCGACCCGAAGCCCCGCCGGCTCGGAGCGGCCACGGGCGGTCCCCCGGTCTCCGTCCAGCGCAGGGCCAACCGCGGTGGCGCGGTTCCGTTTTGCAGATCCCATGACACCTCAATGGTGCCGGTCTTGTTGGACAAAGCGCCGTACTTCACTGCGTTGGTCGCTAATTCATGCAGCGCCATGGCCAGGGCCAGCGACATGCGGGGCGTGACCCGCACATGGGGACCTTTGATGTGAAAGCGGCTCTCTCCTGGAATTTCGTAAGGCTTGAGAGCATTTGCAACCACTTCGACCAGATCGGCGCCCTCCCAGCTCTCGCGGGTAAGCACGTCATGGGCTCTCGACAAAGCCAGCAAACGCATCTCCAAAGCCTCGCTTGCATCCGCTTTCGTGTCTGCCGTGCGCAGGGTCTGGGCTGAAATGGATTGTACGGTGGCGAGCGTGTTCTTCACCCGATGGTTCAACTCATTGATGAGGACCCTCTGATGCTCGGCGGCGCGCCGCTCCTTGTCGAGCGCCGCTCTCAGCCGCTCCTCACCTTCGTGCAGATCCTCCAGGCGTGATCGTGCCTCATATTGCCGAAGCCGTCCCCGCAAGGCGGAGCGGGCGACGCTCACCAGCGTGCCGGCATGAAACGGGCGTTCGAGAAAGACGACGTTGCCGAGGACCTCGGACAGACGCGCCAGGGCCGGATTGCGCTCCACCCCACCGCCGCGGCGCGTGAGGAGCACGAAGGCGAAGTCAGACCACGGCGGTTGATCCGAGAGCCACTGGGACAGCTCCCTCAGATCGGCGGTGCGAAAAGCCTCGTCTGTGACCAGAGCAAAGCCGGCACCTTGCTCGATCTCGCGCACCAGTGTTGACAGGTCGGAGCAGATCTCGGCCGCGATCCCCGCGGCGTGCAGGATATCCGCCGCAACAGCCGCATCCCGCCCTAGCGGGGCCAGGATGAGCGCCCGCTCCGAACGGGATTGAAGATTGTCGCTCATACTCAACGGTCTTCGAGCAGCCGGTCACGGTGGCCTTCGGCAAAGACCGGTGTGCCGCGCAGAACACCCTGGAACCCTGCCAGAGGCTCTCCGACCGCAATGCCCCGGCTGTCGATCCGGATCTCGCGGATCGTGTTCTCATGCGTGCCGAATCGCTTCTTGATGATCGAGATCGCGCGCCGAACCTGGCCAAAGGCCTCGAAGTAGCGCAGCAGGATCACGGTGTCGGCCAGGTAGGTGATGTCGACGGGAGACTTCATGTCGCCGACAAGCCCGTGCTGCGCCACCGTGAGGAAGGTCGAAGCGCCCTGCCGGTTGAGGTATTGCAGCAGTTCGTGAATATGCAGAATGAGAAACTGCTCCTCCGGCATGGCCGCCTGATAGCCATTGAGGCCGTCGATCACGATGGTCTTCACCCCATGGCGATCAACCCTGGAGCGCACTCGGTCTGTGAACTCCCCGGGCGAGAGCTCGGCGGCATCGACCTGCTCGATGAACAGATTGCCGCTGGCGCACAACGCGTCGAGATCAATGCCCATCAGCTTGGTCCGGTCGATCAGGAGACCAAGCTCCTCGTCGAAGATGAACAGCGCTGCCCTTTCCCCACGTTTGGCGGCCGAGACCGCGAACTGCACGGCCAGAAGGGATTTACCCGCGCCGGCCGGACCCATCACCAGCGTGCTGGAGCCCTGCTCAATGCCGCCGCCCAGGAGGGCATCGAGCTCAGCGATGCCGCTGGTGAGTACGTTGCGGGCAAAGCCCGTCTTGTGCTCGCTGGAGATCAAACGCGGGAAGACCCGGACGCCACCTTCGGCAATGACGAAGTCGTGGAAGCCGCCCCGGAACGACTGACCGCGGTACTTGATCACGCGCAGGCGGCGGCGCTCGGCTCCGTAGCCTGGCGTAAGCTCTTCCAGACGAATGACGCCATGGGCCAGGCTGTGAACGGTCTTGTCGTTCGTGTCGGTGGTCAGGTCATCCAGCAGCAGCACTGTCGCGCCCTGCTTCGCGAAGTAGTGCTTCATCGCCAGGATCTGACGGCGGTAGCGCAGGGAGCTTTGCGCCAGGAGCCGGATCTCGGACAGGCTGTCGATGACGATCCGGACCGGCCGGGCTCGGTCGATCGCCTCGAATACCGCCTTGGTGGTCTCCCCGAGTTCAAGATCGGACGAGTAGAGCAGGCTCTGTTGGTGCTCGTCGTCGAGAAGGTTCTCGGGCGGCACGAGTTCGAACACCTGAACACCGTCGCCGATGGCCCAGCCATGCGAGGCCGCACCATCCCGCAGCTCCTGCTCGGTCTCCGACATGGTGATGTAGAGCCCGACTTCTCCACTCCTGGCTCCTTCGAGCAGGAACTGGAGCGCGATGGTGGTCTTGCCAGTGCCGGGGCTTCCCTCCAGGAGATAGACGTGTCCAGGGGACAAGCCGCCGACGAGGATCTCGTCCAGCCCCGCAACCCCGGTCCGCGCTTTCGGGGAGGGTTGAGGCTTAGCGCTCATGACGAAGTCCAATCTCTTTTTGAAGTGCGGCAGGAAGCGTGTGAGCTGGGATCAGCCCGAGAACGCCCGCCAGCGCCTGCTCGGCATGCCAGAGGTCGTACTGTTGCTGGCGGTCAAGCCAGAAGTGCGGTGTCGTGCCCGAGAGACGAGCCAGACGCGTGGCCATCTCGGGACTGACCGCCGCGGTGCCGGCGAGAACCTTGTGGAGGGTCTGCCGCGCGACGCGAAGCTCCCGGGCCGCCTGGCTGACGGAGAGACCAAGGCCAGGCAGTACCCGGTCACGCAGGATCCACCCCGGATGGGGTGGAGGCGCCGGTAGAGCGTCTCGGGAGCGGGTCATACGCGTACCTTGGTTAAGCCAACTGTAGCGTTATGGGTGACAGGGCGCCGAAAACAAGGGCTGCCGCTGCTCTAAATATGATTGCTCCATCAAATCCTTCAGGAATGTCCGCTCGTCCCTCACCACGCGCGGTGGAAAGGTCGGCATGGGGTCAATCTGAGTCATTCAGCTTGGCAGTGAGAGAGTCTGCTTAGCAGCCGGTACCTGCCTTTGGCTCCGTGTCGGGGCAGGCTGCCGGCGGTCTTCCATTCGTTAGATGATCCCCCACGCCCTGTAAGCTCCCTCGGCAGGGCACCTCCCAACTGCATCAACATCAGGTCAATAGCCTTGGGCGTCACCTTCAGGAGTTTGGCGTCGCCTCTCAAGCGCTGAACAATGACATGCAGGGTCGGTTCGATCTGGCCAGAGCGTTGAGGGCTTGAGATGTGGCGTGCGGGGAAGTTCAGCTTGGTGGATCCTCTGGCTCTGGACGAAGCCGCAGCAAAGACGCACCATCGGGTCTCCCGTCGGGGGTTACGGACATGAGCGGCTCCGGCAAGCCAAAGGTCCAACGACGTCTGGCAGCGATCCTTGCCGCTGACGTAGTGGGCTTCTCTCAGCTCATGGGCGAGGATGAAGAAGGCACGCTCACTCAGGTCAAGAGCCTGCGCCGGGACATCATCGAGCCCAAGGCCGTCGAGCATCACGGGCGGGTCGTGAAGACGACCGGCGATGGATTCCTGGTGGAGTTCAGCAGTCCGACCGAGGCCGTTCAATGTGCTGTCGAGATGCAGGAGGATCTTGCATCACGAGCTACGGACAAAACTCCTCGTCCGCTTCAGCTTCGGATCGGGATCAATCTTGGGGAGATCATTTTCGAGGAGGACGGGGACATCTATGGCGACGGGGTGAATATCGCAGCCCGCCTGGAGCAGCTGGCGCAGCCAGGAGCCGTTTGCGTCTCAGCCAAGGTTTACGAGGAGGTCCGGGACAAGCTGCCCTACCCCTTCCGGGATCAGGGCGAGCGGTTGGTCAAGAATATCGCCAAGCCGGTTCGGGTCTACAGCCTCTTTGACGGCAACGGGGCCGCACCGCAAACAAGCCCACCCATTCCAGAGCGGCCGTCGATTGCGGTTCTGCCGTTCGACTACATGAGCGAGAGCCGCGATGGCGAGTTTCTGGCCGATGGCCTCTCGGAGGACATCATTGCAGCCCTGTCGCGGATCCGTTCCTTCTTTGTCATCGCCCGGAACTCGACCTTCACGTACAAGGGAAAGGCTGTGAACGTGCAGCAGGTGAGCCGGGACCTCGGCGTCCGCTATGTGCTTGAGGGCAGCGTCCGCCGCAGTCGTGACAAGGTGCGTATCACGGCGCAGCTGATCGACGCGACAACCGGGGCGCACCTCTGGGCGGATCGCTATGATGGCATGGTCGACGACATCTTCGAGTTGCAGGACCGCATCACGGCCAGTGTTGTGGGCGCGATCCAGCCCTCGATCCGGGCGGCCGAGATCGAACGAGCTCACCGTAAGCGGCCAGACAGCCTGAATGCATACGATCTGGTCATGCAGGCCCTGCCCCATGTCTGGTCCTTGGACGCTACGTCCAATCGGGTTGCAACCCGTCTGCTCGATCAGGCGCTGAAGCTCGACCCGGTCTATCCTCTGGCCCTGTCCCTCGCGTCCTGGTGTAGCGGACAACGGGTCATCTACAATTGGTCAACGAACCCTGAGAGCGACAAACGTGATGCGTTGGAGAAAGCGCAGTTAGCCGCAGGTTTGGCATCCGACGACCCATTTGTTCTGACCGTACTTGGGGCCGCTCACACGATCACCCGCGAGTTCCAGGCCGCGCTCTACTTGCTGGATAAGGCGCTGACGCTCGATCCGAACTCTGCTTGGGCATGGAACCGCAGCGGGTGGCTTCACACGTTCCGCGATGATCCAAGAACCGGGATTGATCACTTCGAGAGGGCAATCCGTCTGAGCCCATTTGATCCCATGGTTTTCAACTCCTATGCTGGCATTGGGGATGCTCACTTCGTGGCTGGCCGCTATCCGGAGGCTGTCACGTGGCTTGAGAAAGCCCGTCTTGCTCATCCAAGAGCGGCCTGGATCAACCGGTTTCTGGCGGCATCCTATGCCTTGAGCGGCAGGCAACAGGAGGCGGAGGTCTGCGTCCAACGGCTTCTCACAACGTACCCTGGTCTGACGGTGACAGCAGTGAAAGCCGCTCCTCCGTTCAGCCCAGAGGTCATCGATCGCCTATGTGAGGGGCTAAAACAGGCTGGTCTCCCGGAGTGAACTTGATGATCTCACTGGCCGTCACGGCAATTGGGGATCTCATCGGACCTCATGCTGATGCGACCTGCCAGAAGGCCAGCCGATGCCGCCCAGCTTCAGCGCGTTACATCTCTTGCTCGGCATTGGAAAGAACAGCCTCCACCTGATCGGCCGAAATGCATGGCATAATCTGTCGGGCTGGAGATGATGGTGTGATGGGAACGGCTCTCGTATGGATTGCCCTCGGCCTGACGGTGAGCCTGCTTGCCACAGGTGCGTCCGCCCAGGCGACGCTCAACAGCGTCAAGCAGAAAGGCTTCCTGACCTGCGGCTCGAACACGGGTCTTGCTGGGTTCAGTATGGCGGACGCCCGGGGCAACTGGACCGGCCTCGACGTCGATTTCTGCCGCGCCATCACTGCAGCCATCTTCGACGACCCTACCAAGGTCCGCTTCATTCCGCTCGCCGCCAAGGATCGCTTCACGGCGCTCCAGTCCGGCGAAGTCGATGTTCTGGTCCGCACGACAACCGCGACCATGTCGCGCGACACGCAGCTCGGCCTCGATTTCCCGGCCATCAACTACTATGACGGCCAGGGCTTCATGGTCCGCAAGAAGCTCGGCGTTTCCTCCGCGAAGGAGCTGAACGGCGCTTCGATCTGCACCCAGCAGGGCACCACGACCGAGCTGAACCTCGCCGACTACTTCCGTGCCAACAGCATGAAGTACGAAGGCGTCGCGTTCTCCAATTCTGACGAAGTCTTCGCGAGTTACGAGGCGGGCCGTTGCGACGCCCTCACGAACGATATGTCTGGCCTGTATTCCGTTCGCCAGAAGGCTTCAGCTCCGTAGGATCACATCGTTCTGCCCGAGATCATCTCGAAGGAGCCGCTCGGCCCAGTGGTGCGCCATGGCGACAATCAGTGGGGCGATATCGTCCGCTGGACCCACAACGCCATGCTGAACGCCGAGGAGCTCAACGTCACCCAGGCCAATATCAAGCAGATGAAGGCCTCCGACAATCCGGAGGTCAAGCGTCTCCTCGGTACGGAAGGCAAGTTCGGTGAGGCCACCGGCCTGCCCAACGACTGGGCTGTCCGCATCATCAAGCACGTGGGCAATTACGGCGAGGTCTTCGAGAAGAACGTCGGCGAAGGCTCCAGGCTGAAGATCAAGCGCGGCCAGAACGCCCAATGGACCAAGGGCGGCCTGCAATACGGCATCCCGGTGCGGTAACGCGCTAGGAGGCCTTTCCTGCAGGGCATTACGGTTCGGGGCCTGAAGAGAAGCGGATGCCTGCGCGGGCTCCAAGTTCCCGTTATTTGCCTGAAGCTCAGGAACGGGCCAGGAACCGAGATTACCTGTGTTTTCGGAACGTCCGGTTTGATGAGAATTGCGGCCTTCGAGCTTAGGTCTCAGGCGTGCCAGAAACGGACTTTTCTAGGCGGTGCGGATGGATTTGATCAGGATGAAGCCGAGTGCGAGGGCTACGATGGAGCCGTAGTTCTGCGCGGTCTTCTCGCAGCGGAGCGCGACGCGCTTGAAGCGCTTCAGCTTGCCCACGGTCTGCTCGATGCGGGCTCGACCCCCGTAGAGCATCTTCGGGAAGAAAGCTGGCCGGTGCTTGGCGTTGCTCTTGTATGGGATGACCGGGCAGATCCCGCGCGAACGTGCCGCCTGACGATTGGGCCGAGAGCCGTATCCCTTGTCACCCACAGCCGCGCGCGGCGCCACGTCGGGTCCGATGTCCAGAAGCACCTCAAAGTTTCGGCCGTCGCTAGCCTGGCCTTCAGTTATGTGAAACGCGAGCGGATGGCCATCAAAGTCGGTCTTGAGGTGGATCTTGGTCGAGAAGTCCCAACGCGAGCGGCCCAAAGCCTGACCACTCTGCCCCCTTTGGCGCCTGCTGCCGAGACGTGCGCCCTCACGGCAGTGGAGTCGAACATCTGCACCAGGTGAACGGTCCGGCTCAGGCTGGCGAGCGCCTCGAAGAAAGCATCAAACACACCTGACCGGCTCAGGCGCCAGAACCGCTTCCAGAACTGTTCCAGTTGCCGAACTCGGGCGGCAGGGCGCGCCAGGTGATGTTGTGAACCGTGAAATAGTGAAGGGCCTCCAGGAAGCGGCGGTCATTGTGGCCTTTGGCGCCGCGAACATGAAGCGGCGAACACCTCCAATACAATGTCCAGTCTTAATCCGTCATCCGTGTCAGCATAATCAGCCCTCCTTACCCGACCTGCCACTAACGATCTATACGCTCGTGCTGTGCACCTGCGCTGAGTTCACATCTACTCTTCCCAAAGGGCATGATTGGGGCCATTCTGCTCTCACTTGCGGCAGGACAGCTCTGCTACCCGGGGAACGTCGGATTAGGCGGCACAGCTAGTGGGTCGTCTGCCGTCGGGTCTGGCATTCTGCTGGTGCCTGTGATTTCGGCTGGGGCAGCGGTTGGCTGGTACAGGCTCCGGAACCGCCAACGCGATGGATCTGCTCCGTCGCGCAGCGCCGGCGCCGCTGCCGGCGCTTGCCGTTCCAGACAAACGGTGTCGGCTGCGCATTCCAGCAGCGTGCCGTCTGCTCGAACCAGCTCCCGATCTCGTCGGAACTCTGCGGATGCTGTCCCGCGAGCGCCCGCCGTTTGAGCACGCGCTGGATCGACTCCGCCATGTTGAGCCAGCTGCCGGCGACCGGCGTGTACAGCGGCATGACGCCATGCGCACACAGCCACAGCACCAGTTCAGGAGTCTTGTGGCCGGTAAGATTGTCCCACACCAACAGCAGCCGCAGCGGCGGCACCTCCTCCGGCAAGGTGAAGCACCGGCTCAGCCCGGCCTGCCAGGCCTCCCACGCCGCGTGCGTGAGAGCGGGATCGGCGACAGCTGGGGCGGGCAACTCCGCCAGGATCGCGCTGAGACGCTCGCGCAGCCAGGGATGCAGCACCGCATTCGTACAGTGCTCGGCCGGCTGCAGGCGCACCTGGCCCGAGGCGGGATGGAACAGGGTCAGGATCTTGGTCGTGC
>NZ_QDGA01000093.1 GCF_003347665.1 Microvirga calopogonii
CGGCTCTTCTGCCAGCTCAGGCCCGCCTCGTGCAGGGTGCGCGCGATGGTGAACCGGCTCACCTGCGGCAGGCCGTCCGGGGCTTGGCGCAAGGCCTTCTGCAGCAGGCTCAGCGACCAGGTCGCGGTGCCGTCCTGCTCGCGCTGCGGCGCTCGCGCCCATTCGGCCAGGATGCGCTGCTGCGCGTGAGCCCCATAGCGGATCCGTGGCCCGCCACCGTGGTGCGGGCGCACGGCGGCCAGGCCCTCGCGGTTGAAGCGACTGACCCAGGCCGAGATGGTCTCGTTGTGGCCGCGCCCGACGAGATGGGCGGCGGCGGTGTAGCTGGCGCCTTCGGCAATCGCCAGCAGGGCACGGGCACGGTCGACTTCAGCGGCAGGAGTACTCTGGGAGCGGCTCAGGCGGGTGAGTTCTTTGCGCTCGTCTACGGTGAGCGGGCGTAGTGGATCTTTCTGGTGGCGCGACATGGGGCACCTCGCAACACGAGGATCACCATGCCACTATACCATATCCGACGGCAGACGACCCACTAGGCGTACTGCTGTTACTGCCGCGGGAGGTCCATAACCTCTCCCAACTCATCGAGGCTGATCGTGCTCAGCACATATCCCGTAGGATCGACGATCTCGAGGCTCCAACCCTCCCAATGAACTTCCGCGTCTGCATCGCTTTTCCGCAAATCCACAAGGGCCCTGAGGATCTCGGCGATTGCGGTCTCGGTATCGGCGGCGTCGACGCCGACATCGTCAGTCAGAACGACTGTGCCCTTCACGAGGTGGAAGAAGCAGCGTATTTGACCACCCGCGTCGAACAGTCCATCCAAACCTGCGAGCTTCCTGACCGCATCTCCCGGAGCCGGAGCCTGCCCGGCCCGTTCGGGAAGCGATGCCAATGCACCGAGTGACCGGCCGGGACTGTGCGGCTCGTTCGTAGCCGACGAGTGCTGAGGCGTCAGGGGCCTAGACATAGGCCCAGGTTCCATTTCCGCGGGCAGCGGCCGTCTGGTTCGTTTCATGGCCACCCTCACTCTTCCCGGAAAGCCTTAGCGAACTGGTCGACAAACGGCTTCGACAGGTACGAGATCGCGGTCCGGTCCTGCGTCGCCACAAACACCTCGACAGGCATGCCCGGCTTGAGCGGTAACCCGGCCAGCTTCTCGAACTCGCTGGCGCTGATCCGGACATCGGCCAGATAGTGGTTGGTGTTCGTCGCGGGATCGCGGGTCGTCGCTGCCGAGACGTAGGTGATCTCACCCTTTAGCTCCGGCGTCGTGCGCTGGTTGAACGCGGAGAAGCGCAGCTTCGCCGGCTGACCCACGAACACCTGATCCACGTCCACCGGGGACAGCTTGGCCTCGATCTTGAGCGTTGCATTCTCCGGCACGATGGTCGCCAACGTCTCGGCTGGCGTGATGACGCCGCCGACGGTATGCACCGACAGCTCGTTGACGACCCCAGTCATGGGCGCGCGGATGTCCGTCCGGGCGAGCCGATCCTCGAGCGCGATGCGGCGGTCGTTGAGTTCGGAGATCTTCGTCACGACCGCGCTCAGCTCACGCTGGGCTTCGGTTCGGGCGTTCTCGTCGATGGAGATGATTTGCAACCTGATGCTGCTCATGCGAGCGCGGCAACGGGCGATGCTTGCATCGATTTCCCCAGCCTCGCCCGTCAGCTTGGTGAGGTCGCGGTTGATGGCATACATGCGGGATCCCTCGATCAGCCCCTTGTCGGCCAGTCCCTTGAGTTTGTCGTGCTCGGTACGCACCAAGGTCAGCTCGTAGTTCTTCGCGGTCTGCTGGGCGTGGAGTCCCTTCACCTCCTGCTCGAGCTGGACGATCTCGGACCGGAGCTGCTCCTTCTGGCTATCCCGGTGGACGCGATTGCCTTCGAACAGCCGGATTTCACCGTAGGTGACGAGATCCGACAGCGTGACTGGGACCAGGTCAATGAGCGGAATAACAATTTCGCTGTTGCCATCACGCTCCGCGATCAGCCTGATCTTGCGGGCCACGAGTTCGGAGAGCTGCGAGCGCACGATCGAGAGTTCGGCCCTGGTCTGCACGTCATCGAGGCGCAGCAGGACCTGCCCAGCCTTGACGAAGTCGCCCTCACGCACGGCGATCTGGCTCACGATGCCGCCGTCGCGGTGCTGGATCACCTTCAGGTTCTGGTCGACCTTGATCATCCCGTGGGCGATCACCGAGCCGTTGATCTGGGCGACCGCGGCCCAGCCGCCGCAGCCCACCACCAGGAGCGCTCCCAGAGCGAATCCTGCCGTGACCCGGCTTCCGAGGCGGAAGTCGTCGTTATCCTTCCCTGCGCGATTGCTCATTTCCTGTCTCCTCTATGCCGCGGCTTGAGCCTGCGGTCGTTGTCCTGGTTGTTATGCGTGCTCGACGATGACGATGGCCCTGTTGCCGTCGAGATGGATCGTGGTCTCGTAGATGTCGTCGCAGTCGAGGTCGGCCTCGATCACGGTGCGGTCGATGCTCTCCGACCGCTCGTGGCGGAAGCGGATCCGCGCGTCGTCATCGTCGACCTTGTCGCCGTAGATGCTCTCGAACTGGTCCTCGAGCTTGTCGAAGACCTTCTCGAAGATGTCGTACTTGGACATCTTGATGCGGTCTCCCGCCTTGAAGTCGACGATCTCGTGGAGCACTGGAGCGGGTGCGCTCGCCGGAGGCGGTGGGGTGAACTCGAACAGGTCGTCTCCATCCCCGCCCTTGAGCACCACGGGCTGCCGCCCGACGATGAAGTGGTCGTCACCCGAGCCGCCGACCACGGTCTCGAAGCCGCTGATGGTGTCGTTCCCGATGTCGCAGCCGCTTGCCGTTCCGTTGGTGAAGTCGACCGTGATCCCCTCTTCCGAGGACGAGTAGTCCAGCGTGTCGCAGTCTTCCCCGCCGTCGTAGACGTCATCGTCCCCGTCCGCCTCCGCGCGGATGAGATCGTTTCCGGCACCACCCGAGGCGGTATCCCGCCCGGCACCGTCCGTGATGATGTCGTTGCCGGCCTCGCTTTCCAGGAAGTCGTCTCCGGCTCGGCCGTCGATCCGATCGTCCCCGGCTCCGCCGGAAAGGGTCTCGTTGCCGCCGGATCCAGCGATCGTGTCGTTGCCCGATCCGCCGCTGACGACCTCGAAGTCGGCGACGACGTTGTTTCCGATCTCGGAACCGTTGGCGGTTCCCTGCGAGAGATCGACGCTAACGCCGCCCCCGGTCTGCGACAGGTCGAGCGTGTCGGTCCCGGTGCCGCCATCGTAGCGATCACTGTCGCCATCGGAAGCCACGACGATCCGGTCGTTGCCTTCCCCGCCCAACACCGTGTCCTGACCGCAGCCGTCGTGAAGCGTGTCGTTGCCCGCGCCGCCATCCACCACGTCATTGCCGCCGCGTCCATCGATCCGGTCGTCTCCGGCCCCGCCCGAGAGGGTCTCGTCGCCCGCAGAGCCGAAGATCGAGTCCGCACCGGAGCCACCCCTCACGATCTCGAAACCGCTGACCCCGTTGTCGCCGATCTCGCAGCCCTCTGCGGTTCCTTCGGCGAGGTCGACCTCCACTCCGCGTTCGGTTCCCGTCAGGTCGAGCGTGTCGATCCCGGCGGCGCCGTCGTAGATGTCATGGTCCCCGTCGAGGGCAACGAGGACATGATCGTCTCCCTCTCCGCCGGACACGGTATCCCGCCCCGCGCCATCGAGGAGGAGGTCTGCACCCTTCCCGCCCTCGATTTCGTCGTTGCCGTCACCTCCGGAAACCACGTCATTGCCGTCCCCACCATCGAGAACGTCATGGCCGGCATTCCCCTCGATCCTGTCGTCCCCGGCATCGCCGTTGACCAGGTCGTTGCCGTTGCCGCCGAACAGAATGTCGTTCCCGTTGCCGCCGTTGATCTGGTCGTCGCCACCGTCGCCGAAGACGGTGTCGTCGCCGTCGTCGCCGAACAGGCGGTCGTCTCCCGCGCCGCCCGAGATCTGGTCGTTGCCTGCGCCGCCGAAGATGATGTCGTTGCCGTCCCCGCCGCGCAGGATGTCGTTGCCGGCTCCTCCCATGATGTGGTCATCGCCCGCACCGCCGTCGATCAGGTCGTCCCCGGCGCGTCCGTCGATGATGTCGTTGCCGCCCTTTCCCATGATCTCGTCCGCGCACGCGCTGCCGAGCAGCATGTCATCGCCGTCCGTGCCGACGATGGAGTTCCTGACGACGGAGAAGTACGCGTGTTGGATGATCGTGGCCTTGCCGTCCGTGATCTCGTACGTGACCGTGACGGGGCCAAGTCCGTTCGGGTCGTAGAGCCAACCGTTCGCGGTCCAGGAGATGGTACCGGACGACACCTTCGCGTTCCTGATCGACAGCATGTCCCCGTCCTCGTCCGAGGCGTGCGCCAGCAGGTCCGACAGGCTGATGAGGACGGTCGCGCAGCCGGCCACGTCACGGAGATAGACGGGGCCGTTGACCCGCGGCGCTCGGTTGGCTGCGGGGCGCGGATCATCCTCGTCCTCCACCGGTTTCGGGATCGGGTCCGAGTGCCTGGGCTTGTCATCCTCGCCCTTGTCGTCCCTGTCGTCCCCGCGCGGGTTGTCCGCAGCGGCAGCGCCCCTTGGCTTCGAGAATCCGCCCATGCCTCCCCCAGGGCGGGAACCTGTCACCGGAGCAAGGTTGTCGTTGGAGGCGAAGATTGCCCCCTCGAACCGCGCATGTCGGCTCACGTCAGACCGCTGGAGGGACGGCACTGTGAAGAGGAGCGGAGGCGAGTCGACCATCATGAACTCGGCAGAGGGCAGGCGCCAATCGTGGAGCGAGCTGGACCTGATCCGCTGCGGCTGTTCCTCCGGCTGGGCATCGCCCTGCTCCAGCAGCTCCAGCGGAACGGACAGCATCCCGGCATCGACGAGCTTGAGGTGCGGCTTGCCACTGTCCTCCGGACGGAGGGGTGCCTCGCCCTCGTCCGGAAGACGGCCCCATGTCGGCATGGCGCTCTTCAGGTAGGCGGCAAGGCCGAGGATCAGCGCGCCAAAGGCCAGCGGCATCTTCGAGGCCTTGGCCGCCTTCAGCTCGTAGCGCTGGCGGGATTCGGCCTCGCTGGGTTGCCCGCCACCCTTCGTTCCCTTGACGTCGATGATCATGCCATAGCCCTCGCGGTTAGAGGTGCCGATGCGGTTGTCGCCGTCCTGGTGACCGGAGCGGACATCGGGGTAGGCATCGCACCGCGGGTGCCGATGATCTCGTCCTTCGGCCCGAAGGCTGTCATGCGCCCGTTCTGGATGACTGCCACGAGATCGACGGCGACGAGGGCGCTCGGACGGTGCGCGATGACGAGGGCGACACCGTTCCGCGCACGGACGGTCTTGATCGCCTCGGTCAGGGCGGCCTCGCCGCCGCCGTCGAGGTTCGAGTTAGGTTCGTCCATGACCACGAGGAACGGATCCTTGTAGAGCGCGCGGGCCAGGCCGATGCGCTGGCGCTGTCCGGCCGAGAGCGCCGCGCCCTGGGCGCCGAGCTTGGTGCGGTAGCCGTCAGGCAGGCGCACGATCATCTCGTGGATGCCCGCGGCCTGCGCCGCCGCCACGATGGCGCGGGAGTCGTTCTCCGCATCGAAGCGCGAGATGTTCTCGGCCACGGTGCCGTCGAGCAGCGACACGTCCTGCGGCAGGTAGCCGACGTGGCGGCCGAGGTCCTCTTCCTTCCATTGGGTGAGTTCGGCCCCATCGAGACGGACGCTGCCTCGAAGGACAGGCCAGATGCCCGTCAGGGCACGAACGAGGGTCGTCTTGCCGCCGCCGCTCGGGCCGATGATGCCGAGCGCCTGCCCGGCCTGAACCTGGAACTCCAGGTCACTGAGCAGGACGCGGCCAGAGTCGGGGGCGGCCACCGTGATGCGCTCGACCTGGAGGGAAGCCTTCGGTGCGGGGAGCGCTAGCGGCTGCTCCATGTCGGCGAGCGCGATCACGGTCTCCTTGAGGCGCTGGAAGGCCGTGCGGGCGGCGACCACGCCCTTCCAGTTGCCGATGGCCTGGTCCACCGGAGCCAAGGCGCGGGCGGAGGCCACCGAGCAGGCGATGATCGCGCCCGAGGACAGTTCACCCTGGATCGTCAGGTACGCGCCGAGGCCAAGCGTCGCCGATTGCAGGATCATGCGCAGCACCTTGGAGATGGCGCCGAACGTGCCGCTGATGTCGCTGGTCTTCGTCTGGAGGCTGAGGTGCTCGGCGTTGGCCTTGTCGAACCGGGCAACCGCCCGCTTGGCCATGCCCATGGCCTTGAGGATCTCGGCGTTGCGGGCGTTCGAGTCGGCGATGGCGTTGCGCTCGATCGCCGCCTGATGCGTCGAACCCGCCAGCCGCCGGGTCATGATCTCGGTGGCGATGGTCAGCATCGTCAGGATGACCGCGCCGCCGAGCACGAGGGCGCCGAGCAGCGGGTGCAGGAAGTAGACGAACGCGAGGTAGAGCGGCATCCACGGCAGGTCGAAGAGGGCCGTCGGGCCCTGCCCGCTGAGGAAGCCGCGCACGGTGTCGACGTCACGGCCGCGCTCGAGCGCCTCGGAGGTCGAGAAACCGAAGCGGGGCATGTCGATGGCGACTTGGTGCGCCAGGGGAGCGATGCGCTTGTCGAGCCGTGCGCCGACCCGGACGAGCACCTGGGAGCGGATCACGTCGAACAGGCCCTGGAACAGGTACAGGCCGACGGCCAGCACCGACAGGGCGACAAGTGTCGGGATGCTGCCGCTGCCCAGTGCCCGGTCGTAGATCTGGAGCATGTAGAAGGAGCCGGTCAACGCGAGCACGTTGATGATGCCGGACACCGAGAAGAGGAAGAGGAAGATTCCCCGAAGCCCCTGGGTCAGCTTTTCCGCTGCCTTCCGCTTCTGGGCCGAGGTGAAGCTGGTCCCGCGCATTGGTCCGTTCCTGCTGGTGGTCTTGTCGTTGATGGGGGTGACTGGCGGGCCACGGATGGCCCGCCAGTCGTCGTCCCTCCCATGGGGGCTTAGGAGAGGACGAAGTCGGATGCCTTGAGGTCGTGGTTGCCCTTGAGGCTGATCTTGAACTCGGCCGCGTCGGGTCCGGTGGTGTTGCCGCTGACGACCGTGTAGTCGCCGTCGGCGCGGGTCTCGTGGGAGATCACGAGCTGGGCAGGTCCGGTGAAGGACGAGCCATTCGCCAGCGTGAAGGCCTGCTTGCCGGCCGCGCCGCCATTGGCATCGATCGCCGAGAGGTCGATCCGGTCGCCCGGCTGGAAGCCGAGGATCGTGTCGCCGTTGGCATCCTCCGCCGAGAGGAAGCGGAAGACATCGTTGCCCGCACCGCCGTCGATCACGTTCACAGCGCGGCTCGCCGTGATCACGTCATTGCCCGATCCGGTCACGATGTTCTCGATGCCCCAGATCGTATCGGTCCCGGACTGGCTGCTTGTCACCGTGCCGTAGCTGGCACCGTTGCCGCCGAGGTTGGCCGTGATGTTGGCGGTGATCGCCGACATGTCCAGCGTGTCGGTCCCGGTGCCGCCCGTCATGTCGTCGCCGTAGTAGACGTCATTGCCGTCGCCTGCCGAGGCCACGATGAGGTCGTTTCCGGCCCCGCCGTAGACGGTGTCGTTGCCCGCTCCGGCATCGATCATGTCGTTGCCGTCGTCACCGAAGATGCGGTCGTTGCCCGCATCGCCGTACAGCATGTCGGCATCGGCACCGCCGAGCATGTTGTCGTCGCCGTCGCCGCCGAACATGACGTCCCGCCCGGCTTCGCCGCTCAGGAAGTCGTTGCCGTTACCACCGTTGACGATGTCGTTGCCGGCGCCGGCGACGACGTTGTCGTTGCCGTCGAGGGCCATGATCGTCTCTCCCGCCGCAGTGCCGACCAGCACCTCGGTGCCGTTCGTTCCAGCGATCGGAGCGCCGACGGTAGGACCAGGTTGCGTCATCGGAGGCGGGGTCACGCCCCCATCGTCGCCCGATCCGGCATCCTCGTCGTCGTCATGACCGCAGGAGCCGTCGTCATCGTCGCCCGAGCCGTTGTCGTCGCCTGGATTCTCGACCTCCTCCTCGTCGTCATTGGATCCGGTGTCTCCACCGTTGCCGGGAGGGGTTTCCTCCTCGTCATCGGACCCGAACTGCGGCAGGCCGTCCTCGCAGACGAAGGTCAGCTTGTGGCCGTCCCTGGTCATCGTGGTCACGCCGTTGTCGTCGGTCGTGACCTCGTAGTCCCCGGGCACCGCGCCGTTCGGCAGCTCGACTACGTCCTGCGGGCGCAAGGTGCCCACGATGGTGTCGTTGCCGCCGTTGGACCGGAAGTAGATCCGGTGCGCCGATTGCAGCGAGGTGATGTCGACGGTGTCGTCCCCTCCGGTTCCGTTGATGGTGATGGTGTTGAAGTTGAGGCTTGTCGGGCTGAAGTCGCCCACGGTCCGCACCGTGTCGTTCCCCGGCCCGGTGTTGATCGTGATCTCCTCGATGTTGTCGAGTTCGGCGATGACCGAGGTGGTGTTGCCGACCCGCCGCGTGATCACGATTTCCGTGTCCGCCTTGAGGTCGGTGAAGCCGGCCGCGATGGCCTCCGCCCTGGCATAGACCGTGAACGTTTCGGCGTTTGGCCCGCCGTTCACCACGAAGCGGTCAAGGGTGCCGGCGCCGCCGTCCACGAAGTCCCTTCCGTCATTGCCGGTCTCGTTGCCGAAGAAGTTGGTGTCGACGTTCCAGACGATGGTGTCGTTGCCGCCTCCTCCGAAGACCGTGTCGTTACCCTGGCCAGCGTCGATGGTGTTGGCCAAGTCGTTGCCGATCATGATGTTGGCCGCCGTGGTGCCGTTGAGGGCCGTCGAGGTGACTCGGTTCACCGTGACCGTCGCCGTGTCGGTGGCGTTCGCAGCGCCGGAGCCGTCGTTCACCGTATAGGAGAAGGTGCCGTTTGCCGTGGTATTATCGGTCACCGTCACGGATCTCGGGTTCTGCGTCAGCGAGACGGCAGTGAGGCTGCCACTCACGATGCTGGCATTCGTGATGCGGAGGGCGGCGCCTTCCGGATCGCTGTCGTTGGCCAGCAGGGCCCATTCCGGAACCAGGAACGGTGACCCGGCCGCGACGTTCGTGATGACGGTGTCGTTTTCCGCCGACGGGGCGTCGTTTACCGAGACCACGTTGACCGTGGTGACCGCCGTGTTGCTGTCCAGGAAGCCGTCGTTGACGGTCACCTGGATCACGCGGGCCTCTGTGCTGGGCTGGTTCGACGTGTTCTGGAACGTCACGGCCTGGATCGCCGCCTGGTAGGCCGCCAGAGAGGCCGCGCCCGTCAGGGTCACGGTGATCTGTCCCACCACCGAGGTGTTGACCGCAGCCGTGATCCCCGCCGGCAACGTCCCGACCACCAGCGCGTCCCCGTCCTTTTTGTTGGTGAGCACGATCCTGGCCGAGGCGAGCTGGGCATCGTTGTCCACGATCCCCGGAAGGTTCGCGATCGCGACCGCCGGGCTGCCCTCGGTGTAGGTCGTGGCGTAGTGCACCGACGGGGTTGCTGCGGGCTTGGTGAACGCGACGGAGACGTTGTCGACCCGGACGTACTCGGAGAAGAGACCGTTCCAGTTGAGGGCCGTCGTCTCGAACCGTATGGCCGCGTTCGGGCCGAACGGTCCTGCCAGGTCGATGAAGCGATTACCATCTGCCGTGGTCCCGGTGATGGTGTCCACCTGAGTGAAGGTGAGACCATCGGTCGAGAACATGACCCGGACCTGCTCGCCTGCATCAAGGCGGTTCAGGATGTTCTGCGACACCGAATAGCTCAGCCGCGCGGCTGTGGCCCCGTCGAGATTCAGGCTGCGCTGGATCGATGCGCCGTCGCCGCCGTTCTCGCCAAGTTGCAGCGCGCCGTTGGTGATGCGGATGGCACCGGTCGTGGCCGGGTTCGTGGTGGGGTCGCTCGCCTCCTGCCAAGCCGAAGTCCACGGCGTCACGCCGTTGGAGTTCGTGTAGGCAGCTTGGCCGAACTGATCGAGGTACTGGCCGCTGTCGAAGGCGTGCAGCGACAGCTCGGGCTTCTGGAACCGGATCTCGCCGTCGGAGAAGCGGATCACTTCGATGTTAGTCAGGCGGTCGGTTCCGTCAGACCTCACCCCCACCTCACCGGGTACGGGAACGTCGGTTCCCTGGTCCACGTTGTGCTCGACCGTGATGCTGCCGTCCTCGTTGCGGGTGACGGTGTAATTGGCCATCACGTCCGTGTAGACGGCCACGTCCACATCGCTGTCCTGCCCACCGTCGACGATCTCACGTACGATCGAGAGCTGGCCCGGGTTGAGCGTCCGGTCGAACATCGTCTGCTGAAGGGTCCTGCCACCGAACTGCGCCACAGCGCCGCCGACGACCTCTCCGTTCACGTAATCCACCTCCCGGTAGATCTTCGAGTCCAGCCCATCGGCGGTATAGATCGTGGTACCGCCAGCAGGGTTCTCGACCGTGATGCGGATGCGGACGTTGAGCCACTTGTCGCCGTCGATGATGTCGTCGCCGGCATTGCCCTGGATCGTGTCGCTGCCGCCGCCGCCGAGCAGGATGTCAGAGGCGTTACCGGATCCATCTCCTGTCTGCATCACGACCGTCTCGGTCTTGCCATCGGCCCCGGTGACCGTGAACCGCTGGAGATGCGCTACGAGATCGGCGAGGCCGTCGATCAGGTGGAGGTTCTTCTCCAGTAGCGCGTTGGAGTAGGACTCGAGTGGCGCGCCCGGCTCGACCTGGGTCGCATTGCCGTTGGCGTCGAAGGCGCCCATGACGACCTCGCGGCCGGTCAGCTTGTCATTGTACTTCCAGCCCGACAGGCCTTCCACCAGGTCGAAGCGGTCCCGCAGGATGTTGTTCTGCTGGTTCTGGAAGATCGTGACCGTCATGTCCGAGTCGGCAGCCTGGTTGTGACCCTTGTGGATCGCCCAGTCGAACCCGGCCATGCCGTTGTTGCGCTCGATACCCTCGTTCTGGAACATGATGTCGTCGCCGGACTCGGCGTCGTAGTCGTTGTCGTTCCCGCGCCCGTTCAGGACGTCGTGGCCGATGATGGTCGAGTTGAAGAACAGCTCCGAGTTCTCGCCCGCAAGCGTATCGAAGCTGTCGCCACCTTCGAGCCAGTCGTCACCCTCGTTGCCCTTGATGAAGTTGACGCCGGTGCCGCCGCGGACAAAGTCGTTGCCGAGGCCGCCCGTCACGTCCTTGGCCTCGGTGCCGCCATAGACGAAGTCCTGGCCGCTGCCGCCGAACACGAGGTCGAGGCCGCTGCCGGGGTTGATGACGTCGTTGCCCGCGTCGCCGTGGATCACGTCGGCCGCGCCGATGTCGGTGCCGCTGTCGGTGATGATGTCGTCACCGTCGCCGCCGTGGAGGTGGTCGACGCCGTAGCCGCCCTCGAGACTGTCATTGCCGCCGTCGCCCCACAGGGTGTCGTCACCCTCGCCGCCGATCAGGGTCTCGCCCCTGTTCGTCCCGCCGAGCACGACGTGGTTGCTGCCCGTGTAGCGCAGGTAGTCGTCATTCCCGTCGCCGTCGACATCCTTGCGGATCACCATCGGGCTGATCGCCTGGAGGATCGGGTTCGAGTGGGTCGGGTCGGCCCCGATCTGCTTGGTCCGGTCCATCTCGAGGATGTGGTCGGCCGTCTGGAAGGCGGCGCCGTTGACGTGCGTGGAGTTGCCGTCGCCGAGGCTGGTGTTGCGCATGATGAGCTGCGCGAAGGAGTCGGCCTCGAGCTCGTTGAGGAGGTTCAGACCCTGAGCACGGCTCAGGTAGTAGAACCGGTCACCAGCCTGGAGGTTCTCCATCTGGAACTCGAACACGTAGGTGAACGAGGAGCCCAGCATCGAACCGAAGGTCATCTTCTTCTCGGCCAGGCCGCCGATCCAGAAGTCGACGTCGTTGAGGCCCCCGAGCTTCCCCGTGGCGGTGTCGCCGTACTGGCCCTGGCCGTGCAGGAACGCCATGCGGTCGGCCTCGAAGGCGGCGGAGTCGGCATCCGAAAGCGAGTTGTCGCCGAAGATCAGCTTCATGGCCGCATCGCGCTTGTCCTCGACGGTGTTCGCGGCCTTGATTGAGGCGTGCGTGCCGTAGGCCGCAATGAAGTTGATCAGCGAGGCCGGGTTCTTGAGCGAGAGCGCGAAGTCGTGCCAGCTCTCGTAAGGCTTGACGCGGCTGTCATGGGTGTCGGCGTAGAACTGGCGCCGGGCCTCGTTGAGTGAAGGCACGCCGGTCTCACGGGCACGGGCGATGTTGGTCGCGCCGAGGTCGAGCGGCAGGCCGACAAGATTGTTGCGAAGGGCATCCGTCAGGTGCTCGTCAATCTCGTTGCCGACCTGGCGGGTCATGCCACGCAGGATGGCGCCGGCCGCATCCTCGGCATCAACTCCGGCTCCGGCGAAGGCAACGGGGTTGAGAAAGGCCTCGATCAGGCCCATCTCGCTCTCGGACGCCGTGCCGTCCGGGTTCATCGAGATCAGGTCGATGCTGTCGGTCAGCATCGAGTGGCCGAAGCGGTAGACCACGTGGGCGAACTCGGCCACGATGGCGCCGTCGACCACGGTGGTGTTGGAGAACACGAACGGGTCCACGTCCGGCGCGATGGCGCGGGCGAACTCCTCGAACACGAGGTGCTGGTAGACCATCTCGGTCGAGAAGCGGGCTGCCTGGAACAGGCGCTCGCCGTCCCAGACCAGGTTGTCGATCTCGTCCTGCGCTGTCGGCATGGCCGTCACGTCGACGGCAAGCCACTCGTTCAGGAACGTCAGGTCGCTGGACTCGAGCGCGATCTTCTTCGTCTCCTCGATCATGCGGTTGTGCTCGTGGTGGAACACGTGATGAATCGAGGTCAGGCCGATGTTCTCGTTGCCGCGTCCGTCACCGACGATCACGTGCTTGTCGAGCAGCTCGTTGTCGTAGAAGAGATTGTTGCCGCGGTTGTCCGTCGGGATCGGGCCGCCGTTGGCGACATCGTCGGCATCAGGCATCAGCACGGGGGGCGTGGTCGCGTCACCGTCATGGTCGCGGAGGACCGGCGCGGCGGTATGTGCGATGTCGTTCAGGAAGGCACGGCCGGCCGAGACCGCCTGCGAGGCCGCCACAGGTGCTTCGGGGTTGCCCTCCACGGCGCCGTTGGCGGTCACGAGCTGCGGGAAGCCGTTGGTGCCCCGCACGAACTCGCCGTACAGGTCGGTTAGCAGGGCGGGGACACGCAGGATGTCGGCATCGGTCAGGATGATGCCGAGCTTCTCGGCCGCCTGCTGCTTGACGTCGGCCCAGGTGGCCGGGCCGCCGTTCGCGCCCTCGAGCATGCGTCCGGTCGCGACGGGCTTGCCGTCGACCAGCGCGTACTCGCGCAGGAAGACCTGGTGCGACGGGTTGGAGGTGTAGACCTGGTTGAGGTCGATCCACGGCGTGGTCTCGTTGCGGTGGCCGAAGAGGACATCGTCGGACGTGCCCATCTGCCCGTCCTGGCCAGCGCCCATGATCGGCGTCGCGCGGGTCACGACCATGAAGTTGGTCGGGCTGCCGGGAACGTAGAGCGGATCGTCGGGCTGGAGCGGGATGAAGACGGTGCCGGCACCATTCCCGCCCTTGCTGACGAGATCGAGGCCATGGTCGAAGAACTGGCCGAATAGGGTGAAAAAGCCGTTGAAGGGGGCCGTGTCGCCGAGGTCGGCCGAGACGTTCGGGATCACCACCGTGTCGCCCTCCATCTCGATGCCGAGGGCTTCCTGCATGGCCGTGTAAGCGGCGTCCTTAGCCTCCGTGGCCGGGCCGACAGCCTCCTGGGCAAGGGTCTTCGCAGCGTTTGCCACGTCAAGGGCATCCAGCGCGGCCTGCCTCTGTTCCTCGGTCGCAACCTGGGGAAGGCGGGCCAGTGCCATCTGCTTGGCGGTGACGTTGGCGGTTGCGTTGACGAGGGCCTTCTCGGCCGCCTCGCAGGCCTTGTAGGCGCTGACGGCGGCCTGGTAGACCGCCATGTTCGTGCCCGTGGCGAGGACCTTGTAGGGATCAGCGTGCCCGAGGTTGGTGAGCGCCGAGATGATCGTCGCCGGGTTGCCGATGGTCTGGTCCGAGATCAGGTTCGAGATCACGCGCGGATCGGAATCATACACGGTGCCCTTGTTCCCGTAGTGGGTCGGCGTCGTGCCGGCGGGGGAATTGGGGCCGTGCAGCCCGGCAGGCATCGCTTCGCCCTCGACGTAGTACGGGTCAGTCAGGCGCGGCATGATCTGGTCGGCGGCGCCGCTCCACTCGTGGCCGGGGATCAGGTTGTTGTAGCTGCCGTTGACCGTGCGCAGGCCGTAGGGCAGCAGGTGGTGGCTGATCAGGTCAGTAAGCGGCTTCGCGGCGCTGCCGGAATGGGCCACGGAGTTTTCCTCCGCCACCTTGACCTGTTTCAGGATGAATTCGAGGTCGTGCTTGACCAGATGTACCATGATATCTCTCCCTCTGAGGCTTGGCCTCTTGCGCGCATTGTCCCGACCGGGGCTGAATCGCCCGTCAGCCTGCAATTCCGGAAACAATCTTGGCCGAGGGAGGTCCGGCCCGCATCGGATGGAGGTGCAACGATTTGTTAACCATCGGTCGAGGCTGCCACCCAGCCTCTGGTCTGGATGGCTCCTAGACCAAAGCCCAGTTTCCCAAGAGGCAATCGCTCTCTGACGTCAGCAGGCCGCCGAGCGGCCTAGGAATCTCCATGAAATGCCGGTGTCAACGCCGTGACGGGGACGCACTGGGTCCGATGGGCCGGCCATAGCATCGTCGGGGCACAGAAGGTGTTGCGATGCCGCGTTCGGTGAGCGGCGGCGTGCAAGCTTGTGACTTGGAAATGCCACCGAGAGCCCCGCCTTCGGGCAGATGCACTCCATAGGACTGAATAGCTCGTCTTTGGCCACAGGTTCATGCAGGGCGGTGCCTCCGGAGTTAGGCGCGAGCCTGGCTGATGGTGAAATGGCAATGCGCCTTGACTCTGATGCAATTGCGCTCGGCTTCCCAAGCCATGATCTCGCGTAGGAGCACCGTTCGATCAGGAAGACGCCCCCGACGCCCCCCGGCCCAAACATTGAGGCCGAGGATTGCAAAATCCAGTTCGGCCATGTTGAGCCAACTGCCGTGTTTGGGGTGTAGTGAAACTCTAGCCGCTTCACGAGGCGGCGTGTCTCCTCTGGCAGAAAGGTTTGTTACAGAGCGGCAGGCGATTGAGTGCGCAGTTGTCCAGCACCAGCGCAATCGCCGGCACCTCAGGATAGCGCTCGTCGACGAGTGCTCGCGTCTGCTCGGCAACATTCTGATCGGTCTGGCGTGCCGTTAGATCGAGATGGCGCCAGCCGGTCAGCGGCTCAAAGGACACGAATAGGTTGGCTGTGCCCTGCCGCGGCTACCCATGGTCCATCCCGGGACCACCCGTCCGGGAGCCGCTGGTAGGGGCGCCGGGTTGCCGGCGAGGAGATGGAAGGGCAATTCGTCAAGGCAGAGACCAACCGATCGGCGGCGTAGGGTTCGGCATACAGGTTGAGCGCCTCCTCCATGCGCCAGGTAACCACGGCTCCGCCCGATGCAATCCACCGCTGTGAGTGACGTCAAGGCTTCAGCGCGCTTTCCGAGTGCCCGCCGCACAGTCGCGTCGCTGACGGCCCCCAAGACCCCGAACTCCGTCAGGCGATCGGCCAGCACCGGCGATACTGTATCGGTGTGCCTCCGCGACGGTATCTCTCGCCCCACCCTGCGCGAATGGGGCGCCGTTCTCGGGCGGATTGCGACACTGGTCTAACCGGTCACAACTGACTCCATGATCATCTGGCGGCCAAGAAGCGTTCGTCCTGTCGCTCTGCCGAAAGCGGGGACTTTGAGTCAAACAACTGCGCATTGAGTTGAGACGGCAGCACGGCCTGATGCTATCGCTCGACACCCTGCAACGGACACACGCCCGCAACAATACACCGATGTTGAAGCGGTCGCGCCGGCGGCGCAAGGGAACACGCCGCTACATCAGCCCGATTCTGGGGATCGCATTCAGATCGACCTCAGCAAGATCAGGCGGCGTCTACGAGTACACCACGATGGCTCATCGCACTCGCTACAAGGCGCTCGGCGCCTAAAGCCGCATCACGGGCACCAGCACCCTCGACTTTCTGGATCGCCTCATCGAGGAGATGCCATTCTCAATCCATCGCATCTAATTTGACTGCGGACGCGCGTGATTCGCCAAAGCTGTCGGGCTGTGGCTGATGGACTCGGCGATCAAGTTTGGACCGGTCCCGCCCCGGTCACCGCATCTGGACGGCATGGTAGAGCGGACGGCATCGCTCTGAGCGGGAAGAGTTCTGGGACAGGGTCGAGCTAAAGGAGCCAGAAGTCAGCGCGAAGCTGTCTGAGCGGCAGCATCACAAGAACTACAATTTACTTGATTTTGAGTTCCTTGAGCGTCGCTATGACAGGAAATCTGGCATACTTTTGCAAGGGACCGCATCAAGAGCTCGCCCAGATTTCAGGCCCAAACCGCCGAGCCGCAGGGCGGCCATGCAGTCGTCGAAAATAGCCTTTAGTCTCAGTTTGTCTGAGGGGATAATGCTTGGAGAGACTTTGGCACCGCTTTGGGACATGAGTGACGATGCTCTTCAATGGCTTCTCAATTCGTCCGATGCAGTTCAGCCAACCCAAAGCAACTCAGACTCCTCGGCAGGCACAGCGAAATACGTGCGGTTGGCAATGAGCTTACAATTTATCGTTGCTCCAGGTTTCAGGTTCTCTCTGAATCCATCATTCGTGCGGAGCTGAAGCGTGCCTCTTAGAAGAATGGCTATTTCATACGCGTTGCGTGCAGCAATCCTGCTTAGGTCGCGGCGGATGCCAGCCCTTAGAACCGTGTGCCCGATCTTTCGGTAGACAACTACAGACAGAGATTCAGCTGGCGTCTTCTCGTCACGACCAGCGAGTTGGTCCGAGTCTGAGCGCGTAAGCATAGGGGCATCTGGCAGATCCAAGTTGAGTGCCGCTGCGAGCTTCGCCGCGAGGTCTAAAGTAGGCGAGAGGCGTCCATTCTCAAGGCGAGAGATTGTGGACGCCGAAATCCCCGTTAGCCGCGCAATCTCTCGCAGCGATAGCCTCATCTCCGTGCGCCGGTGATAGATTCTTCGAGCAAAGACTGCCTCTGTCACTGGACTTCTCTTTTGCTGGATATCGTACGACCAAAAGAAAACCCCGGTGTTGCCACCGGGGTTCTCCTATTCAATCTGGATTGACCGATTAGAAGTCGCGCTGAACGCGGATACGGCCTTCCCACACGTCGTCATTGACGCGGGTACCATTGACGGTACGCGCATTCGGGCCCTTCGGGTCGATGTTGGCGTAGAGAACTTCGACGCCGAGATCCAGGCCAGCCACCGGCGACCAGATCACGTTCGTGCCAGCGCGCCACTCGGTGAACTCGGCGCCGACGCCGATCGTGCCAACCGGGAAGGCGAGCGGGGCAGCGTTGTCATACTCGACGCGAGCCCACGAACCGAACACGTTCTGGCGGATGGTCGGGGTCCAGTAGTGACGCAGACCACCAGCGATCGACCAGCCCTGGCCGGTGTGGATGTCGCCATCCGCGCCGATGTAAGCATCGACAACCGACTCGCGGATCGAGCCGACGGTGACCGACGAACCGAAGCCGAGGTAGCCGAGAGCGCCGTCAGCATAGGACACGGCAAGCCAAGCGGCATCGCCAGCGCCGAGAGCCGGCAGGTTCAGAGAGCCCTGGAACGACACCGACCAGCCGAGTTCGCTGTCCGGATAATCGAAGACGCCGGGAGCGAGGATGGGAGCAACGGGAACCAGGTTGTCGCTACGCAGCTGGTGCAGAGCACCGGAGATCTGAGCCGTACCCCAGGTGCCGGCGTACTTCAGGTTACCGACCAGGTCAGGATAGGTCTGACCGGCTTCGAGGAACACCGGCGTCGTGCCGATGCTGGTGCCGGTGAAGCGGCCTTCTTCAGCCGAGATCGTGGCCGAGAAGCCGTTGCCGAACGAGAAGGTGTAGGCGAACAGGTTCACCGTCGGAGCGTCCGAGAAGCGGAGCGTGCCGAAGTGGCCGGTGGGCAGGTCGCTGTTGTCGTAGAACGACACGGTACGACCGGCGGTGAGGCCGCCGAACTGCACGAAGGCCTGGTCGACGTTAGCCGTCGTGGAGCTGAAGCCGTAGACGCCGGTATCGCGGGTCATCTCGAAGCGCACGAAGGTGCGGAGCAGACCGTAGGCGGTGGCGGTACGAGCGTCGAGCTGGATGCGGCCACGAGCACGGAAGCCGATGGCATCATCCGAACGATCTTGCGGCTCGACATAGCGGAATTCGGCGCGAACACGGCCGCCGACGCGGAGGCAGGTTTCGGTGCCGGGGATGTAGAAGAAGCCTGCGCCGTAGGTGGAGCAGACGCG
>NZ_QDGA01000094.1 GCF_003347665.1 Microvirga calopogonii
GACACCCATTCCGATTTCATTCCGGACAGCGTTCCGATCTGAAGCCGGACACTCTCCTCGTTTGATCCTGGGTCATGGGAGATGGTGGAGTGGGATTGGCCGGTCGTCAATCGGACGATGATGCAGCGGCCGGGGAGCGCTGCTTGCGCAGGCTCTCGCCGGACAGTTCAATCCTGTAAGCATTGTGGACCAGGCGATCCAGGATCGCATCGGCGATGGTCGGATTGCCGATGATCTCATACCAGCGGTCGACCGGGATCTGGCTCGTCACGATGGTGGAGCGCCGCTCGTACCGGTCCTCGACGATCTCCAGCAGATCCCGCCGCTGATCGTCAGCGAGCTTCTCGGGCCCCCAATCATCAAGGATGAGAAGATCCACGCGGGCCAGCGCCTTGAGCATGCGCGCGTAGCGGCCGTCCCCGCGGGCCAGACCAAGCGCCGCAAACAGCCGCGGGGCACGGTGATAAGCGACCGAGAAGTCCTCCCGGCACGCCTTCTGGCCCAGCGCGCAGGCCAACCAGCTTTTGCCGACCCCGGCTGGTCCGGTCAGCAGGAGCCCGCGTCGTTCACGGATCCAATCGCAGCCGGCCAGCTTGAGAAAGAGCCCGCGGTCGAGACCGCGCGCCGCCCTGAAGTCGACATCCTCGACATGCGCGTCATGGCGCAGGCGGGCCGCCCGCGCCCGGCTCTCAAACCGCTTCTGACAGCGCAGCGTCGCCTCGCGTTCGAGCAGCAGTGCAAGCCAGTCGCCATGCTCGAGAGCCCGAGCCTCGGGCTGGGATTGCAGAGCCTTGAAGGCACTGGCCATGCCGTGAAGACCAAGATCGGCCAGCAGAGCGAGAGTGGGATGGGTCAACATGCAGGATCTCCTTAGTGGAAGTAGCCGGGGCCGCGCAGGTTGGCGTGCTCCAGAATGGCGGTGGGCTCGGGGTCGCGGGCGGGTTGGGCGGCCAGGCGGTTGGCCAGGATCGAGGCGATGCTCTTGGAGGTGAGCGCCCCGATCTGGAGAGCGCGGGCCGACACCGCTTCAGCGCGAGCGGGTTCGAGATCGCGCAACAGGCGCAGAACCCCGAGGCAAGTCCGGAAGCCCTGCTCAGGATGCGGGCGGCGCGCCAGAATAGCCGTGATCAGACCTTCCGTCTGAGGGCCGACGGACGCCGCCCAACGGCGGAAGCGCTCCGGGGTCCAGTCGGCATAGCGCCGATGGGAACTCGGCATGTGGTCCGGGTCGGTGCCGTGCCGGCGCCCACCGTAGCGGCGCTGATGGGTTGCCACGCGCTGGCCGCGGTGGAAGATCTCGATCGTGCGGCTGGTGGCCCGCAGGTCGACCTGCGCGCGGATCAGGCCGTGCGGAACCGAATAGAAGAAGCCGTCGTACTCGACGTGATAGTCCGTGCCGACCCGCACGAAGCGCCATTCGGCGAACTCGTAGTCGTCGCCCGGCAGCGGCGCGAGCGCCGGGCGCTCCATCGTCTCGAAGAGATGCCGGCGGCTGACCCCGAGGCGGCGCACGACATGATCGTTGATGCGCTCGCACGCGCCGGCAATCGCCGCATTGGCTTCGGCCAGCGAGAAGAAAGTCTGGTGCCGCAGCCGTCCGAGAATGCAGGTCTGGGCAAAGCGCACGCCATTCTCCACTTTGGCTTTGTCCTTGGGCTTTCGTGGCCGCGCCGGCAGGATGCCGATGCCGTAATGCGCGGCCATCATGCCGTAGCTGCGGTTGATCTCGGGATCGTAGAACGAGGCCCGGTTGACCCCTGACTTGAGATTGTCCGGCACGATCAGGCGCGGAACGCCGCCGAAGACGCGGAACATGCGCCCATGCGCGCCAATCCAGTCCGGCAGGGACTGGGTCCAGGTCGCCTCAGCGTAGGTGAAGTTGGAGGCGCCGAGCACGGCGACGAAGATCTCGGCCTGGCGGATCTCGCCGGTGTCGGAATCAACGATGGCGATCTTCTTGCCGGAATAGTCGACGAACACTTTGTCGCCGGCAATATGGTCCTGGCGCATGGTCGGCGAGAGCCGGCTCTCAAACGAGCGGAAGAGCTCGCAGAAGCGGCTGTAGCCATAGCCGTTGGAATGGACGGCCCGGTACTCCTCCCAGAGGATTTGCAGGGTGACGCCGGGCTTCTTCAATTCGACGATGGCTTCGGCCCAGTGGGGCTCGGGCCGCCGGCGCTGTCCCTGCTTGACGCCGGCGCGGGCGAAAAGCCTGTTCTCCAGGGCCTCGTCGGTCAGGTCGCCGGGCAAGGGCCAGCTCAAGCCGGCCTGCTCGGCGCGCTTGAGGTTCTCCTGGACGGTGCTGCGCGCGATCCCGAGCCTCTCGGCGATGTCACGCACGCTGATGCCGTCCCGGGCCAGGCGCAGCATCTGTCTCAACTGTCTCATGGTCAGCTTCCTCTTGGCGGGCATTCCATTCTCCTCGATGACGTGAGGAGGGTGATGCCCGAGTTGCTGACCCAGGGGATCATCAGAGTGGGGAAAGTGTCCGGTAATTGATCGGAACGGTGTCCGGCTTCATTCCGGAATGCTGTCCGGCGTCAAATCGGAATCCCCGTCCGGATTGAATCGGAATCCGCATTCGTTGAAGCCGGTCGCGAATGATGCCCGCTACAGCTTCGTGCAGGCTGATATCGCCGATGCCGAGCGCATGCGCTCCATTCTGGACGAGTATCAGCCCGATGTGATCATGCATCTGGCGGCCGAAAGCCATGTCGACCGCTCGATCGACGGGCCGGGCGAGTTCGTTCAGACGAACGTGGTCGGCACCTATACGCTGCTCCAGGCCGCTCTTGGATATTGGCGTGGGCTCTCTGCTGAGCGCCAGGCGTCCTTCCGCTTCCATCATATCTCGACCGATGAGGTCTTCGGCACGCTGGGGGAGGAGGGTTTCTTCCATGAGGAATATCCTTATCAGCCAAGCTCACCCTATTCGGCGTCAAAAGCGGCCTCCGACCACTTTGTCCGCGCGTGGTACCATACCTATGGTCTGCCGACGCTGGTGACCAACTGCTCCAATAACTATGGCCCCTACCATTTCCCCGAAAAGCTGATCCCGCTGATCATTCTCAATGCCCTTGAGGGCAAGCCGCTCCCCGTTTACGGCAAGGGCGAGAACGTCCGCGATTGGCTCTACGTGGACGATCACGCCCGAGCCCTGATCCGCGTTGTCGAGCGCGGCCGCCCGGGAGAGACTTATGCCATCGGCGGGCACAATGAGCGCCGTAACATTGACGTGGTGCGTGCGATCTGTGCCCTGGTCGATGAGTTGGCCCCCAATGACGCGATTGGCCCGCGCGAAAACCTCATCACTTACGTGACTGACCGTCCAGGGCACGATCTGCGCTATGCCATTGATGCGTCGAAGATTGAGCGCGACCTTGGCTGGCGGCCGGACGAAACCTTTGAATCCGGCCTGCGCAAGACCGTCGAATGGTACCTCGTCAACCGCCCTTGGTGGGAGCGGGTGCGCACGGGTGTCTATCGGGGTGAGCGCCTCGGGGTTGCCGTTTAGTCAAAGGGACCAAGACCGTGATCGTGATCACGGTCAATCTTGATGCCGCCGTGCGGAGGACGTCGTGGAAATCTATCCAACAGCCATTCCAGCTGTGAAAATCGTGAAGCCCCCGCGCTTTGGCGATCACCGCGGCTTCTTCTCGGAAGTTTACAATCTTGAGAAGTTCGCTCAGGCGGGCATCAACCTGACCTTTGTTCAGGACAACCACTCGCTGTCCGCCGAACCAGGAACAGTGCGAGGGCTGCATTTTCAGAGTGATCCGTTCGCTCAGGACAAGCTCATCCGGGTCATTCGCGGCCGCATCCTTGATGTGGCCCTCGACATTCGGCGCTCCTCGCCGACCTATGGGCAGCATGTCGCGGTCGAACTTTCGGCCGAGAACGGCCTGCAGCTGTTGGTCCCAGTCGGCTTTGCGCATGGGTTCTGCACCTTGGAGCCGAACACGGAAGTGCTCTACAAGGTGAGCGGCTACTACTCCGCAGCGCATGATCATGGTCTGGCGTGGGATGATCCCGCGCTCGGGATCCAGTGGCCGGTCGCACCTGAATCCGCTGTCCTCTCCGACAAAGATCGTCGCCATCCGCGCTTGGCTGATCTGCCGCAGTATTTCGACTAGGCGATCAGAGGGCAACCAATGGCTCTGAGCTCTTCCTGGCTCATGGCAGGAAACTGCCAGAGTCGCAGATCTCCCGGAGTGCCTGCCTCGCTCGTCTGGTGGACGAACATTTGACCGAAGGAAAAGTACAATGAAGGGCATTATCTTAGCAGGCGGGAGTGGCACACGCCTCCATCCCTTGACGCTTGTCACATCAAAACAGCTTCTGCCGGTCTATGACAAGCCGATGATCTACTATCCGCTCAGCGTGCTCATGTTGGCAGGCATTCGTGAAATTCTGATCATCTCGACCCCCCACGACATGCCGCAGTTCCAACGGCTGCTCGGGGACGGCTCGCAATGGGGGCTCCAGTTCACCTATGCCGTGCAGCCGAAGCCGGAGGGACTCGCGCAGGCCTATCATATCGGGGCTGATTTTGTGCGTGGCGAACCTTCAGCTCTCGTGCTCGGCGATAATATCTTCTATGGCCATGGTCTGCCAGAGCTCTTGGGTGCAGCACGTGCGCGCCGACATGGCGCGACTGTTTTCGGCTACTACGTCAATGATCCCGATCGCTACGGCGTCGTCGAATTCAACCAAACGGGCCGGGCAATCTCCATTGAAGAAAAGCCCCAGCGGCCTCGCTCCCACTGGGCTGTCACGGGTCTTTATTTCTATGATGCGTCAGTGGTCGACATTGCCGCCAACATTAAGCCCTCCGCGCGTGGCGAGTTAGAGATTACGGATGTCAATCGCGTCTATCTCGAGCGGGGTGACCTCAACGTTGAGCGGATGGGCCGCGGCTTTGCTTGGCTGGATACGGGAACGCATGAGAGCCTAATTGATGCAAGCGCATTTGTCCGGGCTCTGGAACAGCGGCAGGGTCTACGGATTGCGTGTCCCGAAGAAATCGCATTTACTCTTGGATTGATCACCTGTGACGATCTTGTGCGCCTGGGAGAAAAGCTGGGCAAGAGCGACTATGGTCGTTATCTGATCAGGATCGCAGACGAAGCTGAGGCTTCACATCAGCACATTTAGTTACTCTCGGTCACCGGACAGCTAAAGCATCACATACATGCGCAGGGACCAACGGGAAGGCCGTGACAAAGAAAGACTTTATCACGTCATGCCGCCGGGAGAGGACGGGCGGTGTGACGGCACATCCATCGCGGAACAGGCCTGCTTATCTCGTGATTCAAGAGCACGAGCGCTGGACTGCAATCCGCCCTCAGTGGTGTTGGGCTTGGCCCAATTTTCTGGTCGCATGAACAGACAAACGTTAGCATAGATGGTCGCTACATTGAGCTTGATCATGTTCCGCCAATCGTGCTCAAGGGGATGGCTCCCTCATTTCACACGCTGACATAAGGTGCACAATGTCGATCGCTGTTGTGATCCCAACCTATCGCGCAAAAGCGACCATCCTCTCCGTCCTCGCTCAGATAGGTCCAGAGGTAGACAAAGTCTATGTGGTTGATGACGCTTGCCCCGAGCAAACGGGAAATTTTGTCGCTGAGCAGTGCACAGATCAGCGTATTCGCGTGCTCCACAACGAAATCAATCAGGGGGTGGGTGGGGCAACCTTAGCGGGCTATCGCGCTGCCGCGGCGGACAATGCGACTGTAATTGTCAAACTAGATGCTGACGCTCAGATGGACCCAGGTCTCATCTCATACTTTGTCCGGCCGATCCTGTCTGGGCAGGCAGATTATACCAAAGGGAACAGATTTTTTGATGCCGTATCCCTGTCCTCAATGCCACGTGTGCGTATCTTTGGGAACGCCGTCCTCTCCTTGATGACGAAAATTTCAACGGGCTATTGGAGTAATGTCGACCCCTCAAATGGCTATACAGCAATCCACGCCTGCCTTGTGCCGCTTCTGCCAATTGATCGCATCGCTAAGCGGTTTTTCTTCGAAACGGATATGCTGTTCTACTTGGGACTGCTCCGAGCCGTGGTCATCGATATCCCCATCATAGCCCATTACGGAGAGGAAGAAAGCAACCTAAAAATAAAATCCATTTTGCTGCCTTTTACTTGGGCGCACATCACCCGGTTTCTCCGACGGGTTGCGTTAAACTATTTTGTTCGAGATTTTTCGTTGGCATCTCTGTGCCTGGTGGCTGGCGCGCCCTTATTCATTTTTGGGCTGATATTTGGGGCCATAAACTGGGGTGCTCACCTTGGTAGCGAGGCTCCAACACCAACTGGTACCATTATGATCGCGACTCTATCGATCCTGCTAGGCATTCAGTTTCTGCTGTTCTTTTTCTCAGCTGATATTGCATCAGCTCCGCATCGGCCTCTTCATGTTCTGCTCGGTACAAAAGCCTTGCGGCCGCTCAGGCAATTTGCTGAAAAGGATGCAAATGGATGAGAGCAAGGGTGGGGGTATCGCTCGCCGCGTTTAGCCGCGGAATCGCGGCAGCGCGACAACTAATGGCGCTGCCGGGACAAAATGCTCAAGCAAGCGGACGCCGAAAACCTATCCGGTTCTCTGCATGCCTCGAACTGTGGTGATTCAGCGCGTGAAAAAGGAAGCCTACATTCGTCGTAAGGCGTTGCGACATTCGGCGCAGGACCCAATCAGGAAATGCTGTCTTATGGGTTCTGTTAGGAACGAGTTATAGTAAACTCACGCTTGGAAGCGATTCAGGCGGGCCTTCATGAAGCGTGAAACCAGTAATAAAATCAGGTTTGTGATTGAGGATCTGTTGCCGCCGATCATCCGGGACTCAGGCGCCTTCCGCCTAGCAGCCCATGCGGTTTTTGGGAACTATGTCGATGCCGCGTCCGAATTCCGCAGGCGAGCTCCCTTTCTAACAGAGGCGGAATATACGAGCTTTTACCGCGACTCCCCGCATATCCACAGCGGTACCGACAATTCCGAAGCTTGCCTTCAGAGAGTCGCTCAGGATGTTGTTGGTTTCTCGGTTTGCGACGTGGGTTGCGGGACTGGATATCTGCTCCGCTATATCCGTGAAATCAGTCGCACCAAGCCCGCACGCTTGGTCGGGACCGAGATTGTTGTTCCTCAACTGCCCGAAAACATTGGCATTGAGTTTTTTGAGGGGAGGGTGGAGAGCCTCCCCTTCAAAAATCAAGAATTCGATACTGTGATCTGCACTCACGTGATAGAGCATGTTCTGGATTACCGTAACGCCATTGCGGAGTTACGCCGGATCGCAGCGAAGCGCCTAATCATTGTTGTGCCAATGGAGCGTGAAAGCCTCTACACATTCAACCCGCATTTCAACTTCTTCGCGTATCCGCACAGTTTCCTGCGAGCCATGATCCCTGTTCCAGAGCAGCACGTTTGCGAGCTAATCGGACGCGACATATATTACCGGGAGGATCTTTCCTAAGTCACGCTAACCCAAGGAGAGCCAAGCCACCGAGGATCGCAACAAGGCCCAGGATCTGCAACTGGTTTAGGCTCTCGCCAAAGAAGAGCACGCCGCAAACCAGAACGATGACGATCGCAAGAGCATTCGCCGGATAGGCAATTGTTAAAGGCCATTGGCGCAGCGCAAAGATCCAGGCGAGTGTTGCCACGCCATATACCGCGAGGGCCAGGATAAAAACCGGACTGAAGAGAAAACCCCAAGCTCCGCCGTTGAGATTTCGCGATGCCAGCTTGAACAGGATTTGGCCGACCGCGAGAGCGGCAACGGTGCCGAAGAGGAGGAGATAGCGCATTGTTGCCTCGTCAGGTAATGGCTTGTGGATATGCGCCATCGGCGACCAAGGCAACCGGGCATTTCAGCTGACCGCGCTCGCACGATGACACTTGTTACCCTGTGATTGATGCAATCAATCGCGTGTGATCCGGCCCTGCATCTCATAGAACACTTTAAGGAGGTTAAACCAATCTTGCACGCAGATCGCTGTGCGTCGGTCACATCTAAAAGCTGGCTAGATAGAAGTTTGTGCCGAATCCGCGGACTGGTCGAGTATGTGCGAGATCTAGACGTTTCGGGATTCGCCGATTCCGAGGAGCGCTGTCGGATATCAAGGGTCGGAGGCCCTCATACGCTTGGCAAGATCGTCGAGAAACTCTCTTGCCCACCTCATGCGAAGCTCCCGCGCTATCGAAGGTCGTGTCCTGCAAGATGATCCTTGAACGCGTCCGCTATGGACCGGGGGGCACGGTTCGCTCCGCGTCTCCCAGCGTGATCCGCCACACGCCCAAGCCTGCCGTTGTTCCGAGAGCGGTCAATTTATGCGCCAGATTGGCGTCGTTTAGCTGAGCTGTATACTTCTGCAACCGCTCTGGCTGGGCAATCACGAGGATGGCAGCATCCGATGGCAGCGAGGTCAGGATAGATGGAGGCGGCATGCCATCGAGATCGCGAGCATGTGGAAGGCTTCGATGTACGTACGAGCCATTTACAAAATTACAATTTGTCAGGTACTCGACATATTCTAATGGTTTCGCAAGCTGAAAGATCACGAAGTCATTCACCATCCCGATCGACTCGGAGATAAGGAGGCACTGTCGACCCTCTGCCGCGTCCGAGATTGTATGAGCGACTTGAGATAAGTCTGCTTTTGATACTCTCTGGGAGTTGTTCCACTTGGTATAGTGAACTGTATCGAAGGAGATCAGAGCAACAGCGGACAAGCCGCCGACAATCGCAGCTGCAGTGAAGATCCGCCGCGTTAAAATATTTCCTTCGCGTGCCAGGACCAGTACGGTCAGAATGCCTGACGTGAAAAGGCCCGCTTGTAGAAAGAAGAGATACCAACCGACAAACTCGGCCTGGATACCCGCGGGGATAACCCGAAACGCGAATGCCAGGCTCAACACAAGCGCTGTAAAAAATGCTATAGAGATCTGGCGGAGGGCGCGAAGGTTCTTGCTAGACGGTACAAGCCATGATGCCAGCAGCGGCCCTCCGAAGCAGAGGAGCAGTTGAAGTCCCTTGTAGGGAGACCCCGCGACGCCAAAGTCCTGCGACGCATAGATGGTCATCAGCCAGTTCTGCTCGGACGTGAAGGCGGCCGCCATGAGCGAGAGGCCCGAGAGGATTTCAGGGCTCCCAAAGCCGCCAGCACGCGGATCCCGTACGACTTCCTGCAGGGTGAACAGAATGCCGATCGCAGTCAGAACTCCTGCTGCGCCTAATAGGACAATTTGCCTGAGATCTATATCTCGCTCAATGAGGCGAACGAGAAGGTAGCCCGCCAGCAAAGCGGCCGTCATATGAAGGGCTGAAAAATGGATCAGCGTGAGGCCAAACAGGGCTACGGTTCCGATTGCGAACTGCCACAGGGACCGGGAGCTCTCGAGCAGAACAACGATGATGATGGGACACAACAGCCCAGCCAGCAGCATTGCGTTTTTGCCCGCGAAGGGCAGGGTAAAAGGAAGGGTCCTTTCAAGACCAAAGAACGCGACGTACGTTCCAGCAAGGAGGAGTGACGGGCGGATTTTGGACGGGAAAAGTCGGGCTATGCCCCAGGCCCATACAGCAGGCGTCGCAACAACGACAGCCAGATTAAGCAATTTAAACAAAAAGAGGATTCTGTACTTAGAGGCAAAGCCAAATAGCGGCGAAATGAGGATGGGGTAGCCAGGCGGGTACGTAAAACCAGAGTCTCCGGGCTGGTAGACGTCCATCGGCAAGCGGCCACCGGCGATAATCTGTCCGAAAATCGGAACCGCGATTGGGTCGTGTACGGGAAGAATGTACCCAGACGAGAACTCGGCTCCAACGAGGAGGCCAAACAGGCCAACCACCACGGCAGAGGCCGTTATATCAGTTCTCGATAGAAGAAATGGCGATGGCCGGATCGAGCGAGCGAACAGGATCGCTGCGAGGGCGCCACAGCTCAGTGCGAAGAGGCCATAGCCGGGGAACACGAGGCCATAGCGCAAAAAGATGAACTTGATGCTGATATAAAACGTCGTAAACACGGCGACCGCTACGAGAAGTCGGTCAACCAGCAACCTTTGGAGCATAAGAAGCGGCCTGCCTTATCGCCTGAAACTGTGTCGGTCCCTAATCGCCCTTGGGAGCAGGGTCAAGTTTAAGGGCTGTTCACCCAGACCCTGCCAGCCCCTTGCATGGAACGGACACAGTCCTGAGGATCTATCAGCCCCAGCATGCCGATCTAATGTCCGCTGAGGAGTTGATCGCACATCCGCCTGAACTAGGTGCTAGCTGCTTGCCCTTATCGCACCGCATGACGTACCAACTGCCACGGTTCTGATTTAATCGCTCCTCCCGCCCAGTTTAGTATCTGACTAGCGGAGGAGTTCAAGCCACCTTAAGCAAGTTTAACTAGTAAAGGGAAGAAGCGAGACGATGGCGAAGCAACTTATGCGCTATCTTTGTGTAGGTGCCGGGAGTAATGCGGTCGTTTTGTGTCTGTATTATATGGCTACCCTTGTCTGGAATCTGTATCCAGGAACAGCTCTGACAATCGCAAGTGGAATAGGGTTTTTTATTTCCTATACTTTGCAGCGCGCGTGGGCTTTCCGTTTTAGTGGAAATAAATTTTCTTCTCTGTTGCGGTATAGCTTTGGCTATTTCCTTAGCTATACTGCTCAGTGGCTAATCCTGTTTGTAGGAGTCGATAAGCTATTGCTCCCACACCAATGGGTGTTTCTGTTCGGCTTGGCCACAGCAACACTTGGCTTTTTCGCTTTGCAACGGTATTGGGTGTTCAAAGCGGTGGGACGCAGTCCCTCTAACGCTCACATTTAAGATCAGGCGAACAAAAGCATGTGGGACTGTCCCAGCTGTCAGAAGCAGAACGGAATGCAAGGGGGGCGCCTCTCTGCCTCTGATTGGAACTGTGTTGCATGTGGTTACGAGGTCGTCCATCAAGATGGTGTACCGTGCTTTGCTCCTGACCTCATCGATACGATGACTGGATTCAACCCAAGGCTCTTCGACAGTCTTGTGGAATTTGAGAGGCACAGTTTCTGGTTCGTAAATCGTGCTCGTTTGCTGACGTCATTGATAGCAAGATACTTCCCCGCCGCACAGGACATGCTGGAGATCGGTTGCGGGACTGGGTCTGTCTTGCTCGCTCTGCGAGAGCGATTCCCCACTCTGCGTCTGTCTGGAAGCGAGTTGCACCCGCAGGGTCTCGCGTATGCTAGGAAGCGTCTGGGGGACGAGGTGTTGCTCCTCCAAATGGACGCTCGGCGGATCCCTGCAACTGGTCAATTTGACGTTATCGGAGCATTTGACGTCATCGAGCACATTCCCGAAGATGAAGATGTGCTTTCCGAAATCCAGACCGCCCTTAGGCCTGGGGGCGGGGCAATTATCGCCGTACCCCAACATCCCAATTTATGGAGCCCTGCGGACGACGCAGCTTTTCACCAGCGGCGCTATGCACGGGGGGAGCTAGAGCAAAAACTCCACAAGGCCGGCTTTGAGGTGCTGCATAGCACGTCATTTAACACTTTTCTGCTTCCACTAATGATCCTCAGCCGGCGGCAAATGATTTGGAAAGAGCGGAAAGGTGCCAGACTGGACCCGCTCTCAGAATTCCGAATGAAGGATTGGCTAAACCGAACGCTGTCTGTGATTCTCGGAGCCGAGGTTCATTTGACCGAGGCAGGGGTCAAATGGCCTGTGGGTGGAAGTCGCGTCGTTGTAGCAAGGCGGCTTTAATTTCTCAGGGCTTCAGGTGCAGGGAGCCAATTTCAATCACTCGCCTCAATAATGAAAGCTCAAAGGTGCATTCCAGATGAACATCCCATTCAACCGACCCACTCTCGCTGGTCTTGAATTGGAACATATTCGTGAGGCTATCGGTCTGGGTCAGCTTTCAGGAGATGGCAGCTTTACCTACAAGTGCCAAGCTCAGCTGATACGTTTGATTGGCGCCGAAGCGGTTCTACTTACTCATTCATGCACTGCAGCACTTGAAATGGCCGCGATGCTGATCGGGATTGAGCCGGGCGACGAGGTTATTATGCCGTCGTATACCTTCGTTTCTACCGCCAATGCGGTCGTGCTTCGTCGCGGTGTGCCCGTCTTCGTCGACATACGTCCAGATACTCTCAACATCGATGAGGATCTTATCGAATCGGCGATCACTCCACGGACGAAAGCGATCTTTCCTGTTCACTATGCTGGTGTACCTGCTGAGATGGACCGCATCAATGAGATCGCGCGGCAATACAATCTCTATGTCGTTGAAGATGCGGCTCAAGCGCTGGGCTCAACGTATAAGGGCCGAAGCGCAGGCTCCTTGGGACATCTCGCTGCATTTAGCTTCCATGAGACAAAAAACATCATATCGGGAGAAGGGGGAGCTCTCGCCATCAATGATAAAGGCCTGATTGAGCGGGCAGAGATCATTAGAGAGAAGGGGACAAACAGGAAGCGATTCTTCCGCGGCCAAGTTGACAAATATACATGGGTCGATGCGGGATCTTCGTTTCTTCCAGGTGAGTTGATCGCTGCATTTCTCCATGGGCAGCTGGACAGGATCGATGTTATCCAGAGCGACCGGATGACAACATGGACACGATACAATGAAGCCTTGCAGCCGTTCCACAATCGCGGTCTAGGATTGCCATTCATTCCTCAGACATGCACGCATAACGCTCATCTGTACTATATTATTCTGCCTAATCTTGAACTCAGACAGAGCCTTATTGCGCGATTGAGGGAAGATGGAATTAATGCGCCGTTCCACTACGTTCCACTCCACACCTCGCCGGCTGGGCTAAAGCTCGCAAAGACTAGTGGAATGCTCCCCTATACCGAAAACTTAAGTGACAGACTGGTTCGATTACCACTCTTTCCTCAGATAGGGGAGCAGCTTGAGCGTGTGATTGACCGTGTGGTTCACCACTTAGATCAAATGCTTTGAGAGGGCATCTTTCTGACTATCAGGCGATACGCTAAGAGCCAGCTGAAGTCCTCTGAGCCGCATCCACAATTCTAAGGCTGTTGTGTATGAATGTAGATCAAAGAAATCGTGTCGACGCGACGGAATATTCCTCCGGTGGGCCTGAGCTTTCGTTTGTTATTCCAGTATATGGCTCTCCCCAAAGTCTAGAACCACTCTGTGAGAGGATTGCAGTTGTCTGCCGCACATTAGGGGTTTCGCATGAGGTGATTCTCGTCGACGACCGCTGTCCAGTGGGGTCATGGGAGGCCATAAAGCGATTAGTTGTTATGGACCCTAGCGTTCTTGGAATGCGCTTGTCGCGCAACTTCGGACAGCATGCGGCTATCAATGCTGGCCTATCAATCGTCCGAGGTGAATGGGTCGTAGTCATGGACTGTGATCTTCAAGACCAGCCAGAAGAAGTGCCGGCGATGTTGGGGGTTGCAAAAGCCGGGTCGTTTGACATTGTCCGTGCTAGACGTGGAGAGCGGAACGACCCGCTATATCGCAGGGCGCTTTCCAAAATATTCTATGCGATATTCAGCTTTCTCACAAATACTCATCAGAGTGCAGAGATCGCAAACTTCGGCATTTATCACAAGAGGGTCATCGAAGCGGTCAATGCATGGCAAGAGGAGTCAAAATACTTCCCGGCAATCATCGAATGGATAGGATTCTCGCAGTCGACAGTTGCAGTGAGCCATAGCGCTAGGTTCTCCGGCAAGTCTAGCTACAGCTTTCGAAGTCTTTTCAGACTCGGGTTAAATGTAGTCGTTGGGTTTTCCGACCGGCCCTTGAAGCTCATGATGTACGCCGGATTAATTATGGCTATTGCCTCATTTTTGCTGTCGCTAATTGTTCTTGTAATCGGATTGATGGGGCTTTTTACTGCACAAGGATGGGCCAGCATAATTCTTTCCATCTGGTTCTTGGCAGGATCCATTCTCTTTGGACTCGGTCTGACAGGCCTTTATATCGGACGGATTCTCATTGAAGCTAAGGGACGGCCCACATTCATTGTCGACACGTTGCTGAGAGGGTCTAGAGGACAAGCCTAGCTATGAATAGAAATAGCGGAAGAGTTGTTGTATGTGCTGTCGGTCTCAAAGGTGTCAACTTCGTGCGCGGCTTACTCGGTGAGGGTATCAGACCAGATCTAATATTCTCATACGATCAGCAGGACGACATGTCGCAGAGCTTTAGCGCGATCAAGTCGCTTGCAGAAGAGATATCAAGTGAGTTTGTCGCTGACAGGTATCCTCACACCCTTGAAGAGGACCTACTATTTGTAGTTGGATGGCAATTTCTTTTTCAGAAAATTACAAAATTCTCCGTAGTATTCCATGACTCTCTTCTGCCGAAGTACAGAGGGTTTGCGCCGACGGTTACTGCTCTTATTAACGGAGAGCCCCAAATTGGGGTAACAGCCCTTAGCCCCACTGCTGGTATTGACGTTGGACCGATCGTTGGACAGCTTTCAGCACCGATAGACTATCCGATCAAAATCAAGGCGGCTCTCGAGCTTCAGGCGGCGCTCATGGTAAGCTTGGCAGCCCGGATATACAGTGACTGGATTAATGGCTCTTTTATCACCAATGAACAAGACCATTCACTCGCGACCTATAGCATTTGGCGTGACGGAAGTGACTACGAAATAGATTGGTCGCAGTCATCAAGCGCGATCCTACGTATGATAGACGCCGTTGGGTTCCCGTATTCCGGCGCGCGCACTTCTATCAAAGGTCATGTTCTGACAGTGGAGGATGCATCAGAGGTGAAGGACTTGAAATTCGAAATAAGGCAACCAGGAAAGATCTGGGCAATAGAAAAGGGCAGGCCCGTGGTTGTCTGTGGATCGGGTCTATTGAAACTAAACGAGTGCCGAGGACCAGACGGTAGCCCGTATGATTTTCGCCAGCTCCGTGTGCGCTTAGGTAGAGTGATCTGATCCCTGGGAACTGGACCAGCACAAGTGGGAATTTTTCCCGTAATTGGACCCGCCCCCAGATGTGATCTCAAGAGAGCAGGCGAAGGCGTGACGCTGGCAGCCAGCTGGTCGCATGTGAGGTGAAAGTTTTACGAGCTGCACGTCTCGGATGCCTCGATGGTGGCGGCGCAGACGCTGGAGCAGATGGCGGTGCTCTGGGCTGTGGAGGACAGGGTTCGTGGCAAGGACGCGGGAGCCCGAAGGCAGGCCCGCAAGGCGGAATCGGCGGCTGTCGTGAGCACGCTGTTCCAGCTGCCATTGCGAGCCTTCTGATCACGGCCAAAATGAACACCGTCGATCCACACGCCTGGCTGACGCAAACGCTTGAGCGCATCGCCAACGGCTGGCCCAATCGCGAGATCGAGGCCCTCATGCCGTGGAATTATCGCTGCTGAACGGCATCAGCTGCCCGCTTACTCTGCTCCTCCGTGTAGCGCGTCTTCTTCACGGCACTGACCGTCCGAAAGGATCAAAATGCCCGAAAAAGTTGTCCTAACTGGACAAGTTTGACGGGTCAGGATCACCTCCTGCACCCTGGATCCACCGTACACATCCCTCGGCCGTCGCTTCTACGTGACGGACCGACCCTTCATTTCAAAACAACTTATCCGCAATCATGAGAGCGGAAAATGCTCACTTTCACGGGTTCAACTTTTCCTTCGAGGCCATAAACTCCTTCTGCATTTAAAAACGAAAAAAGGTCATTATAGATTGGTTTCGTCAGTTAAATACCGCTTTGGAGATCTGTCCATCCAAAATTAAACGTTCGAAATATGGTATGGTCTTCTGAAGCCCTTCCCGAAGTTGAATTGTCGGCTGCCAGTTCAGGAGTTCTTGGGCCTTCGAGATATTGGGTCGTCTCTGCTTTGGGTCGTCCTGCGGAAGTGGGCGGTAGACAATTTTAGATCTTGATCCAGTGAGTTCAATGACTATGTCCGCAAGTTCGCGGATTGTAAACTCTCCAGGATTGCCGAGGTTAACAGGACCAGTTACGTCAGACGGACTATCCATCAATCTAATGAAACCCTCGATAAGATCATCGACATAGCAGAAAGACCGCGTTTGCTGTCCTTCACCGAAAATGGTAATATTTTGATTAAGCAGTGCTTGGACAATAAAGCTTGAAACTACTCGACCATCATTCGGATGTGTTCTGGGGCCGTACGTGTTGAAGATGCGTGCAACCTTGATCCGTAAGCGGTGTTGCCTCCAGTAATCAAAAAATAGGGTTTCGGCGCAGCGCTTCCCCTCATCGTAGCAAGACCGTGGCCCGATGGAGTTGACGTTGCCCCAGTACTCTTCAGGCTGGGGGTGAACTGTAGGATCGCCGTAAATTTCACTTGTCGAAGCCTGGAAAACCTTCGCGCCAAGTCGCTTAGCAAGACCAAGGGCGTTGATCGCTCCAATCACGCTTGTCTTTGTAGTTTGAACAGGGTCTCGTTGGTAGTGAACAGGCGAGGCAGGGCACGCCAAATTATAGATCTCATCTACCTCGACATAAAGCGGATGTGTTATGTCGTGCCGAAGTAGTTCGAAATGTTTGTGATCGAGAAGGTGCTCGATGTTCCGCCGCGTTCCTGTAAAGAAGTTGTCAACGCACAGGACTTGATTACCTGTCTTTAGCAGGCGCTCACAGAGATGCGAACCGAGGAAGCCTGCGCCACCGGTTACAAGGACACGCCGTTCCAAATGCATGGTTCTTTCCGATCGAGTAATTTGGGTGAAGAGTTGATTTGCGATTTTTGTCCTAGTAAGCGAACAGCCTCGCAATCGACCGGTGCCGGGACGACTCATCGTCCGAACGTCCGACGCTGACATAGGTGAAGCCGTGGCGGCGCATCTCGTCCGGGCGGTAGACGTTGCGCAGGTCGACCACCACCGGTTCAGCAAGCGTGGTCTTGAGGCGCACGAGGTCGAGGGCCCGGAACATGTCCCACTCGGTCACCAGCACGAGCGCATCCGCCCCGCGGGCGCAATCATAGGCGTCCTTGGCGTAAGCCACGTCGGTGAGCACCGCCTGGGCCGCCGCCATGCCCTCCGGGTCGTAGGCCTTCACCTGGGCGCCGGCATCCTGCAGCGCGGTGATCACGTCGATCGAGGGCGCATCGCGCATGTCGTCGGTGTTGGGCTTGAAGGTCAGGCCGAGCACCGCCACCGTCTTGCCGCGCACCGAGCCGCCGCAGGCGGCGATCACCTTGCGGCCCATGGCGCGCTTGCGCTGGCTGTTGACCGCCGCCACCGTCTCGACGATGCGCATCGGCGCCGCGTGGTCCTGCGCCGTCTTGATCAGGGCCAGGGTGTCCTTGGGAAAGCACGAGCCGCCATAGCCCGGGCCGGCATGCAGGAACTTGGCCCCGATGCGGTTGTCGAGCCCGATGCCGCGGGCCACGTCCTGCACGTTGGCGCCCACCTGCTCGCACAAATCGGCGATCTCGTTGATGAAGGTGATCTTGGTCGCCAGGAACGCGTTGGCGGCGTACTTGGTCAGCTCGGCCGTGCGCCGCGCCATGACGAGCAGCGGCGACTGGTTGAGGTAGAGCGGGCGGTAGAGCTCGGTCATCACGGCGGTGGCGCGCGCGTCCTCGGTGCCGACCACGATGCGGTCGGGGCGCTTGAAGTCGGCGATCGCCGCGCCCTCGCGCAGGAACTCGGGGTTGGACACCACGGCGAAGGCGGCGTCGGGCCGGGTCTCGCGGATGATGCGCTCGACCTCGTCGCCGGTGCCCACCGGCACGGTCGACTTGGTCACCACGACGGTGTAGCCGTCCATGGCGGCGGCGATGTCGCGCGCGGCCTGGTAGACGTAAGAGAGGTCGGCATGGCCGTCGCCGCGGCGGGACGGGGTGCCCACCGCAATGAACACGGCCTCGGCGGTCTGGACCGCCTGGGCCAAGTCGGTGGTGAAGGTCAGGCGCTCCTCGCGCACGTTCTTGGCCACGAGCTCGGCCAGGCCGGGCTCGAAGATCGGGATGGCGCCGCGGTTGAGGGCCTCGATCTTGCCCGGGTCCTTGTCGACGCAGCAGACCTCGTGCCCGAAATCCGCAAAGCAGGCGCCCGACACCAGGCCAACATAGCCCG
>NZ_QDGA01000095.1 GCF_003347665.1 Microvirga calopogonii
GCGATCATCGACAGCCAGTCGGTCAAGACCACTGAGATGGGTGGACCACGAGGGTACGACGGTGCCAAGAAGGTGAAGGGCCGCAAGCGCCATCTGCTCGTTGATACGCAAGGCAATCTGCTGAAGAACAGCATGCAGCCCGCCGACATTCATGATCGCGCAGGCGCCGAACTCCTGCTGGAGGGGCTGCAGCATCTGTTTCCGGCCATTGAGCGCGTGTGGGCCGACACGGCTTATCGCGGGCTGAAGGACTGGTTGTGCAGAGCGCTGGGATGGAAGCTGTCGATTCCGCAACACTGGTGGAGTGAAGGCACCTGGATGCGGGCTGACGCAGAGCCGCCGACGCGACCGAGTGGCTTTCAGGTGCTCGCGCGAAGGTGGGTGGTGGAGCGGACCATCGGTTGGCTGACTACCAACCGGCGGCTGGCCAAGGACTACGAACGCCTGGTCGAGACCGGCGAGATGCTGCTTTACCTCGCCATGAGCCGCATTCTGCTGCGCCGCCTCACGCGAAAGGAAAGATAATTGCTCACCAGCCTCTAGGACATTAGGCGTCGCCGAAGTAACGCAGTCGATATGAAGAAGGGCATTACGCCAAAAAGGACTAGGACCCCAAGATGGAACATCACGTCGGCGACTGGCCGACCGAACATTGCTGGACGAACCAGGTCGATTGAATGTGCTAACGGCAAGAAAGCCACCACCTGCTGAACATTAGCCGGCAACTGAGATACCGGGTAGACAGCACCGGACAAGAACAGCATCGGTGTGAGGATCAGGGTCTGATAAAAGATGAAATACTCGTAGTTGGGCGCGATTGCCGCAACGATCATTGCCAGACTCGCAAAGGCGATCCCCGTGAGAGCGATCACCGGCACGACATAGAGAATGGATGACCACACTGCATACCCCAGAATGGCTGCGACAGTTGCAATCGCAGTTCCGGCCAAAAGTGCCTTAGTCGCTGCCCAGACAAGTTCCCCGATCACTATGTCGCCGAGGGTCAATTGCGTGTACAAGATCGCCTGCCAGCTCCGTTGATCGCGCATGCGCGCGAAGGCCGCATAGATGGTTTCGAATGTAGACGCCGTCATTGCGCTTGTCGCGACCATACCAGTCGCTAGGAACGCAATGTATGACATTCCTTCGACTCGTCCGACCATCAAGCTAAGACCGGTTCCGAGACCAAAAAGATAGATCATCGGATCCCCGAGACTACCGAGAATTGACACAAGCGCAGCTTTCTTCCACGCAATGTAATTGCGGCGCCACACTGCAGTCCAGTTCAACCAGTTCGCGGGCAGAACTGCCACATAACTTTCCCACATGTTTCATTCCTTCATCTCTCGCCCAGTCAGTCGTAAAAAAACATCCTCGAGGTTGGGGGGGCGCTGTAGAAGACGCAGATCCGAAAGCTCCCGTAGTTGTAGTCGCACCTGATCGGGAGTGGAGGAATAACAAAAGAGCGTTTCCCCACTTACCTCGATGCGTTGCGCGCATCCATTCATTAGCGCCCGCAATTCATAAGGATTGCCACCGCTGACCTCAATGACCTGGCAGCCAATCTGCTCGTCGATCAACGCTTGGGGCCGCCCTTCGGCAATCTTGCGTCCTTCTTCGAGAACGCATAGCCGGTCGCATAACCGCTCTGCCTCCTCCATAAAGTGAGTAGTAAGTAGGATAGTCTTGCCGCGTCCCAACAGAGAGCGCAGCCGCTCCCAAATCAGGTGACGGGCGTGAGGGTCGAGACCGGTGGTGGGCTCGTCCAATATGAGTAGTTGGGGATCGTTGATGAGGGCGCGTGCCAGCATTAGGCGCCGTCGCATACCGCCTGAAAGCTCCGCGGCCCGGGCGTCCGCCTTACCCTCAAGTCTGGCAAACTCCAGGAGTGACGGGATGACGGCTTCGATCTGACGGGTGCTCATGTTGAAGTAGCGCCCAAAGACCAACAGGTTCTCTCGCACTGTGAATTCCTGATCGAGGTCGTCGAACTGTGGAACCACCCCAATGCCAGCGCGCGCCAAACGAGCCTGCGCAGGCACTGGGGCGCCAAGCACCGTGATCTTACCTACGTCGGGCGGCGTCATACCGAGGACCATACGCGTAATGGTGCTTTTGCCGGCGCCATTCGGCCCAAGGAGCCCGAAGCATTCTCCCGCTTTGACGAAGAACGAGAACCGATCAACAACAGTCCGGCCATTGTAGGCTTTCGTTACGTCAACCAAACTAATTGCTGTCGCGGTCATGTGCTTGCCGAAAAGCCTTCCTACGCCACCAAGGACACATCGGTTCCGCTTGTCTTTGTAAACAACAAGCCATCGCACCAAACGTAGCTTACTTGTCCCCACTCACATGCCGCTGCGGCGTCCGGGAAAAAACCACGCCCGTGATAGTTGGCGCTCGTGTTGCACAGCAGAGGAATCCCCGTAAGACTTTCATATTCAGCTAAGAGTTTCGAAACTTCGTGCTCCGCGTTTCTCGAAATGGTTTGAAGTCGCGCAGTTCCATCAAGGTGTACTACGGCTGGGATCCTCTCTCGCCATTCATGGCGTGTTGTATGATCAAAGAGCATGAACGGATCGGGGGTGCCTGGGGCGAAGATCTCCTGTGCGCGGTCCTCCAGGCAAATTGGCGCTACAGGTCGGAAATCCTCGCGATACTTCACGGCGTTGAGGTGATCCTTCATTTGCGATGAAGTCGCCGCGGCAAGGATGCTTCTGCCCCCTAGCGCCCGTGGCCCGAGTTCAGCGCGGCCAGCAAGAAAAACAACCGGCTCGTTAGATGCCAGTATTCTGGCGAGTTCGGCCAAGCTGCATCGAGCCGTTTTCCAACCCGGAGGGATCTCGCTGTTCTTCAGTTTTGGGCCACTGTAAACTGACCAATCGAGCGGAGAGAGACCACCGTCAACGGCAAGTGCGCAGCAGGCGGCGCCAATAGCCGATCCGCTGTCGTTAGGGAATGGGGGAACCCAGACTGAGTCAAATAGGCCACTGGCTCGCAGTGCGCTGTTCCATTTGATATTGAGGCCGCACCCGCCGGCCACGCACAAGTTTCGTGATCCAAATTGCGACTGCGTCTGTAGAGTGCTAGTCAACTCCTCAACAAGAAGGCGCTCAACGAAGACATGAAACGATGCAAGGACATCTTCGGAACTCTCGCACTGCAATCGAGACTCGCTTGCGTCGAAATAGCCATTTACACGTGCAAGCAATTCGTCTGCGTTATGGGTGTTTTCTCGATAACTGACCGCAAGCGACGTTTCTCCAGCGAAATGTTCGTCGTAGAGTTCCCGAAACACGCTAACGATGTTCTCCCGAGCCGCGCCAAGCGCAATGTAGGCCATTAGCTTTCCGGCGACACCCAAGTCCCAGCCAGTTGAGTTTGCCTTCTTGTACGGCCCGAAGTGATGGCCCGCAACGGCATACGCATGGCCTATCATCGGGAAGAGGCACTTGATCAGTCGAGTTCCTTTTGGATCCACATAGTAGAGCCTAGGAAATATGCAGCCGTCCCAAACCAAACAAAGCGAAGGTTCCCCAGTTTTGGCAAACGGACTGGTGCAGTACGCGGAGACTACGTGTCCTATGACGTGCGGAAAGCTCTTGTAAGAAAGAATCGAGCCGCTGAGCGCCAGTCCTGAGCTCTCATGTGGCTTTAAGGGGTTCTCTGGCCACCGTTCGACGTAGGGAGCTCCCCTGAGAGTAATAGGAGCACCTTCGCTGAACACTTGGAACTCTGACTCAACTTCTCCGTCCCACCCGTCGATGACGAACTGGTCAACGTCCCCTATGCTCAAACCATGATCGTTCAAGATTTGGACAATCCCGTCGAGGTGTTCAATGGGTTTATAACGAGGATTGTTGTTGCGCTTCTCTTCCTCAATGCAGAAGATGAGTTTCCCGTCCTCGACGAGGGCGACTGCTCCGTCGTGCGTCAGTTTGATTCCACAGATGCGCATAAGATCTCCATATCTGACAAGGTAGTCGGATCAGCGAGAAACCGGGTGGCGATAACGGGTAAGCAAGCAGTCTTCGTTATTGGATCGGCCAACGCATCGTAAACGATCGACTTGGACGAGTTCCTGATCAAGGATCGTCATGACGGTCTCGGCGCCAGCCACGTGTCCCCATCGTCGGCAGTTTGCATCCCCCGCCGATCCGAATATTAAATGACCCGATGGCGCGAGCATCTTTGCCAGGTTGCGGACGGCTGCTCGCATGTCAGAGACGCTGTTGAGATAGTAGAGCACCTCAGCTACAACAATCAGGTCAAATACTTCTCGCGTCGAGAACCGGAGGATGTCGCAGGTTATCCAGGAGATATTCGGCGGGTCCTTCAGGCGATGCCGGGTTCGGTCGAGCGCGTGGGGCACCACATCAACTACGGTGAGTTTCTGACAATGCGGCGCAAGCATTTCAGTGAACGCACCAGCCGCACAGCCAACTTCAAGCCCATTCTCGATTGTTTCCTGCGCCACCGCCAGCCGCAGCATTTGCCTATGTCGCTCCCGCTCGAATGGATTGCTATCAAGCCGCCATGGGTCGTCTGCGGCTAGTTCATCATGCAGCAACTGATAAGGCTTCTCGTCGTCCAACATCCCGCGCCTCCTACCGCCCACCCTTCGACTGATGTTAGGTTTACCCGCCCTCAGGCTCCCCGTCAGTCCCAACATCCAAAGCTGACCAAAGCTTCGGGCGTTCCCAAGGATCCTGCCCCGTTGGTAGGGTTTGAGGTGACGGTGCTTCAGCACCCCGGGCCGCGCTTTGAGAGACTGACGCGCGAGAGAGCCAAGCACTGTTGCTTAGCGTACACAGCGCATAAGCTTTCAGGGGGAGGATGAGGAAAAGGTTAATTGGCGTGTGAGCGGCAAAACCTAAGAACCGAAACTGGCGAGCACGAAGCGCAGCCACACTGCACCGGATGATCGTCATGAACGTTAGAAGGGCAATCGTCAGCCACGGCACCGTGGCTGCCATCGCGACCTGTGCGATGCCCATCAATATTGATACGGCAAGAAGCAGCGGCCCTAGGTTCTGCCCGATCACGTCCAACGTGAGATAGCGGTCGAGGCTTCGCAGCAGGCGCAGTGCTTGGAACGTGTCGCGGAAGGTACTGCGCGCCCAGCGTAGCTGTTGTCGCAGATAGGGCGCGAGCCGCTCTGGCACAACTGTAGCGGCAATGGCGTCGGCGACATACTCGGTCTGAAAACCAGCTTTAAGCATTAGGATTGTGAGATGGCGGTCCTCGCCGAAATCGCTTGGCTTGCCTCTAAACAGCTGCGTCTCATACTGGTCGAGCAGCAAAAGCAGTGCAGATCGGCGGTACATAGCGCACGGACCACAACAGCACATCACTGCACCAAAGCGCGCCTGCGCCGCGCGCTCCTCGTTGCACGCAAGCCAGTATTCCATGTCGATCAATCGGGTCAGCCATGTGTGGCTGCGATTTCTGGCCACGAGTTGTCCCATTACGGCGCCCACGGACGGATCTCGCATTTTCTGAACGAGCTTTGTGATCACGTCGGGCGCAAGTGTGGTGTCTGAGTCGACATTCAGCAGCAAGTCACCGGATGAGCGGCGAATCGCGGCGATCTGCGCCTTTCGCTTTCCGGCATTGCTTGGGAGAATAATTAAATTGAATCGTGGATCCCTGGCATTTGCGATGTATACCCGTGCGAGGTCCTCGTGGTTTGCAGAACCATCATCCACCACGTAAAACTGCAGTTGTCCGGTATAATCTTGATTTGCGATAGACGAGAGGCATGCTGCGAGGACACCCGGATCTTCATTGAAGCAGGGTACAATCACATCGACGCTAGGTAGTCCATCTAAAGCGACGTTCGTGGGTGGGACAACGAGAGATCTCGCAGGGGGCGCATACAATGCCTGCATCCCTTTATAGACGCCCGCAAGAAGCGCATACGATGAAATGGTCACTGTGCCGGCTGTGCCAAGTAGGTCCATGCGATACCGTCCGTTAGTTGTGCTGGGAGAGCAATCGGATAGCAAAGCCACGGTCATGCAGTCCGGTAATGAGATGAGAAAGTGCCATCAGCGTTTGGTCGCGGAGGCTCGAAAGCTTCTGTTGCGCGAGCTCGTTGGGGGGGCACCCATCGTGCAACAGCACGATGTCGCCGGGCTGAGCTGAAGCCAGCACCGCATCAGCGATTACGTTAACACCAGGACGGGACCAGTCTCTCGGATCTACGGACCAATGTACGGCTTTTAGTCCCGCGCGCGCCGAGATGCTTAGTACGTCCTCAGTCCAGAGCCCATATGGAGCTCGCATATATTTGGGTCCGGCCTGGGGACAGGCAGCCTTGATCGCTCTGCTTGTTTCTATGATTTGATGTTCAACTTCCTCCGGTCCACATGTCGTTAGATCCGGATGCGTCATCGTATGGTTACCAACCTCGTGCCCTTCGGCAACCATACGCCGGATAAGTTCTGGATGGTCCGCAGCATAGGCGCCGATGACGAAGAAGGTCGCGGGTACGCGTCGTTCCGCTAGAACATCGAGGATCTCAGGCGTGCATATTGGGTTCGGCCCATCGTCAAACGTCAGATAGACGCTACGGTCGCGACTGTGGCCCAACACGTTGCAAATGCAATCCTGTTGTCTCATAGCTCTGGGCCATTACGATCGATCAGAGTGCCGGAGGGCCATTCGTCCATCGAGCACGCTATCGGAAAAACGACGACGAGCGGGTCTTCAAGTCGCGTGGTCTCCAGATCGGGATAGACCTCTGCTTGAGTAGAGCGAACGAGGACCCCGGGGAGGACGGTCGCGATGCCGCCGCGGCACAGTCTTTCCACGTGTCTGTGCAGCGCGTATCGAACCGTGCCGAATCCAAAGGGCACTCCGAGCCGCTTCAACTCCGGATACATGGTAAACATTGAATGAGAAAGCCCAAGGCCTTCGAGGTCGGCACGGACACCCCACAACCCCAGCTCCCCCACTAGGAGATCAACGGCCCCGACTTTGATGAATCGTCGCAACAGGCCCATGTGCGCTGCAATGCCACGCGAGTCGTAGCCAATCACCCGCATTTCGGGCCGCGCTCCGGCCCAGCTGCGCCCACCTTCGAAGGGCTGCGCGTTGAACGCGCCCGTCGGGCCGTAAGTATCACGAAAGAATGCAGAAAGTGCTGAGTGATCTTCGACTTGCAGTTCACTTTCCCAGCAAAGTTTCCATCGCACGTCAGGGGGCATTGTATCTCTCTACGTCGCCTAGTGTTGTGGGAGCCCGATGCTTAAAGCTTGCAGCATCAGAAAAGCCATTTGTTAAACTCATGCAGCAATCACCACACGCCGTGAAATCGATTGTTTGGATGAAACGCATCCATCCCTTGGATTGAGGGTACCTGCGAGCGCGTTTGACGGGGGATGGATGCCCGCGGTGTTGTCACATTTACTCTGTGGTCGAAACCAGGCGGGTAGACGGGCTGGCATGAGCAGGTTCGTCAGCTAGAAACGCCATCACTTCCCACGCGAGATAGACATCGGCTGGGTACGGCTCTACTTCGGGCCCCAATAAGCCGCCGGCGCGTCGAAGAGTTGCTACACAAGCGTGCATCGCCGTCTACTATGAGACCTTCTGCCGGTGGGCGCTAACGTTCGTTCCTCCTTAAGTCCCACTGCTCTGCCGTTGGTACCCACCTTCAGCGCCTCAGCAGCTTGGCGCGGCGGAGGTTGGGCGTGGGAGTTTCGACACGAGGCAGGCAAATCATCGTAACCGCGTCAGCGCCCCCGGTTTCAGCTAACGCGGTGTCGTGGCTGGCGCCCACCACCAGCGTCAAACGTGCCAAGTTAGGCATGTTGAAGAACAGGACAGGAGCCACTCATGATGTTGGAGATCGCCACGAGGGGTTCTGGTACTAGAAAGAATGTCTCGCAGTTGCGCGGGGCCGACAGGAGCGGGAAGATCGTCTGACGCAAATCGCTGCGTCGTAGCCAGGCTCCGAGGTTCTTCGGAACCATATCCCGTTGCCGGATCGGATTGGAGGCTTGCGCGACCGCTCACCAATGGGTGCGCACGCTGATAGCCTCCGGTCACGATGTTCGCCCCATCCTTCCTGCTTACGTCAAACCCTATCAGAAGAGGTGATCGATGACACGCTGTCACTCGTGTCTCACCGAATTCGCGGTTCCCGGGTGTTCGTTGAACGAAAGCCGGCCGCCTCGTCTCCGATGGTGATGACAAATCGCCTCCAGTTGGCGCAGAGCCTCGTCAATCTTCTTCAGAATGCACTCAGCGCCTTGGAGGCACAGCCGGAGCCTCTGGTCGAAATCGCGCTCGCCGAGATGGGAGAAGTAGTCGCTATGTCCGATCGGGATGTCGGTCCCAGCCTCGCCCTCAACATCTGCCGGAACCTAGGCATACCGTTTGCTATCGACAAAGAAAACGGCCTCGGTGTTCGCCTGATCATTTCGAAAGGGATCACACGGGGACTCGGTGGCTCATTGCGTCGCGATGCAAAGCATGAGAAAGGGGCTTCGTTCACGGTCGAGCTGAGGCGTGCGGGATGAGTGCTGAAAAAAGACCGGTCATATTTGTGGATGATAACGAGGACCTGCTACGGGCAACCAGGCAGATGCTGGAGCTTGCCAACTTCGTACCGATCCTTTTCCGCTCAGCCGAGTCAGCGCTCGCCACAATAGATAAGAACTTCGAAGGGCCTATAGTGAGCGACATTCGCATGCCTGGAATCGACGGGCTCCAGCTCTTCGAACGGGTGAAGAGGATCGATCCGAGTATTCCGGTCGTCCTCATCACCGGACATGGCGACGTTGGATTGGCTGTCGCCGCGATCAAGGATGGCGCATACGACTTCATTGCGAAGCCATATGCGGCGGAGCGACTATTAGAGACACTGCACCGTGCTTCGGAGAAGCGGCACTTGGTTCTGGAAACCAGACGGCTACAGGACGCGGTCGTCCTATCCGCTGGTGATATGCCGCTCATCGGGAATGGGCCGGCCATGAAGCGGCTGCGCAAGACGCTCAGCCAAATTGCCGATACTAATGTAGACGTCCTCGTGGAAGGAGAAACGGGGACCGGCAAAGAGGTAGTCGCCGAGTTGCTGCACCAATGGAGCAAGCGGCGTACGAAGCCCTTTGTCGCACTAAATTGCGGCGCGCTACCAGAAAGTGTCTTCGAAAGCGAGCTTTTTGGACACGAGGCAGGCGCTTTCACAGGAGCGCGGAAGCGCCGGATTGGCAGAATCGAGCATTCAGACGGTGGGACGCTTTTCCTCGATGAAATTGAGTCTATGCCGCCCGCGCTTCAAGTGAAGTTGCTCAGAGTACTCGAAACCCGGCAGATTGCGCCGCTCGGCACCAATGAAACCCGAAGGATCAACCTTCGTGTTGTCGCTGCGACGAAGATCGATCTCGGCAATCCATTGATCCGCAAAGATTTCAGGGAGGACCTCTACTACCGCTTGAACGTCGTGACGTTACACATTCCACCACTTCGCGAACGCCCGGAAGATGTTCTGGCACTTTTCGGCCATTTCCTTGAGCGCGCGTCCAAACGTTTCGGTCGTCCAGTGCCGGAGATGACCGCGACCGTGCGTGACCATCTCATGGGCCACAATTGGCCGGGCAATGTTCGCGAACTCGTTCATTTCGCTGACCGCGTCGTCCTAGGGCTCGAGCCGACACAGAAAACCTCGGTTGTATCAGGTCAAAGAAGTGGGACTGCACCAACCCTAAGTCTTGCTGAAAGGGTGCGCCGCTACGAGGCAACCGTAATTCGTGAAGCCTTACAGGAACATCGCGGCGATATGCAACAAGTAATGGAAAGACTTCGAATTCCGCGTAAAACTTTCTACGATAAATTGAAACGTCACGGAATAGACTCGGCCTCTTATCGTGAGAATCGGGAGTATTAAAAACTTCCCCGAACCCGCACTGTGCGGAAACACTGACATAATGAGTTGGGGCCAGCGCGTCGGATTAGTTAAGCCGCTTGCACCGATCCCTACGCTATGTTCCCTCCGCCTTTAACTATTGTCCTTGAAACATGCCTGCTCGTCCGACGCGCCAGCGGCAATATGGCATTTCCGGCCAGGTACTTTGTTCTCGTTTCGGGGCTGCAGCTCGCTGGGGTTGTAACATAGTTCCGTTTGCATGATCACCGACAAGTAGTTTCGACGATGCTGGATCCGCTAGTGGAGCAGTACCATCCGAAAGGTGAGACACGGCTGCAGGACCTGCAGCGGACCATTGGGGCCATTCCCTAGTAGCCTGGGAGGAGTGCCAAGTGGCGGGCCGCCCAGCTGAACTGGGCTCAGGGTAGCGGGCAGCTCAGACGGCCACACATTGGGCGCAGCTGGGGGTCTGGGAGCGTGTGCCCATCAGGTGGAGGAGCGCGGCATCCAGCTCGGAATGACGTTCCTCGACGGCACCAGCGTGCCCGCATAAGAAGATGGCCAGCGCGCCGAAAACCGGGCTCAAGCTTGATGAGACCGTCGTAAAGCACTTGGCCGCCTGATCCTAAGTGTGTCGAAGGGCTCGTTGGAGGCGCGGCACCAAGGCTCGCATGGTCGCCGAGTTCTCGGATACGCCGTTGCCTTCCGGATCCTGCCCGGTCAGGCGAAAGAGTTGCCACAGGCAGCCGCTTTGCCGGACAGAGCCTACCATCTGTCCCAACGTAGGTCGTCGAAGACCGCGGCTGCACCAGCCATGCCCATCGTGCCTATGTCTGGAGCAGGGGGGCGTCCGGCGATTCCACCGCAGCACCGTGAGGCGCCGCTCGCCTGTCCAGACGGAATCCAAAGGGCGGGTCTCGAAGCGTCAGCACGGACCTCCTCCGCGTCCGTCTGTATTGGCTTCATGGATGAGTGCTATCCAAACAATGAATTTTACCAATGCCACTGCCATGTCTAGAAAAGGTTGAATTGTAGTGGAGGCGAGTGCTGCAGGATCCGACGCCACCAACTCGACCGGCGCTGTGGTTAATCGATGACCCATCGGGTGCCCACGCTCAGTCCAACTCGCCTCCTTGAACTCCGAAAACCGGGCGACCGCAAAATGCCTGTTTCGCATCGCATTAAGAACCGGTTCGTCGTCTCTCGGAGACGCACCGGATTTGGTGACTGCATATGGTCGCTCGCGGCCGCATGGCAGTACGCTCAGCGCACGGGGCGAACGCTCGTTGTTGACTGGCGCGGGTCGTGCTATCTTGATCGACCCTTTGCGAACGCATTTCCGGTGTTCTTCGAGCCGATCAAAGACATCGCTGGCGTACCGGTTATTTGCGACGATCAGGTCAACCAGTTCTCATTCCCGGGGCCGTTCTTCCCGGACTGGTGGAATAAGTCATCCATCGATTGTCTTTACCGCCCCGATGCGCAGATTTTCCGAGAACGCGATGAACTCGGCGATCTTTTTCAGACCCAAGACGATGTTGCCGCCAACACAGTTATCTGTGACGCCTGTTTGATGTGGCGTTGCGACGAGGAAGCCGAGCGGCAGGTTTTTCGGAGCATCAAACCTCGATCCGAAATCCAGAGTCGCATCACGGCCGTCCATCAGGAAAGCTTTGTAGGGTATAGCGTCATTGGCGTTCATGTTCGTCATGGCAACGGCGAAGACATTATGGGCCATGCACCCTATTGGGCCGACCCGGAGCTGGCAGTGCGCCAAGTGTGCGAAGCCATTAACAAGGCCACAGCATTACTTCACCCAAAACCCGTCCGGATATTCTTGTCTACGGACAGCGCGCAGGTAGTGACTCACTTGTCTAGCGTCTTTCCCGACCTCATCACCGTCCCCAAGAATTTTCGACCTCATCAGGCTGGCCCGCTACACAGCCCGGAGCTTGGCGTTGACGGCGGCATTTCCGCTCTCGTTGAGATGTATCTTCTCGGGCGCTGTGACACTGTCATTCGCTTTCCGCCGACAAGCGCTTTTACACGCTATGCACGCCTTTCTGTCCCGCGAGTGATTGAGTTCGACGTGCAAGATCCGAGCCGTTTGATCCTGATCGAGGGAGAGACGAGATGCCTCTAGCACTCAAAAGGCGCTCTGCCTCCCCCATACTCCACATGCCGCAAGCATCGAGAAGTTCTCAGTTAGTATATGCGGGCTCAGGGATGCTGGACAAGTGGCTGCCCCACCCTCAGGTATTCAGGCGCAACGAGCTCGGCAGCCCTTCTATGGGAAGCACCCGGCGCCACGCATCTGCCCTGCCCGAAGCGGGATTGTCGTTTCTAGCGCACGCGGCCGGAACGACTTGGTGCTTTCAGGATGCCATCAAACGTTTCAAAAGTGACAATTAGGAAACTCGGTATGACGTCAGGCCCAAGCACGGCAGTAAGCCTGGAGGCTCCGTACCCGCTAGTCGGAAAGCGAGTATGGGTCGCAGGACATACAGGTATGGTCGGAAGCGCTGTAACCCGAGCGCTCACCACCGAGGGCTGCGAGATCGTCGTGGCCGACAGGCGGAAGCTGGATCTGACGCGGCAAGAGGAGGTCCGGCATTTTCTGTCACAATCAAAGCCACATGCGGTTATTATGGCGGCGGCGAAGGTGGGCGGCATCCTAGCGAACGACACTGCGCCTGCCGACTTCATCTATCAGAACCTGATGATTGAGGCCAACGTGATCGAAGCCTCATTTAGATATGGCGTTGAGAAGCTCCTCTTCCTCGGATCGAGTTGCATCTACCCGAAGTTCGCTTCGCAGCCCATTAAAGAAGAGGCGCTACTGAGTGGTCCACTTGAGCCAACCAACCAATGGTATGCAACTGCAAAAATTGCAGGCATTAAGCTGTGTCAGGCCTTCCGCATGCAGTATGGCGTTGACTTTATCTCAGCCATGCCGACGAACCTCTATGGTCCCCGTGATAACTATGACCTTATGGCCAGCCATGTCGTGCCCGCGCTGATACGCAAAGCACACGACGCAAAGACTAGAAACCTCGATCGCATGACTATATGGGGCAGTGGAACGCCTCGCCGGGAATTCCTGTACAGTGAAGACTGTGCCGATGCAGTGGTCTTCCTACTTAAGCATTACTCCGAAGCCGAGCACATAAATATCGGATTCGGCAGCGACATGACCATTATTGAACTCGCCCGTCTCATCTGCAACGTTGTTGGCTTCAAAGGTGACATAGGTCTCGATAGATCCAAACCAGATGGGACGCCACGAAAGCTCTTGTCCAGCGAGAAATTATTGTCCATGGGGTGGCGCCCAAAAACATCCTTCGAGGTTGGTCTGGCTAGATCCTACGAGTGGTTTATCAGCAATGTGCTCGATAAAGAGGGCCGCTAATCGGGTCGGAGTCAGCTCTTTCCGAGACTGCCACGGCGCGCCCTTCGAACTCGCGACGACATGCCATGACCCGTAAGGATGAACGGTTACGGGGTGGGCTCCTCGAGCCCCCGACTGAAATAGAAATTGCTGCGAAGTGTCGTTCCGCGAGAGCACTCCGATGTTGGGCGCTATGACCCAGCGGTTGGCATTCACACCTTGTCGGCCGTGTCAAATCGACTTCGGGAAACCACCACCACGCCCGAGAAGCACATACAGGTGGCCTCACATGGGATTGCGCCTCGACGCCCTTTGTGTCGCCGGTGCCAGATCGAGCAAGCCTTTGCAGTTGAGCGTAGGCTCTCAAAGGAGCAGAGTCCAGGACCGCGCGCGTGACCATGAACGCAAATCCGTTCTCCGGAATTGTCCAAGACCACCGCACCAAGCCCCCTGAAGGCCGAATTTATCAAACAGAGGCAAACGTTATGACGCACAAGACCGCTCTCATCACTGGAGCTACAGGGCAGGATGGCGCTTACCTATCGGAATTGTTGCTCACGAAGAACTATATTGTCCACGGGACCAAGCGGCGTTCGTCGTCCTTCAACACAGAGAGGATCGACCACCTCTATGAGGATCCGCACCTGCGGGGAGGGCGGTTCTTCCTCCACTATGGGGACATGACAGACTCTACGAACCTTATCCGAATTATTCAGGAGGTTCAGCCGGACGAGATTTACAACCTGGCAGCGCAGAGTCATGTTCAAGTCTCGTTCGAGACGCCCGAGTACACCGCCAATGCGGATGGGGTCGGTGCTCTGCGGGTGCTCGAGGCAATCCGAGTTCTTAAACTTGAGGACAAGACACGCTTCTATCAAGCTTCCACGTCGGAGCTCTACGGCAAGGTTCAAGCAGTGCCGCAATCGGAGACTACGCCCTTCTATCCGCGTTCACCCTATGGCGCAGCAAAGCTTTACAGTTACTGGATTACCGTAAACTACCGTGAAGCCTACGGCATGCATGCGTCGAACGGGATCCTCTTCAACCATGAAAGTCCGATTCGGGGTGAGACTTTCGTCACGCGCAAAATTACACGGGCGGTAGCCGCAATCAAATACGGATCCCAGAAGACGCTTTATCTTGGAAATCTTGATGCGAAGCGCGATTGGGGTCACGCCCGTGACTATGTCGAGGGTATGTGGCAGATCGTGCAGTATCCGGAACCAGGTGACTACGTGCTTGCTACCGGTGAAACGCACTCGGTACGTGAGTTCGTCGAGAAGGCGTTTGCCTGCGTTGGAACGACTATTGAGTGGCGGGGCACCGGAGTAGCCGAAAAAGGTATCGATTGCGGATCAGGTGAAGTCTTGGTTGAGATCGACCCGCGCTACTTTAGGCCGACGGAGGTCGATCTTCTGATCGGCGACCCATCGAAGGCAAAGCACGTTCTTGGATGGCAGCACCGTACCCGGTTCGAGGACCTTGTACAGGAGATGGTCGACCAGGATCTTCAGAGGGTTTTCAGAGAGCACAACCGAAAGAGCCGGCATGATTAAGCTTGCCTTTGGCGAGGCAACCGGCGTACCAGAGTATATGCATCCGGCATTGCCGGAAGACCACCGGTAATTTGGACGTTTTGCACCTGTGCCGGGGCACGAACAAACCCGCCTCGCACCGGACTTGCCGCCTCGCGGCCGCAAAAGAAGCCGCGAAAGCCGGTCAGGCTTTGTCGTGCCAGTTGCCGGTCCCAACGCCGGTCGAGCGCGCCGGCCTTTGATAGCTGCTATCGCTGTGGGTAAATGATTGCAGGATGACAGCTCGAAAGCATCCAAGCAAAGATAGAGAACGCCGCCGGCATTTGGGGAACATTGCCTAAGGGGGTTTAAGAGGAAGAAGCTGAGTGACTACGTCCAATCCTTACATCATTCCCGTTATAATGTGTGGTGGGTCCGGTACACGCTTGTGGCCAGCGTCGCGCGAAAGCATGCCCAAGCAGTTCATCAAGGTTTTGGGCGATCTGTCGACCTTCCAGACCACCGTCCGACGCGTAACCGCTTCAAAAGTGTTTCTGCGCCCGATTGTCCTGGCGAGCAATGATGTACGATTCATCGTAGCCGAGCAGTTGGTAGAGATCGGTTGCGACGCTGACATAGTGCTCGAGCCCATCAGGCGGGAGTCAGCCGCTGCAGTCGCCATCGCAGCCTGCCACGCGGCCGAGCGACATACCGAAGCCGTTGTTATGACTTTGCCAGCAGATCACGTGATCGGTAATGACGCTGCCTTTTTTGAGGCAAGCCACGCCGCCGCAACGGTCGCCCGAAACGGCGAGATTATGGCTCTTGGCGTTCGTCCGAGGCACCCCGCGACTGGCTATGGCTATATTAAACCGGGGGACTATATCTCAGGCACCGATGCACTTCGTGTCCAGAGTTTCGCCGAGAAGCCAGATGCGACGACTGCGGCACAGTACATCGCAGACGGCTACCTCTGGAACGCCGGCTATCTCACATTTCGACCGGATGTAATGCTGGCGGAGCTTGAGATGCTTGCGCCCGCCGTCCTAGATGCCGCGCGCAAGGCGCTCGCGCTCGCGTCAACTGATCTCGATTTTGTGCGGCTCGACGCGTCAGCACTTAGGCAGGCTCCCCGGATATCGATCGATTGCGCTGTCATGGAACGTACTGCGAAAGCCGGTGTTCTTCCCGTGGAGTTCCCCTGGTCGGATGTGGGGACTTGGGGCACGATGTGGGAGGCCGCTCAAAAGGATAGTAGCGGGAACGTGCTGCGCGGCGACGTCGAATTAATCAGTGCGAGGAACAACTTTGTGCTTAGCGAAGATGTTCTAACCACCGTTATTGGCGTCGACAACGTTGTGGTTATCACGCAGCAGGATGCAGTGCTGGTCACCTCACGGGAGCAATCTGATCGGGTCAAGGACTTGGTTGCTTTGCTGCGGGCCAAGAAGCGGCCAGAGGCGGACGAGCATATTCGCGTGTATCGCCCGTGGGGATGGTATCAGCGGATCGATATAGGAGCGCGGTTCCAGGTCAAACGAATATCCGTGAAACCGGGCGGGAGACTGTCACTACAGAAGCATTATCACCGAGCCGAGCATTGGATTGTCGTAAAAGGCACCGCTGAGGTGACTGTCGGTGAGAGCGTAATCGTCCTGCACGAGAACGAGTCGGTTCAGGTTCCAATCGGGTCAGTGCACCGGCTCGTCAACCCAGGCAAAATTGGGCTTGAGATTATTGAGGTACAAGTTGGCAGCTACACAGGCGAGGATGACATCGTGCGGATTGACGACATGTATGGCCGCTAGAAACTAAAGCGACTCCGCGCTGCTCAATCAAGCGGACACCGACACCGCAATCTGATCAGCCTGTCCAGAAAAAGATGCTGCATGCGAGCTTCCCACTGCCTGTAGAGTTGCGCGCCAATCCTGGCGCTGAGTTCAATATTCGTCAAACCCGAGAGTGCTCTCCAGATGATAGTGTTCCTTCACGGATGGACTTGCTCCGAAAAAATGGAGAGCCTTTCATGAAGCAGGAGGATCTCCATGCCCCAGACACGCTTTACGAGAGAGTTCCAGGATGAGGCGGTGCGGCTTGCTCTGACCAGCGGCCGCAGCCGGCGTGCGATTGCCGCGGATCTCGGGGTCGGCCTGTCGACCCTGCGCCACTGGATTGATCGCCGGCGCGAGCACCAGATCGATGATCCGCCCGAAGAGCGCCAAGAGGACATGGCGGCCGAGTTGAAGCGACTGCGGCGCGAGAACGAGATCCTGCGCCAGGAGCGGGAGATCCTGAAGAAGGCCACGGCTTTTTTCGCCAAGGAGGGAAGTCGATGAAGTTCCGGTTCATCGATGTGGCGAAAGAGGAGTTCCCCGTCACCCGCCTGTGCCAAGTTCTCGGCGTGAGCCAGAGCGGCTATTTCGCCTGGCGATCGCGTCCGGCGAGTTGCCGTCAGCGGGAGGACCTGGTGCTCTTGGCCCATGTCCGCTCGGCCTTCATCCGCTCGCATGAGACCTACGGCAGTCCCCGCATGACTTGCGAGTTGCAGGATAAGGGCCTGAAGGTCGGTCGCCGTCGGACTGCTCGGCTGATGCGCGAGAACGGGTTGAAAGCCCGGCAGAAGCGGCGGTTCAAGCGCACCACCGACAGCCATCATGGCTTTCCGATCGCGCCCAACCTGCTCGAGCAGGACTTCTCGGCCGAGCGCCCGAACGAGAAGTGGGCGGCCGATATCTCCTATCTGTGGACGAACGAGGGCTGGCTCTATCTGGCCGTCGTCCTCGATCTCTTCGCCCGCCGGGTGGTCGGCTGGGCGGTCAGTGACAGCCTCCACAAGGAACTGGCGCTCGAAGCCCTGCGCAAGGCTCTGGCGATCCGAAGACCTGGTGAGGGGCTGATCCATCATGCGGATCGCGGCAGTCAATATTGTTCGAACGAGTATCAGGCCGCGCTGAAGAAACACGGCATCCAGATCTCAATGTCCGGGAAAGGCAATTGCTTCGACAACGCCGTTGTTGAGACCTTCTTCAAGACCTTGAAATCTGAGCTGGTCTGGCGCACCGTCTTTGAGACCAGAGCCGAGGCCAAGCAGGCGATCGGCCACTACATCGACGGCTTTTACAACCCCGTCCGGCGTCACTCGACACTCGATTATGTCAGTCCGGTTCAGTTCGAAAGGCTGGCCGAATAGCTAGCAAACCGCTCTCCACTTAAGCGAAGCAAATCCA
>NZ_QDGA01000096.1 GCF_003347665.1 Microvirga calopogonii
CGCATGCGCGAGCAGCCGCACCGCTTGGTGTTTCTCGACGAGACCTTCGTCAACACCAAGATGACGCGCCTGCGCGGGCGCTCACGCAAAGGGCAGCGGCTGCGGATGAGCGCCCCCTTTGGACACTGGAAAACCGATACCTGTCTCGCAGGGCTGCGGTGCAGCGAGCTGTGTGCACCGTGGGTGAGCGATGGCCCGATCACCCGCTTGGCGTTCGAGGCCTACATCGAGACACAACTCGCGCCGACCCTGCGCCAAGGCGATGTGGTGATCCTCGACAACTTGGCTGTCCACAAGAGCGAGAAGGCCGCGCAGTGTCTGAGAGAACGCGGCGCCTGGTTCCTGTTTCTGCCCGCTTATTCGCCCGATATGAACCCGATCGAGCAGGCCTTCGCCAAGATCAAAGCGCACCTGCGCAAGGCCGAGGCCCGAACGTTCGACGCGCTCTGGCGAGCGCTCGGTGACATCTGCAATCTCTTCGAGCCGCAAGAATGTTGGAACTACCTCAAGGCCGCCGGATATGCGTCCGTTTAACCGTCCGATGCTCTAGCTACATAAAATATCAGATGGCCGACAAGTACGAAGCGACGTATCGCCAGATCCTCACCTCAGATCATGCAGGGACCTCTCGTGCACGCCGATGAGACAAAAGCCGGCGTCACCAAAGGTGCTTTAAACGGTGGTGGGCACTACATGTGAGTGTTCACGAACCTGACTTCCGTCGCCTACGTACATGCGGAAACCCGTGAAGCCGCGATCTTGGAGGAGGTATTGAAGGGGTTCAGCGGAGTACTGGTGTCGGATTTCTATGCCGCATACGACTCGGTGCCTTGCGCGCAACAGAAGTGCCTAATCCACCTGATGCGGGACATAAATGAGCAGGTGTGTAAGAACCCGTTCAATGAGGAACTTGCGTCGATCGCGCGGGGATTTGGCGATTTGTTGCGAAAGATCGTCGAAACGATTGACACATATGGCCTGAAGGCGCGGCACCTCAGAAAGTACAAGCGGCCGGCAGCGAACTTCATCGAGAACGTCATAACGCTCGAATGTAAGACAGAAGCCGGATCCGTTTTGAGAAAGAGGATCGAGAAGAATAAGGGCAGGCTGTTCACGTTCCTCGAATACGACAATGTGCCGTGGAATAACAATAACGCGGAGCATGCCGTTCATGCGTATGTGAAGTTGCGAAATGGCCTGATCGCAAGCACTCCGAAAGGAGCGAAAGAATATGCCGTTTTGTTGAGCATCCAGCAAACTCTACATTATAGAGGGAGAAATTTTTTAGATTTCCTTCGGTCTGGCCACACAGATATTGATGAATAATCGAATATGCGAAGGAGCATCCCCGGCATGGCATCAAACGTCCCGCATGTAGGTCCTCCTGTTCCAAGGGGTGAGGGATCAAGGACTAAAGCTCGAGGACAGCTTCAGCTTTCGCAAGACAGTCGTGATGAAGCTTTGGTTTGTATCGAGGAGTTGCCGCCAGCCTGACAGGGCCTGGAGTGAGAAGGCTGCACGCGCCACCTTGGCAACTGCTGTCGGATCAGTCCTGGAAAGCTGCGCCACACATCAACATCTGTACGCCACGACTAGCTCATACTAGACATGGCTACTCCTATGTAAAGAGACGGAGGAGTTCTATGGACATCGACGCCGCGACCCAAGCCTTCGCGAGTGCAGGTCACGATCTGCCCAGAGAGGCCATGGATTGGGCGCTCAACAACTGGGACGAGGCCGCCCCCGCACTGCTCAGCATACTGGAGCGCTTCGTCAGCGGAGCGGATCGATCGGACGAGGCGGCGAGCGCAGTCTTCTTTATCCTCCACCTTGCGGGCGAGAAGCAGGACACACGCGTGTTCCCGCTCTTATGCGATCTTGCGCAGGATGGTGAAGCTATTGAAACGTTGTTGGGCGATAGCATCACGACGACCTTCAAGCAAATCCTGATCAGCACCTATGACAGCGATCTCGATACCCTCAAGTGCGTGATTGAGGCGTCGGAGGCGGATGAGTTCGTTCGTGCTGGGGCCTTGGAGGTGCTGGCCTATCTGACGGCAACCGGGCGCATCCCTGGAGACGAGACGGACGCGTACCTGCTCCGACTCTATGACACCCTGCAACCGGCGCATGAGAGCTTTGTCTGGACCGGCTGGGTACGGGCCGTAGCGCTCCTCGGCCTTGAGGCTTTGTCTGATGTTGTCCGCCAAGCCTTCCTGCGCGGTCTGATCGATCGCATGGTCATGAGCTATGACGATTTTTGCCAGGATCTAGGGCGCACCCTGGCCGATCCCAAGCGCATGGTAGGTTTTCATCACGACGGGATCGAGCCGCTCAAGGATGCAATTGGCGAGCTCTCGAGCTGGTACGCTTTCTCGGAGGCGGCCAAGCGGGATCAGGTGCGGCGGGCCACCACGCCTGGAGATGCCCGCCTGTTCCTTGCCGATACGCCCCTTCCTTTTGCCGACCCGTTCAAGGGAGTCGGCCGAAATGATCCCTGTCCATGTGGCAGCGGTAAAAAGTTCAAGAAGTGCTGCCTCCATTGAGGATCTCTCCCGCCTCCTTCCGTGTCTGCTGAAAGAGGACACCCCACGAGCTGACACAATCGGCGGTTTCTCAGATCTCCAGCACTTGATCCTACCCTTCGTGCTCCGTTTTATTCCTGCTGTCACGCTTGCCACCTGTGCGCTTCCCCTGATAGCGGGCGCATGGGCGGCGGTGGCACAGGCAGCGACATGGACGAGGTTCCCCCTGAGTACTGGGACCAGCGTATACCAAAGGCGAGGTGAGTAAGAGTAGATCTGCTAGGGTTTTCTCAGTCGCGCGCTGAGGTGATATGCCGAACTAGGAGCACGTATGCTACGCGATCGAGCCACATCGAGGGTCAAGGGAAGGAGCGGCAGGACGAGAGGTCCGGACGTCGCGCTTAGGCACGCTGAATACGATGATGATGACTATCCCATAGACGGTCTTGCACCTGACGATCTGCCAGTACGGGACATCACAGAGCATCAGGAGGAATGGCACACAGAAGGCAGGGCGAAGACCAAAGCTCTGGGTAAGGCTACGTCGGGTTCTGCTGATGTTGCTCCAGCTGGGCGTGTCGACAACCCGTCTGAGATTGCCCCCTCAACACAGGGCACACTCCTAGACCACGAGCCTGCTAGCGAAACACCTTCACCCGAGTCGCACGTCGAAGAGGCTGGAGCTACAGAGCTTCCTACTCAGTACCTGTTGCCGGGACTTGAGCCTGATGACGCCTCAGGACCCAATCATACGCGAAAGCGTCAAACGCGCTCGAGGCGAGCGCGGATGTCGTCAAACAACAGCGCCCTCAGGGCGGCTCAGATGGAACTATGGCTGGATACTACCGACGCCTCACGTCCGAGACGTAGCCTCACTCGCGACCGAATCGGGCCGCCTCAGCCAGACTGAGCTTCCGTCGCTGTTACCCATTTATTATCCCGCTATCTAAGTCAAAGGTGCGGCAGGGAAACGGAAAACGAGTAAGCTATTGTAAGGGCTAGCGATTTTGGGAAGACTCGAATTTCCGGCCTATGGTTTAGGAATCACAGGCTCGGAGCGTGTCTGGAGCAGAATGTTACAGAAATTATGCCCCAGATAGCTCCGCATTCCGCGTGAACGTCCCTTTATGGCACTGGGTAGACCTTACTGAGATTTCCGGATTGGTGGCGTGAGCGGACCTTCACGCTCATGCTCCATATCTAGCGTAGAGCTAGTCCGGAAAAGGTATAACATCTACAGTGATTTAGCTTTGTGCGGCATCAAATCATAATCCCTGTGTCAGCTTGCAACGCCTCGCCCGCTTAGTTGGTTAGCAAAATGTTGTATTATAATGAGGTGCAGTGTGAGAAAGTGATTGCTCCCTGGTTCTTGCTCGCCACCTGAATTTCCGGTGATGTATGCACACGTTCAACGGATAGGGATGGCACAGCACATGGTGCCAGAATACGATCTTGATACAGAGATTGCGGAACTCGAAAGGCGTCTCGCCGATCTCGACTGCAAGCGCGCCGAGATCGTTGCAGCACTGAGCCGCCTGAATGAACAACGCAATGCCAAGGCGACATCTACACTACGTTTAGAAGAGATAGTTGACGCAAGCGTCACAATGGCGTCGCCCAACTCGGCAAAGGTCGCATTGTTCCTCTCCCTTTTCCATGGGCGCGATGACGTTTTTCCTCGCAGGTGGCAAAACCCGAAGAGCGGCAAGGTTGGCTATTCCCCTGTGTGTCGGAACGAATGGGTCCGCGGTATTTGCGAGAAGCCCAGGATCAAATGCGCCAACTGCCCAAATCAGGCATTCATCCCTCTGTCAGAGGAGGTGGTCCGGTGCCATCTTCAGGGGCGGGATATCACCAATCCAACGCGATCAGAGCCATTCGTTGCTGGGGTTTACCCACTGCAGCTTGATGAGACTTGCTGGTTCCTAGCCGCAGACTTCGATAAGCGGTCTTGGCAGCGCGATGCCCTGGCATATTTGGCAGCTTGTCGTGAGAAGGGCATTTCCGCCGCACTTGAGCGCTCTCGCTCTGGCAATGGTGGTCACGTCTGGATCTTTTTCTCGGACCCCGTGCCTGCATCTGAGGCTCGCAAGCTCGGAGCTCACCTGATCACGGAGACAATGGAGCGTTGCCCCGATATCGGGTTTGAATCGTATGATCGGTTCTTCCCTAGTCAAGACACCATGCCGGTTGGTGGCTTCGGCAATCTCATTGCCTTGCCATTGCAGAACGGTCCTCGGCAGAATAGGAATAGCGTCTTCGTCGATGATCAGTTGCGGCCTTATGAGGATCAGTGGGCATTCTTGTCGAGTCTCCGCCGCATGAGCCCCATTGAAGTCACGAGTATGGTCGAGAGGGCGTCTGCAGCGGGTCAGATCCTCGGAGTGCGCTTACCGATTGACGACGATGACGAGGAGCCCTGGACCGCGCCGCCGTCTCGACGAAAAGTTGAGCCTCCTATTGCGGGCACCATGCCGGAGAAGGTCGATGTCGTGCTAGGCAATCAAGTCTACATCGATCGGGATGCCTTGCCGCCTGCTCTCGTCAACCGTCTCATCCGCCTAGCAGCATTCCAGAACCCAGAGTTCTACGCGGCGCAGGCGATGCGACTACCGACCTTTGGAAAGCCTCGCGTAATCTCCTGCGCTGAGTTGTTCGTCAAGCATATTGCTTTACCAAGAGGATGTCTGGACGCAGCTCTTGATCTCCTGATGGCCAATGGCATTCGGGCCGAACTCCGAGATGAGCGTCGGGAAGGCGCAGCGACTGAGACATGCTTCCTGGGCGCGCTGACTCCTGAATAGCAAGCAGCTGCGGCCGCTCTAATGGCGCATGATACTGGTGTGCTGGCAGCGACTACAGCCTTTGGAAAGACAGTTGTAGCTTCCAAGCTCATCGCTGACCGCGGCAGAAACACCCTAATCCTGGTCCATCGGCAGCAACTGCTTGACCAGTGGCTGGCTCGTCTGCGCACGTTCTTGGACATCGAACCAGCTCTTATCGGAGTCATTCGAGGCGGCAAGAAAAAGCCAACCGGTGTGATTGATGTCGCTCTCATCCAGAGCTTGGTGAGGAAAGGTGAGGTATCCGACGTGGTTGCTGACTATGGGCATCTCGTCGTGGATGAATGTCATCATCTGTCTGCAGTGAGTTTTGAGGCCATTGCTCGAGCCGCTAAGGCAAAATACGTGCTGGGCTTGTCCGCCACGGTGACACGGAAGGACGGCCACCATCCAATCATATTCATGCAGTGCGGTCCTATTCGCTACCGAGTCGACGCGAAGAAGCAGGCAGCCTCCAGGCCGTTTTCGCACCGAGTTGTCGTTCGGCAGACTGGGTTTCGCTGCGGGGGCGAGGGGACAGGCGGGCCGCCTTCGATCCAGGACCTTTATGGTCTTCTTGCCCGTGACCAAGCTCGCAATCAGATGCTTTTCAACGATATCCTAGCCGCCTTGGAGGCAGGCCGCTCGCCTGTTGTGATCACCGAGCGCAAGGATCACCTCCAGGCGATTTCCGAAACTCTTTCACGTTTCGCCAAGAACGTTATTGTTCTCAGGGGTGGTATGGGAGCGAAGGAGCGCAAGCAGACCATGGAGAAGCTGGAGGCTATAGCGAATGGAGAAGAGCGCGTAATCTTAGCGACCGGACGCTACCTTGGGGAAGGCTTCGACGATGCCCGCCTGGATACGCTTTTCCTGACCATGCCAATCTCCTGGCGTGGAACCCTGGCCCAATATGCGGGGAGGCTCCATCGGCTACACGAGAGCAAGCGCGAGGTCACCATCTATGATTATGTGGATGAGGGCGAGCCCATGCTTGCCAAGATGGCTGCCCGGCGGGAGCTTGGCTATAAAGCGCTTGGGTATGAGATCACACACGCTGGAGACCTGTTCTCTCGTGACGAGGGCCCAATAGTGGGGGAGGATAACCCGCATTTTCGACTAAGCGCTGCCGAGGCAATCTGAGTCCTCAGAGAGAAATGAAATGGCCAAGGCTATCCGCTCGAAGTCTATCCCCAAGGGCATGCAGCCAACCTACGATGCCAGCATATCGTCGAGACACGCCATGTGGGCTTCGTCTGCATCGCCAGAGAGGAGAGCGCTATGAGCCGCGAACAGTGTCGCCGGATATATCCCGGGCTGAGCATGCAGACCGGCGCATCAGCCATCGCCGCATCCTGCTCGCCGGCACCGCTCTGGCTGCGGCAGGCCTGTCGGGAGCAGCCCCCACCCAGCTCAGGCCCACTTGCAGAGCATTGTCGCAATGAAATTGCATAGCTTTGCGCATGGCTAAGACCAAAGTTCATGCAGGGCTAATACGCAACTGCTTCCTTTTTTCACCGGGCACAGCTTGACGGCCGATCGGTAAACCGCCTTAATCAAAAACAAACATGTCTGTTGGTTTTTTTGTTCTCCTCCCACGGCAGATGTCCGGCGAGGTCGAAAGTTTGCATGGAAATGGCGGTACAAAAGGCGGTGCGAAGAACACAGGAGGAAAGAGCTGCCGAAACTCGGCTTCGTCTCCTTGATGCTACGATTACGCTTTTGCTCGAGCGCGGCTATTCCCGCACGACCACAACGGACATTGCCGCCGCTGCTGGAGTTTCACGCGGAGCGCTCACCCATCATTTCGCGAGCAAGGAAGAGATCGTCACCCGAGCTGTTCAGCATCAACTTCGAAACGTAACGGCCGATTTGCACAGGCTCGCTGACGAGTTGAAAGGTGTGTCGACCGATGACGTCATCGACTATCTGTGGGACATGATGGCTGGCGGATTGTTCCTCGTGACCTTGGAGTACCTGCCGGAAGCCCGCCATAACCCGGATTTCAAGGCGCAGATGGTGCCGGTCGTGAAGGAATTCCACGCGGCTCTCGATACCATATGGACGCGACTTTCCGAATACGCAGGGCTTGATCCTGCCCGTGCGAAGGTGATGCTGAATGCCACGATGTGCCTCATCCGTGGCATGGTCGCCCAAACAATTGTGCGCGATGACCCAGACTATTTCCAGAATCTTCTCGCGTACTGGAAGGATCACTTGCGGGAAACATTCATCCTGAAGGAGTGTGCCGCGAAACAGTAGTCCCGCTGAGCAATACCGCTCGCACCTGTAATCATTCTGCCCTTTTGAAACGCCACTGATTGCTTACGATGGCGAATGGCTAAGACGGAGAGACCCACCATCATGTCGCTTACACTGCTTACGAACGCTAGGATTGTCGATGGCACGGCTGATGAGCCAAGCGCTCCGATGCATGTTCTCATTGAAAATGACCGAATTCGGGAAGTATCCGAAAGCCGGATCACATCCGGACAGGCGCGGGTGATTGATCTTAACGGCAAGACATTGATGCCTGGACTGATCGACTGCCACGTGCACGTGATTGCAGGGCTCGTCAATCTCGGCCAAAATGCGCTACTTCCCGATGCAATCGTTGCTTACCATGCAGCCCGCATCATGAAGGGGATGCTCAATCGCGGTTTTACAACAGTGCGTGATGTCGGCGGAGCGACCTCCGCCCTCGTCGATGCACTGAACCAAGGCTTGATCGAAGGACCCCGCCTGATCGTCTGCGGCAAGGCCCTGTCGCAAACTGGAGGACACGCCGATTTCCGGGGGCCATACGATAATAGAAGCGCGGATTACCAGACGCGGCGGCTTGGTGCTCTCGGCCGTATCTGCGACGGTGTCGAGGCCTGCCGTCATGCAGCGCGTGATGAAATCCGCCAAGGCGCTCAGTTCATCAAGATCATGGCGAATGGCGGCGTTGCTTCTCCGACCGATCCAATCGCGTTCCTGGGCTTCTCGAACGACGAAATCCGTGCCATCGTCGAGGAAGCGAGCAATGCCCAGACCTATGTATCGGCTCATCTCTACACAGATGAAGCTATCGCGCGCGCCGTCGAGCTCGGCGTGCGCTCGGTCGAGCACGCGAACCTGATCGAAAACAAGACTGCGACCCTCATGAAGAAGCGCGGTGCGATCGCCTGCCCAACCCTCGTCACGTACGAAGCACTGAAAAATGAAGGAGAGTCCCTCGGACTTCCTTCGACCTCCGTGGCCAAGATCGATGACGTGCGCCTGCGTGGCCTCGAGTCTCTCGAGATCATGCAGCGCGCCGGTGTCACCATGGCGTTCGGAACCGATCTCCTGGGAGAAATGCATCGCCATCAGTCCGAGGAATTCGTGATCCGTGGCCGCGTTTTGCCGGCCGCTGAGGTCATTCGCTCCGCTACTATCAACGCTGCAGAACTCATCGGCATGACAGGGCAAATCGGCACCGTCGCACCCGGAGCCTACGCTGATCTGATCACAGTCGATGGCAATCCGCTTGCGGACCTGTCGCTGCTTACCAACCAAGGCCGCCACATGCCATTCATCATGAAAGGCGGTCAATTCACCAAGAACGAGCTCAATTAGCATAACGCCAGAAAGGGAACTCACATGAATACCACTCGTCGCCAATTCATGGGCACGATCGGCGCCGCAACGGCGCTGATCGGTGTGCCTTCCATTCTTCGCGCACAGGGGCAGGGGACATTCCGAATCGGAGCGCTCTGTCCGGTCACGGGATCCGGCAGCCCGTTTGGATCCGGCATGCAGAAGATGATCATCGCCGCCGCCGAGGCAGTGAACGCAGCCGGCGGCGCTGCGGGGCGAAAAATCGAGGTCATCTCAGAGGACACCCAGACTAGCCCTCAGGCCGGCGTGCTCGCGGCGAAGAAGCTCATCGACGTCAACAAGGTTCAAGCCATTCTGGGGACATGGTCGTCGGGCGTTTCGCTTGCAGTGGTGCCGCTCACCAATGACGCGAATATCATCCTCATGAACACGTCAGGCGCGCCGGCGCTCTCGGTGCCGCCCGCCAATGCCAAGGGTTTGTCCTACCGCTTCCAAGCAACGAATGAGCGCTTTGGGCGCGCGTTTGCAGAAATCTGCGAGAAGGAAGGGTTCAAGCGGCCAGCTACGATGGCTTTCAACAATGCCTCGGGCATCGGCAATACGGAAGGCTTCCGCAAGGCCTGGGAGGCCAAAGGTCACAAGGTCGTCGAAAGCGTTGTCTATGAGCCGAACCAGCCGACTTATCGCTCCGAGCTGCAAAAAATTCTGGCAGCGAACCCTGATGTGATCGTCACAGGCTCCTATCTCGCCGACACCACGATCATCATGCGTGAGTGGTATCAGAGTGGTCAGCCGGTCAAATGGGTTATGCCAGGATGGGCAGCCAGCCCTGACCTTGTGAAGGCTGTCGGGCCTGAAGTTGTCGAGGGAGTCATTTCCGTCGACTCGGTCTCTAACGAGAATGCCCCTTCCTACAAGGTTTATGACGAGGCATACCGGAAGGCTACAGGGCAGCCCGGCCAGTCGAATGTTTATGCAGCCATGACGTGGGATATGGTGCATGCCCTCGCACTTGCCATTGAGGCGGCCAACGCCACCGACACGGCGGCGATCAATGCCAAGATCCGGGAAGTTTCGAACCCTGACGGGCAGCAGGTCTATACGTATGCGGAGGCCAAGGAAGCGCTGAAGAAGGGCAAGATCAACTACGAGGGCGCCTCTTCGGTCCTCGACTTCGATCAGTACGGCGACGTGACGCCCGACTTCGGTGTCTTCTTTATCGAAGGCGGCAAGCTGAACCGCCGCTACGTCGTGAAGATCTAACCGCTCCCTACCGGCGTCTGGCCCGGGCTGCTGGGCCGGATGCCGCAATGGGTCCCTCCGTGGGGAAGACTACGTTTGTAGGTTGTACATGTTTTATGCCCAACTGCTTGTGAATGGCATCGTCCAGGGGCTCGTCATCGGCCTGGCGGCACTTTCGATTACGCTTGTCTTCGGGATCGCTCGCTTCCCGAACGCGGCCACCGGCGACTTCATGACCTTCGGTGCCTACGCGGCGCTCTTCACCCACCAAGCGACAGGATCGATCGCGTTTGGTGGCTTGGGTGCAATCGTTGCGACAGGCGTGATATCTCTCTTGGCCTACGTCATGGTATTCCGGCGCTTAGCGGAACGGTCCGTCGTGGCGCTTCTGGTCGCGTCGATCGGCGTCGCGTTTTTTATCCGCGCCGTGTTGGGCGTCGCCTTCGGGCACAGCCAGCTGGTCTTTCAGGTTCCGCTCTCGCGCCCCTACGTATTCGGCGGCATCAGGATCACGCCCCTCGACATGCAATTGGCGGCGGTGGCTGCCGTGGCTCTCGGCGTCGTCTTCGCGATCCTGTACCTGACGCCCATCGGCCGTCGAATGCGCGCTGTCGCGGACAACCGGGATCTTGCGCGGGTCTCGGGTATCCGGCCAGACCGCGTGATGATCGCGCTCTGGCTGCTCGCGGGCGGCGTCTCAGGCGTGGCGGGTATGATGCTGGGCATCAAGACCATCGTGACGCCGGAGTTCGGGTGGGAGATGCTGCTTCCGGCCTTCACGGCCGCGATCCTCGGGGGTATCGGATCCCCGGTCGGCGCCGTGGTTGCCGGCCTGATCCTCGGCGTGGTGCAGGAAGTCTCGACCCCATTCGTCGGCTTCACCTACAAGATCGCCCTCGCGTTCGTCATCATGCTGGCTGTCCTCCTCATACGGCCGCGGGGTCTGTTCGGTCAGGTGGAAGGAGCCCGCTGATGGAAGCCTATCTTATCGCAATCGGCATTATCGCCCTCATCTATGTCATCCTGAGCCTTGGCCTCACTCTTCAGTACGGCCTTACCGGCCTGATCAACTTCGGACATGTCGGCTTCTTTGCGATCGGGGCCTACGCGAGCGCTCTGTTGGCTCTGAAGGGCGTGCCGCTCGTCTTCAGCTTCGCGGCGGCGGCGGGGCTGGCTGCGCTCGCGGCCTGGCCCATCGGGCTCGTGTCGCTCCGCCTGCGCGACGACTATTTCGCGATTGTCACGCTCGGGTTCTCCGAAGTCGTCAGGATCGTCATCACGAGCGAGAAATGGCTGACGAGCGGCGTTCAGGGCATCCCCGGCATCCCGCGGCTCTATGACGGCCTCGGGGGCACCGTGGCCCAGGCCGCCGTTCTTGCGACTGTCCTTGCTGTGACCCTCTTCGGAATATGGATGATACGCCGCATTGCGGGCTCGCCCTTCGGGCGTCTCATCGAGGCGATCCGCGACAACGAGGAGGCCGTGCAGGCTCTCGGAAAGGATCCGGCTCGGTTCAAGATCCAGGTGCTCGTCGTCGGGGCCGGTCTCGCCGGCGTGGCGGGCGCGTTCTACGCCCACTACATCACGTATATCGTCCCGGATCAGTTCATCCCGCTCGTCACATTTTACGTGTGGATGGCGATCATCATGGGCGGCGTGGGGCGCGTGTCCGGCGCGGTCGTGGGTACCGCAATCTTGATGCTTTTCCTAGAAGGGTCGCGCTTCCTGCGCGACATCATCCCGGGAGTGTCCGAGGTTGACATGGCCTCGGTGCGCATCGGTGCGGTCGGCCTCCTTCTGATCCTGTTCATTATGTTTCGCCCGCAGGGGCTCATGGGGGATTATACGAAGCGATGAGCCTCGAGGTTCGTAACATCAGCAAGTCCTACGGGGGATTTCGAGCCCTCGACGGGGTGCGCCTGAAGGTCGACACTGGCACTTTGTTCGGCATCATCGGGCCCAACGGAGCCGGGAAGTCGACCCTGTTTTCAGTCATATCGGGCTTTGTCCCTGCGGATGAAGGACAGATCCTTCTGGACGGGAAGCCCATCGATGTCCTGTCTCCTTCTGCACGCGCACGAGCCGGAATGGTACGGACGTTCCAGGTGCCTCGCGAGTTCCGGCATCTGACCGTTCGCGAGAACCTGATGGCGGCCGCGCCGAACCAGACCGGAGAGGGCCTGCTGGGCCTCTTCTTCCGCCCGGGCCTGGTCCGCGAGGAGGAGAGGGCGATCGCCGAGCGGGTCAACCGGACAATCAGCTTTCTCAAGCTGACCAAAGTCGCGGATCAGCCCTCCGGAAAGCTGTCTGGCGGCCAGAAGAAGCTGCTCGAACTCGGCCGTGCGCTGATGGTCGAGCCGCGCCTGATTCTGCTCGACGAGCCCTTCGCCGGCGTCAACCCGGTGCTGATCGATGAGATCATGGAGCGGATTGTCGAACTCAATGCGCAGGGGATCGGCTTCATCGTCATCGAGCATGACCTTGAAGCGCTGACCCGGCTTGTTCCACGCCTCGCCGTTATGGACCGCGGCAAGGTCATCGCGGAAGGAACGCCGCAAGCCGTCCTCGACGATCCCCTCGTGCGGGAAGCCTATCTGGGAGGCGTCTCATGACACTGCTGGAAATCGACAATGTTCGCGGTGGCTATGCCGAGGTGGACATCCTCAATGGTATTTCGCTCTCGCTGCAAAAGGGTGAGATCCTGACCGTTGCGGGTACGAACGGCGCGGGAAAATCGACGCTTGCGAAAGCGATTGTCGGTCTCTTGCCGCGCGTGAGCGGCCGCATCGTTTTTGAGGGCACGGATCTCGTGTCGCTCCCGACGGAAGCGCGCATCGCCCGCGGCATTGGCTATGTGCCACAGGTTGCAAACGTGTTCGGGTCGCTGAGCATCCTTGAAAACCTGCAGGTGGTCGTTGGAGTGAAGGATCAGGCCAGGCGGATCGCCGAATTGTTCGAGACGTTCCCGCTTCTGGGTGAGCGCAGGCGGGCACGGGCGGGCAGCCTCTCCGGCGGCGAGCGCCAGCAGCTGGCATTCGCGCGGGCGCTCATGACGCGCCCCCGCCTGATGATCCTGGACGAGCCCACGGCGGCCCTCGCGCCTGCGAAGGTCGCGGATGCCTTTGACCTGATCCGCAGGTTGCCAAGTCTCGGCGTCTCGGTGCTTGTCGTCGAACAGCGGGCGCGTCAATCGCTCGCGATCTCGAACTGGGGTTGCATCCTGGATGGGGGACAGGTCGCTCTCTCGGGCGAGGCGGAAACCCTGCTCGCGGATGATCGCGCTGCCGAACTCTATCTGGGGCGAGCGGCGCATGTGTGATGAGAAGCGGTTTTCAGTCCCTTGAGCTTTCCCCCGCAGACGGAGGACGGCTCGCCGTGAGCCAGGTGCCCGAAAGAGGCACTTGGAGCAGGTTGCGGCTTCATGGAGGCACAACCTGCTCCAGAGAATCTGCCGTCATGAGAGGAAATCGAGAACTGTTGAAGCGAATGCCGCAGGTTGCTCGATGTTGGAAATGTGAGCGGCGTCCAGAACGACGGTCTTCGCATGCCTGATCGAATCAGCGATCAACTCGCCGTCGGCAGGCGGGGTGGCCGGATCGCGGGAGCCAATGATCAGCAAGACGGAATTGGCAATGTTTCTGATGGACTTCCGCTGATCCATGTCACGGATGGCGGCGCAGCATCCCTGATAGCCCTCCACCGGAGTCCGAAGAATCATTGCCCGCATCCGGTCCATCGTTGTCGGTGCGACCTTTCGGAAGTGCTCAGGAAACCAGCGCTCGATTGTCGGCTCGACAAGAGCTTCCATGCCTCCGCGCCTGGCCGTCTCGATGCGCCCATTCCATAGTTCAACCGGTCCCATATAAGCGGAGGTGTTGGCGAGAACGGCCTTATCGATCCGCTCCGGGGCGTGCGTCAGCATCCACATTCCGACCATGCCGCCGAGCGACAGCCCGCACCAGTGTCCTCTCTCGATCCTGAGTGCATCCATGATGCCGATGACGTCGCGGCCGAGTTGATCCATCGAGTAGGGCGGCGCCGAGACGACGCTGGCGCCGTGCCCGCGTTGGTCATAGCGGACCACCCGAAAGCGCTGGGCCCAAACCGGAACCTGATCGTCCCACATGGAGAGGTCGGAGCTGAGTGAATTCGACAGGAGAAGAACCGGGGCTTCCGCAGGCCCATCAAGCTGTACGAAAAAATCGTCCCCATTGACGCGAATAACCGGCACGATTTTATCTCCCTTGGTTCATGCTTGTGGCTCATGGGTGAGACTAGGGTTCCGGGCCGTCAGCTAGAGCAAATCGCATTCTGACGGGATCAGAATGCGTGCTCTATCTCTATGATGAAGCATCGTTCTGCGCAAAGAACCGGTTCCCACTTCTTCGCACGATGCTTTAGCACGTGCGGGATTGGCAGTATCTGGCTCGAGGTCCCATTGTTTTTGCTTACCCTTAGTTAAGGGTTCCTGCATCGGCCTGTCCAGCCCAAACACTCCCCAGTATGATCCTCTCGCATGGGGCGGCACCATGCAGAGTTTGGATGCCAGCATGAACTCCGATCGCTGGAATCTTATGCCTGCGGCACGCCGGATTCGCAGATTTCGACACAATGCTGCAGCACCTCGGCGCCCGCCGTGTTCCATGTCGTAATCCCGCCGACCATAATGACTTGCGCCAAACCCTCTGCGAGTTCTGGCAATGTCAGGCCGAGCTTTACGGCATTGGCGGCATGCGCCTTTGCTCCGGCTGTGAACCCGCCTTGGACATCCAAGAGGGCAAAGATGAACTCCTTCATTTTCAAATCCAGCGCACCCCCGGCCGCCTGATCCCGCATCACGAAGTCACGCATGAGCCCGTAGCCGGCAAAGGCCCCTGGAGCATAGTGAGCGAGCAGCTGATACTGCATCGGGACTTCGCCAAAGGTTGCAACAAAGCTGTCGATGCCCTTCCGAATTGCTTTCTTTGTAACGTCGCTCATTGTGGCTCCTGGCATTGGGCAGCTGGATTCTTCCCCGAGAGCATCACGGGATTATCATGTTCGACCGATCGCCGTGGGAATGACTACCTCGCGATGACCTTAGAGCATTTTTCGATGAAGTGGATCTGGTTCATCGTCAAAAAATGCAACCCAGCAAAGAAGAGAGCTGATTCCACGCAAGTGGAAAAGCTCTAGCGCATCGGACGGAAAAGTGGACCCGGTTTTCACTAACGTGGCCCTATGGTTCCGCCCTGAACGATGCGCCAGCCAAGAGTGGAGCATCGGATCAATTCCAAAAGTGCAAATCCACTTTTGGGTCCGATGCTCTAGTGGCGGTTCGGGAACCGGGCAACCTGACCAGTCGCAGAATGTTCAGACTTGTCTTACCCATTGCGCTTATCACATAGGCCCTTTTCGAATACACTTCGTAACGGTTCAAGGAGGATGCGTTCGAACACCCCGAACATAGAGTTCGGCAAGACACCACTTTCGACGGTCTGCGTGATAGTTGGAGTGTCAGGTGCTTTAGGAGAGCATAAGGAAACGTGGGGTAACAACATCGCCCGGAGCCTCAGCTGGGTGTTGTCACGTTAACCCACATCGGACGCATCGAGGCAGATTCGGCCGCACGACAGTTTCAAGCAGCGACATTTGCCGCCACTTTCCACGCCGCCATGGCGTTGAGGCGGTGAAGGTGGGTCGCGCGGGCAGAGCGGCGGGAGCGGGGTGGAACGAAAAGATTGCAGACGGCAGAGAACACGTTGACGAACCGCTGCAGCCCTCCGGCAGATCGAAAGCCCTGCCTCGCCCGTTCGCGTCGCCGGAACGGCAGATGCGAATTCTCCGCCCGATTGTTGAGATGGGGTATTCGGCCTGCCGCCGGAGCCCTCGATTCCCGGTGAGGTGCTGCACTGCAGGCGAATGGTACAACGAGGATCGTTCGCAGCGGCCTCAGGCCTCAGTGGGAGAAGCGCAGCATGAAACACTATGCGGGTTTGGATGTCTCGGTCAAAGAGACGTCGGTGTGCATCGTTGACGAGACGGGGAAGATCTGCCGTGAGATCAAGGTCGTCTCTCATCCCGATGACCTGCTGCAGCTTCTGCAAGACTCCGCCTGGCACCTCGAGCGGATTGGTCTCGAGGCGGGGCCGCTCTCGCAATGGCTCTTCGAGGGGCTCGCCTCAGCCGGACTTCCTGTCGTGTGCATCGAGACGCGCCACGCCAAAGCCTTCCTGAAGGCGCAGGTGAACAAGAGCGACCGCAATGATGCGCGCGGCATCGCCCAGATGATGCGGGTCAACCTGTTCCGACCGGTTCACGTCAAAACGCTCTCAAGCCAGAAGCGCCGGGCTCTGCTCACCGCCCGCAAACTCCTGCAGGAGAAAGCCCTTGCGGTCGAGAACGACATCCGCGGTCTGTTGCGCAATTTCGGGCTCAAAGTCGGGGCCGTCGGAACGGTTCGGTTCGAGGCGCGCATCCGTGAGCTCATCGAGAGCATGCCCGATTTGATCGAGGTCATCCAACCGCTGCTGCAGGCCCGTCGCGAGCTGCGCGAGCACTTTGCCACCCTGCACCGGAAGCTGCTGGCCCTGGTCCGCCATGATGAGGTATGCCGGCGCCTGATGACGGTTCCGGGAGTGGGGCCGGTGGTGTCCCTGGCGTTCGTGGCCACGATCGACACGCCGGCCCGCTTCCGGCGCTCCAAGGCGGTGGGGCCTGCCTTGGGGCTGACACCTGTCCTGCATCAGTCCGGGGAAAGCAACCGGGTCGGCCGGATCTCGTTGTGCGGCGATGCCATGATGCGAACGCTGCTGTTTGAGGCAGCTCAGATCATCCTGACCCGAGCCAGCCGCTGGTCCTGGCTGAAAGCCTGGGCCATGAAAGTGGCCCAGCGACGCGGGCGGGGAAAGGCGGTCATCGCGCTCGCCCGCCGGCTGGCGACCATTTTGCATCGGATCTGGTGTGATGGCACTGAGTTCCGGTGGACGCGGGAGGCTCAGGCGATGTAGGTGCGTCTGGCCGACGAAGACTGTCCGAGCCAGACAGAACGACAAGGTTCCGCCCCGAGGCGGAGAGCTGTCCCTCGCGGGACGATGAATGAAGCGAGTCCGCACAAAGGGATGTTGCTTGCGCCTCAGGCACAAAGGACGCTGTTGAGATCGTTCCGCTTCATTCGTCTGACCCTATAGTGGAAGAGCCGTTGCGCTGATTCCGGAGAGAAGCGAGAACCCGCGGGACAGTGATGTCATGGAGCCAAACAGATCGGAAGCGCTTGACTGAACCCGGCCGAATAGAGAAGCCCTTTGTGCGAGCGGTGTTCGACATCTGGCATGACCTGACGTCGGGCAGCAGCATAAGAACCGAGCTTATCGGTGATCATGCGCCGGGGCGGGCAGCCCTGCTTGCGCAAGAGACGCTTCAGCAAGCGTTTGGCCGCCTTGGTGTCGCGTCGGCTCTGGACGATCTCATCGAGCACATAGCCGTCCTGATCAACCGCCCGCCAGAGCCAATGCTTCTGGCCCGAGATCGTGACCACGACCTCATCGAGATGCCACACGTCGCGGCGGCTTGGGGTCTTGCGCCGGAGACGGCGCGCGTAGGCTGGTCCAAACTTCAGCGCCCAGCGGCGGACCGTCTCATAGGAGACGACGATGCCGCGCTCGAGCAGCATCTCCTCGACCAGCCGTAGGCTCAGAGGGAACCGAAAGTACAACCA
>NZ_QDGA01000097.1 GCF_003347665.1 Microvirga calopogonii
CGCGACGCGGCTCGCCCTGCCTGAGACGTCGCGGTTCTGGGTTCCCGCCTGCGCGGGAATGACTAAGGCGCCGGTGCCAGTGCCACAACTGGCACCCGACCCTGGACCACCACCCGCCGCGTCATGGCCGGACTTGGTCCGGCCACCCACGTCTTAGGATCCGCTGCCTCGCCAAGGCGTGGAGGTCGGGCGTGGCGAGGGAAAGCGGCTCTGATCAGCCGTCATCCCGGGGCCGCGAAGCGGAACCCGGGACCCAGAGCCGCAACGGTGCCGAACGAAGCGCGACGCCGTTCGCCGCCTCCGGCACAATGGCAGCAATCTGGATTCCCGCCTGTGCAGGGTCGCAAGAGCAAGGTTCAAGAGTGCCCTCCATCCGACGATCGGGCGCTTCGCTTCGGCGGGATGTCACGAAGGCGTCTCTCCGTTGACGGGATGTTTACGTCCTTGAGCGAGTCTCGCGGTCATGCGTCGTGGGTTAGTTGCGTTCTTTGCCCTATCGCTCGTCGGGCTTGGGCTTACCGGTTGCGGGCTGTTTCGTTTCGAGCAGCGCGAGCCTTGGCGTGCGCAGGCCGAGGAGGCCTGCCTGTCGCAGCGTCTCGTGCAGCCTTCCGCCTACATGGCCCTCAGCTCCAAGATCGACGGGCCGGGCGTCTGCGGCATGGATCATCCGTTCAAGATCTCGGCCTTCAACAACGGCGCCGTGGGACTGAAGTCGAAGGTCACCCTGGCCTGTCCGATCATCCCCAGCATCGATGCCTGGCTCGACGAGATCGTCAGGCCGGCCGCCCAGATGTATTTCGGCGTGCCGCTCGCCGACATCAAGGCGGGCTCCTATTCCTGCCGCCCGCGCAACAATCAGATGGGCGCCAAGGTGTCCGAACACGCCTTCGGAAACGCCATGGACGTCATGGCCTTCGTTCTGGCGGACGGCCGGGAGATCGTCGTGGCCAAGGGATGGCGGGGAGGGGACCCCACCACGCAGGAATTCCTGCGCGAGGCCTTCGTCGGCGCCTGCCGGTATTTCACCACGGTGCTCGGCCCCGGTTCGGACGCCTTCCATTACGATCACTTCCACATCGACCTTGCCCGGCACGATCCCCGCGGCCAGCGGCGCATCTGCAAGCCGATCCTGAAATTCGAGCCGCGAATCGATCCCGAGCGCAGTCGCGAGATTCTCCAGAGCGCGGCCACCTCCGGCGATCTGGCATCTGTCGACCTGGAACAGGACGTTGGGGAAGGGGAGGCTTATGTTCCGCCGGCGCCGCCGCCTCCGTCACCGGTCGTCGCCGCTCCGGTCGGTCCCGCGCCGCGAATGTCCTCCGGCGGCTACGCGGCCGACCTGCCGGGGGCGAATGCCGGATCCTCAAGGCTTTCGCCCGCCCAGGGCACTTCCCAGGCTCCTCTTCCGCCGGCGGGCCGCCCGGTCGAGCAGACCTATGCCCCGTCGCGGACGCAGGGGCGTTCCGCCGGCCAGCCTATGATGCTCAACAGCCACGCCGTCTATTAAAGCGTAACCGGATCTTGACCTTCGCGAACGCCGCCCACATGGTCGATGATGCACGGTCTGAAGACTTGGTGGAGCATTCGAATGAAGTGGCTGGCGGCTATCATCTCCTGCATGCTGTTGAGCGCGCCTGCGCTTGCGCGCGAGATCACGCCCGCGGAACGGCGCGACGAGCCTTTCGACGCCACCCTGCCGGCCTGTGCCGATCCCGCGGTGCTCCAGAACGTCAGTTCGCGCTTCTCGCATAAGGAAGGCCGGTTCTGGAATTCCAGCCTTCAGCTGCTCGCCTTCGAGCGCGTGCAGGAAGTCGCCTGGCGCCCCTGGGGGCTCGACTACATCCCCCGCCGCTACTGCACGGGCACCGTGGTCGTGTCCGACGGCTACAAGCGCCGGATCAACTTCTCGATCCGTGAGGATCTGGGCTTCATCGGCATCGGCTGGAACACGGAGGCCTGCGTCGACGGCCTCGACCGCGATTATGCCTACGCGCCGCACTGCAAGCAGGCGGCTCCTTGATCCTGCGCTGGTGGCTCGCCTTTGTAGGCGCTTGCTTCTCCTCGATCCTCCCTTCCGCCGCCCAGGGGCTCCGCGAGGCGAGGGGCGCCCCGATGGGGCAGTTCGATTTCTACGTGCTGGCCCTGTCCTGGTCGCCCGGCTTCTGCGAGAGCAGCGGCAGCCGGAACCGGCAATGCGACACCGGCAGCGGCCTCGGTTTCGTGACCCACGGCCTGTGGCCCCAATTCGAGCAGGGCTATCCGAGCTTCTGCGAGCCCAACGGCCGCTTCGTTCCTCAGGCGGCCCTGGCTGACGTCAAGGGGCTTTTCCCGGACGACAACCTGGCGCGCTATCAGTGGCGCAAGCACGGGACCTGCACGGGGGAAAGCCCGAGCGGCTATTTCCGCGCGGTCCGGCAGGCGCGGGAACTCATTCGCATCCCAGACGGTTTCAACGGTCTGGACAGCCGGTCGAAGGTGCTGCCGAGCGAGATCGAGCGCGCCTTCATCAATGCCAATTCGGGCTTGCGGCCCGACATGATCTCGGTTTCCTGCGGACGACGGATCTTTCAGGAGGTCCGCATCTGCCTGACCAAGGATCTGCGCGGTTTCCGTCAATGCCCGGAGGTCGACCGCGACGGGTGCCGGGCGGGCGAGATCACCGTTCCAGCCGTTAGATAGCGCATCGAGCTGATGCGCGTGAGAGAGAAGGCACCGGCTGACGCCGTAGGACGACCATGAACTACCGACATGCCTTTCACGCCGGCAATTTCGCCGACGTCATGAAACACGCGCTCCTGGTGCGCATTCTGGTTTACCTGCAGCGCAAGGAGACGCCGCTGCGCGTCATCGACACCCATGCGGGCATCGGACTCTACGACCTTGCCGGCGACGAGGCCGGGCGGACGGGGGAGTGGGTCGAGGGAATCGGGCGCCTGGACGAGGCCTTCGCTCCCGACGTGGAGGAGATCCTTGCGCCGTATCGGAGCGTGGTGGCCGACGTGCGGGCCCGGCATGGCGAGACCCTCTATCCCGGATCGCCCGCCATCGTGCGCGAGCTTCTGCGGCGTCAGGACCGGGGCGTGTTCGTGGAACTACATCCGGCCGATTACGCGGTCCTGAGCGAGGCTTTCAACGAAGTCGCGAATCTCAAGGTGATGCATCTCGACGGCTGGACGGCGCTTCATGCGCTGATTCCGCCCAAGGAGAAGCGCGGTCTCGTGCTCATCGATCCGCCCTATGAGAAGCCCAACGAGCTGGAGCGGCTCGGAACGGAGATGCTCACCGCCGTGAGCAAATGGCAGACCGGCGTCTATGCCGGATGGTACCCGATCAAGGATGTCGGCCCCGTCGACGCGGTGGCGGCGCGCCTGCACGAGCAGTGCCCGCGTCCCGGCCTTCGCCTCGAACTGTACGTGGACGACCCTCGCGATTCCTCGCGGCTCAACGGCAGCGGCCTCTTCGTCGTCAACCCGCCCTGGGCCCTGAGGCAGGAGGCGGAAACGCTTCTGCCCGCCTTGGCGGAGCGTCTGTCGCGCACCGGTTATGGCGCATATCGCTGTGAAGCCTTCGGGCCCCCTGCTTAAAACCAATTGCAGGGCAAGGTTCGAGCGGTCATGACTCCTGCCGCTCTACAGCATCGGACCCAAAAGTGGACTTGCACTTTTGGGATTCATCCGGTGCTTCGTCTATCAATGAGAGCATCGTTCGGGCCGAAAAACCGGGTCCACTTTTCCGTACGATGCTCTAGCAACAGGGATCATTCATGCTCGTTCTCCGCTCATCGCCCGCGTCACCCTTCGGCCGGAAGGTCAAACTCTCTGCCGCGATCCTCGGCCTGTCAGACCGCATTCAGATCATCGATGCCGATACCCTCAACCCCGAGGATTCCATCCGGCAGCAGAACCCGCTCGGCAAGATCCCCGCGCTCATTCTGGAAAACGGCGATGTGCTCTACGATTCCCGCGTGATCGTCGATTACCTCGATCATCTCGCCGGCAGCGGCGGCGTCATCCCGAACGGCCCGGAGCGGTTCTCGGCCCTGCGCGATCAGGCGCTCGCCGACGGCATCATGGATGCGGCGCTGCTGCAGGTCTACGAGGGACGCTTCCGCTCGGAAGACAAGCACGAGCCGAAATGGGTCTCGCACCAGGCCGACAAGGTCCGCCGCGGGCTCGACCATGCGGAGGCTCATCTCACTGAGCCGGGTCAGCCGCTGCATATCGGCCAGATCGCTCTCGCCTGTGCACTGGGCTACCTCGATCTTCGCTTCGGTGGCCGCTGGCGCGAAAGCTACCCCCGGCTCGTCGCGTGGCTCGCGGATTTCGAAGCTCGCGTTCCGGCCTATGCCAAGACGCGAGTGACGCCATAAAGCAAAAAGGCCCGGTGTTTCCACCGGGCCTTCTCGTTCGCCGAAGCGACGGGTCTTAGTAGGTGCTGAACTTGTAGTTCAGGCCGGCGCGGACCACACCGAACTCGGTGTTGTCGCCGCCGCCGGTCGCGGTCGGGGACAGGAAGTCGCGATCGCGATCGAGGTTCACGTACAGACCTTCGACCTTGGCGGTCAGGTTGTTGGTGAAGGCGTACTCGAGACCACCACCCACGGTCCAGCCGGTCGCGTTGTCGCCGTAGGCGAAACCGCCGGTGGCGTAGATGAGGGCGCGATCGAAGGCCACACCGGCGCGAGCACGAACCGTGCCGAACCAGTCGCTGGAATCGTCTTCCTCGTAGCCCGGGATGGCTGCGTTGAAGCGGTAGCGGGTGCCGAGATCAGCGTACTGGATGTCCGTCTCGAGACCGACGACGAACGAGCCGATCTGGTAGTTGTAGCCGATCTGACCACCGCCGACGAAGCCGCCGTCGTTGTTGCCGCCGGTGAAGCCGAACAACGGATCGACGATGCGGTCATCCGACATCCAGCCGTAGCCGGCGTTCACACCGGCGTAGAAGCCGGTCCAGGTGAAGACCGGAACGGCAGCAACGATCGGAGCCGGGGGAGCAGCGCGGAGCGGGAGGTCCGCAGCAGAAGCGGCTCCGGCAAAGCCGAAGAGAGCGACGCTGGCGAGAAGAATTTTCTTCATGGTTTCTCTTTCCTAATCGATGTCATGCGAGTTCGACCCGGTCTTTTTGGGTCAAGCCAAGCACTGGCCTGTTATAGAGCGACAACCGGTCGAGGGCTGTGACCTGACAACCACAGCGGCTAAGACCACCATGGCAGGATTGTGGCGGCAATGTGCGAGTTTCCCCTTGTGTCATCGCCGGAGTCCTAAACCCGCAGCTTGGCCATTGGTTCGACGGCCGAGCAAAAAAATGTCATTTTCTTGTCCGATGCACCCAGGTGCCGTGACATGCTTACATTTCAAGAGGTTGATCATGATCAAAGCCGCTCTCGTGACCGGCGGTGCGCAGCGCATCGGGCGGCGGATCGTCGAACGGCTCGTCGACGAGGGTTACGCGGTTGCGATCCATTGCCGGCGCTCGACCGATGAGGCGGACGCCATGGTGGCGCGGATACGCGAGCGAGGCGGACGGGCCGCCGTCGTTCAGGCGGATCTCGCGGACGGCGATGCGGTCGAGCGCATCGTGCCTGCGGCTGTTCGCGACGTGGGACAGCTGACGCTCCTCGTGAACAACGCATCCGAGTTCGAACCGGATGAAGTCGAGACACTCTCGCAGGATCGATGGGACCGGCATTTCGCCGTCAACCTGCGCGCACCGGCGTTCCTCGCCCGCGACTTCGCCCATCAGCTTCCCACGGACGGACATGGCTGCATCGTCAACATCGTCGACCAGCGCGTGTGGAAGCTGACACCGCAATTCTTCTCCTACACGCTGACCAAGGCCGCCTTGTTCACCGCCACGCAGACCATGGCGCAGGCGCTCGCGCCACGCATTCGGGTCAACGCCATCGGGCCCGGGCCGACATTATCGAACGTGCGCCAGGGCGATGAGGATTTTTCCAAGCAGAGCGAGGCGGTGCTGCTGGGACACGGCGGCACGCCGGACGAAATCGCCGATGCGGTGCTCTATCTGGCGAAAGCCCGCAGCGTCACCGGCCAAATGATCGCCGTCGATGGCGGGCAGCATCTCGCCTGGGAAACGCCCGACGTCGCCGGCATCAAGGAGTGAGCGCGATCGCGGAAATCAGCCGGCCGTAATCCGGCTCCTTGCGATGGGTGGTGCGGCGGTAGCTGAAGAACCGCTCCTCGTCGGAATAGGTGCAAAGCCCGAGATCAGTGAACGTGCCGATTCCCGCTGCTTCGAGGCGTGCGCCGATGAAGCCCGGAAGGTCGAACATCGCATGGCCGGGCCTCTCGGCTTCCTTGAAGAAGCGCTCATGTCCGGGCGCTTCCTCGGCGAAGCGCTGGATGAAGTCCGGACCGACCTCATAGGCCTTCTGGCTGATCGTCGGGCCGAGCACCGCGACGACGTTCTCGCGCCGGGCACCGAGCCGCTCCATGGCCACGACGGTCGATTCGAGGACACCGGTGACGGCACCGCGCCAACCTGCATGGGCTGCGCCGATGACGCGGGCTTCGGCGTCGGCGAAGAGCACCGGGCCGCAATCGGCCGTGGTGATGCCGAGCGCAAGACCGGGCGTGGCCGTCACCATGGCGTCGGCCTTGGGACGTTCACCCTGCCAGGGCCCCTCGACGAACACCGCATCGGGGGAATGGACCTGATAGACGCTGATCAGGGCATCCTGTCCGATCTCCAGAGCCTCAGTCATGCGGCGACGGTTCTCCTGCACCTTCGCGGGCTCGTCCGATGAGCCGATACCGCCGTTGAGGGAGGCATAGATCCCATCCGACGTGCCGCCCTGGCGGGTGAAGAAGGCGTGGCGGAGGCCTGAATGGGCCGCGAGGGCAGGGGCTTGAATGAACATGGCGCAATCTTAGGAAGAGGGAGACAGGGCCGGCAAGCCCGGGACGGCGTCGATGGCCTCATGTGTAACGGCCAAAACCTTAAACAGATCACCCATGCCGGTCGGCCCGCGCTCCGTCAGGCGGGCAAGCGCCTGGTCGATATCGGCGGCTTGTGCGGGCGTGGCTCGTGCCTTCAGGGCGGCGGCGCGGGCATCGATGCCGAGAGCCTGAAGAAAATCCCCCTGAGCAGCGATGCCGTGAGTCCTGGCGCCTTGCACGACGGCGGCCTGGGCAAGACGGTGGAAATCCACATGGGTCGTGAGATCCGCTTCGCCCGGTGCTTCAAGAGGGTCTACGGGCCTGTGTGCCTTGAGCGCCTGTAGCGTGTCGCCGAAAGCAGGGCCCCAATAGCCGTAATCCAGGATCAGGGCGGCGCCCACATCGCGCACGAGCCGCCGGGCCAGCTCGCTGAAGACATCGATGGAAGCGCCCGGCCATTCGAGGATGTCGCCGTGTTTCAAGGGCGTGCCGAGGGCGGTCTCCGGCTCCGGACGCAGGCCGAAGATCAGGCGCTCGCTCTCGAGGCCGACCAGCCGTTCGCACCACCCGCGCTCGGTGCCGACGAACTGGCGCACCGGCAGCGCATCGAAGAACTCGTTGGCGACGAGAAGGGTCGGGCCCGGCGGCACGTCCTCGATCCGGTCGTGCCAGTGAAGCGAGAAGCCCGAGGCGGCGAGGGCGTCCTGCTGCTTCTTTCTCAAGGACGGGCTCGTCTCGACCAGATGCACGGTCGCGGCTGCCTTGAAGTCGGGCAGAAGCGGTGTCGCCCGCAGCAGATCGGCCATCAGGGTGCCGCGGCCCGGACCCAGCTCAATGAGCCGGCAGCCGGTGGGGCGCCCCATGCCGTTCCAGACCTCCAGCATCCACAGGCCGATCAGCTCCCCGAACATCTGGCTGATCTCGGGAGCCGTTGTGAAGTCGCCGGCGGAGCCTAGCGGATCGCGGGTGCCGTAGTAGTGCCTCAGGCACAGGCTCATGTAGCGTTCGACCGTGATCGGCCCCTCAAGGGCGATCGTCTCGCGTAAGGTATCCTTCAGCGCGCTCACGCGGCCTCGACCGTCTTGGAGGGGCGGGTATGACCGCGCACGGCCATGACGATGAAGCCGATGCCGATCAGCGCCATCGGAACGGACAGGAGCATGCCCATCGTGATGCCGCCGCTGAGCGCCTGCACGGACGCCCCGAACAGGAAGCCGAGCTGCGCGTCCGGCTCGCGGAAGAACTCGCAGGCGATCCGGGCAACGGCGTAGCCCAGCACGAAGATGCCACCGAGAAGACCCGGGCGGCGGAAGCCGAAGCGGCGTGCGGCGATGGCCATGATGATGAACAGGATCAAGCCCTCGCCGAAGGCTTCATAGAGCTGGCTCGGGTGCCGGGGCTCAGGGCCCGCATGGGGAAACACCACAGCATAGGGAAAGTCCGGGGCGGGGCGGCCCCAAAGCTCGCCGTTGATGAAATTGGCGATGCGGCCGAAGAACAGGCCGATGGGCACGACAACCGCCGCCATGTCGAGCATGGCCAGCGGGTTGAGCCCGCGCGAGCGGGAAAACAGCACGATGGCGAGCACCGATCCCAGGAAGCCACCGTGGAAGGACATGCCGCCGCGCCAGATTGCGAAGATTTCCAACGGATGGGAGAGATAGGAACCGAGATTGTAGAACAGCACGTATCCGATCCGGCCGCCCAGCACGACCCCGAGCGCCACCCATACGATGAGATCGTCCACATCCATGGGCTTGGGCTGCTTCAAGCCTCCCCAGAGATCGGCCTTCGCCGCGAGGCGCTTGGCATAGAACCAGCCGCCCAGGAGGCCGGCGACATATGCCAGCGCATACCAGCGGATCGCGAAGGGTCCGATGGAAATCGCCACGGGATCGATGAGGGGAAAGGAGAGCGGCATGAGCGGGCCTTGTTCTAGCGCATCGTGTGGAAAAGTGGACCCGGTTTTCCACGCCCAACGATGCGCTCTTCAAAAAGTGGAGCATCGGATCAGTCCCAAAAGTGCAAGTCCACTTTTGGGTCCGATGCTCTAATATGTCGCCATTGGACCCGCCGGGCGCGGATCGTCAACCCTGTTGCAGTTTGTGGCAAATGCGCCCATTTGTGAGCTTCCAGGGGCTCAGGGCCCGTCGAACGCTGTGGATTTTCCCTATGACACAATCGTCCAACCGGATCTTCGATGAACTCGCCCGCTTCGCCACCGATGCCGCAGGCGCTGCCCAGGGTGTCCGGCGGGAGGTCGAGACGGTGGTTCGCAGCCAGTTCGAGCGCCTGATCAAGGACATGGACGTCGCCACCCGTGAGGAGGTCGAGGTTCTGCGCGAGATGGTGGTTGCTGCCCGCGAAGAGAACGAGCGGCTCGAAGCCCGAGTCAAGGACCTCGAGGCGAAGCTCGCTTCCACGGCCGGCGTGAACCCCGCGACGCCTTGATCCGGGCGGGATTCGGCCCTGCATCCGGCGCGGGTCTCCTGCTGTGGACAGGTGAAACCCGCGCATTGTGACGAGCGCCGAAATCTAAGACTGTCGATTCATCAGCTGATTCGAGGCGGCGACAGCGGGAGCACGGAATATCGTAGGTATTCCGAGTACTTCTTTCGAATAGTCCCCGGATCTGCGCAATGGTGTTGCTCGATATGTTTGCCCTTATCGAGCAATTGAGCCTCCAGGATCGACATGTCGCAGATTCATCTTGAAATCGACCGTTCGGAACATCCCCTCGATGTGGTCGAGCGTCTCGCTTCCCTGCGGCACTGGATCTTCGACCGGGCCGAAGCCGACGAGATGTCGATCTCCGTAGCGGGCCGCTGGGCGGATTACGACGTCGCCTTCACCTGGATCGAGGACGTGGAGGCCATGCACATGGCCTGTGCCTTCGATCTCAAGGTTCCGGAGCGGCGGCGCCAAGAGGTCCTCCAGCTCATTTCCTCCGTCAACGAACAGCTCTGGGTCGGGCATTTCGACCTGTGGAGCACGGAGAACGTGGTGATGTTCCGCCATGCCCTGCTGCTGGCAGGCGGAGCCGATCCGACCGACGGGCAGTGCGAAACCATGCTGCGGGTCGCGGTCGAGGCCTGCGAGCGCTATTTCCAGGCCTTCCAGTTCGTGATCTGGGCCGGCAAGTCGGCTCGGGAGGCCCTCGATTCCGTTCTGTTCGAAACCGAAGGCGAGGCCTGAGTTCTACAGCATTTTCCGACGGCGAGCCGGATCCACTTCGCCGGAAAATGCTCTTGAACCTGCCTCGACAGGGCAGGGTTGCCGTGAATAGAGTGCGGCCTCATCTTTTCATCCTGTCAGGTTACGCCCATGTCGTCGAACGCCTCGCACCTGCCGTCATCCCTCATCCTCGTCGGCGCCGGCAAGATGGGCGGCTCCATGCTGGAGGGCTGGCTCAGGGTCGGTATGAAGCCCGAGGGTGTCACGGTTCTTGATCCTCGTCCTTCCGACGAGATGTCCCGCTTCTGCCGCGGGAAGGGCATCGCCCTGAATCCTGCCAATCCTACGGCGGCGGACGTGCTGGTATTGGCAATCAAGCCGCAGATGCTCGACGAGGCCGCGCCTGGGCTGAACGGCCTTCTCGGGGCGCAAACCCTCATCATCTCGATCCTGGCCGGCAAAACCATCGGGGATCTGCGCTCCCGGCTCCCGGCTGCCGGTGCCATCGTGCGCGCCATGCCGAACCTGCCCGCCAGCATCGGGCGCGGCGCGACCGGAGCCGCCGCGAACGACAAGGTGAGCGAGTCGCAGCGCCTGACCGCCGATGCGCTTCTCAGCAGCAACGGCATCGTCGAATGGCTGCCTTCGGAGGACCTGATCGATGCGGTCACGGCGCTTTCAGGCTCGGGGCCGGCTTATGTGTTCCATCTGGTCGAGTGCCTTGCCGAGGCCGGAACGGCTGCCGGTCTCCCGCCTGACCTGGCGCAGCGTTTGGCGCGGGCCACGGTGACCGGTGCGGGAGAGCTCCTTTTCCAGAGCGACCTGCCACCCGCCACTCTCCGGCAGAATGTCACCTCGCCCGGCGGCACCACGGCGGCGGCGCTCGAAGTCCTCATGCGCGACCCAGGCGGGTTGAAGGCGCTCATGCGCGAGGCCGTAGCGGCCGCCAAGCGCCGGGCCGAGGAACTTGCAGGCTAGAGCATTTTTCGGTGAAGCGGATCCGGTTCACCGTCAAAAAATGCGGCAAAGCAGGGAAGAGAGATGCTTCCACGCCAGTGGAAGCATCTCTCGAACCTTGGGGTTGCTGCGGTTCGCTCCTAGATTATGTCTCAACGGCAAATATTCAGGAGACTGATCGTGACCGCTGACGTTCCCACGGATAAACGCAAGGCCATCGTCGAGGCGCTCATGGATCTCGCCGCGCAGCGGCCCTGGCACGAGATCGAGATCGGCGATGTCGCCAAGGCCGCTCATGTGTCGCTGGCCGAGTTCCGCGATCTCTTCCCTTCAAAGGGCGCCGTGCTCGGCGCGCTGTCGCGCCAGATCGACCGGCAGGTGCTGGAGGGAACGACGGACGATCTCGCGGGCGAGCCGGCGCGCGAGCGTATCTTCGACGTGCTGATGCGCCGCTTCGATGCCCTGGAACCCTACAAGCAGGCCCTGCGGCGAATCTTCCAGGATCTGCAATATGATCCCGTGTCGCTCGCCGCTCTCAACCAGGTCTCGCTCAATTCGCAGCGCTTCATGCTGGCGGCCGCCGGCATCGATACGGAGGGACCGCTTGGAAAGCTGAAGCTCCAGGGCGCGGTTCTGGTCTACGCCAACACCATGCGGACATGGCTCGATGACGACGATCCGACCCTCGCCAAGACCATGGCGCGGCTTGATCGCGAATTGCGCCGCGCCGAACGCATCCTGGAAGGGGCCGAGGATCTGCGTCGCCTGAGCGCACCCCTGCGCGCCGTCGGTCGCGCCCTGATGCAGGGACGCAGGCCGACGCGCCCTGAGACGCGCCGCACCGAAGACGGCAATGGGGATGCGCAGAATCCTGCATCGGCGATTTGAAACAGGTTGAGGGGCAAGGATGGATCAGGCGAGTACTACGGCGACACCTATCACGTTCGACGATTTCCTGAAGGTCGACATTCGTGTCGGCCGGATCGTGGCCGTGGAGGCGTTCCCACAGGCGCGCAAGCCGGCGTTCAAGCTCACCATCGATTTCGGCCCGGAGATCGGCACCAAGCGTTCCTCGGCGCAGATCACGGTGAACCATTCGCCGGAGGATCTCGTGGGAGCGCTTGTGATGGCAGTGGTGAATTTCCCGCCGCGCCAGATCGGGCCCTTCATGTCGGAGGTGCTGACGCTCGGCGTGCCCGATGCCAACGGCGACGTCATGTTGATCCGTCCGGATCGCGATGTGCCGGTGGGCGGGAGACTTTACTAGAATTGATCTGAATCCTTTAGGGACAGGGGCAAGCTGCGTTTTCCGATGGGAGCCACCGATGAGTGTCTGGAAGATCGTGGCGGTCCCTTCCGGCGGCCTCGCTCTTGCCCTGGGATGCGGAGTGGCGCTTGCTCAAGGTCCTTCCTTCGGTTGTGGAAAGGTCCAGACCAGCAGCATCGCGAACATGATCTGCACGGACAGTGCATTGTCGGCGCTCGACCGCAAGCTTGCGGATGTTTATGCCCAAGCCGACCGCAAGGCGGCGAATGAGCATCCGCCTTTGCTGCAGGCGGAGCAGCGCGGCTGGATCAAAGGGCGCGACGATTGCTGGAAAAGCAACGACAGGCGCGGCTGCGTGGAGGGCGAGTACCGGCGCCGCATCGCTGAACTCCAGGCGCGTTACAGGCTCGTTCGCAGCATAGGTCCCGTGACCTTCGCCTGTGACGGTGATCCGCACAACGAAGTTATCGTCACGTTCTTCCAGACGGATCCATCGACGATGATCGCCGAGCGTGGCGACAGCGTCTCGCTGATGGTTGTTCAACCGTCGGGAAGCGGAGCGCGCTACCAGGGGCGCAATGAAAGCTTCTGGGAGCACCAGGGCGAGGCTTCGATCACCTGGGGCTACGGTGCGCCCGAGATGCGCTGCAAGAAAGCCCAGTGACAATTTTCAGGCCGGGAGCCGCACTGTCGCGCGCAGGCCTCCGAGCGGGCTCTCCCCCAGCACGATGTCGCCGCCGTGGGAACGGGCGACGTCGCGGGCGATGGCGAGGCCGAGACCCGATCCGCCTTCGTCCTGATTGCGTGCTTCATCCAGACGCATGAAGGGCTTGAAGACTTCCTCGCGCATGTCGGCCGGTATGCCCGGCCCGTCGTCGTCCACATGCAGAACGAGCCAGCGCGTTTCGTGATTGGCGGTGATCTCGATCCGGTCGCCGTGGCGTGCCGCGTTGGACACGAGATTGAACAGGAGGCGGCGGAAGGCGTCGGGACGCACGGTGATCATCGGGTCGCCGATGATGTCGAGTTCCGTCACATGTCCCTGCCGTTCGGCATCGGACTGAACCTCTTCGAGGAGCTGCCGCAAGTCCGTCGCGACAGCCTGCTCGCCCGCATCGCCACCCTCTCCGCGCGCGAAGGCGAGATAGCCTTCGAGCATGCGGCTCATCTCGTCCACGTCGCGCTTGAGATCCTCCACCTCCGGGGTCTGGTCGAGGAAGACGAGCGAGAGCTTGAAGCGCGTGAGAATGGTGCGCAGGTCGTGGCTCACGCCGTTCAGCATGGTGGTGCGCTGTTCGATGTTGCGCTCGATGCGCCGCTTCATTTCCAGGAAGGCGTGGCCGGCCTGGCGCACCTCGCGGGCACCGCGTGGGCGGAACTCGATTTCGCGTCCTTTGCCCAAGGCTTCGGCCGCCTCGGCAAGGCGCAGGATCGGCCTGATCTGGTTCCGTAGGAACAGGATCGCGATGCCGAGCAGCACGAAGGACGAGCCGCCCATCCACACCAGGAAGATGTGAGAGTTGGATGCATAGGCCTGGCTGCGTCGCGCCAGAACGCGCATGACATCGTTCTGATTCAGCTTGATGCGAATTTCCACATAGCTCGAGCGGCCGACCGTATCGATCCAATACGGACGGTCGATCTGGCGCCGCAGCTCGTCGGTCAGGGTTTCGTCGAGAATGTCGAAGAAGGGCTTGGGGCCGGGCGGCGGCAGATCGGTGTTGCGCAGGATGTCCACGTCGAGCTGCAGGCGTTCCGACGCGATGCGGGACAACGTGCTTGCATCCTTGTCCTGCGGATAGCTCTCGTAGATGTCGATGAGGGCCGAGATGTCCGCCGTCACCGCCGAGGACAGGCGCCGCGTGACGAGCTGGTAATGCCGCTCCATGAACACGTAGGCGACGACGGATTGCAGCAGGATGACGGGCGCGATGATGATGATGAGCGCGCGGGCATAGAGCCCTTTCGGCAGGAAGCGGCCGAACCAGCGCGCGGCATGGTCGAGAGGTGAATAGCGCAGGGTCGCTCCGATCTTCATCGATCGATCACGAGGCGATAGCCGATGCCGCGCACGGTCTGGAGGAAGATCGGGTTGGCGGGATCGATCTCGATCTTGCGCCGCAGCCGGTTGATCTGCACGTCGACCGTGCGCTCGTTGGCCGCGAGGCCATTGCCGGAGAGCGCTTCGCGCGGAACGTTGTCGCCCGCGTGGCTGCCGAGGATCGTCAAAATCTCGCGCTCGCGCTCCGTGATGCGCACCACCTCATCCCCGCGCCGCAGCTCGCCCCGGTCGAAGCGATAAGAGAACGGACCGAAATGAATGACCTCGGGCACGTCGGTGCTCGACGCGCCCTGTACGGGCAGGGCGCGCTTGAGGATGTTGCCGAGGCGCAGCAGAAGCTCCCTCGGCTCGAAGGGCTTGGGCAGATAATCGTCGGCGCCGATTTCGAGGCCGGTCACCCGGTCGGAGGCGTCCGCCCGCGCCGTGAGCATCAGGATCGGCACCTGCGAATGCTCGCGCAGGCTGCGGGCATATTCGAACCCGGTTTCCCCGGGCATCATCACGTCGAGCACGAGGGCATCGAACACGAAATTTCCCGCCTTCGCCCGTGCCTCGGCCGCGCTGCCGGCGGCCGTCACCCGGTAACCGTTCTCGGTGAGGAAGCGGGTCAGCAGGTCGCGCAGGCGGCGGTCATCGTCCACCACGAGCACGTGCGGGGCATGGTCCGGAATGTCGATACGTGCATCCATCAGGCTTCAAGCTGCTTTATCGGACCCTGCTTATCAGGTTTTCTCCGGACCGAATACGAGCTGCTTCACATGGGCGCTGTCGTCCGGATCGATGAGGCGCAGAAGGTAGCGGCTGACCGTTTCCTTAGCCTCCGGGTCCATGTCCGACAGGGCCCGCATGATGCGGCGGGTCTGCAGCTTGGCGAGCTTCAAGGCTAAATCGTGGCCCTTGGCGGTGGCGAAGAGCAGCCGCTGCCGCCGGTCGGAAGTGCCCATCCGGCTCTCGATGAAATCCTTCTCGATGAGTTCCTTGAGAACCCGGTTGAGGCTCTGCTTCGTGATCCTCAGGATGTCCAGGAGCTCCGCGATCGTCAGACCCGGCTGGCGCGTGACGAAGTGGAGGACCCGGTGATGGGCCCGCCCGAAGCCGTACTCGTCCAGGATCCTGTCGGGATCGCTGACGAAGTCGCGATAGGCAAAGAAAAACAGTTCAATGAGGTCGTAGGCGGGCTGCTCGACCAGAACATCCTTGCCGGATTGCTGAGCCTTCAAAGCCGGAATTGCGTCTGGCACCATCCTGTTCCCAATTTTTATGTCAGCCTTGTTGACATATCTCAGGACGATTGTTACTCGTCAAGCCGCTTCGGCGAAATGAATGAAATTGAAATTGGCTGTAAGCAAACCGGAAATTACACGGCCCCGGTTGCCACAAAGGTCGGCATTCAAGGAGAAAAACGATGTCCGCGACCCCCTTCGATCAACGTGATGGATGGATCTGGTACGACGGGCATATCGTACCCTGGAAGGATGCCAAGCTCCACGTACTCTCCCACGGACTGCACTACGGGTCCTCCGTGTTCGAGGGCGAGCGCGCCTATGGCGGCGAGATCTTCAAATCGACCGAGCATTCGGAGCGCCTCAAGAAATCGGCCCAGATCCTTGATTTCGAGATCCCCTACACGGTGGCCGAGATCGATGCCGCCAAGCGTCTCGTTCTGGAGAAGAACGGGATGAAGGACGCTTACCTGCGTCCGGTCGCTTGGCGCGGCTCGGAGATGATGGGCGTCGCCGCTCAGGACAACAAGATCCACCTTGCGATTGCCGCTTGGGAATGGCCGAGCTATTTCGACCCTGCTCAGAAGATGAAGGGCATCCGCATCGACATGGCGGAATACCGCCGTCCCGATCCGGCAACTGCTCCGTCGGCCGCGAAGGCAGCGGGTCTCTACATGATCTGCACCATCTCCAAGCATAAGGCGGAGCGGAAGGGCTACGCCGATGCGCTCATGCTCGATTGGCAGGGCCGCGTGGCCGAGTGCACGGGCGCCAACGTGTTCTTCATCCGCGACGGCGTCGTCCACACACCCATCGCCGATTGCTTCCTCGACGGCATCACCCGCCGCACGGTGATCGACCTCGCGAAGCGTCGTGGCTTCGGGGTGGAGGAGCGCCGGATCATGCCGGAGGAGCTCCCGAGCTTCAACGAGTGCTTCATCACCGGAACGGCTGCGGAAGTGACTCCCGTGTCGGAGATCGGTCCCTACCGCTTCCAGCCCGGCAACATGACCAAGGTGCTGATGGAAGACTACTCGGCCGAGGTTCAGCCCAAGAGCAAGGCCGCTTAAGGCTTTCCGGCTTTCGATAGGCTTTCACGTCGTGCCCGGCCTCGTGCCGGGCATTTTTTGTGAGTTGCTTTTTTCCGCGGCCGGGCGGGGAGGGACGCTGAAGTCGACCGGCGTGGCGCCGCACCTAACCTCCGGAGGATCCAGCCTAGATTTCTCCGTCATGGGCGTTCCCTAACGTCATGACCGGGCTTGTCCCAGCCATGACGCTTGGATTGAGCGCCACTGCTGTCATTCCGGGGCGAGCGTGAGCGAGAACCCGGAACCCATAGCCGCTGGCGATGCCGAAACAGGCACTGCGCGGATCGTACTTTCTTGAGGTGTCGTGTTTATGGGTTCCGGGTTCGCCTGCGGCGCCCCGGAATGACACCGCAGGTTTCGCAACAATCAGGCTTACCGGCCCTGGTCCCCGGATCAAGTCCGGGGAGGTGATGACGTGGCGGGTGACATGAGGAGGCGGTGGCCATGACGGCAAGGCGGGTGAGGCGAACGTTATGGCCTCACTTTGTTCTTGACAGAAGGGCCAAGCTCTGCTATATCATTCCCCACTCCCGCCCGGCGAGGGGCGCGCTCGCGAGGCGTCGCAGCACCGGGGCGGGAGGCGGTCCCGCCGCAGGCCTCGCACGCCTGTGGTCGCGGGAGGTCGACCTTGGGTCTCATCCCAGCTGGTCCACCTGAAAAGAACCGCGTGCGAGGCGCCGTCCGGCTCTTCCACTTTCCACCCTCATCATCGAGCCGGGCCGCGCAGCGCACCTCCCTCGACTGACCTGACGGCCCGCAGCGCAAGCTGCGGGCCCACAGGCGCTGGCTCTTTGACAGAGACCCATCCACCGTCATCCCAGGGCCGCGCAGCGGAACCCGGGACCCATAACCACGGATGATGCCGAATGAGGTTCGCCGCCGCGCGCTCCTTCTTTGACGTCGTGGTTCTGGATCCCCGCCTGCGCGGGAATGACAAGGCGCCGGTGCCGGTGCCCTATCCTGCACCCGCTCCCGGACCTCCACTCGCCGCGTCATGGCCGG
>NZ_QDGA01000098.1 GCF_003347665.1 Microvirga calopogonii
GGACCCAGTTTCACGGGCCGCTTAGGCAGCAAGACCGAAGAGCTGATTGACCAGACGGATTTCGCCTATCGCTCGCCATCCCCGCTTGTTGTAATGACCGCGGCGGATCATGCGCATGATCTCAAAACCCTTCAGGGTCGCCGCTGCAGTTGTCATCGTCTGAAAGCCGCGAGTCGGACGGATCACTCGCTTAAGTGCACCGTGATCCGCTTCGATGATGTTGTTCAAGTACTTTGACGTCCGATGCTCGACATCTTTCGATAGCAACCCTTCATTCTGCAAGCGCCGGATTGCCTTCGGGTAAGATGCCAGTTTGTCAGTCGTGATCGAGGACGGCCGATAATCGCTCATTGTCTTCAGAGCCTTGCGCAGGAAGCGATAAGCCGCTCCAGTATCACGCCGACCAGCCAGCATGGAGTCGATCAGTCGACCATGTTTATCGACCGCTCGGAACAAATATCGCCAGCGTCCGCCCACTCGTACATCTCATCCACTCGCCACGGACCTGCACGATGTCCTTGGCAGGGCCGCATCCGCTTCTCAATCTCCGGGGCATAGCGTTGGACCCAACGAAAGATCGTGCTCGGATGGACGCTGATACCGCGCTCGCACATCATTTCCGCCACATCGCGGTAGCTGATCCCGTACTTGCAGTACCAGCGCGCGCACAGCAGGATGATCGCGACCGGAAAACGGCGGCGCTTGAACAGGGACAACACGGCGGCTCCTCGAATGGCCGCTCCGGACTACACTGCCGGGATTAACGCAACAGTGCCGTTCAGCGCACCTGTGCCGAGCCCGTCAGGGCATTCCGCACAGGCTCGCGCAGCAGTTGGACAGCATCGCCTGCCAGAAAGACATGGACCTCATGCCCTGCCTCGACTGCCGCTGCCGCGACGAAAAAGGCAAGGGTCGCCTTCGTCGGGTTTTCAGGTCCGCAGGTGACATGGACAAGAAGCCTGGACATGAACATCTCTCCAAGGATGAACATGAGGTCATTGCACCGCATCAACTATGTGCTGGATCATGCGGTGCGCCAACGTACCGGTCCGACTATTCTGGATGAGGCGCTCTGTAGGACCTGAACGAGGCGGCCTCAGTCTTCATGTTCGTCAGTGGACCGCGCTCGTCGGCACCGGCACCTCGATCTTGAACCCAACCACCGCATCGAAGAGGGCGGTCTTCCGGAATAGGATAGGCCGCATCCAGTCTGCCTGGACCTCATCACCTCGGCGGACCATCTCCATCAGCCCGAACCATGTGAGTGGGCGGAGTATGCGGCTCCTCATGGCAGGCCCAGAAAGGTCCCTGGCTGTGCGGTCGAGACGCTCGTCGCGGACAGTGCAGACCTGAGCGAGCAGATCGGCGTCCGCCCAGTCGTTGGCCGCTACTGACAAACACCAGAGCACAATGCCGATATGGTCCTGGGGCCAGTGCTCGACTGAGAACCGATCAAAATAGCTGAGGCTGACCCGCCACAGGGTCGTCTCGAACAAGAGCGCAAAGAGGTCGGCGGATGCGTTCGGGTCCAGAAGGGCTTGAGCCTTCTTGGCCGCGATCAGCACCTTTCCACGACGGCGCAGCAGGCCCGCCACTTGGAGCACGATGCGGGTGACGTGAACCGGCAGGGCATCAGCTTCATTCAGCACCTGATTGACGGCAAGGACCTCATTCTTGGTGTAGTCGGGCCAGTCGATCAGATCAAAGAGGGCTCGCGTATCCGCCCGTGACAGGGCACCGGCTGCGGTCAGAGACAAGCCGCCTTGTGCAATAGCCCGTTCAATTACCTGACGGGCTGCCATGACCAGCGGGACAGCGTTGATCTCGTGCAGCGCTCGGTTCGGAGTGAGGAAAATGCCCTCGGGGAGGCCGCGCCTTGGTGCGTCCACAAGCGCATGAAGACCCTCGCGATTCAGAAGCCGCCAAGCGGGAATGAGACGGGTTTCCGCTGCCATGGTCACACTCGCAATTATTCCAAACCTGTCGATCCTGCCATGCCTCAGCGGCATACTATTCCTACGCCGCCTGTGTAACTCGGTCCGATGAATTCACCTACTATATCCACACGTGACCGGGAAAGAAAAAGGGCGGCTCTGGGGCCGCTCAGTTGCGCGGCAATCAAGCTACCTGAATGCACTTGGTGATGTGAGCGCTGTGGGCTACGGCTGATGTCCTTGAAATGGTGCCTGCTTCGGTGAAATTGGTGCTCTCGGACTTGGCCCGTAGTGCGCCCTGTGGCAGGCGGTAATGCCTCATCAGCCGATGATGCGGGCGAGGAGGACGACAACCATCGCCCCTAAGGTTGCAGTCGCAATTCGGCTGGCGGTCTGATTGCGAATGCCGAGGTCAATTCCAAAACGCTCCAGGAGAAAGCCGCCAACGAGTGATCCAGCAAGTCCGGTGACCACGTAATGAAGGAGGCCAGAGCCGCCAACAAGCCAGCTTGCCAGCCAGCCTGCCACGATCCCAATTCCGACCTGGGCCGCGATGGCTCGTTTGTCCAACGCGTCAAGGGCCTCCCGGTCCACACTGATGCGGAACGGAAGCCGAGTGCCGGTTGGCTCAGGTGCTTTGCGCGCACCTCGCCTTTGGCCTGGGTTGCTCTTGGATGTTTTCGCCATGTGCTCGATATGGATGCTCGTGGAGAAACAATCCAGGAGCTACGCTTGGAGAACCGTAGACCAGCCTGCCTTTCCAGCCATCAGGCCAGCAAGGGCTGCGGTGATCTCCGGAGGTCTGCCCCAGCACCCACTCTGCTCGGCGACTGAACCTTCGCTCCAGCCTTCAGCCTCGCATTCTCGGCCCGGAGCGCCTCAAGCTTCTCGACTTGCGCATGGTTGGCACGGATCAGTTCCCTGATCTCACCCCTTAAGTCTGCGATCTCAGCTTTAAGGTCCTCCCGCTCGGCAGCAAGGCTATCCTCGTGTCGGGCCTGGGCCTGGAACTCACGAATCTGCTGCTTCTGATCCGCGACCTTTTCTTGGAGCTTTTTGATTTGCTGCTCAGCTTTTGCGAGCCGCCGCTTCATGTCCTTTACCTGTTGCTCGGCCTCACCGGCTTCGGTGAGCTTTCGGTCTGATCCGGCGAGAATCATGATCTGGTGGACCCCTCTTGATCTATGCCTCGATAAGAACAAACATAGAACATATATCCGGGTCAAGTCATGCTTTGACCTTCTGTCCTCTCCCCCTGATCTTGCCGAGAGCCGACCGTGAGGCCGCTCCTGATAGACTTGATGGAATGGATGGGGGCGAAGGAGCACCACCTCGTCAGCAGCGCCATCCAGCGATACAGTCGGAGAGCCCAGGAACCTTCCCTGGCAGACAGCATGAACCAGATGTTCAGACCCGCACAGGCCGATCAACGACCTGCCTTGGAGACCCTCGCGGGTTCGGTGGAGCGCGTCACCTTCCACAATGCCGAGAACGGCTTCGCTGTCCTGAAAGTCCACACGCGTGGCAAGCGTGACCTTGTGACAGTCGTGGGCCATACCTCTGCGGTGTCGGCCGGGGAGTGGATCACGGCAAGCGGACTATGGATCAGCGACCGCACGCACGGGCTCCAGTTCAAGGCCGAGGTTCTGAAGACCACCCCGCCGACCGGGGCAGAGGGCATCGAGAAGTATCTGGCCTCAGGCCAGATGCGCGGCATCGGGCCTGCTATGGCCAAGCGCATCGTCACTGCCTTTGGCGTCGATACGTTTGAGATCATTGAGGCCGCCCCTGAGCGCCTCACGGAGGTGCCGGGGATCGGTCCCATGCGGGCCTCTCGCATCGTGGCGGGCTGGGCCGAGCAGAAGGCTGTGCGGGAGATCATGATCTTCCTGCACGCCCATGGGGTCGGCACGGCGCGAGCCGTACGGATCTTCAAGACCTACGGCTATGAGTCCGTTCAGGTCATGACCGAGGACCCATATCGTCTTGCAAAGGACGTGCGCGGCATCGGCTTCAGAACAGCGGATGCCATTGCGGCCAAGCTCGGGATGGAGAAGACCGCTCCCCAGCGAATCCGAGCAGGCATTTCGTTTGCGCTCCAGACGGCCACCGACGAGGGGCATTGCGCTCTGCCGGTGGAGGCGCTTACCCGATTGGCGGAGCAATTGCTCGAAGTCGATGGAGCCCTAATCCGCACGGCTATCGCCGAGGAACTCTCGAAGGGGGAAGTCGTCTCGGACACCATCGGTGAGGAGACCTGCCTCTTCCTGAAAGGGCTCTACTTTGCCGAGCAGGCTATCGCCTCCCGGCTTGCTGAGCGGGCGTCTGGTCCAGCGCCTTGGCCCGAGATCGACCTCGACAAGGCGATTCCCTGGGTCGAGGGCCGCACGGGCAAAACTCTGGCGACCTCACAACGTGAGGCACTGAAGTTGGTGCTGGGCTCCAAGGTTGCGGTAGTCACCGGCGGTCCCGGAGTCGGCAAGACGACCCTGCTCGACACGATCCTGCGCCTGCTGGTGGCCAAGGGGGTCAGGGTGGCGCTGGCGGCTCCCACGGGACGAGCAGCCAAGCGCATGACAGAGCAGACCGGGCTGGAAGCCAAAACCATCCATCGGCTCCTGGAGATCGATCCTAAGCACGGTGGCTTCTCACGCAACGAGGAGAACCCGCTCGACTGCGATCTGCTGGTGGTGGACGAGACCTCCATGGTGGATGTGCCGCTGATGAATGCCCTCACCAAGGCCATCCGAACTCAGACAGGTCTGCTGCTCGTGGGGGATGTGGACCAGTTGCCGTCAGTTGGCTCGGGGCAGGTGCTCGCCGATATCATCGCCTCGGAGCGCATTCCTGTCGCCCGTCTGACCGAGGTGTTCCGGCAGGCGGCGGAGAGCCGGATCGTGGTCAACGCCCATCGCATCAACAAGGGCCAGATGCCCGAACCGCCGAAGGCTGGAGCGGAGAGCGACTTCTACTTCGTCGAGATTAATGACCCTGAAGAAGGGGTGCCGAAGATCATCCAGATGATCAAGGAGCGCATGCCGCGCCGCTTCGGCCTTGATCCGATGAAGGACATACAGGTGCTCTGCCCCATGAACCGGGGCGTGCTGGGCGCCCGTAACCTCAACATCCAGCTCCAAGAAGTGCTCAATCCCAATCCGCCTGCGAAGGTGGAGCGGTTTGGCTGGCGCTTCTCACCCGGTGACCGGGTGATGGAGACCCAGAACGACTATGACCGGGAGGTCTTCAACGGCGATCTCGGCACGGTAGTCAGGATCGATGATGAGGAAGGGGCGCTGATCGCCTCCTTTGATGGCCGGGAGGTGTCATACCCATTTGGCGAGCTCGACACCCTCGTCCCCGCTTACGCGACCACCATTCACAAGTCGCAGGGGTCGGAATATCCCGCCGTCATCATCCCGGTCGTAACACAGCACTTCACGATGCTGGCTCGCAACCTGCTCTACACTGGCGTCACCCGCGGCAAGCGATTGGTCGTTCTGGTGGGCCAGAAGAAAGCAGTCGGGATTGCAGTCAGAGGCGGGCAGATGAAGAGACGCTGGACCAAGCTCAGGGAATGGCTCTCGCGTGAACCCGCGCACTCATAGGTCCTGAGTAAGCGGAAACGCGAGGGCTCATGGCTTCCGGTAGACCTCACAAGAGAAATGTATAGATTGGACAGGAACGCTCACGCGTTCCCGTGCTGATTGCCTTCTCGTTCGCACTCCCTCTTGGGTCGGGAGCGCTCACTTTCAGGCAATCAGCGAATTTCGAATAGTTGACCAGAAATATTGTTTAGCGCTGGGCGCGCTGAGCCCATTCGCAAGATTTTGCTTACACACTTTTATCCCCCTGTCCCTTCCAAGGCTAATAGAACAATCGGTCCAATGATGTTCGTCCTTTGGAAGAGACAGGGAGAGAAGAATTGAAGAGAAAGTCGGTGAATGAAGAGTTCATTCGCTGAGTTCCGCCCACAGTGGCTTGGCGATGTACCATCTTTACGATGGAGCAGGTGGCTACCCGAACCCTGCCTGTATTCGCCCTTCCCGACAGGCCATAGCTTGTCTAGCGGTTCAGCGCCCGTGGGCGCTGGCGTCTATACCGAGCCAAGCCTACTCGACACGGTACAGATGGATCGATGTCAATGTGGCCGTGCCGTCAGACAGAGCGATCCTCTTTCGAACGATTACGCCAGAAAAACTGGGAACGACCGTTCTACGTTCTGGTGCATCCCACACCATGCACTGGAGGCCCACACTCAGAGGCACAGCGGTTTTGATCTGGGCCAGATCAACAGGTCGGTTCCCGACGCCCTGAAATGTATGTCATTGTTATTTAGAATAGCGGCGCACAAAGCCCACCAAAGCACCTATTTTCGGGGCGATTTCGGGCGAAACCGCTTACGCTCCCGCTTGATGGCCAAGTCAGTTGGTGTGGTACGCGCGTTCCAGGCTTTCACTTCTTGAGTATCAAGACTTGCTTCGGACTCTGATGAATTCCTTAGTGCTTTGGCCTTCAACGCTTTGAGAATGCCATTCCATTGCTTCATTTGTTTGTCTGTAGGTCGCTTCATAATCAATCACAAAATTCTTCAAAAATGCAGTCCAGGCGGGCTGTCTCTATGTATCAATGAATAGACCACAAGCTGACGCTACATGTCGATTTCTTTAAGCAACACGCATGTCATTGGCGCGCCACAAACTGACTCCTCTATCCCGAGACTTGCGACGCAGGCTCTTGCTCACCGGTTTAGACGCTCAAGTCATTCTGAATGCGACCGGACCCTCAGAGGGCACGTTCTGCCCTTCATTAAAGTGCGCTACAGTGAGTGAAACCAACTCCGTCTGACAGGAGCCTGCATGAAGAAGGCGCGCAAGCTCTATGAAAGCTCAAGCGGTGACCGCTGGTACCTGATCCGGGACCCTTCGGGTGCCTTGTTCATCCATCACGAGGCCAATGCGGCATCTGGTGGACATGTGGAGCATGAGGACATCACCACGTTCCTGAGCCGTGGTGATGGTCCGGAACAGCAGGAATTGCTACGGTTGATCGGAACCTTGGTCGAGGAAAACTCCACTGACGCGTGACGAGCTTGCTGGGCGCGAGATCACGTTGGTGATCACGGGAATGCCTCCATGAGGCAGGTCTGCCATGTAGAATGCGCCACTCAATCTTCGTCGTCGTCAGGTAGGGACTCACTCCGTCCGATGTCCCAGGCGCGGTGACCAGCCTGTCGCTCCAGGGCCTCAACCTGCCGCAGAAGCTGGGTCGCGAGCCTCACCTCGCGCCGGAAGCCTTCGTCGCTGGGATCGCTGCCCAGGCGCTGCTGCATGTCACGCACTCTCGCCTCTAAGGCTCGCCTGAGAACGCTCAACTGTTCTTGGTCGATTTTAAGCAACATCGTCGAGCTTCCACATGATTGACAGTAGGTCTGGTGAACTGGCTGACCAGAGCGCCTTATTCTGCTCTAACGGCTGCTTTGAGGCTGGGCCTGGAAGGCAGTATCTATCCCAGCACCACCGAGAAGGGGACAGTGAGCACGATGTGGCCGGTTTCATCGGCAACCTCGATGGCCATGTTGTTGAGGGCTCCATGCGGGAGGTCGTCCCATAGATCGCAAAGCTCGCGCGCTACATTCACCGCCTCGCCACGGGCTTCATCAATGTTGGCCAACTCGGTCCCTACGCGATCTCGGTCGCGACCGTCGCCATCGTGAACATGAAAGTAATACCGGGCATGGCCTCAAAGGTTCTGGCGAAGATGATCCGTGCCGTGATCGGTATCTGACCTGAAGGGGCCGACCAAGGTACCGGCGATCACAGCCTGACTATACACCTTTAAGGCCGCGCCATGCAGAAAAGCGCGGGATGGCAATGAGCATCAGGCTTCAGGCGATAACGTCCTGCCGATCCTGTAAGGAGGTTCTCGGAGGAACATTGTCGGTCGCCCCTGCGTTTTTCCAGTATCTCGTCGGAAAAGGAGAGCCGGATTAATACCCTGCACAATGCCATAGCCATCACCGCGTGGATCGACGGCGATGGGTCGAAAAGAGCCCTGGCTTGCTTTGAATAGCACCAGGGTTTTCTCGTGGGATGAGATCGACCGGGAGCAGCTTGAGGGTGGGCCGGTCCGGAAGTTATCAAGAAGCGGCGAGGCACTTCAACCTGTCCTGCGAACCCTGCGGGCACATCAACACCATTTCTTCTGGTTTCGGCAACTATCTTACCAAAGCTAAGCAAGGAGCATAGGTGAGGCCAAGATCACGGGCATCTGTTGTGCTGTACGGGCCGTTCCTGCTGATCCTGGTAGAACATCAACTTGTTCTATAAACCCTCTCAACCCAGTTCCCGTGCAGCCGAGGACAAGAACCTTATGAGCGAGAGCGCAACCTCTTCGAACTAAATCAAACTTGCTGCTGATATCGTCTCGGCCTACGTCAGCAACAACTCCGTTCCTGCCGCAGACCTACCGTCGCTGCTGAACTCCGTCTATTCCGCCCTGACGAAGACCACACAGGGTCAGCACGAGGAGCCGAAGGCTGAGTTGCTTCCGGCTGTTTCGGTGCGCAAGTCCATCACGCCAGATGCGATCATCTGCTTGGAAGACGGCAAGTCCTTCAAGTCCCTGAAGCGCCATCTGCGCTCCACCTACAACATGACGCCCGAGCAGTACCGCACCAAGTGGAACCTGCCCGCCGACTATCCAATGGTTGCGCCCAATTACGCCAAGGCACGCTCCGAACTTGCCAAGACAATGGGGCTCGGCCAGCAGCGCAAGAAGGGTGCGGCTCCAGTTGAGGCCCCGGAGGCTGCCGCTCCTGCCAAGGGCCGTCGCACGAAAAAGGCAGCCTAACGCATCCCAGAACGCTCCGGAACAGCCTCAGCCGTTCCGATGAATTCCCGCGAATCCGGTGCTACCGAGCACCGGATTCACGTTATTGCTTCCCAGCCCCTGTGCTCCTGGTATGTCACACTCGATGGGACCAGAGCGTCTCTGGCCACCTGATAAGCTGGACGGTTAACATAGGTTGGCGTCAAGCCTGCCCATTCAGGTAAGATTCACCCCTGATGGCTGAGGTTCTCCAGATGGATGAATGCCCTGAACATTCAGGACGAGTTGCAGGACGCTGGCTGTGCCGTCGCTGGCCCGTTCACCTCCTGCTCAGCGGCTTTGGACTGGCTTGGAGCAGAAACGCCTGCCATGGCCATCCTGGATGCAACCCTGAATGACGGCACGTGTAGTAACGTTGATGCCGAACTGACCCGCCGCAAGGTGCCCTTCCTGATCTACTCTGGCCATCAGGAGAAGCACCATTTGTTGGCCGAATTCCACCACGTGACTTGGATCGAGAAACCTGCCCTACCTGCTGTTCTGGTTCGCGCCTGTCAGCAGCTTCTGGACGGCTCCGCCAAATTGCTTGGGGAAGCGCTTAATCTTTGTTGAACCCAGACACACTAAACCCGCTTTCCGAGTAGTTTCAGGGTTGAGTGTCGCGTGACCAACGACAAATTGGCCTCTCTTTGGAAAGAACGTGACCGGCTCGCGACCCTGCGCAGCTACTGGATTCTCGACACGATACGAGAGCCTGCGTTCGACGGTCTGGCCGAGCTTGCCGCTCGCACCTGTCAGGCTCCCATAGCCCTGATCAGCCTCATCGACGAGCGCAGGCAGTGGTTCAAGGCCGAGGTGGGGCTTGGAATACGCGAGACGCCACTGGACTGCTCCATCTGTCTCACGGCCACGCTTCAGCCAGGAGCGATGGTCATCCCTGATCTCGGCGAAGACTCAAGGTTTGCTCACAATCCGCTGGTTACCGGAGAGCCGCACCTACGCTTCTACGCCGGGGCTGCGCTGCGGACGCCTGATGGAGTGCCCTTAGGAGCCTTGTGCGTCCTCGACTATGCTCCGCGCGACCTGACGGAGGATCAGACCATCACGCTTGCACTGCTTGCGCAGCAAGTGATGGCGCAACTGGAGTTACGCCGTGCCATCGCCGAGCGGGACGAGCGGCTGGAGGAGGGCCGTAAGGTCGAGCAGCGACAGACGCTGCTGGTACGGGAGCTTCACCATCGGGTGAAGAACACCCTCGCGAACGTCCAGGCCCTTGTTGGGGCAACGGGCCGGTCCACCGGCAGCTTTAACGAGTTCTATCACTCCTTCACGAGGCCGCATCACCTCTCTTGCAGGAACACATGATCTGCTCACTGAGGACTACTGGCAGACGGCTTCCTTGCGGGAGATCGCTCTGAACGAACTCAAGCCGTTTGCTGAGAGTCGCCAACCACGCTTTGTTCTGCTCGGGCCACCTGTTGACCTGTCGGCTGATCTGGCCGTGCCGGTTAGTATGGCGCTGCACGAACTGACCACGAATGCCATTCGCTACGGGGCTCTGTCCGTTCCGAATGGGTACGTCGAGATCAGGTGGACCGTGGACGAGGTGGAGGGTGGCAGAAAGCTTCACCTGGAGTGGAGGGAATTCGGTGGCCCTCCAGTGACAGAGCCGCAGCACCAAGGCTTCGGCTCGACTCTGCTTCGGAGGGTACTACCCATGCAGTGCAAGGCAGAGGTGAAGGTCGAATATCACAGGGAGGGGCTGCACTTCCGGATGGACGCCCCTCTGGTCGAGCGGCGGCTGGTTCCTGCCTATTGATGATTTCGATTGATCGACGTGAAGTCGGGGTCAGGCTCTGACTTTCCTTCTGCCTTCTGTCGAAGCCTTCTTGGGTAACCGCTTCTTAGTCGCTGCCTTTGCAGGCGGTCGTGTCATTCCGGTCAACAGAGCGTACTGCTGACGTTTCGCTTCGGCTGTCCAAAAGCCACGGGCTGCTCCAGCCCAGGTGTTCGCCGCGCTCAGACAGAGGCTCAGCCATGGATTCTTTGACATCGTGAACTCCGCCGTCTAATCAGGGTGTACGCCTTAGCAGTCAGCTAAGGACACGATTGGGTTCATCCAAAGCTTCGCGAACCAAGACGCAGCGCCAGCTATTCCGCGAAGCGGACGAACGCCCTGAGGCCCTTGATCAGCAACTCACGCTGATCATCTGAGAGATAGCCCTTGCAGGTGGCATCCACGAGCGCTGCCAACTCCTCTCGGCTGGGTCGCCGCTCCCTGATTTCGCTCGCCCACACGAGGATCTCGGCAGCACGGCTGGCACAGGAGGGGCACTCGTCCGCAATCTGGCGGGCCAGTCCTATAATGCTGTTGAGGGGCGAAGCTTCAGGACCCTCTGACATCTGTCACGTCCTCGCACCCAGCCAACAGCCACAGGAGCGCGGTGGCTTCTATGGCTGTCGTCCACAACCTTAATGAGGCGTTCTGCTACGATCAGATGCCCCAGTAGTAAGGGGTGCGCCAGTAGTCGTGCAATTCACGCTCACGATCTCGGTCCGACCACTCATAGTCGTCACGATCCCGGTAGAAGGTCGGAGCCCCGCGAAGCTGCTCTTCCGTAATGTCGGTGCGGTAGCCGCCCAAGCCCGTGTCATAGGTCAGCTTGCTCCAGGGGATCGTGTGCTCATCCTCGCCCATGCCGAGAAAACCGCCAAATGACATCACCGCATAGGCAACTTTGCCACTGATCTTCTCGATCATCAGTCGCTTGATTGAGCCCAGATGATTGCCTTGCGGATCATAGACCGCCGTTCCCTCAACCCGATCACTCTCGATCAGGGGCTTGCCCGTCATCTTACCAGAGGCATCCGTACGAACAGTGGTGTCTGTCTGAGTCATTGCTCGTCTCCTCTTTCAGCCTTGTTGATGGTCACGATGCGCAGCATAGCCGCGACGGGTTCTCGCATGATCCGGCACCTGCCTGTCGCCTCCACTCGGTTGGCCATGGATCATCCAGGCCAGCAAGTAGCCAACTGCTCCTGCTGCAAGGAGCGAAAGCCACGGGTTGTCCGTAATCCCCTGATGAAGCACCTGACGCCCCTCATGAAAGGAGCGTTCAGCCTCTGGAAAGCGTTCGCAGGCTTGACGCACATAGCGCTGGCCCTCGCTGTAAGCGTCTCGGGCCGTGGTGGCGGCTGTCTGCGCTACATCTTGTAGAGTCTCCTTGACCTGATCCAGAACCTTTTCGGCAGTCTTCTCCTCGGATTGATCCTGGCCGTCACGGCTCTGGTTGCTGGAGCCGGTGGAGGGTGCCCCTCGTGGCTCCTGAGGAGCAGGTTGCTTCGTCACGGTCACCGAGATTGGATCGCTGGTTGGAAAGGTCTCCTCAATGGCATGGTCGAGCCGTGCATCGAGGTTCTCCTGCGAGTTCTCAGGCAGCTTGTTATCCGGAGGGCATTCCTCGGGCTGCTTTGCCGCTTCAGCAGGAGTGGATGGGCTGGTGACCGAGGGTGTGTTGACCATGACCGTTCTCCATCAGGAGGCCGGGATCAGGATAGCTCCCGGCTCCGCTTTGCCAAACCAACGTTAAGTCAGAAGCGCCGTTCCAGATCAAAATTAACATATGTGAGCAGCATAGCTGCAACCATGATGAGCATCAGCGGTTCTGATCGAGAACCAAATAAACCGTCTGAACTGATCCGGTCAGGGGCAGCCGGTGGCAAACCATGGCTGCAAAATCTCGATTGGAGGATGGAGGCACGCCTCTCACCAAAGCTGATGGACAGGCTCATCCGAACAGCTCCATCAATGGCTCGCTGGCAACGGCGCAGCTTGTCGCCGAGATCGGACGCTGTCTCGGATCTCGGTCTTCAAGGGTGCTCAAAGAGCCACTTCCTGACGAGCTTGCGATCCTGGTTCGCCAGTTGCAGGAGCGCGAGCAGGGCGCAAGTCCACCGGGGCGGAGCAACGCAGACGGCAATCCGTCCGAACATTAAGTCGTTCTTCGGTTGAAGACGCTCCCTCGCACCATCCGCTGAAAGCATGGGAGGAGATCAAGATGCCACGAACTGTATCAACGCGCCTACGGCTCGCTCAGGAAGATCACGCCGCCTGCTATCCCGACGATCTGTTGCCAGACCTTCAGCGCACCCTTGCGGCTCTGGTTGCCGCGGAAATCCGCTATGAAGAGGCGCGGGAGCGTCTTGCGCACGAGCCGCCTGCTGTCAGATCGTTGTTCCTGGTCGAGATTGAGGCCCGATATCGGCGGGAGCGTCAGCCCTATCTCGAGCGGCTGGAGCACCTCCAGCAGCGGATCAGAGCTTGGCTGATGCCGGGGTTCTAAGCTGCGGCACTGTGACAGGAACGAGCCTGATCTACGGCGGTTGGTTCCGTGGACGCCAGCAGGCGTCAGTTCTCCCAGGAGAGAGCCATGCCGATGGACAAAGATCGTGTGAAAGGCGCAGCCACCCGCACAGGCGGCAAGATGAAACAGGCCGCTGGCGAGATGATGGGCGACACTAAGATGCAGACTGAAGGCAAGATGGACCAAGCCAAAGGCAAGGCCCAAAACGCCATGGGCAGCGCCAAAGACGCTCTCAAGAAGAAGTAAGCCGCTGCGGCACGAAAATCACCACCCACCGACCATTCTATGTCGGTGGGGCAGGCGGCACGATGATTAAGCCCCGCCGAGTATCTCGACGGGGCAGGGGCAGCATCAAGGTTCAAAATCAGAGCCATCCTGAGCACCGAAGCTACGGCGTTGCCACGCTCCAGCCTTGGCAAAGGATGGTTCTTCAGTGCTTGGAACCGGCTTTTGCCTCGACCACTTCGCTGACTGACCACCTTGCGGGTCGGGCTTCCATGCCGCTCTTGTCTTTCTTCGGCTTCTTAGTTTCGCGGTTACCATGCTGTTCGCGGTGTGGCATGACGTAGCTCTCCATCGCTTCAGAAGACGTAATCCGGTAAGCCCGCTGCTCTCACAGCATACAATGGGAGACCAGCACTGTGTTGATCTACTCCCTTTGATCCTACTCTCGCGTGCGAGCCGCGCGAGCTTCCTCAATCAATGCGATCTGCTGTTCATGCGTCATGCGGTGGATGTGCCGGAGGTGCTCACGGCGACGCTTGGCTCCGCTGTTCGAGAGATGTGTGCCAGGAGGAGCCGAGGCAGACGTTGCTGAGGGTGTCTGTGACATTGCTCTGTCCTTTCAGCATCAGCATCCCCAGCATACACCTACAAAGATTTCGCCACTGAACGTAGCAGACCATAATCTCGCTGTGAGCCTGTGCTTCAACAGAACTCGTCCGTCAAACTGTGATGGAGACTGCGATGAAAGTTCTCCTTCCTGCGCTGCTGATGATCACCGTCATCGGCGCAGCATCGGCCCAGACGACAGGGCAAAGCTCTGCCTCCGATCACCCGATCTACCTGAATCCCAAGGACATGAAGTGGGACAGAATCGTCCCAGAGCTTGGGGCTGGCTCCCCTGAGATCACTATCCTGCACGTTGATCAGAAGACCGGTGCGACGAAGCTGATGATCCGGGTGCCGCAGAACTTCCATGTGCCAAAGCACTGGCATACGGCCAATGAGACCCACACCGTCGTCTCCGGCACCTTCATCATGGCTCATGATGGAAACCGGGAAGAACTAGGTGCTGGGTCGTTCAACTATGTCCCGAGCAAGCTGATCCATGAGGCATGGACCAAGCCAGACGAGGGGACCCTGCTCTTAATTACCGTCGATGGACCGTGGGATGTGAACTGGGTTGAGGGACCACCGAAGGGGCCGAGTAACTAGGAACCCAGGCTGGGCGTGGGCTGACATGAGGCTCCGGATACACACAGGAGGCGCTCGCCAAGGCGAGAGAGGAACCTCCGTAATCGGACTACCCGAGTGCGCTTAGCTCCGTGCCTTCTCTGGAGAACAGTCTTATTTGTTAGAGGAAAAGAATGGCAGCCCACGAACCCAAGCCGATACAAACCACGACGGCTGTCCAATTCAGGATGCGGTCGAGGACGCTGCGTGCGGGCGCAATTCCGATACCATCCGGCTTCGGCGGCAGGTCTGTGGGCATGACATAACCCCTAGTGACGTGACACCTTCAGAGGGTGATCTGGCTCTGCTGGCACCTTCTTGATTTGCATCTCGTGAACGACGCATTCGGCTGCGCTCGATAGCGCCCTGATCCGGTATTGAGACCCATGCGATGTTTCAGGCAGCGCCTGAACAATCACGTATGTATCGGGATTTGCTCGTCTGGGATGGGCCGGGAGAACTGTCTGACCAACCTGGAACTTGTGCGCCATGGGACACCTCGCCTCGAAAACCTCATCGGTACTCGCGCTCGGACTCAACCTATCAAGGCCGCTGATGATTGTTGGAGCCGTCACTGACGGGCTCAGAGCGTAAGATGCTCATCCTTCCGGCCACCATCCGCGTGGCGGCACGTTCCCACTTTTCTTAACCCATGTAAACAGCCTCGCTAAACTACACGCCTCCTGCGGCACTCCCCTTCACGAGACAAAAGTCCCATCGGCCTCTATTCAGACGCAATATCCTGCGAGATTGCTTCTCTTCCGGAGGCACCATGCATGATGTGTGCAGATGATTGAACTCTGCCATCAGCCAGAACTCCTCCAGCAGGCGCAGGCGCTTGAACATTGGGCTGAATGTCGGGAGCGTGCCGTTGCAAAGCTTGAGCTTAAGGTCAAGCAGTTGGAGGCCCATAATCGAGTGGATGAGGGCATCCGCCTGCGCGCTGCAGCCCACTGTTTGCGCCAAGCGGCAGTCCGCGACCGCCGTCATCCCACGGCATTGAGACAAGCAGCGCAATCATACCGTAGCAACTCGATCTGCCCGCAGGGCTATCGCCTCAACATACACACGGTTGCCAATAGCCAATCCATTCGGTCACGGGACTGGCGTCTGCGCGCCGCTTGACCCTCTGTTGGCGCAGGAGCACCATACGGTTTATAAGTCTCGCGCCTTGAAGGCTGTCATGGCTCAACGCAATGATGATGTCATCTTGATCCGGCGCTGGTTTCAGCGCCTCCAGGTCTGTGCCCAGACAGTGGATTTCGCAGGCTCCCGTCCGCTCTTCGCTGACAACATCATCACCTTTGGCTCCTTCACAGCGTTCACAATAGGACGCGAGGCAACCGAGCAAGAGCAGTGGCGTCACGTCTGGGGGCATATTGATCAGTTCCGCTGGCGTTTTGATGACCTGCGCACCCTCTTATCAGGCGACCGTCTTACGGCAGTCGGCATGGCAGTGAACCGCACCGGGATTTCCGGAGGCTCCAACTCCTGACAGGATGGAGCCATGACAAAGCGAACACCCCCGTATTCACCAGAGGTCCGCGAGCGGGCGGTCCGGATGGTTTTCGAGCACCGGGACGAGTACGCCTCACAGTATGAGGCGATCCTGTCGCTTGCGGCCAAGATCGGCTGCTCGCGTGAGACGCTGCGCCACTGGGTGCGGCAGGCCGAGCGCGACCAGGGCCTTCGCCCCGGCCCGACGAGCGCGGAGCAGGAGAGGATCAAGGCGCTCGAGCGGGAGGTGCGCGAACTGCGTCAGGCCAATGAGATCCTGCGCAAGGCCAGTGCCTATTTTGCCCAGGCGGAGCTCGACCGCCGCTTCAAGCCATGAAAGCCTTCATCGACGAGCATCGTGAGGTTTACGGGGTCGAGCCGATCTGCCGTGTGCTGCCGATCGCCCCGTCGACCTACCATGAGAGATGGGTTTGAAGGGCGTGGTGCGCGGCAAGAGCATCCGGACCACCGTCAGTGACGCCGCCGCCCCTTGCCCGCGTGACCGGGTCAACCGGCAGTTCACGGCGCCGCGGCCAAACGCCTTGTGGGTCAGTGACTTCACCTATGTGGCGACCTGGTCGGGCTTCGTCTCTGTGGCCTTCGTGATCGACGCCTTCGCCCGAAAGATCGTGGGCTGGCGGGTGTCGCGCACGGCCCGGGCCGCGTTCGTGCTCGATGCCTTGGAGCAGGCTCTCCACGAGCGGCAACCTCTCCGACGATCCAGCCTCATCCACCATTCTGATAGGGGAGTCCAATACGTGTCGATTAAGTACACCGAGCGCCTCGCCGCAGCGGGGATTGAGCTATCTGTCGGCAGTGTCGGCGACGCGTACGACAATGCCTTGGCGGAAACGGTGATTGGCCTGTTCAAGACCGAGGTGATCCATCGGCGTGGTCCGTGGCGCTCGTTTGAGAGCGTCGAATTCGCCACCCTCGAGTGGGTCGCATGGTTCAATAACCGGCGCCTGCTCGAGCCCATCGGCAACATCCCGCCCGCTGAGGCGGAAGCCGCCTACTATGCCCAGCTTGAGGTCATACCGATGGCCGCGTAGAATCCAAGCCAATCAGCCTCCGGAAAACCCGGCGCGATTCACAGTGTTCGAGTCCACCGGCTACACCGAAGGCGGCAGCGCGTTTGATCGGCCCGGACGGGCAACGGTGGTGCTGGGGCGGCAGGCTGTGGGTGAGGAGTGGGTGGCGCAGCACACGCACGTGTCGCTGTTCCCTGGCACTCCGTCCCGCTCCTTCGGCACCAAGCGGGAGCATTTACCTGCTTTGTAGCAGAGACAACGCAGCAGGCTGGAGGAGCTTGGCGCTCCGGAGCCGAGGTGGCTCAGGTGTGATGTCTGGCACGGGAAGGTCACCGATGACCGAGCGAACCTACAATGTTCTCTTTCTCTGCACCGGCAACTCAGCCCGGTCGATCCTGGCGGAAGGCATCCTGCGCAAGGATGGCCAAGGTCGTTTCACAGCCTACTCGGCGGGCAGTCAGCCAAGGGGCACGGTCAATCCGCTGGCCCTGAAGGTGCTGGGCGACCACGGCTACCCAACAGACGGCTACCGCTCGAAAAGC
>NZ_QDGA01000099.1 GCF_003347665.1 Microvirga calopogonii
GCCGCCTCGACCCTGGCCCGCAAGCGCCGCGCCCTGGAACGCAGTCTGGATGATATCCTGGCCGCGCCGACCGCCTGTGATCTCGCCCGCGCCCTGCAGAGCAAGGTCCGGCGCGCCCGCGATCAGCTTCTGACCTTCACTCACTGGCCTGGACTGGTGGAGGCGACCAACAACGCCTGCGAACGCGCGCTCAGACCGGCCGTCATTCAGCGCAAGGTGACCAATGGCTATCGGGCGATGTGGGCGGCCAAAGGCGAAGCAGACATTCGCACGGTCGTCGACACGGCTCGTCTCGGCCCGGGAACCAACGCGTTCAAGACAATTCTTCAGACCGTGTCCGCCTGAATCTCAGCTCAAAATGAGGCGTGGGTAATTACCTCGATCGCCGCACACCATAGGCGCGGCAGCTTCAAATACTGTTCGAGCAGGCCAGCATGCCCTCGAGATCAATGTAGTGCCCGGCGCGGTCGCGCTTGGCGGCCAGGTAGCTGACGTTCTCGGCCGTGGGACGGCCCAGCACCCGATGGTCCGAGATGACCTCGAGGCCGGCCTTGGTCAGCGCTGCGATCTTGTCTGGGTTGTTGGTCATGAGGCGGACCTTGGCGACGCCCAGTTCCTTGAGCATCACGGCGGCGGAATCGAAGCGGCGCTGGTCGGCCTCGAAGCCCAGCATCTCGTCGGCATCATAAGTGTCGTAGCCCTGCGACTGGAGCTTGTAGGCCCGGATCTTGTTGGCAATGCCGTTCCCGCGCCCCTCCTGATCGAGATAGAGCAGGATGCCGCCCTCGCCCGAGGCCATGAAGCGCACCGTCTCGCGCAGCTGGTCGCCGCAATCGCATTTCAGGCTGTCGAAGAGATCGCCCGTGAGACAGGCCGAGTGCAGCCGCACGGCCACGGGCTTCGAGACATCCGGCTTGCCGACGACGATCGCCACCTGATCGCGCAGGCCCTCGCCGCCACGGAACACCACGAACTCGCTCGTGGGCGCTCCCTCCAGCGGCACAGGCGCCCGGCTGACGATCTTCAGGTCGGCCGCCTTGGCGCGGCGATAGCCCCGGATGGCCTCACCCGGGACTCGGACGAGCGATGGATCGATCTCGATGCCCTTTGCCAGCGGAACGACGATCACGGCCGGCAGGACCAGGGACAGGCGGGCCAGCTCCAGCGCCTCTCCGTCTAGCCCGTCGGCGGGCCGAACCGGCGCGTCGATGCGGCCATCGACCCTGAGCGCCAGGGCCTCCACGCGCCTCCGGTCGACCACGGGCAGAGCCACCCGGCCGGGAACCTCACGCTCGAGGCCGAGGCGGCGAAGCCGCGCCGCCGGCAGAACGAGATGGGCGTGGCCGCCGGCAACCGCCTCGATCTCGGCGCCCATCGCCTCGTCCAGGCCCTCGACGCCGGCCACGAGCACGCTGCCCTCGGCCCCATCGATCACCACGGGGCGGGCGCTGCGGAACTCCATGATCGCCCGCTCGACCGAGGTCGTGGCGGGATTGGCGGACAGGCTCAAGGTCAGGCGCATTCTCGAATACTCAGGCAAACAGAGGTAGCCACATGGGCCTCGCCTTGAGGGCCATCGCCGGTTTCATGTTTGTCCAACCCGCGTTGAGGTTGACGATGGCTGCTGGTCGGATCTGCGAATGATTGTGGGGTAGGCCGGCCCGGCTTGTCCAGGCGTGAGCGCTCGTGATAAGCGGACGACCTCCTCGGCCAAAAGGTGGCATGCCTTTAGCGTCTCCTCCGCCAACTCGTCCCCAACGAAATGCAGGTTCTGCGCATACACTGCTCCGGGCACGGTATGAGCTCGGAAGAACGACAGCAGCGGCCGGAGTTGGTGTTCAAGAGCAAGGAAGTGATGATCGCTCCCGCCCGTGGCGACAAGCCCCACAACCTTCCCGGCCAGAGCATCGTTGGGAAGAAGATCGAACAGATTCTTGAATGCACCCGTGTAGCTGCCGCGGTACATGGGCGAACCAACCACGTAGGCGTCGGCAGCCACAACCTTATCGATCACCTGGCGGGTGGCACCCTCGTACGCCTCAGGCGGACGGCCATCGCACAGAATTGCCCCTGATGTGACAACCTCGAGCAACTCCGTCTCGACGTCCGCCTGTTGCGCCGCTGCGTCCAGAACCTGCTGGATCATACGACTTGTGCGGGAGCCGTGGCTCGGGCTCCCGCTGATCCCCAGAAGCCGCATCAGACTACCTTCCTGGTACCGGCCCGCGAACAGCGCCTCGGCAGCGTTGTTCGTTTGGTGATGAGATCAATGCCGCTGAAATCAATTTTAGCGGGAAAGTGCGTCATGCCGGCCATCCTTATCAGCTCCAAGCATGCAGGGGCGGCTTGGCGCCATTCAGATAGTAATTGCCGACAATGGCGTATTTCCAGCGCACCGGATCATGCAGCGTGTGGGTGCGGGCATTGCGCCAGTGCCGGTCGAGATTGTGCTGGGCCAGTGTCGATCGCGTGCCGGCGAGCTCAAACAGCTTGTTCGTCGCTTGGATCGCAATCTCGGTGGTGAGGATCTTCGACTCGGCTACTGCAATCTGCGCTTGGGCCACCGTCTGCTCGTTGGGCTCTGCGACGGCGCGATCCACGGCGAGCCCGGCCCGGTCCAAAAGAGCCTCGGCCGCGTTGGCACGCACGGACAGGTCACCGATTGCCTGGATCGTGTAGGGATCCTGGGAGGCATGATCGAGCCCGCTGTCGACCCAGGCGCGCGACTTGGTTTTCACAAAATCGATGGTGTCGGCGATGGCCGCCCGCGCGATGCCAAGATCAACGGCTGCCTGGATGATCTGGAAGATCGCGCCATCTGCGGTCGGCCGGTCGTAGCCCTTGTAGCCCGGAACGAGATGGGTTTTTGGCACCTTCACGTTGTCGAGGATCACGGTGCCCGAGAGTGTCGTGCGCTGGCCAAAGCTCGACCAGTCGTCGATTACGGTCAGGCCGGGCGCGCCGCGGTCAGCGATGGCGTACCAGGCCCGGCCCTCATCATCGAGCGCGACGATCGGAACGAGATGCGCCAGCAATGCGCCGCTTGAGTAAAACTTGCGGCCATTAACGACGACATGATCGCCGGCGTCAGTAAACTTCGTCTCGAAGTCGACCGCCCGCTTGGACCCGAACTCGGAGAATGCGTTGCCAAACCGCGTGCCGGCGAGCACCTCCGCGAAGAGCTGACGCTTCTGATCCTCATCAGAGACCGTTCGGATTGCAGCGACCACCCCAAGATGGTTCTGCGGAATCTGCCCCAGTGAGGGGTCGGCTTCCGAGATGATGGCGATAACGCGCGAAAGCGTCACATAGGACACCTCCGGTCCGCCATAGGCTTTAGGGACATTGATCGACCAGAGGCCGCTTTGGGAGAAGGCATCGAGCTCTTCCTTGGGCCAGATCCGCTCCTGATCACGTTCGGAGGCTCCCGTCCGAAACCGTGCCGCGAGATCGTGCGCGATGGCGATCGCCTCGGCATCATCCTTGACGATGTGGGCGTTGCCCTTGGGCCGTTCGACCGGAGGCACCGGCTCACCGGTGCCGACAGGGTGCTTAGGCTGGAAGGTCATGCGGCTGTCTCCTTGATGAGGGTGTGGGCGGAACGATCGGCGCCACCGAGGTAAAAGTCCTTGATATCGGCGCGGGCCCGCAGGTCGGCTGCGCGGCCCTCGAGGACGCTCCGGCCGTGTTCGAGCACGGTCGCGCGGTCGGCGTATTTCAGGGCGACGGCAGAGTTCTGCTCCGCCACCAGGATCGAGAGCCCATCCGTCTGATTCAGACGCTTGAGGGCCTCAAAAATCTCGCGGATCACGAGTGGCGCGAGACCCATGGACGGCTCGTCGAGAATGAGCAGGCGCGGTCGTGACATCAGTCCCCGCCCGATGGCGGTCATCTGTTGCTCGCCGCCCGAGATCAGACCCGATGCGATCCGGCGCTTGTCGGCGAGGCGCGGGAACAAGGCATAGACCTTCTCCAGATCCGTGCGCGCTTCGGCGCGGGATGAGGAGCGTCCCAGGGCCCCCGTCAGGAGGTTCTCCTCGACCGACAGGGAGCGAAAGCAGTGACGGCCTTCCAGGACGGAGACGAGGCCGCGGCGCACGAGCGCGGCCGGCGAGGAGCCCAGAACGTCAAGGCCGTCGAAGGCGATCGCTCCGGTCGTCACGGCTCCACGCTCGGCTGGCAAAAGATTGCTGATGGCACGGAGCAACGTCGTCTTGCCGGCACCGTTCGAGCCGAGGAGGGCGTGGATCTCTCCCCTGCCGACGGCGAGATTGACGCCGTGGAGAGCCGCGATCGCGCTGTTGTACACGGCTTCGACGCGGGTGGCGGCGAGATAGCTGTCCTGGCCTGCTGTCATGATCTCTCCCAAAGCTCATTGGCAGGAGCCGCGCGTCTGCGCGGCTCCCGTTGGGTTGGCGTTCAGTTGCTGGCCGCTTGGACGTCTTCGCCGGTCCGGATCTTGAGGCCCTTCTCGGCGGCGTAGGCCTCGGACGACTTCTCGATGATGGGACGCAGCAGGGCCCAATCGGGCGCAATCCAGTCGGACACGACATTCCACTTCGCTCCGTCCCATTGCTGGAACGTCACATAGCCGTCACCTTCGTGGTTCTTCCAGGTCACGTTGATCGAGTGGAACAGATCCTTGGCGCCGAGAGCCTCGACGCGGGCCGGATCGAGCTGCAGGTGCTCGAAGCCCCAGCGCACCTCATCGCCCGTCAGGGTGCGGTTGCCGAACTTCTTCTGCGCGATGCGCACGGCCTCGACATTCAGGATCCCATTGACGATCCCGAGGTTGTGATAGACCGAGCCGATGCGCTTCTTGTCGTCGAGATTGCCCTTACCAGTGTCGTAGAGGGTCTTCACGATCTCCTGGACCACCGGGTACTTCGCACCCGAGGCCTGGGTGGTGATCGCCGTGTAGCCGACCGCCGCGTCAGCCGCCGGGATCACGTCCTCTTCGGAGTTCGACCAGACGTTTCCGATGATTTTGGCCGCGGGAAAGCCGGTCTTCTGCGCGGTTTTCAACGCCACCGGATTCATGACACCCCAGCCCCGCAGCACGACATAGTCCGGGCGCTCGCGCCGGATCTGCAGCCATTGCGCCTGCTGCTCGTTGCCGGGATGCGGAACCTCGATCTGGGACAGCGTAAAGCCGTACTTCTCGGCCAGCAGCTGATAGATCGGGATGGTTTCCTTGCCGTAAGGCGAGCCGTGATACAGCACCACGATCTTCTTGCCCTTCAGCTTTTCCAGCCCGCCTTCCTTGGTAGCGATGTAGTTCACGATGCCGGAGGTCTCACTGTAGGGGTTGAGCAGCAGCGGGAACACATAAGGAAAGACCCGGCCGTCGGTGGTATCGGTGCGGCCATGATTGACGGTAATCAGCGGAACCTTGTCCTGTGTAATCCGATCGATCATCGCATAGGCGATGCCGACCGAGAGCGGGTTCCAGGCGGCGATGCCGGGATTGCCCTTCAGCCGTTCATAGACCTCGACGCCCTTCTCCACCTCATACTGTGTCTCCCCCTCCGACCAGGTGAGCTTGACCCCGTTCACACCGCCGTCGCGGGTGTTGATCAGGTTGAGGTAATCGATGAAGCCGCCGAAGAAGCCTGTGCCGCCGGCGGCATAGGGACCGACGCGGTAGCTCTGCATGGGAAAGTGCTGCTCGTCGGCCTGCACGCTCACCGTGCCTAATGTGAGGGCCGCAGTCAATGCCGCCCCGGCGATGCGAGAAAAGAGTGTCATCGTAACGTCTCCTAGCTGTGTGGGTCAGGTTTGGTTGTGCAGTCTTGGATCACGCATGCCGCCGCTTGGACCGAGTGGCCAAGCGGTCGATAAGAGCTGAAAGTCCTTTCGGCTCGAGGATCAGAAACAGGATGATCAGCACGCCGAGGATGATGCGCTGGCTCATGTCGAGCACGCCGGAGTCGAACACGCCGCCAAAGAGAAAGGCGCCGGCCCGGGCGAGCACCAGCGGGAACACGACGATGAAGGCCGCGCCAATGAAGGCGCCGCGGATGGTCGCCAGCCCGCCGATGATGATGATGAACAGGATCTGGAAGGAGCGATCGAGATTGAAACCTGCCGGCTCGACCGTGCGCAGGTAGGTGAAAGCCCAGAGCGCTCCGGCAACCCCGATGATGAAGGACGAGATCGCGAAGGCCAGCAGCTTGGTGCGCAGCACGGGAACACCGATCACCCGGGCGGCCGTCTCATTGTCGCGCACCGCGATCATGTTCCGTCCGGCGGATCCCTCGACCAGGCTCCAGGCCAACAGGGTCAGGAGGGTGACGACCGTCAGCGAGAACAGATAGCGGCCCGTTGCGCCGTCGAGCGAGAGACCGGCGACCACCAGTCGGGGCGCTGAGATCACGCCGGACGGGCTGTTGTTGGAGAACCAGCCGAACTTGGTCAGCATCCATTGGACGAAGAACTGCGCGGCCAGTGTCGAGACCGCAAGATAGAATCCGCGCAGGCGCAGGCTGGGCAATCCGAACACGGTCCCCAGGGCCGCCGTGATCACGCCGGCCAGCACCAACGACACCGGCAGCGGCAAGGCGCCGATCCGCAGGTTGAGGTTATAGGCCGCAAAGGCGCCCACCGCCATGAAGGCCGCCGAGCCTAAGGAGAGCTGACCGCAATAGCCGGTCAGGAGATTGAGGCCGATGGCCGCCAGGCTGAGCGCCAGGAACGGCAGGAGGATCGCCTCAACGATATAGGTCGATGCGAAGGCAGGCACGACCGTATAGGCTGCCGCCAAAGCCAGCACCGGCCACAGGAGTGTGCGGAACGAGAACCGGCTGTGCGGCAGGGAGATGGCGTGAGCGGACATCGCTGTCAGACCCTTTCAACCAGCTTGGTGCCAAACAGACCCGCGGGACGAAGGAGCAGGAACCCTAAGGCGAGCACATAGGCGAACCAGCCCTCGATGCCGCCGCCAAAGAAGGGGCCGAGATAGACTTCAGCGAGCTTCTCACCGGCGCCCACAATCAGCCCGCCGACAATCGCGCCGAGGATGGAATCGAAGCCGCCGAGCACCAGCACGGGAAGCGCCTTCAGAACCACAAGCGACAGAGAGAACTGCACCCCGAGCCGTGCGCCCCAGAGCAGGCCGGCCACCAGCGCCACGAAGCCGGCCGCTGTCCAGACGCTGCCCCAGATGCGGGACAGGCGCAGCCCGACGGCCAAGGCGGCGAACTGATCGTCGGCTACGGCCCGGAAGGCGAGACCGGTCCGGGTCCAGTAAAAAAAGGCCGAGAGCCCGGCGACCATGGCCGCTGCGATCCCTGCGGCGGCGAGGTCGAACGTGGAGATGAAGATGCCGGCGACCTCGAAGGGAACATCGGAGATGCCAAGATCAAGGCCGTGGACCTGGGTGCCCCAGACCAACTGAGCAGCCCCTTCGATGATGTAGGACAGCCCGAGGGTCGCCATGAACAAGGTCATGGGTGAGCGGTTCACGAGCGGCCGCAGGACTGAGCGCTCGATGGCAAAGCCCAGAGCGACCATGATCAGAAGCGTCAGGCCGATGGCCAGAGGAACAGCCAGGCCGCGCTCGATCAAGCTGACGAAGGTCAGCGCCGCAAACAGCAGCATCGCACCTTGCGCGAAATTGAGCACGCCCGAGGTCTTGTAGATCAGGACGAAGCCGATGGCGACGAAGGAGTACATCACGCCGGACAACAAGCCGCCGATCAGAACCTCGATGAAGAAAAGAAGGTCATAGACTTCCATCAGACAAGGTCCTCGTCCTCGGTGCTGCCGATGTAGGCGCGAATAACCGCCGGGTCGGATCGAACCTCGTCGGGCGTTCCGTCAGAGATCTTGCGGCCGTAATCCAGCACAGCGACATGATCGGAGAGTGCCATCACAATACCGATGTCGTGTTCGATCAGGATGATGGTGATGCCGTAGCGTTGGCGTGCAGACCGAACGAAGGCGGCCATTTCCTGCTTTTCCGTCGCCGTCATGCCGGCCATCGGTTCATCGAGCAGCAGGAGCTTCGGCTCGGCAACGAGGGCCCGGGCGAGTTCGACCCGCTTCTGCAGGCCATAGGGCAAGGTCGACACTAGTCGGTCACGAAATGGGCCGAGATCGAGAAAGGACAGCATGGCGTCCACCCGCTCGCCGATCTCACGATCCTCACGCCGCGAGCGCGGGAGGAAAAAGGCTTGCTCGAGAACGCCAGCTCGCCGGGTGTGGGTCAGGCCCGCGCTGACGTTGTCGGGAACGGAAAGCCCGCCGAACAGGGCCAGGTTCTGGAACGTCCGGGCAACACCCAGATGGGCCAGGCGATCCGGTCGCATCTGGCCAAACATCTGCCCATCGAGCCGGATGCTCCCGTGGTCGGGCTTGTACAGGCCGCTGACCACATTGATGAGGGACGACTTTCCGGCACCATTGGGGCCGATCACCGAGCAGATCTCGCCGCGGCGCACGGAGAGACTGACATCCGTGAGGGCAGCAACACCGCCGAAGGCGAGACTGATGTGCGACAGTGTCAGGATCGCGTCGCTACGGGCCGTGACGGCAAGCCATGCCGGGCTGCTCTCGAGCCGCGGTGTGGTGCGCTCTTCTTTGAACGGTAGGCGCAGCCTCTCGGCTGCGGCCACTCCAGCGGAAGTGCCCGGCATGGTCGTCCCCAATGCTGCGTGTTGTGCGGCCCCTTAAGGCCGCTCTCGTTACTCGGCTGCGATCAATGCAGAGTCACGCTCAGCCTCGAGCTTTCGCACGAGCGGGATCACATGCTTGCCGAAGAACTCCACTTCTTCCTGGAAGTGGAGGAAGCCCAGCAGGATGAGATCGGCGCCGGCGTCTTTCAGCCCAATGATGCGCTCGGCGATCTGCTCCGGCGTGCCGATTAGGTTCGAGCGGAAGCCATCGTTGTACTGGACAAGATCGGCAAAGGACGACTTGGCCCAGTTGCCCTCGCCTTCCGGCGATGCCTTGCCGGCGTTCTTCACCTGATCGGCGAAGCCCTGCACGGCCTCCGGGTTGGCTTTGGCGATGATCTCGTCGAGCACGGCCTTGGCTTCCTCTTCCGTCTCGCGGGCGATCGCAAACGCGTTGACGCCAATCTTGACGGAATGATTGTTCGCTTCGGCCTTGGCGCGAATGTCGTCGACCTGCTTGCGGATTTCCTCCGGCGTGTTGCCGTTGGTGAAGTACCAATCCGACACTCGGGCGGCCATATCGCGCGCCGCGCGTGACGATCCGCCCTGGAAGATCTCCGGCTGCGGATCGATAGGCTTGGGCTTCATCGAGTAGTTCCGGAAGCGATAGAAGTCGCCTGCGAAGGTGAAGCTGTCTTCCGTCCAGATGCCGCGTAAGGACCGGATGAACTCCTCCGAGCGGCGGTAGCGCTCATCATGATCGAGCCAGGGCTCGCCGATCGCCTGGAATTCGCCGCGGAACCAGCCGCTGACAACGTTGACGGCGATACGGCCGTTGGTGAGGTTATTGATGGTCGCAATCTGCTTGGCGGCGAGCACTGGCGTCCAGGGCCCAGGCAGGAGGGCCGCGATAACCTTTAGGGATGTTGTTGCCGCCAGAAGCGCATGGCTGAACGCAACTGACTCGTGCTGGTTGTCAGCACCATAGCCTGCGGTGAAGCGGATTTGGGTCAAGGCATACTCGAAACCGCTTGCTTCGGCGATCTGTGCGAGCTTGCGATTATAATCGATGTCCCAGCTGGTGCGTTGCTCGATGTTGCTGATGACCAAGCCACCAGAAACATTGGGGACCCAGTAGGCAAACTTGATCGGATCGGAAGGTGTGCTCATGGTGTTTCATCCCTGTGTCAGATTGGATTACGCGATTGATGTCGTAAAATGCGGTGGTTCAGCGGCTTGCGGCGCGTCCGCCAACGATGTGGAGGTCAGCAACCTTGGGTTCGCGAGACCTGTCAGCGTGTTGGCGATCGTTGAGGAGACCCGTGAGCTGTTGCGCCGCGGTGCTCACCCGCGCCAGGACGCCGGCGTCACTCAGCTGTCCATCGCTGAAGTCGGCGTCGCTGGCGTAGACGGCTGTCGGGACGGTGAGAGCCTCGAAGAAGCCGAAGAGCGGCCGCAGGGCATGTTCCACGACGAGGGCATGGCGCGGGCCGCCTCCGGTGGCGGTGAGCAGCACGGGCTTGCCGATCAGCGCCCTGGGATCAACCAGATCGAAGGCATGCTTGAACAGCCCGGTATAGGCACCCTTGTACACCGGTGTGCCGACAATCAGCGCATCGGCCTGCTCGATGGCATCGATGATGCGAGCCGCCGGCAGGGTCAGGTCGTGACGCTGCAGAGCCGCGCCCAAGCCAGGACCGGCGTCAACCAGGTCAAAGACTTCAAGGCGTGCCTGTGTCCGGCTTAAGACATCGGCAGCCACCAGTTCAACGAGAGTGCTCGTCTTGGACGGACGACGAGGGCTGCCGGAAAGGCCAACGATGCGAGGCAGACTCATGGCACAAGTTCTCCTTCCGCCGGCAGGCGCCCGCGGGGTTGATGACAGGGTCGGGAGAGGTGCGAGAACCGGGATCAATCGATCTCGTGCCGGTTCACAGCACGTCCTAGCAGATGAGGCTAAGTCGCCTTTACCGTTGCGATGACCCTGGAGCTGATGATCCTCATGTCTTCGTCCTTCAAAGAAGCTTGTGATGCAGGTGCTCTACAATCGAAAGAGTATGGAATACTTGACTAACCGCACGGTGATCTCATCGAGGCTCCCGCCGTGTGTCACGAAGAATTGACGCAATAAGGCTGGCTGTCAACGGGAACGTTCTTTTTTTAGAACGACCCAAGTGACAAAAAATTTCTCCGACCAGGGGTCGCCGGAGAACAAATGGAATGTTTGGTCTTAAAGTGGGGCAATGGGCGCCGTCACTCGACGTCTCGTGAGGGTGAGTTGTTCGTTTTATAGGACGGGAAGTACGTACCGTCTGGCAATGCTTCAGACGGAATAAAAGAGGTGCGCGGCAACCGCGCCGCTGCATGGTGAGCAGCGCTGTACACCGGGTGTCGGTCAACCGAAGGGCGTTGTCACGTTAACTGGCGCCATGCGTTGAGGCCGATTTGGTCGCTGGACAGGCTTAAGCAGCAAGGTTGCCCGCAGCTTTCCATTCCGCCATGGCGTCGAGGCGGTGGAGATGGGCGGCGGCAGCGGAGCGGCGGGAGCGGGGTGGAACGAAAAGATTGCGGACGGCCGAGAACACGCTGACGAACCGCTGCAGATACCTGGGTGATCGAAAGCCCTGCATCACCTGCTCTCGGCGCCGGAACGGCAGATGCGAATTCTCCGCTCTGTTATTCAGCCCTTTATGCGAGCGGTGTTCGACGTCTGGCATGATCTGCCGCTGGGCCGCGGCGTAGGAGCCGAGCTTGTCGGTGATCATGCGCCGGGGTGGGCCGCCCTGCTTGCGCAAGAGTCGCCTCAGCAAGCGTTTGGCCGCCTTGGTGTCGCGGCGGGTCTGGATAACCTCATCGAGCACATAGCCATCCTGATCCACCGCCCGCCACAGCCAGTGCTTCCGGCCAGAGATCGTGATCACGACCTCGTCGAGGTGCCAGATGTCGCGGCGGCTCGGCGTCTTGCGCTGGAGGTGGCGGGCGTAGGTCGGCCCGAACTTCAGCGCCCAGCGGCGGACCGTCTCGTAGGAGACAACGATGCCGCGCTCCAGCAGCATCTCCTCGACCAGACGCAAGCTCAGGGGAAATCTGAAATACAGCCACACGGCATGGGCGATGATCTCAGGCGGAAAGCGGTGGCGTTTGTAGCTTACGGACTTGCTCATGCCGGACCATCTACACGGCTCGCCCTCATCCCCGAGTTAACGTGACAACGCCTTCAGGAGACTCGACCATGCTGACGGGAATGACGGACGACGACTGGACGATGGTGCTGCGGGTGTTTTCCGCCTCGTGTTCCCGGCGAGGTCCCAAGGGCCGCAATGACCGCCGCTTCCTGGAGGCGCTGCACTATTTCACAGTCCACAACATCACCTGGCGGGCACTGCCCTCCTGTTTCGGCAATTGGAACTCGGTCTGGAAGCGGTTCTGGCGCTTGAGCCGGGCCGGCGTGTTCGAAGCGTTCTTCGAGGCCCTGGCGGCGCTGAGCGGGACCGCTCACCTGGTGCAGATGTTCGACTCCACCATCGTGCGGGCCCATGTCTCGGCGGCTGGCGCAAAAGGGGGCAGAGCCGGCAGGCGCTGGGCCGCTCCCGGGGCGGGTTCTCGACCAAGATCCACCTCAAGACCGACTGGAATGGTGACCCGCTTGGTTTCCACCTGACTGGCGGTGAGGCCAGCGACAGCCCGCATTTCGAGACGCTGCTCGACCTTGGTCCTGAGATCACGCCGCGGGCGGTTGTGGGTGACAAGGGCTATGACGCCAAAGCCAACCGGCAGGCTGCTCGTTCCCGTGGCATCTGCCCAGTCATTCCGTACCGCGCGACGACCAAAAATAAGCCGAAGTTCTTTCCCAAGGCGCTCTACCGCGGACGGGCTCGCATCGAACAGACCATGGGAAAGCTCAAGCGCTTCAAGCGCGTTGCTTTACGCTGCGAGAAGACGGATGAGAACTACGGTTCATTCGTTGCTCTTGCTCTGAGCTTCATCCTCATCAAATCCGTCCACACAGCCTAGGGAGAGATACGTTATGCAACCCAGCGAACGCATGGGCACTGTCGTCGGTGGCAACATAGGCCATAGCCCCAGAGTGGGTGCTTGAATCGCAGTACACGATGATGTCGCCCATGTGCTCGTGAGCTATTGCCTTGGCGGCGTCAGAGGCAGAGGCGAAACTTTGGTCGGTGATGACCACGACGTGCTTCCCGTTGGCTTTGGAGGCCGCTCCGGTGTAGAACGAGCTCACGGTGCCGCTCGGGTCGGAGTTGTTGACGAAGTTGCCATTAGCACCCCCGATGACGGCAAAGTCCGCGGCGTCGAAGACGAACGTGTTGTCCTTCGGATTGAAATCTATAGCTATGGCACGGACGTCATGCCCTCCGGGGGAGCCGGACTTCGGGTCATGGTACCGGAACTCGAAGCGATCCTCGCCGGTGCCGCCTCTCATCTCATCCGAGCCGTCCCCGGCGACAAGAGTGTCATCTCCGGGGCCGCCATCGAGTAGATCATGATCCGAAGCGACGTGATCGCGTGGCTCATTGGGCCCGATATCACCATAAAGGATGTCATTGCCTTCTTCTCCCAGTAGTTCGTCACCACCACCACCGATGACGGTGTCATTACCGGCGTCTGCGAAGATGAGGTCCCCATTGGCAGTGCCGTTGAGGCGGTCATTGCCGGGCGTACCAAGAATCGTCTCTTCCTCAATCAATATTTCGGGAAGATCGTTGGCCTCATAGCAGACGCCATGGAAGGGATGGTCATAAAACGGGGACCCGAAGACACGGCCGTCGGGGACGTCACTTCCGGTCGTACCCTCCAGCAGAACACCTTTGTCAGGATCAAAAACGCCAGCGCCTACACTCATCGAACTTCTCCGTAGATCAAAGAAAGCCACGGTGCCTTTATGCCTCTCGTCCATAGTCAGGGGAAATCTCTTTTCTCAACGGCCCTCCCGATGCTATCGATGCCATTGATCGCATCTCCGCTGATCGCCGATGCCCTCGGAATCATCAGTCCTTACCTGCGTGCTGCGACCGTCGAAGGGTCGATCCCCTAGCGGTTTCTACATCCCCGAGGATGGCCCCAGAGTGCCAGGGGCACGCCGGATCGCACCAGCGAGGGGCTGTGTTGCGCCAGCCGCAATAGCGTCGCAGGCCCGCGATTCCGCAACGACGACATGCCAAAAGGGCCGAGGCTTTGCCGCCTTGATTGTCTGATCCGAGACCTCCTTGGTGGCAGCAACGACCTGGAGGACTTGGGGAAGTGCTCTGGGATCGGGTGGCTTGTAGCGGTGGTTGGCCAGCTTCGGTTCGGCGACCAAGCGGCTGCGCGCCGACTCATCCGGTGTTCGTCCCTTGAGCACGCGCTGGCGTCTTCTGTTGTAAACCTGATTGAAGCCCTTGAGCAGCGTCTCGAGATCCTGATGGCGAAAGATCGTAATCCCCAGCACCTCGCGCTGTACCCGGCCGTTGAAGCGCTCCATGAGGGCATTGGTCTGCGGCTTGTACGGCTTGGTCCTGCGGTCCTCCACCTTCAGCTTGCGGCAGGCGTCCTCGAAGCCATTGGCGGTGAAGCAGGAGCCGCCGTCGGTGAGCACATGCGTGATCGTGATCGTAAACGGGAAGGCTCGCACCACCTCGTCGTCCTTGACCGCCAGGTGCACCCACCGCGAGCAGCGGTCGATGGCCACATACAGGAAGCGCTTGCGGCGCTCGCTACTGGCGGTCTGCAGCTTGGGCAGGTGCTTGATATCCATGTGCACGAAGCCGAGGTCATAGTCCTTGAAGGTGCCGCTCCGGCGCTTGCGCTGCTCGGCCGGTGGTAATCGTCCCAGCCCTCGGCTTTGAGGATGCGGTAGACCGCGTCGCGGTTAAGATGCGGCAGGAAGTGCGTGACTAGGAAGGTGAGATCGTCGAGGGGGAAGCCGGTGGCCTGGCGCAGGGCACAGACGATCGCCCGCTCCTCCTCGGTGGCCCTCCAGGGCAGCTTGTGCGGCCGGCTGGAATGGTCCTGGCAGTCCTGCACGCCGCGTTTGCGCCATTTGCGGATCGTCTCGGTGCTCACGCTGAAGCGCCGGGTCAAGACGCCGGTGGGCTCTCTCGAGCGGGCGATCTCCTGGCGAACCGCCGGGGTGGTGCGGACTTGCGGACGAAGGGAGTGCATCACATCCTCCTTCTGCGGCGAGAAGCCCGGCGCCGCAGGCCGTCAAAGCGCCAAGTATAGTCCTCAACCGCGCAACGCGCCTGATCCCAACAACGTTCCGCCACCACACACTCGAAGAGTGTCGCGCCGTTGCAACCCGCTATGAGAAGACCGCTCGATCCTTCATGGGCGTGCTCTGTCTCGCCGCCACTCTCGACTGGGCCAAGCGCCAACAGGCCGTAGAGTTTTACGTTCAGTCAGAGAGAGTCGACGCTCCGGTAACGGATTGGTCTGCCGAGGCGGAGAAGGCAGCGCGGGAGGCCCTATAGCCGCCTAGTTTGGCACAGATGCGAAGGACGGAAGCCCAAACAGCCTTAGAGCACCGGAACGAGTTGCAAACTATTGGCAACGAATTCAGGGCCTTTCGGGTCATACGCCAAGCGATCAGCGCACAACCCCACGCTGAGCGATCTCTGACAATGGTCAACCGGATGAAATTGGAGCTGAAGGCCCGCCTCGGTAGGCTGATCAAGTAACCCTTGTTCTGATTGCTAAGAATTAGCAGCCCCTCTCCTGCAAGCTGCTTTGACCGCCTTCAGGCTTCCATCTTCGCGCCACTCTCAGGGGTTACACTTCAGAGACATGAGCTTCCCCGAGGCATCATCTTGAGATAGTATCGCGGCTCCGCAAGCATTCGTGTGATTCAGCATGCTGGTTTGGGGCAGCAAATGCAAAATGACCGGCTCGAATTTCTCGACAATCTGCGCGGGATTGCGGCTCTCTACGTGCTTCTTTTCCACGTCTATCGGGTGTCGACGCCGAACCTAGCGCCCCCTCCGGCGTTCGCGCCCTTGATTGAGTTCGGGTATTCAGGAGTGTGGCTGTTCTTTGTAATCAGCGCATTTTCCTTGAGCCTGACGATGCCGCGTCATATCGCAACTGGCATGCCTTTGGTGAGCTTCGCAACCAGCCGCTTCTTCCGGATTGCGCCCCTTTTCTATACAGTAATCATCTACTCCACTTTACACTATTGCATAACAAGGTGGAGTGCGCCCGACTGGGGGCTAATCGCTGGGTCCGTTTCGTTTCTCTTCAATCTCGTTCCGAAATGGAGCCGGAGCGCCGTTGCAGGAGGGTGGGCGGTTGGCGTGGAGATGATATTCTATGCCATCTTTCCCCTGCTGTACTTCTTCGCCAAGGGCATCAAGGCACGCCTCATAATCTTCTTTGTGGGGCTCGTTATCTACTACATCTTTGCCAATCACTTTTCATGGTTGGTTTCTAACCCGCGTTTGTGGGCGCAATTTGATGCTGGCTCGATAGTGCGCTTCTTCCCCTCATTCATGTTGGGCTTGCTTGCCTTCGAAGCCTATGTCGCACTCAAGGTGAACCCGCGGGCCAAACTTTTCGGCTCAGCAGCTCTTGCTGCAGGCCTGCTCCTGTTCTCATGGCAAGTATCCAGGAGCATGGGATGGGGCATCTTTCATCGAGTCCATGTCGACACCATCGCCTACGCCTTGATCTTACTGAGCGCCGCTTTGTGCCAGCCTCGCGTTCTGGCATCCCGTATTCTGTCGTACTATGGGCGGATCAGTTATTCTGTGTACCTTTGGCACATCCCGCTGATTGTACTGAGTGGCCCAGTACTGCAGCGCGTGTATGCCAGCGATGGTCCTCAATGGCTCCGTTTCGCTGCCGTCTCAGCAATCGTGCTTGGCTTAGCTACCATCATCGCCCACGTCAGCTATCACGGGATCGAGCGCCCGTCCGTGGAGTACGGCAAACGTCTCGTCAAGAAGCTCTCAGAGGCACAACGTCAAACCGAATAAAGTAACCCCCGAATTGACCGGACACAATCTCCCACCTCGCTAAGAGACAGGAGTAGTGTTAGGCCCATGATTGGTTCATCCTCGAAGTTAGAGCATCGGACGCTCAAACGGACACACATCCAGATGCCCCAAAGAAATTCCAACATTCTTGCGGCTCAGACAAATCGCAGATATCGCAGAGGACGTGCCAGAGCGCATCAAAGGTTAGGACTCTGGTCTTGCCGCCTGACGAGTGCCTTCCGATCGATGCATTGTGTGCTATACCAGTTACCGCAAAAAATCCGTTTGAATGGTGCGCTCGGGACTATGCTCGTGCCGGACCAGGCGCTCATGCCCATCCGGGAACTTCGGATCGCGAATGCTAAGTAGTCGGCCCTGAATAATGCGTCGGCACGAAGCTGGCGTTGGTTTCAGGCGGCTTGAGAAGTATCCGGTTGCGCGGATGAGATGATCAGAGCTGCCA